>DATAXJ010000027.1:0-1554 GCA_036266795.1 Steroidobacteraceae bacterium | reverse complement strand
ATATTTTTTGCCGACTCATAATACCGGCAATGTCAGATCTTCGCCCATGCGGGGCTTACGATCAGCCGCACGACACTCATGCAATGGGTGGGGGCGAGCAGCGAGCTACTGGGACCACTGGTTCAGGCGCTGGCGAGATATGTGCTCTCAGCAGCCAACGTGAACGGAGACGATACGCCGGTCAAGGTGTTGGCACCCGGCACGGGGAAGACCAAGAGGGGGTATCTGTGGACGTACGTGCGGGACGGTCGGCCGTGGAAATCCCGCGATCCGCCGGCGGTCTGGTACCAGTACTCACCGGGCCGCGCAGGCGCGTATCCGCAACGACATCTGAAGAGCTATGCAGGTACGCTGCAGGTGGATGGCTACGCGGGCTTTGAGGCGCTGTTCGCGGCGCCAGCGCCCAATGTGCCTGCGCGTATCACTGAAGTTGGCTGTTGGGCTCACGTGAGGAGAGGGTTTTTCGATCTGCACGAGGCGACGAGCTCGCCGACCGCGAAGGAAGCGCTCGATCGAATTGGCTCCCTGTATGATATCGAGGACGCGATCCGCGGCGAGTCGGCCGAAGCACGCCTGGCGGTGCGGCAGAAGCATGCCGTGCCGATGCTCGAGGAACTGCATGCTTGGATGGTTCAGGTGCGAACGGAAGTCGAGAATGGATCTGCGCTCGCCAGAGCACTCAATTACGCCTTGAATCGCCGGGACGTGTTATCGCGCTACACCCAAGATGGGCATCTGGAGATCGATAACAACATGGCGGAGCGCTCCGTTCGCGGAGCGTGCGTAGGCAAGAAGAATTACTTGTTCTTCGGGTCTGACTCGGGTGGCGAGCGCGCCGCGACGGCCTATAGTCTCATTGAGACATGTAAGCTGAATAACATAGATCCGCAGCGCTACCTGCAGTACGTGCTCGAGCGCATTGCGGATCATCCGATAAACCGGGTAGAGGAACTATTGCCATGGAACGTAGCAGACAAACTCAACCAGCCCGATCAGGTGACGGAGGCGCTGGCAGCTTGAGGCTCGAGCCATGAAGGATAAGGCCTCACGCGTGCCCTTCGCGCACCTGCAGGCGTTCTTGGATGAAACACGCGGTCAGATCACCCTCGGGGAGATCCCGCCGATCCGCAGCGCCGCGCTCGCGGCCGTGGGCAAGCGCGTGCGCGTGGCGCTCCTGGGACGCGATGACGAAAACCTCGCGCAGCTACTCGAACGCCTCGATGCCGCCCTGGCCAAGGTGATGGCGGACGACAGTGTGATCGATGAGGTCCTGCCCGAGATCAAGCGCCGACGCTCTCGCTGACTCGGCGCCCAGAGGCGATCACGGTAGGGGGCAAAGCGCGCAGATCCCCCATGGTGGCATAGAATTACCGAAGGGCAGCTCCAAATCCATGGGCCACGGCCTTACGCTTACGAACAGCGCACCGCGCAGCGCATCTATGAGGCGCTGCGCCTCGAGGGCTACAGCGGCGGACCGGACACTGTGCGCCGGCACATGCGTCGCTTCGAGCGTCGCCGTCACTCAGTTGCCGCCGTCTTCATTCCCCTAAGCTT
>DATAXJ010000055.1:0-50562 GCA_036266795.1 Steroidobacteraceae bacterium | reverse complement strand
ACAACACGCCTCGCGAGTCTCATCCTTCGTCCAGAGGCGACCCTGTCCCACTGCCGCTATCCTGCTGTTAACGGGGCTTTCGTCGTCTAAGTCTTTGATTGGGTTGGCCTGGGCGGCTGCGGTGCTGTTGCTGCGGTCGCTCGCCGGGCCAAAAACAGGTACCCTTGCCCCGCTCTAAAGAACCGCATGGCCGGCCGCTTCTACATCAAAACCTTCGGTTGCCAGATGAACGAGTACGACTCCGCGCGTATGGCGGACGTGCTGTGCAAGCATCTGGGACTGACGGCCACGCCCGATCCAGCCTCTGCCGACGTGCTGCTGGTCAACACCTGCTCGGTACGCGAGAAGGCGCAGGAGAAGGTGTTCTCGCTGCTCGGCCAGTGGCGGCTGTTCAAGGCGGTGCGCCCCGAAGTGATCATCGGCGTGGGTGGCTGTGTGGCGAGCCAGGAGGGCGAGGCCATCTCGGCGCGCGCTCCGTTCGTGGACCTGGTGTTCGGGCCACAGACGATCCATCGACTCGCGCAGATGATTGCCGAGCGCCAGGCGCAGCGAGAGCGCCTGGGCGTTGCAGTGCCGGGGGAAGCTCACCGCGGTGCCGTGGTCGATGTGAGCTTTCCGGAGATCGAGAAGTTCGACCGGCTGCCCGAGCCGCGCGCGAGCGGCGCGCGTGCCTATGTCTCGGTCATGGAAGGCTGCAGCAAGTACTGCAGCTACTGCGTCGTGCCCTATACGCGGGGCGATGAGATCAGCCGGCCCTTCGAGTCGGTGCTCGCCGAGGTTCGCGCGCTCGCTGCGCAGGGAGTGAGCGAGGTGACGTTGTTAGGCCAGAACGTCAACGCGTACGCGGGGGCGATGGCCGACGGCGCGGTGGTGGATCTGGCGACCCTCATCCATCACGTGGCGGCCGTGCGGGGTGTACAGCGCGTGCGCTTCACGACCTCCCATCCGCTGCACTTCGACGACAGCCTCATCGAGGCGTACGCGAATGTGTCCGCGCTCGCCAATCACCTGCATCTGCCGGTGCAGAGCGGCTCGGATCGCGTGCTCGCGCTGATGAAGCGCGGCTATACGGTGCGTAACTACCGTGAGCGCATCGGCGCGTTGCGCGCGGTGCGCCCGGACATCGCCGTCTCCACCGATGTCATCGTTGGCTTTCCGGGGGAGAGCGAGGCGGATTTCGAGGCAACGCTGGCGCTGGTGGCCGACATCGGCTTCGACCAATCCTTCACCTTCCTCTACAGCGCGCGGCCTGGAACGCCGGCAGCGGCGCTGCCCGATGAGGTATCGCCCGAGGTCAAGCACTCGCGCCTCGCGCGCCTGCAGGCCCTGCTCGATGCGCAGGCGCTCGGCATCAGCCGCGCGATGGTCGGCAGCACGCAGCGCGTGCTGGTCGAGCGCCGCGCCAAGCGCGATCGCGCCGAACTCGCCGGCCGCACCGAGAACAACCGCTGGGTGAATTTCACCGGACCGGACTCGCTGCTGAACCGCTTTGCAGCCGTGACGGTCACCGAGGCGCGGGCGCATTCGCTGCGCGGCCGGCTCGAGGCGGCGTGAGTTCCCCGCACCCGCCGAGCCGCGCGCAGTCGGCATCGCGCACGCATTCGGAGCCGCATACGCATCCGGGCGCGCGCCCCCAAGCCGCACAGCGGGAATTCGCACTCGAGCCGGCAGACAATCGGCGTCTGGCGAGCCTGTGTGGGCCGCTCGAGTCTAACCTTCGGCTGGTGGAGTCGCGCCTGGGCGTCCAAATCCGCCGGCATGGACACTCCTTTCGCGTACGTGGCGAGCACGCGGCCCTGACCGAGAGTGTGCTGCGCGATCTGTTCGCACAGACTGCGCATCACGAGCTCACCTCCGAGCAGGTGCACCTTACCCTCGTGGAGCATGCCGGCGAGCTGCCCGGCGACGAGGAGCAGAGCGTGGTGCTGCTGCCCGGCGCGGAGCACGCCGAGCGCGACGGTCAAGGCGGTGCTGCCGGTAGCGGTCCCTACCGCGGACGCGAAACCATCCGTGCGCGCGGGGCGCATCAGCGCGACTACCTCGCAAACATTCATCACCACGATCTATCGTTCGGCATCGGTCCGGCCGGCACCGGCAAGACGTATCTGGCGGTGGCCTGCGCCGTCGAATTTCTCATGGCCGAGCGCGTACGACGCATCGTGCTGGTGCGACCGGCGGTGGAAGCGGGCGAGCGGCTCGGATTTCTGCCCGGGGACATGGCGCAGAAGGTCGATCCGTACCTGCGCCCGATGTATGACGCGCTCTACGAGATGATGGGCTACGACCGCGTGTCGCGCTTCATCGAGCGTAACGCCATCGAGGTGGCGCCGCTGGCGTTCATGCGTGGCCGCTCGCTGAACGAATCGTTCATCATTCTCGATGAGGCGCAAAACAGCACCATCGAGCAAATGAAAATGTTTCTGACGCGCATCGGCTTTGGCTCGCGTGCCGTGGTGACGGGCGACCTGACGCAGACCGATCTGCCGCCTGGACGCATGTCCGGATTGCACCACGCAGAGCAGATCCTGCGCGGGGTCTCAGGCGTCGCCTTTACCATCTTCGATGCGGCCGACGTCGTGCGTCACCCCCTCGTGCAGCGAATCGTGCAGGCCTACGAGGCGCATGAGCGCCCCGCGCGAGCCGCGGCCCCCCCGTGAGTGTCGCGAACAAGCGCATCGGGCTGCGCACCCATGCCCGCTCGGCTCACGCCCGGCCGGTTCATGGTGCTGCCGTGAGCGTGCGCACCGCTGTGCGCCGCGCGTCCCGTCCGCCCGATCGCCAGCTGGCGGTCTGGGCCGATGCGGCGCTCGGCCGGCGGGCACGCGGCGCGCAGATCTCGGTACTGCTGGTGGGCCCCTCCAGAAGCCGTACGCTCAATGCACGCTATCGCGACCGGGACCGTCCGACCAACGTGCTGTCTTTTCCGGCAACGGGCGAGGCGCAGCGTCACGATGGGCTGCTCGGGGATCTGGTGATCTGCCCGGCGGTGCTGGCCGCCGAGGCGCGCGCACAGGGCAAGCGCCTCGCGGCGCATTGGGCGCACCTGGTGGTGCACGGGGTGCTGCATCTGGTCGGCTTCGATCACGAACGTGAGCAGGACGCGGCGCGCATGGAGCGACGCGAGATACGCGTATTGCGCGGACTCGGCTTCGACAATCCCTATCGGGTGAGATGAGCATGGCCAAGAACACGGGCAGCACGGGACGCTGGCGATCGCGCCTGACACGCTCGCTGGCTGCGCGGCTGCCCGATCGCGGCTCGCTCGTGGAGCTGCTGGCCGAATCCAAGCAACGCGGCGTGCTCGATGCCGACGCGTTCGCCATGCTCGAGGGGGTGCTCGAGGTCGCGGACTTGCAGGTGCGCGACATCATGGTGCCGCGCGCGCAGATGATTTGTGTGCGTCGCGAGGAGCCGTTGGCACGCATGCTGCCGGCCATCGTGGAGTCGGGACACTCGCGCTTTCCGGTGCTGGCCGACGATCGCGATGATGTCGCGGGCATCCTGCTCGCCAAGGACCTGCTGCGTCAGTTCGCGCACAGCTCCGCAGACAAGTTCGACATTCGCGAATACCTGCGTCCGGCGACCTTCGTGCCTGAGTCCAAACGGCTGAACGTGCTGCTGAAGGAATTCCGCGTCAATCGCAATCACATGGCCATCGTGGTGGATGAGTACGCGGGCGTTGCGGGACTCGTGACCATCGAGGATGTCATCGAACAGATCATCGGCGATATCGATGATGAGTTCGACATCGAGGACGATCAGGATATCCGCCGCGAAGGCGAGCGCCAGTTCAGTGTGCGCGGCGGTACGCGCATCGCGGAGTTCAATCAGCATTTCAACGTGGAGCTGCCGGAGGACGAGTTCGACACGATCGCCGGACTGGTGATGAAGCAGTTCGGACGCATGCCGCGGCGGGGAGAGAGCGTGCAGCTCGCCGGCCTGGAGCTGCGCGTGACACGCGCCGACCGGCGCCGTATCGATACGCTGCGCGTGACCATTCCGGGCATGGTCCATCCGCCGGTCGCGCGGACGGAGTAGGTGACCCAGATCGTGAGCGAGACGGTCACACCGTTGGCCGAGGTGGCGCCGCAGCCGGCGCCCGGCGTTGCGCCCGTGTGCGGCGCTGCGCCCGCATCCGGCACCGGCCCTGCAGCTGGCATTGCGCTGGCCGCCAGGCTGCCGGGAGCTGTGCGTGCGGTGCTGGCCCTGGCTGGCGGGGCGGCATTGGCATGCGCTTTCGCGCCGCTGTCGCTCTGGCCGCTTGCGGTGCTGTGCCCGGCGCTGCAGATGTGGCTCTGGGAGGATGCGAGCCCGGCGAGCGCCGCGCGCTCGGGCTTCTGGTTCGGCGCCGGCACCTTTGGCGTCGGGACGTGGTGGCTATACATCAGCATTCATTTCATCGGCGACGCGCCGGTTTGGCTGTCCCTGGGGCTGGTGGTGGCGCTGGTGGCGATCATGGGCCTCTACCAGGCGCTGCTGGGCTGGCTCGGGGCCCGGCTCCTGCCTCGTCGCGGCGCGGTGCGCTGGCTGTTGGGGCTGCCGGGGCTGTGGCTGCTGGTCGAGTGGTGGCGCGGCTGGTTCCTGTCCGGATTTCCCTGGCTGTCGCTGGGGTATTCACAGACCGATACGGTGCTGGCGAGCTTCGCGCCACTCGCGGGGGTCTACGGCGTCTCGGCGTTGCTGCTGGTCGGCAGCGGGGCGCTGCTGGCGCTGCTGCGCTCGTGGCAGGGCTTTGGGTCGCGGCGCGTCGCGCTCTGGGCGCTCGGGCTGCTGCTGTTGCCCTGGGGCGGCGGAGCTCTGCTCGGGCGCGTCTCCTGGACCCATCCGGCGGGTCCGCCGGTCAGCGTCGCGGTGCTGCAGGGGGCGATTCCCGAGGACCTCAAATGGCAGCAGGACAACGTCGGGCCGATTCGCGATCTGTACACGCGGCTCGAGCAGCAGGCGCTCGGTGCGCGGGTCATCGTCTGGCCCGAGTCGGCAATTCCCGAGTTCGCCGAGGAGGATACCCAGTATCTCGGGCAGGTTTACTCACGGGCCCGCATGCACGGGTCTGACGTCATCATGGGGATCCTGCACAGCGACGAGAACGAACAGGAATTCAACTCGATCATGACCCTCTCCGACGGCGTGAGCTTCTACGACAAGCATCACCTGGTGCCCTTCGGCGAGTACTTCCCGGTGCCAAAGTTCGTGCGCGCGTGGATGCGGCTGCGTAACCTGCCCTACCTCGATTTCACGCCCGGTGCAGCGGTACAACCGCCACTGCACGCCGCCGGCACGCTGCTCGCGCCCAGCATCTGCTACGAGGACGCTTACGGCAGTGCCATGCTGCCGGATCTGCGCCGCGGGGCGACGCTGCTGGTGAATGTCACCAATGATTCGTGGTTCGGGCGCTCCTGGGCCCGCTATCAGCACTTCCAGATCGCGCGCATGCGCTCGCTGGAAGCCGACCGGCCGCTGATCCGCGCCACGCAGGATGGTATCTCGGCCGTCGTGGACGCCCGCGGGCATGTCATTGCCGAGGCCCGGCAGTTCCAGCCGGTGGTGCTGCGCTCGACGGTACAGCCGCGCGCGGGGCTTCCCCCCTACGCGCGCGTTGGCAACACCCTGGTTGTAGTCCTCGGACTACTGGCGACGGCCCTGGCCGCCGGGATGCGGCTGAAGCAATCGTCAGGAACCGGCGTGGCCTGAGCTGGTCTATCATTGGATGTTTTACAGGCCGGGAGTGAGCCATATGTTGCATCGGGATTTCAGCCCGCGTCTGTTCGGCGCCATCTTCTTCATCACCCTGTTCGCGGCCTGCTCGCCGCAGTCGGGCGCAGCCGCACCGGCGGGTGAGAGCGACACGTCGAGCGCCGCCAGCAGCGGGACCGTCGGGGGCGGCCACCTGTTCCAGACCGGCGTGGTCACGGCCTCGCCCGCGGCGGTCGCCGCGGCTTCACGCGGCCTGCCGGATTTCTCCGGCCTGGTGCAGCAGGTGGGCTCCGCGGTCGTCAACGTGCAGGTGGTGGAGAAGCAGCAGGAGCAAGAGGGCGGCGGCGACGATCAGGGGGGCGGTGGTGGTGGCGACAACGACGACCCCTTCGGTGATTTCTTCCGGCGATTCGGTATTCCGACTCCCAACCAGCCTCCGCGCAACAGCGCGCCGGTGCGCGGCGTGGGCTCAGGATTCATCATCGCTCAGAATGGCTACATCCTCACCAACGCGCACGTCGTCGCCAACGCCACCAAGGTCACGGTGCGGCTCACGGATCGGCGTGAGTTCGATGCCAAGGTGATCGGCGTGGATGAGAAGAGCGACATCGCCGTCATCAAGATCAACGCCCAGGGCAATCTGCCGGTGGTGAGCATCGGCAATTCCGATTCGCTCAAGCCCGGCCAGTGGGTGCTGGCGATCGGCTCGCCCTTCGGCTTCGTGAATACCGTGACGGCCGGCATCGTCAGCGCGACGGCGCGTACGCTCCCCAACGGAGGGGCTGCCGGCTTTGTGCCCTTCATCCAGACCGATGTGCCGGTCAATCCCGGCAACTCAGGTGGTCCCCTGTTCAATCTGGAGGGCCAGGTCGTCGGTATCAACTCCGAGATCTTCAGCCAGAGCGGTGCCTACGAAGGCATCTCCTTCGCTATTCCCATCAACGTCGCCACCAACGTGGCCGACCAGCTCGTGCGCAGCGGTCACGTGGTGCGCGGTCGCATCGGCGTGACCATCCAGACGGTTACCGCCGCGACGGCCGATAATCTCGGGCTGCCATTCCCGCGGGGCGCCGCTGTGGCATCGGTCGAGCCGGGCGGTCCGGCGGACAAGGCAGGCATCCAACCGCTCGACGTCATTCTGAGCGTGAACGGCAAGCAGGTGCCGGACGACGACGAGCTGCCCTCGATGATCGCCGAGATACCGCCGGGCAACACCGCGCATCTGCAAGTGTGGCGTGACAAGAAGACCATTGAGGTCGACGTGCGGGTCGGCCTGCTGCCGCAGAGCGGAGAGACGGCCAGCGCCGGTTCCGGTGGCGGCGGTTCGGCCGTGGAGCGCAATGTGGGTCTGTCGGTGCGCACACTGAGCGCCGCGGAGAAAAGCCAGCTCAAGACACGCGGCAATGTGGTGATCACCAGTGTCTCCGGGCCGGCGGCCGAGGCAATGCTGCAGCCGGGCGATGTGATTCTGAGCATCAACCGCACGCCGATTACCGATATCGCGCAGTTCCAGCGTGCGATCCGTGGCGGTCACGAGTGGACGCTGCTCATCTCACGCGTCATGGA
This sequence comes from Steroidobacteraceae bacterium, assembly GCA_036266795.1. Classification (GTDB taxonomy): domain Bacteria; phylum Pseudomonadota; class Gammaproteobacteria; order Steroidobacterales; family Steroidobacteraceae; genus FEN-1191. Next base: position 43,302 of record DATAXJ010000055.1, on the reverse strand, counting down.
TGGCACGCCTCAACAGCTGATCGTGACCATCTCCTCGCGCTAAGCGGCGCGGCGGCGGCCCCTGGCGCGGCGGGCGCGGCGGCATCGGCTGCGCTGCCGCAGCCGGCCGTCCCGCTCGTGTATTCTTGCCGCATGCAGGAGCGATACGAGGCGGCCGCCGTCGAGCGCGCGGCTCAGCAGTACTGGCAGCAACAGGGCGCTTTCGAGGCGCGTGAGCGTGCCGGCGCGCGCAAGTACTACTGCCTGTCGATGTTCCCGTACCCTTCCGGCCGGCTGCACATGGGGCACGTCCGCAACTACACCATCGGCGATGTGCTGGCGCGCTTCATGCGCATGCAAGGCTGCAACGTGCTGCAGCCGATGGGCTGGGATGCCTTCGGCCTGCCGGCCGAGAATGCCGCGATCGCCAACAACCGGCCACCCGCCGCCTGGACGCGCGAGAACATCGATTACATGCGCGGCCAGTTGCGCTCGCTGGGCCTGGCGATCGACTGGTCGCGCGAGCTGGCCACCTGCGATCCGGACTATTACCGCTGGAATCAATGGATGTTCCTGCGCATGCGCGAGCGCGGGCTCGCCTACAAAGCGAGTGGCGTGGTCAATTGGGATCCGCTCGATCAGACCGTGCTCGCCAACGAGCAGGTCATCGATGGGCGCGGCTGGCGCACCGGCGCGCTGGTGGAGAAGCGCGAGATTCCGATGTACTACCTGCGCATCACCGCGTATGCGCAGGAATTGCTGTCGGCACTCGAGACGCTGAACGGCTGGCCCGAGCGCGTGCGCTTGATGCAGGCCAACTGGATTGGTCGCAGCGAGGGCGTGGAGCTGGCGTTCGATTATGCGCAGGATGCCCGGGCGCTGCTCACGCACACGCGCCGGGCTGACGCGACGCCACTGTCCGCCGGGCTCAAGGTTTTCACGACCCGCGCCGACACGCTGTTCGGCGTGACCTTCATGGCGGTGGCCGCCGAGCACCCACTGGCACAGGCGGCGGGCGCACGCGATGCGCGCCTGGCGGCTTTCATCGAGGAATGCCGGCGCGGCAGTACCATGGAGGCGGACGTCGCCACTGCCGAGAAGCGCGGCATGGCAACCGGCCTGCACGTGCTGCATCCTTTCACGGGCGAGGCCATTCCCGTGTTCGTCGCCAATTACGTGCTCATGACGTATGGCGAGGGCGCCGTGATGGGCGTCCCGGCCCACGACGAGCGCGATTTTGAGTTCGCGCGCAGTCACGACATTCCGATCCGTACCGTCGTGCTTCCTGCGAGCGGCGCCTCCCAGAGCAGCGGGGAGGGATGGCTCAGCGACTACGCCGAGTATGGTGAGCTGGCGGATTCGGGACCCTTCACGGGGATGCCTTCGGCAGCGGCGATCGATGCAATCGCCGATGCGCTCGAGCGCGAGGGACGCGGCCGCAAGCGTGTGCAATGGCGGCTGCGCGACTGGGGAATCTCGCGCCAGCGCTACTGGGGCTGTCCGATTCCACTGATCCATTGCGAGCGCTGCGGCGAGGTGGCGGTACCGGACGAGCAGCTGCCGGTGGTGCTGCCCGAATCCCTGGTGCCCGATGGCGCCGGCAACCCGCTGGCGCGCTGCGCGGAATTCGTCAACTGTCGCTGCCCGCAGTGTGGCGGCTCAGCGCGGCGCGAAACCGATACCATGGACACCTTCGTGGACTCCTCCTGGTACTTCCTGCGCTACGCCAGCGCTGACCAGGGCGCCGCCGTAGTCGATGAGCGCGTGGATTACTGGTTGCCGGTGGACCAGTACGTCGGCGGCATCGAGCATGCCATTCTGCACCTGCTGTACTCGCGATTCTGGACGCGGGCCATGCGCGATCTGGGTTTGGTAAAGATCTCCGAGCCGTTTGCGAACCTGTTCACGCAGGGCATGGTGCTCAATCACATCTGGTGCCGCCGGCTCCCCGACGGACGGCGACAGTACATCAATCCCGCCGATGTCGAGCCGCAGGTCGATGCGAGCAATCAGCGCGTGGGCGGAGTGTCGCTGGTGGATCACGAGCCCGTGGAATACGAGGGGCTGGGGACCATGTCGAAGTCGAAGAACAATGGCGTGGACCCGCAGGCGCTCGTGGAGCAGTACGGCGCCGATACGGCACGACTGTTTGCCATGTCCGCGGCGCCGCCCGAGCAGACGCTCGAGTGGTCCGAAGAGGGCGTGATCGGTCAGTACCGCTTCCTGCACCGTCTCTGGAAGAGCGTGCATGATCACGTCAGCGCGGGCCTCGTGCCGCGCTATAGCGCAGTTGGGACGGGCGGCGCGCTCAGCGACGCCGCGCGGCAGCTGCGACGCGTGGCGCACCACACGCTGACCAAGGTTACGCAAGACATCGGCCGCCGGCGCACCTTCAATACCGCGATCGCGGCCGTGCGCGAGCTGTTCAATGCAACCGGGCATTTCACCGCAACGGATGGTGTGGGGCGCGCCGTGCGCCAGGAAGCGCTCGAGATCGCCGTCATCTCGCTGTCGCCGATCGCCCCGCACGTCTGCCATGTGCTCTGGCACGAGCTCGGGCATGAGCGCGCGATCATCGATGAGCCGTGGCCGCAGGCCGATCCGCAGGCGCTGGCGCAAACGCTGGTGGAGCTCATCGTGCAGGTCAATGGCAAGCTGCGCGGTCGCATACAGCTGCCACCGGGTACCCAGTCGGACGCCGCCATCGATGCGGCGCTCGCCGATCCGACCGTGCAGCGCTTCATCGCCGGCAAAGCCGTGCGCAAGAGCATTCACGTGCCCGATAAGCTCGTGAATTTGGTGGTATGAGGATCTCGCGCGAGCTGCGTATGCCCGCTGCCACCGGGCGCACGCATGCTGTGAGCGTCCGCGTCGCGGCGGCCCTTGCCGGTATGGCGATGCTGCTATCCGGTTGCGGCTTTCACCTCGAGGGACGCTATCCACTGCCCACGGCGCTCGCCACGGTGCGCATCGACGCCGTGGATACGCAGTCGGAGTTTTACTTCGGCCTGCGGCGCGCGCTGCTCGCATCGGGTGCGCACCTGACCGACGACATCAAGGATCCGAGCGCCGCGGTGGTCCACGTACTGGCCGATTCGACCACCAATGTGATCCTGACGGTTTCCAGCCTCAACGTGCCGACTGAGTACGAGCTTACCTATGCGGTGCGCTTCTCGGTGGATGCAGCGGGAGGCAAGCAGCTGCTTGCTCCACAGCAGCTGTCGCAAGTGCGCGATTACAACTACAGCGAGAGCGCACAGCTCGCCAAGCAGCACGAGCAGCAGATTCTCAGCGACGCTCTCGGCGATGATCTGGCGGCCGTGGTGATGCGGCGGCTCTCGAGCCTGCAGGACAAAGGCTAGCCGTGCGGCGCTCGCTGCGATGATGCGGCTGGCCGCGACGGATGCCGGCGCGCTGAGGCGGCTGCTCGAGCGTTATGGCCTGTGCGTGCAGGTGCTGTCCGAAGCGGCGCAGATTCCGGGCTCCTACTGGGGCGAGAGCGAGGCGGGGTTGCAGGGCGATGCACTGTTTGCGCGGCCCGACACGCCGTTGCACTCCATTCTGCACGAGTCGGCGCACTACATCTGCATGAGCTCGCAGCGCCGTGCGCGACTGGATCGGGATGCCGGCGGCGATGACGCCGAAGAATGCGCCGTCTGCTATCTGCAGGTGCTCATGGCCGAGGCGCTGCCGGGCGTGAGCCGCGCGGCGATCTGCGCCGATATGGATGAATGGGGTTACAGCTTCCGGCTTGGATGCACCGCCGCCTGGTTCGCGCAGGACGCCGAGGACGCGCACGCCTGGCTGCTGCGCGCCGGGATAATCGATGCGAGTGGCACGCTCACGGGGCAGCGCCGTGTTTCCTGCTGTCCTAGCTGCGAAACAGATCCCGCAGCTTGCTGAAGAACGACTGCGAGCGCATATGGCGCAGTGTGGCCGACCACTTGTCCTCGGCGAGGAGCTTGCGCTGCAGGTCCCCTTCCTCGCGTTTCATGAGCTCCAGCACGCGCGTATCCTCGTCATCGTCCAGCCAGTAGCCGTGCTGGTTCGGGCAAAATTCCATCTCCAGGTCGTAGAAGCGATAGCGGAAGCGCTGCAGCAGTGCGGTGCACTCGGGACACTTATGAGTCGTCGCGGTGGAGCTGAAGACCAGCGTACCCTTCCAGCGGTCACCGAAGTCGAAGACCTCATCCTCCAGCTGCTGCAGCTCAGGACTTTCGAGCCAGATGCCCTGGCAGGAAGGGCAATGATTGACGGGCAGCTGATGCCGCGTCACGGGCTGCAGGTCAATATTGCATCGGGGACACTTCACGCGACCTCCTCGGGGCGCTGCCACGCCGCACCATTGAAGCCTATGGCGCCGGATCCCGCAATGGCGCGGCCGCCTACGCCGCGTCGGCCCGCGCGCCCTCGGCCCGTGGATTATCGGCTCGATTCCGGATAGGTTGGTGCGCCGTGCTCGCCAAACCCCGCATCATCGTCATCGGAGGCGGCTTTGCCGGCCTGCAGGTGCTGCGTGGCCTGCGGCAGGCGGCGGCCGATCTGTCGCTGATCGACCGTTGCAATCATCACACGTTCCAGCCATTGCTGTACCAGGTCGCGACCGCGGGGCTGGCGGCGCCATCCATCGCCGCGCCACTGCGCCACATCCTGCGCAACCAGCGCAATGTGACCGTGCTGCTGGGAACGGTGCAGAGCATCGATGTGACCGCTCGCCGCGTGCAGGTCGGGCAGGCGAGCTATTCCTACGATTACCTGGTAGTTGCCGCCGGCGCCGCCCACGCCTACTTCGGTCATGACGAATGGGCCAGCGCGGCGCCTGGCTTGAAGACGCTGCAGGACGCACTCGTCATGCGCGCGCGCATCCTCACGGCCTTCGAGCGGGCAGAGGCTGCGCTGGATCCTGGCGAGCGCCAGGCATGGCTGACGTTCGTGATCGTTGGAGGGGGTTCGACCGGCGTGGAGCTCGCCGGCACGCTGGCCGAGATCGCCCGTCATACGCTGCGGCGCGAATTCCGCCACTTTGATCCAACGGCGGCGCGTGTGCTGCTGGTGGAAGCGGGAGCGCGCGTGCTGCCCGGTTTTGCGCCCTCGTTGTCTGCCGCCGCCCAGCGCCAGCTCGAGCGTCTGGGGGTCACAGTTCGCACCGGGCAGCCCATCACGGCGATCGATGCCGAGGGCGTGCACATCGCAGCGCAGTCGATCGCCGCGCGTACGGTGCTGTGGGCCGCCGGTGTGGCGGCCTCGCCGCTCGGCCGTCAGCTCGGTGTGGATACCGATCGCGCCGGCCGCGTGCCGGTAACGCCGGATCTGAGCGTCCCGGGCCACCCGGAAGTATTCGTCGCGGGTGATCTCGCACAGATCACACAGAGCTCCCGTGCGGTGCCTGGCATAGCCTCGGCGGCCAAGCAGATGGGCGATCAGGTGGCACGTGCACTGCGTGCCCGACTGAGCGGCTTGCCGTCGCCAGCCTTCCGCTATCGGCACTTTGGGCTGCTCGCTACGATCGGCAGGCGCTCGGCGGTCATCGAGATCGGGTGGCTACGGCTCGCCGGCATGCTCGCCTGGTGGATCTGGCTGACTGCGCATATCTATTTTCTGATCGGCTTTCGGAACCGCCTGGTAGTGTTGATCGATTGGGCGGGCGCGTATTGGACTTACCGCCGCAGCGCCCGGATCATCGTCGGTTGATCGCCGCGTAACGGGGAATGGGCATGCTCCGAATCATCAGTTACCTCATTACGGCGATGTGGGTCGCGGTCGGTATCTACTGGCTCGCGTCTGCGAGCACCGCCAAGCCCAGCATCACGCGCCAGTCGTACTACGGCGTGCTGCTGCGAGTGGCGCTGCTGGTATTGATCGTCGCCGCGCTGCGCACGCCGCAGGTCCGCGCCTGGCTGCGGACCGCGCGTGCCACCTTTGCGAGCCATGAGCCGACGGCGCTCGTCGGCGTCGTGATCTGTGCACTCGGACTCGGGCTGGCGCTTGCGGCTCGCATCCAGCTGGGCCGTAACTGGGGCATGCCGATGTCGCAGAAGCTTCAGACCGAGCTCGTTACGAGCGGTCCCTACGCCCATGCGCGCCATCCCATCTATGGAGGTCTGATACTCGGCATGCTGGGCTCGGCGCTGGCTGTAAGTCTGTTCTGGGCCCTGCCGCTGGTACTGTTTACGCCGTATTTCGTCGTCAGCGCGCTGCGCGAAGAAAGACTCATGCTGCGGCAGTTTCCGGCCGAATATGAGGACTACCGGCAGCGCACGAAGATGCTGATTCCGTTCGTCATCTGAGCAGAACGGCTCGTTCCGGAAGTTCTCAGAGTTCGGCGCTTTCCTGCAGGCGACGGAAACCGACCAGTTCCCCGCGCCGCTCGTCCCACAGCCGCAGCGACAGGCATTTCAGGCTCGACAGCAGGGTCACGGGCTTGACCGCGCTAAACAGCGCGCCGGCATCGTGACACCGGCGCAGGTGATAGTTCGGGATACGCGGGCTCAGATGATGGATGTGGTGAAACCCGATGCTGCCGGAGAACCAGCGCAGAACTCCGGGTAGCTTGTAGTACGAGCTGCCGCGCAGAGCCGCGGAGGCGTAGTCCCAGTCCCCGCCGCGCTCCCAGTAGGCGCCCTCGAACTGATGCTGTACGTAGAACAACCAAATTCCCGCCGCCCCGGCCAGCATCATCACGCTCATCTGCACTTCGAGGTAAGAGCGGATCCCGAACAGCGCGCACAATCCGGCAGCGACCGCAAGAATGGCGGCGTTGGTGGTGTAGACCGATAGATGATCGCGCCAGCCGGCCGACAGGCGGCAGAAGCGCTGCGTGAGGACGAAGTAAAGCAGCGGCGCTGCGACGAACAATACCACGGGATTGCGTCCCACCCGGTAGAGGCAGCGCTTCCAGCGCGAGCAGGCCATGTATTCCCGTACGGTCAGCGTCCATACGTCGCCGGCACCGCGGCGGTCGAGATCCCCGGAGGTGGCGTGGTGCACGTTGTGCCGCGCGCGCCAGAAATGATAAGGCGTGAAGGTCAGTGTGCCCGCCAGCACGCCGACCACGTCGTTGAGCAGCTTGGACCCGAAGAAAGACCCGTGCGCGCAGTCGTGGAAAATGATGAACAGACGGACCAGGAAAGCCGCTGCCAACACCATCAGGCCCAACGTGAGCCAGAAGGACACTCCCAGGGTGGCGTAAATCACATACGTCAGTAGCGCATAGGGGCCCAGCGTATTGATCAACTGCCAGCTCGCCCGCCACGCGGACGAACGCCGATACTTGGCAACCAGGCCGTGCCATTCGGCCTTGGGCAAGGGGCGGGCGGTGGTGGCGGAAGGCGCGCTGGAGGTGGGAGGGAAGGTGGTGCGGTCAGCGAGCGGTGAACTCATAGCCGGGCAGCATATCGCAAACGCATCTACGCTGCGTTGAACATAATCCGCGTCCGACCGGTCGCGTGCGCAGTGTCACGACACTGTGCTAGCGTTGTTGCTCATCCCTGCTGCTGTCTGGACGCGCCGTGGCCAATATTCATCTCATCGGTGGCGAGAAGGGTGGTGTCGGTAAATCCGTCGTTTCCCGCCTGCTCGCGCAGTATTGCATCGACCGCTCCATCCCGTTTCTCGGCTTCGACGCCGATCGCTCGCATGGCGCCCTGATGCGCTTTTATGCGGACTACGCCTCGCCGGTGCTCGTGGATCGTTACGAGAGCCTGGATGCAATCGTCGAATCCGCGACGGACAATCCCGAGCGGCGCATCATCGTGGATCTGGCCGCGCAGGCCGACGAGCCGCTGACGCAGTGGATGGAGGAATCGCAGCTGCTCGAGGTGGCGCGCGAGATCGGACTGAACATCCGTTACTGGCACGTCATGGACACGGGGCGTGATTCGGTGGACCTGCTGCGGCGGCTGTTCGATCGCTACGGGCAGCGCCTCAGCTATGTCATCGTGCTCAATCAGTTGCGTGGCGATGACTTTCATCTGTTCCAAAGCGCAGGTCTGGCCGAGCGGGCCCAATCGCTCAATGCCGCGACCATCACCCTCAAGCACCTCTCCGACGCGACCATGCTCAAGATCGACGAGCACAGCAGCAGTTTCTGGTCGGCGGCTCAGGGCGAGGCCGAGGGTGTGCGCTTCGGGATGCTGGAGCGACAGCGCTTCAAGACCTGGCTGAAGAGCGCGTATGACGCCATCGAGGCGCTCGGGGTGTAGCCCGCGAGGGGTGTAGCCGCGAGGTCAGTGCGTCGGCACGGCCGGCGCTACGCGTGGCGGCCCGGCAGCAGCGGCAGGGGCCGGAGGCGCAATCCCCACCAGATGCACTTCGAAATCCAGGGTCGCTCCGGGCTTGATGACGCCGCCGGCCCCCCGCTCGCCATAGGCGAGCTTGGCGGGGCAGACGAGGCGAGCGCTACCGCCGACCTTCATCAGCGCCAGTCCCTCGTTCCAGCACGGGATGATGTGACCGAGCGGGAAGGTTGCAGCGCCGCCGTGCGTAGCGGAGCTGTCGAAGACGCTGCCGTCCGTCAGGCGGCCGGTGTACTCCACGCGCACCTGATCGCCGATCTTGGGGCTCGGACCACTGCCGGGCTGCTCGGGTATGAAGACCAGACCGCTGCTGGTCGTGCGGGCGTGGGGTTGGGCGGCTGCCTTGCTCAGATAGGCTGCGCCAATCTTCTCTTCCACTTGCACCTGAGCCTGGCCACGCTGTTGCTGCATCGCCTGCAGTTGCGGCACGAAGGCCTCGGCCGCCTTGACGCTATCCGGATGACGAATCCCATCGCTGATGCCTGCCAGCACGGCACGCAGCTCCCGGTCGGAGAGCTGGAAGGGGTCGAGCTGCTGGCCGAGCGGACGGCTGAGCAGCAGGCCGAGCGCGTGCATCTGCGCGCTGTCACTGTCGGCGGCACCGGCGGCGGCAGCGTGATGGGCGTGGCTGGGCGGCGCCTCATCGGCAGCCAGGGCAAAGCCGCAGGCGGCGGCGCTGCCGAGCAGCCCCAGGCACAGCAGAGAGACGATGCGGCGCATCGGCATGGTCGAGATCCTCCGATCAGCGGGACGTCAGTGGAACAGGATCAGCTGGCGGATGCAACCAACCAGCGCAATGAGCAGTAGCAGCAGAATCGGCAACATGCTCAGCCCGAAGCCGGGACCGCGCTTGCGCGGATCGGCGACGTAGCTGCGCAGGTACAGCAAACGGCCGAGCAGGTAGAGCACGCCGAGTAGCAGCGGCCAGATCGGTGCCACGAAGAACGATGCGAGCCACAACGCCGGCAGGAACAGCACCAGCAGTTCGAGCGTATTCGTATGCACTCGGAAGTACCGCTCGAACGTCTCGTGACCGCTGACGGCAGGGGCGGCTACGCCGTAGCGCCCGCGCGCCCGCGAGACCAATGTTCCAAAGATAAAGTACTGCAGCAGCGCCAGCACCGATACCAGCACGAGCAGCGGAAAACCCCAGCCTCTGGCCAATCCCATGACACCCTCCCTTAGCGCGCGAAGCGATCGGTCGCAGCGACCAGCTCACGCGTGATTCCCGGTTCGAAGGCCGAGTGGCCGGCATCGGGCACGATGCGCAGCTGCGCCTCGGGCCAGGCCCGATGCAGGTCCCAGGCACTGCGCAGCGGACAGACCACGTCGTAGCGACCCTGCACGATGACACCCGGAATGTGGCGCATGCGTTCAACGTCGCGCAGCAGCTGGTCATCGTGCTCGAGAAAGCCGCCGTTGACGAAGTAATGCGCCTCGATGCGCGCGAAGGCGCTCGCATAGTCGGCGTCATCGAACTTGGCCACATAAGCGTTATTGGTGCGCAGAAAGCTCGTCGCGCCTTCCCAGGTCGACCAGGCATGTGCGGCCTCGCGTCGCGTCGCCGCATCCGGGGAGGTGAGACGGCGATAGTAGGAGTGCATCAGATGCGCGCGCTCGGCGGTCGGAATGGGCTGCACGTAGCGCTCCCACTGATCCGGAAACAGCGAGCCGGCGCCTTGCGGATTTTCGTAGAACCACTCGAGCTCCGAGCGGCGCAGCAGGAAGATTCCGCGCAGCACCAGCTCGCTGACGCGCTCGGGGTGGCGCTGTGCATAGGCGAGCGCGAGCGTCGAGCCCCATGAGCCTCCAAAGACGAGCCAGCGCTCGATGCCCAGATGCTCGCGCAGCGCCTCGATGTCGGCCACCAGGTCCCAAGTGCTGTTCTCACGTAGCTCTCCGTGCGGTCGGCTCTGCCCGCAGCCGCGCTGATCAAACAGCACGATGCGGTAGCGTCGTGGATCGAAGAAGCGGCGCATGGCCGGCTGCGTTGCGCCACCCGGTCCGCCATGCAGGAACAGCACCGGCTTGCCCAGGCGACTGCCGCTCTGCTCGTAATAGATCTCGTGCAGCGCCGAGACGCGCAGGTGCGCACGCTGGAAGGGTCGGATGGAGGGGTAAAGTGCGTCGCGCGGCTGCGCTCGCGGCTGTGGCTTGCGGGGAGTGGTGCGCTTGCCGGCGCTGCTCACCCCGACACCATCGGGCCCAGGGGCTTGCCCCCGAGCAGGTGCAGGTGCAGGTGATAGACCTCCTGCCCGCCGTGCTCGCGGCAGTTGACGATCAACCGGTAGCCGCTCGCGGCGATGCCTTCGCTGCGGGCGATCTGGGCGGCCACGACGAACAGATGGCCGAGTAGCGCCTGGTCCGTAGCGCTCACGTCATCCATGGTGGCAATCGGCTTGATGGGCACGATGAGGATGTGGGTCGGCGCGCGCGGGTGGATGTCGCGGAAGGCGACCACCTGCTCGTCGCGATAGACGAACTGCGCCGGGATCTCCCCGCCGATGATGCGTTCGAAGAGAGTCGGCATGTGCATGAGCTTAAGATAGCGCGCACAGGGAACACAACCGATGAGCCGCCGATGAAGCTAACGCTCGAGGCACTGGCTGCGCACCTGGCCGGGCAGCTGCTGCCCGTCTACCTGGTGTCCGGCGATGAGCCGCTGCTCACGGGCGAGGCGCTCGATGCCATTCGCGAGCGCGCCCGCGGCGCGGGCGCAACGGCGCGTGAAGTGTTCTTCATCGAGCGCGGCAATGCTGTCTGGGATGCAGTGCTGCAGGCGGCGCAATCGCTGTCGTTGTTTGCCGAGCAGCGCATCGTGGAGATCCGCATGCCGAGCGGCAAGCCCGGCACCGTGGGCGCCGCCGCGCTGCTCAAGCTGCTGGAAGCGGCCGGCTCCGATCTGCTGGTGCTGATCGCCACCGATCGGCTCGATCGGGACAGCCAGGAGGCCGCCTGGGTGCGCGCCGTGCAGAGCCGCGGTGCCTGGCTGCCGGTCTGGCCGGTCGAGCGCGCCCGCCTGCCACAGTGGCTGCGCGGGCGGCTCGCAGCTGCGGGACTCACAGCCGATGCCGAGGCGCTCTCGCTGCTGGCCGAACGCAGCGAGGGCAACCTGCTCGCGGCCAAGCAGGAGATCGACAAGCTCGCGCTGCTGTTACCACGCGGCTCGCGTGTGGGGATCGCCGAGGTCATCGCGGGCAGCACCGATGCGGCGCGATTTGACGTATTCCAGCTGGGTGAGGCGCTGCGCTCGCGGGATGCCGCTCGGGCCCTGCGCATCCTGGCGAGCCTGCGCGCCGCGGGCACCGAGCCCACGCTGGTACTCTGGGCGGTGCTGCGCGAGATCCGCGGTGCGGCGGCCGAAGGGGCCCGTGCGCGGCGCTGGCTGGCGCGGGCGGCCGCCGTGGACCGGCTCGCCAAGGGCCTGGCGAGCGGCGATCCCTGGGATGAGCTCGCCTGGCTCGCGCTCGAACTGGCGGGCAATGCCCGGGTACCCCTGCTGCCGCCGATGCGCGCCGAGGCCGCCCCGCGGGGCTGACGGCGTGCAGCTTGCGCCCGCTCGCGCGCGCCACCAAACTTGTCAGCAATGCCCGAAGCTCCCATAGGCCTGTTTGGCGGCACTTTCGACCCCATCCATTACGGCCATCTGCGCACCGCCTTCGAACTGCTGCAGGCTCTCAAGCTCATGCAGGTGCGGTTCCTGCCGACCGGTAACCCGCCGCATCGCGAGGTGCCGCTGGCACCCGCGGAGCTGCGTCTGCAGATGGTGCGCGCCGCGGTGGCCGCCCAAGCTGGCTTCGTGGTCGACGATCGAGAGACGCGCCGCCAGGGTCTGTCCTACTCCATCGACACCCTGACCGAGCTGCGCGCCGACTATCCGCAGCATCCACTGTGTCTGCTGCTGGGCATGGATGCCTTCCTCGGGCTGCCGACCTGGCACCGCTGGCGTGACATCTTCGAGCTCTGTCACGTGGTGGTGGCCCATCGTCCCGGTTGGAAGGCGCCGATGATGGGCCCGCTGGGCAAGCTCATGGTCGATCGCGGCACGGGCAGCGTGCGCGAGTTGCATGGCTCGCTCGCAGGTCGTATCTACGTGCAGGCGGTTACGCAGCTGGAGATCGCCTCGACGGATCTGCGCGCCGTAGTGAGCTCCGGACAGGATCTGCGCTACCTGGTGCCCGATGCGGTGCGCGACATCATCGCCGGTACCGGATGCTATGCTGCGCGCAGCCTGACGTGAGGAGGCGACCCTAACGCATGTCCACACCCGCTCGTCCCCGCCGGCCTATGCGCCGCAAATCCGCTCTGGAATCCCTGGTCATTGCGGCACTGGACGAGATGAAGGCAGTCAACATCAAGGTGCTGGATGTGCGCGGCCTGACCGATTTTGCCGACGCGATGGTGATCGCGTCGGGCAATTCCGATCGCCATGTGCGTGCCATCGCACAGCACGTCGTCGATCGTGCCCGCGAGCAGCGGCGCCGTCCCATGGGCGTGGAGGGCGGTCGCGACGGTGAATGGGTCCTGGTGGACCTTCAGGACGTGGTGGTCCACGTCATGCTGCCGCGTGTGCGCGAGTTCTACGCGATCGAACAGCTCTGGGAGCAACCCTCGGTCGCGGCGTCGACTGCTGCCGCCGCCGCTACCGTTGCTTCAGCACCTGGTGCCGGGAGCAGCGCGCGCCCGCGCCCGACTGCCCGTGCCAAGAACGCAGCACCGCGGGCGCGTCGCGTGCGCAGCGCCACGCGGTGAGCGCCGGCCTTGAAGATGCGTGTGATCGCCGTGGGCACGCGCATGCCGGGCTGGGTTGATGCGGCCTGCGAAGACTACCGCCGTCGCCTGCGCCCCCCGTGGCGCCTGACCTTGACCGAGCTGCCGGCTGCACGGCGCGGTGAGGGCGCGGACGCGATCGCCCGCGCGCGCGTAGCCGAGGGCCGCCAGATCCTCGCACAGCTCTCCCAGCGCGAGCGCGCCGTGCCGCTGGATGAGCAGGGCGGCCAGCTGTCCACGGCCGAACTGGCAGCCTGGCTGCGCGCCCAGCAGGCAGGCGGTGCCGAGTTGGCTTTCATCATCGGCGGAGCCGACGGGCTGGATGACACCGTGCTGGCGCGTGGCGAGCGGCGTTGGTCACTGTCGCGGCTGACCCTGCCGCACGGCCTGGCGCGTGTGCTGCTCATGGAGCAGCTGTATCGCGCCGCGAGCCTGCTCGGCGGGCATCCCTACCACCGTGCCTGAATGTCTGAGCGGCGGTAAACGCGCAGTGCGCCTGATCCTCGCTTCGGCCTCGCCTCGGCGCACGCAATTGCTCGCGCAGATCGGCGTGCCTCACGAGGTCGTGCCCGCGCAGCTCATTGAGCAGCGCGAGACGGGGGAGTCCATCACGGCGTGCGTGCAGCGGCTGGCCGAGAGCAAGGCGCTGCAGGTATTCGGCCGGCTGTGCGCACGGGAGCCGCTATGGGTGCTTGGCGCGGACACGGCCGTGGCGCTCGATGGACGGATGCTCGGCAAGCCGCGCGATGAGCGCGACGGGCTCGAGATGCTCGCGAGCCTCTCTGGCCGCACCCACCAGGTGCTCTCGGCGGTAGCGCTCGCCGATGCCGGGGGCGTACGCTCGGCCCTCTCGGTGAGCCAGGTGCAGCTGCGACGCATCGCACCGGCCGAGGCGGCACGTTACTGGGCCAGTGGCGAGCCGTGCGACAAGGCCGGCGCCTACGCCATCCAGGGACTCGGCGCGATCTTCGTACAAACGCTGCAGGGCAGCTATTCGGGCGTGATGGGACTGCCGCTGTTCGAGACCGCGCTGCTGCTCGAGCAGACCGGCGTAGCGCTGTGGGGAGCCTGAAGGATGAAAGTGTCCAGCGCCGCGACGGTCGCGGCATTACAGATGAGCTCGGGTCCGGATGTGGTGGCCAATCTGGGGACGGCCGCGCTGCTGCTCGCGCAGGCGCGCGATGCCGGCGCGCGCGTGGCGGTGCTGCCGGAGAACTTTTGCTTCATCGGCCGGCGTGACGCGGACAAACGCGCCATCGCTGAGCGCGATGGGGACGGCCCCGTGCAGCGCTTCCTGTCCGAGCAGGCACGCACGCTCGGCTTGTGGATCGTCGGCGGCACCACGCCGCTGTCTGCCTCGCCCGAGGAGCGCGTGGCCGCCGCCTGCCTGGTCTATGCGGACGATGGTCGCCGCATGGCGCGCTACGACAAGATCCACCTCTTCGACGTGGATATTCCCGATCGCAACGAGAGCTATCGGGAATCCGCGAACATCGCGGCGGGCTCGCGCCCGACGGTGGTGCCCACGCCGGCCGGTATGCTTGGCCTCTCGGTTTGCTACGACGTACGCTTCCCCGAGCTGTACCGCTTGCTGGGAGCGGCGGGGGCGCAGTGGCTGACGATACCGGCAGCGTTCACCGTGCCTACCGGACAGGCCCACTGGGAGACGCTGCTGCGCGCGCGCGCCATCGAAAATCTGGCCTATGTCGTGGCGGCCGGGCAGTGGGGGCGGCACGACAATGGTCGCGAGACCTACGGGAACAGCCTCATCGTAGACCCCTGGGGCACCGTGCTGGCACGGCTGCCCGAGGGAACGGGAATTGTGACCGCGACGTTGGATCTGGCAGCGCAGGAGGAAACGCGCCGACGTTTCCCCGCTTTAACCCATCGGGTATTGTGATTTGGATCCGAGCCCTAAAGAGAGGCCTATGAGCACGCCGTTTGCCGATACAGCTGGCGACCTGACCGCGACCGCGCTGGTGGCCACCGATCCGCTGCGCCTGGCGCGCGAGGGCATCCTCGCCCCGGCGGGGCTGGACGAAGGGCGGGTGGAGAAGGCGCTCGGGGTCGTGCTCGGCTCGGCCGTGGATGCGGCGGATCTGTATTTTCAGCTCTCGCGCGAGGAGAGCTGGGCGCTGGAGGATGGCATCGTCAAGGAAGGCCACGCTGCCATAGAACAGGGTGTCGGTGTGCGTGCGCTGGCCGGGGAGAAGACCGGGTTTGCCTACTCCGACGAGATCATGCTGCCCGCGCTGGAGGAGGCGGCCCGCGCGGCCCGCGCCATTTCGACGACCGGGAGTGCCCAGCCGCTGCAGGCCTGGCACCAGGTCAGCGGTCATCGGCTCTATCTGCCGGTCGACCCGCGCACGACGCTGCCCGATGAGGCCAAAATCGCCTGGCTCGAGCGCATTGATCGCGAAACGCGCCGGCTCGACCCGCGCGTCATTCAGGTCATGGCAAGCGTCACTGCCGTCTACGAACTGGTGCTCGTGGCACGTAGCGACGGGGTGCTGGCCGCCGATGTGCGGCCGTTGGTGCGCCTGAATGTGAGTGTGATCGTTGAGCAGGGCGGACGGCGCGAGCAGGGCTATTCCGGCTGCGGCGGCCGCTACACGCTCGAAGAGCTCGTCGCGGAGGATCGGCCGCTCGCGCTCGGCCGCGAGGCGGTGCGCCAGGCGCTGGTGAACCTCGAGGCGGTGCCCGCCCCGGCAGGCCCGATGACCGTGGTGCTCGGGCCCGGCTGGCCGGGCGTGCTGCTGCACGAGGCCATTGGCCATGGCCTCGAGGGTGATTTCAACCGCAAGGGCACCTCGGCCTTCACCAACCGCATCGGCGAGCGCGTTGCAGCACCCGGATGCACGGTCGTGGACGATGGCGCACTGCCGCGCCGACGCGGCTCGCTCAATATCGACGATGAGGGCACGCCGACCCAGTGCACCACCCTGATCGAGGATGGTGTGCTCTGCGGCTACATGCAGGACCGTCTGAATGCGCGCCTGATGGGCATGCAGCCGACGGGCAACGGTCGGCGCGAGTCCTTCGCGCACGTGACCATGCCGCGCATGACCAATACCTATATGCGTCCTGGCCCCTACGATCCGGCCGAGATCCTCGCCTCGGTGCAGCGCGGCATCTATGCCGTCAATTTCGGCGGCGGTCAGGTCGATATCACGTCGGGAAAATTCGTTTTTTCAGCCAGCGAGGCCTATCTGATCGAGAACGGCAAGCTCGGTGCGCCCATCAAAGGGGCCACGCTGATCGGCAACGGCCCGGATGTGCTGATGCGCGTGGCGATGGTGGGTAATGACCTGAAGCTCGACGAGGGCGTGGGCGTCTGCGGTAAGGAAGGTCAGAGCATACCGGTCGGTGTGGGGCAACCGACGCTACGCATCGATGGGCTGACGGTCGGCGGCACTGGCTGAGGGGTGAAAGACTTCAGAGGTGCGTATCGAGTGTGTGCTCGCTGAGCTCACCAAGCGCCCTCGCCGTCGAACGCTCTTCCATCACGGTCGTGCTGCCGTGCTCATCGGTGGGCGCGCCAGCGGTACGCGGCACCGGCTGGTTGCGCTCGTCCACGTACAGCAGCTCGTGCTGGCCGACGGCGACGACATCGCCATCGTTGAGGTTGTGGTAGCGCACCCGCTTGCCGTGTACGTAGATGCCGTTGGTGCTGTTCAGGTCCTCGATAACGCAGGCCTGTGGCGTGGTGGTGACCTGGCAATGGTGCCGGCTGATGAAGGGACTGTCGATCTGCACGGCATTGGCTGCCGTGCGGCCGATGACCAGGCGACCGGGGTGGAGCGGGTAGGCGCCGGTGGTGTGCCCGTCAGTCGCGACCAGGAGGCGTGCCAGCGGTGGTCCGGCATTGACCGAGGCGGCGGGGCCGCTACGGGACGGACGCAAGTCGGCTGCGACGCGCAGGTGTTGGGTATTGCCGGCGAAGGTGTATTCGACCCACTGCAGCTCGCTGATAGCGGCCTGCACATCCTCGAGGCTGATGCGGTCGCGGCTGGAATTGTATGCGGCCAGCATGGCGGTATCGCACAGGGTATTGACAAGGCGCGGCACCCCGCCGGTGTAGCGGAAAATGGTCTCTAACGTGTCAGGCGCAAAGATCTCGCGGCCTTGGGAGCCGGCGACTTCCAGCCGGTGCAGGATGTAGGCCTGTGTTTCCGCAATGGAGAGGGCTGGCAGATGAAAGCGCAGCCGGATGCGCTGGGCGAGCTGCCGCAGCTCGGGTGCGTCGAGCTTGTCGTTGAGCTCAGGTTGCCCGGCAAGGATGATGCGAAGCACCTTCTCCTTCGTGGTCTCGATGCCGGAGAGCAGGCGTACTTCCTCGAGAACGCGCTGTGAAAGATTTTGCGCCTCATCGACCACCAGCACTACCTTGAGGCCCTGCTCGTATTGGTCGAGCAGGAACTGGTTGATCGTCGCAAGCAGCTCCGCCTTCTTCATCTGGAATGGCTTGAAGCCGAATTGCACCAGCAGGGTCTGCAGGAACTCGAGAGAGGAGATCTGAGTCTGGTTGATCTGGGCGACCACAACGTCATCCTGCAGTTCGCGCAGGAACGTCTCGATCAAGGTGGTCTTGCCGCAGCCGATCTCGCCAGTGATCACCACGAAGCCGTCCGTGAACCACACGGTCGATTCCATGTAGGCTTTGGCGCGAGCATGAGCCTTGCTGAGATAGAGAAATTGCGGATCCGGCGTCAGCCGGAACGGTAGCTCGGAGAGGTTGAACAGTTCGTTATACATTGACGCAGAGGATACTACGGGCACATAGCCGACAGCGCTGGGCGTTGCCTTTCCGCGCTGTGCAGTGGCCGAGCTTGCGGCCATGCCGTGGCCTTTTGCCATAATCGTGCCAATGCAGGCCGGGCTCTGTCAGCAGTGTCCGACGCGCTGGCATGGTACCGAGCAGGTTGACCATCGCCTGATGCCCAAGTGCGGCCGTGGGCATTGGCATGTGCGACGGATCAGGCTTCGCTAGCACCGCGTTGGTCTGGGCGGCGCGGTACGGGTGTGCCGGGGCCACGGCATGGAA
Source organism: Steroidobacteraceae bacterium (assembly GCA_036266795.1). GTDB lineage: Bacteria > Pseudomonadota > Gammaproteobacteria > Steroidobacterales > Steroidobacteraceae > FEN-1191. Next base: position 25,215 of record DATAXJ010000055.1, on the reverse strand, counting down.
CGGCGTCGATCAGTAGGCTCGATCACTGCGTAAAACGATCGCAAACGTCCTGAAGAGTATCTTCAGGTCAAGCAATGGCGACCAGTTGCGCAGATATTCGAGATCGTAGCGCAGCCGTGCTTCCATCTGTTTCAGGTCCTTGGTCTCACCGCGGAAGCCGTGCACCTGTGCCAGGCCCGTAATGCCCGGAGCGACCTTGTGACGGACCATATAACCCTTGAGGAGTTTGCGATAGTGCTCGTTGTGTGCCACGGCGTGCGGGCGCGGCCCGACCAGACTCATGCGCCCCTGCAGTACGTTGATCAGCTGCGGCAGCTCATCGATGGACGTGCGCCGCAGAATACGGCCCACGGGCGTCACGCGCGGATCCGTGCGTGTCGCCTGCGGTACCTCGTTACCGTCCTGCATGACCAGCATCGTGCGGAATTTATAGATGATGATTTCGCGGCCGTCGAGTCCGTAGCGGCGCTGCTTGAACAGCGCCGGACCGCGCGAGGTCGCACGGATCAGCGCCGCGATCAAGATCATCAAGGGCAGCGCCAGCAGCAGAATCGAGCTCGCGAGCACTACATCGGTGATGCGCTTGCCGATGCCCCGGTAGCCATGAAAGGGCGTCTCGCACAGCGAGATCAAGGGAATTCCCAGAAACGCGCTGGTGCCGCTCTGGATTGCGTCGAACGGGAAGATCGTCGGCGCGTAGTAAATGGAGGCCGTGGTGTCGCGCAAATCGTCGAGTAGCTTCTTGACGCGTCCCAGATGACTGACCGGCAGCGCTACGAAGATGACATCGATGGAGCGCCGCTTGACGTACTCCACGATATCGTCCAGGCCGCCGCGATGCTGCATCCGCCCGAGCGGTCCCAGGCGCTCGGGGCCGCGATCGTCGAACACCCCATCAACTTGCAATCCCGTGGCCGAATTCGATGCCAGTCGCTCCGCCAACGCAGTGCTGATGTCGTTGCAACCGACGAAGATGGCGCGACGGGCGTTGGCTGGGTCGGATAGCTCGCGCAACAGCGCATCGCGCATCGTCAGTCCAGCCAGTGCCAGCAGCGCGGGGGTCAGCAATGCCCAGGTGAGCACGAGTCGGCGCGCGAACAGGGCGGAGCTGCGCGTGACGTAGCCGATGGCGAGCAACAGGAACAGCACGACCAGCCATCGCACTGCGATGCGCAGCACGAGCTGATGACGTGCGACCATGCCCTGCTGTGCGGGCTCATGCTTGACGGACAGCAGCGCGGTGCTGAGCAGCACGACCAGCGCGGCAAACAGGATGTAAGGCGTGTTGAGTGTCACGCCGAGAATGGGCGCCTCGATCAACAGCGTGCCACCGGCAATCAACGGTGGCACCGCCATCTGTGCGAGCACGAGGCCGCCGATGGCGACGCTGTTCCGATACACCAATGGGCTAGTTATGTTGCTGCCCACCTCAACTCCCCTGACTGATTGAGTGCGTGCGCGACTGGAATGATAGCAAGCCAGCGTGTCTTACCCACACCCTGACGGCACCGCCGATCAATTATTTTCGAATACCTTCAGCGGGTATCGCTGGTCGGGCGTGTTGCGCCCCCGCACCAGCAGCGCTTTCTTACGGTCCTTCAGAAAGGACATACGCGGTACCAGGGGCGAGGCCTCGACTTTCTTGTAGTCCACGTAGCGATCGAAGTCGATCGCGCCGCCCAGGGCCAGCTTGAACTTATTATGTAACACCCAGGCGAGAGGCCTGGCCTTCGGAAGCTGCGGCGCGAGCGCCGAGCGCATCGCGGTACGAGCGGTCGTGACCATCCAGCAATTTTGCGTGCAGGCGCGCACCTTTCCGATGCTTTCGCTCGCCAGCTCGCTCGCCATGATATCTGCCCACGTCTGGCGCACCAGATTACCTAAAGGCAGGTCGGAGCGCACGTTGCACGCCCAGACGTCCGACCACGGATCGATGAAGGCGAATCCACTCCCCGCGACGCAGGGTATCAAGCGCGGGTGGCCCAGAATCTTCTCGATCAAGCCCAGGTTGAGATATGCGCGGAACCAGTTCTTCGGCCGACGACTCTTGAGCATCACGGTGATCAGGTCCTCGACCTGCCGTGCCACGTTAACGCGGTCGTAGAAGTGGTTGTCATTCTTATAAAACTGCCAGGCATTGTGAAGCGTCGAGGTGGCCAGCTCGAATCCGTGGCGACGCGCAAATTCGTACGTGCGCACCAACTCGCTTACATTCTCGTCCTGGATGACCATTGCGAAGCCAAGGTCGGTGCCCCCGGCTTCCCGTAACAGCTGCAGGCCACGTACTTTGGTTGCGTAGCCGTCCTTCTCGCCGCGGATCCGATTGCTGGTGGCCTCGTCACCTTCCAGGCTGAAGCGCACCTTGATGTTCGGGTGCTTGCGGATGATCGGCACGAGCTTCTCGGGCGACAGACCATTGGAGCTGATCTCCATGATCCTCGCCTTGGGGTACACGACTTCCACGATCTCGGCGAGATCGCGGCGCAACGTAGGCTCGCCGCCGGAGACGTTGAGATTGTCGAAGCCGCCTGGCAGCTTCGACAGCGTGTCGAGCGTGACCTCCTCGCGCGGGTCGGTCGGATTCTGCCAGATGTAACACATCTGGCAGCGCGAGTTGCAGCGGAAGGTCGGGATGATCGTCAGATCCATCGTGGACGCTCGTCGGGAGGAATCTTCGCCGCTCCGGTGTCGGATTGACACGCGCGCACGATTGCGAAGTAACCTACCGGGAATCATAGCGCGGAAGCGGGTTGGCCGCCTCACTAACTTGGCGACAGAGGGTGTGTTATTCTGCCGTGTGGAACAATTAGTACCAAACAATAAGTAAAATCTTCAGGTCGAGATTCGACAACCAGGGAGCAGCCATGGACGCAAGGAGGCGCGTCTTCCAACACGCCCGTCTGGCAACTCCTGTGGGGCAAGATATCTCTCGACACATGGCCGGCGCCGATGCGCCACGACTGTTGGCGATCAACAATTACTTCTATCGGCGCGGCGGCTCGGAGGTGGTGTTCTTCGAGCACAACCGACTGTTCGAGGAAGCAGGGTGGGAGGTCGTACCCTTTGCGATGCGCTCTGCGCAGGATCTGCCGTCCGTCTGGTCGCGACACTTCGTAGAGCCGGTGGAGTTCGGCGACGAACAGCCCTTGGTGCGCAAGCTCGTCGCGGCAGGCAAGATCATCTATTCGCTCGAAGCGCGGCGGCGCATCCGTGAGCTTTGCGCGCTGACGCGTCCGTCGATCGCGCATGCGCACAATATCTATCACCACCTGTCTCCGTCGATTCTCGGAGAGCTGCGCAGCCACGGCATTCCGGTGGTGATGACGCTGCACGATCTGAAGCTGGCATGCCCGGCCTACAAGATGTTCACCAACGGCGCCGTCTGCGAGAGCTGCCGGGACGGAAAGCTGCGCAACGTCATGAAACGCAGATGCATCAAGGGTTCCCTGGCGATGAGCGCGCTCGTCTGGTTAGAGTCCACGCTGCACCGTCAACTCGATCTGTTCACGAAGAATGTCACGCAGTTCGTCGTTCCCAGCCGCTTTCTGCTCGGCAAACTCACCGAATGGGGATTGAATCCGGAGCTGTTCACCTATATCCCCAATTTCGTCGCAACCGAGGAGCACACGGCAGCGTCGGTCGGCAATCACTTCGTCTACATCGGACGGCTGGTGCCGGAGAAAGGCGTGGCTACGCTGATCCGCGCGGCGGCGCGCGCCGCAGTTGCGCTGCAGATCGTTGGAACGGGCTCGGAAGAGGAAAGTCTCAAGCGGCTGGCCGCCGCCGCCGGCGGCGACGTCACATTTTCCGGGTACCTCGAGGGAGAGCAGTTGCGTCAGGCGCTGTTATCCGCGCGCGCCATCGTCGTGCCCTCCGAGTGGTATGAGAATGCCCCCATCAGTGTCATGGAGGCGAGCGGCAGCGGTAAGGTGACGATCGGCGCCCGCATCGGCGGCATTCCTGAGTTGATACGCGAGGGGGAAACCGGCTTTCTGTTCGAGGCCGGGAATGTTGAGGCTCTCGCAGAGGTTCTGCGGCAGGTCCACACTCTACCCGACGCGACGCTGGCGAAGATGGGGGCGGCGGCGCACAGCTGGATGCGCGGCGAGTTCACCCCCACTCACTACCGCGAGAGAATGCTCTCGCTATACAACCGCCTCGGAGTCGCCGCATGACCGGTCGGGCGTTGAGGATCATGGCGGCCGGCCTGCGCGGCATTCCGGACGTCTCCGGCGGCATCGAGACGCATGCCGCGGAGCTCTACCCGCGGCTCGTACAGTTGGGGATGCAAGTCGACGTCGTCGGTCGCCGACAATTCCGTCCGCCAGGCGTCAGCGGCGACTGGCGCGGGATTCGATTGCGCTGGCTCTGGGCACCGCAGCGCCGGGGATTCGAGGCAGCCCTTCATACGGTATTGGGCGTGCTCTACGCGGGCCTGCGGCGTCCGGATATTCTGCATATCCATGCCGTGGGCCCATCGATCACCGTACCGCTGGCGAAGTTGCTCGGGCTTCGCGTAGTTGTTACGCACCATGGCCAGGACTACGTGCGGGAAAAGTGGAACGCGCCGGAGCGATGGATCCTGCGGCTCGGGGAGCGCCTGGCGATGCGCTTCTCCGATGGTTTGATAGCGATATCGTCCAACCTCCAGGAGACGCTGAAGCAGCGTTACGGCCGCGAAGCGACCTACATTCCCAACGGCGTGGGGGGGCGGGCCGAACAAGCCGGCGGGGAGCTGTTGAGCGAGTACCGGTTGACCAAGGGCAAGTACGTCATTCAGGTCAGCCGACTGGTTCCAGAGAAGCGTCAGCTGGACCTGATCCAGGCCTTCCAGGCCGCCGGCCTTGCGGGATGGAAGTTGGTATTGGTTGGGGGCTCCCAAGGGGAGGACCGATACGCGGCACGGATGCGCGAGGCCGCTGCCCTGGATGACAGAATCATCTGTACCGGCGCGCTGCAGCCTGCGTCGGCGCACAAGCTGGTGGCGGATGCCGGGCTGTTCGTGTTGCCCTCCTCGCACGAGGGTCTGCCGATTGCGTTGCTGGAGGCGCTGGCATACACGGTGCCTTCCTTGGCAAGTGACATTCCCGGAAATCGGGAAATCGGCCTGGACCCGGACAGCTATTTCCCGTTGGGAGATGTCGAAGCACTTGCAGCGCGACTGCGCACGCTGGCCGCCTCGTCAGCCGAGCGTGACCGGCTGGTGTGTCGATACGCGGACATCTGCCGCCACTACGACTGGGATCAGATCGCCCAGCAGACCTGCTCGCTCATGCAGCGGGTGGCACTCGAGCGCCATGCGGGTGATCTGCAGTTCCCCTCCACTGTGGCAATCGTCGAGAAAGCCCGGACATCACGTGGCGCCGCAGATACCGCGGCCCAAGCCGATCGAGTGCGTTCCGCGATCTCCTGAGTGCCGTTCATGGCTGCCACCGCTCGAGCCATGCCTGCGCCATCAGCACCGTCCATAGCTGGATAGACCAATCCTCCAAGCCCGCCAGATGTTGGCGCCAACGGCGCTCTATCACGTTGGGCTCGAAAACACCTTCGCGGCGCAGTCGCGCGGGCTCCAGTAAATGCTCTGCCCACGGACGCAGCTCGCCGCGTAGCCATTGCGCCAGCGGTATGGAGAAGCCGCGCTTCGGCCGATCGAACAGCCGCGTAGGGACATAGCGCGCCAGCAGCTGCCGCAGCAGCCACTTGCCACGACCATCGCGATGGTGGACGGCCAGAGGTGTAGCCCAGGCAAGCTCTGCCACCTGCGGATCAAGCATCGGAACCCGCGTCTCGAGACTGACGGACATGGCAGCGCGGTCCACCTTCACCAGGATGTCGTCAGGCAGGTACTGGCGGGTGTCCATGTACATCATGTGCGCGACCGCCTCCAGTCCGTCCTTGGCGTCGTAATCGCTCAACACGGTGCGCGGCTCGCGCGCGCCCAACACCACGTCCTCGGGGTTGTGCCAGAAGGAGACGTAGGTCCGATACAGATGATAGAAGTTGGGTGCAAACAGCTGCGACGAGCGCTCTTTGATACGGTCGGCCAGATGCGGCCGCATACGCCACGGGCCGACCAGGGCGGGAGAGGCCAGCACCTGCAGCCAGGGCAGCGGCAGCGTGCCGAGGTTACGCAGCAGGGCACGAAATACCGAGGGAACGCGCTGTACACGTCGCCAATACTGCAGTGCAGTGGTGTAGTGCTGATAGCCGCCGAACAGCTCGTCGCCGCCGTCGCCGGACAGCGATACGGTCACGGATTGGCGCGCGAGCCGGCTGACGAGCCAGGTCGGGATCTGCGACGGATCGGCGAACGGCTCGTCGTAGATATCCGGAAGCGAGGGGATGACGTCGAGCGCGCTGCGCGAAGAGATATGCAGCTCGGTGTGCTCCGTCCCCAGATGGGCGGCGATGCGGCGAGCGAAAGGAGTCTCGTCGAATTCGGGATCGGCGAATCCGATCGAAAATGTACGCACAGGGCGCGAGCTCACCTGCTGCATCAGCGCGACGATCAGCGAGGAGTCGATCCCGCCGGACAGGAAGGCGCCTACCGGCACATCGGCAACCATCTGCAGTTTGACTGCCTCGGCAAATGTTGCATGCAGCCGCTCGACCACCTCCGCATCCGCGGGCGCGCCCGCGGGATCGACGCAACGTGCCAGCGGCCGCGCCTTCCAGTAGACATGCTGTTCTTCGCGCAGCTCGCCATCCTGCGCGGTGAAGCGCACGTACGAGCCCGGCAATACCTTGTGCACTCCGCTGTAGATCGTATGCGGCGCCGGGATGTAGTAATGGCGCAGCAATAGCGCCAGCGAATCGCGGTTGAGAGGCGCATTCCATGCGGGATGGGTTCGCAGCGATTTCAGCTCGGAGCCGAACAGCAGCGTCCTGCCACAGCGTCCGAAGTGCAGCGGCTTCTCGCCAAAGCGATCGCGTGCAAGATACAGCGCGCGCTCGCGCCGATCCCACGCCGCCAGAGCGAACATGCCCCGGGCGCGTCCCAGCGTGACCTCCAGCCCCCAGCGCTCGATGGCGTTCAGCAGCACCTCCGTATCCGAGCTGCTGCGGAAACGGCAATGGATCTGCTCGAGCTCGGTGCGCAGGGCTGCGTAGTTGTAGATCTCGCCGTTGAAGCTGATGACCCAACGGCCGCTTTCCGAAAGCATCGGCTGGGCAGCCTGTGGGGAAAGGTCGATGATCGACAGCCGTCGATGGGCCAGGCCGATGCCGGCCGTGGCATCCGACCACACGCCTTCTGCGTCCGGCCCGCGATGTAGCATGGCCTGAGCCATACGGCGCAGCCGCGCTTCGGACTCGCCGGCAGAAACGGGTGTCAGCGTCAGAAAGCCGGCGAGACCACACATGCGCGAGTATCATCCCACACGGGCGAGCTCAGAGACAGCGTGCCAACTTCATGAGGAAAGGAGCGTCAGGTCCGGTATATGTCAACTCCCGGTTCGGTCGGCGATCCTGATCTGTATTCGCGCCAGAGGGCGCGTCACTCATTGTTTCACACGGTGCGCTTTCGCGCCGTCTCGCAAGCAGCCACGGTTCTCAGCTACATCGTGCTCGTACGCGGCATGCGGCAGCAGGACTTCGGCGTCTACAACCTGTTTTATTCGTTTATACCAATAATCACCACGCTCGCCTCCTTCGGCCTGGAGCAATCGCTGCGGCGTTTCCAGCCGGAGTACCTGCGCGCCGGACGGCCCGCTGCGAGCGAATGGTTGTTCAAATGGGTCGCCGCGGGCAGATTCGCCACGACAGTGCTGATGGTTGGAATCGTCCTGGCGGCTTGGAACCTGATCGCGCCGAGGTTTCACGTCGGAAACGTACGCGTCGATTTCGCCATCTTCGGCGTGCTCGCCATCCTCTATCTGCAATCCTTCGTGCTGCAATATTCGCTCGCCTCGCGGATGTTGCATCGCTACAGCGTGGGATCGGTCGCCGTCATATCGGTCGGCAAGCTGATCGCCTATGCAGGGATCTGCGCTCTAGGCTCGCTAACGCTCCGTGGCGCGATCACAGCTGACATCGCGGCCTATGCGGCGGGCTGCGCCGTTCTGCTGGTGGCCCGGCGCCGGGAAGGCACGGGCACCACGCGGGAAGTCGAATCTCGCCCGGACCCGGGCGAACGCCGCCGGCTGGTTCGGTATGCGGTATTCAACCATCTGAACGACGCCAGCTCGCTGCTCGTCTACGGACAGACCGACAATTTCTTCATCGGGGGGATGTTGTCGCCGGTGGCGGTCGCCACCTATGCGTTCTACGGTAAGCTCATCGAGATGATCGGCAACGTGCTGCCGCAGAAGCTGTTCGATAATATCATCCAGCCGTTGTTCTTCTCAGTTCCCGCCCCTGATGCCGGCCAGCGGCTGCCGAAGTATTTCACGCTGCTGGTCGATCTCAATCTCGCAGTGCAGCTGCCGGCCATCGCATTCGTTGCCGTCTACCATCACGACATCGTGACGCTGTTCTTCGGTGGGAAATATGCGGCCTATTCCGGTCTGTTCCCGCTGGTGATGGTGCTGGCGATCGTGCCGAGCAGCCTGTCGGTACCGATATCGCTCATCGCACAATATTACGAGCGCACGGGGCTCATGCTCGCCAGTGAGCTGTTTGGGATCTATCAGGTGGCGGCGATGCTGCTGCTGGTGCCTGCATTCGGATTGTACGGTGCGGCACTGGCGACCGGGAGCTTCAACGCATTGAGGAATCTGTGGGTCTGGTGGCGCTTGCGCGCGCACGTGCGCTGGCTCAACGTCTGGGGCGTCACGAAGGCGAGCCTGATCATATGGGGTCCCCTGATCGCGGTCTGCGGCGCGCTTCGCTCGTTGCTGCCGCATGTGCCGCCCGCGGCGCATCTGGCCATCGGAGTCTGCGTCTGCGCGCTCGGCGTGCTGGCATTCCTGCGCAGCGCGGGCATCTCGGAGTCCGATCGGCAGATTCTCGCTAGCGTCATGCACGGCCGGGAGGGACGGGCGCTACATTGGCTCGGGCTCATGCCCAGCGCGCTGGCGCCGCAGCTGCGTTGATCTGTAGGGGAACTCCATGCGAATCCTGGAGGATGTTCGGACGCAGCGGGAAGGCTTACTGGCATTCGGCTTCTGGGCGCTGCTGGTTTACCGCTTTGGGCATGCGCGCTTCGTCATTGGCAACCGCTGGCTGCGGGCGCCTTGGACCATCTTCTATGTGGTGTTGCACAAGCTGGTCGAGCTGTTTTTCGGAATAAGCATCGATGCGGGTGCGACCATCGGACGTCGCTTCCGCATCGAACATCACGGCTGTATCGTCATTCACGGCGCAGCGGTCATCGGCGATGACTGCCTGATCCGGCACGAAGTCACCATCGGCAACACCGGCCTGGATGATCCGTTCGGTGCTCCCGTGCTTGGCGACCGCGTGCAGGTGGGCGCGGGCGCAAAGATTCTGGGCCGCATACACGTCGGCGACGATGCGATCATCGGTGCCAATGCCGTCGTCGTGCATGATGTGTCCCCCGGCGCGGTTGTCGGCGGCGTACCGGCCCGTGCGATCAGGCTCTCTGACCGGTCAACGACGACTGAGCACGATCGCAGCGACGCCGTCGTCCGGTGAAGTCCATGCCACTGTCTGCGTCCAGTCCCGGGCCCGCCCGTCCGCAAGAAAGGGAGCGACGTCGCCAGGGTACATCAGCAGGATGATCCGCCTGCCTGCCGCCAGCCGTCTGGACAGCGCATCGGCACCGTAGATGAGCGGCAGATTGGTCCAGCGATCGGTATCGTTGCGCAGGCAGACGAAATCGTCGTAGCGTTCGTCACCGTCGGGCAGGTAGACGGCATTCGTGGCTGGATAATATAGATCAACGGGCGGAACATCGCTCATCACCGTGTCGCCGGGGCGGCGTACACCATCTACCCACTGCGCGACCAACCGGTAGTCGGAGCGCGGGTAATAATGCGCGGCGAGAACGGCGCTCATTCCCATGCGGAAATTGATCTGCCGGGAATCGATGCGCAGGATGTGCCTGGGCCTGAAGTCTTCCGTGACGCAGAAGAACAGCAGACAGAGTCCGGCCCCGATCACCCAGCCCGCCTGCCCGGTTGTGAGGGCGCGTGCCAGCCGGAGCAGGGCTTCAAAGCAGAGCAGCATCACCAGCGGGTATAAAAAGTACGTGTAGCGCGTCTCCACGCGCCCCGGCGAGCGTGCGCCGACGGCCAGCAGCAACACGATCAGAAGGACCAGCAGAACTCTGGTCGACGCGGCTTGAGCGCGAGATTGCGTCAGCGCCTGCAGGCTGAGCAGGCCGAGAAGAAGCGCGACGCCCAGACTCAGGTAGGGCAGGGTTCGGGCCCAGGGACGCAGCACCTCGCCGAAGACCCGGGGATAGCCGGTAAGCTGCTCGAGGAATCCCAGCCAGCGACCCGACAGCGAACTGACCTCAAGCGTGGTCAGGGTCCAGGCGTGGGTCGCGATGCCGAATGCAACCCAAAAGCCCAGGCAATACAGCAGCAAAGCCAGATACGGCAAAGCGGCGGGCTGCCGAAGGTCCCGCGGATTGACGACGTCGGCCAGCAACAGGAGGAGAAGGACCGATGCGCTCAGCACGAATTGGTGCGCTACGGCTGCCAGCAGCGCAACCGATAGTCCCGCCGCGCCGATCCATCGCTCACGCAAGGACCACAGCCACGGCACTGCGGTCAGCAGCAGCGGCACGGACACAAGTCCAAGGGCGAGCATCCAGCCCGGATGGGGCAAATACGCCGCTAACGCGGCAGTACTGGCTGGGAAGTGCGCCGACGGTGCCGGTGGGGGCGCCGCCGAGGGCGCGCCCCTTAGGTCGGTGGTGGCAGCAACCAGTATCCCCAGCAGGAGCGTCATCAATCCGAGATACGCGCAATCGCGCCCGCGCAATCGGCGCTGTGAGCTCTCCAGCAGCGGTGGCAGCAGATTGGCGATGCCGAGCAGCGCGCCTCCCTCCCAGGTCATGACTCCCAGGATGGAGAGCGCCACCATGCCAATGAGCGCCGGCCGCTTCCGGTCTACCGTGTAACGAAGAAAGAACCACACGTACCACAGGAATACACTTTGGAAGGGCGCATACATGCGCGCGAACCGTGCCGTCTCGATCTCCCAAACCGACACCGCGAGCGCTATCACGAGCAGCAGTCCCAAGGCTCGCCCGTGCAGGCGCCGGCCGAGCAGGTACGCCGCTGGCAGTGCCGGGAGACTCGAGAGCGCACTGACGAAGCGCGCCGACCACTCGGGCGCAGTGCCGCTCAGGCGCAAGGCCGCGACCGCGTACTGGTAGATCACGCCGCGCGTATAGAAGCCGCCGCAGAGAAACCGGGGCAACCCGGTACGTAGCACGTTATCGATCGAGCGGGAGATGTAGTATTCGTCTACCCCGAAGGGCCATATGCCCAGGCCTACGAAACGACCATACAGGCCCAGCGCAAGCGCACCCGCCAGTAGGACCAGCAGCGCTCTGGTCAGCCAGACCGGCTCAGAGAAGGGATCTTCGCGATTCAGGGGGCGTCTCCGAGGTGGGTCAGCAAGTTGCCAGCGCCCCGCATTCCTCGATCAGGCCCACCAGGCGGTCGGCGTTGCGAAGCGAGTGCGTCGCGCGCACATACTGCCTGGCTCGCTCGAGGTAGGGCAGGCGGCTGGAGGGATCGGTGAGCAGCTGTCGAACCGCGGCCGCCAAGGTTGCTTCGTTGCCCGCGCAGATGCCGGCACCCTGTCGACTAAGTACGCCGTCCGGATCCACATCCAGGCTGACGACCACGGTATCGCGCATCCATGCCTGTATGAAGGTGTTCGGAAAACCCTCATAGAGACTGGTGTTGACGAAGATGCAGGCGCGCCCCAGTAGTGCATGGACTTCATCCTGCCGTCCCTGTCCGACGTACGAGAGGTTCGGTGTATCGCCCATGGATTGCAGCAGAGAGCCGAGCCAGCCGTCACGGGCTCCGCCAGGAGCAGCGCCCATCATGACGAAGCGGGCATCCGCGACGTCGCTCAGCGTGGACGCGAGTCGTACGAAGACCTCGGGTCGCTTCCACGACTTGATGTTGGCAACCCAAGCGACGATGGGGGGGCGGGACTTCTCAGGCAATTGGTTGGGTTCCCGGTCAAAGTTCGGAATCAACGTGTCGGCGCTGCGACCATATTCCCTGAGCAGCAATTCCCGCTGATGCAGCGTTTGTACCACGATGCGATTGGCATGCCGCAGGCCGAACTCCACGCTCAGCTTCTCCAGTCGCCGGCGCACAAAATTGCGCCCGGTGTCCAGGGTTCGCGGCATCACGTCGGTATCATGGGCGACGTGCCAGATGAGCTGCGCGCCCTCTCGCTGTGCATACCAGGCGCAGATACCGGTGTAGCCACACGCCACGCGCTGGTAGATGACATGGGGGCGGATGCTGCGTAGCGCGCGATAGAGCGGCAGCAGGTCGGTGATGTAGCCGAACACTGGAACTTTCGCTTTCTTTCCGATTCGGACCATCCGGTAGCCAGCAACCTCCGCAGGCTCTTCGACGTGACGTGCGAGGTAATAGATGTCGAACGGCGAGTGCTGCCCGAGCGCCTGAATGAGAAGACTGATCTGGTACTCCGCCCCGCCGCCGTGCTGGAATGGATTGACGATGCACAGCCGCAGCGACATGGCGTCGACAGCTCCGGCCCGGGCGCCTATGCGGCCGCAAGCTGCAGCAGCTTACGTTCTACGATGCTCGCAAGAGCTTCGTACGAGCGATGTTTGAGCACATAGGCCGGTCCCAGACGCCCCATCTGCTCGGCGCGCGCAGGATCCTGCAACAGGCTCACGACGGCATTTGCAAAGGCCTGCGCATCGTAGGCGACACAATATCCCGCACCGCTCTCATCGATCAGCATCTTCTGCTCAGGGTGATCGGTCGCCACAACGGCCTTGCCCATGGCCATATACTCCACCAGCTTCGTGGGGGAGCAGGAATTCAGCACCGGGTTCGGGGGCAACGGCGCGACACAAACTCCGGCTCGAGCCACATAGTCGAGTGCCCGGCTCCGGGGCAGCTGGCCTGTAATCGTGACGGCCCTGTCCAGTTCCAATCGTCGCGCCTCCACCAGCAGAAAGGCTTCCTCGCTGCGATCGTCGCCGCTGCCGACGAATACCAGCGTCGCAGTGGGTACAATCCGGCGCACCCTCTGGAGCACATGCAGCAGAAAGTCCAAACGACGGACCCGAGCCAATGTGCCGAGGTACACGATAGTCGAGGACAGATCCGGGCCGTCGGCCGGCATGTGGCGAGCGTCGATATCCGACTGCAGCCCGACCGATATGCCCATGGGGACGGCCGTCATGCTGTCCGGGGACAAACCTCTGGCCGCGATATCACGGCGCATCTGCTCGCTTTGTACGAAGACGTGGCAGGCACGTGGGAGCAACAAACGATAGAGCAGCAGCGCGAACACGCTGCCGCGTATCCAGTAGAGCATTGGGTAGCGGGCCGTACCGTCACGTGCCCTCTGCAGGTAGGATTCAGGAAATGGATAAGACAGCCAGAAGGAAAACCTGCGCCTGAATAGCTTCGCGGCGGCCAACGCGAGTACGCCGGCAAGGAATTTGTCCTTGACGATGACGAAGTCGTAGATTCCGCGGCGCAGTAGGGAAAATAGTCGATAGTCGCCGCGTAGGGCGAGCAGGTGCTTGCGAATGCGGTGCAGGAGGGTGGGTTTCAGATCCGTGGCAGAAACCCAAACCTTGCCACCTGGCCAATTGGTCTCGAACGACCTTGGGCATGCCGCCTCACTTTGCAGCAGCAGATCAATCCGATGTCCGCGTGCGGCCAGTTGCTCGCCGAACAACTCCGTGATGTCCACGCGTGTGGGCGGATAGGTGTCGGAGGACACCAGTAATATCCGCAGAGGACCAGCAGCAGCGCGGGATCTCGCCCCGACGCTATGCTGCGGCCCGGAATGCCGTTCCAGAGCCGTCGGTGAGATCGTGCGGAAGGAGGCGGGATCAGGTTCTCGGCAACCCGTAGCCATACTCAAACTGTCGACTCGCTTCGATAGTACGGGTCAAGACGAGGCCGGCTAGCGGGAACTCTCCGATAAGTTCTAGCGCTTTGTTCAGGGCGACCCGATCAGTGTGACCCTCCGCCGCAATCAACACGAGCGCATCGACGGAGGGCGCGACGACCAAAGCGTCGTCGGTGTGCAGAAGCGGAGGCAGGTCGATCAGAACGATCGGATTCATGGTTCGCTGCCGAATATATTCCTTGAGGTCTCCCAGCAACCTCGTTCCCAGAAGCTCGGAAGCAGACTCGGTCGTGACCTTACCAGAGGCGAACAATAGCTTTTCGACGCCGATGGAGAAGAACAGCTCATCGGCGGTGATGCGCTGTTCGAAATAGTCGCGCAGACTGTGCGGTGGGTTGACTCCCAGGTAGCGGCAGATGCTCGGGTTGCGCATGTCGAGGTCAAGCAGCACGACTTCGGTATTGCGCTCGCGCGACAGGCTCAGCGCGAGGTTCAGCGCCGTCAGCGACTTGCCGTCGTTCACGCTGGCACTCGTGATGCCGATGAAGGTCCATTGCTGCAGGCGGGCTCGTTGCAGCAAGCGAGTACGTAGGATTCGGAACGCGGCTACCGCCCGCTCGTTATCTCTGGCCCAACCATCGAGGAGGATACGGTGCTCGCTACAGACGGCGGGATCGACGGCGAGCCGCATTGCGGGAATACGCTCGGCCGGGACCGCGACCGGTGGCGGAGGGCGCGGCAGGCCGCTTTTCGTCGGCGTCTGCGGATCCTTGCCGGCCCGGGCCCTCGCGCGCTTGATGGCGGACTCAATCAGGGACACTGGCTTCTCATGTGTGATGAATGGCCCGGGCGATGATTGCACCCACCGCCAGAGTGCCGATGACGTAACTCACGGCAATGGCTGAGAATACCACGCGACGGTGCAGCCGGTCGCGAGCGTTCCGAATGATCGGTATGGTGCCCAACAGGGGTGCCGTCTGGCTTACCGGCACGTCGCCCAAGTTGCGGATATTGCGGTCCATGACCTCGGCCATCGCGATGGCCCCTCCGGCGAGCCCCAGTCCCAGCAGAAGGCCCAACGCGATGATTCCCTTGCGGTTAGGAGATATCGGGTCGCGTGGTATCTCGGGGGGACGCAACAGGATGAACTGATCGCCGCGCTGCTGCGCCTCGAAGCTCTGGGCCTCCTGCGCACCTTGCAGCTTGTCCTCGATCTCCTGGTACTGCGACTGCAGGCTCTGGCGGCGGCGCAGAATCTCGGACTCGCTGCGCTCGACCACTGGCGTGCGCCGCAGCAACTCCTCGTACTTGTCGATGTCCTGCTGCTGCTTGGCGGCCTGCGCCTGCAGCGAAGCGAGCTCGCGGCGGGACGACTCGAGCTCGGTGGCGGTCATCACGTACTGTGGATTGGTCGCAGAGCTTGCGATGCCGGCAGAGGGATTGTCGGTCGAGCCGCTGATGCGCGCAGGCTTTGTCCCGTTCTGCGCCATAAGCTGCGCCAGTGCCCGCTTAAGCCGGATGACCTCCGGATGCTCGGGGGTATAGCGTTGCTCGGCTTCCGCCAGATTCGCCCGCAACGTCGCGACATCCGTGAGATCGCCCTGTTGGGTGATCAGATTGGGACTCATCTGACTGAGTTCGACGCTGAGCTCCGATTCCTTGCCCTGGGAGGCGATGATTTCCTGCTGCAGCAGATCGATGTTGTGCTCGGCGCGATCGATTTCCCCCTGGTTCTGATCGCGCAGCTCCGGAAGCGCATCGCCGACCGTGGTCTTGAAGCGCGCCAGATCGGCATCGACCTCGGAGATCTGTTTGATGACGCCAGCGGCCTGCTGCTGGAGGAATTGCGCCGTGTCTTTTGCTGCTTGAGCTCTCTGACGCTGGTTATAGGTCAGGAACAACTCGGCCAATCGCTGCGTCATGCCCGCGGCGCGCGTGCGGTCTGGATTCATGTAGTGCAGGGAAAAGGCATTCGAAGGGTCCGAAGTAGGCGTGAACGACACTGGGTCTACAGTTTCCAGGGAGGTCGCGGCCAGAACCCTCTGTGCCTTCTGCTCAGGGCTCGAGACAAGATCCAAGGGGTAGGGATCATAGTCGCGCACGAGCGTGACCAGCGTATAGGGCGTGAGTACCCGGTCCCGAACTATATTGATCTGCTCATCGGTATCGCTGGTGACCGTGCTCTGGATGACGTCCTTGGTGACCGTGGAGGCCTGCAGGAGAATCGTGGCGGTCGCCTGGTACAGCGGTCGGAGCCAGAACGCGAGGGCGATCGCGAGCAGCAGGCAGGCAGGGACGATTGTGACGACGTATATCGAGCGCCTGCGCAGCAGCTCGGCGTACTCACGTAGCCCGGACGACGTCGCTGTGGCAGTTGCCATCCTGTCTACACTCTTGTGAACGATCTAATTAACACGGTCGCTATTGCGGCGGCAAGCCCTGATAACCGAACCGTACGTAGGCGGTATCATTCGCCCCCGTGCGCTGGCCGGTATAGCGCAGCCCCGTGTAGGAGCCGCCGCCCTGCACAAAAACGGTACGCGTCATCATCCATTTCAGCGACAGATTGGCCTCGCCATAGTCCTGGTCGAACGTGCTGACATTGGCCGACAGGCCTCGACTGCGCACCGCCAGGAGCGCGCCGACCAAGCTGAGCCGCTCGTTAAACGAGTGGTCGTATTCCGTTTGGATCTGATCGTTGACGTACAGCCCCCCGCCGCCGCTGGGGGTCACGATGCGACCGATATTGAGCCGATACTGCCCCGTCTCCTGCTGCCATACCACAGCGAGCGTCCCGCCGATCGTGTTGCCCGAGCCGTGGAACGCGGTCGGCTGCACCTGGTCAATGGTGGTGCGCTGGTATTGCAGTGCCAGTTGCGCCTGCGTCCGTTGAGACCATTTGTAATCGAGCTCTGCGCTACCGCCCTCCGAATGGGCATTTGAGTCGATCGAAGTGGCCTCGTAACGCGTCGCGTACGCGCCCAAGGAGAGGTCTGTGCGGGCAGTGAATGAGCGATCCAGGAACAGCTCCCCCTGCTCGTAATTGAAATCGACCAACGTATAAGGATCGGTGACACTGTACGACAGGTTCTGGTACGTGCCGGATGCGCCGATGGACACGAGACGAGTAAGGTTGAAAACGTATTTCGGCACGACATACGCGTTGTCTCGCGTAACACCCAAGTTGACCTCTCCGGTCGAGGGTGACGTCGGCGAAGGTGCCAGCGTATTGTAGAGTGCGCTCGGCAACTCCGCATCCACCTCGTTGAGGTGGTCATACCGGCCGAATATGGTAAAGGTGCTGCGACTCGTCCTGTAGGCCGAGTTAAAGTCGACCATGCCCTCGAGGCGATTCAGCGAGGTCTCATTAGGGTATTCGTCGTATCGGATGCGTGGCAGGATATTGAAATTGCTGAGCGGCGTAGTGATTCCGAATAACGTCGCAGCATCCAGCTTGTAGCCCATGTTGGCGATCTGGCCTGTCGGTTCAAGATCCAGATTTGTGTCGAACTCCTGGAGAATGCTCGCCTGGGGCTGCAGGTATAGCTCAGCAGCAGGTGCTGACGTCGCAACGACTAAGAAGCAGGCCCAGTAATAGGGATGTAGGCTCGTACGTAGCTTCATGCCCATTGCCGGTCAGGGTACGACTACGACGTCGCCGCTTTGCAATTCGACGTTTTGCTCAAGGGCCTTCCCGCTGATGACTTGTCCGTAATGGAAGTGCAACACCTGCTGGCCACTTGATCCGCCGCGAATAACTATGATTCCATCGCCTTTGGCGTAGGGATTCAGGCCGCCAGTCACACTTAACGCCTGCATGACATTGATGGTGGGGTTCATTTCGATTACCCCGGGTTTATTTACTTGACCAATAACATATGCAACGTCTCCTTTTACGTCGCTGATTGTCACTATTACGCTGGGTTCGGTAACGTATTTCTTGAGCCTTATCGCCAACTCTTCCCTGAGTTGTTCGGCGCTCTTGCCGCTGGCCACGACCCGTCCGACGAGTGGGAAGGAAAAAGTCCCGTCGGGAGCGATCGTGATTTTTTGCGGAGGTAGCTTCGGATCATCGAATACGCCGACCAGTAGCTCGTCGCCCGGGTGTAGTAGATACGTTTGAGGCGAATCTGTTGCCGCAGATCCACATTGTGACGCCAAAGATAGCAGCAAAGACACTGCAAGCCAGACGCGAATGCTGATCGCCTTACCCATGTGCGCGTCGCAAAGTTATGTAGAATTCCTTAGAATCTAGGCCGTCCACTCGGCACGCTCCACATGACGGAGTTGGGCGCAACTGGGGCGTTTCTCTGCCGATTCTAGATTCCCGCGCTATGCGAACGTGAACAAGCTCTTGCCGACCCAGGACGCGTGAAGACGGAGCAGTCGAAGAGCTCGCTAATATGGCAAACGCCATTGGTCGACCAAGTTTCGCTAACCCGGGAGTGTTCAAGCGCTCCATCCTGACGTCCTCCCACACTCGTTATGTGAAGGGCCTGGTTCAGATCCAACGGCAGTGCGACAGTCGTGAGAGCCTATCGTAGCCGAGATAATAGCACCAGCGCGGGCCGTCTCCTTAGCAGAAAGCTCAAAAGGCAGCCCGAAGAGGGATTCGCACACGCTCGATCGACCGGATGTAAGGCGGGAGTGAAGACTAAAACTTCCGCCGAAGGGTTGCTTTGAATTATATTGGGCTGCAGGGCTAATGCTAATGGAATAGTGACCGAATTAGCGGGCGAAATCCAAAGGATCTCTGCGTGTGGCATGAGGGCCTTGTTGGCGCGAATCGGCCATGATCCTCTCTGTCATTTCAGTCCAATCGCCAATGTACCGTCTGGTCACCGCAAAACTGAAAACTTGAGATCGTGGTTTAGCGACAGAAATGCGGAGCACCCAACTCAACCGTAGTCGTCACGTGGCGCTTCGTGTCGCCATAGATATGTCGATTGTCGCCTTAGTTTTAATAGCATTCTTAGTGGTCGTTGAGTGCGGTCTCCGGATCGCGGGGGTCAAATATGACGCTTCGCTTTACCGGCGAGACCGCGATCTCGGGTATACGTTGAGGCCGAACGCCCAAGGCTGGAATGCTCAGGAGCACGTCAGCTACGAACGTGTGAATTCCGAGGGTCGCAGAGATCGCGTTCACGATGTAGCTCGACCACCCAATACCATCCGGATAGCAATCGTTGGCGCCTCGTATTCGGAAGCTAAGGAGGTTGCCCTGGATGACGCTTACTGGTCTGTGATGGAAAGACAGTTAAATAGGGAGTTAGGTCCG
The DNA here is from genome assembly GCA_036266795.1 of Steroidobacteraceae bacterium. Classification (GTDB taxonomy): domain Bacteria; phylum Pseudomonadota; class Gammaproteobacteria; order Steroidobacterales; family Steroidobacteraceae; genus FEN-1191. The sequence continues at coordinate 5,936 of DATAXJ010000055.1, read as the reverse complement.
AACGGACCGCGGATCGAAGTGATCAATTTTGGAGTGGCGGGTTACGGTCTCCCGCAAGACTATCTAGTCATTCGGGATAAGATATGGCGCTACAATCCGCAAATTGTAATCCTGGAGGGGACATTGCATTCGATCGTTCTGGAGACGACTCGAGCCCTCGCTCAGGCACGTGCATTCTCCGGACCAGTGCCCTATTTCGTCCCAGTTGACGGCCATTTGGTGCTGGATCAGCAAACTCTCGAGGAGAGGCGCTCATTCGTTTCGCAAGGTCGTTTGAGCCTTTTTCTTGAAGATGCGGCAAACAAAAGCCGGGTACTCTCCTTGGTGAACAATGCCCGGAGAGCGGCGGGATCGCTGCTCACTGGCCCGTGGCATTTCCCGTGGCGCAGGGATAATTCAAAGGTCAGCAGCCCGGATTTTGAAAACCTCGTGCTGAGGGGTCCCGTAACTCCCGAATTGACTTCTGCCTGGCAAATAGCTGATGGCTTATTGGAGATGTGCCAAGCGGAGGCCAATCGCCGCGGAGCCGAATTCTGGTTCTTTCTCTTCGATATGGCTCCTCAGGTAGATCCGGATCCGCGGATGAGAGCGGAAGAGCAAAGAGAGTACGGCATCGATGATCTGTTCGGCGCCGACCGTTTATTCGACGAATTCTCGACCAGGCAAGGCATTAAGCACGAAATGCTCGCAGGAGACTTGTTCGCTTATTCTTCCGCGAGCGGTCTCTTACTGCACGGATTCCCTGGTCGACCTCGCAATTCGGGCCATTGGAATGTTGCCGGCAACCGGATCGCCGGCCACTTGTTGGCCGATAAACTTTTCAATTGCTCGGCGGTAATTGCTGGCGCAATCCACGGTGACCCGATTCGCCCCTCTTGCGCCGACGCCCTTAAAATACCCAATGTAGCGGAAGAGGCTCTTGCACGGTGAATCCAAATAGAGTCGCAGATTTAGATTATCACCGGTTGAGCAGGTACGACAAAAGCCGGGATACGGCCTTAACCGCCAACAATCAAATTCGAGTCGCTTTGCTTTCCAATGCGGCCACGCAGCAGTTTGTTCCTGTGTTGAGAAATCTCTTTGCCGCCAATGGCATGACCGCAGCCATATACGAGGCGCCATTCGATGCCATCGAACTCCAGGTTCTGGATGCTGCATCGGAGCTGTATCGATTTGCACCGCACGTTGTATTCATTCTCACGGCAACGCAGGCGCTCCGGTCATCTTACTATGAGGGTCGAGCCCCTTCGGAGGTGGAGCGGCTTTGCCGCGTGTGGGATGCTCTGGCTTCAAATGGTATTGCTCAGGTCGTTCAGGCGAACTTTGCGCTACCCTATGAGCGGCCGTTCGGTCAATACGATCTAAAGCATGGGCAGTCGTTTTATAGAGCAGTTCAGCAGCTTAATTCAGACATGGCGCGCCAAACAGTCGAGCGTCGAGGCGTTTTCATTTGCGACGTCGAATCGGTGGCATCATATGTGGGGCGCGGTACCTGGTTCGATGACCGACTTTGGGACATCGGCAAAACGTTTTGCAATCTGGAGCATCTTCCCAAAGTTTGCCAAGCACTTATAGATATCGTACTCGCGGGTCAGGGCCGGGCCATTAAGTGCGTAATAGTGGATCTCGATGATACGTTGTGGGGTGGCATAGTCGGAGACGCGGGTCCTATGGGAATCGAGATCGGCCGGCACGGACCTGGTGAGCCGTTCCATCGATTCCAGCAGTACCTGCTTACGTTGAAAAGCCGCGGAATACTTCTGGCGGTCTGTAGTAAGAACAATATAGACAATGTACTTGCGGCGTTCGAGCAAAATCCAGAAATGGTGTTGCGCCGCCCCGATTTTTCGGCATTTGTCGCCAACTGGAACAACAAGGCGGAGAACATACGCGCTATTCAGGAACAACTAAATATAGGCTTTGATTCTCTTGTCTTCCTCGACGATAACCCGTTCGAGCGAAACTTAATCAGAAGATTGCTGCCGGAGGTCGTTGTACCAGAATTGCCAACTGATCCGGCCGAATACGTGAGATGCATCTGCGAATTGAATCTGTTTGAATGTACCGCCGTTAGCAAGGAAGACGAGCAACGGTCGGAGCTATATCTTCAGGAAATGAAGCGCCAAGAGCTTCGTCAGTCATATACGGACATCACCGACTATCTACGGTCACTAGACATGAGGATTACCGTGGAGCGCTTCAGCTCGCCAAAGCTGGCGCGGATAGCCCAGCTGTTTCAGCGAAGTAACCAATTTAATCTGACCACCCAACGGCATAGCGAATCCGATTGCGCCCGGATGATGGAAGATTCTGCGGCATGCATACCACTATGTGCATCTTTGGTCGATGCCTACGGAGACTATGGATTGATATCTATCGTGGTCGCATGGATCGAACGCGATGCGCTACTCCTTTCCGATTGGCTGATGTCCTGCCGCGTACTGGGACGCGGGGTCGAGCAGTACTTGATGAATAGGGTGGTGGAGATTGCAAAGGACAACGGACTCCAAGTGATCAAAGGAGAATACCGGGCGACAACCAAGAACGCATTAGTCAAGAATTTCTGGTCAGACTTCGGATTTCAAAGCACGGACGGGGCAACTTGGATACTGCCAATAAAGGATTACGCAGCCAAAGTGGTTTTGATACAGGAGGCGAGTGCGGTCGCTTCCTGCGTAGCTTAAGCCGATGGACGAGCTAATCATTAGGCAGCGGTTGAAGCAGATCTTCCGCGAGATCTTTGACGACAATTCGATCGAGATTGCAGACTCGACGACGGCAGCCGACATCGAAGCGTGGGATTCGCTTAACCACATCAATTTAATTGTTCGGGTGGAGCGGGAATTCAAGATTAGGCTATCGACACGGGAGGTTCAGAATCTCCAGAATGTCGGTGCACTCATAGCCTTGATTGGTAAAAAGGCCCCGTAGTGAGTTTTGCGTCACCCGCCTTCCTGGCCTTTATTTTAATGGTAGCCGCGATCTATGGTGTGGTCCCTAAAAGTTGGCGTTGTTCGCTGCTTCTCATAGCATCGTACGGCTATTATTTCCTATCTAATGGATGGTTTGCGCTACTTCTGTTGGCGACCACGTTATCGGCATTTTTTGCAGCTCGATCCCGGTCACGCGCGCTTGTTGCTGCGACGGCGATACTGGTGGCACTGTTGGTGTTCAAATCGCTTCCGTTGATGGGGATTAACGGTCTATTCCCGCTCGGCATTTCCTACTATACCTTTAAGTTGGCGGGGTACTTGATAGATGCCCACTGGGGGGTTGCGGAGCCGGAGCGCCGACTAATCCCCTTTCTTACATATACGGCTTACTTTCCTCAGATTCTTGCTGGACCCATACAACGTGCTCAGACATTTCTACCGCAAGTCGAAAGTGCCGAGAGGCCTTCCAGTTCGAGCGTGATCTACGGACTGTCGCGCATACTACTCGGGCTGATAAAGAAGTTTTTGATAGCAGATCGGTTGGGGTATCTGGTTGACTACATATATGCGCATATTGCGGGGCACCCGGGCGCTCCAGTCGTTCTGGCCTTTTATGGGTATCCGTTACAGTTATATGCAGACTTCTCCGCACTTTCGGACATCGCGATCGGTGCCTCGGCGCTTATGGGGATCACATCGCCGGAGAACTTCTTGGCGCCGTTTAGTGCCCCCTCGCCAAGCGAATACTGGCGTCGTTGGCATATCACTCTTACACAGTGGATGGTGAGTTATGTATTCACGCCGTTACGCATGGCGTTCCGGGGGCTTGGCAAATTCGGATTAGTAATTAGCATTCTTATAAACATGATTGCCATCGGCTTATGGCACGGCTTGTATTGGACATTCGCGCTATTCGGGGCAGTGCACGCCATTTTTCTGTCAGTGGATGCCTTGACGCAGGGGCTCCGCAAGCAATGGTATAGAAGGCATGTCTGGGCGAAGAGGGCCGCGGCGTTTATAGGGCCTATTGTTACTTTTAACCTGATTGCAGTGGCCGCAGTCATTTTTCGAGCCGATAGCATTAAAACCGCCTATATGCTGTTCTCGCATCTTGGCGACGGTTGGGGTCCGCTGGTTCCAGAGCTTTCCAGCCAGGTTGGTAATCCAATAAGCTACTTTGGGGCGTTGGCCGTTACGTTTATTTTCGTCGAGGGAATTGAAGCGTGGCGGAGACGAGGACACGCAATCCCGGCAATAAGTGCTTTGCCGCGCTGGTGCGGCTGGTCGATATATGCCACCACTGCCGCTGGTGTATTTCTGACCTTCTGTCTTTTGTTGACTAGCAATTTGGACAACAATCCATTCATCTACGCGGTTTTCTGATCGAGTAGCTAGTGTCCTGCCCCATCAAGTAGTGGCATATGGGTTGCCTCCGTTCAGGGTATCTTTCGACTTGGAGATACCCGGATAGCCCGACCCAAAGTGGAGTAGGTTTTGAGAGCGGATGAGCATGCGCAGTTGGGCACATTGGCCCGCACTCGCTCGCTGCCGGATTTGTACGTCGGATCTTAAGATCATGGCGACCGTCATGGGGGCGCGCGAGGCCCGCGCACTGTCCCGGCTGGGGCCGCTACCGCGGGGTCGTCTGGTGGCGCAGCCGCGGTGAGCGGTATGGATGTACTTGCCGCAATACGCGTTCCGTAGGAACTCCACCAGTGACGAGGAACGAAAAGCGAGGAGGGGCAAAGGAGTGCAGAGCATTCGATTAAGGGCGCTCAACGGTTTCTATTACATGGCGGGATTGGTGTTTCTAGGGCTTGCCAGTAGCAAGAGCCGCCTGCGCGGCTACAGCTCACCGAAGCCATTCCCGATGGCTGAGATCGAGCGGTGCGCAGAGTACGACGTGTCGGTGGTGGAGCGTTGGATGCGGGGGCTGGAGCGATATACAGGCGGCACTACGTCGATCGCAGGCAAGAGCATTCTCGAGGTTGGCCCTGGCTCGGATCTGGGAGTGGGCTTGTGCCTGCTGGCAAAAGGAGCCGGCCGCTACGTGGCGGTGGACAAATACGGTCTGGCAATGCATGCGCCGGCAGCATTTTACGATCATCTTCTGGCGCAGCTGCAAAGGCGGGAGCCGTTGTGCAGCGTCGGCGAGCTGCGCGCGGCGCTCGAGGCGACGAGCGGCGAGGTGCCGCCCACAGCGCCTCTGAGCTATCTGGTGCGCAGTGATTTCGACATCGCCGCGGCGCTCCCGGAGCAGAGCGTGGATATCGTATTCAGCAACGCGGCCTTCGAGCACATCGAGGACGTGGAAAGTACTATCGGTGACATCAGCCGCGCGGTCAGGCCCGGAGGAGTCCTAATTGCAGAAGTGGACCTGCGCACGCATTCACGCTGGATCCGCGAGAAGGACCCGAATAATATTTATCGGTACAGTGATCGCTTATATAACCTGTTCAGGTACGCAGGCAGGCCAAACAGGGTGAGGCCGGTGTCCTATCGGCGATACCTGACTGCCCGCGGCTGGTCCGCCATCGAGATCGCCCCGGCTTCTACGCTTTCACCGCCGCTGTTGCCCAGGAATGCCTTCCTGGCTGATCGCTTCCGTGACGAAGAAAATCGGATGGACTTCCTGACGGTGACGCTGTGCGCGACTAAGTCGTGAGCGTGCCATATCTGCACGCTGAGATACTGGAACGCTTCTGCGGATGAGCTGAGGACCTGCTCATCCTCGATCGTGTCATCCCAATGTGCCCCAAATTAATGGGACAGGGCACTAGGGCCTGTTAACACTCTCGCACAGCCTCGATGAGGAGCGCGAAGTAGATAAAAGCGATGAATACGAGATCGAGTTTATCGAATCGACTGAAGATGCGCCGGAAGCCCTTGAGTCGGCGGAACAGCCGTTCGATCTCATTGCGTCTGCGGTACCAGGCTTTCTTAAGTTTCCATGGCTCAACTCGTTGCGGGTGCGGCGGCACGACCGGGATGAAGCCCAGATCC
>DATAXJ010000051.1:0-48463 GCA_036266795.1 Steroidobacteraceae bacterium | reverse complement strand
CGGCATTCACGTGCTCGGCGCCGGCGCCGACGAGATGCTGCAGGGCTTCGCGGTCGCGCTGCACATGGGCGCGACCAAGCGCGACTTCGACGACACCGTGGCCATCCATCCGACCAGCGCCGAGGAACTGGTGACGATGCGTTAGCTGTTTGAGCGCCGCGGCACATCGCGGTGGAACAGCGCACGCAGTTCGCTCTTGGCTGCCTGCAGCCGTTGGCGCTGCCCGGCATCCAGGCCCTTGCCCGCGCGATTAATGTAGAAGGTGAGCATCGACATCGCCGAGCGGAACGGCTCGCTCTTGCGACGGTGACTGTGCTCCGCGGAGCTCTTGATCGATTGGGCGATGCTGCGCGGGTTGCGCCGCTTGAACACGCCGGGCGAAAGATCCATGGCATCGCTGTGCTCGGTCACCTGCGCCGACCAGCGTCGCGCAGTGCCCCGCCCCCTTACTGCAGCGCCCGCCGTGGCGCGCGAGCGTCCCGACCGTGACGATGATGATGATCGTGCCGGGCTTGCTGATCGGGAGCTTGCCATGGACCGATCATCCAGGCATGACGGCGCCGAAGCTGTCGGCGCAGACCGCAAGCCGCCGTCGTCCTAGGGGTGTGCTGCGCCCGGGCTCATTGCCGGCACCAGGCGCGCGCTGATCTGCTGCAGCGCCTGGCTCGTGGCGCTTTGAAAGGCGGCCACGACATCATGCATGCGGTCAGCCTGCGCGCGTGCCTGGGTGTCGATCGATAGTGTCATCACCGCCTGGCGCGCACTGCGCTGTCCGAGCGTGGCGATGAGCCCGACCTGCACGGTGGGTGGCCCGCCGTCCTGGTAGTCGGCCTCGAAATGCGTCAGCTCGAGCTGCAGCACCCAACTGGCGGCGAACGGCGCGCTATCGGACTCCACCAGCACGAAGCGGCCCTGTTGCCGCAGGGACTCGATGGCGAGGTTCTGCAGCATCTGCGGCGCCGCGGCCGCCCAGCGCGCCCCGGTGTAGTAATCGAGCTGTTCGCCCGGGCGCAGCACTGCGATGCCATCGCCCTCGAGCCCGGGCGCCGCTGCCGGCAGCAACACCTCCAGGGACCGGGCGGCATCGAGGGCCGTCGAGGGTGGGCCTGCGGTGCTGGCCGCGTCGGCTGCGGCCGGCGCGCCGGGAGCACGCAGCAGGTACTCCTCCTGCCGCGGCTGATTGCTGTGCAGGCCGCCGCCGATGCAGCCGCCGAGGCTCGCCGTGCAGATCAGCAGCGCTACCGAGGCGAAGCCTATTCTGAGATGGCGGTCGGGTCTCATGGGGGAATTGTCACGCCGTGCCGTGACGGCTGATACAACAGCTTCGAAGGGTCGTCGCGCAGGCTGCGCGCCAGCCCATCGATCTGCTGGGCGGCCGCGCGGGTATCGCGCAGCAGCCCCTCGAGCTGCGGCACCCCGTCGCGCACCAATCCGGAAATCTGCTCGCCGTTCTGTGCCATGAAGGTATCCAGTCGTCCGCTGGCACGCGCCAGGTTGGTACTGGCGGTGCGCAGCTGGTTCGTGGTCGCCACCAGATTCTCGCCGGCGGGGCCCGCATCCGCGCGCGCCGTGTCGAGGATCGCGTTGGCCTGCTGCACCGCTGTGCGCAGCTGTGCGACCAGCTGCGCGGCATCGCGCATGGTCCGCGGCATGTCGGTGGTGGCTTGTTGTACGTTTTGCGCGATGCTGTCCACAGCCGCCAGATTGCGCTCGGACAGCAGATGCGAGGCGCGGTCCAGCAGCTCATCGAGCTGCGCGGCCAGGTCCGGCAGGCTGTCTAGCAGCACGTCGAGATTGGAGTGCACCGAGGCGATGACCGGATATTTCTCGCTGGGCACGTTGGCCAACCGCGAGCGACCGCTGCCGGCCGGCAAGTGACGCAGGTCGATGAACATGACACCCGTGACACCCTGGAGCGACAGCTGCGCGACGGTGCGCACATCGATCGGGGTCGTCGGGTCGATCTGCGCGATGACCTGCACGCGGTCGCTGGTTCGCGGATCGATGTCGATGCTCTCCACGCGTCCCACGTCCACGCCCAGGAAACGGACCGGACTGCCGACCGACAGACCGCTGACACTGCCGTCGAAATAGATCTCGTAGCGTCGAAAGGCGCGATGTCCATTGGCCGCTGAATACCAATAGACGAACAGCACCGTCATGCCGAGTACCAGCAGCACGAAGCTGCCGACGGCCAGGTAGTTGGCCTCACGTTCCATCGAAGCCCCGCCGCTCCCGGGCGCGCTCCCCGCCGAAGTAGGCGCGGATCCACGGATGTGGATTGTGCGTAATCCCCTGCAGCGTGTCGCTGATCATGCGGCCCTCGACGATCACACCGACGCGGCTGCAGGTCCGCAGGATGCTGTCCAGATCGTGTGTGATCATAACCACCGTGAGCTTCAGCTGTTGATGCAGGTAAAGCAACAGGTCGTCCAGGGCGGCGGCGCCGACCGGATCGAGCCCGGAGGTCGGCTCATCGAGCAGCAGCAGCAGCGGGTCCAGCGCCAGAGCGCGAGCCAGGGCGGCGCGCTTGACCATGCCACCGGAGAGCTCGGCCGGATACTTGGCGGCGGTCTCAGGCGACAGCCCGACCAGCTGGATCTTGAGCGCGGTGAGCTCCTCGAGACCGCGCGGGGGCAGCTGCAGATGCTCGAGCATGGGCAGCTGCACGTTTTCCCGCACCGTCAGGGAGCTGAATAGCGCACCCTCCTGAAAAGTCACGCCGTAATTCGCCTTCAGACGCATGAGCTCCTCGGTGCCCATCCGCGCCAGGTCATGCCCCATGAAGCGCACCGTGCCGGCCTGCGGGCGGTTGAGCCCGAGGATCGTCCGCAGCAGCACCGATTTGCCCGCGCCCGAGCCGCCGACGATGCCGAAGATCTCGCCTGCCTCAACCTGCATATCCAGCCCACGGTGCACGGTCTGGTTGCCGAAGCGGTTGACGATGCCGTGGACTTCGAGCAGCGCGGCCATCAGATATTCAGATTCAGGAACAATACGGCAAATAGTGCATCGGCGAGGATAACGCCGAAGATCGCCTGCACCACGGCGCGCGTGGTGAGCCGGCCGAGCTCGCGCGAGGAGCGGCGCACGCGCAGGCCATTGAAGCAGCCGGCCATTGCGATCAGCGCGGCGAATACCGGCGCCTTGATCATGCCCACCCAGAAGGTCGTGCCGGCGATGGCGCCGTGCACGCGCGACAGATACTGCACCAGGGGCATGTGCAGCAGCACGTGGCAAAGCAGTCCGCCGCCCGTCAGCCCGACGATGTCCGCCATCACCGTCAGCAGCGGCAGCGCAATCACCAGGCCGACGAGGCGCGGCAGGACCAGCAGCTCGAAGGGGTCCAGCCCGATCGCCAGCAGCGCATCGACCTCCTCGTTGAGGCGCATGGCACCGAGCTCGGCCGTAAAGGCGCTGCCGGAGCGGCCCGCGATGATTATCGCCGTGAGCAACACGCCGAGCTCGCGCAGCACGCCGATGGTCACGAGGTCCGCGACGAACACATCGGCACCGAACTGCTGCAACTCCTGCGCGCCGAGGTAGGCCAGGATGACGCTGACCAGAAAGGCGATCAGGGCGACGATCGGGATGGCGGTGATACCCGTGTCGTAGACATGACGGGTGATTGAGGTGATGCGCAGATGCCGGGGCCGCGCCAGTCCGCGCGCCAGCTGGATGCTGGCATGACCGACGAAGGTCACGATCGCAAGTGCCGTACGCAGGCCGCGCACGAATTGCCGCCCGAGCCCCTCCACGGCGCTGCCGGGCGTCGGCCACTCGACGTGACGCGTGTGCTCGGGGATCTCGCCGGTCAGCGTGCGATCCACCAGCTGCAGCATCGGCGGCGGCGCGGCGGCGAATTGTGCGGTGAGGCCCGCCTCGCGCGCACGCCGCAGGAAGTCGCGCAGCAGCCAGGCGCTGGTCATGTCGACACGCGCCTCGGTGGCGTCGATTTCCAGCAGCTGCGCCCCGTCCAGGTCGACTCCCGCGAGCTGCGCCTCGATCGCAGCGAACTCTCGCGCGTGCCAGTCGCCGCGCAGCTCGATGACAATGCGGGTCGCCTCACGGCGGGCGAGCACGAAGCTCGCGGGAGCGGGATCGCGCGGATCGGGCTGGGAGTCGGGCGCGGCTTGATTGTTCGGCGTCACCTGGCGGCGCTCATCCGGTGGCTGCCGCGCGATGCTAACAGCCCGCGGCGCCTGCGTCAGGAATCGTCGCGGTAGCGACGCAGACGGATCACCAGCAGCAGCATCAGCACCGCCGCAAGCAACCCGAGCCACATCTGCGGGTTCTCCAGGAACGCCGAGGCGCCGCCGCCATTGCCGGGCGCGGCGCGCCGGGTGGGCAGCTGATCGCCGAGATTGTAGGCAAACTGGCGATTGAGGTTGAAGGCCAGCCGCAGCACGTCATTGAGGCCGCGCTGGACCACTCCACCGACGTAGCGCGTGCCGAGCAGGATGTTCTCGAACATCGCGACGAGCACGGGCGGCACGAAGGCCCAGGCGTAGGCAGAGCGGCGCGCCCACACCGATGCCAGCATGAGATAGGCCGCATACGGTGCGTACCACAGTATCAGCACTATGAGGCTATAGAGGACCCGCAGCTGCATGTGCAGCCAGGCGGCCGCATCCCACAGCGGGGCGCGCTGCCCGTTGACGAGCACGTGATGCCGCAGCGCCAGGATCGCGCTGGCCAGCAGGCTCGTGACGGCCGATAGCAGGAATGCGCCCACCGGCACGATGAGCAGCCCCACCAGCAGCTTCGCCAGCACGGTTTGGGTATCGGAGACCGGCATGGAGCGCCAGAACAGAATGCTGCGATCACGCCGCTCGCCGTACAGGCAGTCGAGCAGATAGACCACGATGACGATGAGGGAAACCAGGTAGAAGGGAATGCCCCAACCCAACACCATCTGCTCGAAGGGCGTATTCACGGACGACGTGGCTGCCGGCCCCGGAGCCGGACCCTGGTAGAACTGAATGCGTCCCACCGTCGCCACGGCCGCGAGCAGCAGCAACCCCACGAGCAGCGGCGCGATCCACAGCGAGCGATGCTCCCAGAGCTCCCGGCGCATCTGCATGAGCAGGACCTTCATGCCACAGCTCCCACTTGTAGTGGCGCCGGCCCCGGCTCGCGCGCCGAGAGCTTGGCGACGAACAGATCGGCGATGCGCGGAGTGCTGATCTCCCCGAGGCCTGCCAGGGCTTCGCGCGGCTGATTCTCGAACACCATGACCGGGCGGCCGAGCACCTCGCGTGTGTAGAGGGGATGCAGCGCGCGGGCCGCCTCGCTCTTGCCGGCCGCGACCGACAGCTGCACGAAGCGCTGCGGCAGGTCCTCGACGGCGGTATCCAGCGCCACCCGACCCTGATCGATGATCAGCACGTCGGTGAACAGATGCTCCACCTCTTCCAGCTGATGCGTGGCCAGCAGGATGGTGCGCTCGTTGTCCAAATAGTCATTCAGCAGTGTGTCGAAGAACTGGCGCCGGTAGATCAGGTCCAGACCGAGTGTCGGCTCATCGAGCACCAATAACCGCGCGTCGATCGCCAGGATCAGCGCCAGATGCAATTGTGTGATCATGCCCTTGGACAGCTCACCGATGCGCGCGCGACGTGGTATCTGGGTATCCGTCAGCACCGCTTCGGCGCGGCGCCGGTCGAAGCGCGGATGTACTCCTTCGACGTAGTCGATGGCGTGGTCGACGCGCAGCCATCGCGGCAGCACGCCGGTATCGGCGATGAAGCAGATCTCGCTCATCAGCGCAGAGCGATCGCGTGACGCCTCGAGGCCGAACACACGCACACTGCCCTGATAGGGCGTCAGCCCCAGGATGGCCTTCAGCAGCGTCGTCTTGCCCGCGCCGTTGCGGCCAATCAAGCCGACGATGCGGCCGGCTCCGACCCGCAGACTCACATCATCCAGCGCGCGCAACTTGCCGTAGCGCTTGCTGAGATGCTCGATCTCAATGAGGTTCGCCATCATCCTGCTCCCGCTTCCCCTGCGCGGCCGCGCCGCTCACGCCGGGCCCGCCACGCCCGAGCAGATCTTCCCGCGACAGCCCCAGTCGCGCGATCGCGGCCTGAATGCGCGGCCATTCGATCTCGAGAAATCGCCGGCGTTCCTCCACGCGCAGCGCCTGCGCGGCCCCGGCGTTGACGAACATGCCGCGGCCACGGCGCTTCTCCACCAGCTGCTCGTCGACGAGCTGCTGGTAGCTCTTGAGTACCGTCAGTGGATTGATGCGAAATTCGGCCGCGACGACGCGGACCGAGGGCAGGGGATCCCCTTCCTTCAGCAGTCCCTCGAGAATCATCGCGACGACGCGGTCGCGCAGCTGCCGATAGATCGGCTGGCTGTCATCCCATTGCGCTGGCGTGTCCACCCGGTGCGGCTCGTCGTCGGCTCGTAAACTCTACGGTGCGTCGGCGCGCGACTGTAGCAGACCCGCTCGCGCCCGCTTCGCCGGCGCGCAGAGCGCCGGCGATAATCGCTGCATTAGCGCGCGCTGACCGTCATGGCCGGGGCGCCAACCGACACGGACTGCGCCAGACTGGCGGCGCCGGTCGCCTGGCCGATGACCGAAGCGGTCAGCAGCGTGATGATGAGCGACAGGGCTGCGCAGGTCCCGACCTTTACGATGCTCGGGGTGGCCAGGCGAAGCTCGGCAGTGTGGGAGATTTTGGTGGTGGCGTTCATGGCGGACTCCTCGTGTTCAGCTTTGCTCGGCGAGCTCTCGCCGGGCCCTCGGACCGGTGTGCTGCTCTGCATGTGTTGTAGTTAACTACAACACTACTTCTGTGTCAAGCGCCTGGGTTCAAATGAGATGAAAAGGGCTGCCGCCCACCCCCGTCCGGCCCCCAACCCTGCATTCGGGGTTGCCCACGGGCGGGAGGTCCTTAAAATCAGCGCTCTTTTTTGCGGGAGCCCCCATGAAGCAGCCCCTCAATGTCGCCATCACCGGCGCGGCCGGCCAAATTGGCTACGCCCTCGCCTTTCGCGTTGCAGCAGGCGACATGCTGGGCGCCGATCAGCCCATCAACCTGCATCTGCTCGAGATCACCCCCGCGCTGCCGGCGCTCGGAGGGGTGGTCATGGAACTCAATGATTGCGCCTTCCCGACCCTGCACAAGGTCGTGGCGACCGACGATGCCAAGGTCGCCTTCCGCGACTGCCACGTGGCGCTGCTGGTGGGCGCGAGGCCGCGCGGCCCGGGCATGGAGCGCAAGGATCTACTGATGGCCAATGCGCAGATCTTCTCCGCACAGGGGCGCGCCCTGAACGAGGCCGCGAGTGCGGACGTTCGCGTGCTGGTGGTCGGCAATCCGGCCAATACCAATGCCCTGATTGCCAGCCGCAATGCACCGCGCCTGGATGCGCGTCACTTCACGGCGATGACCCGTCTGGATCACAACCGCGCGCTCTCGCAGCTCGCGGAAAAGACCGGCACTCACGTCAGCGCGATCCGCAAGCTCACGATCTGGGGCAATCACTCCTCGACGCAATACCCGGATGTCAGCCACGCCGAGGTCAACGGTCGAGCCGCACGCGAGCTGGTGGATCAGGCATGGCTCGAGAAGACCTTCATCCCGACCGTGCAGCAGCGGGGCGCGGCAATCATCAAGGCGCGCGGCGCCTCTTCGGCCGCCTCGGCCGCCTCGGCCGCCATCGACCATGTGCGCACCTGGATGCTCGGCACCGCGCAGGGCGACTGGACCAGCATGGCCGTGCCGTCCGATGGCAGCTATGGCATCCAGGAAGGCATCATTTACTCCTATCCGGTGACCTGCCGGCAGGGCCAGTACCAGCTCGTGCAGGGCCTGTCGGTCGATGAATTCAGTCGCAAACGCATGGATCTGTCCGATGCGGAGCTGCGCGAGGAGCGCGATGGGGTGAAATCCCTGCTCAGCTGACACCCGGGGCGCGAGCGCTTGCATCGCGCTCGCGCCCCGGCGCGGCTATAGTCCCGCTGCCTCGCAGGCAGGCTCTTCACGGGAGCATCACGGGATGGTCGGCGCGCTCCTCACCGTAGTCTTCATCGTCGCGGTGCTGTATCTGGCCAACCGCCGCGCAGCGCTGCCCACCTATGCATTGAGCTTCACGGCGCTGCTGCTGATCTACAGCCTCGCGGGCAGTCCCGCGCCGGTATGGAAAACCATTCTGTGGCTGTTGCTGATCGGCCTGTGGGGGCTGACCGTGCGCCCACTGCGTGCCGCGCTGATCAGCGGCCGCTTCATGCGCACCTACCGGCGCTTGCTGCCCTCGATGTCCGATACCGAGCGCGAGGCGCTCGAGGCCGGCACGGTATGGTGGGATGGGGAGCTGTTTACCGGCCGCCCGGACTGGCGACGCCTCGCTGCCGCAGCACCCCCGAGTCTCAGCCCCGAGGAGCAGGCCTTTCTGGACGGACCCTGCGAGACCCTCTGCGGCATGCTCGATGACTTCGACATCACGCACCGCCGCGGCGATCTGCCGCGCGCGGTGTGGGATTACCTCAAGACTCAGGGCTTCTTCGCGATGATCATCCCTAAACAATATGGGGGATTGGCCTTCTCTACCTTCGCGCACTCCTGCGTGCTCACCAAGCTCGCCAGCCGCAGCGTCACCTGCGCCTCCACCGTGGCCGTGCCCAACTCGCTCGGACCCGCGGAGCTGCTGAACCACTACGGCACACAGCAACAGAAGGATCACTACCTGCCGCGTCTGGCACGCGGCGAGGAAATCCCCTGCTTCGCGCTCACCGGTCCGCGTGTGGGCTCGGATGCCGCGGCCATCCCCGACACGGGCATCGTGTGTCGCGGACTCTGGCAGGGCCGCGAGACCATCGGTCTGAAGCTGAACTTCTCCAAGCGCTACATCACGCTCGCCCCGGTGGCCACCGTCATCGGGCTCGCCTTCCGCATGTTCGACCCCGAGCACCTGGTCGGCGAGCGCAGCGACCTCGGCATCACCTGTGCGCTGATCCCGCGCGACACGCCGGGCATCCAGATCGGACGGCGCCATTTCCCGATCAACATTCCCTTCCAAAACGGCCCGGTGCTCGGACACGACGTGTTCGTGCCGCTCGACTGCATCATCGGCGGCGTGAAGATGGCCGGCGCGGGCTGGCGCATGCTGGTGGAGCAACTCTCGGTGGGCCGCTGCATCTCGCTGCCAGCCAATGCCACCGGCGGAGCACTGGCCGGTGTCTATGCCACCGGCGCCTACGCGCGCATTCGCCGCCAGTTCAACGCGCCAATCGGCCGCTTCGAGGGCGTGCAGCAGTCGATCGCGCGCATGGTGGGCCTGGCCTACATCATGGAGGCCGCGCGCAGCGTGACCACCGCGGCCATCGATCAGGGCGAGAAGCCCGCCGTGCCCGCGGCGATTCTGAAGTACCACGTCACCGAGATGGGACGGCGCGTCGCCAACGACGCGATGGACGTGCAGGGCGGCAAGGCGATCATGCTCGGACCGCGCAATTATCTGGCGCGTGGCTATCAATCCATTCCAATCGCCATCACGGTCGAGGGCGCGAACATCCTCACGCGCAATCTCATCATCTTCGGCCAGGGCGCGATCCGCTGCCATCCCTACGTGCGCCGCGAGATGAGCGCCGCGCGCGACGAGGATCGCCGCCGCGGCGTCGCTGAGTTCGACCGCGCGCTGTTCGGCCACATGGGCTTCGCCTTTTCGAACGCCGTGCGCTCGCTGCTGATGGCCGTGACTTTTGCGCGCTTCGAGCGCGTGCCGCAGTCGGGGCCAACGCGCCGCTACTATCAACACATCGTGCGCTTCAGTGCCTCCTTCGCGCTGGTCACCGACATTGCGATGCTGACTCTCGGCGGTTACCTCAAGAAGAAAGAGACCATCTCGGCGCGGCTTGGCGATGTGCTGTCGATGCTGTACCTGGCCTCCATGGTGCTCAAGCACCATGCCAACCGCGGCGCGCCGCTCGAGGAACTGCCGATCGTGGAGTGGTCCTGCCGCGAGCTGCTCTATCAGGCACAGGAACAGCTGCACAGCGTGCTGCGCAACCTGCCCAACCGGCCTACGGCGGCGCTGGCGCGGCTGCTGGTGTTCCCCCGCGGCCTGACCTACTTCGCGCCCTCGGACCGCCTCGGGCGCCGGGTGGCCGAGCTGGTGATGTCGCCAACGGCGACACGCGATTCGCTCAGCCGCTTCATTTATCATGGGACCGCGCCGGCCAATGCAGCGGCGCCGGTCGATCCGCTCAACGCACTGCAGCAGGCGTTGCAGCTGGCGGACCGTGCTGAGCCACTGGAGAAGCGTTTGCGCGTGGAAGGCATCCGCACCGGACGCATCACTGCTCTGGAGCCGCAGGCGCAGATCGAGCAGGCCCGCACCATTGGTCTGCTCAGCGAGGACGAGGCGGCCTTTCTCGCCGATTATGATCGGCGCGTGCTGGAACTCGTCAGCGTGGACGATTTCGATGCGCAGGAGCTCGGCTTTGCCACCGAGTCCGGCGCCGAGGAGGCCCACGGGCGCTGAACGATCGGAAGCATGAGCGCTCCAAGGGCAGAGCATCACACAGGAGGAGTGTCGAGCGGCGGTGAGCCACACCGCAGTCACACACAGCGCGCGCAGCATGTACCTGACGTTCTTTGGATTGGCCGAGAAGCCCTTCGCGATCACGCCCGATCCGCGCTATCTCTACCTGAGCGCGCGGCACGCGGATGCGCTCGCGCATCTGGTCTATGGCATCAACGAGGCCGGCGGATTCATTCAGCTCACCGGCGAGGTCGGCACCGGCAAGACCACGACGATTCGCTCGCTGCTGGCGCGTGCGCCAAAAAACGCCGAGATCGCGCTCATCCTCAATCCCAAGCTGACCCCCGGCGAATTCCTGCATTCGCTGTGCGAGGAGCTCGGCCTCGGTGTGGCGGAGGCCGATGACAACAACACCAAGGAGCTGGTGGATGTGCTGAACCGCCACCTGCTGCGCATGCACGGGCAGGCGCGACGGGTAGTGCTCATCGTCGATGAGGCGCAGGATCTGTCGCCCGAGGTGCTCGAGCAGGTTCGTCTGCTGACCAATCTGGAGACCGAAACACAGAAGCTGCTGCAGATCATCCTGATCGGCCAGCCGGAGCTGCGCACGCTGCTCGCGCGCCAGGATCTGCGCCAGCTTGCCCAGCGCGTCACCGGCCGCTACCACCTCGATCCGCTCTCGCGCGAGGAGACCGCAGCCTACGTGCGTCACCGTCTGCGCGTGGCCGGCGCGACGGCCGATATCTTCTCGCGCGGGGCGCTGCGCGAGGTGTATCGCGTCAGCGGCGGTATTCCGCGTGTCATCAACATCGTCTGTGATCGCGCGCTGCTCGGCGCCTATACGCAGGACCTGCACGAGGTACCCGCGAGCCTGTTACGTCGCGCCGGAGGAGAAGTCTTCGGCCGCGAGCTGCCCCCGCGGTGGATTGCGCTGGCCGCGGCGGCCGCCGCCGCGGTGCTGCTGGCGGCGAGCGCGGTGGCACTGTGGCGCTACGTGCCGCACCACCCGCTCGCCCGGCATGCCAATTCGCGAGCCACCGCGGTACCGGCGCAGCACCTCGCTGCGACGACCCCGGCAGCTGCAGCCACATCGGCGCCCAAACTTGCGGCGCCCGCGGCTGCGGTCGGCGCGGCAGCCGGCACTGCACCGCCGACGCACCTTGCATCGCTGTTGGCGAGCCATCGCGGCAGTACGGGTACGGATACCGCGTTTGCGGCGCTGCTGGCGCTTTGGAAGGCCCGCTACGTCCCCGGCACCATCGACGGCTGCAGCCAGGCTGTGGCGCAGGGACTGCAGTGTCTCGCGCAACACGGCTCGCTCGCGCAGCTGAGTCTGCTGAATCGCCCCGCGATACTGATGCTCACCGATGAGCGCGGCACACCCTATCAGGTCGTGCTGCGCGCGCTGGCGGGCGATGACGTCGAGCTGCAGCTCGGCGCACAGCGCGCGCGCGTGCCCATTGCAGATCTG
Source organism: Steroidobacteraceae bacterium (assembly GCA_036266795.1). Taxonomy (GTDB): domain Bacteria; phylum Pseudomonadota; class Gammaproteobacteria; order Steroidobacterales; family Steroidobacteraceae; genus FEN-1191. Next base: position 36,498 of record DATAXJ010000051.1, on the reverse strand, counting down.
ACGCGCTACTGGTTCGGCGACTTCGTTCTGTTGTGGCATCCCACGGTGCGCGATCCCTCCGGCCTGTCGCTCGGCATGCAAGGCCCGCCGGTGCGCCAGCTGCGCAGCCAGCTCGAGCGCTGGAGCGGCCTCCCGGCCGCCGCCCAGAGCGATGATCGTTACGACGCCGGCCTGGTGCGGCTGGTCGAGCAGTTCCAGCGCGCGGGCCACCTGATGGTCGATGGCATCGCCGGGATCGAAACGCAGGTGGCACTGGATGCTGCACTCGCCCCACCCGGCTCGCCTTTGCTGCAGGCTGGCAATCAACCGCGCGGCGATACGACGACCGCACTGACGCAGGGTAGCTGATGTCCTTTATCCTCGATGCACTGAAGAAGTCCGAAGCGGAGCGTCAGCGCCAGAGTGGCCCGACCTTGCTGGAGCTGCGCATTACACAGCCGCGACGGCGCTACCCAGCCTGGGCAATGTGGGTCGGCGCGCTGCTCGCCCTCAATGTCGCCGTATTGCTCTATGCACTGCTGCTGCGCCGGCCCGCTGCGGCCGAGGCCTCGGTAGCCGCCGCGCCAAGCCTCCCGGCTGCGGCTGGCGCGAATTCGGCCGTGACGAGCTTGCCGTCCGCCCAAGCCCCGGCCAGCGCCGCCTCCGCCAGCACCGCAGCACCCAACCTCACGGCGGTCGCCCCGCTCGCCCCTAACCAGGCGACTGCGCCGAGCACGGCGGCGGCGGCGAATGCCACTGCGCCCGCGTCGGCAAATCCTGCGGACGATGAACCTGCCGTGCCCGCTGCAGCGACCTCGTCCCAATCCGTTGATTATTCCACGCTGCCAAGTCTTGCCTCACTGGGCGGCGACCTACCCGCGCTGCAGCTCAATCTGCTCGACTACTCCCCGTTGCCCGCCGAGCGCTTCGCGCTCATCAACATGCATCGGGTGCGCGAAGGCGATGTGCTGCCCGAGGGGCCGCGGGTGCTGGCGATTACGCGCGTGGGCGTGGCTCTCGACTATCACGGGCAGGATTTCATCCTGCGCTCGAGCGGCAGCAGCTCGTCTCAGTAGGCCGCTAGGCGGACTGCTTCACGAGGCTGTGCAGATCGAACGCCGCATCGGCGATCTGCTCGGCGGTGGGGGAGAGGCCGTTGTCCAGCAATCGCTTGGCGAGCATGTGATCGGAGATACGGTTGAGCGAGTCCACCGCGATCAGCCGCCCGTCGCGCAGATAGAAGGCCGAGAACGCCGGCTTCTCTACGTCGCCTCGCGCGATGACCTGGTCGTAGCCGTGACTGAGGCCGGCCATCTGCAGCTTCACATCGTACTGGTCCGACCAGAACCACGGCGTCGCATGGAAGGGGCGAGCGCGTCCCATGAGCGCTGCGGCCGCCGATTTGCCCTGCTCGACGGCGTTCTGCACCGACTCGAGCCGCAGCATGCGCCCATCGGGCAGGCGGCGGGCCGTGCAATCGCCGGCGGCCACGATGGCGGCATCCGCGGTGCGCGAGCACTCATCGACGATGATGCCGCCGTCGCAGGCAAGGCCCGCGGCGTGCGCGAGTCGATCGTCGGCGGACACACCGATTCCCACCACCACGCAGCCGGCCGGATACTCGCGTCCGTCGGCCGTGCGTACTGCGCTGACGTGATCACCCTCGCCGAGCAGTTCGGTGACCTGCGCATCGAAGACGAACTCGACCCCGTGGACGCGATGCAGCCGCTCGAAAGCCTCGGAGACGATCGGCGCGGTGACCCGTGACATCAGCCGCGGCAGCCCCTCCAGCACGGTCACCGCGGCGCCGAGCTTGCGGGCACCGGCCGCCACCTCCAGCCCGATGAATCCACCCCCGACGACGACGACGCGGCTGCCTTCGCTGCCGCAGCGACGAATGGCGCCGGAGATCGCCGCCGAATCGGCGATACCGCGCAGGCACAGCACTCCGCGCAAGCTTGCACCCGGCACCGGCAAAATGCGTGGCACCGACCCCGTCGCAAACGCCAGCTTGCTGTAGCGCAGCCGCTCCCCGCCGGCGAACTCTACGCTCGCATTGTCGCGATACACGGCCGCAACGCGTGCCGCCAGCTTCAGATCGATGCGCCGGCGCGCCAGTGCCTCGGCGCCGCGGATCGCCAGCGAGGTGGGATTACCCGCCTCGAAGAGCCACTTCTTCGACAGCGGCGGACGCTGATACGGCGGATGCGGCTCCTCACCGACGAGCAGCAGCTCCCCTCCATAGCCTTCCTGGCGCAGAGACTCGGCTATCTGCACACCGGCCTGGCCGGCGCCCACGATCACGATTGGTGCCTGTGAACTCATCTCACCCACTTTCAACGTTATGACGGGAGCGCGGCCGCCCGCGGGCCGCTGCTCAGCTCTGGCGCTCCGGAAACTGCACGGTCAGGCCGTCGAGTTCCGGCTGCATGATCAGCTGGCAGGACAGCCGGCTGTTGTCACGCAGCTCGGCTGCCACATTCTGGAGCATCAGTTGCTCATCTGCGCTCGGCGGCGGCAGCTGCTGCAGCCACGGATCCTGCACGTAGCAGTGGCAGGTTGCGCAGATCATGTTGCCGCCGCACTGCGCCTCGATGCCCTCGAGGCCGGCATTCATGGCGGCGCTCATGACGCTGGCGCCGGTGGCGACCTCCAGCGCGACGGCACGGCCATCCGGCTCAATATAAGTGACTTGGGGCATCGCTGTCTCCTGTGGCGTATCGGCAGTTCGGGTGTATCCGGGGCGCTGCGACGGCGGCGGCGCGCTCACAGCAGCTCCTTGCGAAACAGTGTCCAACCCTCATTGGGCGCCGCGCCAAAGCGACGGTAAAAGTCGATCGCCTTCTGGTTCCAGTCGAGCACGGACCACTCCAGCCGCCCGCAGCCGAGCTCGCGAGCACGCCGCTCGAGCGCGAGCAGCAGCTCGCGGCCAATGCCGCGACCTCTGAGGCTCGGACGCACGAACAGGTCCTCCAGATACAGCCCCGGTCGGCACCGAAAAGTCGAGTAATTGTGGAAGTACAGCGAGTAGCCGGCGACCTCCCCATCCCAGAACGCCAGCATCGCCGCCGCATAGCGGGGCTCGTCGAACAGGTGGCGGCGCAGATCCGCGGGCGTACCGACGAACCGATCACGCAGCCGTTCGTAATCGGCCAGCTCGCCGATCAGCTGATAGAGCACCGAGATATCGGCGGCCTGCGCTGCCCGCAGTTGCAACATGGGTTTCTCCGGCCCGGGTGAGACGCGTCACATTATCGGCCGAGCGCACCGATGAGCATCACAGTTCCATTTCCGCCCGGCCGGCCAGCCATTGTGCGGCCACAGAGAGCGCTTACAGTCGGGAAGCTGACCGCAGACTTACGTCACCTTGCTTAGGCCTCATGCGCACAGACCCGCGAGCGCCAGTGTCCCCATCCTCGGCCGCAGAGCGCATCCTGCCCGACAGCCGCACGCCCCTGCCCCCCGTGGCCCTGGAGTCGACTGCGATGCTGCTGGTGCTGGGATCGGAGGCCCCGGCCCCATCGCTGGAACTGCCGGCAAGTCCGGCCGTGGTCGCCCTCTCCGAGGATCATCCGCTGCTGCAGTCCCTGACCCAGGCGGTCATCGAGCGCGTCGCGGTGGTCACCTGTCCATCGGCTGATCGGTTCGTGGACCAATTGGTGGCGAACGGCGCCGAAGTTGCCTTGATCGATGCGGCTATTGCGCCGAAACCGCTGGATGTCTTCCTCCTCGCCCTGCACCGCCAATTCCCGCAGTTGCAACTGATCGTCGTCGGGGCTGCTGCACTGCAGGGGCAACTGGCGACCCAGATCAGTGATGGCACCCTGTTCCGCTTCGCGCCCAAGCCGGCCTCGGCGGACCGCCTGAAGGGTCTGCTGTTTGCGGCCCTGCGCCACCGGGAGCAGACGCTCGCCGAGCTCGGCGAGTCCGACATCGCGATCCACCCCTCCGAGCGGCGTGGAGCAAAAGCTGGCTCACGACGCCTGCGCCGCTGGCGCTGGGCGCTGCTGCTGACGCTAACCGCCGTCGCAGCGGCCGTCGCGGGCTGGTTCGCCAGCGCCTATGCCAGCCACCACCTGTGGCCTTGAGCAAACGTCCCCTCATGAACCCCCGGCTTCTGATCGTCGATGCCGACCGCGAGCTGCGCATGTGGCTGCGCCACCATGTGGAGATCCTCTGGCCCGATGGCTCAACGCTCGAGATGGAGCCCGGAGAGCTCGAGAAGAGCCACGCGCGCCATTCCAGCGCGCGCAATTTGGACCTGATCGTGCTGGGCCTCGCCTGCGGGGACCCACCGGAATTCCCCACGGCGGGGCTGGCGCCGCTGCGTCGGCTGTTGGACCTCGAGGAGGTGCCGCCGATCGTGGTCATCGCCTCCGGAGGCAATGAGCTCAACGCGGTGCAGGCCATGCGCATGGGCGCCGCAGATTACCTGCCGCGCCGCCTGCTGAACGCGCAGCGGTTGGCCACTGCGCTGCGTCAGGCGCTGCGCCAGCGCCAGCGGGCGCTCGAGATCGCCCGCACGCCACGCCGCGGACTGGATGCGCTGCAGCTGGCGCTGCCGCAGTACTCGATCGTGCGCCGGCTGGGTGAGTCGGCGCGCGCGGCGGTGTATCTGGCGCACAGCGCCGTGCTTGGACGCTATGTCGCCCTCAAGGTCACCAAACCCACGGCCACCCCCAGCAGCGAGGACTCGCGTGAGTTTGCGCGCGAGTACGCGGCCATCTCCGCGATCCACCACGCCTCTGTAGTGGAGATCTACGATTACGGCTTTCACGCCGGGCGTGAATTCATCGCGATGGAGTATTTCCCCTGCGGGGATCTGAAGACGCGGCTGCTGCAACCGATCACGATCGCCGAAAGCCTCGATTACGCGCAACGCATCTGCGGTGCCCTCAGCGTCATCCATGCCGCCGGCCTCATCCACCGTGACCTCAAGCCGCCCAACGTCATGTTGCGGCAGGATGGCTCGATCGTACTGATCGACTTTGGCCTGGCACGCGGCGTGGAGAACGACGTGCGCACCACGGCCGCCGGCGTGCTACGCGGCTCGCCCTACTATATGAGCCCCGAGCAGGCGCAGGGCCTGCCCCCTGATGCACGCAGTGATCTATACAGCTTGGGCGTCATGCTCTTCGAGATGCTCAGCGGCGCCAAACCCTACTCGGGCAGCAGCGCCGTGGAGGTCATCCAGCAGCACGTGCGTGGGGCGCGACCGCCGTTGCCGATCGAATGCCAGGCCCTCGAGCCGCTGCTCGGGCGGCTGATGTCGCAGGAGCTCTCCGAGCGCTTTGCGGACGCGGCCACCGCACAACGTGCGCTGCTGGAAGCCGCGGCGAATCTGCCGCCGGCGGTCGCGCCGCTGGACGTCGCAGTGGGACTGGCATGACCGACATGATGGGACGGCTGCTGCCCCCGGCCTTGCAGCTCGAGCTCGATACGCTGCGCGATCAGCGCGACCTGTACCGCTCACTGCTGCTGGGCGAGCCGGCGATGCTGGCGCGCTTCATGACGCATGCGCTCGAAACGGTCGAGCGTATCCGCACCTGCCTGCGCGCTCCCACCCGCGATCAGGCCGGTTTCCGCGCCAAGATCGAGCGGTTGCTCGATGAGCTCACCGCGCTCGGCGAGGCGCTGCTCGGGCTGCACCTGCCCACCATCGGCACGCGACTCGCCAATGCCCTGGCGGCGCTGCGCGAGGTGGAGTCACGGCTGGCCGCCACCGGTAACGATCTGCTGCCGGCGATGGTGGTACTCGAGGAGCTTTGCAGTCACCTGACCGTGGCCGCCGACTGCACCGCCGTGCACGTACCGCTGGAGATGCACGAGGCCGCGGCCCTGGAGCTCGAATCCAGCCAGCGCCGCAGCCAGCTCAAGCTTGCCACTGCGCTCGAGCAGCTCGCCGACCGCTGTGCCGCCGAGCTGGGCAAGCGCGTCGGGCTCGTGACCATGGGCCTGGAAGACATTCCCGAGGAGTGGACCGGGACGTTGTTCGATATGCTCTCGCAACTGGTGCGTAACGCCATCGAGCATGGCATCGAGCCGGTGGCCACGCGCGCCACGCGCACCAAGCCCGCGATCGGCACCCTGGTCATTGAATTCATCCACTGCGGTGCGCATGGTTTCGAGCTCAACGTGCAGGATGACGGTGGCGGCCTGGATGCCGAGAGCATCGCCGTCGCGGCCGTGAGAGCCGGCCTGGTACCCGCCGAGGCTGCGCGCGCGCTCGATCCGACACGCCTGGCGAGCCTCATCTTTCAGCCGGGTCTGACGACTGCCGCTGCCGCGGGGGACTCACGTCGCGGCCAGGGCATGGGCATCGTGCGCGATCATGTGCAGCGCCTGGGCGGCCGGTTGCAGTTCTCCACCAAGCGCGGACAGTTCACACGCTATCGCATCAGTCTGCCGCCCTTGGGCAGCGCCGTCGAGGACGTAGCGGACGATTCGGACGCGCGGCAGGCGCAGGGATAAAGTCGGACGCGAATCGAGTCAGTCCGTCGAGCTCACGGCCTGCACTCAAATATCGACAAGCCGCCGCTGGCATCCCCCACCGCCAGCTGCGTGCCGTCGCGCGAAAAGCGCAGCAGGCTGCATTCGTCGCTGAGCAGATGCGCATCCTGCGGGGCATCCCCCGCACCGGCGCGCCACCACAGCAACCGCCGATCCCGACCCGCGCTGGCAAGCCAGTTGCTGCCAGGGCGAAAGCCAATCACCGTGATGCGCTCGGAATGCGCCGCCAGGCGCAGCTCAGCTGGATCGGCTCGGCCGCCCGAGCGGCCGCTGAAATCCCACAGCACCAGCTCGCTGCCGGCGGCGCCCGCCAGATAGCGCCCGTTGGCGCTCCACTCGGTGGCCAGCACACGCGCGCCAAAGCCGTCGAGTCGCGATTCGCTGCCCGTGGCCAGATTCCACAGCTGCACGCTGCCCTCCTGCAGGCCCGCGGCGAGCAGCCGACCCTCGGGATGAAAGGCGACGCACACGCAAGCCGCGCGCAGCGGCAGGGCGCGTGGTGCCGGCGGGGTCGCCTCCACGCCGGTCGTCCCCTTCACGTCTATCCGATGCAGCAGTACCCCGCCATTGCCGGCGCTGGCAAGCTCGCCCGCACGCGGATGCCAAGCCAGCGCGCTGATGGCACCGGCGCTGCCGACGTGCTGGTAGCGCAACACTCCCGCCTCATCGAACACACGCAGGGTGCGCCCGGTGGAAACCGCAAGCGCATTGACCCGCTCGGCAAATACGAGCCGCTCGCTCCACTGGCGCTCCTCGTGCAGCACGCGCGGCTCCGCCAGGCGTGCATCCCACAGCAGTACCCGGCCATCCTGCCCGGACGAAGCCCATAGCCGCCCCGCCTTCTGCCACGCCAGGGCGAGCACGCTGTGTGTATGGGCCTGCAGCACCTGGGGGGGCGGCAGAGCCTGCGATGCCGGCAGTGCCGCCAGTTGCACGCGCAGGATGGACCCGTCGGCCAATCCCGCCACGAGACTGCGCCCATCGGGCGCCCAGGCCACATCGACGGGATACTCGGGCAGCTCCAGACGGCCCAGCGGGTTCAGCCGTCCCGCCCCGCTCACGCCTGCCGCGCCGCTCACGCGATGCAGCCCGCCAGGCCCCGCTCGAACTCGCCGCGATCCAGATTTCGGCCGATGAAGACCAGGCGACTCAAGCGTGTTTCCGCATCGCTCCAGGTGCGCTCGAGCTTGCCATCGAAAGTCATATGCACACCGTGAAAAACGTAGCGGCGCGGCTCTGCCTTGAATTGCAGCACTCCCTTCATGCGCAGGATGTCCTGACCGCGGGTCTGCAGTACTGCCGAGAGCCAGTCGTTGACGCGCTGCGCATCCAGCGGCCGCGATTCCGTCAGACCGATCGAGCCGATCGCAAGATCGTGGTGATGCGAGCCGAAGCTGCGCTGGTGCAGCAGCGTCGCGCCGGGCAACGATAACGCGAACTCCTCAGGCGCATGCTCGCTGAATAGCGCCCAATCGCCCGCCGTCAGAGCCAGCGACAGCTCTCGCGGCTGCGTCGTCGGCAGGCGCAGCCGTCGCTGCGGCGCCAGCGCCGTCCCGCTTTCGACCCTCAGCGCCTCGGTCTCGAACAGCACCGCAGCCCTATCGAGCAACGGCTCGAGTGTCGCCGCCAGCACCTCGGGCGCTGCGCCATCCGTCGCTGTAGGCGCAGGGAGCAGCACGACATCGACCTGCGTAAGCGTGCCGGCACCGTGATCATGCTCCTGGTCGTGGTGGTGCTCCGAGTGCTCCGAGTGCTCGTGCTCGTGCGGGTCATTGCCTATCCGCAGCAGCGCCGCGGCGCCGAGGCGATAGAGCCCCGCCCACTCGAACGGACGCGGTGGCTCCAGAAAGGCACTGTCGCGCGCGAGCGCCCGCTCCAGATCGAACGCGCCGAGATCCAGCACCTGCTCGAGTGGCAGCCGCGCGGCCTCGGTGGGCACGATGCGCGCCGTGCCATTGATGGCGCGCAGCTGCTGCGTGAGGCGCGCTGCCGTGGCACTGCTGACGAGATCGATCTTATTGAGCACAATCACGTCGGCGAAGGCGATCTGCTCGAGCACGACCGGCGTGTCGCCGAGCTGCTGCGGCAGATGCAGCGCATCGACGAGCGTCACGATGGCGTCGAGCGCATAGTGCTCGCGCAGCTCCTCCTCGACGAAAAAAGTCTGGGCGACGGGCCCCGGATCGGCGAGCCCCGTCGTCTCGATGAGCACGGCGTCGAAGCGCTCGCGTCGCTTGCGCAGCTGCGCCAGGATCCGGATGAGGTCCCCGCGCACGGTGCAGCACAGGCAGCCATTGCTGGTTTCGAAGATTTCCTCTTCCGCGCCGATGACCAGTGCCTGATCGACACCGACCTCGCCGAACTCGTTTTCGATCACCGCGAGGCGCCGACCGTGCTGCTCGGAGAGGATGCGGTTGACGAGCGTGGTCTTGCCGGCGCCCAGAAAGCCGGTCAGCACCGTCACGGGAATGCGCTTGCTCATGCGGGTCTCACTCGACTAAGGAACCTCGACACCAAGCGGACGCGCAGCAATATGAGCAGCGCCGTCCAGCCGGCGCGCGTCAGCGCGGGCAGGGCGATGCGCGGCAACGCATGATAGAAGCTCTGGGAGACGTCGTGGTGTATGCCCAACGCCTCGACATCCAGCGCGAAGCGGCCCTCGCGAGCGTCGAGGCTCAGCCCGTGCACGCGGCGCGCCCGGGTTGGGGGCACCTCTGCTTCATCCCTATCATCGTCTGGGGCCATGGCCGCGCTTACGCGCAGCTCATGCAGCCGGGATGGCAGAGGCTGCGCGGAGGCGGCACGGCGCACGCCCGACAGCAATAGTTCCACGGGGGCAGACGGCTCGCCGGCAACCGCGCTGCGCAGCCGGCCACGCAGCCGCCAATCACCGGCGCGCGGCTGGGCGAGGCATTGCACCGGACCCTCAAAGACGAGGGACCTCAGTGAAGCGTCCACCGCGTTCAGGCCGCCGCGTCCAGATTCCACAACGTGAGTGGCAGGCCACGCCGGAGCCACATCCCACAACCCACGGCGAAGAAATGACGCGCCAACTCGCGTCTATACCAGCGTCCCGGTCGCAGTCCGGCGATGCGATCCGTGCGGGTCTGGTCGCAGTTGTCGCGCCAGTCCTCGGTGGTCAACGCGCCGAAGTACAGTGCTCCGCGGCACCATCGCGCCAGGTTGGCAATCGCACGACGGGCCTGCGGCGCCGCGAGGTATTGCAGCACGTCGTAACACACCACCAGGTCGAAGCGCTCGCGCGTGCGGAAGCTATCGGCCGAGCCCTGCAGCCAGCCGTAGCGCTGGCAAAGATACTCGCTGTATTCCAGCCCGACGTAGCGCGCGCTGCGCAGCGAGCGCAGCAGGGGAGCGCGTAGCAAGCCGATCCCGCAGCCGACATCGAGGATGCTGCGCACCGGCAGCCCGACATAATCGACACAGCCGGCGATCAGACGCGCCCGCGAGGTCATCTCGGCGCGTGAGGTCACCGCCGTACGGGGATTGAAGTAAAAACGCTGGTAGTAGGCGCGGTCGAAGTCCATCAGCAGTCCTGGTTCATCCGGTGAGGCAGCTTCAGTTACTATACCCGGCCCACTTGCCCGTGACCCACCCATGGCTGCCAACGCCCGATCCGGTACCGCGCGCAGCGGTGCGCGCCGCACTGACATCTCGACCGCCGCCCCGGCGGTGGGGTTCGTCAGCCTGGGCTGTCCCAAGGCACTGGTGGACTCCGAGCGCCTGATCACCGCGTTGCGGGCGCGCGGCTACGACATCGTCGGCGGCTACGAGCAGGCGGATCTGGTCGTGGTCAATACCTGCGGGTTCATCGACGAGGCCATCGACGAGTCGCTCGAGGCGATCGGCGAAGCGTTGGCACAGAACGGTCGCGTAGTCGTGACCGGCTGCCTGGGCGCACACCCCGAGCGCATTCTCGCCCGGCATCCCAAAGTACTCGGGGTCACCGGACCACATGCCTACCAACAGGTGCTCGAGGCGGTGGACCGCCACCTGCCGCGCCCGCATGACCCGTTTCTCGAGCTGGTGCCGCCGCAGGGACTGCGACTCACGCCGCGACACTACGCGTATTTGAAGATCTCGGAGGGTTGCAACAACCGTTGCAGCTTTTGCATCATTCCCTCACTGCGCGGCCGCCTGGCCAGCCGTCGCCTCGATGAGGTCATGCGCGAGGCCGAGGCGTTGGTGCGCGCCGGCGTGCGCGAGCTGCTGGTGATCTCGCAGGACACCAGTGCCTACGGCAGCGATCTGCGCTATGCCACCGTCGAGTGGCAGGGGCGCGATCACCAGACACGCCTGCTGGACCTCGTGCGCGCGTTGAGCACGCTCGGCGCCTGGGTCCGGCTGCACTACGTCTATCCATATCCGCATGTGGACGAAGTGATTCCACTGATGCACCCCTCCGGGGTGCTGCCCTATCTGGATATCCCCTTTCAACACGGCAGTCCGGCCGTGCTCAAACGCATGCGCCGCCCAGCGCATGCCGAGAACACGCTGCAGCGGATTGCCGCCTGGCGCCGCGAGCGGCCCGAACTGGTATTGCGCAGCAGTTTCATCGTCGGCTTTCCGGGAGAGACCGAAGCGCAGTTCGAGGAGCTGCTCTGCTGGCTCGAAGAGGCGCAGCTCGATCGCGTCGGCTGCTTCCAATACTCACCGGTAGAGGACGCCGCGGCCAATGCGCTGCCAGACCCGGTACCGGCGGCGCTCAAACAGGAGCGCTACGAGCGCTTCATGCAGAAGGCCGCTCAGATCAGCCACGCGCGCCTGCTGGCGCGCGTCGGCCAGCACTGCGAGATCCTCATCGACGAGGTGAGCGCGCAGGGGGCAGTGGGCCGCAGCTTCGGCGAAGCACCGCAGATCGATGGCACCGTGCAGCTGTCCGATGCGCAGGGCGTGAAGATCGGTGAGATCGTGCCGGTGCAGATCAGTGGCGCGGAGGTCTACGATCTGCAGGCGCGTCGCAGCACTGCGGCAATCCTGTGATCTTGCGCAGATGAGAGCCGGCGCAGCGCCGCTATAATTAGCGCGCAGACCCACGGCCGCTGCCACATCGGGGGATAGAAGTTGATGCGGACATTCATGCTCAATGGCCGGGCGGTCACGGTCGATGTCGATGATGGCATGCCGCTGCTGTGGGTACTGCGCGATGAAATCGGCTTGACTGGCACCAAATACGGCTGTGGTCAGGGCCAGTGCGGCGCCTGTACCGTCACGCTCGACGGGCATGCGGTGCGCGCCTGTCAAACGCCGGTGGCGCGGGTCGATGGTCGCAGCATCGTGACCATCGAGGGGCTGACCGACGATAGCGTGGGTCGCGCGGTGCAGGAGGCGTGGCGGCGGCTGGATGTGGTGCAGTGTGGTTACTGTCAGAGCGGGCAGATCGTGTCGGCCACGGCGCTGCTGCAAACCAATCGCAAACCCAGCGATGCCGACATCGATGCGGCCATGGATGGCAATCTGTGCCGCTGCGCGACCTATACGCGCGTGCGTGCCGCCATTCATGAGGCGGCGAGGACGCTGGCGACTTGAAGCGTCACGGCACGCGCAGGGATTCGTCGGAGGACGGCGGGCGGCGACGCTCACGCCGTCAATTCCTGCAGCGGACTGGGGTCCTCACATTCGGGATCTATCTCGCCCCCGATCTGTTCCCGTACGCAGCGCAGAGTGCGGCTCGCGCCAGCGATACACCGGGCGACAGATCCTCGGCGCTGCCGTTCGAACCCAATGCGTTCGTGCGCATCGGCGCCGACAGTAGCGTCACGGTCATCGCCAAAAATTGCGAGATGGGCCAGGGCATCTACACGGGTCTGGCCACGCTGCTGGCCGATGAGCTCGACGCGGACTGGTCTGATGTGCGCGTCGAAGGTGCGCCGGCCGATATCACCCGTTACATCAACGTTGCGCTCGGCATGCAGGGCACCGGTGACAGCACTTCAATAGCCGGCGCCTGGATTCAGATGCGACAGGCGGGCGCCACGGCGCGGGCCCTGTTAGTCCAGGCAGCTGCCGCGCAGTGGCGTGTGCCGGAGGCGCAGATCAGTGTTGCCAATGGCGTCGTATCGCATCAGGCGTCGCAGCGACATACACGCTTTGGCGCGCTAAGCGCAGCGGCAGCGCGCCTGACTGCCCCGGCCAATCCCGTGTTGAAGGATCCCAGGCAGTTCAGACTGATCGGCAACCCTTTCGTGCGTCGCAAGGATTCACACGCCAAGACCAATGGCTCGGCGCTGTACACGCAGGACTTGAAGCTGCCGGGCATGCTCATCGCCGTGGCGGCGCACCCACCGCGCTTCGGTGCTCGTCTCATGAGCTTCGATGCGAGCGCTGCACGCGCCGTGGGCGGCGTCGTGGACGTGGTGCAGTTTTCTGGTAGCGCACACATGCCGGGAGGTGTGGCGGTGCTCGCCACCAATACCTGGATCGCGCAGCGTGGCCGCGACGCCCTGCAGATCCAGTGGGATGAATCGGCGGCCTCTCACCTCGACAGCGAGCAGCTCGCCGCGCGTATGAGCCAACTGGCACTCGCTGAGGCGAACGCCGCGGACGCCGGCGCGCGCGTTGCGCTACAGAAGGGCGACGATTCGGCGCTGCAGGCGGGGTCCGACGTGCAGCACGAGGCGCTGTTCGAAGTCCCTTATCTCGCGCACGCCACCATGGAGCCGATGAACTGCCTGGTGGACCTCACCGAGGGCGGGGTCAGCCTGTGGAACGGCGAGCAGCTGCAGAGCGCCGATCAGACCGCGATCGGCGCACTGCTCGACGTCGCGCCGGCCAACGTGAAGATCACGCAGCTCTATGCAGGTGGCAGTTTCGGTCGCCGCGGCAACCCACAAGCCGACTACGTGCTCGAAGCCGTCGCGATCGCGCAGGCAGCGGCCGCGCAGGGCCATCGCGTTCCCATCAAGTTGGTATGGACACGCGAGGATGACATGCGGGCCGGCTACTATCGGCCCGCGTTCGCACACTCGATCCGCGCGTCCCTTGATGCCAACGGCGCCCTGATCGCCTGGCGGCAGCGTAGCGTGGGCCAGTCGGTACTCGCCGATTCACCCTTCGCCGGCCAGATCAAGGACGGCATCGACCCGAGCAGTCTGGAAGGCTCGGCCGAGCCCTATGAGATTCCCAATGTGCGGCTGGAGCTGATCACGCTCACGGACGTCGCTGTGCCGGTGCAGTGGTGGCGTTCCGTAGGCCACTCGCATACGGCCTTCGCGACCGAGTGCATGATCGATGAGCTCGCCATCGCAGCCGGCGTCGATCCCTATCAATTCCGCCGTGGCCTGCTGGCCTCGCACCCGCGGCAGCGGGCCGTACTGGATCTGGCAGCCGCACGCGCCGGTTGGGGCAGCGCGCTGCCGGCGCACCGCACCGGGGAACGGCGCGGTCGCGGCATCGCCTTGCACGAGAGTTTCGGGACCAGCGTCGCACAGGTCGCCGAGGTGTCCGTAGAGGCGGATGGTACGCTGCACGTGAATCGCGTGGTCTGTGCCGTGGACTGCGGAATCGCCATCAATCCCAATGTCATTACCGCGCAGATGCAGGGAGGCATTGGCTTCGGGCTGTCCGCGGCGCTCTATGGTGCCGTCACACTCAAGGACGGCGTCGTGCAGCAGTCGAACTTCGATGCCTACCGCTGCCTGCGCCCAAGCGAGATGCCGCTGGTCGAGGTATACATCGTTCCCTCGCACGAGGCACCGAGCGGCGTGGGCGGCCCGGGCACCCCGCCCATCGCCCCGGCCGTCGTCAATGCCATCTTCCAGGCGACCGGCCAACGGCTGCGGCGACTGCCGCTCGCGGGCCAGATCGCTGCCGCCTCGGACTGAGCGCGGGGAACATGCGCCCGGAGCGAATCGCATCATTTGGCGCGCAGCCACGTACATCGCTGGGCGCACTGTGCCTGGCCGGGGTGCTCGCCGGACTGTCATCGCTCTCGCCCCAACCCGTAGCGGCAGCCGACAGTGATGCGGGCGCGGTGCTCGCGCGCGCTGCCCGCCAGATTGTGGGCGCGGATCAGGGCGTATATGTCGAAGCCGCTGATGGCCACGTTCTGTTGGCGCAGGCCGAGGCGCACCCAGTGCATCCGGCCTCGGTCTCCAAGGTGCCCACGACGCTGGCCCTGTTGAGAATGCTGGGACCGGATTACCGCTTCGTCACGACGTTCAGCGTCAGCGGGCATCTGGCCGGCAATCGGCTCGACGGACAGTTGGTGGTGCAGGCTGGAACGAATCCCGACCCTGCCCTCGTCGATGAGGATGCGTTGCTGGTCGCACAGCGTCTCAATGGCCTCGGCATCGACTCGATCCGCGGGCCGCTGCGCGTGCAGGGTCCCCTCATGTTCGACTGGCAGAACGATCCGCAGGGCGATCGACTCGCACACGCATTGTCCGGGCAGACTCCGCCCGCCGCCTGGAACGCGGTGCTCGCGCTGCAGTCCGGCGCAGCTCACCTGCGGATCACCGCGCCACCGTCGCTGCAGTGGCTATCCGCCGTGGATACCGCACCCGTCGCGGCGCGCGACGCCATAAGCGCCAAAGCCCTGCCCGTGCTTGCCACCCCTACCGTCAACCGCGTGCTGACGCTGCGCTCCGAACCGCTGCTACCGCTGCTCAAGTCGCTGGATGATTATTCGAATAACATCGTTGCACTGCTGGCGCAGGCGGCCGGCGGGGCCGCGGCGGTGCAGCGACTGGCGCGCGCCAGCGTGCCGGAGCCGATGCGCGCCGAAATCACCCTTGGCGATGGCGCGGGCGTCGATCCGCGCAACCGCCTCAGTCCGCGCGCGGCCGTGAAGCTGCTGCGGGCGCTCGAGCAGCAGCTGGCCACCAGCGGTCATTCGCTGCCCGATGTGCTGCCGGTCTCGGGCGTCGACGCCGGTACTCTGCACGATCGCCTGAACGGGGCCGATGCGGCCGGACGCGTAGTCGGCAAGACCGGCACCTACGGCGACTACGGTGCGAGCGCTCTGATCGGCGCCATCCGCACGCGCGACCAGGGCGAGGTCTACTTTGCAATCCTCAATCATGGCCTGCCAGTGCCCGTGGCCCGGCGTCGTCAGGACGCCTTCGTGCGCGTGCTGCTTGCCCATCTGACCTCGGTGCGGTGGCAGCACGCCGCCGATGCGCTGCCGGCCATCGCTCGCGCGCAACTCGTGTCCGCGCCGTAAGGCCTCATCGCCGGACGCCGGCGGCCCCGCGCTTTCGGGGAAATCCACAGCACACTGAAGCAGGTCAGCGGGAAGCGGCGAGAGTGGCGACAGTGGCGATGAAGATCACCGAAGCCGGCCGACCGCTGGTGGGGTGTAGCGGCTCGCGGATTTCCAGTAGCCGCAGGCCGCTGTCGGTATACAGCTGCACCCAGCTCTGCAGGGTACGGAAGTACCACGGCGCGGGATCGCTGAATTCGCTCGAGAATCCCTGCCAGCTTCCCTCCCGCCAACCGTCGCGATACGGTGCGTCACCGCATGCCATCAGCGGATGTAGTGTCTGGACGATGAGCGTGCCGGCGGGTATCAGCAGTTGCGGTACGGCGCGCAGCACAGCCGCGACGGACTCATCCCCTAAAAGCGCGAAGTTGCAGACCGCTACATCAACTCTCTGCCATGAGCCATCGTTAGACGTCGCGACGAGATCCGCGTAAGAGCCGACTCGGAAGCTGCCGCCGCCCGACAGCCGCGCTGCCTCGATGAGCTGCGGTACGATATCCACGCCGAGAACATCTACTCCCGCGCCATTGAGCGCGCGCGCAAGCCAGCCTTCTCCACAGCCCAGATCCAGGACCGAGCGAGGCGAACGGGAAAGCACGGCCTCGAGGATGGCCTGGTCGGTAACCAGGCGGCGAGTGTCGATCGCGCGAGTGCGCACCGCGTGCGTCCAGGGTGTCGCGTTGGTATGCCAGGACGTCACAATTCGATCTTCGTGCCGGGCAGCACCTGCCTCGAAGCTGTGCTGGCAACTGCCTTCTGGGCGATGCATCATTCTGCAGGATCTCGTGTGTTAAATAGCCGATGCCAGTTTCAATAATACTCGCACGAAATCTGTTCCTGGCCCTCTGGGTCATATGGGCGATCTACTGGATAGTCGCCGCCCGATCAGGCAAGCCGGTGCGCCGGCGCGAGCCAATAGTGTGGCGCGTCGCCTTTGTGGCTCAGGCATTGCTGACTGCCGTGTTGCTCGGGCCGCACCCGTGGGCAGGTTGGCTGGGCAAGAATCTGATCGGCGGCGGATGGACTCGCTTCTGGATGGCGGCAGCAATCGCCACAGCAGGTCTTGCGCTGTCAATTTGGGCGCGGCGGGAGTTAGCTGGAAACTGGAGTGGGTCGGTGACCCTCAAGGAAAATCACGAGCTTGTGAAGGACGGTCCCTATCGATGGATTCGTCATCCGATCTATAGCGGCGTGCTTCTCATGATACTGGGCACTGCGCTTGCCTCAGGCCGCGCCCAGGGGTTGCTGGCTTTCTTAATCGCGTTAATCGCCCTGTATTTGAAATCGCGTGTTGAAGAACACTGGATGGAATCGCTGTTCTCCGAGGGTTACTCGGCTTATAGGAAAAGGAGCTGGGCCTTGGTGCCCTTCGTCTTCTAGGCTTGGCATCATCGACTGATCGAACTTACCTCGCTACCCGGAAAGTGGTCCGCTCACTCCACGGTGACCGACTTGGCGAGATTTCTCGGCTGATCGATCTCCGTGCCGCAATGGCGCGCCACGTGGTAGGCGAGCAACTGTAGCGGGATCGTCATCAGGATCGGATCGAGCTCCGGCTCGGAGGCGGGCACCTGGATGACACCCTGCACGCGATTGGGCAGCAGCTCGCCCGGCTGTGTCACCACGAACGTCGGGCCACGGCGCGCATGGATCTCCTCGATGGTGGACAGATTCTTGGCGTACAGGTCGTCGCGCGGCAGGACCACGATGGTGGGCGTGCGCTGATCGATCAGCGCCAGCGGACCATGCTTGAGCTCGGAGGCCGGGTAGGCTTCCGCGTGGCGGTAGCTGACTTCCTTGAGCTTCAGAGCGCCCTCCATCGCGACCGCATGGCCGGCGCCTCGGCCGATGAAGAAGATGTTCTGCGCGTCGGCCAGCCGACGCGCGATCGTTTCGATCGGCCCCTCATCCTCCAGAACGGCCGCGATCTGCGCCGGCAGCGCCTCGAGTGCGCCGATCAGCCGCCCGCCGCGCGCGCTGGACAGATCGCGCAGGCGCCCGAGGTGGATGGCCAGCAGCGCCAGGGCGGTGGCGGTGCAGGTGAAGGTCTTGGTGGCCACCACCGAGATCTCCGGCCCAGCGTGTAGATAAATGCCGCGGCCGCAGGCACGCGCGATGGTGCTACCCACGGCGTTGACGATGCCGAGCACGCGCCCACCCTTGCGCCTGACCTCCTGCACCGCCGCCAGCGTATCGAAAGTCTCGCCGGACTGGCTGACCGCGACATAAAGCGTGTCGGCCTCGATGACTGGATTGCGATAGCGGAATTCGGATGCCGGCTCTGCGTGCGCAGGCACGCGCGCCAGCTGCTCGATCAGGTGTGCACCAAGGCAGCCGGCCAGATGCGCCGAGCCGCAGCCGAGGATCTTCACGCGACGGATTTCCAGCAGCTCGCGCGCGGCCATCTCGACGCCCCCGAGGTGCGTCGTTTGAAAGCGTCGCTCGAGCCGGCCGCTGAGCGTGCGCCGGATGGCGTCGGGCTGCTCACGGATCTCCTTGTGCATGAAGTGCGCGTGCTCGCCCTTGCCGAGCGTGTCGTCCTCCCAGTCCAGTGCCAGTGGCACCTTGACGGTAGCGCCGCCCTCCAGCGTGAAGGTTTCGTAGCGATCGGCGCGCAGCACGGCGAGCTCGCCGTCGTCCAGGTGCACGACGCTGCGCGTGTGCCGCACCAGTGCCGCCGTATCGGAAGCCACGAACATTTCACGCTCGCCGATACCGAGGATCACCGGGCTGCCGTGGCGCGCGACCACCAGCGTCTCGGGACGCTGCGCATCCAGCACCGCAATGCCATAGGCGCCGCTTACCAGGCGCAGTGCGCCGCGAACCGCATCGGCCAGCGTCGGCGCGTCCATCATCGCGATCAGATGGGCGAGTACCTCGGAGTCGGTGTCCGAACGAAATTGCACACCCTTGGCCGCCAGCTGCGCGCGTAGCGCCGCCGCGTTCTCGATGATGCCGTTGTGAACGATGGCGATGCGGTTGGCCGTGTCGGTGTGCGGGTGCGCATTGCGCTCGCTCGGCTCGCCATGCGTCGCCCACCGGGTATGGGCAATGCCGGGGCTGCCTTTCAGCGACTCCGGCAGCAGCTGCTCGAGCTCGCGGACCTTGCCCTGGCTCTTGAAGAGTCGCAGTGCCGCACCGCGCACCACCGCGAGCCCGGCCGAGTCATAGCCACGGTACTCGAGGCGGTGCAGACCCTGCATCAGGATGGGTGTGGCGTCCTGTCGACCGATATAGCCCACGATGCCGCACATGGGGATCTCCTGCGTGAGCGCCGGCGCTAGCCGTAGATCATGCGGCGTATCTGCCGCGCAGACAGCGGCGGGGCCCGGAAGCGCCACCCCGACAGCTCCGCGCCGAGCCGCGCATAGATCGCCGCGTTGCTGAGCCCCTCGCCCTGCAGGGCGCGATGCCGGCGGCGCACGTAGGCATCGGGTGTCTCCTGCAGATAGCCGATCACCTCCTGAGCAACCCGGTGGGCCTCTTCGGGCGCGAGCCGGGTGGTACGCGACAGGTAATCGGACAGCTCCTGGAGCTCGCTGTGGTCCAGCATGGCATGCAGTCTGCGGCGCAAGGACGCCAATGGCCAAGATTCTGCCCGATATCGGGCAGAAATAGCGACCTTCTTGAGTCGGCGGGCTTGCGGGGCTGGTGGCGGTGTGGCCGGCCTCGCCGTCGGCTCAGTCCGGATGCGCCTCGGCGCCCGCGGCTACCCAGGCCAGATCGGCTTTCGATACGGCCTCGAGGTTGAAGTTGCGCACGGCGGCCGTCATGCGCGTCAACGCCTGCGACAGCGGCATCGGTGGCGCCGTTGCCCCCTTTTTTGCCTTGTGGAAGCGCACGGGATTGACGCGCGCGACCACGTAGTTGCGCAGATAGGGGGATTTGAAGCCGCGTGCCTGCAGCGCAGCTATGAGCTTGCTGACGCGCGCATCGATGTCGCGCAGACGTGCCGCGAATCCCTCCCGTTCGCGCAAACTCGCTGCCAGCGTGCGCTCGCTGAAGCGGTCGACCTTCTTCAAAAAGGCGCCGTAGGCACCACCGGCAAAACGCGCCGCGTGCTCGTAGACGATGCCGAGCGTCAGCAGCTCGGGGGATTCGAACTGCGCGGCGAACTGCATCTCGCGCGCCTGCCCCTGCCGCTTGGCCAGACTGCGCGCCATGCGGATCGCCTCGAGGCTGCGATCGCGCAGGTTGTGCGCTTTCTCCGTATTGAGCGCGAGGATCCGATAGGCGAGCGTCTCATCCGGAGAGATCAGTGTCGTGATCTGACGCAGACCGAGCAGCTTGGCGGCGGCCAGGCGATGACGTCCGTTGGGCGTCCAGAAGCCACCCTCGTGTCCGCGGACGACAATGAGCGGATCGAGAAAGGCTGCCGCCTCGTCGATCTTTTGGGCGAGCCGCTTGGTATGGGTCGGCGAGAGGTCGCGCTGAAACGGCGTGGGCTGCACGGCGCCGATCGGCAGGCAGGCGAGCAGCAACGGCCGGCCTCCGAGGGGCTCATGATAGGCGCCGATCGGTGCACCCCCGGCCTCTCGCACCAATCCGGCGAGCTCGGCCAGCTCTGCGCTGTCCAGACCCATGACGACTTCGGCGGCGGCCAGGCCGCGGTCCTGCGCGCGCGGTGCGAGCTTGCCACGGCGGGAGGAAGCAGAACGCGACGTCGCGCGGGATGAAGGGACGCGACGCGCCCGGGCTCGGCTGGCCATGCTGTGACGGTCACCCCGTGTTGGAAGCGGCGCGGCACCGCTCAGTGGCCGACGATTGTAGCGCCTGGGCCGGGCGCGGACGGCGGCCCCACGTAGTGCGACTGCGGGCGGATGAGTCGGCCAGTGCGCAGCTGCTCGCGCGCGTGCGCAATCCAGCCTCCCACCCGGCCGGCGGCAAACACACACGTAAAGCTCTCGCGTGCGAACCCCAATGCCTCGAGCAGCACCGCCGTGTAGAACTCCACATTGGTCTGCAGCGAGCGCTGCGGCTTCAGCCGGTGCAGCGCCTGCAAGGCGCTGCGCTCCACGGCCTCGGCGAGCTTCAGGCGTGCGCGCATGCCATCGGCGTTGCCGTCACTCCCGGGGCTGTCGAGCGACTGCAGCGCCCCGCGCAGCGCGTCGGCGCGCGGATCGCGCACGCGATAGATGCGATGACCGAAGCCCATCAGCCGCGCGCCTCGAGCGAGCTCCTCATCGATCCAGGCGGCCGCGCACTCGGGGCGGCCGATCGCATCCAACATATGCAGGACCGGACCTGGGGCACCGCCATGCAACGGCCCCTTAAGCGCTGACAGTCCGGCGATCACTGCCGAGGCCAGCCCGGCGCGCGTCGAGGCGACCACACGCGCAGCAAACGTTGAGGCATTCAGACCGTGATCCAGCACAGTCACGAGGTAGGTCTCGAGGGCCGCTGCTTCGGACGCGTGCGCGTCGCGACCGCGCAGCATGTGCAGCAGATCGGCCGCATGCCCCAGCGCGGCGTCGGGCGCAATGGGCGCTTCCCGGCGCCGCGCCCGTGCAATCGCCGCCGTGAATACCGCCGGGGCGGCGATCAGCCGCAGCGCCGTGGCGTCGTCTTCGCCATCCGGCAGTCGCGCTAGCAGCGCGCGCAGCGCTTCGACCGGCGAGAGCGCGCGCAACGCCGCGTCGTCGCATAGCGTCTGTGCGCTGTGGAATACCTCTGCACGTGCCGCGCCGAGTCGCGCCGGCAGCACGGCGAGTACCTCGTCGCTGACGAAGCCTGCCAGCAGTACCTGCAGTGCCCGCTCGTAGCTGCAGGCTCCCGCCAGCTGCTCGAGCGCAAAACCGCGGATGACCAGCCGACCCGCCTCGCCATCCACGAGCGACAGCACCGTGTCGGCCACCACTACTCCGTCCAGGCCCGCATTCGCACTCATTGGCATGCCCTCCGCGCTAGAGCTTAGGCGCCTTGAGGTTGACGTCAATCTTGATCAATATTGTCAACATGAATCGAGGCCAGTGGTTGGACGCGGCGGCAGCCCTCGCGCTGCTGCACGTGCGAGCGCAGACGCTGTACGCCAACGTCAGCCGTGGACGCATCCGTGCGCGGCCAGACCCCGAGCAGCCCCGGCGCAGCCTCTACCATGCCGAGGACGTACGTCTTTGGGCACAACGACGTCGCGGCCAGCCCCGCCGCGAGCGCGTGGCCGCGGGCACCATTGCCTGGGGCGATCCCATCCTGCCCTCGGCGATCTCCACGGTGGCGCACGGACGCCTCTGGTATCGCGGGCAGGATGCCGTGCAACTCTCCGAGCGCGCCGATCTGGAACAGGTCGCCGCGCTGCTCTGGGAGCTGCCCGCGCAGCCGCGCAGCCCTCCGACGGCGCGGCACACGGCGCACACGACAGACGGCGGCGGCGCGCTGCAGGCGGCGTACCGGGAACTGGCGTTGCGCGCCGGGCGCGATGCGCCGATGTACGGCCGCGCGGCCACCGCCTTACGTGCCGAGGCGGTGCTGCTCTACGCGGGTTTATCGCACGCCATACTGCAGGCCATCGCCGCCCAGGGGCACCCTCGCGCGCGCACGCGGCGCGCGACATCGCCGCTGCACATCCGGCTCGCCGACGCCTGGCGCCAGCCCCGCGCCGCCGATGCGATTCGCCGCGCCCTCGTACTGTTGGCCGATCACGAGCTCAATGCTTCCACCTTCGCAACGCGCGTGGCAGCCTCGACCGGCGCGGCGCTGTCAGCGAGCGTGCTGGCGGGCTTTGCTACGCTGAGCGGCCCCATGCACGGCGGCGCTGCCGCGGCAATTCGGGCGCTGGTCGAAGCGGCGCAGGCAACGGACGCGGAGCGCGCGATCCTGGCGGCTCTGGCGCAGGGCCAGACGCTTGGCGCGTTCGGTCACCCGCTCTACCCCGACGGCGATGTGCGGGCGGCGGCCCTGCTGCGGCGACTGACGGTGCCGCCGCTCTACCAGTCGCTGCGCTCGGCTGCGCAGCAACTGCTCGGGGAGGCGCCCAACGTTGACTTCGCGCTCTGTGCGCTGGCAGCCGCGATGAGATTGCCCGCGGATGCGCCATTTGTCCTGTTTGCACTGGCGCGTGGCGTCGGCTGGATCGCCCATGCGCTCGAGCAGCGACTGGCCGGTACGTTGATCCGACCGCGTGCGCGCTACATCGGCGCACCGATAGAGTCCGCTCAGAGCGAGCGCGTGCCGACGAACAGGCAGATGAATGCGGCGGTCGAGAGCAGCGCGGCGTTGCGCCGGTAGCGCTGCGAGAGGGTTCGAACGCTGCCGGGGCCGAACAGAAAAGGGCGGTGATCGGGCGGACGCACCAGCATGTTGATGCCTGGTTGCTGCGCCTGCTGGCGATGTTCGGCCAGGATCTCAGCGCGCGCCGCGGCGCGGGCCTGTTCCCACTCCTCAGGCGAGATGCTGCCGTCATGATTGCCATCGAACTGGGCCATACGTTTGGGATCCTGCTTCCAGGCATGCAGCCGCTGGACCATTTCCGCATCGAGCGACAGCGGATCGTCGCCGGCCCGTTGGGTCTGGAACAGACCCACGCTTGAGAGCGGCTGGCCATCGAGAATGATTCTCTCGCTGTAGCGATAACGCGCACCGACAGCGGACAGCCAGGAGCGCAGCGCCGGAGGAGGCTCCTGCGCCTCGTTGCCGTACCATACCGTGAGCGGTACCGCCGACACTTGCGCACCGGCCGGATCGATGACCACGCGTCCGGTGTCATCATCGAGCGCAAAAATCGAGTCACTCGTTCCCTCGTCGATCGTGCGCCAGCCCTCGCGCCTGGAAGCGGTGCGCTCCTGCACACGATACTCAAACCAGCAGCAAGGCCGGTGAGTCAGCGGTGAGATGATCGGGTCGCCGGGCAGCGCACGCGCCTGTCCGCTCAGCTCGACATAGCCCTGCGCCGCCGAGCGCACCTTGGACGTGGGTGTATCTTCGAAGGCGCGCGCGCGCCGCCACTGCAGCACTCCGGCCCCCGCCATGACGACGGCGCCTCCAAATGCCCAGATGGCCAGCGTTGGATCAGGTTGCAGGGGCATGAGGCGGGTCGGTCCCAAACAGCGCCTTGACCGACGGATCCTGCTGATCCTCCGCGGAGAACTCCAGCAGATGCGCGGGATGAAAGTCCCCGCAGCCGGCAATGATCGAGTCCGGGAAGATCTCCTGACGCGCGTTATAGAGATTCACGGCGGCGTTGTAGAGCTCGCGGCGATCGGCGATCTGCTCTTCCAGCCCGGTGATGCGTGCCTGCAGCTGCTGAAAGCCCTCGTTGGCCTTGAGGCTCGGATACTGCTCCGCCACGGCGTAGAGACGGCCGAGTCCGGTACGCAGACCGCTCTCAGCGCTGGCCAGATCGCGCATGTTGCCGGTGCTCTCGGCCTGCGCGACGTCGGCGCGCGCATGCAGCACGCGCTCGAGCGTCTCCTGCTCGTAGGTCATGTACTGCCGGCAGGTCTCCACGAGCTTGGGAATCTCGTCGTGACGCTGCTTGAGCAGCACGCCGATGTTCGACCAGGCCTGCTTTACCGCCTCGCGCAGTCGCACCAGACCGTTGTATAGCGAAACGAAGTAGACGGCAGCCAGCACGAAGACGGCGAGGATCGCGATAAGTACGCCCATGAATGGTTCCTATCAGGCGTTGACCGACGCGCAACATAGCGCAGCGGGCTGGCGCGCAAAGCGATGCGCTTCACAGCGATACGCGCCCCGGCGCTATGTCAAATCGCGGGATGCGCAGAGCGGCCGTGGTTGGCAAGCTGCGGCGCCTGGCGATGCAATTCGGCCAGGAACTCGGCCTTGTCTCGCGGCGAGATGAGCATGCGGCCGTCATTGGCAAAACGGATTTCGAGCCGATCCATGGACATGGCGGGCGCCGAACGGACGCTATCGGTCTCACTGACGGCGAAGATCTGCTCCACAGGGACGCGCCAGCGAAACGGTCCGCAGCGCACGAGCAGTGTGGCGCCCGCGAAGGTATAGGTGGTCGAGGTGAGCGACCAAACAACTACCGACACAGCCAGGAGCAGCGGCAGCAGCGCCCACCAGGGCGGAGCGCCGTAAAGGACGTGGTTGGCTGCCAGTGCCAGCGCCAGCGATACGGGCAGCCCGACGCCGAGCAGCGCGAACTGGCCGTCAATTCGAGAGTGAAAGCGCTGCGGCATCAATGCATCTTCCTGATGGCTGAGTAGAACCCTTCCTGTAGACCGGCAACCCCGTACGCGAACACTGGCAGCAGCTCCCAAACCCCGGCGCGGCTGTGGCTCGCAACGGCCTACAGAGCTTAGTGCTCAAAAAGGGGAAATTCCTTGCAATGGGACACAACTCTTCCCCTGTCGTGCGCTGTATGGCGGCGGCCGCGTTGGCGAATCTGCTGGGGATGGGCGCGGCAGGCGCACACACAGTGCCGCAGAGCAGCGCAGCCCGGCACGGCAGCAATCAACATGCTACCGCGCGTGTCGCGAACGTGCGGCCTTTGCCCAGTCGGCGGCTCTCGCCAGGCACCCCGCTGAAGATCGATCGCACCGGTCGTTCGCGTACCGGCATTGCTTCCTACTACGCAAACTTCTTTGCGGGCAGAAAGATGGCCAACGGCGCGCGCATGGACCCACACGGCAACAATGCTGCCAGTCGCACGTTGCCGCTGGGCACGGTTGCCAAAGTCACCAATCTATCCACGCACCGCAGCGCAGTCGTGAGGATTGAGGATCGCGGGCCGTACGTACGAGGTCGGATCGTCGATCTATCACCTTCGACCGCGCGACGGATCGGTATCACGCGCCATGCTGGCATCGCCAAGGTGCGCGTCACACCCCTGGCGGTGCCCTCGCATCTACAGTCGATCCGTATCGCGTTGGCCGCCCGCAATGCACGCACGTTGGATCCCACCCAGCCCCGCTAGCGAGCGCTACTGCAGCGCGACCTTGAAGAACGTGCCGTGGCCGCTGACGCCACCGGCGAAGGTCGACCCGTAGAGCGTGCCGTCGCTAGCCTGCACCAAATTGGGACTGGGATTGGCGCCATCAGCGGTCCCTCCGGCAAAGCTGTGCAGAATGAACTCCATCCCGCTTGGGGTCAGCTCGAAGACCGTGCCGACTCCATCAGGGCCGCCGAGATAAGTGGAACCGTAGAAGTTCCCGTCGCTACCCTGGACTACGCCCGCCTGTGGGTTGGCGCCGTCGCTGGTGCCCCCCGCGAACGAGTACAGCACCGTTTCGGTACCGCCCGCGGTAATTTCGTAGACCGTGCCCAAGCCATGGGCACCGCCGTTGTACGTGGTGCCGTAGAAATTACCGTCGCTGGCCTGAATCAGGCCTGAATAGGGATTGGCTGCATCGGTGCCGCCGGCAAAGGAGTACAGCACCGTCTCGGCGCCGCCCGGCGTGACCTTGAATACCGTGCCGAAGCCGTCGCTGCCGCCGAAATAGGTTGTTCCGTAAAAATTGCCGTCACTACCCTCGACCAAACCCGCATACGGCTCCTGGCCGTCGCTGCCGGTCTTGGGGAAGGTGTGCAGGATAGTCTGCGTGCCGCTCGGTGTGAGTTCGAACACGATGCCTTCGTCGCTCGCGCCGCCAGCACCGGTTGTGCCGTAGAAGTTGCCATCGCGGCCTTCGATCACACCGGTATAGGGGTCGCTACTGCCGGCGGGAAAGCTGAACAGCACACTCTCGGTGCCACTGGGGGTGATTTCGAAAACGGTGCCTCGGCCACTCGTGCCGCCCGAGGCAGTCGTCCCATAGAAGTTGCCATCGCTGGCCTGCATGAGACCGGAATAGGCCGCTGCAGCGAAGGAATAGAATAGGCTCTCGCTGCCGCTCGGACTGACCTCGAAGATGATGCCGCCGTTGTGAGCCCCGCCGGTCTCCGTCGTGCCATAGAAGTTGCCGTCGCTGGCCTGGATCAAGCTGTGGTAGGGATTGACGCCATCGGCCGTGCCACCCGCAAAGGAATACAGCAGCGTGAAATTGGGCATGCAGCCGACGCTGACTGCCGTGACATCGGCCGGCCCCATGGTGCCGCTACCATTACTGACCGAGCAAACCATTCCGGGCGGCGCCGTCTGCACCGTGATTGCATAAGGGCTGCCATAGGCGATCGCCGTCGGCATGGTGAACTGGGTGGCGTTGGCGCTCGGCATCAGCGCATTACCGCCGTTGTCGAGCAGTACCAGCCCGGCGCTCACCAGTCCGTTGATCGATCCGCCAACCGTGTAGGTGTTGGCAGCGCAGCTCACAGCGACGTTGCTAACCGCTGCGCTGTCCATCGTGCCCGCCCCATTACTCACCGAGCAGGTGAGTCCTGTCGGCTGCGTTTGTACCGTCACGCCGTAGGTGCTGGCGTACGCCACGGCGGTAGGCATCGTGAACGTCGATGCCCCCAGCGTCACCACCAGCGAATCACCTCCATTGGCCAGCACCAGGCCACCGCTGACGAGGCCGCTGATCGTGCCGCCGACGACGTACGACTGATCCGTGCAGCTCACCAGCACGTTGGTCACGTTCGACGTCTGGATGGTGCCGGTTCCACCGGTGACGGCGCACGTCTCGCCCGTGGGATCGGTCTGAACCGTCACGGAGTAGCTGGCGCCCGAAAGCAGCGAGGCCGCCAGGGCCTGCGTGGTGCTCCCCGCAGGGACGCTTACCGCCTCAGCGTTGACCATCAGGACGAGACCGGAAGAGGTCAGTCCGCTGACCGTGGCAGCGAGCGAATAGGCCTGCACGGATGCGCTGCTGTTCAGATTGGCAAAGGCAGTGAACGGGTTGAAGCCGTCCCCCGAGCACCCGCTCACCGCGGCCAAGGCGCACAGCAGCGCCGCGCCTGCGAAGCGCCGCGTCCAGGCGCGCCTGCGCGCCGAGGGCTGTGTGGAGTCTGATGTGCCCATTTGGACGCCATTTAGGCCACAACCGCGGCGGGCGACCGTGTGTGCGATCGCAAATATTTGCCTCCCGAAGGGCTTGGCGCTCGAGCGACGAGGAGGCCGTGAAACAGGTCACGGCCGGCGCATCAGCGCGCCGGCCTTGGACGCCACCGGCGATGGCTTAGCGTGCGCCGGCTGCCCTGGCGGCGCGTAGCTTTGCGCTGACCTGCGCCATGTACTGAGCCGCCTGCGCCCGGGTCCGAATCGCCTTCACTCGCGCCAAAATGGCCGGCCTGCTGCCTGGCGGCGAGAGGGCCAGATCGTGACGCATCGCTATTTGCAGGAACACCGGCAGACTGCCGCTGTCGACGCTGGCCTGTGGCGACGGAGGCTGCTGTGCAACGGCCCTGGCGGCCGGCGCACTGGCAGACGGCAGGGCGTTCGGCGCATCGGTTCGCGCGCGCTCGAGCGAGCACAGTGGCAAGAGCGAACGCGCTGCTCTGTCACGCTGCGTGAGCGGCGGCAGATCGAATGCGGCCTGGATCGTGGCCGGTATGCAGCTGTGGTCGTAGCTGCGGTGATCGATGAGATTGGGTGGAATGAAGGCGGAGACGACGATCGCGGGCACACGCACGCCGAGCTGCTCAAAGGTAAAGCCGTATTGGTTGTACTTCGATCCTGGGGTGGTATCGCCGGGCGCAGCTGCAGCCGGGGGCGACACGTGGTCGAAGAAGCCGCCGTGCTCGTCCCAGGTGACGATCAGCAGACTGGATTCCCACAGCGGCGATTGACGGATAGCCTCGTAGGTCGCCTTGATGAGGCCTTCGCCGCCGCCCACGGTATCGCGTGGGTGCTGAGAGGTGCCGCCCTGGAAAGTATTGCCGAGCACATCGCCATAATTGGGCTCGATCCAGGTGAACAATACCGGATAGTCCGGGCGCGCCACGTCAGCGACGAACTCGCTGAATGCTCTGATTTCGAGCACCTCTACGCCCTTGAGAGCCGCCGCCATGGGGAAGTCGTCGCCCGCGTAGATCCTCCATCCGGCCGCAGACTTGCCCTTGAGCGCGTCGAAGATCGAGCCATTGACCAGGCTGACCCCATCGATCGTTTCCCAGGCGATGATTTCATCCGCGGTCGGGCTGTGATCCAGACCATCGGATGACGCAGCGAGCGCGAATAGACGGTTGGGCCAGGTGGGGCCGGGCATCGACGCATGCCAACCATCGCAGACTGCGAAACTTCCGGCCAACGCCTGCAGGACGGGGAGTTGGCCTGGGCCAAAACCCGCCATGATCTGGCCGAACTCGCCGCTCGCATCGCCCTCGTCCTTTGGGGACTGCGCATAGTCACTCACGAAACCCGCATTTGTGATTGGCGGATAGGTGCCTCCCGAGGCATAGAGCGCCTCGCCGCCGCACAGTTGCTCGAGCACATCCAGAAACTCGTGGCCGGGATCCACAGGCATCGGATCGCTCACCTGCTGATTGACTCGGAACGCCTGACCGCCATAGTTGTTATCTTCCGAGCCGCTCAGGCCGCGGACGGCGGTTGGCTCGCCGGTCTGCGCGTCCGTGCCGGTCAGTGCCGAGAATCCGAGCATGTGGTCGAAGGAGCGGTTCTCGAGCATCAGTACGAAGATGTTCTTGACCGCAGGCGCCATCGACGATTACTCCCCAGGCCGAGACCAGTTGCGTCGGAAAGCATGACGCTTTCGCATCGTGAATAACAGGCGCATGCTTGCAGCATGCTCCTGCACGACTGGCTGGCTCGCGCACGGGCCCTCGGCGCGAGCGATCTGCATCTGGAGAGCGACACTGCCGCGGTAATCCGCGTGCGCGGAGAGCTCCAGCCGCTGGGCGCCGTCCTGGCGGCCGATCGCATGCTGCAGGCCGCCCAGGATGCGCTCGGAGCGGAGGGCTGGACGCAGTTTCTGGAACGCGGCTCAGCCGATCTGGCGCTATCGCTCGGCGCGTTACGCTGCCGCGCCAGCTTTTACCGCACGCTGCGCGGCATCGGCATCGCCGTGCGTCTGCTGACCCCCTCGGTCCGGGACCTGCGCGCCTGTAATCTGCACCCGGATTTCCGTCGTCTGCTCGAAGCGCCCAGCGGCCTGGTGATCATCTCTGGCCCGACTGGGGCCGGAAAGTCCACCACGCTGGCGGCGCTCATCGAGGAGCTCAATGGCTCGCGCGCGCGCCATATCATCACGCTCGAAAGCCCGCTCGAATACCTGTTCACCAATCGGCGGGCACTCATTCGGCAGCGTGAGATACCGACTCACGCCCCGAGCTTCGAGCAAGGCATCATCGATGCATTGCGTGAAAACCCGGATGTGCTCGTCATCGGTGAGATGCGCACACCCGAGGTCATGCGCCTGACGCTGACGGCCGCAGAGACGGGTCACCTGGTGCTCGCCACGATGCATGCGGGCAGTTGTGCGGAAGCCCTGCAACGTATGTGTCTGTCCTTCCCGGCGGATCTGCAGGCGAGCGTGCGTGCCCAGCTCGCCGATTGCCTGGTCGGCGCGAGTTGCCAGCGCCTGGAGTTTCTGGGCGGACCACAGCTGCGCGTCCCGCGATGTGAACTGCTGCTGCCGAGCACCGGAGCGCGGGGCACCATTCGCGCCGGCAATTTCAGTCAGCTCGCCACTGTGCTGCAATCAGGCGCCGACGAAGGACTGTGGTCGTACGCACGCTATCAGCGTTGGATGGAACAGCAGCACGACTGGGTACGCACCGAAGAGAGCAGCCCGGCCCCCGACGAGGCATCTACGGCGCGTCCAGCGTCCTTGTATGCGCCGCCAGCGTCTACCGCCGCGCGCCCGCCGAGCCCGGCACCGCGCGTCCCGCGACGCAGCCAGGACAGCGACACGGCCGACACGAACGTTATCGAACTACCTGCCGAGGAGATCGGCCCCGAAGAGCTGGCAGAGCTGGCTCGTCAGCTCAGCAGCCGTAAGCCCTGAGAGTGTCATGACCGTACCCTAACGGGATGGTGCGGACGAGCCCAATCCTTCGATCCTCGGCACGCCAAATTTCCCCTGTAGTTGTGCGAGCTTTGCCAGGTCGATGTCACCCACGATGTTGACGATGGTAAATTCCTTCGGCTCCGCAGTGATGATGGCCACGCCTTCGGTCCGCTTGCCATTGCGTTGGACGTAGATATCCACGTCATCCTGCGGGTCATGGGTCGAGACCAGCGGCACCCAGGCCGGAGTGACCAGCTGCGCACGCACCGCATCCAAATCGGCTTTGGAGTAGGCACCCGCCTTATCGAAGGTGTAGCTGCGTACATAGATCCCCTGCACGCCACTGATCAGGCTTTTGACATCGACATCGCTGGAACGCGGATCGGCGCTCAGCAGTCCGCCGGCGAGGTCGAGCATCGAGGGGCCCAACGAAATATTGACGGACGCGCTGGCCTTGCTTGCCAGGCCGGAAAAGTCCGGCAATACCAACTGGCCTGGCTGCGCCTGCGCGAGCAGTGGCAGCAACAGCAGCGCGGGCGTGACGATGACGAAACGCAATCTCATAATGATCTCCTGAACTATCCGGTTACGCCGGCTCGCTCGGTAACTCACTCGAGCTGTCCCTCTTCTCGCAGCACCGCCGCGCGGGCACTGTTGACCTGCATGCCGGCGATAGTCAGCGCCTGCAGCAATTGCGCGCGAGCTTCGACACCGCGCTCTCGGTCCGCGGTCTCACTTCTCCAGTGCACCAGTCCGACCGCGACCAGTGCGCAGGCCGCCAGTGCCGCTGGGGTTGACCAGCGGCGAAAATAGCCGCCGCGGCCGAGTCGAGTGTCCCTGGGCTCGCGGGGCCGGTCCGCGTCGACGCGCGCCATCACCTGCGCGCTGAAGTCCACGCCGGGTTCGCGGGGCTTGAGCGCCCGTCGCAGGGCCTGCTCGAGTTCTTTGTCAGTCATTGCCGTTTGTCCCCGCGCCACGGAGCACAGCGCGCGCGAATCAGCGCCAACGATCGGCGTAGATGACTCTTCACGGTGTTGAGTGGCACTCCAAGTGCCTCAGCGATCTCAGAGGGATCGAGATCTTCCTGGTAGCGCAGTAGCACCACCGACCGCGGAATGGGCGGCAGGCTCGCGATGAGCTGCCGCAGATGACCCTCGAGGATGGGATCGCCATCCTGCCGCGGCGCTTCCTGCTCGTCTGCCGCATCGAGGGGCAGGGCAATGTGTCGCGGTCGGCTGCGCAAGCGATCGATCGCGCGATGGCAGACCGCCTTGCGCAGCCACGCGCCCAAGTGCGCCACTGATACGATTTTGGGCAGGTGCCGGTGCAGTATGACGAACACATCCTGGGCGAGTTCCTGCGCGTCCTCGCGGACGCCGAGCATCCGCAATGCCAGGCTGTAGATGCGCGCCTGATAGGTGCAGATCAGCTCTCGGAAGGCGGCCCTGTCGCCCGCCTGCGCGCGAGTCAGCACGCGTCCCACGCGATCCGGGCTCTCGCTGGCCGGCAAAGCACCTGCAACGGGCCGGGTGTCCGACAGCGTCGAGAGACTCACAGCATCGGCCTTCATAGCCCTATATACGAGCGCTCAGGGGGTAGAGGGTGCAGCCCATGAGCACGCAAACCTTCTTCATGGGCAGATCCAGTTGGATTCGCCGCTGGCCCGGATCGTTCAAATCGCTCAAAATGCTTGATCTGGTTGGATTTTCTGCCCAGCGCCGAGCGGAGCGCAAGTAAAGCGACCATGCGATCGCCCCCTGGATTGACCGGTACCCTTGCTCGCCGGTGGGGTTCACTCGCGGTTTACCGGCAGCGCAGTGTCGTGTCGATGCTGTTCCTGGGTTTCTCCAGCGGACTGCCGTTCCTGCTGGTGTTCTCGACGTTGTCTGTCTGGCTGCGCCAGGCCGGTATCGAACGCTCCACCATCGGCTTGTTCTCCTGGGTGGGCTTCGCTTATTCGTTC
This sequence comes from Steroidobacteraceae bacterium, assembly GCA_036266795.1. GTDB lineage: Bacteria > Pseudomonadota > Gammaproteobacteria > Steroidobacterales > Steroidobacteraceae > FEN-1191. The sequence goes on along the minus strand of DATAXJ010000051.1, from coordinate 4,016 downwards.
GAATTCGTGTTTTCGCCGGTGGTCGATCGGCTGGAGCTGCCGATCCTGCACCGACTCCTGGGCCGGCGGCGCTCCTGGATGCTGCTCGGGCAGATCGGCGTCGCGCTCGGTCTGCTGCGACTCGCGGCGGCCGATCCGCTCTCCGGCGTCGGTTCGATCGCCCTTGCGGCGTTATTCGTGGCGTGCTGCTCAGCGACGCAGGACATCGCCATGAACGCCTGGCGCATCGAGTCCGCCCCGGCACCGCTGCAGGGGGCGATGGTAGCGACCTATTCGGTCGGCTATCGCGTAGCGCAAATCGCCGGCGGCGCGGGCGCGCTCGCAGTTGCGGCGGGGGCCGGCTGGCACATGAGCTACAGCGCCATGGCGGCGCTGATGGCTGTCGGGATCGTCACCACCGTGCTGGTCGAAGAGCCCGAGGCGACCGTCAGCCGCGCCGAGCAGCAGCGCGAGACGCGCGTCGTCGACTGGCTCGAGCGTCGCGCTCACTGGCCGCGTTCACTGCAAAAGGCCGGCGAGTGGTTCATCGGCTCGGTGCTTTGTCCGCTGACGGATTTCTTCGGCCGCTTCGGCGCAGAGTTCGCGGTGCTGTGTCTCGCTTTCATCGGGTTGTATCAGATCACCGAGTTCACCATGGGTTCCATGGCCAATCCGTTCTACATCGACCGTGGCTACACCCTGGATCAGATCGCCGTGGTGGGGAAGTTCTGCGGGTTCACGGTGGGGATTGCCGGTGTGTTTCTCGCCGGAGCGCTGGTGGCACGGCTCGGACTGATGCGCTCGCTTGCCGTGGGCATCTGCCTCGCCATCCTCTCGAACCTGAGCTACGCGCTGCTCGCCACTGCCCACGCACCGACGCTGCTCGGTCTGGGCTTTACCAACGGACTCGACAACCTGGCGCTCTCGGTACAGGGGGTAACCCTGATCGCCTTCCTCTCCAGTCTCACCAGCCCGAAGTACACCGCCACCCAATACGCGCTGTTCGCTTCGCTCTACGCCCTGCCCGGTAAGAGCCTCGAGGGCACCTCGGGCTTCGTCGTCGACCGGATCGGCTATTCTCACTTCTTTCTCTACACCGCCAGCCTCAGCGTACCGGGCGTTTTGTTGCTGGCGTGGCTGTGGCGCAGGATCCGCCCGAGCGATTCCCATCAAGAACCGTGATAAAGCAAGTTGGAACTACGCTAATCCTCCGCAAGCACCGAGCTAGCTGCCATTGTCGCGGAGTGGTGCTTGAGCTCGATTTGCCGGATGGAATCGTAGACGCGCGGCGGTGCAATTGCTCGATGTGCCGTCGAAAGGGTGCACTCATGGGGGCTGTGTCGTGCGACGGTTTGCACGTCGTACAAGGGCAGGAGCTGTTAACTGTCTATCGCTTCAATACAAAAACCGCCGAGCACTATTTCTGCTCTCGCTGCGGAATCTACACGCATCATCGACGCCGCTCGAAGCCGAATCAGTACGGCTATAACGTTGGCTGCCTGGAGGGTGTAGACCCCTATCTCATTGCAGGCATTCCGATTAATGACGGCGTGAATCACCCGGCGGATCGCGAATAGGAAAGGGCTTCCATCGCCAGCTGAAAGCGCTAGCACGCGGGGGACAGTCGAGATCGGCGCAAGTAGATGCGCGTCAGTGGTGCCCGACTACCAGGCGTGCCGCGCGATCGACGGCCGCGGCACGTTCAGGGGCAGCAGCTGCCAGACGCTCCTGAACCGCGGCCACAACCTCGGGGCGCGCGCGCTCGGGTCGTCCCGAATCAAACGGCGGTTCGGGAGCGTATTCGAGCGACGATTGCACGGCCTGGGCATAGTCGATCCCGGCGATTTCGGCCATTACGGTCAAGGCCATATCGATGCCGGCTGTAACACCCCCACCGGTAATGATGTTGCCGTCGCGTACAACTCGTGCTGGATCCGGCGTCACACCAAATGAAGACAGCTGATTGCGCCAAGCCCAATGACAGGCGGCGCGCCGCCCGCGCAGTAAGCCTGCTGCCGCCAACAGCAATGACCCCGTACACACCGATGTCACGTACCGCGCGCGCGTGCCGAGGCGGCCAATTTCGGCAAGAAACTCCCTATCTCCCAGCGCGGCTACCGTTCCAAAGCCTCCGGGGACACAGAGCAACGAACATCCAGAGACGTCGGCCAGCTTCACAACACCTGAGAAGGTGATGCCGCCATCAGCCTGTATCGCACCACCTTCGACTGAGGCCAAGACGCAGTGGGCGCCAGGCAGCCGCCAAAAGACCTCGAATGGACCCGTGAAATCCAGCTGCGTGATCCTGGGGAAAAGTGCGAACACGATTTCAAACTCGCTCGCCATTGGTTTACTCCGGGTTGACGCAGGCAGAGTAACTCCCTAGTCTTTGGCATAAATGACTCATTTCCAACCTTTTAGGCCATGACGCGCCAGGTCAGCTTCTTGATCTACCCCGATTTTCAACTGCTCGATGCTGCCGGGCCGATCGCCGCATTTGAGATTGCCGAGCGTCAACGCCCGGGCAGCTATTCGCTGCGTGTCGTGGCTTCTGAGGCGGGGTCGGTGATGAGCTCGGCGGGCGTTTCGATGCAGGCAAATTCGTTTGGCCGGCCGACAAGCGTAGATACCCTTATCGTCGCTGGTGGTGATGGCTCGCGCTCTGCGCTCTCATGTCCAACAACCCGTCGATTTATCCAGTCTTGCGCCGCCAAGGCGCGGCGCACCAGCAGCGTGTGCTCAGGCGCATACCTGTTGGCGGCCGCCGGAATACTTGATGGGAAACGAGCGACGACGCATTGGAGCCGCAGCATCGATTTCGCCCGCAGATTCCCGCGTGTCCGCGTGGAGCCCGACCGCATTTTCATCAAGGACGGCCCCATTTGGACCTCTGCCGGAATTACTGCTGGCATCGACCTGTCACTGGCTCTGATCGAGGAGGATCTGGGCCAGGAAATCGCCCGGCGCACCGCGCAGCAGTTGGTCGTTTACTTCAGGCGCCCTGGCGGCCAATCGCAATTCTCGGCGTTGCTTGAAATGGAGCGCGCCAATGGAAGGTTCGCTCCGCTCTTGGACTACGTTCGCAGCAATCTCGGGAAGCACCTCAGCGTAGCCGTGCTTGCCGAGCGGGCCTGCATGAGTCCGCGACACTTCTCACGCGCATTCCATGCCGAAACCGGTATGCCCCCGGCGAAAGCCGTCGAGCAGTTGCGCGCGGAAGCGGCGCGAGGAACCCTTTCCGGGACCGGAAGATCCGTACACGACATCGCTCGTTCCCACGGATTCGGCAATGCAGAAAGAATGCGCCGGACGTTTCTGCGACTGTTTGGTGTGACCCCCTCGGCCGTCAAGCATCAAAGGCGCTAGGGCTAGAGAACGATTCGGCCACGCTGACTGGATGGTGCCGGGACCGGTTTCGTTACGGTGAAGCCGTGAACGCCCTGTGATAGGTCACCACGCCGTGGGGCCAAGTGTCACGAAACGCGAGAGCCTGGAAATTCTCCCTGGGAACACTGGGGAAATTAAGATCGTCTCGCACACGAAACCCAAACCGCCGGTAATAGCCCGGTTCCCCGAGTACCACACACCCTGCGGCGTGCGTCTGGGCGAGGCACTGAAGTGCTGCCCTTATAAGGGCAAAGCCAATTCCCTGGCTTTGGTATGTGCGAGAGACTGAAACTGGACCCAAGCCGAACCAGCCTACACTTCCGTCCGAGATACATACGGGGGAGGCAGCGACATGGCCGACGATCCGAGCATCGACTTCGGCAACGAGCGAGATGGCCAGCTTGCCGGACTCCCGGAGTGCATTTACGATCAGATGCTCCCGGTGATCGCTGTAGGGGGCGGTTGCGAATGCGTCGATCGTGACGGCTTCGATATCCGCAGCATCCCTCGCTAGGGCCTGTTAACACTCTCGCACAGCCTCGATGAGGAGCGCGAAGTAGATAAAAGCGATGAATACGAGATCGAGTTTATCGAAGCGACTGAAGATGCGCCGGAAGCCCTTGAGTCGGCGGAACAGCCGTTCGATCTCA
>DATAXJ010000049.1:0-21430 GCA_036266795.1 Steroidobacteraceae bacterium | reverse complement strand
CGTAATTCCAGTGCTCGGTGATGGCCAGCGACGGCGGTCCCTTGTACCAGCGCACCTCCTGCGGCATCGTGCCGAACACCGCCTGATTGGACTGCGTCATGAGGTAACGCCCGACGAGTCCGGAGCTGTTGGCGAGGCCGTCCGGATAGCGGTCGGTCGCCGAGGCCAGCAGCAGCCGTGGCGTCTCGATCGCGTAGCCGGCTACCACCACGTGGCGCGCGCGCTGGAAGCGCCAGCGACCCTCGCGGTGATAATGCACTCCATTGACTCGTCCATCGCCGTCCACTCCGATGCGCCCGACCATGGCAAGATCTCGGATCTCCGCGCCGGCGGCCAGCGCGCGCGGGATGAAGGTGATGAGCTGGCTCTGCTTGGCGTTGGTGGAGCAGCCGAAGCGACAGAAGCCGCGGTAAACGCAGGGCGGGGAGTGCCCGTGCTCGGTGGCTCGTGGGGCGGACACCGTGGCCAGCGGCGTGGGCGTCCATTTCATACCGAGCGCCTCGGCGCCGCGTGCCAGCAGCTCCGCCGCGCCATTGAGCTCGTGCGCCCGATAGGGGTAGCGCGGGCGCCAGGGACCCCAGGGATAGCTGACCGGGCCGGAGATACTCAGCGCCCGTTCGGCGATGCCGTAGTAGTGCCACATCTCGCGCCAATCCACCGGCCAGTCCGCGCCATAGCCGAGCATGCTGCGCGAGCGAAACCACTCCGGACGAAAGCGCAGCGACACCATGGCAAAGTGTACGGTGCTGCCGCCCACGGCTTTGCCGCTGTTCTTGCCGCCCATAACGATGGGGTTCTGCCCATCGACGATGCGCTCATCGAGCCAGTAGAGCTTGGACTGCTCGCGCTCATCGGAGGCGAAGTCCTCGAGCGGTCGGTAATAGGGCCCGGCATCCAGGCCCACAACCGAGAAGCCACTCTCGGCCAGCCGCGCGATCAGCGGCGCGCCGCCAGCCCCGGTGCCAACTACAACGAAGTCGACCGGCTCGTCGTCGCGGAACTGGCGCATCGGCACCCAGCCACCCGGACGGAAGACATCCGGTGCTCGGCCCTGTGCCGCCCTGGGCGATTCACGCGGATCGCTCATCGCGGCGAGGAGTCCTGAGCCGAATCAGTGGCCCCGTTCGGCGGCTCCGCGCGCGGCGCCTCCCAGGGATCGCGCCGGTCCAGGCCCATGCGCACATAGCCACGCGGGCTGGCCGGGCCGCCGAACCCAATCTCGTTCCATGCGGTGGGGTGCGCGTAGTAGGCATGCGCGACATCCGGGAGCACGCGGTGCTCGAAAAACGCCTGGCAGGGCATGCCCTGCCACGTGGCTCCCGTGAGGTCTCCGTGCTGCATCCGACGCAACAGCTCATCCTGTTGGGTGGGCGGCAGATGTGCAAAGGGTGCGCCATGGGCGGCCTGGGCCTCGGCCTCCAGTGCCGCGAGGCCGCGTCGCCACGCCTCGGCCTGTGGCGGCAGCTGGGCATATCGATAACCATCGAGCTGGCCGGTATGCAGCTTCTCATCGACATATGCCGGCAGCGGCACGGGTGGGCGATCCGGCGGCTGCGGCAGGATCCGCTCGCACAGCGCCGCGAGGGTCTGCCACTCCGGCGCGGTGAAGAAGCGTGGCTCGCGATACACGGCCAGACGGGCATCGATGACCTCCCGCGTCTTGGCGTTCCAGGAGGGCGATTGACGCTTGGCGAGCACGTCGTAGCCGGGATAGCGCTCAGCCATCGGGATGATCCTCCATCAACCCCAGCGCGGCCAGGGCCGCGAATGCCAGGCCGCTGAAGCTCGGTGGTGCGGGAATCGGCGGCCCATTGGGAACGTTCTGGCCGAGGTTGTGCCAGCCGCCCATTTGCCGCTGGATGCCGCGCAGGTGGAAGGCCACCCCGGCGAGTCCCAGCCATGCAGTCAGGCGAAGCAGCGCGCGCGTCAGCCGACGTTCTCGGCGCCTGGGACCGAAGGCAGCGTTCGCCAGGCACAGTGCGCTCAGCGGCGGCAGAGTAACCGGAGCAAACATGAACGGATCGTTGAAGGCGCCACGAAAGTGCAGCAGAGCGGCCTCGGCGACCGTGCCAAGCAATCCGAGCGCGGTGGCGGCGGCAATCGTGCGCCCGGCCGGCAGGCCTGCGATGCGCGGGCTGCGCCCTCGGGGAGTGTCGCGCACGCGCTCGGCCAGATAACCGGTACCGCCCGAGAGCAATAATGCCGCCGGCGCGCCCAGTGGCGCCCCGTAGAACAAGTTCTCCCAGCGAAAGCCGCCGGGCTTGTTGCCGACGTTGTACAGGTGAAACACCGTTCCGGTCAGGCCCGTCAGCATGGCGATGGCGTAGATCGTGTCGCGCACGCTGTGCGCAGCGGCTCGCTTGTCGGCGTGGCCGTGCAGGCTGACAGCCAGCGACAGCCCGCCGCTGATCAGCGGTGCAATCATCGCGCGATTGTGGAACGAGCCGCGGTAGTGTTCGACGGCGCTGTCGGCCAGAACCGAGGTGGCCAGCAGGCCCGCAGCACGATTCAGCCGGCGCGCGGCGCGTACCGTGGGACTGCGGCCGCCTGGCGCCAGCGACATCAGCCGCGGCAGGCGCGGCAGGCGCGCAGCGGGACGGCGTGAACGCAGCGCGAGGCCCACGCCACCGATGACCACGGCGCCGAGTGCGGCCCAAAGCAGCCCTGCGGGTGGTTCACGGGAGTTCATGCGATGCCTCTACCCCTGCGCCCTTACGGCGTAGCGCGCGGCATCCGCTGTCCGCAGAGTGAGCCCGAGACCCGGGCGCGCGCGGTCCGGTGACAGCACGCCCTGCTGCGGCCGGGGGGCGCCATCGAACAGCATGTGCTCGATGCGCACGTGATCGTGGAACCATTCAATGTGCCGAAAGCGCGGCGCGGCGCAGCCGAGCGAGCAGTGCAGGGAGGGGGCGCAGTGCGCCGAGAGATCGATCTGATGGCCCTCGCACAGCGCTGCCGCCTGCAGAAAGCCAGTCACGCCCCCGCAGCGCGTGGCATCGGCCTGCAGCACATCGACCGCGCCGGCGGCCAGCATGCGCTGAAAATACTGGGGCGTGTAGCCGTACTCGCCGGCGGCGATCTCCATGCCCTCGGGCGAGCGCGCACGAATCTGTGCCAGGCCCTGCAGATCATCGGAGGACACCGGCTCCTCGAACCAACTGACCTGCTGCTCGGCTGCGAAGTGCGCGCCCAGTTGCAGCGCCTGCGTGAGGCCATAGGCACCGTTGGCATCGACGAACAGCCCGGCGGTTGGGCCGATGGCGGCGCGGGCCGCGGCCACGCGCGCCGGATCCTGTTCCGGGTGCGCGCCGATCTTCATCTTGACCCAGCGGCAACCGCTGTCCTCGACCCACCCGGCGAGCTGACGCGTGAGCTGCGCCTCATCGTAACTGGTGAAGCCGCCGCTGCCGTAGATCGGGACCTGCAAGCGAAAGCAACCGAGCAGATCCGCCAGGGAGCGCTCGAGCAGCTGGCCCTTGAGATCCCACAAGGCCACGTCCACGGCGCTGATGGCCGTCGCCGCAATACCTTCGCGCCCAAAATTGCGCACTGCGCGCTGCAGGTGCCGCCACGCTGCCGGCGGGTCCATTGCCTCCGCCCCGATGAGCAGTGGGGCGAGCTTGCTGTCAATGAGATTGACCGCGCAGGCGTGCGTGTAGCTGTAGCCGAAGCCGCGATGTCCGCCGGCCTCGACATGCACTGTCACCAGCGTGGTGGAATTCCACTGGGCGGTGCCATCGGCCTCCGGCAGATCGGTGGGAATGGTGTAGGCGCTCGCCGCGACGCTGGTGACGGGGACCTCGGCTCTCATGGGGCGCTGATTGTGATGGCAGGCCTGCCCACCGCTCAGTGCTTACCGCCCGGGAGCAGGTGCGAGAAGAGCTGGCGCGTGCTGTTCTTGAGCACGTCAGCGAGCTCTGGCTCGGTGGCGATGCTCTGCATAAAACTCTTGGCCTCCTTGAGCGTGATATGCGGCGGCAACGGCGGCACATTCGGGTCCGTGTAGCACTCGAGGATCACGGGACGATCGGCCGCGAGCGCCTCGTCCCAGGCTGCCCCGAGCTTGTCCGGATCGTTGACGAAGATTCCCTTCAGGCCGAGCAGCTCCGCATAGCTGTGATAGGGGAAGTCTGGAATGCTCTGCGTGCTCTCCGTCTTGCCCGAGCCGATCATCACGCGTTCTTCCCAGGTGACCTGGGAGAGATCGCGGTTGTTGAGCACCATGACGATCAGGCGCGGGTCAGCCCACTGCTTCCAATACTTGGAGATGGTGATCATGACGTTGAGTCCGTTCATCTGCATGGCGCCGTCGCCAATGAAGGCGATCACCACGCGCTGCGGATAAGCCATCTTCGCAGCCACCGCGTAGGGTGTGGCCGCCCCCAGCGAGGCAAGCCCACCCGATAGCGAGCCCATCATGCCGCGGCGCATGCGGATGTCGCGCGCGTACCAGTTGGCGACCGTGCCGGAATCCCCGGTCATGATGCAGTTCTCGGGCAGACGCTTGGAGAGTTCCCAGAACACACGCTGCGGATTGATGGGATTCGCCGGCTGCAGCGCGCGCTCCTCGAGCGTCTTCCACCACTCGGCGACATTGCTCTCGATTTGCTTGCGCCACTCGCCGGCTGGCTTGTCTTGCAGCAGCGGCAGCAGGGCTTGAAGCGTCGCGGCCGCGTCCCCCACCAGGTTCACTTCCATCGGGTAGCGCAGACTGAGCATGGTCGCGTCCAGATCGATCTGTACCCCGCGCGCGCTGCCGGGTTTGGGCAGGAATTCGCTGTATGGAAATCCCGAGCCGATCATGAAGAACGTATCGCACTGCTGCATCAGATCCCACGAGGGTTTGGTGCCCAGCAGGCCGATCGAGCCGGTGACCCAGGGTAGATCATCGGGCAGCACGGCCTTGCCGAGCAGCGCCTTGGCGACGCCCGCTTGCAGCTTCTGGGCGACGGCGATGACCTCATCGGTGGCCTTCAGGGCACCGGCACCCACGAGTATCGCGACGCGCTGACCGGCATTGAGGACGTCGGCGGCCTGACGCAGCCAGCCCTCCTGTGGCACGAGTGCCGCGCCGGCGTATCCCACGCCGGTGTGGGTATTGCCATGGGCCATGGGCGGATCCTTGTACGGCAGCTCCTGCAGGTCGTTCGGCAGAATCACGCAGGTCACCGTGCGCTTGCTGGCGGCGATGCGGATCGCGCGATCGATCAGATGGCGCACCTGACTTGGCACCGTGGCGGTGGCGACGAAATCGGAAGCAACGTCCTTGAAGAGGCACTGCAGGTCCACCTCCTGCTGGTAGTGCGCGCCGAGCGCGGAGCGTGCCTGCTGGCCGATCAGGGCCACGACCGGCACGTGATCCATCTTGGCGTCATAGAGACCATTTAACAGATGAATTGCCCCGGGTCCGGAGGTGGCGTAGCACAGGCCGACCTCACCGGTGAACTTGGCATGCGCGCCCGCCATGAAGGCGGCCATCTCCTCGTGGCGCACCTGCACGTACTGCAGATGTTCCTTGGCGTGCTCGAGGGCCACATCCAGGCCACCGACGCCATCGCCGGGATACCCAAACACGCGCCGAATGCCCCACTCGCACACCCGGTGCCACACGAATTCACTGACGTTCATCGCCATGGCGACGTACTCCGTTGAGTTGGCGGAAGCAGACCGACAGGCTGCTCTGGAATCCACCTACAGTTGGAATGACGCTATCACCGCCTCGATTCCGCTAATGTAGGCCATCGAGCCATTTACCCATGGGCGGAGGCGAGCAGTGACGGGTGAGAGTGCCCAACAAAGCATCGAGAATTACGGGCTGCTGAGCGACTGCCGCAGCGCTGCTCTCGTCGGTCGCGACGGCTCGGTCGATTGGCTGTGCTGGCCGCGCTTCGATAGCGCCGCCTGCTTTGCGCGCCTGCTCGGAGAGGAGCGACACGGCTACTTTTCCATCGCCCCGCTGGCGCGTGAGGTGCGTGTCGTGCGCCGCTACGTGCCCGATACGCTGGTCCTCGAGACCGAGTTCGACACTGCCGAGGGCTCCGTACGTGTCACCGACTTCATGCCGATCGACACGGCGGCGCCCACCCTGATACGCGTGGTAACGGGACTGCGTGGGCGTACGGCGCTGCACATGCGTTGCGTGCCGCGTTTCGATTATGGAGCACTCGCCCCCTGGATCGTGGCGAGCGAGCGGGGTTGCCGCCTGCAGGCGGGTCCCGACGAGCTCACGCTCGAGGCTTCCGTGCCGTTGAGCGTCGAGGATCAGCACTGTAGCGCGCAGTTCGTGCTGGAGAGCGGACAGTGCGCGAGCTTCATGCTGAGCCACGGCAGCCCGCTTGTCCGCGCCGAGATGCCGGCAGATCTGCAGGGACTGCTCGAGCACACCGTGGGCTACTGGCGGGATTGGATCGGGCGCTTGCAGCGTCGCTGCGATTGGCCCGAGGCGCTGCGGCGTTCGCTGCTGACACTGCGAGCGCTCATTCATCGACCGAGCGGGGGACTGCTGGCTGCGCCCACCACCTCGCTACCCGAGCAGCTGCAGGGTGCGTTGAACTGGGACTACCGCTTCGCGTGGCTGCGCGATTCGACCTTTACACTGACGGCGCTGCTCAATGCGGGCTTTCACGAGGAAGCACAGGCGTGGCGCGACTGGATCCTGCGCACGCTCGGCAGCGATCCGGCGCAGATGCGCACCATGTATCGCATCGATGGCGGACGCGACGTCAACGAGTACACACTCGATTGGCTACCCGGCTTCCGCAGCTCACGGCCGGTGCGCGTCGGCAACGCCGCCGCCTACCAGCGCCAGATCGACATCTACGGGGAGGTGCTCGATGCCATGGAGCTCGCCACACGTGCGGGCATCCCGCAGAGCGAGCACGGCAGGCAGATCGAGCGCGGCATCGTCGAGTATCTGGAGTCTGTCTGGGACGAACCGGGTCGGGACATCTGGGAATCGCGCGAGGAGTCGCATCGCTACGTCTATTCGCAGGTCATGGCCTGGGTCGGCATCGATCGTTTCCTCACCAGTGCGCATCGACACGGGCACGCCGACGGTGCGCTGCTGGATCGGTTGAAGACGCTGCGCGCGCATATTCATGCGCAGATCTGCCAGCAGGGCTACGACGCGAGCCGTGGCCACTTCGTGCAGCACTATGGGGGCCATGCCGTCGATGCCAGTCTGCTGCTGCTGCCGCTGGTCGGGTTTCTGCCCGTCGAGGATGCACGCATCGCCGGCACCATTGCCGCGGTGGAGCGTGAATTGCTGCACGATGGCCTGGTGATGCGGCAGCAGTACCCGCATCGCAAACGTCAGGGAGCCTTTCTGGCCTGTACCTGCTGGCTCGCCGACTGCCGGCGCCTGCAAGGACGCGTGCCGGAGGCGCGCAGCGCCATCGAGCGGGTGCTCGCCGTCCGCAACGATCTGGGACTGCTCGCCGAGGAGTACGACATTCACGAGCAGCGCCAGTGCGGCAACTTCCCGCAGGCCCTCTCTCATCTGGCGCTCGTCAACGCCCTTCTGGGCATGGACGGACCGATGCTGCAGCGGGGCGGAGGCTGAGCGGCGTGGCACAATGCGCCGCATGCCGCCCCTGACGCGCGCGCGGGTTCGGGCCCTGGCCCGGCTGCTGGGAATCCTCGGATGCACCGTTGCGGCCAGTGCCATGGCGGCTGGCGAGGCAGCGCGGGGCCAATCTCGAGCTGCAGGTGCCCGACACGCCGCAGACGCGCTACCGCGTGGGCTCGATCAGCAAGCAGTTCGCCGCCGCCGTCAGCCACTACTTGCCGGACGCACCGCCCGCCTGGGCCGCAGTGACGCTGCAAAACCTGCCGACGCATACCTCGGGCGGCCCCGGTGAATGCGCAGTAAATCGATATGAGTGTGCCCTACGCGGATCCGCCCTCGGATTGATCACTCCAGGGCGGGGGGAGCGAGGCGCTGAAAGGCCCGCAGGTGACGAATCGTATGCGGGGCATTGCCCTGCAGATCGTAGAGGCGCGCCAGGTTGTAGTGGGCATCGGCCAGTTCCGGATCGAGCGCCAGAGCCGAGAGATAGTGCTCGATGGCTTCGGGCAGCCGACCCTGATCCTCCAGCAGCACCGCCAGATTGAACTGTGCGATGGCGTCACCGCGGCAGCTGACATGCTGATAGAGCCGCTCGGCGGCGGCGACGTCCCCGCTCTCGTGCAGCAGCCGCGCCAGGTTGATGCGCGCCTCCACGTGGTGCGGATCGGCGCGCAGACAACGCCGATAGAGCCCTATGGCGCTGGTGGCATCACCGTCTTCGCTGTCGAGCGCGTCGCAGAAGAGCAATTCCACGTTCGCGTCGGATTCGGCTGGGCTCGGCAGCGGCGGCGCCTGCGACGCCCCTTCCGGGGCCGAGCCCGAGGCCAGGGTCGGAGCCGGGGGAAGCGCAGGCCGCAGGACAGATGGCGTCGAACTGGCAGGCTCCGAGAGGCGCAGCCCGCGACGATCCAGCGTGATCTCCAGGGACAGCAGGTACTGACCCGAGCCGCCTTCCCACTCGGCACCCGCCTCGCGCACGATGACGTGCTCACCGCCCGCGCGGATCGACAGGCCCGAGAGCGGCAATTGCGCGGGCAGGTGTCGCCGCAGTTCGCGTAGGGCGCGGGTGATGCGCCGGGTCGGCAAGCCGGCAGCAGACAGGGCACGCGCGGTGCGCAGCGCAATCAGGTCCTGAAAAGTAAAGCGCAGCGCGCCGCGCGGTCCGCGCTGTGGCGAGACGTGCCGCTCGCGCACCAGAGAGCGCAGCGCCGCCGGCGAGATGCCGACGAGGCGCGTGACATCGGCCGTGCCGAAGTGCTGCAGCGGCGCAGCGTGCGCGCGCTGCGCGTCGGGCACTTTGGCCGGCGGCTGGCGGGTGCTTCGCTGCCCCGGGCGCTTCACCCCCGCGAGCTCTTACGCGCGCTGGTGCGCCGTTCGACGCGCTTGGCGGGCTTGCGTGGTCCGAGCTTGGCCTCATTGCGTCCGCTCAGGCTCGCCTTGAGCGCGGCCGTCAGATCGATGACGTTGCTCGCCGTGGGACGCGGCGGCTCGGAGAGGGCGATCTCGTGGCCTTCGACCTTCTTGCGGATCGCCGCCTCGATGCGCTGATGAACCTCATCGACGTATTGACTGGGATCGAACGCGTCGGCGGCCTGCTGATCGATGAGCTGGCGGGCGAGCTTCAGCTCGGTATCGCGTACCTCGCTCGGCAGCGAGCCGATGTCCTCGATGGGACGAACCTCGGTGGCGAACAGCAGTTGATGCATCACGAGCGCATCGCCACGCGGACGCAGAATGATCATGTGGTCGCGCCCGTGAGAGGCCCAGTGTCCCACCGCGCAACGCTCGGTATCGCGCAGCGCCGCCACCAGCAAAGCGTAGGGGCGCGCACCGCCCTTGGCCGGGGCCAGATAGTAGCTGCGCTCGAAATACACGGGATCCACCGAATCGAGCGGTACGAACTCCACGATGTCGATGCTGTTGGTGCCGACCTCATCGAGCGCCTTCAATTCTTCGGCGCTGAACATGACATATTGGTCCTTGGCAAACTCATAGCCCTTCGTCAGCTCGCTGCGCTCGACGACCTTGCCTTCCTTGACGCACACGTATTGCTGCCGCACGCGCGAGCCATCTTTCGCGTGCAGCAAATTGAATGAAATTCGCTCGCTACTGACTGTAGTGGTATACAGGTCTACCGGAATGGCGACCATGCCGAATGAGATTGTCAAAGTAGCCATCGAGCGCGCAGCCATGACGCCTCCTTGCTATGAATGAACCTGCCGACAGTATCGATCCCGCTGCCCTGCGAGTGCCGTCAGCCGCCGCGGGCAGGGCCGCCTCATTATTTCCCACAAATGCTTCGGTGGCGAGCGCCGCCGTAAGCCCGGCGGACAGCCGCTTGGAGCCTCCCGCGCGGGCGGCCAAGCTACCCGGCAGGCAGGCCATGGACCGGATCACCGAGGAAGAAACCCGCGCTCGCGCACCGCGCCGCTCACTCAATGTCATGCCGCTGCGGGTATTGGCGTTGAGCGCGCTCGGGGCGGTGCTGTATTTCGGCCATGCCGCCTTCGTGCCCGTGGTGTTGGCAGTGCTGTTCTCTCTGGTTCTCACCACGCCGGTGGAGGCCCTGCATCGACGCGGGCTGCCCCGCGGGTTAGGCGCCGCGCTGATTTTGCTGTCCCTGATGGCGCTGCTCGGAGGCGCCGTGAACATGGTCTGGGCACCCGCACAGAGCTGGTGGAGCTCCGCGCCACGCACCCTGCGCACCATCGAACGCAGGCTGCGGCCCGTATCGCGCATGGTCGACCGCATCGAGGTGCTGACCGACCGTGCCGATCAGATCGCCTCGGGGCCAGCCCCGGTCCAGCCCCGCACTTCGTCGCCCACCCCGGTGCCGCCGGCACCGCAGGCTGCGCCGGCTGCGTCCCGCACTGCGACGGCGTCGAACGCGCTGACGCTGCTGGATTTCACGCGGGCCGCCATCATGCAGCTGGTCACCATTGTGATCACGATGATGTTCCTGCTGACTGGAGGACCGCCGATGCTCGCTCGCATGAGCGCGGCGCTCTCCAGCGATGTGCAATCCTCACACATGCTGAAGGTCATCAACGCCGTGCGCAGCGAAGTGGGGCGTTATTACGGCTCCATCGCGCTCATCAATATCGGTCTGGGACTTGCGACGGCGGGCGTGACGATGGCGCTGGGCATGCCGAGTCCCTTCCTATGGGGGGCGGTCGCCGCAGTATTCAATTTCGTGCCCTACGTCGGCTCGGCTACCACTTTGCTGCTATTGATTCTGGTGGCGTTCGTTTCCTTTGACACGCTCGGGCGGGTGTTTGCGGTGGGCGGCTGCTATCTTGCGCTGGCCGCGATCGAGGGTCAGATCGTGCAGCCGCTGGTGGTCGGGCGGCGCCTGGAACTCAATCCGCTCATCGTCTTCCTGGCACTGTGGTTCGGCGGCTGGTTCTGGGGCATCGCCGGCATCGTGATCGCCGTGCCCACGCTGGTGTCGATCAAGGTGATCGCCGAACACGTGCGCGGCGGCAGGCCGTTGCAGGAGTTTCTCAACCCCAATGAGTTGCACCGTTACCATCCCAAACACGTAACCGCCTCGCTTGGGTTGCGGCGCAGCGGCGGCGGTTAGCCGCCGGGTCTCGCAGCGCCAACTTCAGGCGCCGAGCTCGAAAAGCAGAAACGAGCGTCCCGTCACCTGATATTTGTCGCCGACGGCGAAGCGACTCATCGGTTCCTCGTCGGGCAGGTGTGTGTCGAGCACCAGGCGCCAGGCCTCTCCACCGGGGCAAGCCGGCAAGGTGAACTCCACCACGTCGTAGTGCGCATTCATGACCAGCAGCATCGTCGTCTCGGTGCCGCGCTGGCGCACGCCGGTGGGTCGCGCACGCCCGTCCAGGATCATGCCGAAGCAGCGCATGTTGCCGTCGCCCCAGTCCTCCGGGCGCATCTCGATACCGGTGGCATTGATCCAGGTCAGATCCTTGACCTCGAGCTCCTCATCGTAGTCGGCCGTCAGGAAGCGATTGCGTCGCAGGATGGCGTACCGGTGACGCAATCGTGTGAGCTTCTGCACGAAGCGCACCAGTGACTGGCCTTTGTCGGTCAGCCGCCAGTTCAGCCAGCTGATCTGGTTGTCCTGGCAATAGGCATTATTGTTGCCTTGCTGGGTGCGGCCGAACTCATCGCCGGCCAGCAGCATTGGGGCTCCCTGCGAGAGCAGCAGGGTCGCGAGCATGTTGCGTATCTGTCGCTCGCGCAGCTCGTTGATGGCTGGATCGTCGCTTGGCCCCTCTACGCCGCAGTTCCACGAGCGGTTGTCGCTGCTGCCGTCGCGATTACCCTCGCCGTTGGCGTCATTGTGTTTGTCGTTGTAAGTCACCAGATCGTTGAGTGGGAAACCGTCATGCGCCGTGATGAAATTCACGCAGGCGAACGGACGTCGCCCCAGCCGGTTGAAGACATCTCCCGATGCGCACAGGCGCGGCGCGAGCGCGCTGGCCGGCGCGGCGCCACGCCAGAAATCGCGCACCGTGTCGCGATAGCGATCGTTCCACTCCGACCAGCCGGGTGGAAAGCCGCCCACCTGGTAGCCGCCGGGTCCGCAGTCCCAGGGCTCGGCAATCAGTTTGACGGTCCTCAAGACGGGATCCTGGTGGCAGGCCTTCAGAAAGCCGCTCTGATTGTCGAAGCCATTGGGCTCGCGCGCCAGAATCGTGCCCAGATCGAAACGAAAGCCATCGACGTGCACTTCGCTGGCCCAGTAGCGCAGGCTGTCGCACACCATCTGGATGACCGCGGGATGCGATACGTTCAACGTATTGCCGGTGCCGGTATCGTTGATGTAGTAGCGTTTCTGGTCGGGCAGCAGGCGGTAGTACGAGGCGTTGTCGATTCCCTTGAAGGACAGGGTCGGGCCGCGCTCGTTGCCTTCGGCGGTGTGGTTGTAGACCACGTCGAGGATCACCTCCAGACCGGCGTCGTGGAAGCGCGCGACCATCTCCTTGACCTCGCGCAGACTCTGTTCGGGCTCGGAGGCATAGCGCGGATCGGGGGCAAAAAAGCCGATGCTGTTGTAACCCCAGTAATTGGTCAGTCCGCGCTCGAGCAGGTGCGCATCATTGATGAAGGTATGGATGGGCAGCAGCTCGACGGTCGTGACGCCGAGGGAGCGGATGTATTGGATGACCGCCGGATTCGCCAACCCTTTATAGCTACCGCGCTCCTTGGGATCGACCTCGGGGTGCTGGTGCGTGTAGCCGCGCAGATGCATCTCGTAAATGATGGTCTGATCCCACGGGATGCCCCGGGCGCGTGGCTGCCCCTTCCAGGCGAAGTTGGGATCGACGACGACGCACTTGGGAACGAAGGGCGCGCTGTCACGCTCGTCGAAGCTCAGGTCCTCCTGCGGATCGCCGATGACATAGCCGAAGCACTCGGGCTTCCACTGCAGCTCGCCCACGTGTGCGCGCGCATACGGATCGAGCAGCAGCTTGTTGGGATTGAAGCGATGACCGGCTTCCGGCTCGTAGGGGCCGTGGACGCGAAAGCCGTAGACCGTGCTGGGGATGACGTCTGGCACGTAGCCGTGCCAGATCTCGTCGGTGTACTCCGGCAGCGCGAGACGCTCCAGCTCTCGCTTGCCAAGCGGGTCGAACAGACACACTTCCACGCGCGTGGCGTGCGCGGAAAACAGCGCAAAATTAGTGCCCTTGCCGTCCCAGACGGCACCGAGCTTGTGTGGATTGCCCTCGCGGACGCGACTTGGAGTGTAATTGGACATGCTCAAGCGGACAGCCGCGGCATGCAGTCCGCGGCGAGACCGTCAAAAATGTAACACGCGAGCGGTGCGGGGAATGCTGAGACGCCTGTCGGTGTGTCGCGGACAAGCCTCGGGAGCTCCCTCCTGGCCGTGGCAGGCAGCGGACGCGGATTAAAATAGAAGTTGGATAAAATATATACGATAACTTATTAAGAATACATCAATATATGTCGGCGCACATCGGGTGAGTCAGCCGCCGCGTGGTAACCTGTGGCATCCCGATGTACCCAATTTCCTCGTACAGACGCCCGCCGCCGGGCTGCACGCGCAGGTCCTGAGCATGCTCCGCTGGTTCGAGCGCCTGTTCGATCCGACTGCCGGTACGCCGACGGAACCGCCCACGCGCGGCCTGGCGCGCTTCTATTGGCACTACCTGCGTCAGGTGCGCTGGCTGATCGTGGCGCTGTTCGTCACGGGAGTCGCCGTCGCGGCGCTCGACGTGACGATTCCGGTGTTCATCGGGCGGGTCGTGACACTGGTGGCCAATCACAGTCACAACCCCGCCCGGCTGCTGGCCGAGTCTGGCCCCAAGCTGCTGATGATGGCGTTGGTGTTCCTGCTGGTGCGGCCGGCGGCACTGTTTGCGCAGTTCATCGTCACCAATCAGATCATCAATCCCGGCGTGACCAATATGATCCGCTGGCAGAACCACTGGCATGTCGTGCGCCAGAGCTGGACGTTCTTTCAGAATGACTTTGCGGGGCGCATCGCCAACCGCGTGATCCAGACGGGCCCGGCACTGCGCGACAGCGTGGTTTCCGGCACCAACGCAGTCTGGTACATCCTCGTTTACGGCAGCGGCAGCGTGGCGCTGCTGTATGCCATGAACTGGCATCTGGCCCTGCCGATCGTCGCCTGGTTCCTCGCCTATGCGGCACTGCTGCGCGCCTTCGTGCCGCGCATGCGCGAGCGCTCGCGCGCCATTTCCGAGGCGCGCTCGACGCTCACGGGACGCGTCGTGGACAGCTATACCAATATCCTCACGGTGAAGCTGTTTGCGCGCGCGCAGGACGAGGATGCCTTCGTGCGCGAGTCGATCGAGGAGCATACCCAGGCCTTTCGCAACCAGACGCGCATCGCCACCGGTTTTACGATGCTGCTGGCCCTGCTCAATGCGTTGCTGGTGGTGGGCATGGGGCTGGTCGCGATCCTGTTGTTTCGTCACAGTCGCATCAGCGTCGGGGCTGTGGCCACCGCGCTGCCGATGGCCTGGCAGATCGCCAATATGGCGGGCTGGGTGGCCCAGAACGTCACCAACATCTTTGAAAACGTCGGGGTCGTGCAGGATGGCATGCGATCTATCGCGGTGAGCCGGCAGATGCCGGATGCACCCGGCGCCCGCGAGTTGGTCGTCTCGGCCGGAGAACTGCGCTTCGAAAGTCTGTACTTCGACTACGGGCGTGAGCGCCGCGTGCCGGTCCTGCACGGCATCGATCTGACCGTGCGACCTGGCGAGCGCGTGGGTGTCGTCGGCCCCTCAGGTGCCGGCAAGTCCACGCTGGTGAACCTGTTGCTGCACTTCTACGAGCCGGCGCGCGGCCGCATCCTCATCGACGGCCAGGACATCAGCACGGTGTCGCAGGAGAGTCTGCGGCGCCAGATAGCGATGGTGACGCAGGATACGGCACTACTGCATCGCTCCGTGCTCGATAACATCCGCTACGGGCGACCGGATGCGACGCGCGCCATGATCGAGGAGGCTGCGCGACGCGCCGAGGCGCATGATTTCATCCTGGGGCTGGAGGACTGGCTCGGCCGACGCGGTTACGACGCTCATGTCGGCGAGCGCGGCGTCAAGCTCTCCGGTGGCCAGCGCCAGCGCGTCGCCATCGCTCGCGTGATCCTGAAGGACGCCCCCATCCTGGTGCTCGATGAGGCCACCTCAGCGCTGGACTCGGAAGTCGAGGCGGCCATTCAGAGCCAGCTCGATGCATTGATGGAAGGGCGCACGGTGATTGCCATCGCACATCGGCTCTCGACCATCGCACGCATGGATCGACTGATCGTGCTGGAGCGTGGACGCATCCACGAGAGCGGTACGCACGCAGAGCTGCTGGCCGCTGGCGGTGTCTATGCGCAGCTGTGGCGGCGACAGTCGGGCGGTTTCCTGGCGGAGATGGTCTCCTCTGCGCGCGCGGCTCGCAGTCGTCGGGATCCCGAGTCGGCGGCCATCGGCTGACGCGTGCTAGCGGCGGGGGGCGAGGGCACATGAAGCGGACAGCAGGCAGGGCAGGACTATCGCCCAGTCGGTTACAGCGGTTGCATGACACCATGCTGCGTTACGTGGCGCGCGGTGAGATCGCGGGTGTGGCGATGCTGGTCAGTCGGCACGGCGAGGTCTGGGTCGATACCGTAGGCCACCAGGATATCGCTCGCGGTGACGCGATGCGCCGCGACACCGTGTTTCGCATCGCCTCGATGAGCAAGCCGATCACGGCGACCGCGGCGATGATGCTGGTGGAGGAGGGCCGGCTGGCACTCGACGAGCCGCTGGATGAGTGGCTGCCGGAGCTCGCTCACCGTCGCGTGCTGCGTCGGATCGATGGGCCGCTGGAGGACACTGAGCCGGCGCACCGCGCGCTCACGCTGCGCGACTTGCTGACCTTTCGCATGGGCTTCGGGATGATTCTCGGGCCTGCTGAGCGCTATCCGATTCAGCAGGCTTTCAACGCACTGCACCTTTGGGGCCGCAAGCCCATGCCCCCGCACTCGCCCGACGAGTGGTTGCGCCGGCTGGGCACGTTACCGCTGATGTATCAGCCCGGCGATCGCTGGATGTACCACACGGGGGCAGATGTCGCGGGCGTGTTGATTGCGCGCGTGGCCGGTCAGCCCTTCGAGAGCTTTCTGCGCGAGCGCATCTTCGAGCCCCTGGGCATGCACGACACGGGGTTTCACGTCCCAGCCGATAAACTCGAGCGCTTCGCCACCTGTTATCAGGACAATCCGCTCCAGAGCTCCATCCGCCTGTTCGATGATGCGCAGGACAGCCAATGGAGTCGTCCGCCAGCCTTCCCGAGCGGTGGCAGTGGACTGGTGTCCACACTGGATGACTACCACGCCTTTGCCCAGATGATGCTGCAACATGGCCGCCTCGGTGATGTACGCATCCTGGCGCGCCCCACCGTGCAGGCGATGGTCACCGATCAGCTCAGCGCAGAGCAGAAGAGCAGGAGTACGGCGTTTTTCCCTTCCTTCTGGGAGGCTCGCGGCTGGGGCTTTGGCATGGCGGTGATCACCCGTCGTGACGGCCCGTCCACCAACCCAGGTCGCTTTGGCTGGGATGGGGTCTACGGCACCTCGTGGTACTCCGACCCCGCCGAGGGTCTTCTGGGAATACTGATGATTCAGCGCTTGGGCTTCGCACCGACGATCACCGGAATCAATGCGGACTTCTGGACCCTCGTCTACCAGGCGATCGAGGACTGAGAGCCGGGGAGCCCCCGCGCTATACTGAAGTCCGCCACGAGGAGAGCGACTTGGGATCCCTTCGAAGCGATACGCTGCGCAGCGCCTGGCGGATCGGCATCGCCACGGTTCTGCTGGTGGCGGCTGCATGTATCGCGAGTGCTCAGGCCGACAGCGGCAACCGACCATTCGTCGGCACCTGGAAGCTCAATTCGGACAAATCACAGCTGCGAGGCGCGCCACCTGGATTCGAGCTGTTCCGTCAGTATGAGGATCGTGGCAACGGCTGGATGTTGCATACGGTGATCAGTGTTTCGCCGCGCGGCGTGGGATTTCTGTTTTCGGCCGCACGCTACGATGGCAAGCAATACCCCGTGTGGAACGCCCGCCTGTTGGGTAAAACGGTGAGCGACGGGCAGAAGACGCCGCGCACGGTCGAATTCGAGCGCATCAGTGCCTACCAACTTCGCTGGACCGACCGCACCGACGGCAAGCTCACGCTGGGCGGACTGTGCACCGTCTCCCCCGACGGCATGACGCTGACGATCACGGCGAATGGGGCGCGGCAGCACGGTACATTCACGCAAATCTTCGATCGGGTCAGCTCGCCCGTACCCGGTTTGACGGGGGTCGGTCCGGACTGACATTGGCACGCAGCCAGTGCTTCCCGGCCTGCGATCGTTTCACTTAACGCAGCGCCAGGGCTGAATCCTCGAACTGCGACGCCATCAGGCGTCGAAGCGTGAACGCACACACGAGCGCGAGCGCGCCGATCTGCTACAAGTCCCGATGGGCCGCGCGCCGATGATGGGCCATCGAGCGCGGCGAGCCATCGGCCGGTCCGAAAGGAGCGCGTCCATGAATGCAGCCGCCCATCAGTTGTCCGTTTTCGAGCAGGCGCCGCCGCTCTCGGCACGCGGCGCCTTGCGACTTTCGGAGATCATTGGGGCGCTCAGTTATGCGCTCGATTTGACCGAGGGTCAGCCGCAGGGACATTGTCTGCGCGCATGTTGGATTGGCATGCACATCGGCAGGGCGCTGGGATTGGATTCTCCGGCCTTATCGGACCTGTTCTACACGCTGCTGCTCAAGGACACCGGCTGCAGCAGCAACGCCGCCCGGCTCTGGGAGCTGTATGGCGGGGATGAGTTGCAGACCAAGCACGACTTTAAGCTGGTCGACTCGCAGAGTCTTTTGCAGCTCGCGGGTTTTGTGCTGCGGCATGCCGGACCCGACGAGGCCGTGCGCGCACGCGTCAGACGACTGATTCACTTGTATCGCAATGGTGAATCGCTCGCGACCGAACTGGTGCACACGCGCTGTGAGCGTGGCGCGGACATCGTCCGGCGGCTCGGATTCGGGCCGGCCGTTTCGGCTGGGATCTTCAATCTGGACGAGCATTGGAACGGCAAAGGCCGGCCGCAGGGACTGTGCGGGGAAACCATCCCCGTGAACGCCCGCATAGCGCTGCTGGCGCAGGTGGTAGACGTATTTCACACGGTCGGCGGGGAGGCGGCAGCCGGCACGCAGGTGCGCCGTCGGCTGGGCTATTGGTTCGACCCCTGGGTGTGCGACGCCTTCTTTTCGGTGGCGGATAGCAAGCGGTTCTGGTCTGGGCTGGCGCCTGAGGGATTGGAACAGCGCGTGATGGACCTTGAGCCGGCTGGCCTGGCAATCCTGATCGACGACGAGCGGCTGGACTCGATCGCAGAAGCATTCGCTGACATTATCGATGCCAAGAGCCATTTCACCTACGGGCACAGTCAGCGCGTGGCGCACTATGCGGATGCCGTGGCCCTGGAACTCGGATTGGGCCCTTCCCGTCGGCGCTGGCTGTATCGAGGCGCACTCCTGCACGATATCGGTAAGTTGGGCGTCAGCAATGCCATCCTGGACAAGCCTGGCGCGCTGGACGCTCAAGAGTGGGAGGCGGTGAAACGACACGCTCAATTTACCGAAGCGATTCTGCTGCGCGTGCGTGTATTCAACGAGTTGGCCGGTATCGCCGGCGCCCATCATGAGCGCCCGGACGGTAAGGGCTATCCCAAGGGCCTCACCGCAGATGCGATTGCGCTGGAGACGCGTATCATCACCGCGGCGGATATTTTCGATGCCCTGACTGCCGCTCGACCCTATCGTGATGCTATCCCCATTGAGAAAGCGTTCGAGATCATGGAGCGTGAACGGGGCAATGCCATCGACGGGCGCTGTCTGAACGCCTTGAGGGAGACCGCACCGTGGATGGCTTCGGAGTAGCCGAGGCCAGCAGCTGCCATTGAGAGCTTGTGCGGTTACGGAGCCTCCGATCGGGAGTCGCTGATAACGGTGCGAACGCTTGAGGGATATCCAGTGCAGCGCATGCGAGTGCATCTCGTGCAGTTCGCGGCCGCCTGGATCTGCCTTGGAATGGGGGTCGCTTGGGGCCAGAGCAATGTCACAGCTCGTGACTGGGTGACACTCGCACAGCGGGGTCTGTATGCACCGGCGCAGCAGACGCTGGCTCGGATCCCCGATGATGAACGTCGGCTGCTGGCATTGCGCGCTTACCTGCGCGCCGGCAACACGCTGCCGGAGCGCTGGAGTTGGTCGGCCGAGCAAATTGCCGTCTATCCGAATAGCGCCGAAGGGCGCAGGGCCACGGCGGAACTGCAGGCTGTGGCAGGCGCCTTCGCGCACGATAATCCTGGATACGAGCTACGCATCAACCTCCAACCACGTAGTCTCGAGCGCCAGTTGCAGCACTGGAACACCAACGCCTCCGTGGCTACCACGGCGCATGCGCTGGCCGCGAGCCTGGCGCAGCAGTGGGCTGGCCGCACGCCGGATGCGGCTGCACTGCGCCAGGCCCTGATTCAATGGACGCCGCCGCAGGCGGCTGCTCTCGCGGCGCCCGGGCTCTCGCCCCATGGCCAGGCACGGGCGTTTGATTTCGAGGTCGTGCAGGACGGTCATGTGATAGCAGCAGACGACTATGCCAGCGCCCACCAGCGCTGGGACAGGGCTGGATGGACGATGCGGCTGCATGCGGCCGTCGCCCAGGTTGGGCCAGATCTCTCCGGGCCACTCGCCATCCCCTATGAGCCGTGGCATTACGCCTATCGCAGGTGACCCAGTTTGTAATGCTATGACCGTAAACGCTGGAGAGGCTCGATGCCAGACGATGAATTGGAAATTTCCAAGACTGCCATATGGGTGGCTGCCGCCCGTGCGATCGGCGCGCGCGAACCGGATCCCGCCGCGCGAAATCCAGATCATCTGGCGGAGCGGTTGCTTGGTGATCCCTCGCAATTAAGCCTGCATCATCCGGTGGTCGCTGCGCTGCTGAAAAGCTACGAGGTGGCCCTGCAGGACCTTGAGGTGGCTGACTTGGTCAGGGCAATGACGGAGCGTACCCGGTTCATCGACGAGGCGCTCGAACGGGCGGTCTCCAATGGGATCACCCAGTGTCTGATCCTGGGCGCTGGTTTCGACTCCCACGCCTATCGATTCCGGCAATTGCTGGCGCACGTGCGCATTTATGAGGTCGACAGACCGCAAACCTCGACATTCAAGAGATGCCGTGTCGACGCGGCACTGGATGGGGCGCCTGCAAATCTGACGTATGTGGCCGCGGATCTCGAGCGTGAGGACTTGGCCCACGCGCTGGCGCGTCACGGCTACGACCTGTCACGGCCAACGTTTGTCATCATGGAAGGTGTAAGCATGTATGTGCAGGAAGCGCCGCTTCGGGCCACCTTCCGCTTCTTCGGCAAGCATGCGCCGGGCTCCAGCATCGTCTTCGATTTCGCCACCCGCGCGATGATCGACGGACTGAGGGCGCTCGAGATCGAAAAAATACCGCCGTACGCCAGAGCGACTGTCGAAAGATTCCTGGACCTCATCAGGGGCGAACCATGGGTATTTGGCATCCCCCTCGGCAGCGAGAAAGAGTTCCTCGCAGGCTTGGGACTGCAGCTGCGCAGCATCCTCACGATCGGCAGCGAGGAGTCGGTGCGGCGATACCTGACCCGGACCGACGGCAGCATCGTGGGCGCCGAGGCTCACGCCAGGGCCGAGGCGCTGGGTAGGTCGATGCGGGAGCGGATAACGGCAACGCTGGATCCAGCGCGACGCGATCAGGTCGAGGCTGCGATGCGTGAGCAGGCGCGCCAGAACGCCTATCAGATCGCAGAAGCCAGCGCCCAGGTACCGGGGGTGTGGGCCGCGGGGAGGGCCGGCGGACTTGATAACGCATTCATCATGGGATCTGGCGGCTGACGAGCGCTACCTTCTGATAGCCAGCGGCACGCAGCAGGTCCATGACGCTGATCAGGTCGCCATAACGCACATTCTCGTCGGCGCGCAGGTAGACCCGCGTATCCAGATCCCCGTGGGTAATACGCCCCAGAGCATCCGCGATCTGGGGACGTGCCACCGGCATGTCGTTCACCGACAACTGCAGATTGCGCTGCACAGTGAGAGTTACCGGCTCTGTGGGGGGCGAAGCCGCAGTGTGCGCCACTGGCAGATCCAGCGGCATGTGTACCACCGCCAGGGGTGCGGCCACCATGAAAATGACCAGCAGTACCAGCATCACATCGATGAACGGCGTGACGTTGATCTCGTGGCTGGCCACGAGCTCATCGGCAATGCGCTTGAACTCAAATGCCACGGGCCACTTCCTGCACCGGCAACCCTGTTGC
>DATAXJ010000048.1:0-53411 GCA_036266795.1 Steroidobacteraceae bacterium | reverse complement strand
AGGCCGATGTGTTCGATTACATCGAGCGGTTCTACAATCCGCTTCGGCGGCACTCGACGATCGGATACGTGAGCCCCGTGGAGTTCGAAAACTCCGCAGGCTCACCTTAGGCAGGTGTCCACGAAACCGGGGGAAGGCCAGATGCCCCCGATGACGGAAAGACTCGTGGAACAACTCGATACCCGGAAACAAAGCTTCCCAGACCGGTTGCCGTCCACACCCACTCGACATCTTCGTCATCTGCACACTCGACGTTGACAACTGCGGTGGGGAGTGAAGGGTAAGCTGCAAGCGGCGCGGACATTATGCGACGAGGCCGCCCGCTAGAAATTGAGCTCTTCTGGTTCGGCTCGCTTGACCGACCGACACCGAACTGGTCGGCCAGCGATTTGAATATCGCTCGGTGCACGGCTCCTTGTCGAAATAGGCCCATTTCCGCGATCGCTCGATCCCTAGCGGTCAGCTGAGCCTCGCTCACACCCTTGAATTGTGCGATCAGCGCTGCGATGCGTAGTGCGCGACCCACGAACGGACGCTCAGAACTGGGTCCCGCCATTGAGTCGGCCGTGTCGAATGGGCCGGCCGGCCCGAGGCGGACCATCTCACTTTGAGTTCGTGGAAGCTTGAATAACCGTAGATTCGCGCGAGTAGCTCCTGTGATCGTTGGTAGGGAAGCTGCAGCCATGACGCGAGTCGACGCGAGCGCTGCGAAAAATCAGTCTCAGACTCTGGCCGGTACCGGCCAGGGTGATAAAGCGGGCGACTTGACATCTTGTGCTCCCAAAAGCAGCGCCAGACCGGTCGCGGATGGTAGACGGTGAACGTCACAGGCGGTGTCGGATTCCCGGCCTGCTCACCTTCGCCCGCGATCGGCTTAACGCCGTAGGGTTACAAGTGCCAGAAAAGCTGGTCCCCCGGGGGGTTCTGCGTGTCCGGCTTGCGCCGGTCCGACCACATCGGCCACTAGATGGGCCGACCTCGAATTTCGCGCAACTGGATCCGGATTGCAAGTATCGAGCGCGCGAAGCTCATACCCGACGCAGCCACCGGGTGAACTTCGCCGCATGCCATCGGACGTGTCCGGCGGCAGGTACACCGATAGCGTCAGGAAATACTTGGGATAGCGCTTTTGGAGCTGGAATAACGTCACTGAATTATCTTCCATGGCTTGCCTCAATGACTAGGGTTCATGTTACGCAAGCAGGCGAGCCAAACCGGCTTCGTCTAGTTTGGCAAATCGGTTGATTTCACGAATGACTGCTCCTTCCCGCTTATAAAAAGCTATTCCTCTGGAATTGGATGTCTGGAGCGACCATTCGAGCTTGCACGCTTTTCTCGACGTGGCCTCACGAGCGAGAAATCTCAGCAGCTCACGACCAATACCGCAGCTGCGCTGAGCTTCGTCAACGAATAGATCGTCCATCCATAGTCCAGGGCGGGCAGAATACGTAGAGAAAATTGCGTAATAGGTAGCGAATCCGACCAGCGTGCCATTCTTTTCAGCAACGACCACTTCGACGTTTGGAGAATCGCAGAAGAGCGCTGCACATAGCTCCTCTGGGGTCGCAGTCAGCGCGTCGAGTGCGCCGTCGAACTTCGCCTTGGCCCGCAAGAGGTCGAATAGCTCAGAAATGTCTGATGGCTTGGCTTTTCGAATCGCAGCTGATGTCATAGAGGTCGTTCTACGTTAGCGTTGCGCTGCCAACCAGGAGGCTTACCCAGGGCCACGCTGATACGATCAGGAATCAAACAAGACCAGATCACGCCATGCCACGTGCCAGGAATGATTATGGGCGCAATCATTAGGGCCCGGTCCGCTTTGGTCCAACTGCCCGGCGTTGTAGCGGTATTGTCCGCGGCCCTCCTCGCGGCGCTGCTTGCCCCACGATCTGCTCTTGCTGCACAGGACGAGTCCGCGCCGCCCTCGAGGAGCCTCGATAGAACCCGCTCAATCAGTCCTATAAGCTGTCGGCTCGCCAGAAGGCATGCAGCACATGGCCACCGTCGCCTTGCACCGGAGTACGCCCTCCTCCGCCGTTTCCTGGTAAACGTAACATAGAACCACAGTTGCGAGAGCAGAGACTGCCTTGTGCCGCCGTTTCCTCACACCGTTCGCGTAGCTTCGGCCGGCGGCACCGACGCGGCGCGCAGCGCGGGCCACAGCACGGCGAGCTGTCCAAGTACTAGGACAATTGCCGCGCCGACGAGCAGGTAGCGCTCATCCATTCGAGGCAGCGCGAAGCGCGAAACCATCCAGAGATTGCCGCCGATCGCTACCCCAATACCCACGACGATACCCATAACGGTGATCAGCAGGTTCTCGGTCTGGAAATACCGCACGATAGCTAGGCGTGTGCCCCCGAGTGCGCGGCGGATGCCGATCTGACGGCGACGCTGCGTGACCCAGTAGCTACTCAGCCCGATGATGCCCCAAGCGGTCACAGCTAGCAGGGCCGCGCAAACGAGGCCCAACGCCAGCGCCAGACCGCGGTCATTGCTGTAGACGACGCGGCGTGCTTCAGCCAGGGTCTGGATCCTGACGATCGCCCTCGCACGGCTGACCTGGAACAGCTTGCGCTGTGCGGCCCGCATGACGACAGCCGTCTGACCAGGTTTGGAGTGCACCAGATAAAAAGCATAAGGACCAACCAGTCGATACGGCACCAGCATCGAATTGCCTGCAAATGCTGCCAAGGGCGCCGGCGTCGCCCCTTGCAGTCTTGCGACGACTCCGATGATCGGAGCGGTTAACAAGGAAGGCTCAAGCACTATCACTCGGCCGATCACGTTGCCGCTCGGATCCAGCTTTAGAGCCGACGCGCGCGAGACGATGACTCCGCTCAGCCCCTTGGAGCCGCTGCCAATCCCCGGCTGCGCTTGATCGGTGATCTCGTCGGGCCGAAAGTTTCGGCCGGCGATGAGCCTGAGACCGAGCGTGGGTAGAGTGTACTGATCGGCTAAATATGCTGCCACGGCCGTCCCGGACCGCGGTTGATCGGGATGTAGCGTGATGCCAAGACCCATGATGGGACCGCCCAGCGGATAGGTGGAGGATACGGTGGCATCCACGACCCCGGGCAAAGAGCGCAATGCGGCCAGATCCGTTCCAACCCGTCCCGGTAGATCTGAGGGATGCCCTCGCCACTGGTTCTCGATAACGAACACATCGGCTTCATCGCTGACGCCGCTGGGGCGTTCGCTGAATGCCAGTCGCTGCTCGATAATGAACAGTGCGTTGCAGATGATGGCGAGCGTCAGCCCGATCTGCAGCGCTATCATGCCAACTGCCCCCTTGTTATGCCGCATCGATGTAAGAATGGGCGGTAGCCGCATGGCCAGCACCTTACTATTGCGCCTTCAGCTGCCACGCTGGCTCGACCAGGGCGGCCCGCCACGATGGATACAGGCCCGCGATCAGGGATGCTGTGATCGCCAGCGCCACTGCGACCAGCATTTCGGTGCCGTCGAGTCGGAGCAGTCCCGTTGAACCACCGAACATCAGGAGAGCGCCGACCATCAACCCCAGCCTCGTCAGCACGACTCCGACAAGGCCACCGCCGAACCCCAGCAGGGCTGCTTCGACCAGACATTGCGCAAAAATTGCACCGCGGCGGGCGCCAAGTGCGCGTCGCACACCCGCGTTCGCGCCGCGAGCGAGAAATTTCGCGAGCATCAAGCCCGCGGCGTTCATCAGGCAGACCAGCAGGAACGCAAATGACACCTGTACCAGAATGCTCACGGAGTCGGGTACCACGTGGTTATAGATCAACCACTGTCGAACGCTTCGCAGCGCGATGCGGGGCGTCCAGCTGAATCGCCCGTCACCGTGCTGGGTCAAGGCGTAATTGCGCAGGAATTCACGGTACCTCCGGACGGCGGCCTCGGTGGGTAGTTCCACCCAGAACTGGATCCAGACACAATCGGACCGCAACAGGCCGCCCCAAGTCGCATCCGTGGCCTTGCTACCGCACCCCAATGACTCCGTCACCGGGCTCTGCTGGTCGATCGCATCAGTGAACGGAAGCAGGACATCCTCCGGAATGCCAACGCCAAGCGAGTTGCCCAGGATCCCCAAGTCATAAAACCTCGGGATTGGGTGCCAGTGGTCGAGCACACCGATCACCCGGTAGAGCATGCCTCCCACAGCGAGCGTCCTGCCGACGCTGTCGCTGCCGTTGAACACTCTGTCATTTAGAGCCCGACTGATGACCACAACCGCCGCGTGTGTGTTGTCCTCAGTCGCACTCCACGGGCCGCCGTACTCGAAGGGTACGTCGAACATCGGAAATAAATCGGAATACGTTGCCCGCACAGCGACCTGGAAAGGATAGAGTTGTGTATCGGGCGGCGTGACAACCAGCTCCGTCTCATACATCGCCGCCTGTCGGTGAGCGGCATGCGCGCTCATCAACGCGGTGGCGTCCGCATAAGTCAGATTGATTGGCAGGTCGTTACCAGAGATGCTCTTGACTGCGGGTCCGTAGACATCGATTTGCGGCACGAACAGCTGCCCGGACTTCAGCGGAATGGGATCGCCACTCGCCGCCCGGAAGATAGTCAGCATCGTCATCGAGCCCCCGATGCCAACCCCGATAGCAGCGATCATCAGCGCCGAGAGAATGATGTTGCGACGCAGACTGCGCAGCGCGAGGCTCAGGTAGTAGCCGAACACGGATTCTCCTGAAGATCAGCCGATACCCGGTCGCGTGGACTGGCCAGCAAAACTCGCGCCATGCGAAACCTCACGATAAGTCCTTGGTTCTACGCCGCCTGTAGATAGGGGCGTACGCCATGAAATGTCCGCGGACACCGCCACGGACATGCGAACGACGACTGCGCAGGTACACTTCGGCCTCGCGCTCTCGAGCCTGCCGTGCGTATGGCGCTTGTCGGGCTTGGCTACTGTGGAAGCTTTGCGAGGAATGCGTTCATTTCTCGCAGTACATCAGCTTCGTTCGATTCCCACACCATATGGTCCGCGTTGGGCAAGTCCACGATCCGGACCGTGGGTAAGAGTGGCTTGATTCGCTCCATACGGTCCACAGCCCTTTGCTCGCTGGCGTTGAAGTCGATCAGCGCCCGGCCACTCAATCCCGGAATGTGGTGAGGGAGTGCGAAGATCGCCAGGGCGGGTACAGACGGGAAGTGACGATATTCATGCATTCCCAGCAACAGGGCGTCGTTGGGTGTGAGGTGGAGGGTTTTCCCCGGTTGGAGGCGCACGCGCATGGGATGGCTGTTCGTGAAAAGTGCGTCGTATCGTTGCCCGTCGGAGAAGGCGAACTCGGCCAGGGCGTCCAGGTAAATCAATCCCGCAACTCGTTGAGGATAGCGAGACGCTACCGAAGTCAGGTATTCACCGGCGATGGAGTGCCCTACGAGTACGGCTCGGTCGATATGCAGCGTATTTAGAACCTCGATGACGTCATCGCCGATGCGATCCGCACCGTATGGGTCAGCGCGTAAGGGCTTTAACTCATAGGTGTTCGGCGCCACCACCCTGGATACCGGTTTGGGCACCGGCGGCACGCTTGAAGCACCGAAGCCCGGTGGCGTAATGCCATAAACGTGGTAATGCAGTGTGAGCTTGGCAGCCAGCTGACTAAAAAGATGCGCCGTGAGGCCCGCTCCAGGCAGCATAACCATGGGCCGCCCCGAACCTCCCCAATCCAGAACCTCCAGTTCGACGTTCTTCTGTACAGTCACAAAAGTAGTCTTGTGCGGCGTTTCGCGCCACAGGGTGGGAGGTGTGGGCCGTTGCATTGTGAGCGGAACGAGCTGGCCGTTGAGCAACCAGACACCTCTCATTGAATTTCCGTCGTTGCTGAGCTGACCGGCATAGGAAGACCCGATACTCGATACAATGAACTTAATGTTGCGGCCACTTACGGTCACCGAATCGGCCTTCCAAATTGCGCCCCAGTCTTTATCGATGCTTACGCCGGCGGCCCAGTGATTGCTGGCATCCTTTGTGATTTCAAAAACGTATGGCCGGTCGAAGTGTTCAGTGGGATGCGGAATAGAGCCCTGCCATGTGCCTTGGAGGGCCTGGGCGACCGCGGTGGTAGTGACGAGGGCAGTCAGAGCAGAGAGATAGCTGACAGCTCGCATAGTATGGCCTCCAAGTCTCGAGTTATTCACCGCCTCCGCTTTTAATTGCTATTATAGATGATATTCAGGCCGCACGGGTCGCAGGCTGCCTACCGCAGCTGCGTTCAACCGTCGCACCGCATCACCTACTGCCCCGCTCTCTCGACCCGAGATACTGTCTGCGAGATCTCGGATAGCCTCTCCCCTCGCATCAGGGCGTGTACTTCCACAGGTCGTTGAGCAGATCGAGCTTGCCTAAGGAGCCGTAACCGGCGCCGCTGAATAGCCAAAGATTCCCTGACGCATCGGTCCAGGCAACAGGCCGGAAAAATCGTGCCGCGGGAACATTCCCGGCGGCGGGCGTCCGCAGGATCCCGTAAGTCCCGAACTGATTCGAAGAATCGCGCCCGCTCATCTGCGTCCATTCGCCGCCGCTGTACTTCCAGAGATCGTTGAGATAGCCGATTTTCCCGGCTGAGCGGTAACCCTCACCGCCGAAGAGCCAGAAATTCCCAGCTGCATCGGTCCACGCGACAGCCTGTCCGCGCGCCGCTGGAATGTCGCCCCCGGTGAGCGTGCCCTGGGTCCCATAACTCCCGATCTGATTCGCCAGATTGGACCCTCCCATCCAGGTCCATTGGTCTTCGCTATACTTCCACAGGTCGTTCAGCAGGCCGTTGGTCCCGACGGCGTCGTAGCCGCCCCCGCCGAAGAGCCAGATATCTCCGGAGGAGTCTTTCCAGGTGACCGCTGCGAACCGCGCCCCGGGAGCGTTGGTGGCCGAGGACGTGCCCAGGACTCCGTAACTTCCGTCCTGATTGGACAAATCCGATCCGCCGGCCCACGTCCACACGCCATGACCGTACTTCCACAGATCGCTGAGGTTATAGATCATTCCGGCCTGGTCGTAGGTGTCCCCGCCGAAGAGCCAGAAATTTCCCGACGCATCGGTCCACGCCACAGCCTGTTGCCGCGCTCCGGGAAAGTTCTCGGGGTCAGGCTTGCCCAGCGTGCCGTATTCTCCAACCTGATTGTCCACATTGGACCCGCCCATCCAGGTCCATTCGCCGGCGCTATACCTCCACAGGTCACTGAGGTTGCCCTCCGCCCCGGTTGCGTCGAACCCGTGTCCGCCAAAAAGCCAGACATTTCCCGACGCATCGGTGCAAGCGACCATCTGTCCCCGTCCTCCGGGAATGTTGGTCGGCGAGGGTTTGCCGAGGGTCCCATAACTGCCGATCTGATTGGCCAGGTGCGACCCGCCGATCCATGTCCATTCGCCCGCGCTGTACTTCCACAGATCATTCAGCTGACCGGGTGTCCCGGCTGAGTCGTAACCGAACCCGCCGAACAGCCAGACATTCCCTGAGGGATCCTTCCAGGTCACAGCGCCTCGTCGCGCCCCGGGAACATTGGCGGCGGAGGGCTTGCCCAAGGTTCCGTAGACGCCTGCCTGGTCGACCTTGTTCGAGCCGCCCATCCAGGCCCATTCGTTGTGCCCGGGAACGGCCGCCGTGTTGGTGAGTGCCGGGGCGGTGCCCACGATGGCGAATTTGGTTGGGGGAGGCGCAGGACTGCTCTCGCCGGCGCGGGCCCAAACGCTGAGCGTCAGCGCGTAAATGATCAGGAACAGCATTCGGGGAGAAGCCTGGATCGGTCGTTTCACACTGGATTCTGCCCGCGGCGGCCCAGCAGGACAACCACGGCGAAAATACCGCTAGAGGGCTTGCCATCCACCGCCCAGGGCACGGATGAGATCGACGCTGGCATGCAGCTGCAGCGTATCAAGATCGAGCGCCTGCAGCTGGGCCTGCAGCAACGCGGTCTGTGCGGTGATGACGGTGAGGTAGTCGGTCGCGCCCTGGGTATAGAGCAACATGGACAGGTTAACCGTACGCTGGGCGGCGTCGAGCGCCGCCTTCTCCTGCACGGCCGCGTCGTAGTAATGGTTGAGCAAAGCCAGGCTGTCCTCGACCTGCTGAAAAGCACTGACGACCGTGCCGCGATAGTTCGCTGCGGCGGCATTGAACTGCGCGCGCGCCTGGGCCACCTGGGCGCGGCGCAGTCCACCCTCGAATACGCTCAGCAGAGCGTTGGGCCCAATGGCCCAGAAAGTGCTCGGGGCCGTCAGCCAATTCG
Source organism: Steroidobacteraceae bacterium (assembly GCA_036266795.1). GTDB lineage: Bacteria > Pseudomonadota > Gammaproteobacteria > Steroidobacterales > Steroidobacteraceae > FEN-1191. Next base: position 45,182 of record DATAXJ010000048.1, on the reverse strand, counting down.
ACAAGGAACTGCTCTGAAATCCGCCCTGCGCGCCCAGCATGAGTGTCGGATAGAACGCCGCGCGGGCCACGCCGATGTTTGCGTTAGCGGCCATCATGCGCCGCTGAGCCGCGGCGATATCCGGTCGTCGCTGCAGCAGCGTGGCCGGCACACCGGTGGGAATATGGGGCAGCTTGATGTCGACCTTGGCCGGTGCAATGGAAAAGCTGGAAGCCGACACCCCCAGCAGCGCCGCGATCGCGTGCTCGAGGAGGGCGCGCTGCGCGAGTGTCTGCGCCTTTTGAGAGCGAGCTGTATCCAGCTGGGTCTGCGCCTGAGAGACGTCCAGCCCGGGGGCGATGCCGGCATTGTGCCGCATCTCGGTGAGCTGCAACGCACGCGCGTACGCAGCGGTGGTGTCATCCAGCAGGGCATTCTCCCGATCGAGGCTGCGTAGCTGGATATAGTCATCGGCCAGCTGGCCAGTCAGTGACAGGCGGGCATTCTGCAGGTCCGCTGCGGCCGCCGCAGCGTTGGCCCTGCCCGCGGCCACCTCGTTGCGGATCTGACCCCACAGGTCCAGCTCGTAGCTGGCGCTGCCAGCGAGTGTGTTGTCGTCGTAGTACTGCGGTGTGGTAGGACCGACCAGGGGAGCGTTGGTCGAGCCACGCTCGCGTATCACGCTCGCCTGCACGCCCAGCGTCGGGAACAGTCCCGCACGTGCCTGATTGCTCAGCGCCACGGCTTGCGCGTAATTGGCGGCGGCGGCAGGGAGCGTGGGATTACCCAGGATCAGCCTGCTCTGCAGAGCGTCGAGCTCTGGGGTGCCATACAGCGTCCACCAGCGGTCGCGCGGCAGACGGTCCGCGGGCTGCGCCTGCGTCCAGGAGCCGCTTTCCTTGTAGATCGGCGCGGTGGGCACCTGCGGGGTCTGCAACCGCGGCGCAAAAGAGCAGCTGGCGAGCAGCGCGGCGAGCGCGGCCGCAGCCAGTGCCGCTGCGCCCGGCTCCGGCGGCCGCCCCGGGAGCGCCTGGCGCTCAGTCCTTCTCATCACCGCTCTTCGAGCCTCCGGGGCTGGTGCTGCCGACCGCCGAGCCCACGACGCGCACCTCATCGCCGGTGTTGACGCCATCGGGAGGGTTTTCGACCACGCGGTCCTCCGGCGAAAGGCCGGAGGAGAGCTCCACGGCCGGTCCGAGATCGCGCGCAATCGCAACCTTCTTGAGCAGCACGCGATTGTCGGTACCCACCGTGGCGACCCACAGACCCTCGGCATTGAAGATCAGAGCGCTGGAGGGCACGCTGAGTACATTGCCAATGGAAGCCACCTGCAAATGTGTGCTGGCGTAGTCACCGGGCATCATCTGTCCGTCGCCATTGTCGACGATGATCTCCATGAGCGTGGTGCCGGATGTCGGATTGACCGACTGCGCGGAGGTCTCGACCGTGCCGCTGAAGAGCGTGCCCGGATGCTCGGGCACACTGATCGTGGCTCGCGTCCCGGGAGGCACACTCGGCACGTCGTTCTGCGGCACGGAGACGTACACGCGCAGCTTGTTGATGGCTGACACCACGAAAAGCGCCGCGCCACCGCTCCCACCCGCATCGATCAATGCACCGATGTCGGTCTGCCGCGCCGTGACGATTCCATCGAAGGGCGCGACCAGCCGTTTGAAGCCCTCCTCGGCGGCCAGGCGGTCCACATTCGCTTGGGACGCATTGACCTGCGCGACGGCGGCGTTGTAGGCGTAAGTACGTTGATCCACGTCCTGCTTGGCGACGGCATCGGTGCCAGCCAGTGCCTGCCAGCGGGCCGCGCTGATCTGTGCCAGCTTGGCATTGGCCTTGGCGACGTTCAGGTCGGCGCGCGCCTGCATGAGCTGCTGATCGAGGTCCGGAGTATCGATGACTGCAAGCACGGCGCCGGCCTTGACCCGCCGACCGATGTCATAGTTCCAGCTTTTCAGATATCCCGGCACGCGCGCATAGATCGGCGCGCTGATATAGGCGTCCAGCCGACCCGGCAGATCCAACGCGCTGCCCTCCCCGGCCCGCTGCGGCATGACGACGGCCACGGTGGGCAGCGCTTCCTCCTCGGTCAGCTGATGCAAGCTCGAATTCTGGGCGGCGCGCGACACCATGCCGTAGGTGACGATGATGGCGATTGCGAGCAAAAAGAAGATCCCCGTCAGTCGCAGCCGGCCGGGAATCGGGCGGCGCGACTTTGGCTCAGGCGCGGTCATGAATTTCTCCGTTGAAAGGATCACCCGCGGGCTTTGGGGAGTGGTTGCGGTGGATGATGCTGAACACGACCGGCACGAAGAACATCGTGGAGACGGTTGCGAACAACAGCCCTCCGATCACGGCGCGACCGAGCGGTGCGTTCTGCTCACCGCCCTCGCCCAGGCCCAGCGCCATCGGCAGCATGCCGATGATCATCGCCAGTGCCGTCATCAGCACCGGGCGCAGACGCACGAATCCAGCCTCCACCGCTGCCTGTGCCGCATCGCCCAGCTCCTCGAGCTTCTCGCGGGCGAAGCTGATCACCAGTACGCTGTTGGCGGTTGCCACGCCCATGCTCATGATCGCACCGGTGAGAGCAGGCACCGACAGCGTGGTGTGCGTGGCAAATAGTGTCCAGATGATGCCCGCGAGCGCCGCGGGCAGCGCCGTGATGATCACGAAGGGATCGGCCCACGACTGGAAATTGATCACGATCAGGAAGTAGATGAGAACGATCGCGCCGACCAGCCCGAACAACAGCCCGGAATAGGCGCTGCGCATGGTCGCCGTCTGGCCGACCAGATCGATGATCGACCCCTTGGGCTTGACCTGGTCATTGCGGGTCATGACCTGGCGCACGTCGGTTGAGATCGCCCCGAGATCCCTGCCCTGGGTGGTCGCGTAGATGTCGACCGTCGGAACGATATTGTAATTCGTTACCACCGCATCGCTGGCGGCGCGGTGGATGTCGGCAATGCCTCCGAGCACCGTGGTCGGCGCCCCAGGGGCATTGACCGGCAGATCGCGCAGCTCCGGCAGCGTATCGATCTGGTATTGCGGAGTCTGCAGCGCGATCGGGTAGGACACCCCGGTGCTCTCGTTCAGCCAATAGGTGGGGGCGACCTGCAGCGAGCTCGCGAGGTTCACGACCAGGCTCTGGGTGACGTCCGCCGCGGTGACGCCGGCGTATTGGGCGCGTGTGCGGTCGATGTCCACGTCGAAGGTTGGTTCCCGGGCCGATTGCTGGATGCGCGCGTCGGCGACGCCGGTGATGTGCCGGATCTGCCCCAGGAGCTTGTCGGCGTAGGCATAGTCGGCATCGAGATTGTTGCCGCGAATCTGCAGGTCGATCGGCGCGGGCGCCCCGAAGTTGAGAATCTGGCTGACGATGTCGGCAGGCAGGAACGAGAAGGTCAGGCCCGGGAACAGATTGGGCAACCGCCGACGCAGGCGCTCCACGTAACCCTCGGTGGGTGCGTGCCCCTCGTTCAGCGAAATCTGAATGTCCCCGTCGGCCTCGCCAATCGTGCCGGTGTTGTTATAGATCGTGTTGATCGAAGAGATATAGGTGCCGATGTTGTCGACGATCGCCCCGATCTGGGCGGGCGGAATCATGGTGCGGATCGACTTCTCCACCTGGCTGAAGAGCGCGGCGGTGCCCTCGACACGCGTGCCCACCGGGGCGCGCACGTGCATCAGAATCTGCCCACCGTCCACCTGTGGGAAGAAGTTACGGCCGAGGAAAGGCACGAGCACGAACGAGACGGCGGTGAAGCCGAGAAAGACAGCGATGAACGCGCGGCGACGCTCGATGGCCAAAGCGAGCAGATCGCGGTAGGCACCTCGCATCCTGATGAAGCGCGTCTCGAACCCCTGCTGAAAGCGTGTCAGGGGGTTCCTCGACGGTGGCCTCTGCAAACCTTCATCCTGCCCATCCCCCTGTGCCGCATGCGCGCGCAGCAGGTACTTCGCCATGGTCGGCACCAGAGTCACGGACAACAGGAACGAGAATCCCATCGAGATCATGACGCTCTCGGCCAGTGGCACGAACAGGTAGCGCGCCACCCCCGTGAGGAAGAACATCGGCACGAATACCACGCAAATGCTGAGCAGCGACACGAAGTTTGGCACCACGATCTGTGCGGCACCGTCCATGATTGCCGTCTCAACGGCCTTTCCGTGCTCGAGGTGGTAGTTGATGCTCTCGATCGTCACCGTGGCCTCATCTACCAGGATACCCACCGCCAGCGCGAGGCCGCCGAGGGTCATGATGTTGAGTGACTCGCCAAGCGCATCGAGCACGGCCATCGCTCCGAGGATCGACAGCGGGATCGAGATCGCCACGATGACCGTGGAGCGCAGACTGCCGAGGAACAGCAGGATCATCAGACTGGTCAGAGTCGCGGCGATCACACCCTCGCGCACGACTCCCTGGATGGCGGCGCGCACGAACAGCGACTGATCGGCAATCGGCTTGATCTGCAGCGTGTCAGGAAGCGAGGCCTTGAGGATCTGCAGCATCTTCTTGATGCCACTGACGACGTCCAGGGTCGAGGTCGTGCCGTTCTTGAACACACTCAGCAGCACGGAGCGGTTGCCATCGACGTGCACGACGTTGATCTGAACCGCACCGCCATTGCGCACGTGGGCCACATCGTGCATGTACACCATCGCGCCCCCGACGCTCTTGATCGGCAGATTCGCCAGCTGCGAGAGCTGGTCAGGCGCGTCGTTGAGGTTGATGGTGTACTCGAAATTGCCGATCTTCTCCGTGCCGGCGGGTGTCACCAGGTTCTGTGCCGCCAGCGCGTTGGCCACATCCCGGCCGGTCAGGCCGCGCGCCTGCAGCGCGCCGGTGTCCAGGTCGAACATGACCTGCGGCGTCATGCCGCCGAATGGATACGGCAGCGCCGCTCCCTGCACCGTCACTAACCGCGGGCGCACGAAGTTGATGCCGAGGTCGGTCAACTGCTGCTCGGTGAGTCCTTTGCCGGAAAGCGCCAGCTGGATGATCGGAACCGTCGAGGCACTGTAATTGACGATCAGCGGCGGCGTGGTCCCCGGGGGCATCTGCTTGACGGTGGTCTGGGAGATCGCGGCTACCTGCGCATTGGCGGTGGCGATGTTGACCGTCGGATGGAAGAAGATCTTGACGATCCCGAAGGTGGTGTACGAGTTCGCTTCGATGTGTTCGATGTCATCGACCGTCGTGGTCAGGGCGCGCTCGAAGGGGGCAATGATGCGTCCCTCCATCTGGTCAGGCGACAACCCCTGGAACTGCCAGGCCACCCCAATGATCGGGATATCGATGCTCGGAAAGATGTCGACCGGCATGCGCATCGCAGCAAGCGCCCCGACGATCAGGAGCAGCAGTCCCAGCACCACGAAGGTGTAGGGTTTTCTGAGCGCGATTCGGACTATCGCGAGCATGGCGGTGGGGGGTAGACCGGGTTCCGGGGGGGGCGGCGAGTTTACCCTTGCCACCGGAATCTGGCATTAGCGAATTTTCACGAAGGAACGCCAGTTCCGAGCGCCGTTGCCGGCGCGGAATGGATGGAATTCACGCGGGCTGGCGCTTCAGACCGTCACGGGCAGCGCCAAGGCAAGCGGTGATTCAAGCGCTCCCTGAATCATCTGTGGCAGTCGACGATGCGTCGCCGACGTCGAGCCTATTCTCAAAAGCGCGCGAGCCGCTGCGCGGCGTCTTCGGCGGACCCGTCGGTATCACTTCGGGACTTGCGCAGCGCGCAGATAAGCGTCCGGACCCTCGTCCGGTGCCGGCGGCTCGGAAGCCCCCATGAACAACATCGCGCGTTCGCTCAGCTGCATCCACTCCAGTGCGAAGGAAGCATTCCATTCGAGCAGCGCTGCCGTGCGGCTACGCAATCCGTAGCGAACTGCGAGCTTATTCCACCGCACGACCAGCGCCTGAGCTTCGGTACCAGCGGGATCCGCCTTTTTTTTCACAGGTCCTGAAAAGAGCAAAGCAGCGCGCGCATCAAAGGTGTGCATTCGCGTACCGCTCTGGATTCAGCCGGCGGTCGATTGGCCATCCACGCCGCGACGATGTTGAGCAGCTGAGTCTGGTAAGTCCGCATCTCAAATCGGCAATCGCTGCCTGGTTATCCGGCCAACACCCTTATCCCCTATAGGGACTCTGTCGTGCGCCAAGGAGTCCATATCCGCGCCTGGAGTGACCGCAACCAACGCGCACGAGTTGCTCGAGCCGTTCTTATTTTAGTTCCTTGGACGGTGATTGCAGCCCCGAGCAGGGCAATGACAATCATGGAGCCTGAGACAACCAAGCTCGGTTCCAAGCGGATCAGATGTGTCCGGTAAACAAGGGAGCCAAAGAAGCCAGCAAATATACCCAACTGCAGAAGGGCGCATGCGCCGAGCGCTATCCACGAAATCAGGTCGCCGATGAATTCCGCCGCTGCCACGTCGCGCTCCATGGCAGCGATGAGAAGTCTACCCGTATGTACGCGAAGCGCACCTACCGCCTCTAGCCAATACCACCAGCCGCCGCGCTCCTCATACTGTTCTAAAAGATCACCTATGAAGGAATCATGCCGGTAGCCGGATGTACAACGTGTCAATAGCCACGTGGCTATTCGGTGCGGCTCTCGGCGGCTCATGCGAGGGTGCCCTCCCACGCCGCACTGCCGCCCGCCAGCCGATTCAAGGTCCCGCAAGCCTCGCGAGCCTCCTCCAGGCCCGATCGGGTAGGTCTAAAGTAGGTACGCGCTCGTCCGCCGCGCTCTGGGTTCGCCTCTCCTAGCCTGGACCTGATGAGACCCTTGCGCTCCAGCCGCTCCAGGGCCGCATAGACACTGGCAAGGGAAACGTCTCTGCCAGTCGTTTCGGCAAGGTACTTGGATATCTGTACGCCGTAGGGCTCACCCCGTGGACGCACGACAGCAAGCAAAACCATCAGTTCGAGCTGCCCAAGGTACTCGCGCGGCCTACGCATATCTTCTATTATAACGACAACGACCAGATTCTTCAATCGCTCGCTGGAGCGCCTGCGGCAGGCTGTTGCGTGAAATATTTTCCCCTCCTCTGGTCCGGCTTCTGGCGCAAGCCGGTGCGCACCACACTCATCCTTCTGCAGGTCGCTGTGGCGATCGCGCTCTTCGGCGTTCTGCAAGGCATGAAGGTCGGGATCGATCGGGTCGTCGCCAATCTGCCCGCAGATGTACTCTTAATCAGACAATCCTTGGACAGCGCATCGGCATTACCTGGCGCCTATGCTGATCGACTCAGATCGATCCCTGGCGTAAAGGCGGTAACATTTGCCACCTTCATAAACGGCGCCTACCAGAGACCGAGCCAGCAGGTACTGATGGTCGGTCTCGAAAACGTCGAGCACTTTACAGACTAACGGGTCTGGAACGTGGGTGTTCGACATCGTGGGCATCGCTACCCCGGGCGTGAAGGTATCTCCTAACATCTTCGCCAACTACGACTATTTGGATACAGCGCGGGCGCTGAACAAAGGAACGGTGCAGGAGTTCTTCGTCGTTGTCGCCGATCCGAAGCAAGTCACGGCGATGAGCGCCAGGATCGACCGAACGTTTGCCAATACGCCCAATGCGACCAACACGCAGCCCCTTAGGATCATGATGCAACAACAAGCACGGCACATCGGCGACGTGAGCTTCGTGATCCGTTCGATCGTCAGCGCGGTGCTCGTGGCGCTTATGTTTTCGATTACGACTATGATGATGCAGTCGGTTCGCGAGCGTACTCCGGAGTTGGCGGTGCTCAAAACGCTGGGTTTTAGCGATCTGGCGGTGTTCCTGCTGGTCGTGTTAGAGGCGCTGATTCTCTGCATGGCCGGTGCGCTCATCGGACTGGGGCTCGCGACGAGTGTCCTTTCGGTTGGCGGGCGGTTCATAGTCGGTCTTTCCATGCCGAGGGTCGTGCTTGCCTTCGGGCTGATCGGGGCGGTGGTGATCTCGTTGTTCAGCGTTTCTCTGCCGGCTTTGAGAGCTGCCAAGCTTCAAGTGGTCGATGCGCTGGCCCGTCGGTGAGAGCCCACCTACCCGCTTGGAACGAAAGCCCCACTGTGTAAGTAGGAGGGCAGGCAACGCACAGATTCACACCGCCCTTCCCTGGCCATTCGATACTCTCCTGCCTAACGGCGCTTTAAGGCTAATCCTACGGAAACTGGGGTGCTCCACGCGGGACACAGGCAAAGCGACATACGTCAAACTCATTTGCGTCGACTTTGTAAATTCACGGATGAGGAGTTTGGCGTCATGAAAAGGACACATAAGGCTTACCTGTTGGCTCTGTCGGTTGGTGTTTTGGGTGTCGGGAGCGCGTTTGCTGACGTCGACAGCAATCAGCCGGTCAAGGACTCATACATCACCACCAAGGTCAAAGGTGAGCTCGCGAAGGACAAGGGGACCTCTGCGACGCACATTCACGTCACTACGAAGGACGGCATCGTCATGCTCGACGGTACGGTAAGCTCGGAAGCCGAAAAGGAACTTGCGGAAAAAGACGCAAAGAAGGTGCGTGGGGTGACCGGCGTCCACAATGGGTTGACAGTGCAGTAATTCGACTGTCGGCGCGCCCGGTGAGATCGCCCCCAGACGAGGTGCGAAGGACCACGTCTGGCGACAAGTGTTGACTGCATCTGGGTGGTGATGTCCGGAGGGCGCTGCAGCGACCTCCCCGGGGGCCTCCTGAGCCAACTCATCCGGCTAGCCGCATCTCACCGGGACCAGCACTGTTACCTTGAGATCAGGATGCATTAAAGCCGAAAGCGCAAACTGCTCGTATTTGCTCCGCTTGCGCCCTTCGTGAATAAAAGCGCGCAAGCCGCCGTCGCGAGCCAGTACCTTCTGCTGTCGCCAGTAACGGTTGAAGTCAGGGCTGGCATTGCACAGTTCCGCCACCAACGCGTCGGTCACGGGGTCGCCGCGCCAGCGCGCCGTGTCGGCGCGGAACTCGGCAACCACCCTCTCGGCGCGCTCGGCCCAGTCGGCGATGAGCTTGCGCGCTTCGGGCCTCAGGAACACGAAACGCAGCAGGTTGCATGGCGCATCGCCACTGTTGGGCGCAGGCGAGGCGAGCCACGGCTCAAAGAGCGTCGAGGCCGCGCGGTTCCACGCCACCGGATCCCAGTGGCGATCGAGCACATAGGCAGGCGAGTCGATGGCGTCGATCAGTTTTTGCAGGGATTCACCGCTCCCTGGTGGCGCGAGGCCGCGCATCGGGTCTGGGCGGCCGGTCAGCTCGGACAGGTAAGCGCGCTCGGCGCGTGAGAGCTTTAGCGCCGTGGCGAGCGCAGCCATTGTAGGCACCGAGACGGACTTCACCCGGCCCTGCTCGAGCCATGCTATCCAGGTCGGACTCACGCCGCACAGCTGCGCGAGTTCCTCGCGCCGCAGCCCCGGCGTGCGCCGGCGCCTTCCCGCCGGCAGGCCCACAGTCGCAGGGCTCAGCTGCTCACGGCGCGCTCGTAAGAAACTGCCCAGTAAGGGGTCAGGGTGATACATGTTACTAATAGGATAACGAGACCACTGGTTACAGGATAATGTCTTGTTACGCTGTTGGAAATCCCACGGTAGTTGCCTGGAGCCTGCGCATGAGCTCACACGACGATCACGTACACCGTCAGTTCGACCCGCGGGCTGCGGTCTATCTCGCCAGCAGCGTACATGCATCGGGCCCTGACCTGTTGGCCGCCCAGGCTCTGGTGCAATCGCTGGCGCGCCGACCGGCGCGCATCCTCGATCTCGGCTGCGGTGCCGGCCACCTCAGCTTCGCACTCAGCAATGCTGCCGATGAAGTCATCGCCTGCGATCCCGCCGAAAACATGCTGGCCACGGTGCAACAGGCGGCCCACGATCGCGGGATCGCCAATATTGGCACTGCCCAGGCCCATGCCGAAGCCCTGCCATTTGAGGATGGATCCTTCGACATCGTGGCCACTCGCTACAGCGCCCATCACTGGGGCAACTTGCCAGAGGCGCTGCGCGAGGCGCGGCGGGTGTTGGCCGATGGCGGCAATCTGCTCGTGTCGGACGTGCTGGGCGCGACCCAGCCACTGGTCGACACGCATCTGCAGGCCATGGAGGTGCTGCGCGACCCGAGTCACGTGCGCAACTACAGCATCCAAGAATGGCAGACCCTGCTGTCCCATGCGCACTTCGACCTGGAGCACTTCAAACGATGGGCTACGCTCATTGATGCCACCACCTGGGTGGAGCGCATGCGCACGCCGCCGGAATCCGTCGCGGCCATCCGTCGCTTGCAGGGGGGGGCGCCTACCGAGGTCAAGCGAGCGTTGGAGTTCAAGCCAGATGGCTCATTCACTGTGCAGACCGGATTATTCTGGGCGCACAAGTCGCGCTAAACCGGACCGCCCCGGGGGGTACTCGATCGATGCATCAGCGTTTCTCTTCCATGAGGCCAACGAGATTGCCGTCAGGATCGCGTACGAACCCTAGCCATAATTCGTGATCGGCCATCTTGGCAGCCAATTGTGGCGCACGTTCCGCCAATGCTCCCCGCGCTAGCAGCGTGCCATAGGAGGATTCGATCCCCGTCACGTTGAAATAGAGAATCGAGTTTGCTCCCACCTTTCCCGCTCCCTGGGGCGTGGACAGCATGATCCTGATCGAGCCAGCAGACAGAAACGCGAGATTCTCGTTTGGGCTGAAGAGAAACTTCAAACCCAGGACATCGCGATAGTAGCGCAGCGACGTTGACACATCAGCGACCGTGAGCGCGATTTGCCCGATAGTTGACAGTTCAGCGTCCATCTGGCGCTCCAGCCATTGCGGCCAATTGCCTCAGCGAGCCGCGCCACCAATCGGCGACTCGCTCCAGCGTGACGGGCTCGGGAAAGCCGTGCCGCGCCACGTGCCCTTGAGGAATCGTATCCCATGCACGGTGCTCGATGGAGATGCGCGTCTCATCACCCACCGGCTCAAAGCGCACCTCGACCTCGGTGCTCTGGTCAGGCGAAAAGCTGGCCTGCCTCCAGCTGAAGACGAGGCGCCGGCCGGGCTCCCAGACTGAGATGCGTCCGATCTCAAAGACCGCGCCGCTATCGAGGCGAGTGATGAGGCGGCCACCGACCCCGGGCTCAAAGGCGAGCTTGCCGTCGCCGTCGGATGTGATTGGAAACAGTGGATTCGGTTGCCACCAGGAGGCGATTTGCTGCGTAAAGGCCTCAAATGCCTGCGTGGGCTGCGCGGGTACTCGCAGCGACAGAAATACTTGGGAGCTCACCTGCGGGGTTTCTGCAGATGGGCCTTGAACGCCGTCAGCTGCCGGGCCCACAGGGTATCCGTATCCGCCAGCCAGCGTTTGAGGGTTGTCATCGCCTCGGGGCGCAGCCGGTAGATGCGTACGCGGGCGTCGAACTCATCAGGTGCGTCTTCGACCAAGCCGCTTCGACGCAGCGTGCGCAGGTGTCGACTCATGGCCGGAAGCGACAGATGTATGGCCTGAGCGAGCTCCCCCGCCCGGTGTGGGCGTTCGCACAGTAGATCGACGACGCGTCTGCGGCTCGGGTCCGCCAGCGCGGCAATGGTGCGGTCGAGATTGGAGTTGCTCACCGGAGCTTTTCGAACTTAAAGCCGGTCGCGCGCTCCATTTCATCCTTGGGAACGGTTCGCACGGCCTGCGCGAAGGTCCAGTAGTGGCCCTCCGGGTCGGTCGCGACGTAAGTGCGATCGCCATAAAACTGTTCGGCGAGCTCCACGATGATTCTGGCGCCCGCCTGTCGGGCATGGCGGTAGTGCTCTTCGATCCCCTCTCGCAGATAAACATGGAGGCGCTGAGTATTCATGCGGCCCAAGGAGGCCGGGCTGCGTGTCCAGTCTGCCCACTCTCCCCCGATCATGACGACACCGTCACCGAAGCTCATCTCGGCATGAACGATGTTGCCTTGAGCGTCGGTCAGAACTTCGCTGGGCTCGAAGCCGAAAGCGGCCTGTAGCCACTTGAGCGCCGCGCGATTGTCCTTGTAAGCAAGCGAGGAGATGAATACCTGTCGTCGCAGCGGTGAGGCATCGGCTGACATGGCTGGCTCCGGCGAAAAGATTGGACGCCCAAATACTTAACCAAAGCGTTAAGTATGTCAACTGCCGCAATCGCTCGCCGGCGCCAGCGCCAGGACCTCTGGCGCGTGCGTGATCCTTTAACGCCGATTGCCGTTCGGGTACGGGTCCTGCAAAGCAATCGATCCCGTCTCCAGCAGCGACTTGAGGTTGGAAATGATCTTCGGCCAACCGCCGGATACGGCGACGATGAATTTCGACGACTCGCGCTCGATGGTATGGGTGATGGACAGCTTGACCGCCGTACCGGTGGGCTCCAGTTCCATCGTACACAGCGAGAGGCCCTCGGCTTTGAGCTCGGGCCTGAACTGATTCTGCCAGCGGATTACCAGGCGCCGCGGGGGGTCGGCTTCGACGATCTGGCCCGAGTCGCTGATCGTTCCATCCGGCTGCACCATCTTCCAGGGTGAACCCGCCGTCCATTGGCTTTCGCAGTGCGTGCCAAACCAATACCGCTTCATGAATTCCCCGTCTGTCAGTGCTGACCACAGCTGTTCTGGCGTGCTGCGGATGTACGTCACGTAGACAAAGGTCGATCTAGCCATTGCCTTTCTCCAGTCGTCGCTTGAGGTCCGAAAGCGCCCTGAGGCGCGGCTTGTCGAATTTGGCAATCCAGCGCTCGTAGATCTCCTGCAGCGGCACTGGATTGAGGAAATGCAGCTTTTCGCGGCCGCGCCGCATAGGGATGACCAGATTCGCCGCCTCAAGCAGGTCCAAGTGCTGCGTCACGCCCTGGCGGGTCATGTTCATGTTCTGGGACAGCTCGGTGAGCGTGCGGCCATCGTGCGCATGCAGCAGGTCAAGCAGCCTACGCCGGTTGGGATCAGCCAGGGCCTTGAACAGCAGCTCGGTGTCGTCGCGCTCCGGCATGTTTACATGCAAGTGATCACTTGCCTAAATGATAGGCAAGTATCTTCTTGCGTGCAAGCGGCCGAGCTGAGCGCGGCACTCGGGGAAGCCCCGCATGAGGGGTATGCTTCGTCGTAAACACAGTCTCAGCAGCGGTGGAATTCCAGGCCACCGGATTTGATAAGGAGACGCTGCAGTTCTATCCGAGCCAGGGGCGCGTGTGCGGGCCATGAAAGACTGCGTCGGCGACTGATCGCTGGACACCGATGACGTTTAATTCCTTGGGATATATCTAAAGCCCCTGCTACGCTTCAATACCCTGCGATCGCAGATACTCATCATAGGAGCCGGTGAAGTCGCTGATGCTGCCATCCCCGCGCAATTCGAGAATGCGTGTGGCGAGGTTGCCGACGAATTCGCGATCGTGCGAGACGAAAATCAGCGTGCCGACATATTTTTCCAGACCGATCTGCAGAGATTCGATGGTTTCCATGTCCATGTGGTTGGTGGGCTCATCCATCAGCAGGACGTTGGGTTTGGTGAGCATCAGCTTGCCGTAGATCATGCGGCCCTTCTCGCCGCCCGATAGCACCTTGACGGACTTACTGGTTTCGTCGCCGGAGAACAACAGGCGGCCAAGCGTCGCGCGGATGAGCTGCGTGTCACCGGCTTTATTGCTCCATTCGGACATCCAATTGAACAGGTCCACGTCGCGCGCAAACTCCGCCTGAGGATCCTGTGGCATATAGCCAGGCTGCGCGTTTTCGACCCATTGGATCGTTCCGCTTTGGGCAGTGAGCTCGCCGGCCAGGCAGCGCATCAAAGTCGTCTTGCCGATGCCATTGGGCCCGATGACGGCGATACGCTCTCCGGCTTCGACGTTGAAGCTGACATTGCGCAGTACCCAGCGGTCCGCGTCCGTGTATCTAAAATTCAATTTTTCGACGGACACGACCGAGCGATACAGCTTTTTAGCCTGCTCGAAGCGGATAAAAGGATTTTGACGCGATGAGGGACGGATCTCCTCGAGCTTGATCTTTTCCAGCTGGCGACGGCGTGAGGTGGCCTGACGGGCCTTGGATGCATTGGCCGAAAAGCGGCGCACAAACTCCTGCAGATCGGCAATCCTATCCTGCGCTTTGGCGTTCGATGCCTCGACGCGTTGGCGCGCCTGTAGCGAGGCCAGCATGAAATCGTCGTAGTTGCCGGGATAGACCTTGAGCTGCTGGAAGTCCAGATCCGCGATATGCGTGCAGACCTGATTCAAGAAGTGCCGATCGTGGCTGACGATGATCATGGTGGCATCGTAGGTATTTAGAATGCCCTCCAACCAGCGAATCGAGTGAATATCGAGGTTGTTGGTGGGCTCATCCAGCAGCAGCACATCCGGTTGTGAGAACAGTGCCTGCACCAGCAGCACGCGCAGTTTCAGGCCGGGCGGGATCTCCCGCATCGGCAGCTCATGTAGCGATTCGTTCAGGCCGGCGGCGGTCAGCAGCGCCGCGGCCCGCGCCTCGGAGGTGTAACCGCCGTAGCCGGCGAATTTCGCCTCCAAGTCTGCCGCACGCAGGAAATCCTCGTCGGTGGAACTCTCATCGGCATAGATCCGATCGCGCTCGCGCATCGCCTGCCACATCTCGGCATGTCCTTGCAGGACGACGTCGAGTACGCGCTGCTCTTCGTAGGCGAACTGATTCTGGTTCAGTTTGCCGAGGCGCAGGCCCGTCTGCAGCATGACGTCGCCGGCGCTCTGCTCGAGCTCCCGACCCAGGATCGCCATGAGCGTCGATTTGCCGCTGCCGTTGGCGCCGATCAGCCCATAGCGGTTGCCGTCGGAGAATTTGACGGTGACGCGCTCGAATAGCGGTTTGGCGCCAAATTGAATCGCGAGGTTGGAGGTGGTCAGCATCTCTATCCCATGAAATCTAAGGTGCAGGGCGACCGCCTCGTGGATCACGAAGACGACGATCTGCCATGGATTAACGGAAGGCGCGCCGCGACAGGGCGGTGAGCATTCCAGAGAGTACGAGGTCCCGGGGCGGTCTTACGCTAAGCGACCGCCCAGGCCAGGAGGGCGCATTCTATCCGAGCGTGCGCCTTCTGGCATGCAGGCCGTTGCGGCCCCCCTGCCCCGGCGGGTAGCCGAGCCCGGGTGGGCCCCTGTGCTCAGTCCATCACACTGCCGCAGTGGGCCAGTACGCCGCGCAGGTCGCGTATCGCCGGGAAGACTTCGTTGTTCCAGTCCGCGTCCTGGGCATCGTGCGCCCGCTGCTCGAACTCCACGATGTGTTTGTCTTCCCGAAAGATATTCTCGGTGAACCAGGTGAAGAACGGCCAGACCAGGTGGATCAGGCCCGGTATCGGCGGCTTCTTGACGGACAGATATCCGAACGTGCGGTTGGTGCGCTGCTCAGCGTCCACCGGCGTGTAGCACAACCATACATCGAGCACCGGATCCTGGGTGGTGACCTGGATGTCGCGGCCCAGCCAGACCTTCAGGCTTTGCGAGGGATAATCCGTGCGAATGCGCATGTGATCGCCAAATTCCTTTTTGCTCTTGTCATTGCCTCGCACCAGATCCACGATCACATATTCGCCGACCGAGGGCCGGCCTTCGGTGCGGCTGAAGCTGTATTCGACCTGTGCCCAGCGCTCGCCGTGCTGGCGTCCGAGGCATTGCGCGCGGATCGATCCCATCTGCTTGCGATGCATGAACTGATGGTTCATGTCGAACAGATTCTCGTGCATGAAGGTGTAGTGGCAGGCCACCTCGCGATTCAATCTGCGCGTCTTGTACCCGCGCCGTTGCGACGAACCGAGTGTGGTGGGCAGGCGTTCCTCGGCGAGCGCTGCGTTGCCGGGGAAGACGAAGATCAGCCCATCGATCTCGCGCAGCGGGTAACTTTTGACGCCATTGGGCAGGCGCTCCTTGCCGAGATAGGGCACATCGACGCAATTGCCGCTGCAATCGTAGGTCCAGCCGTGGTAATGGCACTTGAGCTCATCGCCATTCACGACGCCCAGGTGCAAGGGCACCTGGCGATGCGCGCAGCGATCCTCCAGCGCAAACGCCCGCCCACTCTTGCCGCGATAGAGCGCGATGGGTAGGTGCGCAAAGCGTCGGGCGAGCGTCTTACCCGCTTTCAGCTCGTCGGACCAGGCGAGCGGATACCAGTAATCCGGGTTGGCGCCGACCCGGCGCAGATCGAACGCGTTGGCAGAATTGGCCACTCGCATGGCGAGTGCGCCAGCGGCTTCGTCAGACACGGCTGAACTCCCCCCCTCTAATTTGAATCGTCAGATTAGCGCCTTTCGCAGGCCCTCAGTCAAAAGAAATGCCGCTGGCGCTAGCCGCGGGCGGCTGTGGCAATTGGGCGACCCGAAACGGTCGCACTTCGATCCGCTGCCACACCTTCTGCACGACATAAGGGTCGGTGGCCAGATAGCGATTCAGCGCGTCGCGCTCGGGAAAGTCGAAGATCACCGCTGAGCCGATCATGGCCCCTGCCTCATCGAGAATTGCGCCGCCCAGCACGAAGCGGCCCTGCGCCTTGAGTTGCGCTGCGGCTGCCAAATGCGCCTCGCGCGCCCGCAGGCGGCGTTGCCCGCTGTCCGGATCGGTTCCATCGTAGGCCAGGACCAGAAACTGCATCGGGATCTCCTCTTAGCGTCAGATGAAGGCAAGTGATCTCGGAGGGCACGCCCAGACGCTGCGGCGGGCCCCAAAAGCCCGTGCCGCGGCTGGTATATACCCACAGGTCGTGCAAGCGATCCAGGCCGATCGAGAGCGGTTCCTGGAGGCGTAGCACCAGATTCCAGGGCCAGAATTGCCCGCCATGGGTATGGCCGCAGAGCTGCAAATCAAACCCGGCGTCGGCGGCGGCCACGGCGCTGCGCGGGCGGTGCGCGAGCAGAATGCGTGGCCGTACCTGCAACGGTGCTCCACGCAGAGCCGCGTGCGGATCGCTGCGCTGGGCGGGATCGAAGGCACGCGCCGTCGGATCGGGTACGCCAGCGAGCAGCAGCGCCGCATTGCCGCGGCGCAGGATCACATGCTCGTTCATCAGCACCTGCATGCCGATACCGCGCAGGTGCGCGATCCAGGCGGGTGCGCCCGAGTAATACTCGTGGTTGCCAGTGACGAAAAAGGTGCCGAACCGCGACCGCAACTGCGCCAAGGGTGCCACCTGATCGGCCAGCTGCCCGACCGTGCCGTCGACCAGATCGCCCGTAATGGCCACGAGGTCGGGCTGCAGGGCGTTGACTCGATCCACCACCCGCTGCACGTAGCCTCGCCGGATTGTCGCCCCGACGTGCACATCGGAGAGCTGCACGATGGTGAGGCCCTGCAAATCGGCGGACAGGTCCGGCAGTGGAATGTCCACGTGCACGATCCGCGGACGGCCGAGGGCGCGGAACAATCCCAACAACGTCGCGGCCACGGCCAGCAGCAGCACAGCCAGCGCCGACAGTCGCTGCAGCGCGACGGAGCCAGAGCCAGGCAGGAGGGCCGCTCCGATCGCCAGGACCAGCTCCCGCAGCAGCGTCAGTACAAACAGCGATGACACCCAGCCGAGACTCAGGGAGGCCGCCCAGGTCAGGCGCCGCGCCCAGCCCGCCTTGGTCAGCGTACGTGCCAGCATGCCGCCAGCCGCCAGCAGCGGCGGCAGTGCCAGGACCAGGGCGGCCAGCGCGACAGCTGCGGGGCCGAGGGCCAGCGGCGGCAGCAGTCGCAGCCCCACATAGGCGCTGGCCAGCATCAACAGGGCGGTGGCAACGACGAAAAACATGCTGCTTCGGGGGGAGCCTCAGGAATCGCAAGCTCGATGATAAGCGATGACCGCCCTGCTCCCGAGCCGCTAGAATTTGGCGGCGCCGAGGAGGCGATCCCGTGGCCGAGAACGCCAGTCTCATCATTCGAGCCGCAAGGTCAGCTGACGGGCCCGCACTGGCCTGCATCTACAACCCCTATATTCTCGATACCGTCGTGACCTTCGAAGAGGAGCCGGTCGACGCGGCAGAGATGGCCGAGCGGGTGACGGCAGTGCGCGCGCTGTCGCTGCCATGGCTGGTCGCGGAGTGCAACGGCAAGGTAGTGGGGTACGCCTATGCGAGGCGCTGGAGGACGCGAGCTTCGTATCGCTATTCGAGCGAAACGACGGTCTACCTCGAGCCCGGCCAGGGCGGCAACGGCTATGGGTTCCGGCTATATGCTGCCCTGCTCGAGGCGCTGGCCGAGGGCGGCATTCACGCCGCCATCGGCGGGATCGCCCTGCCGAATGCCGCCAGCGTCGCCCTGCACGAGAAACTTGGCTTCACAAGGGTCGCGCAGTTTCCCGAGGTGGGATTCAAGCTTGGCCGCTGGGTCGACGTCGGCTACTGGCAGAAGCTGCTCTAAGCACGGATCGACGCGGAAGGGATTGACGGCTTACTTATCCCGGCCCGAGTAGCCCTGCGACTGTAGCCGGATAGCGATGAGCTCACCCCCCTGACCACCTTGCACGGTGTCACTGGGCAAGCCGAGGCTGCCATGGTGAAACTTCTTGTTCAGCGCCACGCAGTACAGGGTGTGCTTTCCCGGGCCGCCAAACGCCACACTGATGGCGGCGTCACCCTTCGGTACCGGAATGACACCGAGCAGCTCGCCCGTAGGAGCGATCACGTCGATCACGGTGTTACTGGTCACATAGATGCGACCCTCGGAATCGATGGTACTGCCGTCGCCACCGCTGGTCAGCTTTGCCAGTACGCGCTGGTTGGCCAGTGAGCCGTCCGGCTGCACATCGAAGGCATCCAGGTCGCCACCATTGGTCACATACAGCGTCTTCTCGTCGGCGCTGAGGATGATTCCATTGGTAAAGGCCGTGGTGCCCTCTTGGGTCACGGTGCCATCGGGCGCCGCGTAGTACAGCTTGCCGAAGGTGAAATAGACACCGCCATTGCTGGCCGCGGTGAGATCGTTGAGGCTGCTCACGCAGTCGAGCGAGTCACCCTGATACTTGTCGGCCAGAACCTTATGTTCGGGCGCGAGCTCCTGGATGCTCTGCTGATAGCCACGCTCGACGATGAATACTTCGCCCTTTTTATTGATCGAAACGGCGCCGCCCGTGTTGGTATCGCGGTAGACCGTGTCGGCATGGCCCTTGGGATCGATGCTGACGACGGCGCTGTTATCCTGCTGAGCAACGAGCACACTGCCGTCCGGCAGCCCAACGATGCCGTCCGCATTGTTTCCCGTTTCCGTCCACACCTGGTGCCAGCGGGCGCCAGCCCTGACGACCCCGGCGATCGCTTCGATAGAGGCAGGCGGCTGATAGGTCGGGCCCGTGGCTCGCGGCCGTGCCCGACGGGGCGCATTCGGATCGGGCGGATGGCTGCGCTGGCAGCTGCTGATCTCCCCCGCATACCGGGCATCCTCCTGTGCCTTCAGGCCCGGTCCCTCGGTCTTCTTTACCGTCGCTGTTTGAGCAAGCGCAGCCGTGACGCCGAAGACACTCAGCGTTACCGCAAGCAAGCTGGCACGCATGTTCAGGACCACGCTCTACTTGGCCCGGCCATCGTAGCCCTGCGCTGCCATGTGAATGGCGATGAGCTCTCCGCCTTGACCGCCCTGCATCTTGTCGCTCGGCAAGCCGAGGCTGCCGTGATGGAATTTCTTTGCAAGCCCGACGGCAAACAGCGTGTGCTTGTCCTTGCCGCCGAAGGCGACGCTGATCAGGTCATCGCCCTTCGGCCCGGGAATGACGCCGAGCAGCTTGCCGTCGGGGGAGACCACATCGATCACGCTCCCGCTGGTGGTATAGATACGGCCCTCCGAGTCCACGGTGCTGCCATCGCCGCCACCGGTCAGCTGCGCCACCACCCGCTCGTTGGTCAGCTGGCCATCGGGCTGCACGTCGAAGGCCGTCAGATTACCGGGCATGCCAAAGCCCTTGGCGCTGGTCACATACAGCGTCTTCTCGTCGGGGCTGAGGATGATGCCGTTGGTGCCGCCGACATCGCCCTGCTTGGTGACGGTGCCATCCGGGGCGGCGTAATACAGCCCGCCCACGGTGAAATAGACCCCGCCATTGGCCGCTGCTGTCAGGTCGTTCAAGCCGAAGTTACCCAGGCAGTCGATCGGATCGCCTTCGTAGGACATGGCGACACCTTTGTGCTGCGGCGCAAGCTCCCAGATGCCCTCGTGCAGCCCGCGCTCGACGATGAATACGTCGCCCTGCTTGTTAATCGATAGGGCGCCACCGGTGTTGGTGTCCTGATAGGCGATGTGCGCATGCCCCTTGGGATCGATGCGCACGACGTCGCTGTTGTCCTGCTGCGCGACCAGCACGCTGCCGTCGGGCAGCCCGACGATACCGTCGGCGTTGTTGCCCGACTCGCTCCACACATGGCGCCAATGGGCATTGGCATCGATGACGTCGGCAATTGCCTCGACCTTGGAAGGTGGCTTGTAGCCCGACGCTGCGGGTCGCTGAGCGCGTCGCCGGCCGCCGGCCGGCGCGGCAAAATTGATCTTGGCGGGATGATTCTTCTGGCAGGTAGCCAGCAGGGCGTCCCCCCGTGAGTCTTCCTGGGACTTCAGACCCGGGCCTTCGGTACGCGGCGTAGCTGCCTGGACCTGAGCAAGAGCCAGAACTGCCGTGGCGCCCAAGGCCCCGAGTGTGGCGGTAAATACGGTCGATCGCATGGCATTCCCCCTGATCAAACCCTCTTATCGTATACCTAACGCTGCCCTGCAGACCGCTTTTGACACCCGTTGACACTGACCGATAGCCGACTGATCGCTGTCATGGCAGTCTTCCGCTCATGCCCTCCTTCGATGCAGTTTCCAAGGTCGATGTGCACGAGCTCACCAATGCGGTGGACCAGGCGCGCCGCGAGCTCGACAAGCGCTATGACCTGCGTGGCAGCGGCGCGCGCTTCGAGCTGGAAGGCTATGTCATCAGTCAGTTCGGGCAGAACGAATACCAGCTCAAACAGCTGCTGGAGATCCTGCGGCTGCGCCTGGCGGCGCGCGGTATCGATCTGCGCTGTCTGGAGATGGGCGATGTGGAGGCAAACCTGGCCGAGGCGCGACGCAAGATTACCGTCAAACAGGGCATCGAGCAGGCCGCCGCCAAGAAGCTCATCGCACAGCTGAAGGCTTCAAAGCTCAAGATCGAGGCGCAGATCAACGGCGACAAGCTACGTGTCAGCGGCAAGAAGCGCGATGATCTGCAGTCGGCCATCGCCCTGCTGCGTCAGAGCGATGTCGAGCTGCCGCTGCAGTTCGAAAACTTTCGCGACTAGCCACAGGTGAGCCCCGGCCGTTCCATTGCCGAGCGCCTCGAGGCAGCCAGTTTCCCGCATCCGGTCGAGCGCCTGGAGCTGCGCGAGACGGCCATTTCGTGGCTCGTGTTGACCGGCGCGTATGTCTACAAAATCAAAAAACCGCTGCATCTGGACTACCTGGATGCGTCGACTCTCGAGCGACGGCATTTTCTTTGCGGGGAGGAACTGCGTCTTAATCGGCGCTTTGCGCCCGCGCTTTATCTTGAGGTCGTGCCGATCAGCGAATCTCAGGGGCGGCTGGCGATAGGCGTGGCCGGCCCCGCCGTCGAGTACGCGGTGCGGATGCGCCAGTTCGCGCAATCCGACGAGCTGGCACAGTGTCTGGGTGACGGCGCGGTGACGAGCGAGGAGATGGCCAGGTTCGGCACGCAGCTCGGCGAATGGCACGAGACGGCTGCCACTGCGCCGGATCCATCCTATGGCAGCGTCGCGCTCGTCAGTTCCCAAGTGCTACGTAATTTTTCCAGTTCGAAAGAGAGCGGCCCGGCCAGCGAGCCGCAACTGGCGCGACTGGAAGCCTGGAGCCGCGAGCAGCTCAACGCTTTGCGGAGCCTCATCGAGAAACGCCGGCGCGATGGACGCGTGCGCGAATGCCACGGAGATTTGCATGCCGCCAACCTGGTGCGCTGGGAGGACGCGTGGTTGCCCTTCGATTGTCTGGAATTCGAGCCACGCTTGCGCTGGATCGATGTCGTCAGCGATGTCGCGTTCCTGTTCATGGATCTGCTCTCGCGCCAGCGCGCCGAGCTCGCCTTTGCCTTTCTGAGTGCGTGGTTGGAACGTACCGGCGACTATGACGCGCTACCGCTGCTGCGCTTCTATGCCGTCTATCGCGCCCTGGTACGCGCCAAGGTCGATGCACTGCGCGACGAGCAGCAGCGCCGGCAGCAGCGTATCGCCACGGCGGGGGCGTTAGCGCACGATTCATCCGCGGCGCTGCTGCTGATGCACGGCGTGAGTGCGTCTGGAAAGTCCTGGCTGAGCACGCGGCTGATCCCCGCGCTCACCGCCGTGCGCGTGCGATCCGACCTGGAACGACGGCGGCTGTATGGCAGCGGTGCACATTCGGTGGCTGCAGACGATGTCACCTACCGTCGGCTCTACGACTGCGCGCAAAGCGCGCTCGCCAGCGGGCTGCGTATCATCGTGGATGCCACCTTTCTGCAGGCCGCCAGGCAACGACCTTTTCTGCAGCTGTCGCGGGCAACGGGCTGTCCGCTCCTGATGATCGACTGCCAGGCGCCCACTGAGGTGCTGGAAGCGCGCATCAGCGCGCGCAGCCGCGAGGCGCACGACCCTTCCGAGGCCGACCTCGCCGTGCTGCGTCGGCAACTGGCGCAGGCCGAGCCCCTGGAGCCGCAGCCAGACGGCTCGCTGATCCAGGCCGAGACAACTTCCCCGAGCGCGCTGGCATCCGTGGTGAAGCAAGCACGAGCGCAGCTGCCCGATTGATCCCCTATGATGCTCCGGTCATGGGCACCGGATTCACCACGTCTCGTCGGCACCGGTCGTGCATCTGACCGCCCCTCATCCGGCGCTGCTGGGCCTGCTGCTGGCCGTGCTCTACGTAGTCGGCGCCGCGGCCGCCGCGATCCATGCCTTGCTGACCAAGCCCGATCCGCGCAGTGCCCTCGGCTGGATCGGTGTCTGCTGGTTCTTTCCGCTCGCAGGCGCGGTGCTCTACGGCGTGTTCGGCGTCAATCGCGTCAGAACGCGGGCCCGACAGTTGCGCGCCGGTCTCACCAGCGGCGGGGCTCATGCCCCGGTCGATGTGGCGCCCGATGGGTTCTCGGGCCAGCTGGCCCACATCGGGGATGCCGTCACACGACGTCCACGCCTGCCCGACAATGCGGTGGAGCTGCTGGAAAACGGCGAGAACGCATTTCCGGCGATGCTGGCCGCGATCGGCGAGGCTCGCGAGACCGTTTGGATGGCCACGTATATCTTCGATACCGACTCGGTCGGCCAGGAATTCATTCAAGCACTCGGCGCCGCGGCGGCGCGTGGCGTGCAGGTGCGTGTGCTGGTCGATGGACTGGGCGAGTGGTATAGCTGGCCGCACGCGGTGCGGCTGCTGCGCCGTGCCGGCGTCGTCGCACATCGCTTTCTGCCACCGCGTCTGTCGTGGCCGGCGCTGTCGCTGAACCTGCGCAACCACCGCAAGCTGCTGCTGACCGACGGGCACACGGGTTTCGTCGGCGGCATGAACATCGGTGCGAGAGAAGTCGGCAAGGGCAGCCATCGGCGCATGGCCGACCTGCACTTTCGTCTGCGCGGCCCGGTCGTGACGCAGCTCGCCGAGAGCTTCAGCGCTGACTGGCTGTTCGCCTCGCGCGAACCACTGGCCATCCCGCCCTACGCCGCGGGGCGCGGCCACAGTGTCTGTCGCGTCATCACCGAGGGACCGGATGAGGATCTGGACAAGCTCTTGTTCGTGATGCTCGGCGCAATCTCGGTAGCCCAGCACCAGATCCTGCTGATGACCCCCTACTTCATTCCGCCGCCGGAATTGACGGCGGCCCTACAGGCCGCGGCGCTGCGCGGCGTGGAAGTCTGTCTGGTGCTGCCCGAACACAGCAATTTGCCCTACGTCGACTGGGCGACCCGGCGCTGGCTGCCGCCGCTGCTCGCCCAGGGGGTGCAAATCTACCTGCAACCCCCGCCCTTCTCGCATACCAAGCTGATCGTGATTGATGCCCGCTATGCACAGATCGGTTCGGCCAACCTGGACCCACGCAGTCTGCGATTGAATTTCGAGATCGCAGTCGAAATCTACGATGCCAAGGTGTGCGGCCAGCTCGCAACGTATGTCCTGTCCGCCCGCGAGCATGCACGAGCACCGATCACCGCCAGCTCGCCCCGAGGGCTGCTCGGAAACCTGCGCGACAGTTTCTTCTGGCTGTTCTCGCCTTATCTGTAGCGCTCCCCAAGGCAGCCCTCTGCTGGCGCGGCAGACCGCCGTCCTGCCCCGATCCGCCCAGCGTAAGATGTCGTATCGACGGTCCGCTTGCAGGAGGGAGCGAGTGGCACGAATGCGCATGCCTGGCCGCCTGATGCCGTGTTTCGTGGCGTGCCTGGTCGTGGGCTTGCCCGCATCATGTTGGGCCGCGGCGCCAAGCCAGCCGCTGCTCATCGTGGCAGCGGAGAATTTCTATGGGGATGTCGCCCACCAGCTCGCCGGCCCCGGCGTGCGCGTCGTGAGTATCCTGAAGAACCCGGATGCTGACCCGCACCTCTTCGAGCCCGATGCCGCGACGGCACGTCTCGTCGCCGATGCGAACATCCTCATCTACAATGGGGCTCACT
This sequence comes from Steroidobacteraceae bacterium, assembly GCA_036266795.1. Taxonomy (GTDB): domain Bacteria; phylum Pseudomonadota; class Gammaproteobacteria; order Steroidobacterales; family Steroidobacteraceae; genus FEN-1191. The sequence continues at coordinate 20,628 of DATAXJ010000048.1, read as the reverse complement.
ACGACACCTGGCTCGAGCGCTTGCTCGCCAATTCTGGCCGGCACGCGCGCCGAGTTCTGTCGGTTGCCGCCCTCATGGGTCGCACAGGCACGGGCGTCAATCCTCATCTATGGTACGACCCACAAACGATGCCGAGGCTCGCGCTGGCGCTCGCAACGCAGCTCGATGCGCTCGACCCAACCGCCCATGAGCAACAGGCCGCACGCCTGCAGGCGTTCCTGCAGTCGCTGCAGCCGATCGCGGCGCAGGTTGCACGGATGCGCCGGCTCTATGCCGGAGCGCCGATCACGGCCACGGAACCCGTCGTGGACGCTCTGACCGGGGCCATCGGCCTGGACATGCGCAACGGCGCCTTCCAACTCTCCGTCATGAACGACACCGAGCCTGGACCGCGCGAGACCGCGCAGTTCGAGCAATCGCTGCGCTCCCATACGGTTCGGCTGCTCATCTACAATCGACAGACCAGCGGCCAGGCCGTGCAGCGCCTGCTGCAGGTTGCGACCCAGTCCTCCATCCCGCTGGTCGCCGTCAGCGAAACCGAGCCGAGCGGATTGAACTATCAGGCCTGGATGCTGCAGACCCTCGCCGCTCTGAACCAGGCATTGGCAGAGAAGCACCGATGAGCTGTGTGGAGCTGCAGGACGTGTCGCTCACGATGGGCGCACAGCAGGTGCTCGACAATGTCAGTCTGACGCTGCAGGACGCGGAGTTCATCGGCGTCTTCGGACCGAACGGCGCAGGTAAGACCACGCTGATGCGCGCCATTCTGGGGCTGGTCAGGCCCGACAGCGGCACCATTCGCGTGCTGGGGGCGCCAGCCGCCCGCGGCAATCCCGCCATCGGCTATATGCCGCAGACGCGCAGCCAGGCGCCGATCGGCCGATTGAGCGGCTGGGATTTCGTTGCGGGCGCCGCGCAGGGCCATCGCTGGGGATTGCCGCTTGCCTCTGCCGCCTCGCGTCGGCAGATTGATTGGGCGCTCGATCTGGTTGGCGCACGGCAACTGGCCGTGCGTTCGCTCGCCGAGCTGTCCGGCGGGGAGCGCCAACGGCTGCTGCTCGCGCAGGCGTTGCTCGGAGAGCCGCGCCTGTTGCTGCTCGATGAGCCGCTGATCAGTCTCGATCCCCACCATCAGCGCAGCGTGGTCGAGCTGGCGAAGCGCATTCAACAGGAGCTCTCCATCACGGTGCTGTTCACGGCGCATGAGCTCAATCCACTGCTCGAGGCGCTGGATCGCGTGCTCTATCTGGGCAACGGTCACGTGGCCCTGGGCAGCGTCGAGCAAGTCATCAATGGGCCGGCGCTGTCGCGCCTATACGGCTCGCCCATCGAAGTCGTGCACCTCAACGGGCGTATTTTCGTGATGTCCGGCAGTCTCGAGGTCGAGCGCGACGCACACCGCCATCCGCACGGGCACTGACGCGGCAACAAGATGTTCGAGTACGAATTCATGCGCAATGCATTTGCGGCCGCCGCGCTCGTCGCGCTGGTCGCAGGCTGCACCGGCTACTTTCTGGTGCTGCGCGCGCAGACCTTCGCCGGTCACGCACTCGCGCACGTAGGCTTCGCAGGTGCCACGGGTGCCGTGCTGATCGGCATCTCCCCGCTGTGGGGCATGCTGATCGTCAGCATGGGCGCCGGCGCCGGCATGGGGCTGCTCGGCGAGCGCCTCGAGGGACGCGACGTTGCCATCGGTATCGTGCTGGCGCTATCGCTCGGCCTGGGGCTGCTGTTTCTGCACTTCTATACCGCGTACGCCGGACAGGCGACGGCGCTGCTGTTCGGCAACCTGCTGGCCGTAGATCGGATGACCATTGTCATATTGGGGGCACTCACGGTGGTCAGTCTTGTGGCGCTGGCCGTGCTGTCGCGCCCGCTGCTGTTCAGCACGCTGCAACCCGAACTCGCCCAGGCGAAGGGCGTGTCGCTGCGCCTGATCTCGGTGCTGTTTCTGCTGGTCGTGGCGGTGGTGACGGCCGAGTGCGCCCAGATCGTCGGCGTGCTGCTGGTCTTTGGCCTGATGGTGGCGCCGGCGGCGGCTGCGCAGCGGCTCACGCGCCGACTGGGCTGGGGGCTGCTCGCTTCGGTGGCACTGGCGCTGGTGGATGCCTGGGCCGGGCTGGCACTGGCATATTATACGGACTGGCCCAGCAGCTTCTGGATAGTGTCCCTCGGCGCCGGCACGTATCTCGTCGCTGCGCTGGCGTTTCCGGATCGCAGCTGAGCGGCGCGGGCGCTGTGATGCCCCCGCGCTTCGGCTCGCGTCGAGGGCAGACGCAGCAGCGCGCGTATAGGAACTGTAGGGGCCGCCATCGGTCCGACCCAGCGTCGACATGGCGGCAATGCGTCATGTGCCGATGCCTGCCCCACCCGCCCGCCGGATACTGTACGGGAGTACAGCAGGTATACTACCGGGGGGTACCATGCCACAGGGCAACATGACCCATCAGAGGGCTTGAGAGAGCACCGTGGAAAGACGTAACGACGAGCGCGCAGCGGATCTACTACCCCGACCGCAGCGCTTGGTACGACGACTCTGCTGGTTGTATGGCAGCCTAACCGTTGCCGTCATCGTGCTGCTGCTCACTGCGGCAGTGCCTTCGCGCATCCTGCCGCAGACGCGTCTGCTGGCGCGCGAAGTGTTCAGCGGCGGGCTCGGTGCCATTGTGCTCGCCAGCCTGCTGTTGGCGCTGACTGCGCTCGTCGCGAGCCTCGCCATGACCGTGGCACGCGCGCGGCATGCGGCCGCTCACGCCGCGCTTGCTGCGGCGCGCGCCACGAACGCTGCGGCTACGACATCTGCGGCGCAGAATGTTCCGAGCCGCCTGGTGCCTGTCAGCCGCACTCGCTGGTCACTCAGCGATCCGGGCTTCGTCGCGCGCCAGGGCCAGGCACTCATCGTGACGCTGGGCGCGATATTCGTGTGGCTGGCGATGCGGCTGCTGTGGCCCCGCACCGCCGTCGCGCAGGATGCCACCGCGGCCAACATCGCCGCTGCCTTCGTGTTTGCGATCGCGTTCGTCTCGCTGATGGCCGAGCGCGTCATGAACGAATTCCCGGCCCCGCAGCTGCCCGAGGCGCCGCTGCTGCGCCGACTGCTGCTGCTGGTCACGGTAGTGCTGGCGGCAGCGGCCTGCACGGAGATTGGTCGCAGCGCCGCCCTCACCTGGATTCGGTGGCCGGAGCTGGTGCTGTTGTGGGTGCCGGCGCTGGTCGCACTGGAGCTGGCGCTGCGCGCGCTCGCGCGGCTGTTCCTGCCCCCGCCCCAGCCGCTCGATGCGCGCTCGGTCGCCGACAGCGTCATCGTCGGGCTGCTCACCGGGGGCCCGCGTGCCCCGGGCAACCTGCTGCGCACGCATTTCGGTCTGGACTTCGCGCGCAGCTGGGCACTGACCTTCCTCAGCGCCGCAATCCTGCCGGCGCTGTTCGGCACGGCGCTGCTGTGCTGGGGTCTGTCGGGATTGAAGCTCATCGACCTCAGCCATCGCGGCGTCTACGAGCGCTTCGGCGCGCCCGTGGCCGTCTATGGGCCCGGACTGCATCTGCTGCTGCCCTGGCCGATGGGAAGGTTGCGCACCGTGGAGTACGGCGCCATCCATTCCATCGCGATCGGCGTGGACCCGGGTAGCGCAGAAGACACGACTGCCGTGAGCAGCGCCGCACTTGCCGAGGTTTCCGATGCGCAGGTGAATGCGGAGCTGGAGAAGCTGGCGGCGGAGGACCAGGTGACGGTCGCGCAGCTGCCGGAGGTGTTCGCCGCCGAGGGCATCGAGTACACGCAGTACCGGCAGCAGTTGCGCCAGCAGCTGGCCGCGGCCACGCCGGCCGCGCGGCCCGGACAGCCCGCGAGCACCCAGTTGATCTCCGCGGAGGCGACCCCTCCGCTGTCGCTCAATCGTCTCTGGGAGAGTGCGCATGCGGACCAGGCGCACTACCTGGTCGCCAGCCAGGGCACCGGTCAGGGATTTCAGAGCGTCGCGACGGAAATCTACGTGCTCTATCGTGTCGGCCTCTCGAAGGACGATGCGCTGCAGTCGATCTACACGGTTGCCGATCCGGAGGCGCTGATTCGCGAGGATGCGAGTCGCCTGGTATTGCGCTACTTCACCTCGCGCACGCTTGACCAGGTGCTGTACGCGCAGCGCGACGACGTCGCGGGGCAGCTGCGCGACGAGCTGTCGCGCGACATCGCCGGGTATCGCACCGGCGCCGACATCGTCTCGGTGCTCATCGAGGAGATCCATCCCCCGGCAGGGGCGGCCGAGGCCTATCACGCCGTGCAGGCGGCCCAGATCAACTCCGAGGCGAGCATCTCCGACGAGATCGGGCGTGCCAAACGCTCGGCCGGCGTCGCACAGCAGGAGGCGCACGAGCTGCTGACCGTAGCCAATGCGCAGGCAACTGAGACGCGCGACACCGCCGATGCGACCGCCTACCGTTTCTCGATGGACCGGCGCGCCTATGCACAGAGTGGTCGCTCTTTCCTGCTCGAGCGGCTCTATGCAAGTCTCACGACGGCGCTGAGAGGCAGGCCGCTGACGCTCATGGATCATCGCCTGAGCGCCAGTGACGGACCGATGATCGACATGCGCCCGATCGCCCAGGGCGCCGCGGCCGCGGGACTCACCACTTCGCCAGTCACCCCATCGACTGCGCCGCCCGGTCCGCCGATCGAACTCGAGCCCGCTTTCAGCAACGCTGACTGATCTGCACCCAGCAAGTACCGGATACGACCATGTTCAATCATCACGACGACCCCGACGATCAACCGCCCGGTCACCACGGTGGCCAGGACGATCACGACGACGATCACAGCATCAAGCCGCTGCTGCGCACGGGGGTGGCCACGCTGATCCTGCTGGCGGCCATCGCTGCCGCCTGCATCGTCATGGTGCCGGCCGGCCAGGCCGACGTGATCACCCGCTTCGGCAATCCCGTGCGCGTCGTCACGCAGCCCGGGCTCGCCTGGAAGTTACCCGCCCCGTTCGAGAGCGCGATTCCGATCGACCTGCGTCTGCGCACGACCTCCACGGGGCTGCAGGATGTGGGCATGCGCGATGGACTGCGTCTGCTGGTGCAGGCCTACGCCGCCTGGCAGGTCCCCGACGACTCGCAGCAGCTGCTGGAATTCCTGCGCTCGGTGCGCAATCAACCCGACGAGGCGGCGCGCCAGCTGCGCAGTTTCGTCAACGCGGCCTTGCACAACACTTCCAGCAATTTCTATATGGCCGACGTCGTCAATACCGATCCCTCCAAGGTGCGGCTCGATCAATTCGAGGAGCAGGTGCGCGAGCAGGTGCGCGCACGCATGCTGCAGGTCTATGGCATCGATATCCGGCAGATCGGCATCGAGCGCATGACGCTGCCGGATGAGACACTCGCCGCGACCGTGGCGCGCATGCGCGCCGAGCGCGAAACCGCGGCGGCCGTGATCACGGCCGCCGGGCTGCAGAAGGCTGCCGGCATCCGTGCCGATGCCGATCGCGATGCGCGTGAAGTCGTGGCGCAGGCACGCGAGCAGGCCTCGAGCATCGAGTCCAATGCCGAGCAGCAGGCCGCCGGTATCTATGCCGACGCCTACAAGCGCGACCCGGGCCTGTATACGACGCTGCGCTCGCTCGACACCATCGACCAGCTCGTCGGCCGTAACACCAGTCTGATTCTGCGCACCGACGCCGCGCCCTTCCGCGTGCTGGTCGATGGGCCGGGAGCCGCGGGCAATCTGCCGGCGTCTGCCTCGAGCGCAGCGCCTGAGCACGCCGCAGGGCATGCCCACGCGCGCACGGCACCGCGTACGGCGGCAGGCGCCTCGCTAGCGGCCTCGCAACCCTGAGTTTTCGCCGGTCACTACCCATGAACGCCCAGCCCGAGCATCCACACATCAGCCCCAGCGCGGTTCCTGTCGGGCCGCCGCCCGTGCCACCGCCGGGGCCCATCGCACAGTCGGTGGCGATCGGCTTTCGCACGGTCTACATCGCTGCGGCACTGCTGGCCGTGCTGTGGCTGACGAGCAATGTGCGGCAGATCGCCTCGGACAGCCAGGCCGTAGTGCTGCGCTTCGGTCGCATCGTGCGCTCGCAGGAGGCGGGCCTGCTGATTGCCTGGCCGCGGCCGATCGAACAGGTGCGGCTGCTGCCGGGCCCGGAACGGCAGCTCAGCCAGGACATGCCGGCACTGGCCGCACCGACCGAGAAGGCCGCGGCACTCATCGGCCCGGGCGGCAACAACAGCGCGCTGCCGGCCAATGCCTCGGCCTATATGACCGGCGATGGCAACGCCGTGCTGCTGACCGCCACCTTGATCTATCGCATCAGTGATCCGATCGCCTATGCGATCGCCGAGCAGCACGTGCCGGCGGCACTCAATCGCCTGTTTCGCGCCAGTACGGTTGAGGTCACGGCCGGTCGCAATTTGAACGATTTCCTGGTGGTTCCCGATGCACAGCAGGCCGGTGCAGGTAACGGTGAGGCCGCCAACGCCGTATCGCTACGCGCCGAGGTGCGCAATGAGCTGCTGCTGGCCGTGAATGCGCGTCTGCAGGCATTGGCGGCGGCGGGGGCACCGCTCGGGGTCGAGGTCGATCGCATCGATATGAACCCATGGCTGCCACCGGAGGCCAAGACCGCCTTCGACGCGGTCCTGGTGGCTTCGCAGGCAGCCGATCGCGGTATCGCCACAGCCAACACCGATGCCGAGCGGCGGCGGCAGGGGGCACAGCAGCTCAAGGAGCAGTTGATCAGCTCCGCGCAGGCGACCGCGCGCGAGATGGTGAGCTCGGCCACGGTGAACACCGCGGCCATTCTGCCGCTCGAGCGCGAGGAAACCTCGCTGACCCGTAACAGTCTGCTGCTCAACGTCTACCGCAACCAGGTCGGCGACATCATGAATCGTGTCGGCGCGGTGACGCTGGTGGATCCCAACAGCGGCGTACGCTTCCTGATGCCGGGAAAACCCAAATGAGCACTAGCATGCAATCTACCGAGCGCGCTGAATCCCTCGCTGAGCAGCTGGATCCGAACTGCTGCGGTCCGAGCATCGTTCCCCTGCCGCCCCTCAGCGGCAGCGAGAGCCGTCCGGCGGTACTGCTCGATCGCGTCGAGCGTCTGATTCTCGCCTCGCGCCTGACCGTGGCCCTCGCCGCGCTGTGCCTGGTGGCCGTTGCCGGCGGGATGCGCCTGTTCCTGCCTGGCGCACGTGGCATCTCGGATCTGGTGGCCGGTGCCGCTGCGGCGCTGGTGGCCATTCCGGTGTTCATCGAGGCCTGGAACAGCCTGCGCCATCCGAGTCTGCACGGCATCACGGATCGGCTGGTGGCTCTGGCGCTGATCGCAGCCTGGGCGACCGGGGATCTGATGACCGCGGCATTCCTGCCCATCATCATGACGATCGGCCATGTGCTCGAGGAGCGCAGCATGCTCGGCTCGCACGAGGCGGTGCGGGCGCTGACACGCCTGACCGAGGCCGACAGCCGGCGTCTGCGCGAGGATGGCACCCTCGAGATGGTGCCGAGCGGCGAGCTGCGCGCCGGGGATCGAATCGAGTTGCGCGCCGGGGAGCGCGTGCCGGCCGATGGCATCGTGCGTCGGGGCAACTCGAGCATGGATCTGGCGTCCCTGACCGGTGAATCCGTGCCGGTGGAGGTCGCCGAGGGCGGGCAGGTCATCGCCGGCGCGATGAACATCGATGGTCTGCTGGTCGTGGAGCTCACGCGCGTGGGCGCCGAGAGCACGCTCGGGCGCATCATCGCGCTGATGCGCGAGGCGGAGTTCGCCAAGCCTCCGGTGACCCGCCTGCTGGATCGTTACGCAGGACAATACATGGCCCTGGTGCTGCTCGTGGCCGCCGGGGTGTGGCTCATGACCGGCAACGTTCCGGCAATGCTGGCGGTGCTCGTGGCCTCCTGTCCCTGTGCGCTGGTGCTGGCCGCGCCGGCCACGGCCGTGGCCGCCATCGCGGTAGCCGCACGTCATGGCATCCTGATCAAGGGTTCGGGGTTCCTCGAGCACCTGTCCGATGTCTCCTCGGTGATCTTCGACAAGACCGGTACCCTCACGACCGGAGAGCTGCGCCTCACGGAGGTGCGCGCGGTGGACGGCGCCGACCCGCAGCGGCTGCGCCAGATCGCGGCGAGCCTGGGTGCGGCGAGCAATCATCCGTTGAGCCGTGCCGCTGCCGCGGCGGTGCCGACGAGCGAGCGCCTGACCCTGCAGGAGACGCGCGAGCTGGGCGGCTTCGGGGTGACCGGCGAGCTCAACGGGCAGACCGTGGCACTGGGGCGCGCAGATCTATTCGAGCGACTGGGCATGCACACGCCGGTGCCGCCCGCACACGATGGGCCAATCGCCGGCGTCAGTTGCAACGGACAATTTCTGGGCTGGTTGCTGTTCTTCGATCAGCTGCGCAGCAGCGCCGGGGAAGCCGTCGAGGATCTCAAGAGCTTGGGCATCGAGCACATGGTGCTGTTGACCGGCGATCGCGCGGCCGTTGCGCACCAGGTGGCCAACGAAATCCACATCAACGAGGTCTGTGCCGAGATGCTGCCCGAGCAGAAGATGGATCGGGTCATGCAGGAGATCAAGAACGGCCGCCGCCCCATGGTCGTGGGCGATGGCATCAACGACTCGCTGGCGCTGCGCGCCGGGGCCGTGGGCGTGGCGATGGGCTCGCAGGGTGCCGACGTCGCCCTCGCCTCCGCAGACCTGGCACTGATGACGAACGACCTGCGACGTCTGGGTACCTGCATTCGGCTCAGCCGCCGTTGTCGGCGCACCATTTACGTCAACGTGGCGATCGGCCTGGGCTTCACGTTCGGTCTGATCGTGCTATCGGGCGCCGGCGTGCTGGGCATCGAAGCGCCCATCATCGCCGCACTGCTGCACAACCTCAGCACCTTCCTCGGACTGGGCAATGCGGGCCGCTTGCTGCTGTTCGATGAGACTCAGGGCGGCGCGGCCGCGGCCGCCGGTCTGCCCGCGGCAGCCTGAACGTGACGCGCGCCGCTGGCAGCAGGCCCTCGCTGCTGGCATGGCTGGCAGTACCGTTGTTGTTGCTGGCGGCGGCGCTGGTGACCTGGACGCTGCGGGCGCATTGGCGGCACGCGGCACTGGCAAGCGAGTTGCTGCGAACCTATCCGCAGGACGTCGATGCGAACGCCGCGCTGGTGCGCTTCGCCGATGGCGAGGCGCCAGCGCTGTTTGCGAAGGACTGCGCGGGCTGCCATGGCGCGCAGATGCGCGGCAATCCGCTGATCGGCGCACCGGCACTGGTCGGAGGCCACTGGCTCTGGGGTAATGGCAGTGTGTTCCAGATCGACCGCATCCTGCTGTACGGGATCCGCTCGGGACAGCCCAAGGCACTCAATGTGACTGATATGCCGGCCTTCGGCCTGATGGGACGTCTCTCCGATGGCCAGGTGCATGAGCTGGTGCAGTTCCTCATGAAGCTCAACCGACGCCCTTACGATGCGGAAGCCGCCAATGCCGGTGAGACGCTGTTTCACAGCGAACTGTACGGCTGCTACGACTGCCATGGCTCGGACGCCAAAGGCGAATCCGACTACGGCGCGCCAAATCTGACCGTGAACTACTGGAACAACGGTGGTAGCGAGCAGGACATCTACGACAGCATCTTCTATGGCCGTCACCGCGTGATGCCGGCCTGGCAGGGACGCTTGAGCCTGGAGCAAATGCGCGCCCTGGCGGTCTATCTGCACGGTCTGTCCAAGAGCAGTGTCGAGGGGGGCTGACGCAATGGCCGTACCACATACTTCGATACACACCGTCACCTCCGCGCCGCGGCGCACAGGTCGATTGCGGTGGCGCGTGGCGCAATGGGCGAGTCCGGCGCAGCGGCGTGTCGCGTTGCCGGTGACGGCCATGGTAGCCGGGCTGATCCTCGCCGGGATTGGACTGTTTCACCGCGCACCGCGCGAGCTCACGCAGGTGCCCCCCGGGTACGTCGCGCTGGTGAACCAGCAGGGCGTCCTCATGAGTGATTTCATCTCGCAGACCGCGACCGAGACCGAGCAGCCGTTTGATCAGGCCAGCACCGCGCAGCGCGCGCACGTGCTGCACGAGATGATCGACAAGGAATTGCTGGTGCAGCGTGCGCTGGCGCTGGATCTGCCCGAGACCATCGAGGAAGTGCGTACCACCATGTCCGACGCCGTGGACGCGCAGGCCGCCGCACCCGAGCAGGCGGTGCAGCCCACCGATGCGCAGCTGCGCGCCTACTACGATGCGCACCGGGATCGCTATTCGAGCCAGGGGACGATGACGGTGCAGAATCTGGTGCTGCACGTGGGCGGCTACCAGAACGCCGACCAGTCGGTCACGCAGGCGCAGGCCGATGCAGTCGAGGCGGTCTACCAGCTGCGCTCGGGCGCGAGCGTCGACTACATCATGGAGCACTTCGGATTTGCGGACGCCTCGCCGCAATATGACTCGCAGCAGCTCGACTTCGCGGCCAAGCTGCACCTGGGCGCGCAGCTCTTCCAGGTGGCTACGACGCTTGGCAACGGCGAGGTCTCCGATCCGATCGTGGCCAGCGACGGCGTGCACGTACTGATCATGCAGCAGCGCCAGCCCGCGGCCGTGGAGGACTTCTCCGCGGCGCGTGCGCAGGTCTACAACGATTATCGCATCGCACTCACCGATCAGGCCGCCAGGCGGAACCTGCAGTTCCTGCGCAGCCAGGCACAGATTCTGCTGGCGCCGGGGCAATCCGAATGAGGCGATGCAGCGCGCCGCTGTGGCTCGCGCTGGCAGTGCTGCTGATGCCGATCGGCGCGCACGCCGCGGCCATCGACTGGGCCGACGGGATCGCGACCCTCGCCAATCCAGGCGCCGATCTGGGCAGCGCCAGCTACTCCACCTGGAGCGTGGAAGGCCAACGCATCACGGTACGCTTCCTGCTACCCGTCGCTGATGCGCAGCGCCTCGCTGGCACCGACATTGAAGTGCTCGTGCAGCAGCGTGTCGGCGAGTATCTGCTCGGGCACCTGGCGGTGCGGGCCGGCAGTGCATTCTGCGAGGCGATCGATCAAGGTTACGACATCGGACGTGTCGATCCGCTGACCGTGGCCGCCGGTCTATATGGCTTCGAGATTTTTTTCCAGTGTGCGCCGCTCGGCGTTACGGCATCGAGCGCCGGGCCTGCGGCCCCTGGCGAACCCCTGTCCGCCGCTGAACCCACCTCCCCTGCCGGGTTGGTGCTCGAGGATCACGCGCTGTTCGATCGGCTGCCTGGACAGGTCGATTTTGCGCGCGTGCAGGAGGCCGATGGTGCCTTCCGGATGCAGCTCTTCACCGCCACCCATCAGCAGCTTGCCTTGCCAACAGCGAGCGCCCCTCCTGCGGCCGGGTGGCAGCGGTATGCGGCGCTGGGATTCGTGCGCATGCTCGCACGCTGGGATCGGCTGTGCTTCCTGCTCGGGGCGGTGCTGCTCACACGCGGTGTGCGCGAGCTGCGAGTGCTTGGCCTGAGTCTGGCGGCTGGCTATGCGCTGTCGCTGATTGCGACGGTGCCAGGCGATCTGGTGCCACGCGGTGGGCTGCTGGGCGCAGCCGTCGGTCTGCTGGTGGCCCTGGTGGCCGGGCAGCAGATCGTGCGCGAGCTGGCGCGAGCGCGCCCCGCCATCCTTGCAGCGATGGGCACGCTGCTGGCGCTTGCGGCCCTGAGTTGGCTGGCACACGCGACGTGGCCGGTGCTGCTGCTGGCGGGTGCCGCGCTGCTGGTCGGAGGCGTGCTCGGTGCGCGTGCGAGCCTGGCGAACTGGGGCCAGGGAGCCGCGCTGCTGACGGCGCTGTTCGGCTTTCTCGACGGATTCGTGTTGCCCGAAGCCGTGGGGCCGCAGCAGGTCAGTGCCTCAGCGCTGCTGCCGATGGCAGCGGGATACGACTTCGGGGCACTGCTCGCGGCAGTCGCTGTCATGGCACTGCTGATGCTCGCACGCAGGGCCCTGAGTCGGTGGGTGCACGAGCCGCGCTCGCGTGTACCGTGGGCGCTGGCCCGTGATTCCGCGACGGCGCTGCTCGCGGGCCTGGGCGTGTTCTGGATGCTCAGCCGCCTGCACGGCTGATGAGCCTTGCGCAGGTCGTGTGTGCCTTCGGCTCAGGCCCTGCCGGCTACCTCGGCCCCCGCACCGCGCGGCAATCGCAGCATCCATAGCGCCCCCAGCAGCATCAGGATCCCCGCCCCCCCAAAAGCCGCCCGGAAATCCGTGAGCATCAACCGGCTCGCGCCCCGCACCTGTTGCGAGAGCGCAAGCAACAGCGATGCGAAAGCCACCCCGAGCGTGAACGCAAGCTGCGTCAGCATTGCCGAGAGCGTACTCGCAGTCGCGCGCTGCGCCGGTGCGACATCTGCGAACGCCAGGGTATTGACCGACGTGAAGTGCATCGAGCGTGTCATGCCCGCGGCCAGCAGCAGCGCATAGAGCAGGATCCGGTTCGTTCCCGGCGTGAGCAACCCGCAGCACCCGATCGCCAGCGCACACAGCAGGCCGTTGACGAACAGCACGCGACTGAACCCAAAGTGGCGCAGCACCGGCGTGGTGACGCTCTTCATGACCAGATTGCCCGTCATGTATACCAGCAGCATCACGCCGGCCGCCGCGGCGCTCATGCCGAACGCGATCTCGAACATCAGCGGCAGTAGAAACGGTCCCGCGGCGATTCCAATGCGCGCCAGCATGCCGGCCGAGGCCGTGCTGAGCGCGAAGGTCGGCAGGCGCAGCGCACTCAGATTGAGCATGGGTGCAAAATGCCTGCGGGCATGGCGGGCAGCCAGCAGTCCCAGCGAAAGGCCCGCGCCCACCAGCAGCGCAGCGGTGCCGAAGGTCACGCCGGTTGCATCCGCCGCAAGGGTCAGGCCTTCCATCAACGCTGCCAGCGCGGCCGCCGTCAATACGAAGCCAATCCCATCGAAGCGTGGCACGGCTGGATCGCGATGGTTTGGCACCAGGGCCAGCACCAGCCACACCCCCACGATACCGATCGGCGCATTGATGAGGAAGATCCAGCGCCACGATGCATAAGTCGTGATGAACCCGGCCAACGGCGGCCCCACCACGGGTCCGATCAGCGCCGGCCAGGTGATGATCGAAATCGCCTCGATCAGATACCGCTTGGGTGTCTCGCGCAGCACCGTCAAGCGTCCCACCGGGGACATGAACGCGGCGGCCGCCCCCTGAATAATACGGGCGGTGAAGAACATCGCCGGAGACACGCTCGCCGCACACAGCAGCGAGGCCAGCGTGAACACTGCCACTGCGGAGGCAAACAGCTTGCGGGAGCCGAAGCGGTCACTGGCCCATGCGGCCGTGGGCACGAACACGGCCACGGCGACCAGATACGCGGAGATGCTGGGCGTCAGCGCCAGTGCCGGGCGATGCATGTTCTGCGCGATCGCGGGCAGCGCCGTGGTCACGATCGTGCCGTCCAGCGTTTCCATGAAGAACGCTGCCGCCACAATCAGCGGCACCCGGCGCGCGAAAGCCTGCACAGGCTCCAGGGTCGATGGCTCAGAACGCGAAGGCGACGCGCCGTTGACGCGCGGGTCTTGTGACACTCGAGAACCGGCTGATCAGCCCGCACACTCGTGCACGGGACCGGTGCTCAGGTCCGCAATGCAACAGTCAAACCTGAATCCACGCATGAAAGACAGCCCTCTATCCTCGAAGCCCCGCGAGATTGTACCCGCCCGTGCGCGCTATCCTCGCCACGACCCGACGCTTCCATGACAGCTAACGATGCAATCGAGCCGGGGGCAGCTCAGGATCCTGGAGCCGCGCGGGTGATCGTCGGGGCAGCGCGCGGGCGCGCCGGCGTGTGCGTGGGCGCGTTCGAGGCTGCCGCCGGCCGCGCTCCCAGGAGCTCGCGTAGTTCGGTATCGCCGATGCTCTCCTCCCGCAGCAATGCCTCCGCGAGGCGATCGAGACGCTCGCGGGCGTGCATCAGCAGTGAACGTACGACGTCCTGGCGTTCCTCGAGCAGGTGTTCGATCTCCTCATCGATACGCGCCGCCGTGGCCTCCGAGTAGTCGCGTCCCTGCGAGAGCTGATAGCCGAGAAACGGTTGTTCGTCGTGATAGTCGAACGCCGCGGGGCCGAGCTGTCCCATGCCCCAGCGCGTGATCATGCGCCGTGCGAGCCGCGTGGCTTCGACCAGATCGTTTTCCGCTCCAGTGGTGATATCACCGATCACCAGCGCCTCGGAAGCGCGGCCCCCGAGCATGACATCCAGGCGCGCCATGAGCTCGGTGCGGCTCATGTTGTAGCGGTCCTCATCGGGCAGCTGGGCCGTGATGCCCAGCGCCCGGCCATGCGGCACGATGCTGACCTTGCGCACCGGATCGGCCGCGGCCGTGAGCCACGCCACCAGCGCATGGCCGCCCTCGTGGTAGGCGACTACGCGCCGATCGCGATCGCTGAGCACCGTGCTGCGCTCGGCTCCCAGGACGATTTTTTCCCAGGCCTGTTCGAAATCATTCATGAGAATCTCGGTGCGATCGGCACGCGCCGCCCCGAGCGCCGCCTCATTGCACAGGTTGGCCAGGTCCGCACCGGACAGGCCGGTTGTCGTGCGCGCGAGACGTTCCAGATCCACGTCCTGCGCCAGGTTCAGGTGTCGGCTATGGATGCGCAGAATTCCGAGCCGACCGCGCCAATCGGGAAACGGCACGACCACTTGCCGGTCGAAACGTCCCGGGCGCAGCAGCGCCGGGTCGAGCACGTCGGGGCGATTGGTCGCAGCCAGCAGAATCACCTGCTGACGCTCATCGAAGCCGTCCATCTCCACCAGCAGCTGATTGAGCGTCTGCTCTCGCTCGTCGTTGGTAGCCCCAAGGCCGGCGCCGCGGCGGCGACCCACGGCATCGAGCTCATCGACGAACACGATGGCCGGCTGCGCCGTCTTCGCCTGTGCGAACAGATCGCGTACGCGGCTCGCGCCCACGCCGACGAACATCTCGACGAATTCCGAGCCGCTGATATGAAAGAACGGTGCGCCCGCCTCGCCCGCAACCGCCCGCGCCAGCAGTGTCTTGCCCGTGCCCGGCGGTCCTACCAGCAGCACGCCGCGCGGGATGCGCGCGCCGATGGCCAGATACTTGGCTGGATGGCGCAGGAAATCGACCACCTCGGCAAGGTCCGTCTTGGCCTCATCAGCCCCCGCCACATCCTTGAAAGTCACCTTGGGGCGATCCTCCGTGTAGCGGCGCGCGCGCGTGCGCCCAATACCGAAAATGCCGTTCTGCGTACGCGAGGCCTGCCGCCCCATCCAGATGAGCAGACCGAACATCAGCAGGATCGGCAGGCCATCGGTGAGCAGGTACGCGAACCAGGGCGTCGAGGGCTCGGCAACGTCGAGCGTGACGTGCTGGGCGCGCAGCGTCGCCATGAGTGTCGGATCGCCGATCTGGCTCGGATAAGTGGTGCGAAAGTCGCTGTAGTTGGCGGGTGCCGGAGGCGGCCTGGCAAATGCGCTGGGAGGAGTCGCAACGCTCCGACCTGCGGAGCCCACCTTTGTCGATATCGATTGTCCTGCTGGTGGTGCCTTTACTGCCGGGCGAGCCGCTTGTGCAGCAGGGCTGGCGGGCTGGGCCTTTGTCGGGGCGGCCGCCGGCGCGTGGGCGGGCGCAGCTGCAGCAGCTGCCTTGGGCGGCCAGCGCAGCGGATGCTTGAGAGTGCCGCTGATGGCATCCCCCACGAGGCGCACCGTCGCCACGTTGCCCTGCCCGAGCTGGGTGATGAATGCGCTGTATGGCAACGCGACCTGCGAGGTGTGCCGGGGAAAGAACGAGTAGACATTCCATACAATCAGCAGCGCGAACAGGATCCACCAGAGAGGACCCACGCGCACGCGCTGCGGCCCTTCGGGCGGAAGCGGAGTCTGGGGTTCCCGCGGCGCGGGGGGCGGTTGGGGACGGGGGTCTTGGGTCGATTTACGCAGCTGTATCGGTGCACGTGCCATCTGTGCAGGGTGCCATCGCAGGGGATAGCTCCGCGTCGCGCAGCGTCCTCTGTTGATGTCAGCGCGCATCGCTACCGCATGCGAGCCATGCGGTAATGAGGCATTCTCGAATATACGTTATTTATAGTCCGTAACTATATATAACTGCTACTCATTTTTTTATATAGCTAAAGGGCTTCGTAATCCATCTGCCGGTCGTCGCGCGCAGCGCAACCCGCGCGGTGACTACCCGTGCCGCCCGCTGTAGGCATTCATGACATCCTGCGGGCCGCCCAACCACTCGCTTGCGGACCGGGGTCGCGCGTGCCGCGCTACCAAATCCTGCTTGCGCGGCCGCGACTGCGCTCCACAATAGCGGCGTGCTGGATCGCAAGATGATGCCCGCCGCGCGCCCGCTGGCGGCGCGAGCCGCCGAGCAGCTGCGCCGGGAATTCGAGCACGCGCTACAGGCGCGCGACGGGTTGCTGGGAGCGCACTGTATTCACGAGATGTGGATGCGCGGTGCGCTGGCATTGGAGGTGGAGCAGGCGCTCGAGCGGCTTTGGCAACGCGCTGCCGAGAGCATTCCGGAGTGGTTACCGATGCGGCACTTTGACGCGCTCGAGCAGCTCTACCGCAGCGCCGATCGCTTTCGCGCTCGCGCACGCGGCCGCAGCAACCTGTATCTGGTGCTGCTGGACTATCGCGACTGTCGAGGCGACCCCTATGGTATCTACGTCGGCATGAGCCACCACTATTCTCCCGCGCAGCGGTTTGATCAGCACAAGGCCGGTATTCGCGCCGCCGGCAGCGTGCTGCGTCGGGGACTGGAGGTGCTCATCGGGCCGGTGCTGCATTTGCAGAAAATCGCCCGTAGTGAGGCCGAGCAGATCGAAATCGCACTTGCGCAGGCGCTGCGCGAGGCGGGTCTGCGTGTGCAGGGCGGACACTGAGCCCCTCGGCCTGATGGCCTTGCGCTGAGCGCGGAGAGTCATGGATTTTCGAAGCGACAACACGGCGGGCTTCGCGCCCGAGATCCTGGCGGCCATCGCGGCGGCCAATGAGGGGACACGCTCATCCTACGGCGAGGACGAGCAGACGCGGCGCGTGCAGGCGCAGCTGCAGGCCCTGTTCGAAACGGAGCTGGCGGCCTGCTTCGTCGCCACCGGGACCGCGGCCAATGCACTCGGTCTGTCGCTGCTCGCGCCCGGCTGGGGAACGATCTTCTGCCACGTGGATGCACACATCGCCGTGGATGAGTGCGGTGCGCCGGAATTCTTCACCGGCGGCGCCAAGCTGCAGACGCTGTCCGGCGAGCACGGCAAGCTGGATGCCGATACCCTCGCCCGTCAGCTGCCGGGTGGACTCGGCGTCGTGCATCACACACAGCCCGCCGCCGTGAGCATCAGCCAGGCTTCCGAAGCCGGCACCTGCTATCGCCCGGACGAGATTGCCGCGCTGGCGCGCGTCGCGCACCATCATGGCCTCGGCGTGCACATGGACGGCGCCCGCTTCGCCAATGCGGTGGCCTTTCTCGGCGTGACACCGGCGGAACTGACCTGGCGCTGCGGGGTGGATGTGCTGAGCTTCGGGGCCAGCAAGAACGGGGCGCTCGCAGCCGAAGCCATCCTGGTGTTCGACCCCGCCCGGGCTGCGACCCTGGGCTTTCGGCGCAAGCGCGCGGGTCACCTGTTCTCCAAGATGCGCGTGCTCGCAGCCCAACTCGAGGCGTACCTGATCGACGATCTCTGGCTGCGGCAAGCACGGTACGCCAACGGCATGGCACAGCGCCTGGCGGAGGGGCTCAGGGGCATCGCCGGAGTGCGCCTATGCCATCCGGTCGAGGCCAATGAGGTGTTCGCTGAGCTGCCCGAGACAGCGATTCAGGCCCTCTACGCCGAGGGCTTTCAGTTCTATCGATGGATGGACGATCGCAGCACCACGGTGCGACTGGTGACGGCCTTCAATACGCGGCGGCAGGACGTTGAGGCTTTAATTGCCGCTGTGAAACATCATGCGGCAATGGGCGCGGATAGTGCCCTTCCCCGCACCATCGATTGTCCCCGTTAGGGTGTAGCTGCCACACCCCGTTCACGAACCAGTCCCGCCCATGATAGTCGTAATGCGCTGCGCGGCGGCCGCCGCCCCGTTGACTCCGCGCAATCGTTCTGCCGTCTCGATTGCCACTCGCTCGTATGCCGGATCGTCGAGCAACGCTCGCAATTCGCGCACCAGTCGAGCCTCGCTGTGCGCGCGCTGGAATGGCAAAACCCGGCCGGCGCCCAAGCGCGCAGCGCGCGCTGCGTTGTCAGGCTGATCAAACCCCGCTGGAGTCAGCAGCTGCGGGCGGCCAGAACGAAGCGCCTGGGACAAGGTGCCGATCCCAGCCTGATGGATCACTGCTGCGGCACGCGGAAACACGCGCGAATACGGCAGGTACTCAAAGGCGGCTACCGCGGCGGGCAAGTGCGCCTGCAGCGGCATACCGGTCAGCAGCAACCCACGACGGCCGAGCGTTTGACAGGCAGCGATTGCGTGCTGCCAATAATCCTGCGCCAGCCAGACTGCTGACGACCCCAATGCAAACACCAGGGGCGGCGGGCCCGAGGCGAGAAAGTCCTCGAGCTTTTCCTGCCACTCCCCTGACGCGTGCTCCGGATCGGCGGCGTCGTACAGGGCTGCTCCGCAGAGGAACGTTTGCGGGGGCCAGTCCGGCTGCGGAGCGGTAAGCACGGGGTCAAACAGAGCCAGTGTGCCGAGAGGAGAGAACTGGCCGCCCATCAGTAGCGTCTCTCTGACTGGCGAGAAGCCTAACTCAGTGCGCAGCACGTGCAGTGGCCGCTCCCAGCGGCGCACTTGAGTGTGTACGAGATGCAGCAGCGGAGCCCGTAGCCAACGTGCGGCGCGCGGGAATCGTTGCAGCCATTCCAGCTTCGGGATCACAGACGGATCGCTCATCGAAAACAGGCTGTACGGGGCAAGCACGCTCGACAGCCACGGAAGCTCGCGACTCTCGGCCAGCAGCGGCAACGCGGCAGTCAGCGGATGCGAAACAACCAGTGCCGCTCCTTGCATGGCGGCGCGCAGATCGGCGCAGGCACGGCGTAGCGGCGTCGCGACCATCGCGTCGATCAACCGCCGTGGGCCCGCCCAGCCTGCGAAAAATTGCCGCGCGATGTGTGACGGCTCGCCCAGTTCGGTGAGTGAAGGCGCCAGTGGTGCGAATTCCAAACCGGCCGCTTCGACCCGCGCGCGGTAATCGCTCGAGGTTGCCAGCCGCACGCGCTGCCCGCGCGCTACCAGGGCCTTTCCGACTGCGATGTATGGATGCAGGTCCCCGAGCGAACCCAGCGTTGCGAGCAGCACACAGCTCATGCTCGGAAGATTAATCGTATGCTAGGCAGATGTCAGACGACCGTGCTTGGCTTACCTTGGCTTCCGGCTCCCTCACGGCGCAAGTCGATCCCCTGGGCGCCCAGCTATCCATCTTACGAGACGCATCGGGCCGTGATCTGCTCTGGGACGGCAATCCGGCTTTCTGGACGGGTCGATCGCCATTGCTGTTTCCGATCGTGGGAGCTCTCGCTGGCGGGAGGTACCGAATTGGGGAAAAAGTCTACGCATTACCGCGCCACGGCTTCGCGCGCGGTCGGCAATTCGAGATAGTGAGCACCTCTCCATCCGAGGCAATCTTGCGTCTCAAGGCCGACGATCAAACCCTGCTCGTGTATCCCTTCCAGTTCGAGCTGCAGGTGCGATATGAGATCGCAGACACCACACTGCAGGTGACGACCAGTGTGATCAATCGGGGCGACCTGCCGATGCCGGCAAGCTTCGGCTACCACCCTGCCTTTCGCTGGCCCCTGCCCTTCGGTCGCCCGCGTGCCGCCCATACCATCGAGTTCGACCTCGATGAGCCGGCTCCCATTCGCCGTTTGAATTCCGCGGGCCTCGTGAAGCCTGAGGCCTATCCGACGCCAATACATGCGCGGCGTCTGGTGATCGAAGATGAGCTGTTCCTGGACGACGCGGTGATCCTGGATGCCGTTCGCAGCCAAGCAGTGAGTTACGGCGCATCTAGCGGGCCTCGGCTGGCGCTACGGTTTCCGGACACTCCCTATCTCGGGCTCTGGAGCAAGCCTGGCGCTCCATTCATCTGTATCGAGCCGTGGCACGGGCTGGCCGATCCCGTGGGCTTTAGCGGCGAATTGGCCGAAAAGCCGGGGATTTTCAGCGTGCAACCCGGTGCGCAGCATGATATGCGCATGCAGGCGACGCTGACGGGCGGTTAAATCTTGGGGAGGGTCTCACTGGCGAGTTAGTACGCATGCCTGACGCTGTTCCCCGCAGCACCTATTACCAGCTTGCAATCTGATGCTCGCTGCTCACTGCGGCACCTGGCGGCTCACGAGCGCCACCTTCTCGTAGCCGGCGGCGCGCAGCAGGTCCATGACGCTGATCAGGTCGCCATAACGCACATTCTCGTCGGCGCGCAGGTAGACCCGCGTATTCAGGTCCCCGTGGGTAATACGCCCCAGCCACCATGAAAATGACCAGCAGTACCAGCATCACATCGATGAACGGCGTGACGTTGATCTCGTGGCTGGCCACGAGCTCATCGGCAATGCGCTTGAACTCAAATGCCACGGGCCACTTCCTGCACCGGCAACCCTGTTGC
>DATAXJ010000015.1:0-28433 GCA_036266795.1 Steroidobacteraceae bacterium | reverse complement strand
GATCGAGCTGCCTGGCAATACCGAGATGGTAATGCCGGGGGACAACATCAAGATGACGGTGGAGCTGATTGCCCCGATTGCGATGGAAGAGGGGCTGCGCTTTGCGATCCGCGAGGGCGGACGCACCGTGGGCGCCGGCGTGGTGTCCAAGATCCTGAAGTAGTTCACAGGCCAGTAGCTCAATTGGCAGAGCGGCGGTCTCCAAAACCGCAGGTTGGGGGTTCGATTCCCTCCTGGCCTGCCAACTTCGGCGCCTCGGGCGTCCTGGAATGTAGGCGACGATCAATTCAATGAACGATGCAGCTCAACAACAGAGCGTCGGCGGCAGTGTCGATGCCGTCAAGCTCGTGGTGGCAGTGCTGCTGGTGCTTGCGGGCATCGTCGCTTTCTATGTGCTGCAAACACAGGCCGACTGGCTGCGCTGGGGTGCGGTGGCCGTCGGCATCGTGCTCGCCCTGGTAGTGTTCGGCAGCTCCGCGCGGGGGCGTGCCGTCTGGCAGTTCGTGCTCGATTCGCGGCAGGAGCTGCGCAAAGTAGCCTGGCCTACTCGCCAGGAGACCGCGCAGACGACGCTGGTGGTGTTCGTGTTCGTGGTGGTTGTCGGCGTTTTCTTCTGGGCACTGGACCTGTTCCTGTCCTGGGCGACCCGCTTTCTGACTGGGGGAGGATGAACGTGTCGCTGCGCTGGTATGTGGTTCACGCCTATTCGAATTTCGAGCATCGCGTCGCCGAGGCGCTCAAGGAGCGCATCAAGCGCGAGAGTGTGGAGACCAAGTTCGGTGAGATTCTCGTGCCCACCGAGGAAGTGGTGGAGATGCGCGATGGGCAGAAGCGGCGCAGCGAGCGCAAGTTCTATCCCGGCTACGTGCTGGTGCAGATGGAGATGGACGAGCAGACCTGGCACCTGGTGCGCGACGTGCCCAAGGTGCTCGGCTTCATCGGCGGCACGAGCGATAAGCCTGCGCCGATTTCCGAGAAGGAGGCCAATCGCATCCTGCAGCGCGTCGAGGAAGGCGTGGACAAGCCGCGGCCGAAGGTGTCCTTCGAGCCCGGGCAGGTCGTGCGTGTGGTGCACGGGCCGTTCAATGATTTCAACGGCGTCGTCGAGAGCGTCAATTACGAGAAGAACCGCCTGCAGGTGGCGGTGCAGATTCTGGGCCGCTCGACGCCCGTGGAGCTGGATTTCTCGCAGGTCGAGAAGGTTTAAGGAAAGTCGCGGGGAGCCTCACGGCGTCAGCACCCGCAGGTAGGAGCCATGGCCAAGAAAGTTCAGGGTTACATCAAATTACAGGTGCCCGCCGGCGCGGCCAATCCCTCGCCGCCGATCGGCCCGGCGCTCGGTCAGCAGGGCGTGAACATCATGGAGTTCTGCAAGCAGTTCAACGCGCAGACCGGGAAGCTCGAGAAGGGCCTGCCGATTCCGACCGTGATCACGGTCTATTCGGATCGCAGCTTCACCTTCATCATGAAGACACCGCCCGCCGCGGTGCTGATTCGCAAGGCGATCGGCATTGAAAAGGGCAGCGGCACCCCCAATACAGCCAAGGTCGGCAAGATCACCCGCAAGCAGCTGGAGGAAATCGCCAAGGTCAAGCAGCCGGATCTGACGGCCGCGGGCCTGGAGGCTGCCGTGCGCACGATTGCTGGCAGCGCGCGCAGTATGGGCGTGGACGTGGAGGGCCTCTGACATGGCCACCACCCCCAAGCGCGCCAAGGCGTGGAAGGACAAGCTCACGCCCGGCAAGTCTTACCCACTCGATCAGGCGCTCGCCCTGGTGAAGGAATGCGCCACGGCGAAATTTCCCGAATCCATCGATGCGGCAGTGAATCTGGGCATCGATGCCAGCAAGTCCGATCAGCAGGTGCGCGGTTCCACCGTGATGCCGCACGGCATCGGCAAGTCGGTGCGCGTGGCGGTGTTCACCGGCGGCAAGAATCAGGATGCCGCGCGGGCTGCCGGCGCCGATATCGTCGGTCTCGAAGACCTGGCCGAGAAGGTCAAGGCCGGCGAGATGAATTTCGATGTGGTCGTGGCCAGTCCCGATGCGATGCGCGTCGTTGGCCAGCTCGGCCAGATTTTGGGACCGCGCGGTCTGATGCCCAATCCGAAGGTGGGCACGGTGACCGCGGACGTAGCCACTGCCGTGCGCAATGCGAAGGCCGGGCAGGTGCGCTACCGCGTGGACAAGGCCGGTGTGGTGCATTGCCCGATCGGGCGTGCCAATTTCGAGGTCAGCGCGCTGCGTGACAACCTGCAGGCGCTGCTGTCGGATCTGCAGAAGGCCAAGCCCGCCGCTTCCAAGGGCATCTATTTGAAGCGTGTGACGCTGTCTTCGACGATGGGACCGGGGGTGCCGGTGGACCAATCGAGCCTCGGAGCTGCGTCGTCGAGCTGAAGGAATTGTCGAGCTGATTCGATCGAGTCGAGTTTGATGCGGGCCGGCGCGGATCGCCGGCCATCATCGAAGACCGCAGGCGGACCCCAGGGTGTCACACCCGGGGGGTCCTTAATCGCCAACAGCCTGCGCAGATGATGGTGAAGCCTTACGGCCAGGAATGTGCCTGGAGGGGATCACCGTCGGGGTGGAGGACGTCGCATTGCAGGACGTCCTTCGTGGCGGGGCGGCACAACGACGGCGAGGTCGGAGTGTCTGCCTCAGGGTGATCTTCAAGGGCAGGAGGTCAAGTGGCTCTCAACCTGGAAGACAAGAAGGCGCTGGTGGCGGAAGTCTCCGCCGTGGCCGCGGGGGCGTTGTCCGCCGTGGCTGCCGAGTACCGGGGCCTGACGGTGTCGCAGCTGACGGAGCTTCGCTCCAAGGCGCGCGCTGCCGGTGTGTACGTGCGAGTGGTCAAGAACTCGCTGGCACGCCGCGCGGTGAGCGGCACCTCGTTCGAGTGCATGGCGCCGGTTTTCAAGGGACCGTTGGTGCTGGCCTTCTCGAAGGACGATCCGGGCGCCGCGGCGCGCGTGTTCAAGGCCTTCGCGAAGGACAACGAGAAGCTCGTGCCGACTGCGGTATCGCTGTCGGGGCAGCTGCTTGGGCCCAAGGACCTGGAGCGGGTGGCCAGTCTGCCGACGCGCGAGCAGGCGTTGTCGATGCTGTTGGGGGTGATGCGGGCGCCGATCCAGAAGCTGGTCGGCACACTCGCGGGCACGCCGAGCAAGCTCGTGCGCACGCTGGCCGCGGTGCGGGATCAGAAGCAGGCGGCCGCCGCCTGAGCTACCCCCTGACATTCGAACCAATTCGGACGCAAACCGTAATCGCATACCGCAAAAGTATTTGAGGAGAGGACAATGGCTGTTTCGAAAGACGAGATCCTGGACGCGATCTCCAAGATGAGCGTGCTCGAGGTGGTCGAGCTGATCGCGGACATGGAAAAGAAGTTCGGCGTGACTGCTGCGGCCCCCGTGGCCATGGCCGCCGCCGGTGGCGGCGCAGCCGCGGCCGCCGCTCCCGTCGAGGAGCAGACCGAATTCACCGTGACGCTGAAGGAATATCCGGCGGACAAGAAGGTGACGGTCATCAAGGTGATCCGCGAGATCACCGGGCTCGGCCTGAAGGAAGCCAAGGACCTGGTCGAGGGCGTGCCCTCCACGGTCAAGGAAGCCATTCCGAAGGCCGACGTCGAGGTAATCAAGAAGAAGCTCGAAGAAGCCGGCGCGAAGGTGGAGGTCAAATAACCTCCATGGCCCCAATGGGGCGCGGCCGCCGGGTGGCGTGCGGGTCCTTGCGACCCGTCGCGCCGGTGTGCCTGTGCCCTGTACCGCATGGCGCGCGGCAGCGGACCGGTGAAGTACCGGTCCGCTCGACCGCGCGCGCTTTCCTGCTTTTGAGAGGGTGACACGATGGCCTATTCATTCACCGAGAAGAAGCGCATTCGCAAGAACTTCGGCCGTCAGGCCGGGATTCTGGAGACGCCCTATCTGCTCGCGATCCAGCTGGATTCCTATCGCAGCTTCCTGCAGGCGCACGTCGCCGAGGATGCGCGGCAGAGCGCCGGCCTGCATGCGGCCTTCAAAAGCGTGTTCCCGATCTCGAGCTACTCGGGCAATGCGGTGCTGGAGTACGTCAACTACCGGCTCGGTGAGCCGGTGTTCGACGTCAAGGAGTGCCAGTCGCGCGGCCTGACGTATGCAGCGCCGCTGCGCGTCAAGGTGCGTCTGATCGTGTACGACAAGGAAGCCGCCGGCGCCAAGAAGCCGGTCAAGGACGTACGTGAGCAGGAGGTCTATCTCGGCGAGCTGCCGCTGATGACCGACAACGGCACGTTCATCGTCAACGGCACCGAGCGCGTCATCGTCAGCCAGCTGCATCGCTCCCCGGGCGTGTTCTTCGATCACGACCGCGGCAAGACTCATTCCTCGGGCAAGCTGCTGTTCTCCGCGCGCATCATTCCGTACCGTGGCTCCTGGCTGGACTTCGAGTTCGATCCGAAGGACGCGGTGTTCGCGCGCATCGATCGGCGCAGGAAGCTCCCCGTGTCGATCATCCTGCGCGCGCTGGGCATGAACGAGGCAGAGATCCTCGATACCTTCTTCGAAAAGAATACCTTCGAGCTGTCTGCCGACCACGTGGCCATGCGGCTGGTGGCGGCGCGGCTGCGCGGCGAGACCGCGACCTTCGACCTGCGCATCGGCGACCAGGTGATTGTGGAGGAAGGCCGGCGCATCACGGCGCGCCATGTGCGCCAGCTCGAGGACGCCAACCTTACGCAGCTGCCTGTGCCGCGCGAGTACTTGTACGGCAAGATCCTCGCCCACGACGTGGTCAACACCGACGGCGGCGAGATCATCGCCAAGGCCAACGAGGTGCTGACCGCCGCGAGCGTGCAGAAGCTCATCGAGATCGGCATCAAAGAGATCCAGACGCTGTACGTGAACGACCTGGACCGCGGTCCCTATATCTCCGATACGCTGCGCATCGATCCGACCAAGACGCGTCTCGAGGCGCTGGTCGAGATCTATCGCATGATGCGTCCCGGCGAGCCGCCGACCAAGGATGCCGCCGAGAACCTGTTCAACAACCTGTTCTTCAACAACGAGCGCTACGACCTCTCGGCCGTGGGCCGCATGAAGTTCAACCGCCGCGTGGGCCGCAAGGAGATCACGGGCTCGCCGATCCTGTCCAAGCAGGACATCCTCGATGTGCTCAAGGTGCTCATCGACATCAGGAACGGCAACGGCACCGTGGATGACATCGATCACCTCGGTAACCGCCGCGTCAGGAGCGTCGGCGAGATGGCGGAGAACGCCTTCCGCGTCGGTCTCGTGCGTGTCGAACGCGCCGTCAAGGAGCGTCTGACCATCGCCGAGTCCGAGCCGCTCATGCCGCAGGAGATGATCAACGCCAAGCCCGTGGCCGCCGCGGTCAAGGAGTTCTTCGGCTCCTCGCAGCTGTCGCAGTTCATGGACCAGAACAATCCGCTGTCCGAAGTCACGCACAAGCGACGTGTCTCGGCGCTCGGGCCGGGCGGCCTGACGCGCGAGCGTGCCGGCTTCGAGGTACGCGACGTGCATCCGACGCACTACGGGCGCGTCTGCCCGATCGAGACCCCGGAAGGTCCGAACATCGGCCTGATCAACTCGCTGTCGGTCTACGCGCGCACCAACCAGTACGGCTTCCTCGAGACCCCGTACCGACGCGTGGAGAATGGCCGCGTCACCGATCAGCTCGACTACCTCTCGGCGATCGAAGAGGGCGAGTTCGCGATCGCGCAGGCCAATGCGCGCACCGGGGAGCGTGGCGAGCTGACCGACGAGCTCGTCTCCTGCCGCTACCAGAGCGAATTCACGCTGATGCCGCGTGAGCGCATCAACTACATGGACGTCTCGCCCAAGCAGATCGTGTCGGTGGCCGCCTCGCTGATTCCGTTCCTGGAGCACGACGACGCCAACCGCGCGCTCATGGGCTCGAACATGCAGCGCCAGGCGGTGCCAACGCTGCGCTCCCAGACCCCGCTGGTGGGCACGGGGATGGAGCGGCCGGTCGCGATCGACTCGGGCGTGGCCGTGGTGGCACGTCGCGGTGGCAGCGTGGATTCGGTGGACGCGTCGCGCATCGTGGTGCGCGTCAATGACGCGGAGACGGCGGCCGGCGAGCCGGGTGTGGACATCTACAACCTGACCAAGTACACGCGCTCGAACCAGAACACCTGCATCAACCAGCGTCCGCTGGTGAAGGCGGGTGATTCCATCGCGCGCGGCGATGTGCTGGCCGACGGGCCTTCGACTCATCTGGGCGAGCTGGCGTTAGGGCAGAACATGCTGGTCGCGTTCATGCCCTGGAACGGCTACAACTTCGAGGACTCGATCCTCATCAGCGAGCGCGTGGTCGAGGAGGATCGCTTCACGACCATCCATATCGAGGAGCTCACGTGTGTGGCGCGCGACACCAAGCTCGGGCCTGAGGAGATCACCGCGGACATCCCGAACGTGGGCGATGCCGCGCTCGCCAAGCTCGATGAGGCGGGCATCGCCTTTATAGGTGCGGAAGTGCGCGCCGGCGATATCCTGGTTGGCAAGGTGACCCCGAAGGGCGAGACACAGCTGACCCCCGAGGAGAAGCTGCTACGTGCGATCTTCGGCGAGAAGGCCTCCGACGTGAAGGACACCTCGCTGCGCGTACCGCCCGGCATGGACGGCACCGTGATCGACGTGCGCGTGTTCACCCGCGACGGCATCGAGAAGGACTCGCGGGCGCAGTCCATCGAGAAGGCGGAGATCGAGCGGGTGCGCAAGGACCTGCTGGATCAGCGCCGCATCCTCGAGGACGACCTGTATCAGCGCGTGCGCGACATGCTGCTCAATCATGCCGCGACCGGGGGGCCGAAGAAGCTCAAATCCGGCACCCGCATCAACGAGGAGTACCTCGACTCCATTCCGCGCGAGGAGTGGTTCCAGATCCGTGTGGATGACGAGGACGCCAATGCGCAGCTCGAGGCCGCAACCGAGCGGCTGGCCGCACAGCAGAAGAGCTTCGATAAGCGGCTGGAGGAGAAGCGCGCCAAGATCACGGCGGGCGATGACCTGGCGCCGGGCGTGCTGAAGATGGTGAAGGTGTACCTGGCGGTCAAGCGCCGCATCCAGCCGGGCGACAAGATGGCCGGCCGACACGGCAACAAGGGCGTCATCTCGACCATCGTTCCGGTCGAGGACATGCCGTACCTGGAGGACGGCACTCCGGTCGACATCGTGCTCAATCCACTGGGCGTGCCCTCGCGCATGAACGTCGGTCAGGTGCTCGAGACGCACCTGGGCTGGGCGGCCAAGGGCGTGGGCCTGAAGATCGGGCGCATGATCGAGGCGCATGCCGAGCAGCAGCAGCGTGTCACGCAGCTGCGCGAGTTCCTCGACAAGGTCTACAACGCCTCCGGTGGCCAGCACGAGCGGCTCGAGGAGCTCACGGACGCCGAGGTGCTCGAGCTCGCGCACAACCTCAAGGACGGTGTGCCGATGGCGACCCCGGTGTTCGACGGGGCCGGCGAGCGCGACATCAAGGGACTGCTCGAGCTGGCGGAGCTGCCGCTGTCGGGCCAGACCTGGCTGTTCGATGGCCGCACCGGCGAGCGCTTCGATCGGCAGGTGACGGTGGGCTACATGTACATGTTGAAGCTCAATCACCTGGTGGACGATAAGATGCACGCGCGCTCCACGGGTCCCTACAGCCTCGTCACGCAACAACCGCTGGGCGGCAAGGCACAGTTTGGCGGCCAGCGCTTCGGAGAGATGGAGGTGTGGGCGCTGGAGGCTTACGGCGCCTCCTATACGTTGCAGGAGATGCTCACGGTCAAATCGGACGACACGGTGGGTCGCACGGCGATGTACAAGAGCATCGTCGATGGCAACCACGAGATGAAGGCGGGCATGCCCGAGTCCTTCAATGTCCTGGTCAAGGAAATCCGCTCGCTTGGCATCAACGTTGAGCTCGAGCAGGACTGAGGCGCAAGCCTCAAGGTGGTCAATCCATGAAAGATCTACTGAAGCTCTTCAAGCAGCAGGCACCGGTCGAGAACTTCGACTCGATCAAGATCGGCCTCGCCTCGCCGGAGATGATCCGTGCCTGGTCGTATGGCGAGGTGCGCAAGCCCGAGACCATCAATTACCGCACCTTCAAGCCCGAGCGCGACGGCTTGTTCTGCGCCAAGATCTTCGGGCCGGTGAAGGACTACGAGTGCCTGTGCGGCAAGTACAAGCGCCTGAAGCACCGCGGAGTGGTCTGCGAGAAGTGCGGCGTGGAGGTCACGCAGTCCAAAGTGCGCCGCGAGCGCATGGGACACATCGAGCTCGCGAGCCCGGTGGCGCACATCTGGTTCCTGAAGTCGCTGCCCTCGCGCATCGGCCTGATGCTCGACATGACACTGCGCGAGATCGAGCGTGTGCTGTATTTCGAGGCCTTCGTGGTCATCGAGCCCGGCATGACGCCGCTGACGCGCGGCCAGCTGCTCACCGATGAGATGTACCTCGAGGCCATCGAGGAGCACGGCGATGAGTTCGACGCGCGCATGGGCGCGGAGGCCGTGTTCGAGCTGCTGCGCACCATGGACCTGAAGGCAGAGCTCATCAAGATACGTGAGGAGATGGGCGCCACCACCTCGGAGACCAAGCTCAAGCGCCTCTCCAAGCGCCTGAAGCTCGCCGAGGCCTTCATCGACTCGGGCAATAAGCCCGAGTGGATGGTCATGACCGTGCTGCCGGTGCTGCCCCCGGACTTGCGGCCGCTCGTGCCGCTGGATGGCGGACGCTTTGCGACCTCGGACCTGAACGATCTGTACCGCCGCGTCATCAATCGCAACAACCGCCTGCGCCGGCTGCTCGAGCTGTCCGCGCCCGACATCATCGTGCGCAACGAGAAGCGCATGCTGCAGGAGGCCGTGGATGCGCTGCTGGACAACGGCCGCCGTGGACGCGCCATCACCGGCACCAACCGACGGCCGCTGAAGTCGCTCGCGGACATGATCAAGGGCAAGCAGGGGCGCTTCCGCCAGAACCTGCTTGGTAAACGCGTCGACTACTCGGGCCGTTCGGTCATCGTGGTAGGCCCGACGCTGCGCCTGCATCAGTGTGGACTGCCGAAGAAGATGGCGCTCGAGCTCTTCAAGCCCTTCATCTTCCACAAGCTGCAGCTGCGCGGCGAGGCCTCGACCATCAAGGCGGCCAAGCGGCTGGTGGAGCGCGAGGGACCGGAGGTATGGGACATTCTCGAGGAGGTCATCCGCGAGCATCCCGTGTTGCTCAATCGCGCCCCGACGCTGCACCGCCTGGGTATTCAGGCGTTCGAGCCGGTGCTCATCGAGGGCAAGGCGATCCAGCTGCATCCGTTGGTTTGCACCGCCTTCAATGCCGACTTCGACGGCGACCAGATGGCGGTGCACGTACCGCTGTCGCTCGAGGCACAGCTGGAAGCGCGTGCGCTGATGATGTCCTCCAACAACATTCTCTCCCCTGCGAACGGGGATCCCATCATCGTGCCCTCACAGGACGTGGTGCTCGGTCTTTACTATCTGACGCGCGAGCGCATCGGCGCGCGCGGTGAGGGGATCTACTTCACCGACGTCGATGAGGCGCACCGCGCCTACGAGAGCCGCACGGTGGATCTGCAGGCGCGCATCAAGGTGCGCCTGATCGAGTACAAGCGCGAGAACGGCGAGCTGGTCGAGCACCGGCGATTGGTGGCGACCACGGTAGGTCGTGCGCTGCTGTCCGAGATTTTGCCGAGGGGGCTGTCGTTCGACATCATCAACCAGGACATGACCAAGAAGGTCATCTCCGCGGCGATCAATGCCTGTTACCGTGCGCTCGGGCTGAAGGAAACGGTGGTCTTCGCCGATCAGCTCATGTACACGGGCTTCCACTACGCGACGCGTGCGGCGGTGTCGTTCGGCATCGACGACATCGTGATCCCGGAGCAGAAGACACGCCTGGTGGCCTCCGCCGACCGCGAGGTCAAGGAGATCCAGGAGCAGTATGCCTCGGGTCTGGTGACCAATGGCGAGCGCTACAACAAGGTCGTGGACATCTGGTCGCGCGCCAACGACCAGGTCGCCAAGGCGATGATGGAGAAACTCGGCAGCGAGGAGGCCACTGATTCGCTGGGCGCCAAGCACCGTCAGAAGTCGTTCAACTCGATCTTCATGATGGCGGACTCCGGCGCGCGCGGCTCGGCGGCGCAGATCCGCCAGCTCGCTGGCATGCGCGGCCTGATGGCCAAGCCGGACGGCTCGATCATCGAGACGCCTATCACGGCCAACTTCCGTGAAGGCCTGAACGTGCTGCAGTACTTCATCTCCACGCACGGCGCCCGCAAGGGCCTGGCGGATACTGCGCTGAAGACCGCGAACTCGGGTTATCTGACGCGGCGTCTGGTGGACGTCGCCCAGGACCTGGTGGTCACGGAGGAGGACTGCGGTACCACGGCAGGGCTGTCGATGGCGCCCCTGGTCGAGGGTGGCGACGTCGTCGAGGGACTGGGCGAGCGAGTGTTGGGCCGTGTCATGGCGGCCGACGTGCACAAGCCCGGGACCGAGGAAGTGCTGATCCAGGCCGGTACGCTGATCGATGAGGGCCTGGTCCGGTTGCTCGAGCATGAGGGCGTCGATCAGGTGAGCGTGCGCTCGCCGATCTCCTGCCGGACGCGCTATGGCGTGTGCGGCATGTGCTATGGCCGAGACCTCGCACGTGGCCGGCTGGTCAATATCGGCGAGGCGGTCGGCGTGATCGCCGCACAGTCGATTGGCGAGCCCGGGACGCAGCTGACGATGCGCACCTTCCACATCGGTGGTGCGGCATCCAGAGCCGCAGCCGCCAGCAGTGTCGAGATCAGGAACAAGGGTACGCTGCGGTTCCATCACATCAAGACCGTGGAGCACGAGAAAGGCCACCTGGTGGCCGTGTCGCGCTCGGGCGAGCTCGGGGTCGTGGATCAGTTCGGGCGCGAGCGCGAGCGCTACAAGATCCCCTATGGTGCGACCATCACCGCCAAGGAAGGGGCGACGGTCGAAGGTGGACAGATCGTGGCCACCTGGGATCCGCATACCCATCCGGTGGTCACCGAGGTTGCGGGCTTCATCAAGTTTCAGGACTTCGTAGACGGGCTGACCGTGGCCTCGCAGGTCGATGAGGTGACGGGCCTCTCCAGCACCGTGGTGATGGATTCCAAGCAGCGTGGCGGCAAGGAGCTGCGACCGACGATCAAGCTGCTGGGCCCCAAGGGCAAGGAAGTCACCTTCGCCAACACCAACATTCCGGCGGTCTACACGCTGCCGTCCGGTGCGCTCATCAACCTCGAGGATGGTGCCAAGGTGTCGATCGGCGACATCATCGCGCGCATCCCGCAGGAGTCGTCCAAGACGCGCGACATTACCGGTGGTCTGCCGCGCGTGGCGGATCTTTTCGAGGCTCGCAAGCCCAAGGATCCGGCGATTCTCGCGGAGAAGAGCGGCACGGTGAGCTTCGGCAAGGAGACCAAGGGTAAGCGTCGTCTGGTCATCACCAGCGACGATGGCGACAAGTACGAGGAGCTCATCCCGAAGTGGCGCCAGCTCAACGTCTTCGAGGGCGAGACCGTGGAGCGTGGTGAGGTGATCGCCGACGGCGAGCCCAACCCGCACGACATCCTGCGCCTGCAGGGCGTCGAGGCCCTGGCGAACTATCTGGTACGTGAGATCCAGGACGTCTATCGCCTACAGGGTGTGAAGATCAATGACAAGCACATCGAGGTGATCATCCGCCAGATGCTGCGCAAGACCGAGGTGGTCGCGGCGGGTGAGACCACGCTGCTGCGTGGTGAGCAGCTGGATCGCTCTCGTGCGATGGATATCAACGATCGCAACGAGACCGAGGGCAAGCAGATGGCGCGCCTGCAGCCGGTGCTGCTGGGCATCACCAAGGCTTCGCTGGCCACCGAATCCTTCATCTCCGCGGCCTCATTCCAGGAGACGACGCGGGTGCTGACGGAAGCGGCGGTGCGCGGTCTGAAGGATGATCTGCGGGGCCTCAAGGAGAACGTCATCGTCGGCCGGCTCATCCCGGCGGGCACGGGCTTTGCTGCGCATGCTCATCGGCGCCGCAAGCTCGATGAGACCAGCGGCCGCAGCTTCATGGACGTGGGCGGCGGCGTGGGCGACGTCGAGGATGTGGGCGTCGGCGAGGAGGAGAGCACCGCGGGCTGAGTTCTCTCGATAGGGTGCGACGACTGCCCGCTGCTGCGCTGGGCAGTCGTCGCACCGTGTTCATACAACCTAGTGGTCTATGCCGGAAGCCATACCCAACCCGGTCGTTAACGATGGCGCGGCAGTCGTTGCACAGTTGCGGCCCGCGCTGATCGCCTATTTTCAGCGCCGTTGCGGCAACGCGGCCGAGGCGGAAGACCTCGCCCAGGATGTGATACTCCGGGCGCTGAGCCATACCCGATGGACCTCGGCTGAACACGCCAGAAGCTACATATTCACGATCGCGCTGAATTGCTGGCGGGACCGGGGTCGGCGCAGGTTGAGCCGCACTTCGGTCATCGATTGGAATGAAGATCTCGTGCAAGGGGTTGCTGAGGAAAGCTCCCCCGAACGCGTACTCTCTAATCAGCAACAGCTCGCAAGCATCGTGGCCGCGCTTGGCGAGCTTGCTGAGCGCACCCGCGACATATTCGTGCTGTGCCGGCTCGAGAACATGAAACACTCGCAGATTGCCGAGCTGCTCGGTATCTCCGTGAGCGCCGTGGAGAAGCACCTCAGCAAGGCGCTCGCCCACCTGGCGCGGCGGATGGATCACGATGACGGCATCCGCCGACCATAACGGCGCGGACGAGCCGCCGGCCAGCCCGGAAGAGCAGGCTGCGGCGGCCTACATCCGTCAGCAGTCGGGCCACTGGACGGCGCGCGAACAGGCCGAGCTCAATGCATGGCTGGCCGACCCGGCTCACGCCGAGTCCTACCGGAAGGTGCAACTTGCGTGGCAGGCCGTCGGCATCCACTCAGCGTCCCCGCCGCTGCTGGTTGTGCGTGGCGCCGCTCTGCGGCGCGCGCGCTCTCCACGGCGCCGTCGTGGTGCGGGGTTTTACGCCAAGTCCGCGCTGGCGGCCTCGATTGTGCTGCTGCTCGGCGTGGCGCTCGAGCGCATCCTCGATACGAGCAGTGAAGTGACCTATCGCACCGGGACGGGAGAGCAGCAACTCATCGAGCTGGCGGACAGCTCCCGTATCGCGCTGGATGCGAGGACAACCCTGCGGGTGAGGATGAATCGCGATGTCCGGATGATCGAACTGCTCGGCGGCCAGGCGCAGTTCATTGTCGCCCACGAGCCTCGCAGGCCATTCGTGGTGGAAGTTGGCAGGGATGCCATTATTGCCGTCGGGACATCTTTCAACGTCCAATATTTCGACGCCAGCCTGCAGGTCGACATGGTCACGGGGAAGGTAGTGGTGGAGACACCCGGTCCTTCCAAGGCCCCCGCCGCGCTACGCAAGCCGACTTTACCGGCTGCGGACCGGACGATAAATCTTGGGGCCGGCGATGAATTGAGTGTGGGCCCGACCGGCCAGGCGGTAGTCGAGCGCGACACCGATGTCGCCGCCGCGCTGGCCTGGCGGCGGGGCAAGATCATCTTCAGGAATACTCCGCTGGACGAGGCCGTGAGCCGGTTGAACCGCTACTCGACCCTGCAGCTCAGGATCACCGACCCGCTGCTCGCCCAACAGCGCATCAGCGGTGTATTCGAGCTCGGCGACACCGTTGCCTTTGCCGAGGCTGCCCAGGCGTCTCTTTCGCTCGTAGCACATCAACGCGGACCGGATCTTGTGCTGCTGTCACCCGCCCCATAGCCGTGCATCCTCCAGTCAACGGCTGACAAGCAGCGGCTCGGATTGGGGCAAATAATAATTTCGACGCTCGAGATGCGGACTTCGATGCGACGCGCGTATTCAATTAAAACGTGGGAGCTCTTACGAGCTCTGGTTCCGCGTTGCATTGAAGCAACAAGACGAGGGGTTGTCCGCATGGTCTCAAGTGTCGTCGGCTACGCGCCGACCATCGGGTTGTGCACGCTATTGACGGTGCGGGGGGGCGTCGCCATTGCGACTGACGCTCCATCCAATGCGCTGTATCAATTCGATATTCCGGAGGAGCAGCTGCGCGATGCGCTACAGGCTCTCGCCCTGAGTGCAAGCCGCAAGCTGTTCTACCGCTCGTCAATTGTCCAGGGGGTCGTCAGTCGACCATTGAAAGGCCGGTACACCCTGGATCAGGCCATCGGGGCACTGTTGAGTGGTACCGGACTGCGCTACGAGATCACCCGATCCGGCGTGATATTGATCAGTCCCAAGCGTGCATCGCTGTTCTCGCGCATCGCCACGTCCATAGCGGCGATGCTCGCGGCACTGGCCGTTGGAGTGCCGGCTGCCGCGCTGGCGCAGACCTCGCCGGATCAGCAGCCGGCTCAGGCTGCAGATCAGTTGCAAGAGGTCGTGGTCACCGCCGAGCGCCGCTCGACCGATATCATGAGCACACCGATCTCAGTAGTGGCGGTTTCGGGCACCCAGCTGCAGTCGGCGCAGATTACCGACGTCAATAGCTTGGGCCAGGTGGCTCCGAACTTATTGGTCTACAACACCGGCTTGAGCAGTTCGGCGGACATTCGCGGTATTGGCAACTCAAACCAGGGGGGCGACGAGGTACCGGGTGTCGCCATCATTCGCGACGGGCTGCCCAACCCCACGACGGTTGGAGAAAACGTACCCTACTACGACATCACGGATGTCGAGGTCCTGCGTGGCCCGCAAGGCACCTTCACGGGCGCCAGTTCGAGCGGCGGCGCCATCGATATCAATTCTGCGAATCCCGACTTCAAGGGCATGAATGGCTACGTCGATGCGACAGTAGCTACCTACAGTGAGCAAAAGCTCCAAGGCGCGCTAAATCTACCCATAACCGACACTCTGGCGCTGCGTTTGGCCTTCAACGAAGAGACGCGCGGTAGCTTTTTCCACGACTTGGCGACGCAGTTCGGCGGCCCATTAGAAGGCGGCCCGTCTATATCAGCTTCAGGACAATATCCCAGTTCGAGCCACACGGAGGCCGATCCAGGTAATGTCGATGACAGGGATATGCGCTTCAGCGTGCTGTGGAAGCCGACCGGCAATTTTCAGACGCTGACGAAGATCGAGTTCGATAACGAGGACAGCGACGGCGTACCGATGCAGCCGGATACCTATGGCTTCGGTCCGCTCGCACCCGGACTTGCCTGTCCCGCCGGGGATGGGACTGCACCGAACTGCCATAGCACTTATGCCCCGGGCTACTCGGGATCGCCATATGTACTGAACAACTGGGCCTCGCAGATGCTGAAGGCGAA
Source organism: Steroidobacteraceae bacterium (assembly GCA_036266795.1). Taxonomy (GTDB): domain Bacteria; phylum Pseudomonadota; class Gammaproteobacteria; order Steroidobacterales; family Steroidobacteraceae; genus FEN-1191. The sequence continues at coordinate 13,093 of DATAXJ010000015.1, read as the reverse complement.
CACCGACTCCGAGGTCTACAGCAATGAGTCGCGATTCACGTTACCGGACGGTATCGTGTTGCGTTCCGTGCTCGGCGACCAAATAATCAATACGGACCAACTGGCCAGCACCAGTAACGACACATTGAATGTCGGAAGCTACACCCAGACGGGTGGCTACTATAAGACCTACAGCGCCGAACTCGACGCAATTTCGCCCACGACCGGCCCGTTGGCCTGGATCGCCGGCGCATCGATGTATTACAACCAGTGGACCCCACAGTTATACGGGGTCAACGTTTTATCGCCGTACTCGGTGACAGCTCCGGCAATTACGACATGGACCGACGACCTCATAGTCGAGACGGAACAACATGCCATGTTCGGCCAGGTTTCCTGGCAATTCACTCCTACGCTGCAGCTTGTGGCGGGCGGGCGTATGAGTTGGGACGTCGGGTTCAACCACTGCGACCCGACGACCGCAACCCAGCTGAAGTACTGCACGGAAGACAACCGCCTGGGCTATAACATCTACCGACCTGGCGCAGCTCCCATTGACCTCATCCCCGGTATAAGCAACTCGGATAGGGTGCTGACCGGCAAGGTCGACCTGAACTGGACGCCGCTGCCGGGGCAATACTTTTATGGGTTCGTCGCTCGCGGTTATAAGCCGGGCTTGGCGAACCTTGGGAATGAGCCGCCGACCCATTACGAGTTCGTCAACGACTATGAGGGCGGATGGAAGGGCAAGTTTGCCGACGGGCACGTACAAGTGATGCTCGGCGGCTACTATCAACAGTACATGGACATGATCCACTCAGTCTTCGATCCGGAACTCGCTAACAATTCGTCGGAGGCTAATATCCCTTTCTCAATTCTCAAGGGAATCGAAGCCTCCTTCGAAGGGAATGTGGGTCATTTCAGTGCCAATATAAATGGCGCCTATAACAAGTCGGTGCTCGGAAATCTAGTGACTGCTGCGACGTACAAGTTCCCGCAGGGCACGGAAATTGGTGTTACGAACCAGTGTGCGCCCGGCGTTGCTCCCAGCAACTCGCCAAGTGGCTGTACCGACTACACCGGAAGCTATCCCGGCGACACGTCGTACCTGGTTACTTTGAGCGGCGAATCGCTGCCATTTGCGCCCACCTATACGTTTTATGGGACGCTCCAGTACGCCATCCCCGTGGGTGCCACGTCGGTGGTGCCGCGCGTATCGTACTCATACAGAAGCAAGACTTATTCGGATATCTTTCAGCTCGACAACTACTACCTGCTGCCTGGGTATTCGCTGTGGAATGCGTACCTGGACTGGGAAGCCGGCTCCTGGACGACGACGCTGTATGCGACCAATCTCGCCAACTCGGTATATCTGGAGGGCACTGGGCTATACGGGGATCCGCGGCAACTTGGTGTGGAGTTTCGCAAAACTTTCTGAAGCGCTGGATAAGGTTGCAATGGCGACCCAGGCGCAGCGGGACGGGAATTACATGACGTCGAGAAAAAGCATGCTGACGAAGAGCCAGCTCCTGGCGCTCGCCTGCGCGGTGTCGATCTCAATGCTCCTGCCCACGGCCGGCGGCCGTGGGCAAGCGCACGCCGCCGAGGCGTCATCCTGCAGTCCCGTGGGCGGACTGTCGTTCGTCTGCGGCGTCAAGAACGTCGAGGACATGGTCCGCGTGCCCGGCACGCGCTGGTTGATCGGCAGCTCGATGCGGCTGGGCAAGGCGGCCAGCAAGCCAGGGGCAGCTCTTTACCTGATCGACACAGATGCCAAGACGGTCAGGACCGCCGCTCTGGCCATCGAACCGGACAAGACCGGACCCTTCGCCAACTGCCCGGTGCCGGACCCGACGCGGCTGGGGACCCACGGTCTGGAGCTGCGCCCCGGCAAGGGCGGTGTGCACACCCTCTATGCGATCAACCACGGTGGCCGGGAGTCGCTGGAAGTGTTCCGTGTCGACGCCCGCAGCGCCACGCCCAAGATCGCCTGGACCGGCTGCATCATGATGCCGCCCAACACCTGGGCCAACTCCGTCGCCGCCATGCCCGATGGCGCGTTGGCGATCAGCAAATTCGCGGACCTGAACACGTTGAATATGGCCCCGGTGTTTCGCGGAGAGATCACCGGGGTCACCTACCTGTGGAAGCCGGGCTCGGGCTTCAGTGAGGTCAAGGACGGCGATCTTTCCGGCAACAATGGCCTGCTCGCGTCCGAGGACGGCAAGACGCTGTGGGTGAATGAGACAGGCCGCCAGCGGGTGGTGCGCCTTGCGGTCGACGGCTCGGCCCCGCCGGTCTACGCCAAGGTAGGATTCAATCCAGACAATCTGCGCTGGGCCCCGGACGGCGCGATCCTGGTCACCGGTCAGATCATCCCGCGGCTGAACCCATCCTTGGGCAAGGACAATGGCTGGGGCGTGTCGCGCCTCGATCCGCAGACCATGGCCGTCACGCCCATCCTGGTGGAGCCCGGCCGCCCCGAATTCTCCAACGCCACCGTGGCCGTCCGGGTCGGCAAGACCCTGTGGCTGGGCAGTTTCCGCACCGATCGGATCGCCTATCTAGCGGTGAAGTGACAGGGCGTTTGTGACGATTGCGGAGCCCCGGGTCCTTTAAGTGACCGGCAGCTCGTCGGTATCGATATCGCGTTGTGCCGCTTCGTTATAGCGCGCGCCGTGAATTGTCTTCGGTCCGACGAGCGTTTCCAGGCGTGCCATCAGCTTTGGGTCGAGTACCACCTGCGTGCTGGCGAGGTTCTCCGCCAGATGCGCGGCCGATGTCGTTCCAAAGATGGGCACGATATGGGGAGCTTTATGCAACAGCCAGGCGAGCGCCAGCTGCGCCGGCGTGCACCCCACTTCGCGTGACAATGCCTCGAACTCCCTCGCGACTGCCAAGTTGGCCGAAAAGTTCGGTTCCTGGAAGCGCGGCATGGCGCGGCGGATGTCGTTGGCCGCCAGCGTCGTGGGGTCAGGAACGGCGCCGAGCAGAAAGCCGCGCGTCAGGGGCGAGAAGGTCACGAGGGCGGCTCCGACGCGGGCACATTCCTCCAGAAGCCCGTATTCAGGGTTGCGCGTCCATAGCGAATATTCGTTCTGGACGGCCGCGATCGGATGCACGGCACACGCCCGGCGCAGCGTGGCGGTGGAAACTTCCGACAGCCCGATGTAGCGGATCATGCCGTCGCGGACCAGATCCGCCAGTGCGCCGATGCTGTCCTCCAGGGGAATCCGCTTGTCGTAGCGGTGCAGGTAGTAGAGGTCGATAACCTCCGTACGCAGCCGTGCCAGAGCTTCCCGGCAGGTCTGCTTCAGCACCTCGGGACGACCATCGACGACCCGTTTGCCATCGATGCCCGTCAAGCCGCACTTGCTGGCCAGGAAGATACGCTGTCGTTCGCCCCAGAGGGTTTCTCCGATGAGCGTCTCGTTGCGGCCGAAACCGTAGAGCGCCGCCGTATCGAAATGTCGTACTCCCAGGTCCAGCGCGCGCCGCAGCAGTTCGGCTGCGCGCGTTGGCTCGGGCGGCGTCCCATAGGCGTGACTGAGATTCATGCAGCCAAGCCCGAGCGGCCCTACATCATCGGCACCGATATGGCGAACGAGTGAGCTCATTGCATCTCTGGCCCTGCAGACGAGCAATCGGTCCGACTACTGCCCCCAGTAGAGCCGCATCGGGTTATCGACCAGTAGTCGACGTTGCAGCTCGGCGGTGACGGCGATGCTCGGAATATAGTCAACCAGCTTGCCGTCATCTGGCATATGACCCTTCAGATTAGGGTGCGGCCAATCCGTTCCCCACAAGACGCGATCCGGGAACGTCTCCACCAGCAGCCGCGCGAACGGGGCGACATCCGCGTAGTTCGGCGGTCCGAGATAGGAGAGGCGTTCCGGGCAGCTCACCTTGCTCCAGAAATTGGGGTGCTCGCGCATCAGTCGCAGGAATAGGCCGAACTCCGGCCCGTCGATAGGCTGGCGCACATCCGGGCGGCCCATGTGATCCACCACTACGACGGTGGGCAGAGAGCTGAAGAACTCGTATAGCGTCGGCAGCTCTGCCGCCTCGAAGTAGATGACGACGTGCCAGCCCAGCGGCGCAATGCGCCGGGCGATGCTCAACAGCGTCTCGCGCGGTACGCTGTCGGCGAGTCGACGCACGAAGTTGAAGCGCACGCCGCGCACGCCAGCGGCATGCAGCTCCCGCAGGCTCTCATCGGAAATATCCGCGCGCACCGTGGCGACGCCGCGCGCCCGGCCGGCTGCGCGCTGCAGGGCGTCTACCAGCGCCCGATTATCGGCGCCGTGACAGGTGGCCTGTACGATGACATTACGCTCGATTCCGAGCAGATCCCGCAGGGCGAACAGCGCGTCGGCCGGCGCGTCGCAGGGCGTGTACTTGCGCTCTGGCGCATAGGGAAATGTATCGCCGGGGCCAAAGACGTGGCAGTGCGCATCGACAGTGCCGGGTGGAACCTGGAAGGTCGGTTTGGAGGGGTGAGGATGATAGACCAGCCAGTCCTTATCCATCGTGAAGGCGCTCATTGCCGCTTCGCGGTCAAGCGGGCGTCCAGACGCGGATAAACCCGGCGGGCATTGCCCTCGAAAAGCAGCGTGCGTTGCGCATCAGTCAGCGGCAGGGCGTCGACGTAGCGCTTGGTGTCGTCGAAATAGTATCGGGTCTCCGGATCGATCCCGCGCACCGCCCCGACCATCTCGGAGCCGAACAGGATGTTCTCGAGCGGGATGACCCGCGCCAGCAAATCAATCCCCGGCTGGTGATACACGCACGTGTCGAAGAACACATTGCGCATGACGTGCTCGCTCAGCGGCGGCCGTTTGAGCATGTCGGCCAGGCCGCGATAGCGCCCCCAGTGATAGGGCACCGCACCACCACCGTGTGGAATGATCAGGCGCAGCGTCGGAAAGTCCTTGAAGAGATCACCCTCGATGAGCTGCATGAATGCCGAGGTATCGGCATTGATGTAGTGCGCGCCTGTAGCATGGAATACCGGGTTACAGGAAGCCGACACGTGCACCATCGCGGGCACATTCAGCTCCACCATCTGCTCGTAGAAGGGATACCAGTAGCGGTCAGTCAACGGGGGGGAGGTCCAATGTCCGCCGCTCGGATCCGGGTTGAGGTTGCAACCTACGAAGTCCAGCTCCAGTACGCAGCGACGCAGCTCCGCGACCGATCCAGCCAGCGAGGCGCCCGGAAACTGCGGCAGCTGGCAGACGCCGACGAAGTTGTCCGGGTAGAGATCGACCACCCGCGCGATCAGGTCGTTGCAGACCTGTGACCAGGCGATCGAGATCTCTTCACTCCCCAAATGATGTCCCATCGCCGAGGCACGTGGAGAAAACAACGTCAGATCCCCGCCGCGCTCGCGCTGCAGGCGCAACTGCTGCGTCTCGATGCTGGTGCGGATTGCCTCATCGCTGATACGCGGGGGTTGCGGGTGCGCGCCCTCGAGCTGAGCCTGACGATATTTCTGCAGCTCCGCGGGCGCGGTGGTGTAGTGACCGTGGCAGTCGATGATCAGCATGCGTGGAGCTCTCCGGTGCTATGCGACTGTATGAGGCTGTCGAGCAGCTCAGACAGCGAGTCGCCAGTGGCAACGGCCGCGTGCGCGCCCGCCCACGCCTGTCGATGAATGCTGGCTTCGCTCATCCACGGATCGATGCCTGCCTCCGCGACGGTTTGCGCGACGTATTGCATCTCCTCGGAGCGCCGCCGCCCGTGCAGCAGCGAGCGTGACAACATGTAGCGCGCCCGCGCGGGCCAGTCGAAGCTCGGTAGCAGGTCGTTGAGCGAGGCGAGTACGGCGGCCTCAACGCCATAGTGGCGCGCGGCGAGCAGCGACTCCGCCAGTAACGCTTCGAGGCCCTTGATGATCACGCTGCGGCACAGCTTGGCTGCGGACGCGGGGCCAACGGTTGGGCTATAGAATTGGGCTGCGCTCAAGCCGAGCGCGCGTCCCACAGGCAGAAACGCCTCGGCATGCGGTCCACCCAGCAGCATCGGTGTCGCCAGCCCGCCCGGCAGAATCGGGGCCATCACCGCGGCTTCGATATAGCGGCAGCCACCCGCATCGACCACGTGCGCGGTCTGTTGCTTGACCGAGGGGGCGACGGAGTTCAAGTCCAGGAATGTGGCGTTCCCCTGCAGCGCCGGGACGACACTCTCGGCGGCGGCCAGGCTGTGGGCGGTGGTGACAGCCGAGACGACCAGTTCGGCACCGGCCACCGCCTCGCTGGCACAAGCCGCGGTCGGCACTCCGGCCTCTCGCGCACGCTGGTACGGGGAGCTCAGCGGATCGACGAATTGGACATCCCAGGCGATCAGCTCGACCAGCGCCTGATTCCGTAGGTTCGCTGCCAGGGCCTGGCCGACCTCTCCGAAGCCGATCAGCGTGATACGGCTCGGCAGTCTCACGCACGCGTGTCCGTGGACTCGGGCTCCGGGGGCGCATCCTGGTAGACGAGGCCGCGCTCAGCAAGCCGCGCACGCATGCCGTAGATGTCCAGTCCCAGTTCCCCTGCCTCGAGCCGCTTGCGCACCGCCGCCTCCTTGCGCGTGCGCGCCGCGCACTGCTCCAGCGTAGCCGCGGCGCTCTGCCGTGGGACGATGCAGACGCCATCGTCATCGGCGATCACCACATCGCCGGGATGTACCAGCGCATCGCCGCACACCACGGGCACGTTCACGCTTCCGAGGGTCTCCTTGACTGTGCCCTGAGCGCTGACGCAGCGCGACCAGACAGGAAACGACATGGCGGTCAGCTCAGCGACATCGCGCACGCCCGCATCGATGACAAGGCCTCGCACGCCACGCGAGCGCAACGAGCTGGCCAGCAGCTCGCCGAAGTAGCCGGCTTCCGAGAGCGAGGTGGGTGCCACTACCAGGACGTCTCCCGGCTGGCATTGTTCGACCGCCACATGAATCATCCAGTTGTCGCATGGCGCCAGGCTGACTGTGACCGCCGGTCCGCTGATGCGTGCCCCGGCGTAGATCGGCCGCATACGTGGTGCGAGCAGCCCCGTTCGGCCCTGCGACTCGTGAGCGGTTGCCACTCCGTATTGGGAGAATGCCTCGCTCAGCTGTGCTGCTGGCCGGGGGATATTGCGGATGACGACATTCATGCGTTTGCCTGCTTCGGCAGGGTCCAGTTGCGTTGCCCGTTGGATCGCCCCGCGGACAGTGTGCGGGACGGTAATGAATGATTCAGATTGGTTTAATTTAAGCGGCAGGAAACGCGCTGTACTAATTGAAATTAAAATAACGATATAAGGCAATGCTAACAGTTCACGCCATACGCGGGCTTCAGCCGCGAGCCTGCGCAGGCGCATTTATCCGCATCGGGGGCACGGTGCCGAGACGCTCTGTGGGCGCTGGCCGCGGCAGGGGCGCACTAGGCTATACTAGTTGAAGTGTGGGTCTTTGTGGGTGAATATTGATCGTTTTTCGAGCCGCGGCAGCATGCCTGGGCGTACCTGCAGGTGCGGGCGAGTCTCATCACGGAAGCTGCCCCGCACGACGCTGAAGGACACGGATTTTTGTGTTGTTGAGACCGACGAAGCCAAGCGAGACCTTGCTCTCGAGCTTGCAGTAGGCGGCGGGGCCGTTCCAATGAGGTTCGATCCTCTTGGCGAGTATCTCGCACGCGCCTCGGCCGCTACGTCCCGATCGCGCTGCTGCGGCAGCGCAGCGCCGCCGATGCTGCCCGTTTGATCTGACAGAACCGGGGGGGGAGATCTGCACCATGCGTGTACTCCATGGACACCTGAGTCTGCGTCACCTGGTGGTATTCCGGGAGGTCGCCCACAGCGGCGCTGTGAATGCCGCGGCTCGCAGCCTCTATCTGTCCCAGCCGGCGGCTACGCAGGCCATCGCTGCCGTGGAGCGATATTTTGGCGTGCGGCTTTTCGACCGAACCAGCGCCGGGATGACCCCAACGGTGGTGGGTCGGCGCTGCCTCGAGCGCATCGAGCGGGCACTGGCCGAGCTGGGCACTGCGATGGGGAAGCTGTTGCCTGCATCTGTGGGCCGTACTGAACGCGCCCTAAATCTTGGCCAGCTCGAGGCACTGATCGCGCTCGTCAAACATGGCAGCTTTCGTGCTGCCGCGAAGGCGCTCGGCATCGCCGTGCCGACGCTGCATCAGGCTGCTCGTGCCCTGGAGCAGGTCAGTGGCACAGTCCTGCTCGAGCGCACCAGTTGCGGTCTGAGCCTGAATCGCGACGGTGAGCGCTTTGCCCGCCATGCTGGCCGGGCCCTCGCCGAGCTGCAGCAGGCGCGCGATGAATTCCGCGCAATACACTGCGACGGGCGTGGTCGTACCGTCATTGGGGCGATGCCGTTGTCGCTCAGTGGGCTCGTGCCCAGCGCTGTATTGCAGTTCATGGCCCGCTATCCGTTGCATACCATCGAACTGCTCAACGGTCCCTACGAAACGCTGCTGCGCGCGTTGCGCGATGGCTCGGCCGATGTGCTGATCGGCGCATTGCGCCAGCCGGCACCGGCCAACGATGTGGTCGAAGAGCCCTTGTTCGACGATCCGCTCACGCTCGTGATGCGCGCCGGTCATCCATTGACTCGATGCGCCGCGCCCGACGCGTCACAGTTGCGGCAGTATCCCTGGATCGCTCCGCGTCTAGGGACCCCCCTACGCCAGCACTTCGAGGCCCTGTTCGCAGGTCTGGGCGTCCCGTGTCCTACCGGGACCATTGAATGCAACTCGCAAGTGGCTGCCAGCGCCATCCTGCAGTCCAGTGACCATATCATGCTGCTGTCCGAGCGCCAGGTGATGGCAGACGTGGCAGCCGGAGTGCTGGCGATACTTCCGCACCCGCTCGGGCGAGTGGTGCGCGCCATCGGTCTGACCCTGCGTGTCGGCTGGCGGCCCACCGAGCCGCAACAGGTGGTGTTGGATCTGTTGCGACACGCGGGGCAGTATTCGCCGCTCGAATCAGTAGGACTTCCCAAGCGTCGAACACTGCGTCGGGCCAGCGACGCCCTGACTGCTGCTGCCGGCGCCTGAGTTCGCCGCCGGCGGTTGCGCCGTCAGGACTGCGAAATGCCGCATGTGCAGCGGACTTTCATTGCACCGTGAAGTCGAAGACCGTGCCGTAGCTGGCAGCGCCCCCGAAGAGCGTCGTGCCATAGAAGGCGCCGTTGCTGCCCTGGATCAGGTTGGCATTGGGAGTTTCACCGTCTCCGGCCACACTGCCAAAGTTATACAGGACGGTCTCGGTGCCGCTGGTTGGCGAGACCATAAAGGCCGTTCCGAGATTGTTCGCGCCGCCCGCATACGTTGTGCCATAGAGGTTGCCGTCGGTACCCTGGATCAGGCCGGTGTAGGGATTTTCGCCGTCACCGCCGGGACTCCCGAAGTCGTGCAGGATGGTCTCGGTGCCGCTGCCCGGCGAGAACATGAAAACGGTTCCGCATCCGCCGGTGCAGGACTTAGCGGTGCCGCCTTCCGCCGTCGTCCCATAGAAATTGCCGTCGCTGGCCTGGATCACTCCGGCGTAGGGATAGGTGCCGTCGCCGCTGGCGCCGAAGGAGTACAGGACGGTCTCCGTGCCGCTGCTCGGCGAGTATTTGAAGACCGTTCCGCATCCGCCGCTACAGGTGGTACTGGTGCCACCACCCGCCGTCGTCCCATAGAGGTTGCCGTCGCTGCCCTGGATCAGGCTGGCGTAGGGATACGCACCGTCGCCGCTGGTGCCGAAGGAGTACAGGACGGTCTCCGTGCCGCTGCTCAGCGAGAATTTGAAGATCGCTCCACATCCGCCGGTACAGGAAGTAGAGGTGCCACCTGCCGTCGTCGTCCCATAGAGGTTGCCGTCGCTGGCCTGGATCAGGTTGCCGTAGGGATACGCACCGTCGCCGCTGGTGCCGAAGGAATACACGACCGTCGCGGTGCCGGTGCCAGGCGAGAATCTGAAGATCGTTCCGCATCCGCCGCTACAGGTAGTACCGGTGCCACCAGTCGCCGTCGTCCCATAGAAGTTGCCGTCGCTGCCCTGGATCAGGTTGCCGTAGGGATACGTGCCGTCGCCACTGCTGCCGAAGGAGTACAGGACGGTCTTGCTACCGCTGCTCGGCACGAGTTTGAAGATCGTTCCGCATCCGGTGGTACAGGAAGTGCTGGTGCCACCCTCCGTCGTCGTTCCATAGAAATTGCCGTCGCCGCCGAGGATCAGGCCATTGGGTCCCACACCATCGCCACTGGTTGGCCCCTCAAAGGAGTCCAGGATGGTATAGGTGGCTGTCTTGTTGGACGAAGTACCGGTACCGGTACCGGAGCTGGAGGAGCCGCCACCGCATGCAACCAGTGCTACCGCGCATGTCGCGACAGACAGCGGCCCCAGCACCACAAACCCCATCCTCTCAATCATTTGACTCCCCCCTTTTCCCACTTATTTAGTACGCGGCGACGGGCCGGTGTCGATCGTTGTTCCGACAATAGGTCAGAACGCGCGACCGCAGCTGAGCGTTTACATTTCCTTTACATCAGCGTGCAGATGGCCGGTGCGCAGCTGCGTGCAGAGCGCAGCTGCGCCACCGTCATCGAATAAGCTCTGCAGCTGCTCGCGCGGACGCTCGAGCTTGCGATCGGGTCTGTACCGGAACACACCCGCGGGCAACTCGGCGCTGCCAGCGGGTGTCACGCGGCTATCGATTCACCGCCGAGAAACCTGCCTCGACGTCACTAGCCTGCCTGCGCGCGCCAGCCCTTTTGATGATAGGTCTCGCGCGCCTGGCGAGAATACGGGGTGGGAGCCACGTGTACGCGGATTGGGAGCTGCTTATGGCGCTCTACCGTCGTCTTACCGGTTCCTCCGCCTTCCTCGCCCCAGGTGAGTGTGAGCTCTGAACCGAGCTCGATATCGGCGTCCACGACGCCCAGCGAGAGCGCCGAGCGCTCGCCAGTGCTATAGCCGCTGAACATCGAGAGGCCAACCACCTTGTTTCCGAGTGACACTTTGTCGTAAGAGGCGGAGGCGTAGTTTGCCAGTGGCATCTCAAAGTGCTTGTAAGGCTCCGAGCCCGGCTGCAGCATTGAGGCGAAAATCTTCGCGACGTCGTCTGCGTTCCAAGCAAACGTCACCTTCTTGCGCTGCGGGTGCTGCTGATCCTTTGCCATGCGTTCGAGAGCCTCACGACCGATGAAATCGTGATCGAATTTGACGAACGAGCCGTACCCCAACTCGTAGGGGGTCACGTAATAATCCTCGATGCGATCGGAGACGAAGCTGCCGCCGAGCGAGCCCGTACCTTCGTAGCTACTTGCCGGGAGCCACTCGCGGTATTTCCGCATTTTTTCGCCGGTGTAGACCGCGGGCAAGGGTGAGGGAATCCATCCGGACTCAAGCGTGTTGCTGGCGTACGCGCGGGCGCCAACCTGAACCAGTCCGAAGTCCTCGCCAGCCTTGATGATGGCGTCACGAATTTCCTCTCGTTCCTCGTAGGGACCCCAAATCTCCAGCCCGGGAGCGCCAGCCATGCCGTGACGCAAGCAGCGCACCTTCCGGCCAGCGATATTGATCACGTCCATGGTGAAGAACTTGACCTCGGGCAGAGGTCCGCCATTCAACTTCTCCAGGACCTTGGTTGCATTGGGTCCCTGGACTTGAAAGCGATAGCGTTGGCGAGTTACTGCTTTACCACGAGGATTCGAAGGAGAGCGATCGTCGCGGTCAATATCTACTTTGTAGCCACCGGTCTTGGCGTGAAACTCGAGCCAGTTCACCGTCGGCGCGCGACCGACGAAATCGAATTCGTTTTCTCCAAGATAGAAAAGGATGCCGTCACCGATCACGTAGCCGTCGTAATTGCAGGGCACGAACTGCTTTGCCTTGTTGGGCGTGAAGGTTGCAAAGCTATTGATGGTCAGATCGGACAGCATTTTCTTTGAGTCCGGGCCCCTGACCATCAGTTCCGCCATGTGGTGACTCTGATCAAAAAGTACCGCCGTTTCCCGCCAGGCGAGCTGCTCGTCCCGCCAATTGCCGAATTCACTAGGGACTACCGGATAAACGTAAGCTCCGATGCGCGAATTTCGCAGGAGATTGACCGGATTGCCAACGCGGTCCAACAGATTCTGCAGGCTCTGCTCTTTCATGCTCCGAATCCCTTTTTGTAATGGTGGCTGTCGCGAGACTCCGCGCGTCTCGCTGTCCACCGTTGCGGTACTCTCGTCTAGGATCGCCCATGATAACCTTCACGCCAGACATCCGTCCACGGGGCGCGGCGGCATGCTCCTGCGATACTAAATAGTGCCGCGACCTGGCGCCGCGACGTCGCAGCGCTTAAGTTCCTTGGGCCTGCGCGGCTATCGCATCGCACAGATGGAGAGCCGAAAATCCACTCAACAAATATCAGCCATGACCGCCAGGTCTGCGGGGCCTTCAAGATGGTCTGCCGTCATCGAACAGGCGCGCCAGGGACTGGAGTGTTCGATGCCGTCGAGAATGCAGTCGAGTTGGAGACGGTGGGGCTTCGATAGGGCCGTGGCCCCAACGTACCGAGGGCCCGCTGCACACCGTACCCTTCGCCCGTGAGCGGCGATGCGCTGCCGTTTGTGGGGCTGTTTGGCGTTCATGCCACCTGCAGCTGCAGGCGAGCGGGGAGGTCGTTTTGTTGGCTCCCCGCCGCGGCACCGAACGGTTGGTACGCCGGCCGCGGCGCGAGCACGACGATCGCGGATCCTGGTGAATAGACACCGCTCGGCAGCTGCACGCGTCTGATGCGCTCAGGAACGTTGGGCGCCAAGGGTATCCCGTCCACCTGGGGCCAGGCGCCCGGCGGCACTCACTAGTGATGGAGGGCCGTGGATCGCTGAGTGCGAGGACTAGGCGGATACTCTAAGGTCGATAACCACGCTCAACTAACTGAAAATGTTTAAGATTTCTGGCCGCCCACCTGGTGGCCAGGCGAATTGAGTCATCAACCCGATGGCGCGGGCGGATGAATTACCGCGCCGAGATGCGTAACATATTAATTTATCACAATAAATAGCACCGGCAGATCCGCCTGGCCAGCAGGCGTCAAAGTCGGGCTCGAGAGCCCCGGCTTCAAAAGATAATTGAAGTATTGTTAATGC
>DATAXJ010000013.1:0-7762 GCA_036266795.1 Steroidobacteraceae bacterium | reverse complement strand
ACGAAGGATGAGACTCGCGAGGCGTGTTGACATGATCAACACGCCTCGCGAGTCTCATCCTTCGTTAAGTGCCGTCGCAGTCCCCTTGTGGCTGTTTTGCCGTTAGAAGGGGATGTCGTCGTCGAAGTCGCCGGTTGGCGGGGCCCCGGGCGGCTCGGCACCGCCTCCGCGGGGCTCGCTGAAGCCTCCTCCGCCACCACCCGAGCCGCCGCTGCTGCCGCCGGCACGGCCTTCGCCGCCACCGCCACCGCCACCGCCTCGGCCGCCGAGCATCTGCATTTCGCTGCCGATGATCTCGGTCGTGTAGCGATCGCGACCCTCCTTGTCCTGCCACTTGCGGGTGCGCAGGCGGCCCTCGATGTAGACCTGCGAGCCCTTGCGCAGGTACTCGGCAGCGATCTCTCCGAGGCGGCCGAACAGGGCCACCGAGTGCCACTCGGTGCGCTCCTGGTTCTCGCCGGACTGTTTATCCTTCCAATTCTCGGTGGTCGCCAGGCGCAGGTTCGCCACCGTCATGCCCGAGGGCATGGCCCGCGTCTCCGGGTCCGCGCCCAGATGCCCGACCAGAATGACCTTGTTGACGCCGCGCGCCATGGCTGCCGCCGTGAATTCGCTGAAGGGAAACCCGATTGTAGTGCTTTTGAGCGCTTTCGGCGGAAGCGTTTATAGTGGCTCTTTGGCCCATTAAGCGTCCGCCACACCAGGCTCGCAGCAGGACATGCAGACCATCCGCATCCGCGGCGCGCGCACCCATAACCTGCGCAACATCGACCTGACGCTGCCGCGTGAGCGGCTGACGGTGATCACGGGCCTGTCCGGCTCGGGCAAGTCCTCGCTGGCCTTCGACACTCTGTACGCCGAAGGTCAGCGGCGCTACGTAGAGTCGCTCTCGGCCTATGCCCGGCAGTTCCTCGCCATGATGGACAAGCCGGACGTGGACAGCATCGAGGGGCTCTCGCCAGCGATCGCCATCGAGCAGAAGACCGGCTCGCCCAACCCGCGCTCCACCGTGGGCACGGTCACGGAAATCTACGATTACCTGCGTCTGCTGTACGCGCGCGCCGGAGTGCCGCGCTGTCCACATCATGGCATTGATCTGGCGGCCCAGACGGTCAGCCAGATGGTCGATCAGGTACTCACGGCACCAGCCGGAGAGCTCGCCCTGCTGCTCGCGCCGCTGGTGGACGAGCGCCGCGGCCAGCATCTGCAGTTGCTCTCAGAGCTGGCCGGCCGCGGCTTCGTGCGCGTACGCATCGACGGCGTCGTGCATGAGATCGACGCCGTGCCGACTCTCGACCCCAAGCGCAAGCACCGCATCGAAGCGGTCGTGGATCGCTTTCGCGTGCGGCCCGAGGCTGCGCAGCGGCTGGCCGAGTCGTTCGAGACGGCGCTGCGACAGTCCGGTGGCGTGGTGCAGGTCACCTTTCCGGACAACGCCGCGCTCACCCCGCTGCTGTTCTCCAATCGCCATGCCTGTCCGGTGTGCGGTTTCTCAGTGCCGCCGCTCGAGCCGCGGATGTTCTCGTTCAACAATCCCGCTGGCGCCTGCCCGACCTGCGACGGCCTGGGCACGCAGGAATTCTTCGATCCCGAACGCGTCGTCGTGCATCCGCATCTGTCGCTGGCCGGTGGCGCGGCACGCGGCTGGGACCGCCGCAACGAGCACTACTTTCAGATGCTGCAGTCGCTGGCACGGCACTACGCGTTCGACGTGGAGATGCCTTGGACGGACCTGCCGCCCCGAGTGCGCGATGTACTGCTCAACGGCAGCGGCGAGGAGCAGATCGAATTCGAGTACCGCGAGGCGCGCGGCCGGCGCCGCCGCATGCGCGAGCGCTTCGAGGGCATCATGCCGAATCTCGAACGCCGCTACCGCGAGACCAACTCACAGGCGGTGCGCGAAGAGCTGCACAAATATCTGGGCACGCGTCCCTGCGTGGCCTGCGGCGGCGCGCGTCTCAACGAGGCCTCCCGCTCGGTATTGATCGATGGCCGCGCGCTGCACGAGGTCACGCACCTGACGGTCGGCCGGGCGCGCGACTACTTCGCTTCCCTGCAGCTGCCCGGCTGGCGCGCCGACGTCGCGCTGCGCATCACGCGCGAGGTCGGTGAGCGGCTGCGCTTCCTCGTGGACGTGGGCCTGGACTACCTGAGCCTGGATCGCAGTGCCGGCAGCCTCTCGGGCGGTGAAGCGCAGCGCATCCGTCTTGCCAGTCAGGTGGGCTCTGGCCTCACAGGCGTGATGTACATCCTCGATGAGCCCTCTATCGGACTGCATCAGCGCGACAACGAGCGATTGCTCTCGACGCTGAAGCGGCTGCGGGACCTCGGCAACACCGTCATCGTGGTAGAGCATGACGAGGATGCCATCCGCGCGGCCGATCACGTCGTGGACCTCGGTCCCGGGGCCGGCGATCACGGCGGGCAGGTCATTGCCGAGGGCACGCCCGCCGAGATCGAAGCCAATCCCGCCTCCCTGACGGGCGCCTACCTGGCTGGCCGCGAGCGTATTCCCGTGCCCGAGCGGCGCCGTGTAGCCGGCCGGGGGCAGTGGCTGACGATTCGTGGCGCCCGCGGCAACAACCTGCAGAACGTCACCGCTCGCATACCGATCGGCCTGCTCACCTGCGTGACCGGAGTATCCGGCTCGGGCAAGTCGACGCTGGTGGACGACACACTCTATCGTCACGCCGCCGCACGCCTGAACGACAGTGCAGCCGAAGGGGCCGCCGAATGCGATGGCATCGACGGCCTCGAGCGCTTCGAGCGCGTCACTGAGATCGATCAGGCGCCCATCGGACGCACTCCGCGCTCCAATCCGGCCACGTATACCGGGCTGTTCGCGATCGTTCGCGACCTTTTCGCGCAGGTTCCCGAAGCACGCGCGCGCGGCTACGACGCCGGGCGCTTCAGCTTCAACGTCAAAGGCGGTCGCTGCGAGGCGTGCCAGGGCGATGGCGTGATTCGTGTGGAGATGCACTTCCTGCCCGACGTCTACGTGCCCTGCGATGTGTGCGGCGCTCGGCGCTATAACCGCGAGACGCTCGAGATCCAGTACCGCGGCCACAACGTCCACCAGGTGCTGGAAGCCACGGTCGAACAGGCACTGCGGCTGTTCGAGAACGTGCCGGCGGCGGCCGCAAAGCTGCGCACGCTGATGGATGTGGGCCTGTCGTACGTGCGGCTCGGGCAGAGCGCCACGACGCTCTCCGGCGGGGAGGCGCAGCGCGTGAAGCTCGCGCGCGAGCTCGCCAAGCGCGGCACCGGCAACACTCTCTACATCCTCGATGAGCCCACCACCGGCCTGCACTTCCACGACATCGCGCAGCTGCTCGCAGTGCTGCATCAGTTGCGCGATGCGGGCAATACGCTGGTGGTCATCGAGCATAATCTGGACGTCATCAAGACGGCCGATTGGGTCATCGACCTGGGGCCCGAGGGCGGCGAGCGCGGCGGCCGCGTCATCGCCGAGGGCACCCCCGAGGCGATTTGTGCGGTACCCGAGTCGTCGACTGGAAGCTATCTGGCGCCCCGGCTCAGCAATGGCGCGATACCAGGCCTGCCCGCGGCGGGCTCAACGCACAGCGGCCAAGGCGGGGCAAAGCCTCGACGATTGGCGCGCGCTAGCGCGGCCGGCGCGACCCCGAGGCGAAGCGCTGCTGCACCTCGCCGTTGACGATGCGCTCCTGGTATTTGCCGGCGGTGTAGCCGCCGACAACCTGGCGCCAGAACTGCACGGCCGGATCGTTGCGCAGGTGCTCGGTGATCAGCCATGCCCCCTCGAAACGATCCAGAATCAGCCGCACCGCCTCGGCACCGATGCCGCGGCGCCGCCAGGTGCGCGCGATAAAAAAATCCGCCATCGAAAACTCAGGCGGTGTCTGTGTCCGCAGACTGATGCGCGCGAATCCCACCGGCTCGCCGGCATAGCAGATGGCCAGTACGCGCGCCTGCGCATCGGCGAACAGCCGATCGGCCTGCTCGGACTCACGCTGGCCGGCGTCCGAGAGCAATGGGAACAGCCCGGTCGCCGCGGGCGCCAGATCGAAGAGGTAATGGCGATAGATGCCGCGGATCCACTCGCGATCCGTGACGCGAGGCTCCCTGACACTGACTTGCGGCATCGTATGGCTCCTCGAGGCCCAAAAACAGGAAAGCCCGGCAGACCGGCATTGCCGGCCTGCACGGGCTTCCCGCGAGCCAAAAGCTCTTGGGCCTGCTCAGCCCCCGCCGTTACTGTTGCGGGGGGGCAGTTCCACCAGCAGGCGGAGCGGCCGGCGGCGTGCCCGGGGCAGCGCCCGGAGCTGCAGGAGGTGCCGCAGCGCCGTTATCCGGAGCGGGGGCTGCCGGGGGCGCCGCGCTGTTGTCCGCCGGCGCTGCGGCCGGAGGAGTGGCGGCCGGAGCTGCGGGGGTCGCCGGCGCTGCGGCCGGAGCCGAAGTGTCCTGCTGGCCGCTGCCGCACGCGACAAGCACGAGGGCCGCCGCGAGAGCGCTGAGAGCGAGCTTTGTTTTCATCGATGAATCCCCAAAAGTGGATAAGAAAACTGAACGGAGCGACACGAAGACGAATGCTATTTTGTCAATATATGCGGCAGCATTCTATAGCGTCTTAATGGCATTTTAAACTAACGCGCTCCGACGGCAAACTCGCATCGGCGCATCAGGCAGCCGCTGCTTTCTTCTTGCGGGGCGCGCGCTTGGCGGGCGCCGCAGCGCTGCCCTCCGGGGCCGCGCTCTTCTTCGAGGCCTGTTTACTCCGCGCCGCTGGCGTCGGAGCGCCCATCGCCACGGGTGGCTGCACCACTTGGGCGGCCGGCGTGCGCTCGACCAATTGCATCAACGCCATCGGCGCCGCATCGCCTGGACGGGGCATCATGTGCAGAATGCGCGTATAGCCGCCGCCGCGCGCACGAAAGCGCAGCCCCAGATCGGCAAACAACTTCGTGACTACCTCCGCATCGCGCAGGCGCGAGAATGCCAGGCGCCGTCGTGCCTCGGTATCGGTCTTCGCCAGCGTGATCAGCGGCTCGACCACGCGGCGCAGCTCCTTGGCCTTGGGCAACGTCGTGCGAATGGTCTCATGCCGCAGGAGCGAGGCGGCCATGTTGCGCAACATCGCATGGCGATGCGAACTGTTGCGCGATAGTTGGCGGCCGGAAAGCTTGTGTCGCATGGCGTGTCTTACGTCCTGAGTGTATCTATCGTCTCTGTCGTGCCGGCACGTGTCGTGCCGGCAGCGCCTCAGATGAGGCCGCTGCTGCTTTCCTCTTCGTGCTTCAGACCCGCCGGCGGCCAGCCATCCAGGCGCATGCCCAGCATCAGCCCATGGCTCTGCAGCACTTCCTTGATCTCGGTGAGCGACTTCTTGCCGAGGTTGGGCGTACGCAGCAGCTCCACCTCCGTGCGTTGCACGAGATCGCCGATGTAGTGAATATTCTCGGCCTTCAGGCAGTTGGCGCTGCGCACCGTGAGCTCGAGCTCATCGACCGGGCGCAGCAGGATCGGATCGAACTGCATCTCCGTGGTCTTGGCCGCGGCCTCTTCCTCGCCCTGCAGATCGACGAACACGGACAGCTGATCCTTCAGGATCCCACCGGCGCGACGGATGGCTTCCTCCGGCTCGATCGTGCCATTGGTCTCGATGTCGATGATCAGCTTGTCGAGGTCCGTGCGCTGCTCCACGCGCGCCGCCTCCACCGCATAGGTCACGCGGCGCACCGGGCTGAAGGACGCATCCAGCAGCAGCCGGCCGATCGGGCGGCTCTGCTCCTCGAAGCTCACGCGCTGCACCGCTGGGCGGTAGCCGCGACCGCGCTCGACCTTCAGCTGCATGTTCAGCTCGCCGGCCTTGGTCAGATTGGCAATCACGAAGTCGGGGTTGACGACCTCGATATCGTGATCCACGCGAATGTCCCCGGCGGTGACCGGGCCCGGGCCCTTCTTGTGCAGGCGCAAGTCCGCGCTCGAGCGCGAATGCATGCGCAGCGCCACGGACTTGAGGTTCAGCAGGACATCGACCACATCCTCCTGCACCCCCTCGATGCTGGTGTACTCGTGCAGTACCCCGTCGATCTCGACCTCGGTGATCGCCGCACCGGGCATGGAGGACAGCAATACGCGCCGTAGGGCGTTGCCGAGCGTATGGCCGAAGCCGCGCTCGAAGGGCTCGATGACGACGCGCGCCTGACGCGGGGCAACCGGCTGCACCTTGACGACGCGAGGCTTCAGAAACTCCGATACCGATGCTTGCATGCTAGACACTCCAGGCCTGTAGAACGCCAGAGCTGACGATCCTTCGATGATCAATGCGACTGTCGACTATTCGACTGCAGCCGCGACTGCGCGACTTCAGTCGCGGCGACGGCGGTGACACTGTTACTTCGAGTACAGCTCAACCACCAGGTTTTCGTTGATGTCGGGCAGCACCTCATCGCGCCCCGGCACCGCCTTGAACACGCCGCGAAACTCCTTGTCCGACACCTCGACCCATTCGGGGAAGCCGACCTGCGACGCCACAGCCAGCGCGCTCGAGATGCGCAGTTGCTTGCGCGCCTTTTCGCGGATCTGCACCACATCGCCCGCGCGACACTGGTACGAGGGCACACTCACGGTCTGTGCGTTGACGTCCACGGCACGATGCGCGACCAGCTGACGCGCCTCGGCGCGCGTGGCAGCGAAGCCCATGCGATAGACGACATTGTCCAGGCGCGATTCGAGCAGCTTCAGCAGCGTCTCGCCGGTGGATCCCGTGCGACGCGCCGCCGACTGATAGTAGTTGCGGAACTGACGTTCGAGCACCCCGTACATGCGGCGCAGTTTCTGCTTCTCGCGCAATTGCGTGCCATAGTCGGACAGGCGCTGGCGGCGCTCGCCCTTGATGCCCCCGGGGGGCACCTGCAGCTTGCACTTGCTCTCCAGCGGCTTCGCGCCGCTCTTCAGGAACAGATCCGTGCCCTCGCGGCGGGCGAGCTTGCACGTGGGACCGATGTAACGCGCCATGTCTTGCTTCCTTGATTAAGGGCGCCGATCAGACGCGCCGCTTCTTGGGCGGGCGGCAGCCGTTGTGCGGGATCGGCGTGACGTCCGAGATGCTGGAGATCTTCAAGCCGCAGGCGTTCAGCGCCCGCACCGCGGACTCGCGCCCCGGGCCGGGACCGGCCACGCGCACTTCCACGTTCTTCACACCATGCTCCTGCGCGGCAACGCCGGCCTTCTCGGCCGCCACCTGCGCGGCGAAGGGCGTGCTCTTGCGCGAGCCGCGAAAGCCACAGCCACCCGAGGTTGCCCAGGACAACGTATTGCCCTGTCGATCGGTGATCGTGATGATCGTGTTGTTGAACGAGGCATGCACGTGCGCGATCGCATCGAGCACGTTCTTGCGCACCTTCTTGCGCGCGGGTTTTGCGCCGGGTGCGGCGGCCGCGGCAGCTTGCTGCGCGTTTTGCTTTTGATCAGCCATTAATACTTCCTAGGCGCTGCGCGCCACCTTTAAACGGGGTCGAGGCGACCCCGACCGAAAAAACTTTACCCAAGCCCCAGACTGGGCGCTGCGCGCCACCTTTAAACGGGGTCGAGGCGACCCCGACCGATAGTGCTCGCTGCGCGAGCATCAGACCTTGCCCGGCGGCGCATTCATCTTGACCGCTTGCTTACGCGGACCCTTGCGCGTGCGCGCATTGGTGCGCGTGCGCTGGCCGCGCATCGGCAGGCCCTTGCGATGCCTGATGCCCCGATAGCAGCCCAAATCCATCAAGCGCTTGAT
>DATAXJ010000035.1:0-1643 GCA_036266795.1 Steroidobacteraceae bacterium | reverse complement strand
CGCCAGGCCCGCGCCTTCCAGGCCGATGCCAGAGCGATCAACGAGAAAGTCCGTCTTTACGCGCGCGTGGGTGCTGCACTGATCACCGCCCACGAGGACAAGCAGGACGCCTACGACGCAATCGCCGCCGTGATCTCCTGGGAGCGGTTCCGCACCACCGTCGCCGAAGCCGAGGCGCTGGCGCGGCCGGAGGGGTTCGACGCTTACCAGAAGCTGGGCGAGCACTATGCGGGCATCCGGCGCTGGTCCCCCGCCTTCCTCGAGGTGTTCGAATTCGAGAGCGTGCCGGCGTCGGCTTCGCTCCTGCGTGCCATCGAAGTGCTGCGTGAGACGAACCGAGCGAACAAACCCACCCTGCCAGAATCCGCGCCGACTGGGTTTGTCCGCCAGCGCTGGGCACCCTACGTCCTGCCAGGTGGCGTCATCGACCGACACCACTACGAACTCTGCGCGCTGTCGGAACTGCGAGACCGGTTGCGCTCTGGCGAGGTATGGGTGGCCGGTAGCCGGCAATACCGTTCGTTCGAGGAACGGCTGATCTCCAAGCAGACCCTGCAGAACCTGCAGCAAACCGGTGCCCTGCCGGTCGCGGTCGAAGTGGATTTCGAGCGTTTCATCGAAAGTCGCCGCGCTTCGCTGGACGAACGGCTGACGGCGGTAGATGGCCGTGCCAAAGTCGGCTCGCTGCCGGGGGTCACGATCGACAAGGGTGTGCTGAAGATCACGCCGATTGAGAAGTCGACACCGCCAGAGGCTGAGGCCCTGGCCGCGCGGCTCTACGCCATGTTGCCGCGCGTCCGCATCACCGATCTGCTGGCCGAAGTGGCGGGCTGGACGTTGCTCCCCGACTGCTTCACTCATCTGCGCACTGGCGAGACCGCCGCCGATAGCCGCATCCTGATGGCGGGGCTGCTCGCCGATGGGCTCAATCTCGGCCTGACCCGCATGGCCGAGGCATGCAGCATCGCCAGCCTCGGCCAGCTTGCCTGGACCGCCGACTGGCACATCCGTGAAGAGACCTACGCGCTGGCGTTGCGGCGTCTGGTCAACCAGCAGCAGCGCGAGCCGTTCGCGCAGAAATTCGGCAGTGGCACAGCATCATCGTCAGACGGTCAGTTCTTCCAAGCCGCGGGATTTGGTCGCGACGCCAGCAACCTCAATGCTCACTACGGCCAGAAGCCCGGGTTCAAGGTCTACACGCATCTCTCGGATCGCTACGGTCCCTTTTACAGCAAGCTGATCGCGGCCACTGCGAGCGAGGCGCTGCATGTTTTGGACGCGCTGCTCTACCATCAAAGCGAGGTCGCCCCGCACCGCCACCACACCGATGGCGGCGGTGACTCCGAACATGTCTTTGCTCTGTGCGCCCTGCTGGGCTTTCAGTTCGCGCCCCGCATTCCCGGACTGAAACACCGGCGGCTCTACAGCTTCGGAAAGTCATCCGACTATCCGACGCTGGAGCCAATGATCGCCGGGCGCATCAACGTGGCTCTCATCCGTGCTCATTGGTTGGAGATCCTGCGCATCGTCGCCTCCATCCGCACCGGCACCGTGACCGCCTCGCTGATCATGCGCCAGCTTGCCTCATACCCGCGGCAGAACGGTGTCGCAGCGGCGCTGCGCGAGCTGGGGCGGTTGGAGCG
>DATAXJ010000034.1:0-11332 GCA_036266795.1 Steroidobacteraceae bacterium | reverse complement strand
GTTGTGGCCTTTCATACTCAGCCGATATTGCTCGGTACCGCCCTTCTCGCGTACGGGTTTGGCCTTCGACATGCCGTTGATGCCGATCATATTGCGGCGATCGATAATGTGACACGCAAGCTGCTGCAGGAAGGGAAGCGTCCGGTCATGGTCGGATTCTTTTTTGCCATGGGTCACTCTGCCGTCGTAATTTTTGCCGCCGCGGCGGTCGCGGCGATGGCGTCAGTGCTGAAGGGTCACTGGGAGGCCGCACACAGTATCGGCGGAGTGATCAGTACCTCTGTCTCGGCGCTGTTTCTGTTGGCGATCGCGACCATGAACTTGATCATCTTCCGCTCAGTCTGGTTGACGTTCCGACACATTCGGAACGGTGGTGCCTACGTCGAGGAGGATTTCGATCTGCTGCTGAACAAACGCGGCTTCGCTGCGCGGCTCTTTCGGCCACTGTTTCGGCTCATCAGTCGAAGCTGGCATATGTTCCCGCTTGGTTTTCTCTTTGGGCTGGGCTTCGATACGGCCACGGAAGTGGCGTTGCTGGGCATCTCTGCCACCCAGGCGGCGAGGGGCACGTCCATCTGGGTACTCATGGTATTCCCGGCCCTGTTTGCCGCGGGTATGTCCTTGATCGACACGACGGACGGCATCCTGATGCTGGGCGCCTACGACTGGGCGTTTGTCAAGCCGATTCGCAAGCTGTTCTACAATATGATCATTACGCTGGTATCGGTGGTCGTCGCCGTACTGGTCGGCGGTATCGAGGCGTTAGGCCTGCTTCAGGACAATCTGCACCTGTCGGGATGGTTCTGGAGGGCTGTCGCTCAATTGAACGGTAACTTCAATGGCTTGGGATTCATCATCATAGGGATCTTCATCTTTGCGTGGACTGCGTCGATCATCATCTACCGATATAAGGGCTATGAGCGTACCGAGGTGAAGGTGGTGGGCAAAGAGCGCCACGGCGGTTCTCATCACGTTCTGGCCTGAGCGCCGCGTTGACGCACTGGATGAATAACGTCTCTGAATAGCAGATTGTCGGGGGGCTGGCACACGGCCCGTCCCGATTGCCGGGTGGGTGGCTCAAGCCGTTAGCAGCTCCTCTAGAAGGGTAAGAAAGGCGTCTGCATTGATTGGCTTGCTGGCAATCCGCATCCGACTGTCGTGCGCGACGAGTTGCACGGCGGATGAGGTGTCGCCCGTGATCAGCACCGCCTTGATCGACCTGTTGAGCGCTTGGCGCAGCGCATCGATTACTTGCAATCCGGTTTCCCCGGCGGCCAAGTGGTAGTCGGCGACCACTAGGTCGAGGTCCGGGCGACGCTGGGCGTGCTCCAGGGCTTCTTGTCGGGTGGAGGCGGAGATAGTGTCGTAGCCCGCGACCTTGAGCAATAGTTGCGTTGCGCGGCGTACCGCAGGGTCATCTTCGACCAGCAGCACCCCACGGCGCACATCGCCCCGCTGGGGGATGGTCGGCGTCAGGTGGGTTTCGGGGCCAGAGGTCTCCAGCGAGCTGGCCCCGCGAGGGAGCACCAGGGAGAAGCCTGTGCCGCCGCCGAGTTCGGATCTGATATCGATCTTCAAACCCAAGAGGTCAACCAAGCGGCGCACGATGCTCAGTCCCAGGCCATAACCTTGACGTGAGGCGTTGGCGGGCACGCCGACCTGATAGAACTCCTCGAAGATGTGAGGGAGGTCTTCGGGCGGAATGCCGATGCCGGTGTCCAATACGTCCAGACGAATGCGTGTGAGCTCGGGTATGCAGCGCAGCAGCACCCGCCCTTCGCGCGTAAATTTTATCGCGTTCGAGAGCAGGTTGCGGAGAATTTGTCCGAGCAGAGACGGATCGGATCGCACCCGGTCCTCGCAGGAATCGATCTCGAGCTCGATCCCCTTGGCCGCGGCCAATTCGGCGAACTCGGCTTGTAGCTCGCTGAGGACGGAGGCGAGGGGAAAATCGGTGATCTCGGGTTTAGTGGCACCGGACTCGAGCTTGCTGATATCCAGCAGCGCATTGAGCAGTCGCGTCATGGCGCCGATCGCCAGTTCCTGTTGCGCCAGGGCCTCCCCGATGATCGGGCCAGGGCTGCTACGCCGCATTGCGCCGTTCAGTAGTGCCAGCGTCTGCAGCGGTTGACGCAGATCATGACTCGCCGTAGCCAGAAATCGACTCTTCGTCAGGTTGGCGCTGTCGGCCGCTTCTCGCGCCTGCTGCAGCTCGGCCTGAACCTGACGACGGTCAGTGACATCCCGGATCGCGGCGGCAATCAGCAGATTGGCGTCGGTTCCGATGGGGCCCAAGCTGATCTCGACCGGGAATTCGCTGCCATCCCGCCGTCGGGCCAACAGGTCCAATCCAATGCCCATCGGTCGGACCTGAGCGTGCGCGCCGTAGCGTCGACGATGCGCTAAGTGCCCAGAGCGCAGGCGCTCGGGTAATAGTGAGTCGATATTCGAGCCCACGAGTTCCTCAGGTGTATAGCCAAATAGCGCGCACACCTGGCGGTTGGCGAACACGATGGTTCCGGTCTTGTCGATGACAATTATCGCGTCCGGCGCAGCGTCCAGGACGGCGGGCACCATCTCAGCGGGGAGCATTAGGCAGCGCCCAGGCCGATTCTGCGGTGCATTGGCGTTGACTGTGAGTGGATGGGTAACGAGGCCAAACAGGAACACTCGATGTTGTCCGGCGAAAAGCGCCAGTTATGCGATGCGCAGGTGATTTTAGTTCATGGCCGTGCGTTCGTGCCCGCGAGCGCCGTGAGACGGGACGCCCGTAGTTTAATCCATTGCAGCATGTTTCGCCTACACGGAGGGCGGATCGCCTGCCAGGAGTGTTGGAATGGCGCCTACGCGCTGTCCATCCCGGATCGAATCGATGCGGCAAGTACCAATGGTTTCAGTCTTCCCCTTGACCGATGCTATCTGATATGTCACGCATCAAGACGGTCATCGGGATTGCCGCCGCAGCGATGCTGTCGCTCGGTGCGTCGCTGACGCGGCGCCACTGAATCCCGATATAGCAGGAGATCCACAGTGCGGCGGCGCTTGTGCATTCGAGGCACCCCGATGTTCGACGGGGAGTTGGCGCAGAAGGGCTATGCGCTCAATCGCATGTGCTTTTCACTCAACAGTGCCGAGAACCGTGCCGCCTTGCGGTGCGATGAGGATGGGTATTGCAACCGTTTCGGGCTGAGCGGGCCGCAGCGAGACGCGGTGCGGCGTCGCGATGTGCGAGCCATGCTCGCCGCCGGCGGGAACATCTACTACCTCGTGAAGCTTTGCGGCGCAATCGGGATGCGCCAGGACACCGGAACCGGGGAGAGCGCGAAGAGCACGGATGAATTCTACGCAAACGTACTTGCTGCGGGAGCTCACTGATGGCTCGGGTGGTGGGATGTATCTGTACCTCACACGCGCCGGAGATCGCTGACGCGATGACAAGAGGAGTGCAATC
Source organism: Steroidobacteraceae bacterium (assembly GCA_036266795.1). Classification (GTDB taxonomy): domain Bacteria; phylum Pseudomonadota; class Gammaproteobacteria; order Steroidobacterales; family Steroidobacteraceae; genus FEN-1191. Next base: position 7,881 of record DATAXJ010000034.1, on the reverse strand, counting down.
GGAGCCTCACTGGGCGCCATTCTTTTCGGCTTATCCGCCGGTACGGGCGTGGCTCGAGAAGATTAGGCCGGATGCCGCCGTGGTGTTCTACAACGATCACGGTCTCAACTTCTTTCTGGATAACATGCCAATGTTTGCAATCGGTGCCGCCGTCGAATATCGCCACGAGGATGAGGGCCGAGGCATTCCCGCGCTTGGCAGTTACCCCGGGCATCCGGGGCTCTCCTGGCACATCATGGAATCGCTCGTGGGTGAGGAGTTTGACCCGGCGAGCTGCCAGAAGATGCTGGTCGATCACGCCTTTGCCATACCGATGCGATTGCTATGGCCCGATTCGGGCCTGGCTCCTCCCCCGGTCGTACCGATTGCGATCAATACGGTTCAGCATCCACTGCCCTCGACACGCCGATGCTACAAGCTCGGCCAGGCGGTCGGCCGTGCGATCGAGAGCTATTCGGAGGATCTCAAGGTCGCTGTGATCGGAACCGGCGGCCTATCGCACCAAGTCGAGGATACACACGCCAGCGCCGTTGGTCGCGGCTTCGACCAACTCTGCATGCGAAAACTGGTCGACGATCCGCACGCGTTGCTTCACTACAGCATTGAAGACCTTATGGAGACCGCCGGCCCTGAGGGCGTAGAACTCATCTTGTGGATAGCGGCGCGCGGGGCCATGACGGGCGCTGTCAGGGAACTACACAGCCACTACCAGGCGCCGATCGGCAACAGGGCTGCGGGCTTGTTGGTGCTCGAGCCCGTTCGGGGGGCACGCGCTTCCTGATGCGACTATTACGTATTGCCGTGCCCAGATCCACTTTCGACCATGCTGACGGCTGACAAACGGAGAAGCGCGTCAGCCTTGGGTGCGCGTGGGCGCTGACCTTCTACGTGCGGAGTCCGATTTGATATGAGAGCTTGGAGGAACCGCGCGCCGATGGTCGGGGCAAAACTAGACAAGCGCCGTAGCGTCCTGGCTCTCGTGCTGGCGATGGGCGTGGGATGGCCCCTGCTCGGACTCGGGGCTGCGGTAACACAGCAAGACTTCTTCGATGCCCTGCGCAGTCGCCCCGACCAGGCCCACGGGCAGCAGCTGTTCGCTCGGTGCGCGAGTTGTCACGGCATGGATGGCGGCGGATCGGCCGACGGCCTCGTACCGGCGATCGCGGGGCAGCATCGGCGCGTGCTCATTCGGCAACTGGTCGACTATCGCCACTCCGAGCGCTGGGATCTGCGTATGGAGAGCGTCGCGCGCAGCCATCTGCTACCCGATGCGCAGGCGATCGCCGATGTGGCGGCCTATGTCAGTGAACTGCCGCGCACGCCAGTACGCGGTGTCGGCAGCGGCGAAGCCGCGGCCTATGGTAGGCAGGTCTATGCGCGGCTCTGCGCCAGCTGTCACGGCGCTGAAGGCGAAGGCGACGACGCGAAGGAGGTCCCGCGCCTGGCCGGCCAGCACTATGCTTACCTGCTGCGTCAGCTCTATGATGCGGTGGACGGACGACGGCCGGATTTCCCCGCGGCGCACGTTCGCTTGTTGAAGCGCTTCGAGCGCTCGGACTTTGTCGGCGTCGCCGACTATCTCTCACGGCTCGGAACTACGCCGTAGCGGCGCTCGGTCTCACTTGAGAGCGAGATCCATGCTCATGCGCACCAGCTGCGCCAGCGAGTGGGCCTGCATTTTTTCCATCACGCGCGCTCGGTGAATTTCGACCGTGCGCTGGCTCACGCCCAGATCGCCTGCCATGATCTTGTTGGGTTTGCCGGCAGTGACCAGATCGAACACTTCGCGCTCGCGCGGCGTCAGGGTGGCGAGACGCTCGCGAATGGCACCTGTGGCTTTGAGCTGCGCGCGGGTGTTGGCATCGAGCGCGAGGGCACGCTGTACGCGATCGATAAGGTCCTGGTCCCTGAAGGGCTTTTGCAGAAAATCGAAGGCACCATGTTGCATGGCCTCCACGGCCATCGGGATGTCCCCATGGCCGGTGATGAAGACGACCGGGATCGTGGCGCCGTGCAGGTTGAGCTGCTCCTGTAGTTCCAGGCCGCTCATGCCCGGCATGCGAATGTCGAGCACCAGACAGCCCGGCTGATGTGGGGCGTAGTTCGGTAGAAATTCCTGCGCCGATCCGTAGACCTGGACCGGAAGACCTACGGACTTGAGGAGCAATCGCAGAGAATCCCTGACGGCCTCGTCGTCGTCGATGACAAATACGGTTACTGAAGGCGCTTTCATCATGAGGACCCGATCAATTCCTGTGAGCTGGGCAGCGTAACGATAAAGACGGCCCCGTGAGGCTCATTGGCGCGATATTCCAAGCGGCCATGATGAGCTTCTACAATTGAGCGGCTGGTCGCAAGTCCCAGACCGGTTCCATTGGGCTTGGTGGTGAGGAACGGCATGAATAGCTGCGGCCGGATCTCCTGCGGGACCCCGGCTCCGGTGTCGGCGACCGCGATCTGGATCGAACCGCTCTCGTCCTTGCCGGTACGGACGCTGACTTCGCGCCGCCCCGGCGGCGCCTCCTGCAGGGCCTCGATCGCGTTGCGCACCAGAACGAGCACCACCTGCTGTATCTGGATCCGATCCATGCTCGCCAGCGGTAGCCCGCCAGCCAATTCGACTGCCACGCGCACGTCGCTCGCGCGCGAATCCGCACGGGTGAGGGGACCGAGATCTTCGATCACCTCGTTGATATTCGCGAGCTCACGCTCGGTCTGCCGATTACGCACAAAGCTGCGCAGGCGGCGGATGATATCTCCGGCGCGCAGGGCTTGGCCCGCGATCTGCTGTAGCGCCTCCCGCGCATCGGCAAGATCAGGGGCGGGCATCGCCAACAACCGCGCGGCCGCCTGGGCGTAGTTGGTGATGGCTGCGAGCGGCTGATTCAGCTCATGCGAGATCCCGCTCGCCATCTCGCCCATCGTCGCGAGCCGTGACACATGCATCATGCGTTCGCGCGCCTCTTGGGCTTCGTACTCGGCGCGTCGAACATCGGTGACGTCATCTCCAGAACACAGGACTCCGCTTGTTACGCCCGCGGCGTCTTCGATGGCGACGCAGCGCCAGGCGATCAGCCGAGGCGAGTCATCGCGCGTGAGGACGGGGTATTCGCAGTGCTGCGGCCGGTGCGGGCTTTGCGCGAGGAGTTGCTCGAACTCCCGCAAGACGCGTGCGCGTTCGCCGGCCGGGACGCGTGTCTCGAACCAGTCGACACCAATGAGAGTCTTCTCATCGCAGTCGAGGATTTCCGCGCCCTTGCGATTGACGAGGGTAACCCGGTGATCAAGATCGAGAGCCACCAGCATCGTCTGTGCGGCCTCCAGATAGCGATTGGCACGGTCGCGCTCGATCTGCAAAGCGGTCAGCGCCCGTTCCCGTACGGTGATGTCCTGGATAAAGCCGACGAAGCGCGGCGGGTCGGAACCTGCGATGCGGCCGACCGAAAGGAAGGCCGGAAATACCTCGCCATCACGCCTCAAAGCCCGTACTTCGCGGCCGACACCGATGACGTGCGCGACGCCGGTGCGCAGATAGCGCTGCAGGTAGGCATCGTGTTGAGCACGGTCAGGCTCGGTCATGAGCAGGCTGACGTTCCGGCCCATGATCTCCTCGGCGCTGTAGCCGAACAGGCGTTCAGCCGCGTGATTGAATACCTGCACGATCCCCTGGTGATCGATCAGAACCACGGCATCGACGGCGGCATCGAGCAACGCCTGCAGTTCCAGGGATGGCGGTTCTAAGCGAGTGTCCATGCTAGGTGCGGTATTTGCGGTTTCACGGGCGGAGCATCGCATATCGGGCGGGACCGGATGTCTCGGTATCTCCCGACGATGTCTCTGTCAGGTATTCTGCTCTATGTGAGGACCGACGCACGATTGGCGCAAGGGATCCGTTAAGGAAGTGGTACGCACGGGGGCGTGATTTAAGGGGGTTCGACTGGGGCCGGGATCATCAAAGCGGCAGCGCGAGTGCCGTGGCCTGCAAATTCGGCCCGCGCCTGTCCTGCGAGAAGCGGATACGAAAGTTCTGCGGCTTGACGATGAGGAGGTCGCATGAGACGCGGTCGAGCACTTGTTCGGCGGTGTTTCCAATCAGTAAGCCCTTGAGTCCGGAACGCGAGACCACGCCCATCACGATAATTGAAACATGCAGGCTGCTGGCGGATTCGACAATTGCCTCAGCCGGGGGGCGGTCGATGAGCTGAATGCTCGCGGGTGCCGAGGATATCGAGTCGAGCATGCCATCCATTGCGGCGCGCGCTTCCGAGCGCACACCGGCATGGGAGCTTGAGGCCGCGTCCGACGCTGCCGAACTTCCTGGAAAGGATACCGCTGCCGGGTGGTGGGCGTGCACGGCATGCCAGGTCCCGCCGAGTGCATGACTGACGCTCTCCGCTAGCCGCAGGATGTCCTGGTCGAGCTCGGCGGGCTTGGCATGCGCGTGCATCGGGTCCACCGCCGCCAGAATGACGGGCTGTCGATAGGGCTGAGGGTCCTTGACCAGGAGCACCGGTACAAGGCTCAGACGTAAGAGCTCCCAATCGTCGGGATGCAACGCCCAGAGCGCAGAACTCGCGCCCCGATGGTGCTCGGCCACCACTAGGTCGGCATGACATCGAAGGGCGGCGCGCAGAATCGCCTCGTATGCAGGGAAATCCCAGTCGGCCATCACCGAGACGGCGAGTCCGCTCGCACGCAATGACCCTGCATGCTCCTCGAGCGCGTGCAAGTAACGCGTTCGAACGCTGTCCTCAGTGTCGCCCAGTTGCTGCTCGTCGCTCACATAGGCAGCCGTGTAAATGGGTAGATCGATGTCATGAAACAGGACTAGCTCGGCCTTCAAGGCATGGGCAAGTGCAGCGGCTTTGGCAACGGTAGCCGGCGCGGGAGCCTGCGGGTCCTTGATTGCCACCAGGATGCGGCGAATCGTTTGGGTTGTCATGGCGGCGGTGCTCGAAACTCGTCTTCGTGTCGACATCGACAGTAGCTTAATGTAGAGCCCACAGAATACATGCGCCATTCGTACCAATACGTAGACGCCGCCGCGTGCCGGTACCGCGCCGCCACATAGCGTCGAGGCGAATGATCGTTCGGCCGAAAAGGCTAGAAAACCGGCTACTTGCCAGCCGGCAGGCCGATGGTCAGTGCACTATCGACCTCGGCCTCGGCGGTGAGCCAATCGTCTAGCTCGTAGCCTGGCTCGAAGCCGCGGCGTTGTGCTAGGTGATAGGCCGCCTCGGCAATCATGCTTTGGCGCCGCTCAGGACCAGCAAGCTCGATCGCTGTGTGCGAGAGGGAAGCGGCCGGCAGCGCGGTCGCGGTACGGTGCCGAGATAGGACTGCGCGTTTCGGATGCGCTGTGGGCGGCCTGACTTGCTCGACGCTCATGTTCCTAGACCTCTAAGTTGATGCGTTCCACGACTATTCGAGATGAACGGACCCGGCATGCTCGACGGGGCCGGCAGGTGATTGCGCAGTCCACGTGTCCTGCTTAACCCAGTACAAGCGGCGGGACGATACGCGCGCCGGCGGGGGTGGAAGGAATCCGAGCCTTGAATCCGGGCGGCTTGACGACCAGCAGATCGCAGGACAACCGGTCGAGCAGGTCCTCGGCGGTATTGCCGATGAACACACGCTCGAGCCCGGAGCGCGAAACAGAGCCCATCACGACGATGGCGCTGCGAAGGCTGGCCGCGAGTGTGGAAATCGCATCGGCCGGAGATTTGCTGAGCAGATGGCGCCTGGTGCGCGGGATCTTGGAGTCCTTCAGTACGCGATCATAACGTCGTCTGGCGCCTTCAGCGATCTTGGTATTGAGGCGGGCGGCGCCATCGACGTCGAGCGAATACGTCTTCCGAGCGCCGCCCAATACCGGGATATAGGAATGCACGGCGTGCAGGTGTCCGCGCAGAGCCTCGGCCACGGCCGCACCGACACGCAGAATCTGCTTATCGAGCCGGGCCGGCTTGTCCATGCTATGAGTCGGATCGACGGCCGCTAGTACCACGGGGTGCCGGTAGGTGCGAGAGTTCTTGACCAGCAAGACTGGCAATGGGCTCAGGCGCAACAGCTCCCAATCATTCAGGTGCAGCAGCGCTGGGGCGATATGGCGGCCGGCGTGGCGCTCGGCGATGATCAGATCGGCCTTGATTACGCTGGCGCGGCGGATGATCGCTTCGTAGGCCGGTGCGTCCCACTGCGTCGCAACCGTGATTTTCAGCCGACGTTGCCTGCCACGACCGGCCAGGCGGGTCGCAAGGGTTGTCAGTTGCCGAATTGCCGGCTCGCGCAGCTCTCGCTGCGCATCCTCGAAGCTGCGTCCGCCGTGAAGGTAGGTGTCGGCAGCGATCGGCACGGTCAGCACATGGAACAGCTCGAGCTGCGCACCGAAACCGCGCGCGAGCTGGACGGCCTTGTTCAGCGTCGGCGTAGAACGCGAGGCGGGGTCTTTGATGGCCACGAGAATTCGGCGTATCGATCGCATGGGCGCCCCTCCGATGGGCTTGTTACGGGAAGCTTTTTAGATGGTGCGCCTGCTCGTTGCCTTCGGGGATTCGCAGCTGTGCCTAGGTGCTTGCGATCACTACGTATTGCCGATTCCGCCCTTCGTGTGTCAGCTTCCGGGCCGAGGTCACCTGGCGTATGCCCCCGGTCCCGTGGTGAAGCTCTGGGATGCGGCCTCGACGGCAGCGGTGCTGCTTACCACTGTATTCCTGCTCCTAACATAGGTACTTTCCACCGGCTGTGCGGATTCTGCTAATGGTCGGCGCGCACCATGTTCGAGATGATGTATCGGAGCCGCAGCCGCCCACGCCATCTGCGATGGGGAACTAATAAGGACTGTCAATGTACGAGCATTCGAATACTTGGGCGTTAGTGCTGGCGGCGGGTGATGGGTCCCGTCTAAAGAGCCTCACCACATCGCCGTCGGGGGCCAACATCCCGAAACAGTTCTGTTCGCTGCGTGATGGGCCATCGCTCCTGCATGACGCACTTCACCGAGCACATAATGTGAGTTCGAGTCCTCGCACGTGTGTCGTGGTAGCCGAGCAGCATCGCCGCTGGTGGCAGCCGCTACTCGAGCCGTTACCGCCGGCAAATATCATCGTGCAACCTAGCAACCGAGGTACCGGAAACGGAATTCTGTTGCCGCTGCTGCACATCGTTGAGCGCGATCCGAGCGCCCATATCGCGATTCTGCCCTCAGACCATCATGTGCGGTCGGAAGCGGTTCTCTTGCGCTCGCTGCATCAGGCGCTCGAACAGTTGCCCGAGCGTCCTGATGAGACGGTCCTACTGGGCTTGGAACCAGAGGAGACGGATCCGGAGCTGGGTTACATTGTCCCGGGGCGCAGCGACAATCGCGGGGTGCTCGCGGTGCAGCAGTTCATCGAGAAACCACCGATCTCCACCGCGCGCGAGCTGATCAACGTCGGCGGGCTATGGAATGCATTTATTCTGGCCGCCTCGGCACAGGCCCTGCTCGCTCTTTTCCGACGGCGCGTGCCCGAGATCGTCCGGGAAATGAGTGCGGCCGTGCAATCCGATCGCGCGATGCCCGAAGGAGCGCGCGCCTTGGGAGAACTCTACGCTCGATTGCCGTCACTGGATTTTTCGCGCGATGTCTTGCCGTGGCAGGAAGCGTATCTCCGTGTCTTGCGCGTGCCGAAGTGTGGCTGGAGCGACCTGGGTACACCCAGACGTGTCGCCGCAGCGCTGCGGCGGGTCGTTGACGGCCCACGCGTCACCGCGCCGCCGGTCGGCACCGCTTACTTGAACCTGGCGGCGCAGATCGACCTACTGCAAGCCGCCGGTTGAACGTCTGCGCGAACACTGAGCAGGTCTTCGGAAATGGGCGCCCGCAGTACTATCGCGCGACGG
>DATAXJ010000059.1:0-1856 GCA_036266795.1 Steroidobacteraceae bacterium | reverse complement strand
CCAAGCGGCCCGCGCTGGAGCGCCCCGATCAGCTGCTGAGCCAGATCGAGGAGGCCTCCCAGTTCTACCCGCGCGACCAGCTCGGGCTCTCCCCGCAGTGCGGGTTCTCGTCGGCGATCGGCAGCTACCCGCTCGACGCGGTGCAGCAGCAGCGCAAGCTGCGTCTCGTCAGCGACGTCGCAAGGCTCGCCTGGCCGGTATGACGCGCCGCCACATCGAAACGCCAGCCACACCGAAACCCCCGGCCATGCCGACGCCCCCGGCCACACCGAAACCCCCCGCCATGCCGACGCCCGCGGCCGCGCCGACGCCCCCGGCCGCGCCGAATTTCCGCCACAGCAACGGCGCGTTTCGCGAGATTGTTGACAATTTCGCGAGACGTTCGCTGATATTCTGAGCCGCGGATCAACCGGAAGGACACCCTGGTGCCAGGCGATCCGAGACTCGCCATTGTTGAGGCGGTCCGCGCGGCGATCGTGCAGGGTGAATACGCGCCCAAGCAGCGGCTCGTCGAGGCCGACCTCTGTGAACGCTTCGGCACCTCCCGGTTCATCGCGCGCTCCGCCCTGCTCGAGCTCTCAGCCCAGGGCCTGGTGGAGTTCCAGCGCAATAGGGGCGCGCGCGTGCGCGAGATCTCGATCACCGAGGCCATCGAAATCACCGAGGTTCGCAAGCTGCTCGAGGGCCTTGGCGCAGCCCGCGCCGCGGAACGCATCACCAGGCCCGAGATAACGTCGCTGCGCGCGCTCATCAAGGAAATGCACACGGCGGTGGACAGGTCAGAACTGCTGCGCTATCGGGACCTCAACGCAAGCCTGCACGCGGCTATTCGGGACATCGCCGCGCACGAGACCTCGGCCCGGCTGCTCCAGCAACTCCGTGACCAGACCGTGCGGCATCAGTTCTCCCTGGCCCTGGTGCCGGGCCGGCCAGCCGTCTCGCTGCCGCAGCACGAGGCGATCGTCGCGGCGGTGACCGCAAGGGACCCCGTGGCCGCCGAGCGGGCGATGCACGACCACCTGCAGAGCGTGATCGAGGCGTTCCAGGCCCTCTCGGCGGCCACGAGGCAGCTCTGAGCGTCAGCGGGGTTCAATTGACGCCGTCTATCTGATGGACGTCGCCGCAGTCGACGCCGAGCGCGGCTTGGTGGCGGCGGATTGCTTCCTCGTCTGGGCCGTCGAGCAGGCAGAAGACGGCGCCTTCGGCGTTGTGGTAGAGCTCGACCTGCTGGACGCCGAACCGGTCGGCCCGCCCGTTCGGACGTCGGCGGCGATCTGCGCGATCGCCCTCGGCGGGCTCGCCAGGCGCCTCGGCCTGTCCGGGGGAACCGTGCGCACCCATCTGGAGAACATCTTCAGCAGGCTGCAGGTCACCAGCCGCACGGCGGCGGTCTGGCACGCCTTCCCCGACCAGGTGGCGTAGGACCCGCCGTGCGGGACCCGGCTCCCCGCGGATAACCCGCAGGGCAGTACGCGGTGGTCGCCCGACCCGGCTTCCTGCGGACAACCCGCACGGCGGCAGTACGCGGTGGTCGCTCGACCCGGCTTCTTACATGGTCGTGGCGGATTTGTGCTGCCATACGGCAAAAACTCGCCACGATCATGGAACGAGACGCATTGCAACGCGGTCGGCCTTGGCTGAAATAGCGCTGCGTTGCTGAAGTGCCGGCGCTACGCACGGTAGGCGGCTGTGGCCGCCCTCCGCCCAACCGCTTAGGGAAGGACGTCGAGGGCAGCGATGGTCGCGTCATATCTTGTCATTGAGGCGATCGCGTCGTACGCTATCGATATATCGCGATCGTATCGAGAGAACTGAACCGGAGGTGCCGGATGCCGGGACCAAGGTGGCGCGCCGGG
>DATAXJ010000056.1:0-2800 GCA_036266795.1 Steroidobacteraceae bacterium | reverse complement strand
CCGCCATCCTGCTGCAGCCGCGTGAGCTGCGCTTGCTCGCCTACCTGATGCGCAACCAGGGCCAGGTCGTCACCCGCACCATGCTGCTCGAGGCGGTATGGGACTGCCACTTCGATCCGCAGACCAATGTCATCGATGTGCAGATCAGCCGCCTGCGCAGCAAGGTCGATCGCGGCTTCTCGCCGGCGCTGATCCATACGATCCGCGGCGCCGGCTACCTGCTGGGCACGCGCCCGTAGCGCGGCCACCGAGACCGCGCGCCCATATCCGTGCCTAGCGTCAACCTTCATGCCTAGCCTCAAATTCATCCTCAGCCCCACGCGCTCGGTGGGCACGCGGCTGGCGCTCGGCAACGGCGCCATGCTGGCGGCCACGATCCTGCTGATCTCGGCGGTATTTTATTTCGGCACCGTCGGGGTGCTGGATCGCAGCATCGACGGCAAAATCGATGCGATCTCCAATCGCCTCGTTCGCACCTACGGCGCGCGGCCGATCTCTGACCTGGGGCGCGAGATCAATCAGGAGCTCAACGACGGCATCGACAGCGACACCGAAATATTTCTGGTGACCTCGCCGTCGGGGCACGCGATCGTCGGCAACCTGTCGCGGTGGCCCGAGACGTCCACACCGCGCGGACAATTGGTCAATCGCGAGATCATCCGCAACGGCAAGCCCGCATTGGCGCGCCTGATCATCCGCAATCTGCCCGGCGGCAGCACGCTCTATGTCGGCCGCGATCTGGCCGAGCAACGCTCGATTCGCGAGCTGGTGCTGCACGCGCTGGACGCGGCGGCGGCGGTCGCGCTGGTGCTGGTGCTCATCGGGGCTTATCTGTTCAGGCGGCAGCTCGATGCGCGTATCGGCGATATTCGTCACACCGCGTGTGCGATCGAGGCCGGGGACCTCAAATCGCGCATCGCGCTCTCCGGGGACGATGAGTTTGCGCGCCTCAGCGTCGACATCAACCGCATGCTCGATCGCATCGAGCAACTGATGAACGGCGTGCGTCACGTCTCCAACGCCATTGCGCATGACCTGCGCACGCCGTTGAGCCGCGTGCGCAGCGGTCTGGACGATGCCCTGCGCCGCGATGGCAGCCGCAGCGGCTTGTCGCGCGCGGCGCTCACCGCCATCGAGGGCATCGACGATCTGATCTCGGTATTCAACAAGCTGCTGCAGATTGCCGAGGCGGAATCGGGCATGCGGACCGCCGCGTTCGCTCCGGTCGATCTGCAGCGCCTCGTGCAGGACATGAGCGAGCTCTATGACGCGACGGCCGAAGAGCGCGGCGTGCACCTGCAGATGGTCAGCAGCGGCGCGGTGTGCGCCAGCGCCGATCGCGACCTGCTCGCCAGCGCCGTCGCCAGCCTGATCGACAATGCCATCAAGTACGCCGGCAGTGGACGCCGCGTGCAGCTAGGCGCGTATCAAACAGCGGCGGGTCCATCCATCGTCGTACAGGACGACGGCCCGGGTGTGCCCGAGGAAGCGCTCGCGCGGCTGCCGCAGCGGTTCTATCGTATGGATCGTGCGCGCAGCCAGCCCGGCAACGGTCTGGGGCTCTCGATCGTGACGGCGATCGCGACGCTGCACGGCGGGTGCCTGGAGCTCTCGAATGCGGATCCGGGGCTGCGCGCCGTGATCGTGCTACCGCACGCCGCCGCGGCGCTGCGCCCTGCAGAGGGCACACGCCCGGAACTCGCCGCGGCCACGCCCGTGCCCGCCCTGGCCATCGCCGACCTTTCCGATCCGTAATTTTCGCGCAATGCGCTGGTAATGGTGCCATCGGCACAATACGCGGCTCGCATGAGCGGCTCGCGAGAATAATCATGACTGCCAAGCGCCGGGTCGTGCCGCTGGGGCTGATCGTCGTGCTGGCGGTGCCGGCGCTGCAGGCCTGCAGCGCCGATACCGGACGCAGCGCGAGCGGCGCGGCCGCGTCGGCCAACCAGAGCGTCGAGCTGTCGGCACAGCAGCTGCGCTTCGTTGCCATTGCGCAGGCCACCGAGCGCACCTTCACCCTGGATCGCGATACCGTCGGGGTGGTGGACTTCGATGAGGATCTGACGGTGCAGGTCTCCCCACCCTATCAGGGACGCATCGTCGAGCTGCGCGCCAGGGCTGGGGATCGCGTGCGGCGCGGGCAGGTGCTGTTCACGATCGACAGCCCGGATCTGCTACAGGCCGAATCCACGCTGATTTCCGCCGCCGCGACGCTCGACCTGAGCAGCAAGGCATTGCAACGCGCCAAGGGCCTCTATGCGATCAAGGGCATGGCGCAGAAGGACTACGAGCAGGCGATCTCTGCACAGCAGACGGCCGAGGGTGCCTATCAGGCCGCGCGCGATGCGGTGCGCATCTTCGGCAAGAGCGACGCCCAGATCGATCGCATCGTCGCGCAGCGCCGCGTGGATGCCCGCATGCCCGTGCCAAGCCCGATCGACGGCGTCGTCACGGCCCGCAATGCGGCCCCCGGCACGCTCGTGCAGCCCGGGGCCAGCCCCGCGCCCTACGCGGTCGCCGACTTGCGCACCAAGTGGCTGCTGGCGGAGGTGCCGGAGGACGAGGTGCCGAGCCTGCGCCTGGGTCAGAGCGTCGACGTGCGACTCTCGGCGCTGCCCGGACGCACATTCCAGGGCCGCATCAGCTACATCGCCGAGGCGCTGGACGCGAACACGCGGCGCGCGAGCGTGCGCAGCGAGGTGCGCGATCCGAACAATGAGCTGCGCCCGCAGATGTTCGCCACCTTCACCCTGCACATGGGGGACGCCACGCGCTCGGTGTCCGTGCCCTACGACGC
>DATAXJ010000041.1:0-2177 GCA_036266795.1 Steroidobacteraceae bacterium | reverse complement strand
GCGTCGTTTGGAGCGTGCACCGGTCGCGCCGTGAATCCGGTAGGCGGAGACCCAATTCCGAAGGGAGGTCACATCGACGTGGTGACGGAGAGCCACTACCTTAAGGCCGTGCTCGCCGTTGCAGTAGTCGCGTGCAGCGGCGACCTTTATTTGATCTGAATATTTCCTCATAACCGACCTCGTGTAGGTCCAAGTTCTGGGGGTCAGATCAAGGATAAATGGACGCCTCGGTAACACAGCCGAAGACGGATGCTCTGGGCCGCCGCAACGGTCCCAGGCGCAAGTATACGATCTCCGAGAAGCGCCAGATCGCGCAGGAGACACTACAACCTGGAGTCTCGGTCGCGGTGGTATCGCAGCGGCGTGGCATCAACGCCGACCTGATCTTCGGATGGCGGCGGATGTTGCAGCAGGGGCTATTGATTGACGCTGCGATCGCCCAGGTACCGCTGCTGCCCGTGAAGGTGACGACGCCGACGCTGACACCGGCGGAGCGGTCCACTGCAAAGGCTGTTGCGCGGCGGGAGCAGCGCGATCCCGTCATCGAGATCGAGCTCGGCAGAGGCAAGCTGATCCGTGTGCGCGGCCTGGATGGCGCGAGCTTGGTACGTCTGATCGAGTCGCTTGCCCGCCGATGATCGCGCTGCCGGCTGGGGTGCAGGTATGGTTGGCCGCCGGCGCCACGGATCTTCGCAAGGGCTTTGACGGCCTCGCGGCGCTCTGCAGACGCAGCTGTCGGAGGATCCCTTCACGGGTCAGTTGTTTGTCTTTCGCGGCCGCGCGGGCGATCGGGTTAAGATTCTGTGGTGATCGGGCGATGGGATGTGCCTGTTCGCCAAGCGCTTGGAGCGAGGGCACTTCGTCTGGCCACAGGCCACGCATGGGAGCGTGGCGCTGAGCCCGCGCAACTCTCGATGTTGCTCGAGGGCTTGGATTGCCGCCGCCCTATTCACACCGCGCAGCCTCAGCTGACCGTATAAAATGCCTTGATTTATAGGCTCTTACTCCCGCCCGCGATGCCGCACGCGGCTATAATACCGCATGGCGCATGCTGCCTCACTGCCCAACGACGTCGAGGCACTCAAGCAGCTGGTACTTGAGGCGCACGCCGCACTGGAGGCCGTCAACGCCCTCGCACTGTCACGGCAGGTGGAGATCGAGCAGCTCAAGTTACAGATCAAGAAGCTGCAGCGGATGCAGTTCGGGCGCTCCTCAGAACAGATCGATGCGCAGCTCGCACAGCTCGAGCTCAAGCTCGAAGAGCTAGAGGCGCAGGAAGCCAGTGCTCCGCAGCCCGCCACCGAGCGCACGCGCGTGAAGCCGGCTCGCCGTCCGCTTCCGCCACAGCTGCCGCGAGAAGCTCATGTGCATGAGCCGTCCTCGACCGGTGCCTGCGCCAGCTGCGGTGGTGCGCTACGGCGTCTCGGCGAGGATGTCGCCGAGGTGCTCGAGTTCGTCCCGGAGCACTGGAAGGTCATTCGGCATGTGCGACCCAAGTACAGCTGCGCGAGTTGCCAACAGATCATCACCCAGGCACCGGCGCCCTCGCGCACGATCGAGCGTGGGCTGGCCGGTCCGGGTCTTCTGGCTCACGTGCTGGTGTCCAAGTTCTGCGATCACTTGCCGCTGTATCGACAGAGCCAGATCTATGCGCGTGAAGGCATCGATCTGGATCGCTCCACGCTTGCCGGCTGGGTCGTTGCCTGCAGCGCACTGCTGCAGCCGCTGGTCGGGGCCCTCGGCAAGTATGTGCTGTCCGCCGAGAAGCTCCACGCCGACGATACGCCGGTGCCTGTCTTGGCACCTGGCACCGGCAAGACCAAGCTCGGACGACTATGGGTTTACGTGCGCGACGATCGACCATCCGGCAGTACCGATCCGCCCGCCGTACTGCTGCGCTATACGCCGGATCGCAAGGGTAAGCATCCGTGCGAGCACTTGAAGGACTTTGGCGGGATCCTGCAGGCTGACGGCTACGCCGGATTCAACGGTCTGTATGAGCGGCCAGAGCGGCCGCCGCTGGAAGCGGCCTGCTGGGCGCATTGTCCCGAGCCGCGTTTTATGTCGGGCACAGCATGCGAAATGGCTGGAATAGCGGCGCGATACGAATCCATGACTCCGGATAATAACAGCGGTCTGGTCAGATGGAGGCAAGGTACGCCAGTAGATCAGGCTTG
>DATAXJ010000001.1:0-77159 GCA_036266795.1 Steroidobacteraceae bacterium | reverse complement strand
CGGTGAGCACGCTGGCGAGTGAGCCGCCGCGAGCAACCGGGGGCCGCGCGCCCGACGTATTCCGTCCCGGCGGATGGGTGCCGATGCGTCAGTTCCAGGACGATGAGCCAGTGGATTTCGCCGTCGTCGGCACGGGGGCGGGCGGAGCACCGTTGATTGCACGCCTGGCCGAGAGTGGCTTTTCGGTCGTCGGCCTGGACGCCGGGCCCTACTATCGACCGCTGGAGGACTTTGCCTCCGACGAGCAGGAGCAGTCCAAGCTCTACTGGCTCGATGAGCGCATCGTCGACGGCGAGAACCCCATCACGATGGGCGGCAAGAACAGCGGCAAGGCCGTGGGCGGCAGCACCGTGCACTTTGCCATGGTGTCGCTGCGCTTCCGGCCCGAGTGGTTTCGCTCGCGCAGCCTGCTCGGTTACGGCGCGGATTGGCCGGTGGATTGGCGCGAGATGTGGCACTACTACGGGATCGCCGAGCAGGCACTGGGCATCGCAGGTCCCGTGCACTATCCCTGGGGGCCCTGGCGCCCGCGCTATCCGTATCGTGCGCATGAGCTCAATGGCGCGGCGGAGCTGCTGGGGCGTGGTGCCGAAGCGCTCGGCATGAAATGGACTCCCACTCCCCTGGCGACCGTGTCGGCACCGCGGGCACACGCGCATGGACGCTCGCCGCCGTGCGTCTATCGCGGCTTCTGCCGTTTCGGCTGCTCGACCAATGCCAAGCAGAGCCAGCTCGTCACCTTCATCCCGCGCGCGCTTGCCGCCGGCGCCGAGATCCGCGACCTCGCGATGGTGGGGCGCATCGAGGTCGGCAACGATGGCCGCGTCACCGGGGTGCACTACCATCGGGAAGGCCGCTGGCACTTTCAGCGCGCCCGCCATGTCGTGGTGGCAGGCTACGCCATCGAGACGCCGCGGCTGCTGCTGGCTTCGGCGACCGACCGCTATCCGCACGGCCTCGCCAACAGCTCGGGCCTGGTCGGCCGCTATCTCATGACACAGTCCAACCAGGCTGTATTCGGCACCATGCCCCAGGAGGTGCGCTGGTACAAGGGACCGCCATCACTGGCCATCACCGAGCACTGGAACTACGACGATCACAAGGATTTCTTCGGCGGTTACTGCTGGATGGCCCAGGGTCCACTGCCGGTGGAATGGGCGACCATTCAGACCAGCGCCCGCGGCCTTTGGGGCCAGCCGCTGCGCGATGCCATGGAGCAATACAACTACCAGGTCGGCCTGAAAATGGTCGGCGAGATGCTGCCCAATGAGCGCAACCGCGTGACATTGGCCGATGAGAAGGATCAGTACGGTCTGCGCGTTGCGCGCATCAGCTATACGTGGGGCGAGAATGACAAGGCGCTCATCCAGCACGCTCTCAATCAAATGCAGATGAGCCTGGAGGCAGTGGGCGCCGCGGATATCTTCCGGCAGGAGGACGACACCAATCATCTGGCCGGAACCGCTCGCATGGGCAACGACCCCGCCAGCAGCGTCGTCAACCCGGACGGCCGCAGCTGGGATATTGCCAATCTGTGGGTCTGTGACGGTTCGGTGTTTCCCACCACCGGTGGCGTGAATCCCTCCCTCACCATCACCAGCCTCGCGCTGCGCATGGCCGATCGCATCTGCGCGCTCGCCGCGCGCCGCGAGCTCTAGCGTCCGCCGCATGCCCTGGTACGCCTACCTGATGGATTTTTTGGGTGGAGCCTTCCTGTGCAACGCTGTGCCACACCTGACACGTGGTCTGTGCGGCAGCGCATTCCCGACGCCGTTTGCGAGCCCGCCCGGTCGTGGGCTCTCGCCGCCGTGGCTGAACGTGCTGTGGGGCTTGTTCAATCTGCTGGTCGCCTACGCACTGCTGCGCTACGGACAGTTCTCGCTCGGCAGCTGGCTGCTGGTCATTGTGACCCTTGCCGGTGCGCTGCTTATCGGGCTGCAGCTCGCACTGACCTTTGCGGGCAGGCGCGGCGAAGACGAGGCTTAGATTGAAGCCGGTCGAAAAGTAGCCCGGTAGCAGGGGGCGTGGTGCCGGACGCGTACGCCACCCAGCTCAGCCGGCGCAGTTCATGCGCTGACGGGTTCGGCCGCCGCGGCGTGCTTCATCGTGTTCGCCAGCACCTCATAGGTCGCCGCCCAGGCGTCGTGGACGTCGGCCGTGAAGGCACTGCCCAACCCCTGCTGCAACGTCCACAGCAGCGCGGCACCCACCACGCTGTAATGGTGTTCGGTCACGCCATAACGAACATGGCGACGGCCAAGATCCTGCACGGCAGGGACCAACGATGAGAGGTCGTCGAGTCCATTGACGGCGATATTGATCATGGCCGTCAGCTTGCGCCCCTGCTCCGTCATGTCATGGCGAAAGAGCGCCCTGAGAGCCGGATCGAGCTCAAACAGCCTGCCATAGAAGAGTGCGGCCGCCTGGTCGCGGATCGGCAGCACTTGCCGCCAGCTGTTTTGAACCAAAGAGATCTGCATGGGGTTCATGGCTGTTCTCCGTCGAGTGTGGGAGTTCTTTCAGGCGCTCGCCGCCATCTCGGTCGCAATCATCCGGCGCAGCTCCGGCACGCAGGAACCG
Organism: Steroidobacteraceae bacterium; assembly: GCA_036266795.1. Lineage (GTDB taxonomy): Bacteria > Pseudomonadota > Gammaproteobacteria > Steroidobacterales > Steroidobacteraceae > FEN-1191. Next base: position 74,579 of record DATAXJ010000001.1, on the reverse strand, counting down.
CAATTGGTGCCCGCCTTGAGGCGCTTCCCCAGCGATGGCACATCGTGGCAACCGTGCGCAATGGCCGCTTCGATCGCATTGCGACCCACCCCGAAGCAGGCACAGACCGTGGCGCCCCCGTCCGCTGCCGGGTCCGCCGGCCTTCCCGCCAGGAGGTTGGAACGCTCGGCAGGCGTGATTTGCGTCTTCTCGAACAGCCCCGCCAGCCATGAGCGCGAGGGCAGCTCCGGGCGCGGACCGATAAATAAGCAGGATTCGAGCCGTTCTTCGCTCAGATGGGCGGCACGGTAGGCGCCTGCGCCGGCATCATCGTATTCAATCCAGTCGGCCGTATGCGCGGCGCCCAGGAACACTCGGGCCCACGCCGACCAGTCACCGGGCACGCGCCGGCCGGCGAGCTCGTAGCGCTGGAACCGGCCGCCCTGGGCACAAGCCCACCAACTGAGTGACTGCGCCTCGAGCTGGCTGCGCGACAGGGCGAATCCGTACCAGCTGACCACGAACGGCTCGATGCGCGCCGGAGTGTATTTGAATTCCGGTTCGCCGCTCACCGGATCGACCGCAGGGTTGACGAGCGCGCCGACGCGCGCGTCGGAAGCCGTCGACCCACTCCAATGAATCGGCACGAAAATCGAGCCGCGAGCGATCTCACCGCTACTCCGTAGTCGCGCCACCAAACGTCCCCAGCGCGTCGCAACTCGCACCAGCCCACCGCTGCGCAGGCCAAAGCGCAGCGCGTCGGCGGGGTGCACATCGACGAACGGCTCGGGGAGGTGGGCCGCCAGGCGCGCAGAGCGGCCGGTGCGCGTCATGGAGTGCCATTGGTCGCGGATCCGGCCGGTATTGAGCACCAGCGGGTATTCCTCATCCAGAGCGTATTTGGGAACTCGCGGGCGTGTTGCCACCAGCCGCGCCCGACCATCCGCATGATAGAAATGCGCGTCGCTGAATAACCGCGGTGTGCCCGGCGATGCTGCGGTCTGCACCGGCCACTGGATGGGTTGCAGATGCGCATAGCCGTCCTCGCCGAGCCCGATGAGTCCGCCCAGGTTGAAGGCACGGCTGCCATCGTTGCCGGCCGCACTCAAACGGGCGTGTTCGTCGAAGATCTCCGCAACACTCGAAAATTCAAATCCCCGCGTGAAGCCGAGGCGCTGCGCCACCTGGCACACGATCCACCAGTCCGGCCTGGCGAGCCCCGCGGGCGGCAGGAACGCACGTTGCCGTGAGATGTGCCGGTCGGAATTGGTAACTGTGCCCTCCTTCTCGCCCCACGCGCTGGCCGGCAACAGCACATGCGCGAGCGCCGCGGTGTCGGTTTGCGCCACGCAGTCGGACACCACCACCAGCTCACAACGCCGCAGCGCTTCGCGCGCACGATCCGCATTGGGCAGGCTGACCACCGGATTGGTGGCCATGACCCACACGGCCTTGATGCGTCCGCGGTGCATCGCCTCGAACAGCTCGACCGCTTTGAGACCCGGACGCTCGGCCAGCTTCGGCGCCCCCCAAAACGCTTGCACGATCTGACGGTGCTCGGCCCGCTCCAACTCCATGTGTGCCGCGAGCGTATTGGCAAGACCGCCCACTTCGCGGCCACCCATTGCATTGGGTTGACCGGTGATGGAGAACGGGCCCATGCCCGGCCGACCGATGCGTCCGGTCAGCAGATGCGCGTTGATGATGCTGTTGGCTTTATCGGTTCCTGCCGAGGACTGATTGACGCCCTGAGAGAAGAGCGTCAGCACACGCTCGGTACTGCCGAACCAGTCGTAGAGGCGACGCACTACTGCGCTGTCCACTCCGCACAGGCGCGCCACCGCGTCGACGTCGCCAGCGGTATTCTCGGCCGTCAGCAGCGCCTGTGTCGCTCCACGCGTATGCTGGCTGACGAAGTCCCGGTCCACGGTGCCATGCTGCGCCAGCCAGCTCAGCAGCCCGTTGAACAGCGTCACGTCAGTGCCCGCGCGCAGCGCCACGTGCAGATCCGCAATCTCACAGCTGGGTGTGCGCCGCGGGTCGATCACCACCAGACGCAAGGCGGGACGCCGCTCCTTCGCCTTGACGATGCGTTGATACAGTACCGGGTGACACCAGGCTGCATTCGAGCCCACCAGCACGATCAGATCGGCGAGTTCCAGATCCTCGTAGCTGATCGGCACCAGATCCTCGCCGAAGGCGCGCTTATGCGCGGCGACCGCCGAGGACATGCACAGGCGCGAATTGGTATCGATATTGGCCGAGCCGATGAAACCCTTCATCAGCTTGTTGGCCACATAGTAATCTTCCGTCAGCAGCTGTCCGGATACGTAGAACGCGACCGCATCCGGGCCGTGTTGATCGATGATGCGCCTAAATCCCTGCGCGACCCTCTGCAGTGCAGTGTCCCAATCGACTTCGCGTCCCTGCACGCGCGGCTGCAGCAGACGACCTTGCAGCCCGACCGTCTCGCCGAGCGCCGTTCCCTTCGAGCACAGCGCACCGCGATTGGCCGGATGAGCGGGATCGCCCCGCAGCTGCACTGCGCCGTCCACCGAGGCGGCAAGCACTCCGCAGCCCACCCCACAGTAGGGACAGGTAGTGCGTACCGTTGCCGCGGCGCTCACGACGCCTCGGCGGGCGCGCCGAACAGCAACTGATCGCGCAGCGCGCTCACATTGCGCCCTTCGTTGATCAGGTCGACGTACCAGCCGCCGTCGCGCGTATCCCCGTACAGAACTGCACCCCGAACCCTGCCCTGCTCGATGACCAGGCGCTTGTAGATACCGCGCTTCGGATCGCGCAGCACCAACGATTCAGTGCCCTGTTGTGCCGAAAAATCGCCGGCCGAGAAGACATCGATGCCGCTGACCTTCAGTTGGGTCGAGCAATGCGTGCCGCGATAGCGGCGCGCGCCGCGCTCGGCAAGATGCGCGGCACAGACGCGCGCCTGCTCCCACAATGGGGCGACCAGGCCGAACGTGCGGTCGCGGTGCTGCACGCACTCACCGACCGCATAGATGGCCGGGTCATAGGTCAGGAGCGTGTCGTCAACGAGTACGCCGTTCTCACAGCGCAACCCCGCAGCCCTGGCGAGCTCGACGTTGGGCCTCACGCCCACCGCCATCACGACCAGGTCGGCCGGAATTTCGCATCCATCGGCCAGCTGCACGCCCGATGCGCGGTTGGACCCCTGGATTTGCAGCGTCTTGGCCGGCATGACGAACTGCAGCCCGCGGCCCTCGAGCTCCTCTCGCAACAGCGCGGCCGCGTGCGCATCGAGCTGCCGCTCCATCAAGTGCTCGCACAGATGCACGACCGTTACGCTCATCCCCTGGAGCTTCAGGCCACTGGCGGCCTCCAACCCCAGTAGCCCGCCGCCGATCACCACCGCACGGCGGTGCTGCCCGGCGGCTTCGAGCATTGCATCCACGTCCTGCAGGTCACGGAAGGTGACCACGCCCGCCAGGTCCCTGCCAGGCACTGGCAACTTGATCGGCAGCGAGCCGGTCGCGATCAACAGCCGGTCGTAGGACGTCTCGATTCCGGACCGCGAGCGTACACGGCGGCGCACCCGATCGATCTGCACGATCGGATCGCCGCTATGCAGCGCAATGCCGCGTTCCCGGAACCATTCGGACGGGTGCGTGACGATTTCCTCCACCCGTTTTACGCCGGCCAGCAGTGGCGAGAGCAGGATGCGGTTGTAGCCGCCCAGCGGCTCGGCGCCGAACACCGAGATGTCGTAGGCGTTGGGAGCGAGCTCGAGCAGCTCCTCGAGCGTACGCATGGCTGCCATGCCATTACCGATCACGATCAGACGGCGTTTGGCCCCTTGAGCTCGCTGCACGATCGGCTCGCCGCGCACCCATACCTGCCCGTCGCTGATACGCGCCGGAAATATGGGCACCGACAGCTGTGGCTCCTCCAGGCAGCGGCCCGTGATCAGACTGAAGTGCTGCTTATAGATCGGCGAGGCGACCACCAGCTCCTCGCCCAGATCGCCGACGATTCCGCGCGCCAGCACGTTCGCACCGCTGGCCGGGTCATGGTTGCCGATCGCATACACTCCGCCGCGTACCCGAAACACGGCCACTTGCTGCCCGTCGATCAGCGCACAGACGCCGCTGTCCGGATAAATGTCCTCGAGAGCGCAGGCACGGGTCCAACGCGAAGGGCTCATACGGCCTCTCTGAGCTGTGTGCGCTCCTCGAGCAACGCCGGTCGTGGCTGGCCGCGCTCCTCGACGAACACGACGTTGTCGTCGGCGTGATCGCTGTTGATGAAATGCCTGAAGCGACGCAAGGTCTGCGGGTCACCGACTGCTTTGCGCCACTCGCACTCGTAGCTCTGCACCACGCGCTGCATGTCCGCCTCGAGCTCGGCGCCGATACCGAGGCGATCCTCGCAGACCACCTCCCTGAGATAGTCCAGGCCGCCCTCGAGATTGTCGCGCCACACGGAGGTGCGCTGCAGTCGATCGGCGGTACGAATGTAGAACATCAGAAAGCGGTCGATGTAGCGCAGCAGCGTCGTCTTATCCAGATCCGAGGCCAGCAACTCCGCGTGGCGCGGCTTCATGCCGCCATTGCCGCAGACATAAAGATTCCAGCCCTTCTCCGTCGCGATCACCCCAATGTCCTTGCCCTGCGCCTCTGCGCATTCACGGGCGCAGCCGGAGACGCCGAATTTGAGTTTGTGGGGCGAGCGCAGCCCCTTGTAGCGGTGCTCGAGCTCGATCGCCAGGCCGACGCTGTCCTGCACACCGTAGCGACACCAGGTCGATCCGACGCAACTCTTGACGGTTCGCACGGCTTTGCCATACGCGTGACCGGATTCGAAGCCGGCGCTGAGCAGCTCGCGCCAGATCAGCGGCAGCTGATGCACCTGGGCGCCCAGCAGATCGATGCGCTGTCCGCCCGTGATCTTGGTGTAGAGCCGATGTTTCTGCGCGATCTGCCCGATCGCAATCAGTTGCTGTGGTGTGATCTCGCCGCCCGGAACGCGCGGCACGATCGAATAGCTGCCGTCCTTCTGAATATTGGCGAGAAAATAGTCGTTCGAGTCCTGCAGCGGCGCCTTGTCGCGGGCCAGAATGAACTCGTTCCAGCAGGAGGCAAAAATCGAGGCAGCTGCGGGCTTGCAGATATCGCAGCCATGACCGATCCCGTGCTTGGCGAGCAATGCATCGAAGCTGCGCAGCTCACCGACACGTACCAGGTGGAATAACTGCTGGCGCGAATAGGGAAAATGCTCGCAAAGGTGGTTGGTGACCGCGACACCGCGGCTCGAGAGCTCGGCTTTGAGGATCTGGGTCACCAGGGGCATGCAGCCGCCGCAGGTGCTTGCCGCCTTGGTACAGGTCTTCAGCGCCCCAACGGTCGTGGCACCACCCGCTATAGCGGCGCAGATGTCGGCCTTGCTGACGCTGTTGCAGGAACAAATCTGCGCGCCATCGGGCAACGCGGCCACACCCACCGCCGGTCGCTTCGCATCGCCCTGCGCTGCCGGCAGGATCAGCTGCTCGGGTTGGGCCGGCAGTGGCAACCCGTTTTGCATCATCTGCAGCAGCATGCCGTAGTCGTCGGCCTCACCGACCAGGATGCCTCCGAGCAGCCGTTGGCCGTCCTCGGTCATCACCAGCTTCTTGTAGATCTGGCGCCGCTCATCCACGAGCGAACAAACCCGCGAACCGGTCGTGACCGCGTGGGCGTCGCCGAGCGAGGCGACGTCGACGCCCAGCAACTTCAGCTTGGTGCTCATATCGGCACCGGTGAAGCAGACGCCGCCCTTGCCCATGAGCTGCGCCGCGGCGACGGCCGCCATCTGGTAGCCGGGGGCCACCAGGCCGAACGACTGACCACCCCACGAGGCACATTCGCCGATCGCAAAGATGTCCGGATCGGACGTGCGACAAGCGTCGTCGATGACGATTCCGCCGCGCTCGCCTACTGTCAGGCCCGCCCCGCGGGCCAGCTCATCACGCGGGCGAATGCCGGCGGAAAACACCACCAGATCCGTCTGCAGCTCGGTGCCATCCGCAAACCTGAGGCACTGGGCACGCTCGGTGCCAGTGGCGATCTCGGTGGTGCTCTTGCCGATATGAACGCCCACCCCGAGCTCGGCAATGCGAGCACGCAGCACGCGGCCACCCGGCTCATCGAGCTGTACCGCCATGAGTCGCGGCGCGAATTCGACCACGTGTGTATCGAGCCCCAGATCCTTGAGCGCCTTGGCGGCCTCCAGCCCCAGCAGACCCCCGCCGATCACGGCACCCACTTTCGCGCGTGCACCGGCCGTGCGAATGGCTTCCAGGTCGTCGATCGTGCGGTAAACGAAACAGTCCGATCGCTCGCACCCCGGAATGGGTGGCACGAAGGGATAGGAGCCCGTCGCGAGCACGAGCCGATCGTACTCAACGACCCTGCCGCTTGCCGCGTGAACCCGACGCTTGTCCCGATCGATTTCTACGGCCCGGTCGCCCAGCTGCAGCCGGATGCAGTGCTGCTCGAAAAAGCCCGGGGCGACCAGCGACAACTCCTGCGCGTTGCGCCCGCTGAAGAAGGCGCTCAGATGCACGCGATCGTAGGCCGGCCGAGGCTCCTCGCACAGCACCGTGATCTCGAAGCGCGACGCGTCCTGCGCACACAGCTTGTCGAGCAGACACTGACTCACCATCCCATTGCCAATGACCACGAGCTTCATGACAGACACCTCAATCGAGCACGATCGACACGACCGTTTGCGCGACCAAAAAAAAAGCTGCCACCTGGTCCGCAAGCGCCTGAGGGCGGCTCACGGACAAGGATGGCAGCGTTGCCTGCAATGCCCAGCATTGGGCTCTCTACCAACTTACCGAAGCAACGGCCGTGCCAATACCCGCCGCTGACAAGTCATTGATTCAATGGCTGCCGGATGCAGTCTGGCTTCGCGTGTCACCGGCATTGCCCTGCCTCAGCGCGGTTCCCGCCGCTGATGCACCGATCTTGAGCGGCTGCCCACCCGGCTGTGGCACGGCGTGACGGTGCCCCTGCCCTACCAGATGTAGTCAAGCTCGGCCCAAAACTTCGTCGTGTCGCGTGCGATCGCCGCCGGCGTGGTACCGGCAGCCAGATAATCGGCGTACTTCAGCAGGCCGGTATAGTGATGCCACGTACCACTCAGCTGAAGATCCCACTCCGCTCCATAATCGCTGCTGACCCGCTCAGCTTCGAAATCATGGTGAACGGCCGTTACCGAAAGCTTCTCGAGCCCGATGATCTTGCGCGCTGCCCACGCCAAGCTTGCATAACGGTCATCGATGCCGTCGGCGGGGGTCGTCAGAAATTTATCTGCCCAGCCATCGAACAGATGCAAGGTCGCGAGCGGGGTCGCAAACCCGCTCGTGCCGTTGCCGTGCATATCTTCATCGCCGGCCGCAAGCGTGAACCCCGCCGCACTCGCATTGAGCTCACCGAGAAAGTAGTCGTCGGTGAAACTGAATGGGTTGTCGCCGCGCGGCTTCTGTGACGCATACGACACGACGTAACCAAAGGTGACGGCCGTGACCGGCTGTGAGCCTGCCAATCGGCCGCCCACCGTCGAAGTCGAGCTGCGCCGTGGATCGAGCGCCCCGGTGAGGCCCGCGATCGGCGCGAAGTCGAGCAGATAGGCGAAGCCCGTGAGCTTTCCGATAGGCAATTGATAGGCGACATTGGCAAGGTAACTGTCGCCCGTATAAGTACCCTGCGGTGAGTCGACGCCGTAGACGCGATGAACCTTGTCGAGGAAGGTCAGATCGACCGTGAGCTTCGACACCGAGCGGTTCACCAGGTGTACGGCATCGAACGTGACTTCATTCTGACGCCAGCCGCTGTTACCCACGAAACGTTGATCGTCGAGATCGATGCGCTGGCGACCGACCGTCAGCGTCGTCTCTGGTAGCGATGTGTTACGCAATTGCAGCCGATTTACCGCGAAGTTCTGCGGATCCGCGACCACGGGATATTGCGAATAGGTCGGCACGGCGTTGTCGGGGCGATAGTCGTCATCGAGCCGCACCATCGCCTCGCCTTCAGCCAATATGCTCGTGTCCAGAAACGTACCGGTCTCGCCCCCCAGCCGCGCACGCAGCGTATTGGCGTCCGCATTGCGGGCAATACCGGTCTGTTCGACCTCCTCATGCCGCAAACGGATGTCGATCAGCGGCGTGGTCGCGGCCAAAGCCTGTGCGAAGCTGACGGCCTCATCGGCCCGTGCCCTCGCCATAGTGCCTGCCAGAACGAGGCAGAGCAGGCAGACCCACAGCATGGCGCCCCTCCGCCTCGGAGCAGATGTGTCCTTGGCCATGTAACGTCACTCCGCCTGCGCGACAGGCAGGTTGACATTCAACTCGGTGTCCCTGGGCAACGCCCAATCGAGCCATTGCCGGTACAGGGTACCTACCAGCAGCACGGCCAATGCCGCCACCGCGCCGAAGATGGTGAATCCGATCTGGTAGCTGCCGGTGCTCTGCTTGGCGATGCCCATGATCACCGGCAGATAGAAGCCACCGATGCCCCCGGCGGCCCCGATGATTCCCGTCATCAGACCGGTCTTGCCCTTCCAGCGATGCGGCACCAGCTGAAAGGTGGCGCCGTTGCCAAGGCCGAAGCCCAGGTACAGCGCGGCCAGCAGCGCCAACCCACCCCCCAGTGGCGGCATCAGCACCGCAAATGCGAAATTGCACAGTGCAATCGTCCCCAACAGCACCATCAGCAGCTTCACGCCCGAGAGGCGGTCAGCCAGTAATCCGCCAATTGGGCGCACCATCGCCCCCGTGAACGACAGCGTCGCCATCATCAAGCCCGCATCGACCTTTGACAGCTGATATTGGGCCGTCAGCAACAAACTGACGTACGAGGACATTCCGACGAAACCGCCAAAAGTGATGCTGTAAACGAGCATGACGACCCAGGTGTCACGCTCGGCAAGCACTGCCAGATATTTGCGTGGCAATACCGCGAGCGCCAGCAGCGAGCCGAGCACCGGCAGCAGCAGCAGCCCGCTCTGCCCGCGCCCGAACAAACCCGCTTGCACCAGCAATACCAGAGCAACGAGTCCGATAAGCGAGACCGCAAAGGCCAGGTAGCCGCGGGCCGGACTACCGCTCTTGGCGCTGCGATCCTCGGCCCACAGCATCACCGCCACGGCGCTGAGCGCGAGCAGCGGCAGTATGGCCACCGTCGCGCGCTGCCAGCCAAAATGCTGACTCAGCGTCGGGAATACAAACCCGTCGACAACGGCACCGATGTTGCCCGCCGCCGCCAGACCAAGCACCAGGCCCTGCACGCGCGGCGGATAGCTGCTGCCGGCCATCGGCAACGCGATCGCGAAGCTGGCGCCCCCCACGCCCAACAAGCCTCCCATTACCAGCAGCAGCGTGTAGGTCGGCTCTATGGGCAGCAACAGCGTGAAGGCCGGAATCGACGAGAGCGCGATGCCGAGCAATGCGAGCCTGCGACCGTCGACGGACTGGAACAGATTCCCCAACGTCACGCGCACGATGGAGGCGGCAAGAACCGGCACGGCCACCAGGAAGGCAGCCTCGCTCGGGGACAGGGAGAGTTGCTTGGAGATGAACGGCGCGAGCGGCCCGAACATGACCCAGGCGGTAAAGCCGGTGTCGAAATAGACAAAGCAGGCCAGCAGGGCCTTCCAATTTCCGCAACGCAGGGACGCAATGATGTGCTTCATGCGGCGCCACCCTCTTCAGGTTGCTCGTGCGCCCATGCGCCACGAGCGAACAAAAAAAAAGCCAACGGTGCGCATCCTTAAGAGGGTGCGTACGGTTGGCGACATTGCCCGGGCAGACCCGCTGTTGGGTCTGTCTCCTGGCGGCGTTTGCAACGGCTGTGCCATCGAAGGCTGAAGCAACCGTCCTCTTATGTGTCAACGGCTTAGTGTTTCAGAGGTGAATGCGCTCGATGGGGGCTGCGATTACGACGATTCATTCCGGGGCATTCGGAGTGCGTCACGCACATAGTTCGTGCAACGAAGCGACGCATGGGCCGGCAGTGGATATCGCGTCGGAGACCGGCAGTGGACATCGCGTCGGAAATATTCGTCTCGAATTTTTTTGAGAAGCGTTGCGGGGAATCACGCTTGCGTTGCTGCGGATTTTAATGTCACAGTCGATGCGCTGTATTCCACGGTGGTTCATAGTGCAACGAAAACGGCAAATCAGCGGACGCAAGGATGAGACGCCCACGGAACGCTTTCTACGGCTCTCCAAACTGTGCCGGACGCGCGACCTCAAACAGCTCGCAGTGCTGGGCCAGCTGGTCAAGTGCATCAGCGGGCTGATTCACGCGCTACAGAAAGAACGCGGTGCTTCAGCGATATTTCTCGGCTCCGGCGGCGCTCAGTTCTCCGAGCGCCTGTCCGCGCGGGTTACAGAGTGTGGTGAACTCGAAAAGATCGTGCGCGAGCAACTGCAGCAGGTGGATGAGAAGCTCGACCGAATGAGCCTGGGAGCGCGCTTCTATCAGCGCGTCGGTATCACCTTCCGTGCCCTCGATTCGCTACACGACACGCGTGAGCAGGTGACGTCTCTCGGTGTGACGCCGCAGGATGCGGTCAAGGCGTTCACTGAGATCATCGGCTGCCTGCTGGCGGTGGGCTTCGTAGTGGCCGATATTGCTGCTGATCCGGCGGTTTCGCGGGCGCTACTGGCCTTGGTGAATTTTGCCCAAGGTAAGGAATACGCCGGCCAAGAGCGGGCGACGGCTGGAGGGCCGTTCTCCCGGGGCCGTTTCCATGCAATCGATCAGCGCCGGCTTCAGCATCTGATGGCCGCGCAGGAAAAAGCCTTTGGTATTTTTGCGGAGTTTGCCGAGCCGCCACATGTCACCGCCTTCGAGGCGCTGCTCGCCAGTGGTGATTCGGCGCAGGTCGAGCGACTGCGCCAAATCGCGCTCGCCGACAACGGCGGCGAACCGGCGAGCGCCGCCGCCGATGTCTGGTTTGAATATACGACACGACGCATCGATGCGATGAAGGTGATTGAAGATCGCATGGCTGCCGATCTCACCGAACTCTGCACCAGAAAGGTGGCCGAGGCGGCCCATGAATCCGCAGGCTTCGAAGCAAACTCCATCGATGCCATGACCGCGACCGCCCCGGTGGCGATGCTGGTGATGGATGTGGATCCAGCGGCCAATCAGCTGGGGCTGGAGGGTGGGATCGGTCTCTATACGCTCGACAGCGGCTTGCCGAATCCGATGCACTCGATCCTGGACGTGGTACAGGCCCAGTCCCGCCACATCGATGCCGTGAGCAGCCAGCTGGAGTCGGCGCGGATCGCCCTGGCCGGGCGCAAGGTGATCGAACAGGCGAAAGGTCTGCTGATAAAGAGCCGCGGTCTATCCGAGAGCGAGGCCTACGCGCTGCTGCGCCGAACCGCTATGAATCAAAACAGACGGCTCATCGAGATCGCCGAGAGCATCGTCGGGCTTGCGGATATTCTGGAGCCTTGAGCCCCGCGAGCCGTTAAGCGCCCTGCTCCACGGGTTTTTCAAATACCATCAGGCTGTCCTGCTCCGCCGGAGAGAGAGCAGCACCCTCGGGTGAGGCAAAGACAAGGCCGCCGCTCGAGCGGATCAGAAGAATGACAACGTGATCAGCGTTTGCAGCGCCTGCCTCATCGGCGGCTGAGGCCGCAACCAGCCTGAAACGCCAGCCTTTTTTCCAGCGCTCGCGCAATTGCGCGGAGCTCATCGGCGGATGCCCTACAAATTGACCACGCCATTCCCGGCTCAAGCCAACCCAATCATCCATTTCGCCGCCGGTCGGGGCCAATTGCGCTACGCGATGCCTGCCGATCGTGGGTGCCAGGCGGGTGCTGAGGAGACTGTTATAGATGTGGTCGGGCGTCGCGGCCAGCAGGTAGTCGACGCGCCAATCGCCCAAGGCATCGGCGCCGTGCTCGGAAAGCAGTTCCACCTGTAGTACCGCAAGACTGCGTTCCCGCGCCGGGGCCAAAGCGCCTGGAAAAGTATCCACCAGCAGTGTCGCCACTCCCGCTTGATTGAGCGCTGCCGCGAGATCGATGCTCCAGGCACTGGCACCGACAATCGCAAGTGTCGGGGCGTCTCCGAGCGTGAGACGTAGACGACGCGCCAGCGGCGCGAGTGTGAAACCATGCAGCACCATGGTCGCCGCAATCAGTGCAAAGACGGCCGGCATCAGCAGCGCACCGCCCGTATAGGATGCTCCAAGCTGTGAGCTCGCAACGCCTGCGACCGCAGCCGCGACGATACCTCGAGGAGCCATCCAGCCAGCCAGTGCGCGCTCGCGCCAGGACAAACCGGTTCTCCACGTGGCGAGCGCGATGGCGATGGGCCGCACCAGTAGCATCATGGCACCGGTCAGAAGCAGAATCGGCCACGAGAGACTGCTCAGGACCTGGCGATCGAGACTCGCACTCAGGACGATGAACAGTGCGGAGACCAGCAGGACCACCAAGGCTTCCTTGAAGCGCGCCAGCTCGGCAAGACCCGGAATGCGCAGATTCGCTAACGTGATGCCAAACAACGTTGCCGCAGCCAGTCCTGCCTGATCGATCACGAGATTGCAGAGTGCGTACACGCCCAGTGCGATCGCCAAAAGAATGGGCGTTTTGAGCACCTCCGGCGCCTGATCGTGTGTAAAGAGCCAGCGCACGAAAAAAGCCGCGGAGATGCCGAGCGCCGCGGCTAGAACAATCCCGCCGATCAGTCGCATCACGAGCCAACCGTGATCGGCGCCGCCGTGCGCCGCCAGAGCAGCCAGGATCAGCGCGCCGAGCAGCGCGCCCACGGGATCATTGACGATGGCCTCCCACTTCAGAAATGAGGCGGGGCGGCGTTGCAACCTCGTTTGCCGCAACAGCGGCAGGACCACCGTTGGACCGGTCACCACGGTGATGGCACCAAACAGCGTCGCGACCGCCCAGCTCATGCGCGTGAGACCATGGGCCGCCACGGTCGCCAGCACGAAACTGATGGGTAAGGCCACCGCCGTCAATCGCAGCACGCCCTCACCAGCCGCCCGCAGCTCGCGGAAATCCAGTGCCAGGCCGCCCTCGAAGACCACGATGGCCACCCCAAGACCTATGAGGGGACGCAGCACAGTCCCAAATGCCTGCGTGGGATGCAGCAGCTGCAGCCCCGGCCCCAATAGCAGCCCCACAGCGAATAACAACACGATCGCCGGAAGACGCAGGCGCCAGGCAAGCCACTGAGCGGCCACTCCAGCGACCACAATACCCAGAACTGCGAGCGCGATGCTGCTGCTCATGGGCGTGGGTAAGACACTCGCGGCGCCATGCTTGAGCGCGCCGAGGGCATTGAACTAACGCGGCGTCATGCGCAGCGCACCGTCCAGGCGGATGGCAGCTGCGTTGAGATAGGCGTTACGACAGATCTCCACCACCAGCGAGGCGAACTCGGCCGTACGCCCCAACCGCGGCGGAAAAGGAATGGCGGCAGCCAACCCCTCGCGCGTCGCATCCGAGGCTCCCGCGAGCATGGGTGTATCGAACACCCCCGGCAGGATGACGTTCACGCGGATGGCCTGCGCCGCCAGATCGCGCGCGACCGGCACGGTCATGGCGAGAACTCCGCCCTTGGAAGCCGCATAGGCAGCCTGCCCGATCTGCCCTTCCTGTGCGGCGATCGAGGCCGTGTTGATGATCACGCCGCGCTCGCCCTCCGCGTCCGGTGCGAGCGATAGCATGCCGGCGGCCGCATGCGTGATGCAGCGGAAGGTACCGGTGAGATTGACGGCCAGGACACGCTCGAACACGTCCATGGGAAAGCTGCGGATGGCGCCGCTGTGTCGATCACGGCCCGCGGTGCGCGCGGCGGCCAGAATACCGGCGCAGTTGACCAGGATGCGCTCCTGACCGTGCACGGCACGTGCCTGCGCAAACCCAGCCGCTACGGACTGCTCGACGCACACGTCCACCGGCACGAAACACCCACCGATCTCGGCGGCAAATGCCCTGCCCTGCGCTTCGTGCAGATCGAAGAGCGTCACGCGCACTCCAACAGTGGCCAGTGCGCGCGCAGTAGCTGCGCCGAGTCCCGAGGCGCCACCCGTGATGACCGCGGCGACGGAGCCGTCCAGCCGCATGTGGCGCCGCTCCTAAAGCCGGCTGGCCAGGCTAGGCCGCATCACCGCGGCGCAGACCCGCCCGGGCGACCGCGGGGTCCTGCAATACGGGGGCAGGCAGCGTACCGAGCAGTGCCGCGAGCTTCTGCGCGTCGAGCGGCTTGACCCAGTGCGAATCGAAGCCGGCCTCGCGCGAGCGGCGCCGATCCGAATCCTGCCCCCAACCGGTCACGGCAACGAGCACCATGGGCTGACCCCACCGCTCGGCGCGAATGCGGCGGGCAACTTCGTAACCGTCCATGCCCGGCATGCCGATGTCGAGCATGACCAGGTCGGGCTGCTGCTCGGCGGCGAGCGAGAGTGCCTGCTGACCATCCGAAGCCTGATGCACCTCGTGACCGGCGAGCTGCAGCAAGCGCACCAGGCTCTCGAGTGCATCGCGGTTGTCGTCGACGATGAGGATCCGGCGGTGCGGCGCCGGGCTGTCCGCCTGCGCCGCGGCCCCCTCGAGCCCGGAGGGCACCGACTCGACCGACAGGCGCGGGAAGCGCACGGTGAACTCGCAGCCCTTGCCCAGACCCTCGCTGTGCGCGTCGACCGCTCCGCCGTGCAGATCCACCAGCCGCTTGACCAGCGCCAGTCCGATGCCCAGCCCCGCCTGGCCGCTCGGATCGCTGCGCGAGGCCTGGGCGAAAAGGTTGAACACGGTTGAAATCAAATCCGGCTCGATGCCGATGCCATTGTCGCGGATGCGGATCGCAACCTGTTCCTGGTGCGCGCCGGCCGTGAGTTCGATACGTCCCCCCGGCTTGGTGTACTTGACGGCGTTGTTCAGGATATTGCCGACGATCTGGATCAGCCTCGTCGGGTCGCCATCGATGTACAGCGGCTCTTCGGCCACATCGAGTATCAGCGCATGTCCCTGACGCGATAGCGCCGGCTGCACCGTCTCCACCGCCCGTGCCACGACGTTCGCCAGCGGCACCGCCTCGCGGGCCAGATTGATCTTGCCGCGCGTGATACGCGCCACGTCCAGCAGGTCATCGATCAGGCGCGTCAGATAGCCGAGCTGCCGCTCGATCATGTCGCGCGCCCAGCTGAGCTGCGCGCTGGGCAGCTGCGGATTGCGCATCAGCTGTACGGCATTGTGGATCGAGGCGAGCGGATTGCGCAGCTCGTGCGCGAGCATTGCCAGAAACTCGTCCTTGTTGCGATTGGCCTCGCTGAGCGCCGCATTGAGCTTCTCGAGCTCGCGCGTTTTCTCCGCCTGCAGCGTCGAGTGCGCCTCGGCGAGCTGCACGTTGGCCTGCGCCAGGCCGCGATTGAGCTTCTGCAGCTCACGGCGCTGGCAGTACAGCTCCACCAACACCGCAACCTTGGTGCGCAGGATGGTCGGCACCACGGGGATGGCCACATAGTCGACCGCGCCCAGCGTGTAGCCGCGCAGCCGGTCGAGTTCGCTGATGTGCACGCCGGTGATGAAGATGATCGGCGTCTTCTCGAAGCGTGGATGCTCGTGAATCATGCTGGCGACTTCGAAGCCGTCCATGCCGGGCATGTTCACGTCCAGCAGCACCACGGCGTACTCATCCGCCATGAGCCGCTCGAGCGCATCGGTGCCTGAGCGGGCAGTGACCAGGTTGTGACCGAGCTCGCCGAGAATCGACTCGTAGGTCAGCAGCCTCGCCGGCTGATCGTCCACGAGCAGAATGTTGACCTTCTCGCGGATTATTTCGCCGACCGTTTCGCTCATGCTCTCACCTGCAGCTACCGCGCTGTGCGTGGCGCCGCGCCGCTAGCGGTGCAGCCACATCCTCACCAGCGACAACAACTGTTCGGTATTCACCGGTTTGGCGACATAATCAGATGCCCCTGCCTCCAGACACTTTTCCCGATCTCCCTTCATGGCCTTGGCTGTCAGAGCGATGATTGGCAGCCGTCGGAACTCGGCTTCCGTGCGGATGCGCCGTATGGTCTCATACCCGTCCATTTCCGGCATCATGATATCCATCAATACCAGCGCCAGGTCGGGCGTGTTCTCGATCAGCCGGATGGCGTCGCGGCCGTTGTTGGCGCTGATCACCTGCATGTTGTGGCGCTCGAGCAGGCTATTGAGCGCGAAAATGTTGCGGATATCGTCATCCACGACCAGCACCTTGCGGTTCTTCAGCGCCTCATCGCTCTGATGCAGCCGCTCGATCATCTTCTGCTTGGCGGGCGGCAGCTGCGCGACCACGCGGTGTAAAAACAGCGCCGTCTCATCCAGCAGCCGCTCGGGTGACTGGACCCCCTTGAGCACCACGCTCTTGGCTTTGCGCTTGAGCTCGGTCTGCTCTGTGTCGGAAAGCTCGCGGCCGGTGAACACCACGATCGGCACCTCCTGCAGCCGTTCATCCTGCTGCATGCGATCGAGCAGCTCGAACCCTGACATGTCCGGCAGCCGCAGGTCGAGCACGATGCAGTCGAAGTCATGCTGCGCGAGGATCGACAGCGCCGCTTCACCGCTGCCCACCGTGCTGATCTCGATGTCGTCGTGCGCAATCAGCTCGCGGATGCTCATCTGCTCGGCCGGATCGTCCTCGATGACCAGCAGCTGGCGCACGCGCGGCGCGATGAACTGTTTGATGCGGTCGAACGCGGCCTCCAGGCCGTCGGTGGTCAGGGGTTTGCGGATGAACGAGAACGCACCGCGCTCCAACCCATACTGGCGTTCCTCCTCCACGGTGAGGATCTGCACCGGCACGTGCCGGGTCGCCGGGTCGCGCTTGAGCTGATTGAGCACCGTCCAGCCCAGCATGTCGGGCAGGAACACATCCAGAGTGATCGCCAGCGGTTTGTAGCGGTGCGCGAGATCCAGGGCCTCGGCGCCGTTCTTGGCGACCAGGCCGCGGAAGCCGCGATCGCGCGCCAGATTCAACAGCACGCGCGCATAGTGCGGGTCGTCCTCGACGATCAGCAGCGCCGCCTCGTCGGGCTGCAGCGCGGCGCGATCGTCCACGAGCTCCTCGCTGCGCGCCACACTGATGACGCGCGGCTGGTAGGGCATCGCCGCGACGGCCTCCGCCGCCACGGCCGCGCTCTGCTGCGCCGTATTGCTACTGCGCGCATAGGCGGGACCCACGTACTGGGCCGGCAGATACAGCGTGAAGGTGCTGCCGCTGCCCTGTGTGCTCATCAGGCGGATCTCCCCGCCGAGCAGATGCGCCAGCTCGCGGGAAATGGCCAGTCCCAGCCCCGTGCCGCCGTACTTGCGGGCGGTGCCCGCATCGGCCTGCTGGAATGCCTCGAAGATGATGCGTTGTTTCTCCGGGTGGATGCCGATGCCGGTGTCGCTGACGGAGAACTCGATGACCCGCGGGGCCTGGCTGAGCACCGGATGACCCGGATTCCAGCCGCCGTTGGCCACCCCCACGTGCAGGCGAACGCCGCCGCGCTCGGTGAACTTGAAGGCGTTGGAGAGCAGATTCTTCAAAATCTGCATCAGGCGTTTGTAGTCCGTCGTGATGGTGCGCCCGACGTTCTGCTCGAACTGGCTCGCGAACACCAGTTTGCGGTTCTCGGCCTCGTGACGGAAGTTGCGCTCCAGGGTCTCCTTGAGCTGCGTGAAGGGCAGCTCCTCGGACTCCACCGTAACCGTACCGGATTCGATCTTGGACAAATCCAGAATGTCGCTGATCAGGTTCAGCAGGTCGGTGCCCGCACCGTGCACGGTCTTGGCGAACTCGACCTGTCGCGGCGTCAGGTTGCCGTCGGCATTCTCGGCCAGCTGCTGGCCGAGAATCAGGATGCTATTGAGCGGCGTGCGCAGCTCGTGCGACATATTGGCCAGGAACTCGGACTTGTAGCGCGAGGTGAGTGCCAGCTCCGTGGCCTTGTCCTCCAGCGCGCGCCGCGCCAGCTCGATTTCCTGATTCTTGCGCTCCACCTCCGCGTTCTGCTCGGCGAGCAGTCGCGCCTTGGTGGCGAGCTCCTCGTTGGTCTGCTGCAGCTCTTTCTGCTGCATCTGCAGTTCCACCGCAAGCTGCTGGGACTGCTTCAGCAGGCCCTCGGTGCGCATCGTCGCCTCGATGGTGTTGAGCACCACGCCGATGCTGCCCGTGAGCTGCTCGAGAAAAGCCAGATGCGAGGCGGTGAACTCGTTGAGCGAGGCCAGCTCGATGACCGCGCGTACCTGCCCTTCGAACAGCGCCGGCAGCACGATGATGTTGCGCGGGCGTGCCTCGATGAGCCCGGAGTGCACGGTGATCATCTCGGCTGGAATATCGGTCAGCAGGATGCGCTGGCGATCCAGGGCGCACTGTCCAACCAGACCCTCGCCGATGGCGTAGCGGCGCAGCTCCCCTGAGGTGTTGGCGTCGGCAAAGCTCGCCAGTTGTGTCAGATGCGACGTCGTCGCCTCGGCGCCCTCCATGACGTACAGGATCGCCTGATGGGCGCCGACCAGCGGCGCGAGCTCCGACAGCAGCATCTGGCCCACGGTCACGAGGTCGCGCTGGCCCTGCATCATGCGGCTGAACTTGGCGAGATTGGTCTTCAGCCAGTCCTGCTCGGTGTTGCGATCGGTCGTGGCACGCAAGTTGCCGATCATCGCGTTGATGTTGTCCTTCAGGTCGGACACCTCGCCGCGCGTGTCGACCTGAATCGAGCGCGTCAGATCGCCCTTGGTCACCGCGGTGGCCACCTCGGCGATGGCGCGCACCTGCGTGGTGAGATTCGCGGCCAGCAGGTTCACGTTGGCCGTCAGGTCCTTCCAGGTGCCGGCCGCGCCCGGCACGTGTGCCTGGCCGCCGAGGCGCCCTTCCACGCCGACCTCGCGGGCCACCGTGGTGACCTGATCGGCGAAGATCGCCAGCGTGTCGGTCATGCTGTTGATGGTGTCGGCCAGTGCCGCGACCTCGCCCTTGGACTCGACGGTGAGTCGCTGGCGCAGGTCGCCGGTGGCCACTGCGGTCACCACCTTGACGATGCCGCGTACCTGGTTGGT
Source organism: Steroidobacteraceae bacterium (assembly GCA_036266795.1). GTDB lineage: Bacteria > Pseudomonadota > Gammaproteobacteria > Steroidobacterales > Steroidobacteraceae > FEN-1191. Next base: position 55,504 of record DATAXJ010000001.1, on the reverse strand, counting down.
CAGGTTGTTGGCCATCGTGTTGACGTTGTCGGTGAGATCCTTCCAGGTGCCCGCGACGCCCGGCACGATGGCCTGGCCACCGAGCTTGCCCTCGGTGCCCACCTCGCGTGCCACACGGGTCACCTCGGCCGCGAAGCCATTGAGCTGATCGACCATCGTGTTGATGGTCTCCTTCAGCTGCAGGATCTCGCCCTTCACGTCCACCGTGATCTTGCGCGACAGGTCACCGCGCGCGATGGCCGTGGCCACCTCGGCGATGTTACGCACCTGGCCGGTGAGGTTGCCGGCCATGGAGTTGACGTTGTCCGTGAGGTCCTTCCACACACCCGAGACGCCCTGCACCTCGGCCTGACCGCCGAGCTTGCCCTCGGTACCCACCTCGCGCGCCACGCGGGTCACCTCGGCCGCGAAGCTGTTGAGCTGGTCCACCATCACGTTGATGGCATCCTTCAGCTGCAGGATCTCACCCTTCACGTCCACCGTGATCTTGCGCGACAGGTCGCCGCGCGCCACGGCCGTGGTCACCTCGGCGATGTTGCGCACCTGGCCGGTGAGGTTGCTGGCCATGGAGTTGACGTTGTCGGTGAGATCCTTCCAGGTGCCTCCGACGCCTGGCACGATGGCCTGGCCGCCGAGCTTGCCCTCGGTGCCCACCTCGCGCGCCACGCGCGTCACCTCCGAAGCAAACGAGCGCAGCTGATCGACCATCGTGTTGATGGTTTCCTTCAGCTGCGAGATCTCACCGCGTACGTCCACCGTGATCTTGCGCGACAAGTCGCCGCGCGCGATGGCCGTGGCCACCTCGGCGATGTTGCGCACCTGGCCGGTGAGGTTGCCGGCCATGGAGTTGACGTTATCGGTCAGATCCTTCCAGGTGCCGGCCACGCCGAGCACCACCGCCTGACCGCCGAGCTTGCCCTCGGTACCCACCTCGCGTGCCACGCGCGTCACCTCGGCCGCAAAGCCGTTGAGCTGATCGACCATCGTGTTGATGGTGTTCTTCAGCTCCAGGATCTCGCCCTTCACGTCCACCGTGATCTTGCGCGACAGGTCGCCGCGCGCCACGGCCGTGGTCACCTCGGCGATGTTGCGCACCTGGCCGGTAAGGTTCGTCGCCATGGCGTTGACCGAGTCGGTCAGATCCTTCCAGGTGCCGGCGACACCCGGCACCACTGCCTGGCCGCCGAGCTTGCCCTCCGAACCCACCTCGCGCGCCACGCGGGTCACCTCCGAGGCAAACGAGCGCAGCTGATCCACCATGGTATTGATGGCTTCCTTCAGCTGCAGGATCTCGCCACGCACGTCCACCGTGATCTTGCGCGACAGGTCGCCGTTGGCCACGGCGATGGTCACCTCCGAGATGTTGCGCACCTGGCCGGTGAGGTTGCTGGCCATGGAGTTGACGTTATCCGTGAGGTCCTTCCAGACACCCGAGACGCCCTGTACCTCGGCCTGACCGCCGAGCTTGCCCTCGGTACCGACCTCGCGCGCCACGCGCGTCACCTCGGCCGCAAAGCCGTTGAGCTGATCGACCATCGTGTTGATGGTGTTCTTCAGCTCCAGGATCTCGCCCTTCACGTCCACCGTGATCTTGCGCGACAGGTCACCGCGCGCCACGGCCGTGGTCACCTCGGCGATGTTGCGCACCTGGCCGGTGAGGTTCGTGGCCATGGCGTTGACCGAATCGGTCAGATCCTTCCAGGTGCCGGCGACACCCGGCACGATGGCCTGGCCGCCGAGCTTGCCCTCCGAACCTACTTCGCGCGCTACGCGCGTCACCTCTGAGGCAAACGAGCGCAGCTGATCCACCATGGTATTGATGGCTTCCTTCAGCTGCAGGATCTCGCCGCGCACGTCCACCGTGATCTTGCGCGACAGGTCGCCATTGGCCACGGCGATGGTCACCTCCGAGATGTTGCGCACCTGGCCGGTGAGGTTGCTGGCCATGGAGTTGACGCTGTCGGTGAGCTCCTTCCAGGTGCCGGTCAGCCCCGGCACTGCGGCCTGGCCGCCGAGCTTGCCCTCGGTGCCCACCTCGCGCGCCACGCGCGTGACCTCCAGCGTGAACACGCTCATCTGCTGGATCATCGCGTTGACGACGGTGGCCGAGCGCAGGAACTCGCCTTCCTGGGGACGTCCGTCCACCTCCAGCGGCATGGTCTGCGTCAGGTCGCCCTTGGCGACCGCGGTGATGGCACGCGTGACCTCGGTGATCGGCCAGAGTAAATCGTCGATGAGGCGGTTGACGGAATTCTCCATGGCGCCCCAGCAGCCGCCGCGCCGCTCCATGGCCATGCGATGGCGGGTCTTGCCCTCGCGCCCGACGATCTGCCCGGCACGCTCGAGCTCATCGGCCATGCGCTGATTGGAGATGACGATGTCATTGAAGGTATCCGCCACCTTGCCGGCGAGGCCGGTTTGATCGCTGGGCAGGCGAACGGAGAAGTCGCCATCGCGCACTGCCTGCAGGGCGCGCAGCAGCTCACGCAGATCGAGGGCAGCGGAGCCATCGGCTCCAGCGCCGTCACCACGAGCGCGGGAGGCGGGGGCACGCCGTGAGCTACGACGGACTTCGGCTGGCTCGGTACTCATGCGTTGAGGCTCCAGAGAGAGCGGACATTCGGGGGGATGGGTGCAGTATTCCCCGTGGCGTGGCTGTCATCCTCGTCACGGGCATGGGCGGCGCGGCGGTAATAATTACAACCGGACCGGAAGGCGATAGAGGCGGAGATTTTGACGGCTGAAATTGCGCTCTCGCAGTTGCCCTGTGCGTGCATGCGCCTCTGCGACGATCATCTTTTAGCCCTTCGTGGGAATCGATCGCGCTCCGATTGAGGATAACAGCACCCTTGGGTACAACGGTGTCAGTCGCGTCCTACAGGTCGCCGCGGGTTCCGGCAGAGCGGCGTCGATGCAGACGCAGCGCCTGGGCCTGTGCGCGGCGATGGAAACGCACCACGTCGGCGGAAATGTGCTCTGCAATATAGGTGTCGAGGGCCCGTTCGATCAGCTGCGCGAGGCGTACGCCCTGGCGTACCGCCAGCCGCCGCGCGCGCGCGAGTAGCCGGGAATCGACCCAGAAGGTCACGTCCTGGTGCGTGGCCTGCCGAGTCGCGCTCGCCCGTGCAGGTGCGCGTCCGGCAGACTCGGGGGACACGGTCGCGGCACCGCCGGGGCCTTGCAGGTACCAGGCGAGCGCCTCGTCATGCACCTGATCCTTGGTCGCCCAGCTCGGATCGGCCAGCGAGCTGGGCGCGGCCTCGGTGCGGGCGCGCTCCACGATCAGCGTGCGCAACCAGATCTCCGCTTCGATGGCCGCCAGCGTCGAGCGCGCCAGTGCCTGGTGCTGCAGCGTTCGCAAACCGCGCGAGCGCGCGCTGCGCGCCCTGCGCCCCCAAAGCTGTGAAATCCGACCGTTTTGGCTGGTGGGCATGGCGCTATATTCGAGCCATAGAACCTTGACGGCGCGCAACTCCTGCCCGCCCCAGGTTCCAAGATTTTACTTTAAGTTTGCGGGCCAATCTGCGCTATTACATATGCGATCGACGGCGGAGCGAAGCATGATGACAGACTTGAACGGCCGGCTCGAAGCCGCCGTGCTGTCCCTGACGGGACTGGGACCGATCAAGGATCGGCTCTCGGCGGCCTACTGCACCTACCTGCAGGATATTCCGGAAGCCGATCTGCCTGCCCTGGGGGCCGAATTCAGCCAGATGATCCAGGCGCTGCATCGAGCTGAGGCTCTGCCGGGCGATGACGTGGTGCGCGCCTCGGTGCGCAAGCTGTCGAATAAAGAGGCTTGTGACTACGCCGAGCTCCTGGTGCGCCTGTACGGCACGCTCGCGGGCCTGAAGCATCAGTTCGTCAGCGCGCGCGGCCCGCGTGCGTTGGCCGCCACCGGCTGAGCCAGCAGCGCGGGCCCTAATCGAGCTTGAATTCGATCGTGTCCCAGCGGGTGGTATCCTCGTGACGCGCCTGGCGACGCACGGCATCGATGAGCGCGCGCTCGTCCCAGGTCACGCTCTCGTCCACCAGTCCCTGAAACGCACGCGTCTGCGGCATTTCGCGGCCGAAATTCGGTAGCAGTACGACGGGCTTGTCGCTGGCCTTGGCATAGTTGAGCTCGAACAGCAGCAAGTCCTGCCGCTGCTCATAGAGGCTGCTGAGCGCAATGACCACCTCGGCCAGCGAGATCTGCCGACGCAGCTCCTCACGCTGCGCATCCGGATCGCTCGAGACCAATTGCACCTCCGTGACGCTGCAATTGCGATAATAGAAATTGCGGGCGCTCTCGAGATACTCGAAGGCACGGGCATAGTCATCACTTTCCTCGAAGCAGTGTGTGACGAATACCCGTATGGGATCGCGCTGGGACATGGGGTCAGTGTACTGTGGGGGCCAAGGCCATGCCAGAACGTGCCAGGGACATGCCCGCGAAGGCTGCGTGAGTGAGACTGCTTCTTTACAACATCCGCTATGCGACCGGCACCGGTCCGGCATTTCACCTGCCCATGCCGGGAGCCGGCTACTTGCGCAGCAGCCGTCGCGTGCTGGAAAAGATTACCTCGTTCATACGCAACGAGGACCCGGACGTGGTCGGTCTGGTCGAGGTGGATACCGGCTCGGTGCGCACCGGCATGCTCAACCAGGCCACCTACATCGCCGATGCGGTCGGTCATTACACTGCGCATCAGTGCAAGTACGGCACCGGCTCGATCAACCAGTTGGTGCCGATCGTGCGCAAACAGGCCAATGCGCTGCTTGCAGCGCCGCGGGTCACCGGAGAGCGCTTTCATTATTTCGACACCGGGATCAAACGACTCATCATCGAGTTGGAACTCGATGACGTCTGCATCTTCCTGGTGCATCTGTCGCTGAAGTTCCGCCACCGCCAGTATCAGCTGCGCGCCCTGCACGACCTGGTCGTGCAATCCCCCAAGCCGGTGATCGTGGCCGGCGACTTCAACACCTTCTGGGGAACGCATGAGATTTACCTCTTCATGCGGGCCGCCGGACTGCGCAGCGCCAATACCGAAGGGCTGCCTTCCTTCCCGGCACGCCGTCCGCGTGTGGAGCTGGACTTCGTGCTGGTCAGCGCGGGGATCGAAGTCAGCGCCTTCCGTATCCCCGAGATCACCTTCTCCGATCACCGACCGCTGGTGGTGGACTTTCACCTCAAGGGCAAGCTCGCCGAGGCGGCCGCGTGAGCGATGCAGCACCCACCTGCCAACTGCGGGTCGATGAGCAGGGCATCGCCTGGCTGACGCTGGACAAGCCGGACAGTTCCGCCAATACGCTCTCGGGCGCCGTGCTGCGCGAGTTGATGGCACTGTTGAGCTCGCTGGCCACGGCCCGTGCGCCCGGCAGCAACGACCGGGCGCTGCGCGGGCTGGTGATCCGCTCGGCCAAGGCGTCGGGTTTCATCGCTGGAGCTGACATCCGCGAATTCACCGGCTTCAGTTCGGCCGCCGATGCGCTCGCGCACATCGAACTCGGGCAGCGCGTGTGCGCGCAGCTCGAGGCCCTGCCCGTTCCCACTGTTGCGGCCATCCATGGCTTTGCACTCGGTGGGGGCCTCGAGCTCGCCCTGGCCTGTCGCTATCGCGTGGCCGTCGGCGACTCGAAGTTGGCGCTGGGGTTGCCCGAGGTGCAGTTGGGCATCCATCCGGGATTCGGTGGCACGGTACGCAGCGTGCGCCTAATGGGCGTGCGGCCCGCGATGAATCTGATGCTCACCGGCCGCCCCATCCGCACGGACCGTGCGCTGCAAAGCGGCCTGGTCGACCGCCTGGTGGGCGAGCGAGGCGAGCTGGATGAGGCGTCGCGGCAAGTCATTCGCGCTGCCCCGGCGCCGCACCGCCCACCGCTGCTCGAGCGAGCGCTGTCCTGGCCGGGAGTGCGCCGCCTGATCCACCCGGCACTGTTGAAGAAAGTAGCCTCGCAGGCGCGGCGCGAGCACTACCCGGCACCGTACGCGATTGTCGACCTTTGGTATCGCTATGGCGCACATGGGCAGGAGGCCTACACCGCCGAAGCCCGCTCCATCGCCGAGCTGTTCACGCACGACACCACGCGCAGTCTGATTCGCGTGTTCCTGCTGCAGGACCGACTCAAGGGTCTGGCGCCCCGCAGCGAGCGGCGCCTGGAGCACGTGCACGTGGTGGGTGCCGGCGTCATGGGCGGAGACATCGCCGCCTGGTGCGCGCTGCGCGGCCTGGCCGTGACGCTGCAGGACCGTGAGATGAAGTTCATCGAGCCGGCGCTCACGCGCGCGCGCGGACTGTTCGAGAAGCGCCTGGCAACTCCGGCCGAACGCAGCGCGGCACTGCAGCGGCTGCAACCCGATACCGAGGGCGCCGGCCTCGGAGACGCCGATCTGCTGATCGAGGCGATCTTCGAGGACCTCGACGCCAAGCACGCGCTGTTCAGCGCCGCCGAGCGGCGGCTGCGTCCCGACGCGGTGCTTGCCACCAACACCTCGAGTCTCACGCTCGAATCGCTCGCCAGCGCACTGCAGAGCCCATCGCGCCTCGTCGGCCTGCACTTCTTCAATCCCGTCGCACAGATGCCCCTGGTCGAGGTCGTGCATGCTGCCGACACCGATGCCGCGACGCTCGCGGCCGCCATGGTGTTCACGCGCCGCATCGATAAGCTGCCGCTGCCCTGCCGCAGCAGCCCCGGGTTTCTGGTGAACCGCGTGCTCTTTCCCTATCTGCACGAAGCGATGTATGCGGCCGGTGAGGGGATGCCCTTCGCGGTCATCGATCGCGCCGCGGTAAATTTCGGCATGCCGATGGGACCCATCGAGCTCTCGGACGTCGTCGGCCTGGATGTGCTGCTGCATGTCGGCGAGATCGTCACGCGCGAGCTGGGACAGCAGGCGCCGCCGTTTCTCTCGCAGGTACGCGAGCTGGTGCAACAGCGCCACCTCGGCCGCAAAAGCGGCCAGGGTTTCTATACGTGGCGAGAGGGCAAGGTCGTGCGCGAGGCGAACGACGCGCCTGTGAACCTGGAACTGGCGGATCGGTTGATCCTCGCGCTGGTCAATGAGTGCGTGGCGTGTCTGCGCGAGCGCATCGTCGAGGACGCGGATCTCATCGACGCGGGCGTCATCTTCGGCACGGGCTTTGCTCCCTTTCGCGGTGGCCCGCTGCACTACGCGCGCGCGCGCGGCGTCGCGAGCTGTGTGCAGCGCCTGCTGGAGCTCGAGCAGCGACACGGCGCACGTTTTCATCCCGACGCGGGCTGGGCGCTGCTTGACAGTTGAGAGGTCGCGCACGCACTCGCCGGCCTGCATCATTCTCGTGAACTACCGCACCGGGAGCGCGCACATCGCTGTGCTAGTATCCAGCGGGCTGATTCTGCAGTAGTCCATCACAAGGTTGATTGGTCCATGAGCGACGAAGCCGCGGCCGACCTGAGCGCGCTGCGAAGATTTTCGCCGCTGGACGGCATGAAAAAGGACAATCTGCAGGCACTGGCGCGCAAGGTCTCGCGTCACCAGCTGCCGGCCAGTCGCTATCTGTTCAAGGAAGGCGATCGGGACAAACGGACCTACTGGTTGCTGTCGGGCCTGATCGAGTTGCTCGAGGGCGAGCGCACAGTCGCCATGATCCGCGCCGGCAGCCCCGAGGCGCGCCACCCGCTGAGCCCACAGCTGCCGCGCCGCTTCAGCGCGCGCGCGGTCGATCCGCTCGAGTATCTGGCGATCGACAGCGAGCTGCTCGACATGATGATCACCTGGGACCAGACCGGCACCTACGAGGTCGCCGAGCTGCAGGCACAGATCACCGGCAGCGGCACGGGCGGAGACTGGATGACCATCCTGCTGCAGACGCAGGCGTTCCATCGCATTCCACCGGCCAACATTCAGGCGATCTTCACGCGTATGCAGCGCGTCGCCTGCCGCGCCGGCGAGACCGTCATTCAGCAGGGTGACGAGGGCGATTACTTCTACGCCATCGTCAGCGGCCGCTGCGTGGTCACGCGCGAGACGCCGCTGAATCGCAACGGCCTAAAGCTCGCGGAGCTCGGAGTAGGCGACACTTTCGGCGAGGAGGCGCTGATCTCGGAGGCCAAGCGCAACGCCACGGTGACCATGGCCACCGACGGGGTGCTCATGCGTCTGAACAAGGAGAGCTTCCGGGAACTGCTCAACGAGCCGCTGGTGCAGTGGATCTCCTACCGCGACGCCCGCACCATGGTTGCCAAGGGCGCGCGCTGGCTCGACGTGCGTCTGCCCTCCGAGCACCAGAATCTCGCCATCGAGGGCTCGACCAACATTCCGCTCTATTTCATCCGCCTGAAGCTCTCGACGCTCGATCGCGGCACGCGCTACATCGTTTACTGCGATACGGGCCGACGCAGCTCCGCGGCCGCCTTCATTCTCGTGGAGCGCGGCTACGATGCGCTGGTGCTGCAGGGCGGACTCGAGAGCGCGGACATCGCCAGCAGCGCCCGCTAGTCAGCGGCGCGCCGGGCGCTTGCTGCCGGTCACCCTAGCGCCGCGTTGCCGCCGACATAATTGAGTCCGAGGCCCTGGTAGGGACGAATTTCAAGCGAAACTGGCTACTGCCGCCCATTTCGGGCCCGCGCGCGGAGCTAGAGTCAATGGCGCATGCAACCGGTAGGCAGCACGGTCTACTCGAATGCGCGTATGAGCTTCTGGACGCGCCCGCCTTCGTTCGTGCTCACCTGGCCACTGCTGCTGGGACTGCTGCTGTTGCTGCTGGCCGCCGGCGCCGTCGCGCTCGTGCACCACCTCAATCCCGTACGCCCGCGCCTACATCGTATGCGTGCTCTTATCCCCTGACAGCGCGCCGGCGAGGTAATTCTCGATCTTCGCGCGCGTCTGGCCGCGATCCTGATCGGAGAACTGCACGCCGATACCTGCGGTGCGCTTGCCCTGCGCGCCCTTGGGCGTGACCCAGATCACGCGTCCGGCGACCGGCAGCTTCTCGTCCTCGCCCATCAGGTTCAGCAGCATGAACACCTCGTCGCCGAGGCGGTAGTTGCTGTTGGTCGGAATGAACAGGCCACCGTTCTGCACGAAGGGCATGTACGCCAGGTACAAGGCACTCTTGTCCTTGATGGTCAGCGTGAGCAGCCCGGGCTTATTGATGCCGGATCTGGAATTCGCGTCCTTGATCATGTTCCCCGGGCAAACCCTCTATCGAACCATCGGTGCCGTCACGCGCGCCCGCAGCCAGCTGACGCAGCAGCAGCTCGAGCGCCAGGGGGCGATTGATGGCAGTCAGCCGCAGGCGGCGCAGCTCATGCAGCGCATCCAGCACCCGCAGCAACCTTGCCATATTCAAGTCCGAAGCGGCTTCTGACAAGTGCGCGCCACTGCGCAATTCGCGTGCTTGGCCAATGCGTCGTGCGGCGCTATCGATGCGCGATGTGAGCCAGTTCTCAAGGCAGGTCAGCCGCAGTTCCAGCGACTCCGCGCGCCCCCACGCCTCGGCAGTCCGGGCCACATCCAGCCGTCCGGCTGCAAGGTCCACCAGCGCCGCATGCGTCTCGGCCCCCAAACGGGCCACCTGGCGTGCCTCGAGTGACAGGGCCTCGAAAGGCGCGTTGCCGATGACATCCAGCACCGCTTCCCATGGGCCGGCACCGGCCCGTCGCGCCAGCCAGGCCAGGCTCTCGGCACGCGAGGGGCGCGGCACGACCAGACGCTGGCAGCGGCTCAGGATAGTCGGCGCCAGTCGCGAGGGCAGCGCCGTCAGCAGCAGCAGCGAGACCCCGGCACGCGGCTCCTCGAGCGTCTTCAACAGCGCATTGGCGGCATTGGCGTTCATGGCATCGGCCGGCGCAATCAGCGCGACCGTCGCCCCGCCGCCGTGCGCGCTCAGCGCCAGCTGCTCGGAGAGCTCGCGAATCTGCTCGACGCGGATCTGTCGCGAGTCCTCCAGCGGGCCGATGCTCAGATAGTCTGGGTGCTGAGCCACAGCGAGCATCCGGCAGTCGCGGCACTGCCCGCAGGGCGGCTGGGCCGAGCGGCACAGCGCCAGACGCACGGCGAACGCCGCCAGCGCCGCCCCGCCAGCCCCGAGCTGATCCTGGATCAGCAGCGCCGCGGGGAAGCGCCCGGCGGTGCGCGCGCGCCGCAGCTGCGCGAGGAGCGCGGCGAGCCAGGGCGCATCGTTGAGCAACTCCTCGAGATCCAGCGCCGCGCCCTCCTCGGGTGGCTCAGCGCGGACCATGCACGCTCGGCGAGGCCGCGGGCAGTGCCCGCGGCAGCAGATCGGACAGCGAGGCAAGTGCCTGCGCGAGCAGCTTGGCGGGCTCCGCGGTGGCGTCCAGCAGGCGCACACGCTGCGGCTCGCTGGCGGCAATCTGCCGATAGGTCTGTCGCACGCGCTCGAAGAAGGCTGCAGCCTCCTGCTCGATGCGATCAGGCTGGCCACGCCGCGCCCGTGCCCGTTCGGCACCCAGCGCGACCGGCACATCCAGCAGCAAGGTGCGATGCGGCCAGAGGTCCGCATGCACCGCCTCGGCCAGCTGCTCGATCAGGGCGGCGGACACGCCGCGTCCGCCCCCCTGGTAAGCGCGCGTCGCATCGCTGAAGCGATCGCAGATCACCCACTCGCCGCGCTGCAGAGCCGGACGGATGAGGTTCTGCAGGTGAATGGCGCGCGCGGCGAACATCAGGAGTGTCTCGGCGTGTACGCCCACCGGCTCGACGCCGGGCTCGAGCAGCACGGCGCGCAGCCGCTCGGCGAGCGGCGTGCCCCCGGGCTCGCGTGTGCGCCGCACGGCCACGCCGCGCGCGCGCAATGCCTCTTCGAGTGATACGGCCAACGTGGTCTTGCCGGCACCCTCGATGCCTTCGAGACTGATGAAACATCCGCTCGCCACAGCGCTCGCCTTCATCAGGGCTTCTGCACGGCGACGCCCAGACGGCGCAGGTAATCGCGCACGGCGATGTCGTGCTCCCCGAGCGTCGCGGAGAAGTGATGCGAGCCGTCGGGCAATCCGCTCGCCACGAAGTACAGCGCATCGATCTGCGCCGGGTGCATCGCCGCCTGCAGCGCGGCGGCACCCGGCAGCGCGATCGGCGTGGGCGGCAAGCCCGCCCGGGTATAGGTGTTGTAGGGCGTATCGCTGGTCAGATCGTGCGTATGAATGCTGCCGTCATAGCGCTCGCCGAGTCCGTAGATCACGGTTGGATCGGATTGCAGTCGCATGCCCATGCGCAGGCGGTTGACGAACACCGCGGCGATCTTCGGACGCTCGTCCACCCGCGCAGTCTCCTTCTCGATGATGGATGCCAGCGTCAGCGCCTGCGCGGGCGTCGCCAGCGGCAGGTCCCCGGCGCGCTGCGCCCAGTCGGCCTGCAGTGTCGCCTGCATGCGCTCATAGGCCATCTGCAGGATGCGCCAATCGCTGCTGCCGGACGCGAAGCGATAGGTATCCGGAAAGAAGCGCCCTTCCGGCGGCTCGCCCGCATGACCCAGCCGCTGCATCAGCTGTGCAGCGGCGAGCCCGTGCGAGTCATGCTGCACATCTGGATCAGCATCCAGGGCCGCGCGCATATCGGCGAACCGCCAGCCCTCCACGATGGTAATCGAGCTGAGCAGCACGCGTCCCTCGGCCAGCTGCGTAACGATCTGCCGTGCGCTCTCGTGCGGCGTGATCTCGTACAGCCCGGCCTGAATGCGCGGCAGGCGCCCCTGCAGGCGTAAGAACACTTCGACGGCGAGCGCATGGCGCAGCGCGCCCTGGCGCTGCAGGTGTGCGAGCACGCCTCGCAGGCGGCTGCCGGCAGCGACCTGCACGCGCAGCGCCGTGGCGGCGGGCCCCGGCCGATCCACCTGCACGCCCAACCAGCGCCAGCCGGCGAAGGCCGCTGCGATCGCCACGAGCGCCAGCCCCACCAGGATCAGCAGTACCCCAGTTCCCGTGGCTCCGCGGGCAAACAGCCTAGACATCGAGCGCATCGATCAGTCTCCGAAGACGCTGCGCGTAATCATCACTGGGAAGGTTGCGTCCGTCGAGCACACCGATCGAACGTATGCCCCAGCGCACATTTGTCAGAAACGCCTCGCCCACCCGTCCCAGCTCGCCCGCCGCCAGCGTGCGGATCTCGGCCGACAGATCCCGATGCGCTCTCGCGGCGAGCGCGTCCAGCACCCGTGCGCGCATCACGCCGGCCACCCCGCATTGCTCCACGGAGGGCGTGAAGAGCCCGCGCTCGTCGACCAGAAAGACATTGGACATGCTGCCACTCACCAGCTCCCCGCTGCTGGCGGCCATGAGCACCTCGTCGAGCGCAACCGGCTTGTCCAGCTGCGCCAGGACCTGCTCGAGACGATTCAGATGCTTCAAGCCGGCCAGGCGCGGATTGATGCCGAGCGCCACCGCCGAAAGCCCGACGCGCAGCGGCCTCTGCTCGGTGCCGTCCTGCGGCCACTCGTGACGGCTGACGATGCGCGTGGCCCGCTCCTCGCCCGAGGGCCGGTATCCCCGGCGTGTCGATACGCCGCGGCTGACGATGACCTTGATGAGGCAGCGGACCTGCCCCTGGGCGAGCTGCGACACCTCCGCCGCCAGCGCCGACTCCTGCTCGAAGCACAGCTGCAGACGACGGCAGCCCTCGCGCAGTCGCGACAGGTGGCGCTCGAGCCAGCGCGCTCTGCCCTCGCAGCAGCTGATGGTCTCGAATAAGCCATCACCGTACTGCAGTGCGCGCTCGAGCGCGGCAACCTGCTCGCCCGGCTGGCCGTTGATGAGGGTTGTGGACATCACCCGGCCCCGACCCCGACGTCAGCCGGCGCATCCAGTGCGGCCAGCAGCCCGCGCGCCTTGGCGCGCGTCTCGGCGAGCTCGCGCTCCCATTCCGAGTCGGCCACGATGCCGGCGCCGGCCCGCAACTCGAGCTGGCGCCCTGTTAGCGTGAAGCTGCGAATCAGAATGTTGAAATCCATCGAGCCATCGTGATTGAGATAACCGATGCCACCGGTATACGCGCCGCGCGCCTGCCCCTCGAGCTGCGCAATGATCTGCATGCAGCGGAACTTCGGACAGCCGGTAATAGTGCCGCCAGGGAAGACAGCCCGCAGCACCTGCAGCGGCGTGACATCCGCGCGCAGCCGTCCGGTGACGCTCGAAACGAGGTGATGTACGTGCGCGTAACTCTCGGTGAACAGGATCTCATCGGCACGCACGCTGCCTGCCTCACAGATGCGCCCAAGGTCGTTGCGTTCCAGATCCACCAACATGACGTGCTCGGCACGTTCCTTGGGATTGGCAATGAGCGCGGCGAGCTCGCGCGCATCCTCACCAGGGCGCCGGCTGCGCGGGCGCGTGCCGGCGATCGGCCGGGTCTCGACCAGACGCTCCTGCGTGCGCACCAGCCGTTCGGGTGAGGAACTCAATAATTGCCAGCCACGGTGCTGGGCGAGCGCCGCGAACGGCGCCGGATTGGCGCGCCGCAACCGCTCGTAGAGCACACTGGTGAGCAGCGCACCGGCACCTGCGTCAGCCTGCGCGCCCGCGCCCGCCGCGGCCTCGTCGGCGAACAGTCCGCGCCAGTAGCGTGCGAGGTTGGCCTGGTAGATGTCGCCGGCGCGGATATGCTCGAGCGCTCGCTCGACGCTGCGCCGATAGCGCTCGGGCGGCTCCTCCGTGAGCGTCAACGGTGGCAACGACAGGCGCTGCAGTCTTGCCAGCGCTTCGCTTGCCGCCGGCAGGCGCGCCAGCGTCGCTGCGAGCTGCTCGAGCAGGTCCTCACGGCCCACCTCGGCCATCAGCCAGGCCTGAGCGCTACGATGATCGAAGATCACAGCGGCCGGAATGCGCAGCGCGAGCGCCATCGGCGCCCCCGCCTCTTCGGGACGCGGCAGCTGCAGCTGCGGCTCGAACTCGGCTGCCATCTCATAGCTCAGAAACACCATCCAGCCGCCGTGAAACGGCCCGGCTGACGCCGGCGCATCGCGCGCCGCGATCGTGCGCAGCGCCGCCCCTTCGCGCTGGTGGAGCGCCTCCAGCGCCGGCACGAAGCCCGCAGCAGCCTGCAGGGCCCCGAGCCCCTGGCTGCGCAGCTGCCCGTCACACTCCATCCACAGGCTTCCCTGCGGATAAGCCCCCAGAATGGAATGGTGCCCCAGCGGGCCGCTGGCGCTGCTGTCGAGCAACACCGGAAACTGCACCGGATCGCTGTAGGCGAGCAGGCGTAGCGCTTCGGCCGGCAGATCGACGCGGCGATACAGCGCCGGGCAGGCGCTCACGGGTTTGCCCGCCGTGCGCTAGCGCAGGCGGCGGAACACCAGGGTGCCGTTGGTGCCGCCAAAGCCGAAGGAGTTCGACACGGCAACCTCGATGGGCAGCGAACGGGCGCTGTTCGGCACATAGTCCAGATCGCAGTCGGGATCGGGGGTGGTGTAATTGATGGTCGCAGGCGCCACCTGATCACGGATCGCCAGCACGCAGAATAGCGCTTCCACTACGCCGGCTGCACCCAGCAGATGCCCGGTCATCGATTTGGTCGAGCTGATCGCCAGGCTTTTCACGCTGGCGCCGAAGGCCCGCTTGATGGCCAGTGTCTCGGCGCGATCGCCCAGTGGCGTGGAGGTCGCATGCGCATTGAGATACTGCACCTGATCGGGGTTCAGCCGTGCATCGGCGAGCGCATTGCTCATGGCGAGCCGCGCCCCCTCGCCATCCTCCGGCGGTGCGGTGATGTGGTGCGCATCCCCGCTCATGCCAAAGCCGATCAGCTCCGCATAGATGCGTGCGCCGCGCGCGCGCGCATGCTCATATTCCTCCAGCACCATCGCTCCGCCGCCATCGCCGAGCACGAAGCCGTCGCGATCGCGGTCCCAGGGTCGGCTCGCGCCCTGCGGATCGTCGTTACGCGTCGAGAGCGCCTTGGCCTGCGCGAAGCCGCCCACACCGGTGGGTGTGGTGGCCATCTCCGAACCGCCGGCCAGGATCACATCCGCGTCACCGTACTGAATACAGCGCGCGCCCAGTCCCAACGCATGCGTGGAGGTCGTGCAGGCCGTCACTACCCCGAGGTTCGGACCGCGCAGACCGAAGCGGATCGACAGATGCCCCGAGATCATATTGATGATGGTCGAGGGCACGAAGAAGGGTGAGATCTTGCGCGGGTTGTTACCCGAGTCCGCATAGGCCGCGTGCGTCTGCTCGATTGTCCAGAGCCCGCCGATGCCGGCCCCCGTGACCACTCCGCAGCGATCGCGGTTCACGCGCTCGAAGTCCAGACCCGAGTCGGCCACCGCCTGCACGCCGGCGGCAATGCCGTAGTGCATGAACTCATCGACGCGTCGCGCCTCCTTGGCGGACATGTACTGCTCGACGTTGAAGCCGCGGACCGCCCCGCCGAAACGGGTTGGATAGGCCGAGACGTCGAAACGCGTGATGGGCCCGATACCACTCTCACCGCGCAGAATGGCGGCCCAGGCATCGGCCACGGTGCTGCCCAGCGGGCACACCAGGCCGAGACCGGTAATGACTACTCGGCGTCCGCTCATGGTGTGAAGGCTGCGGAGCAAGACGCACGCGCCGCGTGCGCACCGCGCTGAAAGCGATCAGGACTTGTTACGTCGCTCACTGATGTAATCGATCGCCTGCTGCACGGTGGTGATCTTCTCGGCATCCTCGTCCGGAATTTCGATCTCGAACTCCTCCTCGAGTGCCATCACCAGCTCCACGGTATCCAGCGAGTCGGCCCCCAGGTCGTCGACGAACGAGGCGGTGTTGGTGACTTGCTCAGCCTTGACTCCCAGCTGCTCAGCAACGATCGCCTTCACCTGTTGTTCAACGGTGCTCATCTGTGATTTGTCCTCTATCGTGATGACTATCCCAACCCCGACGGCTCGTCCCATCCGGGGGCGGTCCGCTCGGGGCGCGTATTGTAGGGGAACCCCTCCTGGGCCGCCACCTCACATCCATGGCGAGTGTTTGATTATTCAGAGACTTGCGCCGGGTCCACCGGCCTACGACCCCACCCGTGCTGCTGCGCGAACCCTCAACCCATGTACATGCCGCCATTCACATGCACGGTCTGGCCGGTGATATAGGCGGCGCTCGGGGAAACCAGGAACAGCACCGCCTGAGCGACCTCCTCGACGGTACCGAAGCGTCCCATCGGGATCTGCGCCAGGTACGCCGCCCGCTGCGCCTCATTGAGCGCTGCGGTCATATCCGTCTCGATGAACCCGGGCGCGACGGTGTTCACCGTGATGTTGCGGGTGGCCACCTCGCGCGCCAGCGCCTTGGTGAAACCCACCAATCCCGCCTTGGCTGCCGAGTAATGCACCTGACCCGCATTGCCTATCGCCCCGACCACCGAGCCGATGCTGACAATGCGCCCCTGTCGTTCCCGCAGCATATGGCGCAGACAGCCCTTGGTCAGACGAAACACCGATGACAGGTTGACTGCCAGGGTCTGCTCCCACTCCTCGCTCTTCATGCGCAAGATCAACCCATCGCGCGCAATACCGGCATTGTTCACCAGGATCGTCGGCATGCCCCCGCCACCCTCGAGCTCCTTGAGCAGCGCTTCGGTGCTGGCCCCATCGGTCGCATTCCAGACCGCGCCGCGACCGCCTGCCGGAGCGGCGGCGAGCTGCTCTCCGATGCGCACCGCGCCCTCTGCCGAGGTCGCGGTGCCGATGACGGTGGCACCCGCCGCGGCCAGCGCGAAGGCGATGGCGCGCCCGATGCCGCGTGAAGCGCCCGTCACCAGCGCTCTCTTTCCTTCAAGCATGCAGGCCTCCCGCCGCGGCCGCCGGCGCGCCGACGACCCGCAGCGCCGCCTCGAGCGAGCCGGGATCTTCGAGGGCCAGGCACTGCGCCTCGCGCGCGATACGGCGGTTCAGTGCGGTGAGCACGCGACCCGGGCCACATTCGATCAGTGTGCCGGTGCGACCCAGCAGGGCCTGCACGGCCTGCGTCCAGCGTACCGGGGAGGCCAGCTGGCGCACCAGCGTGGCGCGGATATCGGCCGGTGTGGCATGCGCCTGGCCATCCACGGCACTGATGTACTCGCACACCGGCGTACGCACGCTGATCGATCCCAGCCGCTCGCCGAGCTGCTCGGCGGCTCCAGCGAGCAGGCTCGAGTGCGCCGGCACGCTGACTGGAAGTAACAATGCGCGGCGCGCCCCGTGCGCGCTGGCGCGCCCGATGGCACGCTGCACGGCGGCCGCCTGACCAGCGATAACCACCTGCCCCGGCGCATTGAAATTAACCGCCTCGACGACCTCCCCTTCGGCGGCTTCCCGGCAGGCCTGCTCGACCGCGGCGTCCGCGAGCCCGAGGATGGCCGCCATGGCGCCGCTGCCCGCGGGGCTCGCCTGCTGCATGAGCCGGCCGCGCTGATGCACCAGGGTGACCGCAGCGGCAAATTCCAGCGCCTCGGCGCACACCAATGCCGTGAACTCCCCAAGACTATGCCCGCTCACGACCGTGGGCATCGCCCCACCCTGTTCGCGCCAGACGCGCCAGGTGGCAATGCCCGCAGCCAGCATCACCGGCTGGGTAATCTCGGTGACGTTCAGGCGCTCCTCGGGCCCTTGCGCGAGCAGCCGCCACAGGTCCTGCCCGATGACGGCCGAGGCCTCGGCAAAGCACTGCTCCACTGCTGCAAAGCGGGACGCGAGTGCGGCAAGCATGCCGAGCGACTGCGAGCCCTGCCCGGGAAATACCAGCGCAAAGGACATGAATGGCGAGTGTTCTGCGATGAGCCACCGGCGCGGCGGCGCGCGATTATAGCTGCATCGGCACTGGCCGGGCGGCAGCACGGGGCAGGAAGGCTCCGACCAGACCACCGAGTACGCCAAACAGATGCGCATCTGGCACGAGCGGCAGATCGTGCAAAAAGAGGCTGCCGCCGAAGCGCTGCTCATAGAGCAGCTTCACGACCAACAGCAGCAAGAGCAGCGCGCCCATCTCCTCGCCACGCCGGTACATCGCACAGGCGCCCGCGGCGAGCACGCCATGCAGCACTCCCGAGGCCCCCAGGTACCACTGCACGGCAGGGCGCAGAAACCATAGACCCGCATCGATCATCGCCACACTGAGCACGAGGATCCACAGCCAGCGACGCGGCGAGAAGGCACGTGCGAACAGCAACCACAGCAGCACGAGGGCCAGCACATTCAGCAGCGCGTGCCACCAGCCCAGATGCATCACATGGGCGCTGAGCAGGCGCCACCACTGATGTGCGAGCAAGCCCGCGCGCTCGTAGCGCAGCGCCTGCACTCCACCCTGTCCCGTAGCCGTGAGCCCCAGGATCAGTGCCGCTGCGCCGAGCAGTGCAATGCCGTAGCCGGCGTCGCAATTTACCGACCGGAACCAAGCTGTGGACTGGCTGTCAGATCCTGACACTTTCATTTGTTATCATCCGCCGATCGACAGGCATTCTGTCAATCGGTTCACCCTATGAGCAGCTCTGCCATCCCGTTGCCCAGCCAGCGCCCCCGCAGCATGCACCCGCGCTGCGTGGCGCGCGGCAGCGCGCTCGGCAATGCCGGCTTCACGCTCATCGAGATCATGGTCGTGGTAGTGATCATCGGCTTGCTGGCGGCGGTGATCGTACCGCGCGTGGTCGGCAACGTGGACAAAGCGCGCGTTGCCAAGGCCAAACAGGATATCCAGGCCCTCGAGACGGCGCTGACGATGTACAAGCTCGACAACTACACCTTTCCGACCGGCGAAGAGGGCCTGAAGGCGCTGGTGGAGAAGCCCGACGACCCGAACGTGCAGAACTGGCGCCAGGGCGGCTACCTGGAACACCTGCCGAATGATCCCTGGAATCATCCCTATCAATATCAAGTGCCGTCGGCCCATGGTGGTGACTACGATCTGTTCTCGCTCGGTGCCGACGGCCAGCCAGGTGGCGACGGTGACAACGCCGACATCGGCAACTGGAATCTCGGCAACTGACCGGTCGGCGGCATGAGCCGGCCGGGCGGGCGCCGGCAGTCTGCGCGCACCTGCACATGTGTCGCGCCGCACGCCGCGCGCGGCTTCACGCTGCTGGAATTGCTGGTGGTCATGGTGATCATCGGCATCGTCATCGCCGGCGCAATCATCAGTCTTGGATCCACCGGTCGTGATCGCGGCCTCGAGCAAGAGCGCGATCGCTTGAGCGCCTTGATCGACTATGTGCGCGATCAGGGCGCGTTGATGACGACCGAGTACGGCATCCTGTGCGGACAGCACGGCTACCGCTTTGTCTACTACGACAACCTCTCCATGCAGTGGCTGCCCGAAACTCTCGATGACACGCTGCGCGAGCGGCGCCTGCCGAGTGGTCTGGATTTGCAGCTCGTCATCGAGGGACGACCCATCGTGCTCGATGATGCCGCCCTGCAGGTCTCGCAGGCGCCCGGCGCACTCGCCGCGCTCAGCTCGGCGACATCCGCAGCAGCAGGTTCCGCGCCAGGTCCGAGCGGGGGTTCTGCCGCAAGTGCCAGCTCGACCGCACCCGGGGCGGCCCCGGCTGGCTTCGGCTCCGGGATAGCCGGCCCGAGTGGCGATACGAGCATGCCCGCCGACGCACCGCCCGTGCAGACCAATTCCCCGCAGATACTGCTGCTCTCCAATGGCGACACCAATTCCTTTCAGCTGACGATCGAGCGGCCCTCCTCCAAGCGCAGCGTGACATTCAAGAGCGCCGACGATGGCACGATCAAAGCCGGCGATATCCTCGAGCCGCCCAAATGACGCGCCGCGCGCCAACGCACGCGAGGCCGATGCGCGGCTTTACGCTGCTCGAGGTGATGGTGGCGCTGGTGGTCGTGGCGCTCGGCATGAGCGCTCTGCTCGAAACGCTCAATCAGTCGGCGAACAACGTCATGGCCCTGCGCAGCAAGACCGTCGCCGAATGGATCGCAATGAATCAGATTGCCCTGACCCGCCTGAACCTCAATGCGCCCGGTACCGGGACGACCCAGGGGGATGTACAGAACTGCGCCAATGGTAACTGGCATTGGCAGCAGCAGGTCAGCGCGGTCGATGCCGTTCCCGGGCTGTTCACCATCACGGTGAGCGTGCGACGCACCGGGACAGCGGCCCCCAATCCCAACCAGAACCATCCGCTACAGCCGGGCGCGACGCCCGGCGCCACGGGCTCGCTCGGTGCCAACGTCAGCCTCGGCCCCACGGCCGCGCTCGGCTCGGTCAGCTCGCTGAATACCGCCGGCTGTGCCAGCTTCGCTGCGCCGGGCAGCTCCCTGGGCAACGGCAGCGGACCGGGACTCGGCAGCATGCCCTCGTTGGGCGCAGCCTCGCTCGGCAGCACCACGGCCGCGAGCGTCGGCAGCAGCGTCGGCGCGAGCTTTGCAAACGCCGTCAGCGGCTCGAGCGGCAACACCGACTCCGGCAGCTCGAGTGGATCCGGCAGCGACACTGGCAGCAGCGGCACGAGCGGCTGGCTGGTCACCGTCACGGGCTTTCGCGGCAACTCGCTTGGGCCGGCCGTCGGCGAAGACCCCACCTGGACCGGCTCGGGCTTTGCGGTCAATGCCAACGGTGGGACTAATACCAATCCGGTCACGCCGGGACTGAGCGGAAGCAGTCCCCCGTGAGCACGAACCGACCCAAGCTCCCCAGTCGCCTGTGCGGCTTCACGCTGGTGGAGCTGCTGGTGGCGCTGCTGATCACCGCGATCATGTTCGCGATCGGCTACGGTGAGTTGAACCAGTCGCTCAAGAGTCGCCGCGAGCTCGACCAGCAGTCCGCGCGCCTGCTGGCCATCCAGCAGGCGATCCGCATCATGCAGCAGGATTTCGAACTGCTGCAGCCGCGCCCGGTGCGCAATCAGCTCGGCGATGGCTACCTGCCCGCGATCACCACGACGCCTGGCACCGCCAGCGGCACGACGCTGCTGAGCGCCAGCAGCAATCCTGCGCTGGGCTCGACCGTGCCGCTGGTGAGCTTCACACGCGGCGGCTGGACCAATCCGGTGGGCCTGCAGCGCAGTGAGCTGCAGCGGGTCAGCTACGCGCTGAGCAATGGGGCGCTGATCCGCCAGTACACCACGGTGCTGGATGCCACGCTGGATGATCCGGTGATCTCGCGCACGCTGCTCGATCACGTGCAGAGCTTCAGCCTGCGCTTCATGGATGCGAGCCACAATTGGCAGACACAGTGGCCGCCCCCGAGCGTGCCCGGCGGGGCCGGGTCCACCAACTTGGCAGGCTCGGCGCAGGATCCGTCGCTGCGCTATCGTCCGATCGCGGTGGAGATCACGCTGCAGCTGGACGACTGGGGACTCATCGTGCGAGATATCGAGGTGGCCAGCTGATGGCAGCGCGGCGCATCGCTGTCCCGCCAGCGCGCCGTGCCCAGCAGGGTATCGCGCTCATCACCGCGATCGTGCTGGTGGCCATCGCCACTGTGCTCGCCACCAGCATCGGTTTTGCCGCGGTGATGGTCGCACGGCGCGCCAGCGCCACCTACGGCGCCGACCAGGCGCTGCTGGCCGCCGAGGGCGCCGAGGACATGGCCGGCTACGTGCTCATGCAATCCGGCGCCACCAGCGGCAGCGATTCGCCCGATCAGGTCTGGGCACAGCCCTATGGACCCTACCCGCTCGCGCCGGACGTGACACTGCAGTTCGCGCAGATCGAGGATCAGCAGGGCAAGTTCAACCTCAACAACCTCGCCGACGGCGGCTCGACCGATCAGGAGTCGGTCCAGGAGTTTCAGCGCCTGCTACAACTCGTTGGCCTCGAACCCAAATGGGCGGCGCTGATGGCAGACTGGATCGATAACGACAATATGCCCAATGATCCTGACGGCGCCGAGGACAATGTCTACCTCGGACAAACCCCGCCCTATCGACCGCCCAACATGCCGGTCACCAGCATCTCGGAGCTCATGGCACTACCGGGCTTCGGGCGCGATCGCTTCAATCGCATCGCGCCCTACATCAGCGCGTTGCCGGGGGGCACCACAATCAACCTGTGCACGGCCAAGGGCCAGGTGCTCGATGCGCTCAGTGGCAAGGATGAATACAGTACTGCCAGCAGCACTCTGTCCGAATTGCGCGCGCAGGGCGGCTGTCACCCAAGCGTTGCAGAATTCAGCACCAGCGTCTCCCCCGCACAGATGAAGGTGCTGCAGCCCCGAATCGGCACGGGCTCCATGTACTTCAGGCTGCGCACCTTCATCACTATTGGCACTGCCCGGTTCAGCTTGTACAGTCTGCTGTACGTCGACGGCGCCAAGATTCGCCCCATCATCCGAACTTTCGGTACCGAATAGCCATGGCAGATTGGTTCGTTCTGCGGCTGCCGCACGGGCACATGGAGCGTGTGAGCTGGATGCCCGCGGATGTACGCGGTCAACCGCTCGGCGCCCCGCAGCTCGGTAGCCTGCTGCAGGCAGCCGGCGCGGCCGGTGGTCGGCGCGTGGCGGCGATCGTGCCGAGCAGTGACGTGCTGATCACCGAGGTGGAACTGCCCGTCAAGAGCGGCATACGCGTACAGCAAGTCGTGCCCTTCGCGCTCGAAGAGCAACTCGCCGCGGACATCGAGACGCTGCACTTCGCCGCCGGCACGCGTGATGAGACTACCGGCCGCACCTCGGTCGCAGTCGTCACGCGTGCCCTCATGGATCAATGGCTCGGCGAGCTGGCCGGCGCCGGTCTCACGCCCGAGGTGTTGTGCACCGAGGCCGCCCTGCTGCCTGAGAATCCGGGCCATGTCGTGGTCATGCTCGAGGGGGACACGCTATGCGTGCGGCGCGCTGGCCAGAGCACGCAGGCGCTGCCGGCGCTCGATATCGCCGCGGCACTGCAGGCGCTGCTGGGGCAGACGCTGGCATCCGACGATTTGATCTTTTACGTCTCGCCCGAGGACTGGCAGCGCCGTTCCGCCGAAGTCGAGGCGCTGCGCATGCAGTGCGCGAGCCTGAAGGTGCAGCTGCTCAATTTCGGGCCCCTGCCGCTACTGAGTCCGCACCTCGCCGCCGACGGCCCCCATCTGAACCTGCTGACGGGCGACTATGCACCCAAGCGCGCGTTCGGGGCGGGCCTGCGTCGCTGGCGGTTGGCCGCCTCGCTGGCAGCAGCCCTTGTGGCCGTCCATCTGCTTGGCCTCGCCCTGCAGTTACACGAGCAGCATCGCGCCGAACAGACCCTGGATTCAGCCATCGGCCAGATCGCGGGCCATGTGCTACCCGCAGGCGCAGACAGCAGCGAGATACGTCCGCGTATCGAGCGAGCGTTGCTCGAGCGCTCGGGTGCGGCGGGTGGCCTGATGCCCGCGCTGGCCACTCTTGCCGGCGCCGTGCAGGGCGCCGACGGTACCTCGGTCGAAACACTCAGCTTCCAGAACGACGCGCTGGACATGAGACTGCGCGCGTCGAACGCCGAGAAGCTCGAGCAGGTGGATCAGTCTCTGCGCACCAACGGCTGGAAGGCCGAGCTGACCTCCGGCAGCAGCCAGGGCGGTGCCTACGAAGGGCACATTCATGCCAGTGCGCCCGGCTCCGCGGGAGGCACGCGATGATCAACCTCGCTTCTCTCTCGCGCCTGGGTGAGCGCGAGCGGCGCATGGTCATCATCGGCGCGGCCGCTGCGCTGGTGCTGCTGATTCTCGCCGTGCTCATGCCGCTGCAGCAGAGTGTCAGCGCCAGTGCCCAGCGCATCGAGCACAAGCGCGATGACCTGAGCTGGCTGCAATCGGTAGCTCCGCAGCTCGGCAGCCTTGCGGTCACCGCGCCCGCACCCCTGCGTGAATCGCTGGTCGCGCTCGCCGACCGCACGGCGCGCGACGGCGGCATCGGCAAGTCACTGGTGGGCAGTCAGCCCGCCGGCAACGGTGGTCTCAACGTGCGCTTCGAGCAGGTGCCTTTCGATGCGCTGGTGAGCTGGCTCTCGCAGCTTGGCGATCGCTATGGGGTGCACGCCGAGTCGGCCACCATTGAGGCGGATGCGATGCCGGGTGTGGTCAACGCAACCCTGGTGCTGCGCTCGCGCTGATGTCCACCGCGCGCGCGCTGCTGCTCGCCGGCCTCGTGTTCCTGGTCACGCTGCTGGCACGGTTACCGGCACGCCTGTTGCTGCCGCTGCTGCCGGCCGGTACGAGTTGCCAGGCTCCCACCGGAACCGTCTGGCGCGGCGCCTGTGGCGAGCTGCGCGTGCCCCGGCTCTCGCTGATGGCGGTCAGCTGGGTGGTTCACCCGGCCGCACTGCTGCGGCTGCAGCTCTCGGCAACTGTCGCCAGCGACGATCCGCGTGCCGTGGCGCGCGCAGCCGTGGTGCTCTCGCACGGCGCACGCATGCAGCTGCGCGATGTGAATGCGCAGCTGCCACTGCAGAACGGACTGCCCGGCGTGTTCCCAAGCGGTCTGTCGGGTGAGCTGCAAGTGGCCATCGACGCGGCCACACTCGAGCGCGGCCAGTTGCTCGCGCTGCAAGGCTCGGTGCGCGTTCTGCAACTGCGCAGCGAGAGCCAGGCGGCGGATCTCGGCAGCTTCGAGCTGCTCTTCCCCGCGGCGGCCGAGGGTGCCCCGATCGACGGGCAGCTGCGCGATCTGGGCGGCCCGCTCTCCGTGAGCGGCGAGCTGCGCCTGATGCGTGAGGGCGGCTACGATTTATCCGGCTACGTCGCCGCGCGAGCGCAGGCCAGCGCGGACGTGGTCCAGGCACTGCAGTTGCTCGGGCCGCCCGATGCGCAGGGCCGGCGCATGATCTCTCTCGCCGGTTCACTGTAGCCCGCCGTAGCGCGCTATAGCCGCACGGTCAGTGTAATGGCACCGCTGCGCGCCTGAGTTCCGTGTGCAGCCGTGCTCTCGTCCTACAGCGGCACTGGTGAACGGCCGCTCAAGCCGCGAAAGCGCCGCGTTAGGCTGTAGCGACCATCGGTGAAACTGGGAGCCCGTCATGAAGTCACTCGCCTCGCTGATCCTGGCCAGTACGCTGTTGCTGGCCGGCTGCATCAGCAGCAGCAGCCCGCCTCCACCAGCGAACAACACGGTCGTGGTGCCGCCGAGCTCTCATACCACCGTGGTCTGCACGGACGGCTCGCGGCCACCCTGCAATTGACCGCAACAGGCGCGCACGGCGACAGGCCGGCCACTGCTGGCGCGGTGCGCGCCGCTCGGCATCCCGCGCAGCTAGCGCTGTGCGCGCTGCAGCCGTGGCAGTTGCCGCCACAATTGCCACGCAAAGATGACGCCGTGGACGCGGACCGGCAGACCGCCCGCGTGCAGCGCTTGCGCGGCCCAACTGTTGCAGGTGTGCAGCCCCGAGTAGCGCGGCTGC
Organism: Steroidobacteraceae bacterium; assembly: GCA_036266795.1. Classification (GTDB taxonomy): domain Bacteria; phylum Pseudomonadota; class Gammaproteobacteria; order Steroidobacterales; family Steroidobacteraceae; genus FEN-1191. The sequence continues at coordinate 30,255 of DATAXJ010000001.1, read as the reverse complement.
GCAGCCAGGTACTCACTGCCGCCATAAGGCCCGGTTTGCACGCGTACCGGCAGTCCGTGCGTGGCTACCAGGGTTCGCCAGATGAAAGCTTGCACCGCTTGCATCTGCTGCGGCTCGAGGGGCAGCACGCGCACGGCTCGCGCCCCAAAGGCGTCCTGCGGGGTATTGGACAATCCGGTCAGCAGAATGAGCGCAGCGCCCGGTCGCAGCGCGGCCAACAGCGCATCCAAGCGCCGGCTGCGCGCCGTCAGATAACGTCGATCGCCGAATCCGAACAGCAAGTACCGGGCCTGCGGCATTTGCGCCTGCACCACGCGCAGCGGCGGGGCAAGCTCCTGCACGGCAACGCCAACATCGATATGCCAGCCGCGCTTCACGATGAAAAGCCGCGTGCTCGCCGGCTGCTGCGCCGGCATCGCCGGCAACGTGGCACAGCCGGTCGCCGCGCACAGTATGAGGGCCGCGAGTATGCCGCAGACACCGCGAGCGCTGCGGCGCAGGCCGGGCATCGCCGGGCTGCAAGTATCGTCATGGACCATTACCATATTGTATGGGCGGCGACTCGCCGCCTGATCCCCTTGTCTGCCACTGATTCGGGAAGCCGGCAATGAATTCCGACTCCGGCGCCTCCGCGACCTATCGGGGTGCCCATTCGAAGCTGCCGCTACCCCGCAACGTGCTCACCGGTTTCGTCGTCGCCGTGCTGATGGTAGGCCTCATTGCCTGGCTATTTTTCCAGTCGCTGGACAGCCGCCGAGCAACCGCCGCTGCCGTCACGCACGCGCTGCAGGTGACGCAGTCGCTGCAAACCCTGCTGAGCACCCTGCTGGACGCCGAGACGGGTCAACGCGGCTTTCTGTTGACCGGAGAGGAAACTTATCTGCAGCCCTACGACGATGCGCGCGCCCGGCTCGACGCGCAGTTCGACCAGCTGCGTCGGCTCACCGCAGCCGATCCACAGCAGCTGCAGCGGGTTACGACGCTGCAGCAGTTTGCCGCACAGAAAATGCAGGAGCTCGCGCAGACCATCGCTCGGCGACGCGCCGGCGATGTGACCGGCGCGCTGCAGATCCTGCGCACCAATCGCGGTGCCGAAGCCATGCAGCGCGCACGCGATCTGATCGCCAGCATGCAGACCAGCGAGGCCGGCGCACTCGCCACCCGCGAGCAGCAATGGGACCAGGCCGCCAACCAGTCGCGCCTGATCGCCGCCGGGGGCAGCCTGCTACTGCTGCTGCTGATCGTCGGCGCCGCCTATATGGCCTCGCGCGACTATCGCGCGCGCGAGGTGCGGTTGTGGCTGGACGCCGGCCAGATGGGCCTGACGCTGCGCCTGCAGGGCGATCAACGACCCGATGCGCTCGGCACCCGGGCGCTGCAATTCCTGGCGCAGTATCTGCAAGCGCCGGTTGGCGCGGCGTACGTGGCCGCCGCCGACGGCTCGCTACATCGCCAGGCCGGCTACGCTGCCGACATCGGCACTGCGCCGGAAGTGGTGCGGCCCGGCGAGGGGCTGCTCGGCGAGGCCGCGCGCGAGCAGCGGGTGCTGCACGTCCGGCGCGTTCCGGAGCGATACCTGCCAATCGCCTCGGCGCTGGGACGTGCCGCGCCGCGCGAGCTGGTGCTTTGTCCGGCGAGCGTCGATGGCGAGGTGCAGGCCGTGCTCGAGCTCGGCTTCCTGCATGCCGTCCGTGCCGAGGCTCTGCAGCTGCTCGAGCTCATCGGCCCGGCCCTGGCGATCGCCGTGCGCGCCGCCAAGGACCGCGCGCGCCTCGAGCAGTTGCTGCAGCAGACGCAGCGGCAGGCCGAGGAGCTGCACAATCAGCAGGAGGAGCTGCGCCTCAACAACGAAGAGCTCGAGATGCAGACGCGTGCGCTCAGCGAGTCGCAGGCGCAGCTCGAGTCGCAGCAGTCGGAGCTGGAGGAAACCAATTCGCAGCTCGAGCAGCAGTCAAGCATGCTCGAGGAACAGAACCAGCAACTGGAGGGCACCAAGTCCTCGCTGACGGAAAAGGCACTCGAACTCGAGCGCACCAACCAGTACAAGAGCGAGTTCCTCGCGAATATGAGCCATGAGCTGCGCACGCCGCTCAACTCCGCCCTGATCCTCGCCAACATTCTCGCGGCCAACAAAACGGGCAATCTGAGCGCCGAGCAGATCAAGTACGCCCAGACCATCGCCTCGGCGGGCAACGATCTGCTCGCCTTGATCAGCGATATCCTCGATCTCTCCACGATCGAAGCCGGTCGCATCGAGCTCAGCTATGCATCCGTGGCGCTCGCGCGACTCATCGACAATCTGATCGCCGCGCTACAGCCCATCGCACAGCAGAAAGGCCTCGCCCTGAGCGCGCGCCTGGAGGAATCGGCGCCGCCCCGCCTGTACACCGATCCGCAGCGCCTGACCCAGATCCTGCGCAACCTGCTCGCCAACGCATTGAAATTCACTGCCAGCGGATCGGTATCGCTGGGCGTCTACGCCGGCCCGGACGACACGCTCGCCTTTGCCGTGCGCGATACCGGCATCGGCATCGCTACACATCAGCAGCAGATCATCTTCGAAGCCTTCCGCCAGGCCGACGGCAGCACTCACCGCCGCTACGGCGGCACGGGACTCGGGCTGTCGATCTCGCGCGACCTCGCGCGACTGCTGGGCGGGGACATCATCGTGCATAGTACCCCTGGGGAAGGCAGCACCTTCACGCTGACGCTGCCACGCGAGCGCAGCAGTGCCGACAGGGCAGCGCCGCCGCGCACGCAGAGCGCGGCGGCGCTGCCGGCCGCGAACCGCGCACGCCGTAGCGGGGCCCGGGAGCGCTCGGGGGAAGCGGCCGAGCGCGCGCTGCCTGCGGCCATCGCTGCCCCGACACTACCCGCGCCGCTCGTCGAGGACGACCGCGCCGCGCTCGGCAATGCCGGACGCGTGGTGCTCATCGTGGAGGACGATGCGCGCTTCGCGGCCATTCTGCGCGACCTGGCGCGCGAGATGGGCTTCCGGTGCATCGTGACGCACTCGGCCAACGATGCGTTGGCAGCTGCTTTGCACTATCGCCCCAACGCAGTGCTGCTGGACGTGAATCTACCCGATCACTCAGGGCTGGGTGTGCTCGATCGGCTCAAGCACGATGCCCGTACGCGGCACGTGCCGGTCTACGTCGCCTCGGTGGCCGACTTCGCCCACGAAGCGCTCGAGTTGGGGGCGATCGGTTACGCAATGAAGCCCGTCAAGCGCGAACAGCTCATCGAGGCATTGCAACAGCTCGAGGCGAAGTCCTCGCAGCGTCTGCGTCGCGTCCTGGTGGTCGAGGACGATGAGCGTCAGCGGGAGAGTATCCGTCAGCTGCTGGTCAATCCGGCCGTGGAGATCGTCGCGGTGAAGAGCGGCAGCGAGGCGCTCGAGCAGCTCCGCAGCACAACCTTCGACTGCATGGTCATGGACCTGAACCTGCCAGACCTCAGCGGTTTCGAGCTGCTGGAGAACATGGCCGCCCAGGATGATGTCTCCTTCCCACCCGTCATCGTCTATACCGGCCGCAGCCTCGACCGCGACGCCGAGGAGCAGCTGCGGCGCTTTTCCCGCTCGATCATCATCAAGGACGCACGCTCCCCTGAGCGGCTGCTGGATGAGGTGACGCTGTTCCTGCATCAGGTCGAATCGAGTCTGCCCCCCGAGCACCAGCGCATGCTGCGCGCGGCGCGCGACCGCGAGGCCATCTTCGAGGACCGGCGCATCCTGGTCGTGGAGGACGATGCCCGCAATATTTTTGCGCTCTCCAGCCTGCTCGAGCCCAAGGGAATGAAAGTCGAGATCGCCCGCAACGGTCGCGAGGCCCTCGAGGTGCTCGAGCGCGCCCATGCGCAGGGACCAGCCGTCGACCTGGTGCTGATGGACATCATGATGCCCGAGATGGATGGCCTCACGGCGATGCGCGAAATCCGCAAGCGCGCCAATCTGGCGCGCCTGCCGATCATTGCCCTGACCGCCAAGGCGATGCGCGATGATCAGGAGCGGTGCCTCTCCGCCGGAGCGAACGACTACATCGCCAAGCCGCTCGACGCCGACAAACTGCTGTCCCTCATCCGTGTCTGGATGCCCAAGGAGCGCGTGCACGCGCGTGCCTGAGACCCTCGACATCGAGCTGCAGCTGCTCATCGATGCGATCTATTACAAGTACCGCTTCGACTTCCGCGCCTATGCGCTCGCTTCGCTGAAGCGGCGACTGAGCATTGCCATGAGCCGGCTGGGCTGTCAGTCCCTCTCCCAGGTGCAGGACCTGGTGCTGCGCGAGCCCGATGTGTTCACCACCCTGCTCGACTATCTGACGGTGCAGGTCAGCGAGATGTTTCGCGACGCGCATTATTACCGGGCGCTGCGCGAGCGGGTGACGCCGCTGCTGCGAACCTACCCGTCACTGCGCCTGTGGGTGGCCGGCTGCAGCAGCGGGGAAGAGGTCTATTCGCTCGCCATCCTGCTGCGCGAGGAAGGCCTGCTCGATCGCACGCTGATCTACGCCACCGATATCAATGCCCAGGCGCTGCAACGCGCCGAGGCGGGAGTCTACGACGTGGCGCGTATTGCCGGCTTCAGTGATAACTACCGGCGCGCGGGCGGCAAGGGCTCGCTATCGGACTATTATGTGGCCGCCTACGACCGCGTGGTGTTCGACAAGACGCTGCGTCGTCAGGTGGTCTTCGCCGATCACAGCCTGGCCACCGACAGCGTATTTGCCGAGGTACAGCTGATCTCCTGCCGCAATGTGCTGATCTATTTCAATCGTGAGCTGCAGAATCGCGCCCTGGGACTGTTTCGCGAGGCGCTGGCGTTGCGCGGCTTCCTCGGCCTGGGCAGCAAGGAGTCGCTGCGCTTCTCGGCGCACGCGCAGGCCTTCGAGGAAATCGTGCCGCACGAGCGCATCTTCCAGAAGCGGGGCAACGCATGAGTGCGTCGCTCGAGTCGCTCGAGCTGGCGCCAGCGCCCGATCATCTGGGCACACGCATTGCGGCCGTGGTGATGGGTGCTTCCGCCGGCGGCATCGAGGCGCTCGGGGCTCTACTGCCGGCGCTGCCGCCGGACAGCTCCGCGGCCGTGCTCATCGTGCTGCATTTGCTGCGTGAGCGCCCGAGCATGCTCGCCGAGATCTTCTCCTCGCGGTGCGCCTTGCCGGTCTCGGAAGCGCAGGACAAGGAACCGGTGCTTGCCGGTCGGGTGTACTTCGCGCCGCCGGACTACCATCTGCTGGTCGACCGGGGACCGCAGCTGGCGCTGTCGGTCGATGAGCCCGTGCACTTCTCGCGCCCCTCGATCGATGTGCTGTTCGAGTCGGCTGCGGATATCTATGGTGCCGCGCTCCTGGGTATCATTTTGTCCGGTGCCAACGAGGACGGCACCGCCGGCCTGGCGGCCGTACGTCGGGCCGGCGGCCTCACCGTCGTACAGCAACCGGACAGCGCGGCAGTGCCCTACATGGTGCGCTCGGCCCTGGCCAGCGGGGCTGCCGAGCTGACGCTGACGCTGCCGCAGATCGCCGCGATGCTTGGCTCCCTACGGCCCAGCCATGACCGTCCCCCTGATCAGAGGTGAATCGTTGCATGCAGCCGCCCGTGAAATGTCTGCTGGTCGACGATCTGGAGGAGAACCTGCTGGCGCTCGCCGCGCTGCTGCAGCGGGACGACATTAAGATCCTGGCAGCCCGCTCGGGCGTGGAAGCGCTCGATCTGCTGCTCGCGCATGATGTCGCACTGATCATCCTGGACGTGCAGATGCCGGAGATGGACGGTTTCGAGCTCGCCGAGCTGATCCGTGGCAGCGAGCGCACACGTCACGTGCCGCTGATGTTCGTGACGGCGGGCAACCGCGACGAGCATCGCATCTTCAAAGGCTACGAGGCAGGCGCCGTGGATTTTCTATACAAGCCCATCGAGCCACGCATGCTGCTGTCCAAGGCGGACACCTTCTTCCAGCTGCACCGACAGAAGCAGCAGATCGCCCAGGAACTGCAGCAGCGCACCGAGACACTGCAGATGATCGAGATGTTCAACGCCGTGCTGGGCCATGATCTGCGCAATCCCCTGAACGCCATCCTCACTTCGGCATACGTGCTGCAGCGGCGCGTGGACGACGACATGGCGCAGGACACCGCGCGGCGCATCATCTCGAGCGGCCAGCGCATGAGTCGCATGATCGAGGATGTGCTGGACGTGTCGCGCGCGCGTCTGGGGGGTGGCGTGCCCTTGCGCCGCGAGTCCACCGAGCTGCTCGGCCTCGTGCAACGCGTAGTGCGCGAGCACCAGATCGCCTGCCCGGATCGGCCCATCGAGCTCTCCCATGTGGGCGATCTGCAGGGCAACTGGGATGCGGGCCGGTTGGCACAGGTGGTCTCGAACCTGGTTGGCAACGCACTTCAGCACGGTGATCGCACTGCTCCAGTGCAGCTACACCTGGATGGCAAGGGCGCAGAGGCCGTTTACGTCGTGGTGACCAATCGCGGCCGTATTCCCCCGGAGCTGCTGCCCCACATCTTCGAGCCCTTCCGCGGCGGGGCGCAGCGCGCCGGCAGTGGCGGCGAGCGCCTGGGACTCGGCCTGTTCATCGTGCAGGAGATCGTGCGTGCCCACGAGGGCACTGTCAGCGTGCGCTCGGCAGAAGATCAGCGCACGCAATTCAGCGTGCTGTTACCGCGTCACGGCTGAGTAGCGTCCAGCTCGCGAAACGCGCCGAGCAGCGGAAAGTACAGCGCCAATCGCAGCGGCTCGGGGCCGAGCGAGCGCGCCACAGCCGCATAGCGCTGCAGCTGTGGCCCGTGGCGCTCGACTTCGCTCTGCAGAAACTGCTCGACGGAACCGCCCTCGTGGCTGCTGGTCTTGAAATCCACGATCCAGCGCAGCCCCTGCGCATCGAGCAGCATGCGATCGAAGACCACGTTCACCACACGTCCCTCGTGTAGCCCCGTCAGACGCCATTCGCTGCGCGCTTCGCGATGTGCATCGGAAAGCAACCACCGACCGCGCGGCTCCGCGAGCGTGCGCAGCAGCGCCTGCTCGATGCGAGCGGCAGCGCCGCGCAGCGCGCTGTCGGGCACACCTAGCTCGGCGAGCCAGCGCGCATAGTGCGCCTGCGGCCGCGGTGACGCTCCTGCCGTGACCGCCGTGGCAGCGAGCGCCAGCCGGTGCAGCTCCGCGTGCACGATGGTCCCGACCGCGCGCGCCGTCAGTCCCACCCAACGGTATTCGGGCGCTGCCACCACGCTGCCGGCTGGCAGCGACAGACGCTGTGGCTCGGGAGGCGGCGGTGGGGCCGGCAGCTGCCAGGTTGGGGGTAGACGCCACAGCGGCGCTGCAGTCGCCTTGACCCGCGCAGTCGAAAGGGTGGTTGGTTCCAGCGCAGCAAACTGCGCGCCCACCGCCGGCCACAGGTCGTGCAACGCAGAGCCCATGGGCGGTCGCGCCCCGCCATCCGCGCGGGTCGGTACAGCACCGAGCAGGTGCAGTTGACGGCGCGCGCGCGTGGCGGCCACGTACAGCAGCCGCACGCGCTCGAGCCGGCGGCGCTCGCGGCGCAGTCGCTTGATGTAGGTCGCGAGCGAGACCGAGACGTCATCCGCGCTCGCGCGGATTGGCGAGAGCAGCAGCTCCGTGCCACCGCTCGGGCGTGGCAGCTCCAACCAATGCAGCAGAGGATCGCTGTCGCGTGCCGAGCATCGCCCCAGGCCGGGCAGGATGACCACGTCCCACTCCAGGCCCTTGGCGGCATGCATGGTCATGATCTCGATGGCGTCGGGCTGTGGCGGCGCGGCGGAATACAGCGCGTCGAGCAGCTCGGCTTCCAGCGCCTCGCCCACCAGCGCAGCGGGCTCCTCGTGCAGCGCCAGCGCATCGAGGAAGCGTCGCGCGTCGAGCCGTTCGCCCTCGCCCCGATGAATCGCTGGACCGCCCAGCCGCAGCCAGCAGTGCTCCACGCGTTGCCAGAGCGGCAAGGCTCGCTCAGCTCCGAGCAGCGCCGGTTCAAGCGCCGACTGCACCCTGGCGAGTGCCGCGCTGTCGGCGCTGCACGCCTGCAATGCCTGGAAATGATCGGCCTGCACACCGGCACAGAAGCTTTCCAGCTCTACCAGTGTCAGCCCGCACCAGGGCGCTCGCAGCAGCGCGAGCCACGCGCTGCGATCGGCACGATGCTGCAGGGCGCGCGTCAACGCCGTGAGGTCGCGAATCACGGCTCGCTCGCGCAGTGGCTCGAGGTCCACGCCACGCAGCGGCAGCTGTGCCTCGCGCAGCACGGCTGCAATGCGCGTGGCATGTTCGCGATTCGCCACCAGGACCGCGATCGAACAATGTGCGTCGCGCTGGCGCGCGCTGCGCACGATCTGCAGCACGCTCAGCGCCTCACCCTGGCGATCGCCGACCGGAAAGCGATGCAGCGTCACCGGCTGTTCATCGGGGGCGAGGCGCTCCGCGCGAGCGGCCGCCGAGGCAAGATAGGCGATCGCGGCCGTGCGCGGATCATCGCGTCGCGGAAACAGCTGCGCGAAGTGCGTGTTGATCCAATCGAGCAAAGTCCGCTGAGTGCGAAAATTGCGCCGCAGAGCCAGTGGTTGCAGCTTCAGCGGTCCGATGCCATGCGCGCGTGCACGCAGGAACAACCCGACTTCCGCTTCGCGAAACTGGTAGATCGATTGCATGGGATCGCCCACCAGGAAAAGCGTGCGGCCGTCCTGTGGCTCCCATCCAACCGTGAGCGCCTGCAACAAGCCAAATTGCTCGTACGAGGTATCCTGGAACTCATCCACCAGAATGTGCCGCAGACGTGTCCCGAGGCGCAGTGCCAGATCCGTGGGCGCACCCTGCTCGCTCAGGCTCGCGCGCGCGGCACCGGCGATATAGGCGTAGTCAACCCGTCCGTTCTGGGCGAATTCCACCTGCAGCTCCGTGGCCGCACGCACGAGCAGCTGCGCAAGCGCAGTCAATGCGCCCTGCTCTTCCGCCGTAAGCCGCTCATCAGGCAAAGCACTGAGCGTGCGCAGCGTCGACTCGAGACCCGCTTCAGCCATCGCCTCGATCCAGGCCTTGGCACGATCCCGTGTCTGCCGATCGTCGCGCTCAAAACCGTCCGCCGAGGTCAACCGTCGCCGCCAGCCGTCGTTCGTGAGCGCCAGGCGGCAGAGCCGACGCCAGTCCGGCAGACTGGCGCTATGCGCGGTGAGCCGGGGTGGCGCCCCGCCCGAGGCGCGCTGCAGGTACGCGAGCAACGCCTCGCCCTCCAGGCGCAGCTCCTCGGGTACCACCTGGCAGGCGATCGCGAGCTCGGCGGCGAGCAGGGACTGCAGGCTCTGGTTCACGCGCTCTACCAGGCCACTACCGTTCACCTCCAGCATGCGTGGCAACCAATGTGAGCGATGGCGCAGCATGTCGGTCAACAGGCTCTGCAGACGCCTCCAGTTATTATCCAGCCGTTCGAACAGCAGCTGGGCCGCCGGGCGGCTGGCTTCCTCGAGCCAGGCCGCCTCCAAGGTGCGCGCCGCGGCGCGCTCATAGAGCGTGTTGGGGTGACGCGCCAGCGCAAGTCCCGGAGCCGCGCGTGCTGACACCGGCAGCATGCGCGCCAGCCTGTTATTCAAGGCATCGATCGTCTCGACGCGCAGGCGTGCGGGATTGCGCAGCAACTCCCACCCGCACTGCCGATCGTGCTGCCAGGCACGCTGTAGCAGCGGCGCACTCAGGCCCGAGGGAACCTCGCCGCTCTCAGCGGCTTGCAGCGCCTTCAGGATCCGTTGTCGCATCTCGGCCGCGGCCTTGCGGGTGAAGGTAATGGCGAGGATCTCCTCGGGAGCGTCAACCTCGGCCAGCAGCGTCAAAAAGCGCGCCGTCAGTACCGTCGTCTTGCCCGAGCCTGCCGGCGCCTGCAGCAGCAGCGAGTGCTGCGCGCAGAGCGCGGCGCTGCGCGCCGCCTCGTCCTCGGAATGCAGCGCCGCTGCTGCGTCACTCATCGATGAAATCCTCGCCGCCGGGCTCCTCAAAAGCCGACGCGCCCTCGCGCTGCGTTTCATCCTCGGCGCCTACAGCATCCAGCTGCAAGACATCGATCCGGCAGAGCATCTGCAGATGACAACGCTCGCAGGCGCGCGGTTGCGGATCGACGGCGGCGTGCCCATCGACGAACTCCTGCGCCAGGGCGCCAAGCCGCTCACGCCACTGTGTTTGCAGCGCTGACCAATCAAGACCGGCAGGCAGTCCGCCCAGCTTCGGCAGGCGTCCGTCGCGATCGGCCGCGCCGCGCACGCTGATTTTGGAACCGCCGAAGTACACCATCGCCACGGCCGCCACATCGTGGCCGAGCGCCAAGGCATAGGCCGCCAGCTGCGGCTGCTCGGGCCGCTCGCCGTGGGCATCGAAGGGCTGCGGCTTGCCGCTCTTGTAGTCGATGACCAGCAGCCGCCCGTCCTGCAGTCGATCGACACGGTCCAGACGCAGCGGCAGATGGTGACCTGCCAGCACCAGCTGCGCGGGCGACTCCAGTGCTGCGGCCGCAAAGGGCTCGCGAGCACGCTCCCAGTCGACCAGCCGCAGCAGCAGCACACGGGTTCGCTCGCACTCGTGCTCCAGCAGCAAGGAGCTCAGAAGACCCCCCGCGCGCGGGGCGTGCTCCTGTATCGCCTGCCTCGCGCAACGCGCTGCCTGCTCTTCCAGGCGGGTCGTGGCGGTATCCCCGTGCAGACCCTGCGATACCCGGACCGCTTCCCAGAACAACTGCAGTGCCCGGTGCAGGATGCGGCCGCGCTCGCGGGGTGCGACCCCGCGCTCGGCGGCATCCAACTCGCAAGCCCCCAGGCGCAGCTGCGCATACGCGCGAAATGGGCAGAGCGATTGCAGCTCCAGTAGCCGCGCGCCCCCTCGCAGCGCTCGTCCGGGTGCCCACAGGGCGCCACGCGGCTCCATCCAGGACTGCAGTGTCACGGGGCGGCTCGCGAGCCAGTCGGCCAGCTCGAAGTGTGCCGCCGGGGTGACGGCGGGCAGCCCCTGCAACAGCGCACTTGCCTCAGCAGGAGCATCCTCCTCGCCGGCGGCCCAACTGAGCACGCAGGCGCGAGCGCATCGGCTCCAGACCCCTTGCAGACGCCGCGCCTGCGCGAGCTGCAGGGCGGGCGTGCTGCCTGGCAACCCCGCCTGGCGCTGCAGGCTGGCGGGAATGAGCGGATCGGTCTGCGCCGGCCCAGGCCATGCGTCGACCGAAAGTCCCGCCACCCAGATGCCGTCGTAGCGCGCGATCGGATCCTCCAGGCTGGCGGTGACGGTGACCGCCACGTCGTCGCTGGCCGGCTCGAAATGCTCCCGCTGGGCGCGCTCCTGCAACAGGTCCACGGCCTGGTCCAGCGACAGCCGGCGTGCCGCAGGATCCAATGCGGCCAGCTCCCCGAGCAGTGCATCGAATCGCAGGCGCACCTGCTGCTCCTCACTACCCAGGTCCTCACCCGGCCAGCCGCAACGTGCCAGCCACTCGGCAAAGCACTCGGCCCAGCTGCCGACGGTCGACTGCGGCGGCACTTGCAGTGCCTCGTACAGCGCCTGTGCCAGCGCCGCGCTCTGGATGCCCGCCTGGGCACCGATCAGCTCGCTCTGAGGTATCAGTCCCGCCAACGTGGGGGGGTCGAGCCCCTGCTCTCGCAGCCACAGATCCAGCCGCAGCCGCGAGGGTAAATCCCAGCCAGTGAGGTAGGGGGAGCGCAGCAGCGCACTGAGTTGCTCGAGGTCAGCGCGACCTGAGGCGAGCGCAATCACATCCAGAGCCGTGCTCACCAACGGATGCTCGGCCAGCGCGCGCCCTCCTTCGATGACATAGGGCGCGCGCTCGCCGCTGTCCGTGCCGAGCACACCCCGCGGATCGAGACGCTGGGAAAGTGCGCGCAGCCAGTGGTGCCGCTGCTGCCCGAGGCGCGGCACGATGAGCAGCAGTCGTGCGCTCGGGTCCTGACTCAGCTGCTCGACACACCAGTCAGCGGCCGCCTGGGACTCCGTCGCCGGGCTTGCATGCGCGCTGACGTGTGGCTGACAGGCAGGCCAGCCGGAATCGTCCGCTTCGAGCACGACGGCCCCGTGCTGCTCGAGCCAGCGACGCCGCTCGGCGCCAAGGTGAGTGAATCCCGCCAGCATCAACTGCGCGGAGGGCCGCAGATAGGCGCGGCACTGCACCCATGAGTCGCTGCCGAGCGCGCCGAGCTCACGGCAGCGATGCCGATAGGCTGCCTGTGCCTCAAGCAGCAGCGCCGCCTCCGGGGAGGAGGTGCGGTCCAGCGTCAGTCCTTCATCCTCCAGCACTGCGCTCGCACGGCGCACAGGATCGACGAGCCGCTCGGGGGCGAGCATCTGCAGCGGCTCGGAGCACTGCAGCACCACCTCGCGCCACAGCTGCCATTGCTCGGCGCTGCTCAGACGGCGTGGCAGCGGCTCCCCACGGGAGCGTGCCTGCTCGAGTTCTCGCTCGACCCAGGCGCCCCAGGGCAGGATGTCGGGACTCGACCAGAGCGTCAGCCCCCGCGCCAGCATCAGAGCGCTGTGCGCCAGGCGCAGCGCCGCGGCACGTTGCCGGCTCGGCGTGACGAGACTGCCACCAGCCGTCAGGTGCGCCAGTATCGCTACCGGAAGTTCAAGCAATTCTTGCGGCTAAGGAAGATAGTAAAGGTATTACTTGAAGCGGGTTTGCGCATCCACGACGCGCCCGCCGCTGGCTCCAACGGCCGGTGCCGGCCGCGGTGTCGCCTCCGCCGCTCCCCCACCCGACGCATAAGCGCGCAGCAGCTCCTCGATGCGTATGAACACAGTGCGCAGTGTCGCCGCATCCGGCAGCGTCGTGACACGGAAATGATTGCGATACGGCACATTGAAGCTGACGCCCGGCGCAACCAGTACGTGCTTCTGCTCGAGCAGGTCGAGCGCGAACTGCTGATCATCGAACTGGGGCAGCCGCTGGGTATCGACGCCGATGAAGGCGTACATCGCGCCGGTGGGTGCCTGCAGCTGCAGGTACTGGCTGGCTGCCACCGCCTCGATGACGGTGCGGCGTGACTCATACAGACGGCCGCCAGGGCTCACCAGGTCGCGCACGCTCTGATAGCCCCCAAGCGCGGTCTGCACGGCCCATTGAGCCGGCACGTTGCTGCACAGGCGCAGCGAACTCAACAGCTCGAGGGCGGAAAGGTAGTCACCGGCATCGCGCACACGTCCTGAAAAAGCGGCCCAACCCACGCGATAGCCGCAGGCGCGATAGATCTTCGACAATCCCGATAAGGTACAGCACAGCGTATCGCGCACCAGTGGCGCCATCGGCACCGACTGCGTATCGTCATAGACCATCTGGTCGTAGATCTCGTCGCTGAACACCACCAGCTTGCGCTGCTCGGCCAGGCGGGCTATCCGCTCGAGCATCGCGCGCGGATAGCTCGCGCCGGTTGGATTGTTCGGATTGATGATGACGATGGCACGCGTGTGACGCGTGATCAGCCGCTCAAGCTCCTCGGGATCGGGAACGAAGCGGTTCTCCGGGCGGCAGGGGTAATGCACGGCCCGCCCACCATTGAGGTTCACCGCCGCCGTCCACAACGGATAGTCCGGGCTCGGTACCAGCACTTCATCGCCCTGGTTCAGCAGCGCTCGCAGCACCAGGTCGATCAGCTCGCTGACCCCATTGCCGATGAACACCTCCTCGGCGCTCATACCCGTGACGCCGCGGGCCTGCTGCTGCATGACCACCGCTTCACGGGCCGGGAAGATGCCCTTCTGGTGGCAGTACCCCTCGCTCTCCGACATGTTCTCGATCATCGCCAGCCGCATCGTTTCCGGCGTGCGAAACCCAAACAGCCGCGGATTGCCGATGTTCAGCGAGACGATCTCATAGCCCTGCCGCTCGAGCTCATGCGCACGGCGCGCCAGGCGCCCGCGGATCTCGTAGCGCACGTTCTTCAGCGAATCGCTGGGGCGAAAACCAGTGGCGTCGACACTCATAGCCCAAGCGTACTCCGGCGCAGGTCGAGGTGCACCTCGTCGCATCACATTCCCGAAGCGGCTCTAACCGGAACGCGCCCCGCGCTGCTGATCGCCAACACCAGGCGCGTATGAGCCATACGGAGAATTACGTCAGACGTAATTCTCCGTATGACTCATACGCACCCCTCGATGGATATCCGTAACGAGCAGCCCGTTTTTGCTTAGAGCTGCTTGAGAACGTGTTCGGCTGAGGACACCTCGAACTTGCCCGGTGCCTCGATGTTGGCCTCTGTGACGACGCCATCGTTTACCAGCAGCGAGAAACGCTGACTGCGCGCGCCCATGCCGAAGCCCCGGGCGTCGAGTTCCAGGCCGAGCGCGCGGGCATATTCGCCGTTGCCATCGGCGAGCATCTGCACCTTGCCGGCGCAGTTGGATGCCTTGCCCCAGGCGTTCATGACGAACACATCGTTGACCGCCATGCAGGCGATGGTATCCACGCCCTTGCCGCGTAGTTGATCGGCCATGCCTACATAGCCAGGAAGGTGCTTGGCATCGCAGGTCGGCGTGAAAGCTCCCGGCACGGAGAACAACACCACGCGCTTGCCCTTGAACAGCTCATCGGTGCTCAAGTCCTTCGGGCCGCCTTCGCCCATGATCTTGAATTTGCCCTGCGGCATGCGGTCACCAACCTTGATGCTCATGGCTCGGTCTCCTCGGATGTAATGGCAACTACGGGTGCAATGGTGGATGCCGCTGACCGCGCGGACCAGCGGCGATCAGAGGCTTCAGAGGCTCAGTCTCCCGGCCGCCGCCGACGCTTGGGCGGCGCCGGGGGGGCACGACGTCCGATCGCGGGTAACGCCGCACGGGCAACGGCACGCGCAGCAACACGGCGACGGCCACGGGCCCCTTCGGGCCGCGGCCGCGAGCCGCGCAGCGGCACGGCGCGAAACTGCATGCGCCCCTGAGGATCGCGCCCGACCCGATATTCAATCAGTTGGCGCACCTCGTTGTCTGCGTCCAGCAGTGCGACCCTCGCGCGCATCGATTCGATGTCCGCGGGCTGCACGCTCGTGCGGGCCACGATGATGACCGCATCCCCGGGCTGACAGGTGCGCGCTGCAGCCCCATTGAGCACGCAGCAGCGCGAGCCGCGCTCGCCCCAGATGACGTAGGTGCTGATGCGCGCCCCCGAGTGCTTGTTCCAGATCTCGACGAACTCCAACGGCACGATACCCACGGCCTCGCAGTGCTCCGGATCCAGCGTGACGGATCCCTGGTAGTCGAGGTCCGCGTCCGTGACGCGGATATCGTGCAACTTGGCGCGGATGACGGCGATTGCGCCCGGCGGGGGTTGACTCATGAATAGAGGTTACCAACAAAAAGGGCCGGTTTGCCCGGCCCTTCGAAGACAGCGCCTGGCCTGCGAATCAGCCGGCGCTGTGATTCTGGGAGTGCAGCATCCACAGCCGGCCGAGCTGCGCATAGCCCGGGTTGCTCGAGCTGGCCACCTTGTCGAAGCTCCGATGCGCTGCTGCCGCATCGTGAGAACGCAGCTGCGCAATGCCGAGCAGCAGATTCGCCTCCTCGGGCCTCTTCAGGCCACCCTTGGCGATGCCAGCCTCGATGACACTCACGGCCTTGTCCGCCTGCCCATAGCTCAAATACGCGGCACCCACGCCCACCAGCTGATCCCCGCCGGCGGCGCTCTGCGCCTTGCTTTCCTGGGCGGCCAACGAAGCCTGGTCGGTCTGCGCCTTGCCCATGGCCGTCATCATCAGGTGCTGATAGCGCATCGAGTCGCTGGGGTTGGTGAATATATTCTGCGCGAAGGCCTTCTGCAGCACCGCGACTGTCTCACCCGGATAGCCGGCATCGTAGGCCAGCTCAGCCATCTCGCCGAAATCCTGGGGCAGCTTGAGCACGCCGACGTCGAACATCAGGCGGTAGATCTCGAGCTGCAGATGCGCATCGCTGACCGTCATCTTCGCCAGCGGCTGCAGCGCATTAGCCCAATAATCGGGCTTGGGATAGAGCGTGACGAGCTTATCGATGACCTTGGCGGCATCGGCCTGGTCGTTGGCCTTGCCATAGGCCTCCCATTGGAACTCGAGGTACTTCTCCTCGGGCTTGGTGCCTTCCTTGTCGATGAGCCGCTGGATGGTGTCAGCCGCTTCCTTATGCTGCCCCAGGCTTTCCTGGGCGGAGGCGACGGTCACGTAGACGGGCGCATCGGCGTTCCCGGCCTTGATGGCGGCCTGGCCGGCGGCGATCGCCTTGGGATACTGCCGGAGCTGCGAATAGATGCTGACCACGGCCTGCAGCATCTGGCGACGGCCGGCGGACGTGGTGTACTGCGACTCGGCCGCGGCCTGCAGCGCTGTAGCTGCGTCCGCATAGTCCTTCGTGCCGATATAGGCAACACCCAGCCAGGAATTCATCAGGTATTCGTCGAAGGGCGACTTATTGCACTTTGGCGTGTTCTGCGCCTCTTTGATCTTCTGGATCTCGAGGTCGTAGTTATTGGCGTTTTTCGCGTCCTGCGCCGCCTTCAGCGACTTGGCCAGGCAGGCGCTGACAGTCGGCTGCTTGTCCGCCTTCTCCGCCGCCTGCGCGATACCGCTCAGGGACAGCGCTGCGGCGCTCGCCAAACCGATCACCGCGACATAGTTCCGACGCTTCATTTCGTACCCCAAAAGCGCCGCTCGCGCCGGCGCCCCTTAATCTGTCCGATCCCTACCATCGCCGATGCTGCCGCAGGTACGTCAGCACCAACTGTACTCGATTCCTTGTGGGCCGATTCCGGCCCGCCTCAACAACAGGCCCGCCCCGTAACCGTCGGGGCAGGCCCGCTATGATTGACAGCCGCAGCGCCGCCGCCGCAGCGCCGCATCCTCAGAACTGAATGAATTGGTTCGTATTGACGAAGCCAATCTTCGCCAGATGGTTACGCTGCGCCGCAGCGAGCACCTGTGCGACGACGTCGTACTTCGCATGCCCGTCGGGATTCAGATGCAGCTCAGGTTGCGGATTCTCCGCCGCAGCCTGCTTGAACTGCGTGTCCAGTTCCGCATAACTCTTGACCGGCTGGCCATTCCAGGCGATGGCACCGTCGATGTAGATGTCGAGGTTGATGACCTCGGGCTGCGTCGGCGGCGGCGGCTGGTTCGGATTCGGCGGCGGCATGTCGAGCTTCACGGCATGCGTCATGGGCGGCAGCGTCACGATCAGCGTGATCAGCAACACCAGCATGATGTCGATGAGCGGCGTGGTGTTGATGTCACACATCGCACTGCCTTCACCGCCCGATCCCACACTCATTGACATGGATACAAACTCCTGGAAGACGGCGTGACCGAGCCTGGCTCAGAACAAACCTCTGTTGAGATTCAAACTTGCCGCACTCGGCAACACCGGGTTGGTGATGAAGCCCACCTTCACGAGGCCGCCCCGGTTGATCGCCGCGATCACCTTGCCGACATTCTGATAATCCGTGTCCTTATCTGCACGGATGTGAATCTCCGGCTGCGGAACCTTGACGGCCTCCTTCTCGACTTGCAGCACCAAAGCCGTCATGTTCGGCACCTTGAGCTGATCCCAGAAGACATCGCCGGACTGGGAGATGAAGACCGTGATGTCCTCAGGCTTGGTTTGCGTCGGGATGTTGGTGGCGGTCGGCACCGTGAGCTTCACGGGCACCTTCAAAATCACGGGGATGGTGATCAAGAAGATGATCAGCAGCACCAGCATGATGTCGACCAATGGGGTGGTGTTGATCTCCGACATGGTGCCCATGTCGTCATCTTCCCCCGATCCCAAGCTCATTGACATAGTGGCAGCTCCAACGAAACCCAGTTGCTCGTCAGCATTGGACTCGCAGCGTCGAATCAGTTTCCGACGCGCGAACCGCTGACCAGATACGCGTGCAGATCGCTGGCGAAGTTCCGCACCTCTTCCTGCAGATTGCGATTGCGGCGCAGCAGCCAGTTATAGCCCCACACCGCGGGAACCGCCGCGAACAGACCGAGCGCCGTCATGATCAGCGCCTCGCCCACGGGGCCGGCCACCTTGTCGAGGCTCGCCTGACCGGCCTGGCTGATCGCAATCAACGCGTCCAGAATGCCGATCACGGTGCCGAACAGACCGACGAACGGCGCGCTCGAACCTACGGTCGCCAGGAAGGACAGCCCGCTGGAGCTGCGCGAATTGACCGCATCGACTGCGCGCTGCAGGGCCATGGTGATCCACTCGTGCAGATCGACGCGATCAGTCAGACGCCCCTCATGGTGCGACGCGGCGCGCATACCGGTCTCGGCGATGAAGCGAAAGTCATCGCTCTTCTTGAGCTTGGCGACGCCGTCCTTGAGTGACGGCGCGGACCAGAACACCTTTTCTACCTGGCGCGCCGACTTCCTCAGTGTGCGTTGGTCCCAGAGCTTGGTGAGGATGATGAACCAGGAACCCAGTGACATGAGCCCAAGGATGATCAGAATCCCTCGAGTCAGTGCCCCTCCGGTGACCCAAAGATTCGTCAAACCGTACTGGGGAACGGCGGCGGTGGCGGCGGCTGCGGCTGCGGCGGTTGCGGTATCCATTGAAGTTCCTCGTTTGTAGCGATTCCGTCGCGCGCCAGCGCGCCGGGTAAGACTCAGTAAATTAAGTGACCTGTGATTGACGGTTGATTGATGCTGCGACCAACTTGCTCAGGTTGCCCGTTCAGCCGCCGGTGAGCGTGAACCTGACCGGCAGGCCCGTGCACTGCGGGACCGGCTTGCCGCCCTGCGTCGCCGGCCTGAAGCGATAGGCTTTAGCCAGCTTGACGGCTGCCTCATCCAGCATTGGATGCCCGGTGCTGACGCTGACCTTGGCATCAGCCACACGCCCGCGTGTATCGACACAAATATGCACGATGCCGTGCCCTTCTTCGTTGTTACGCCGCGACGCGTCCGGATAGTAGTCGTTGGTGTCCGGCTCGCTGATACCCCTTTCGCTCACCCCGATGATCGGGGCTGGTGGTACACGAATCGGCGCGGGCGCCACCTTGACCACCGGGGCCACGTGAATTGGCGGCGGAGCAACCGGGATGTTGATCTGCACCTCCGGCGCTATCACCGTCACCGGCGGCGGTACCTTCAGGTCCACGTGCGGCGGCGGCGGCGGCAGCTCCTGCACCTTCTGCGTCTGGATGATATTGGTCTGCAGAATGGTGTTGATGATACGGGCACCATTGGTTACCAAGCCCGTCGCGAATGCGTAGATGATCAATGCGTGAAACGCGATGATCGCGATGAACACGATCGCGCGCTTGGAGAAAAGGCCTTGTGATTGTTGCGGGTAGTAGGCGCTCATATGTTCGGTGCGTAGTGGCTCTGATCAGAAATTGGCGGGAGTCAACGCGCGGATGCCCACGGTGGCGCTTGTAGCCCCAGCAGGTTTCCCTACGTCGTACTATTGGTGTGCTCGTCCCCCAAACCGTCTCGTCATATCTGCTTCGCCGCTCGGCTCCTCGCCGCGGCCGTGCCGTCGATCGCTGCGTTACCTGGCCGATCAACCTGCGAAAAGGAGAACTGCGGCTCCCTTTCGCGGTATCGCCGGCTCACGCCGTCGCTTGACACAGAACGCGTACGCGGGTCGACTCAGGCCGGTGAACTTTAACTGCTCACCGCAACCGTTACAACCATTAACCCTCATAAGTGTTCCTTGACATCTGTGACCGCGCCCAGCGAGGCGCTGCTGACCACGCGCGCGTACTTCGCCAGCACGCCTTGGGTTGCATAAGGGCGCCGCGGCCGCCAGGCGCGGCGGCGCCGGTTCAGCTCCGCCGCTGTCAAATCGACGTCGATACGGCGTCGTGCGGAATCGATAGTGAGGCGATCACCGTTGCGAAGCAGCACTATTGGGCCTCCCACGGCCGCCTCCGGTGCAATATGTCCCACGACGAAGCCGTGGCTGCCGCCGGAGAAGCGTCCGTCGGTGATCAGTGCCACCTGCTTGCCCAAGCCGCGTCCCACCAGGGCGCTCGTGGGGCTGAGCATCTCGCGCATGCCCGGGCCGCCGCGCGGTCCCTCGTGACGGATGACCACGACGTCGCCGGCACGTACCTTGTCAGACAGAATGGCGGCAGTGGCGGCCTCTTCTCCGTCAAACACGCGCGCGCGCCCGCTGAACGACAAGCCCTCCTTGCCGGTGATCTTGGCCACGGCGCCCTCAGGCGCGACGTTGCCGTAAAGCACGATCAGGTGACTGTCGCGTTTGAGGGGAGCAGACAGCGGATGGATGATGCGTTGGTCCGCGGGATAGTCGCTCACGGCGGCAAGATTTTCGGCCAGGGTGCGACCTGTGACAGTCAAACAATCCCCATGTAGCAACCCCGCATCCAGCAGGCGCTTCATGAGAGGTTGGATGCCACCGATCGCGACAAGTTCAGACATCAGGTAGGTGCCGCTCGGTTTGAGGTCGGCGAGTACCGGCACGCGGCGCCCAACGCGCGTGAAATCATCCAGCGCCAGGCGCACGCCCGCGGCCTGTGCCATGGCCAGCAGGTGCAGTACCGCGTTGGTCGATCCGCCCAGAGAGATCACCACCGTGATGGCGTTTTCGAACGCGCGCCGCGTGAGAATGTCGCGAGGGCGGATGTCCTCGCGAAGCAATTGCATCACGGCCGCGCCGGCCCGACGGCAGTCGGCAAGCTTGGCCTCTCCAACTGCCTCCTGAGCCGAGCTGCCGGGCAGAGACAACCCCAGCGCCTCGATGGCCGAGGCCATGGTGTTGGCGGTGTACATACCCCCGCAGCTGCCCGGACCGGGAATGGCCGTGCGCTCCACCTCCAGCAGCTGCGCGTCATCCAGGCTACCTGCGGCACGCTGCCCCACCGCCTCGAAGACCGACACGATGTCGCGCCGGTGTGGCCCGGGACGAATGGTACCGCCGTAGACGAAGACCGCGGGCCGGTTCAGCCGCGCGATCGCCATGGCGCAGCCGGGCATATTCTTGTCGCAGCCACCGATGGCCACCAGGCCGTCGAAACCCGATGCACCGACCACCGTCTCGATGGAGTCGGCAATGATCTCGCGCGACACCAGCGAGTAGCGCATGCCCGGCGAGCCCATCGAGATGCCATCCGACACGGTAACCGTATTGAACAGTATGCTCTTGGCGCCAGCCTCATCGGCACCGCGGGCGGCCTCGCGCGCCAGCGCATCGATGTGCATGTTGCAAGGGGTCACATCCGCCCAGGTCGAGGCGATCCCAACCTGCGGCTTGGCAAAGTCCTCATCCTGAAAACCCACCGCTCGCAGCATGGCGCGCGATGCGGTCTGCTTCAGGCCGTCCACCACGAGGCTCGAATAGCTGCGCGGATCGCGCCGTGGTCGCGATGCCGACCGGGCTGGGGCGCTGGTACGGGCGGAGGAGCCTGCGCGCGGCGCGCTGGCTCGGCGGCTGGTCTTTCGATCCGTCATCGGGCTTTGAAACAAACACCGTCGGGTCGCGGCCGCGCACTGTAGCCCAAGGCCTCCTCGGCCGTACAGACGCGAGCGTGGCGGCGGCGGGGTGTTCAGCCGTAGAGGCTGCGGATCAGCTGATAGAGGGCACGCACGCACTGTGCTTCAGCTCCATGCGGACGCCCGGGCCGCTCCTTGGGATTCCAGGCGAACAGATCCACGTGCAGCCAGCGCGTGCTGCTGCTGACGAAACGCTGCAGAAACAGGGCCGCGATGATCGCACCAGCGAAGGCAGACGCAGACACATTATTGAGATCACCGACCCGGCTGCTGAGCTCCTCGTCATAGGGTTTCCACAGCGGCATTGGCCAGAGCGGATCGGCGTGCTCGCTGCCGAGCGCGGCGAGGCGGCGAGCCAGCGACTCATCGGGGCTGAAGACCGCCGGCAGATCCGGGCCCAGCGCCGTACGCGCCGCGCCTGTGAGGGTCGCAAGGTCGATGAGCAGCTCGGGCTGGTCGGCATCGGCTTCGGCGAGCGCATCGGCCAGCACGAGTCGTCCCTCGGCATCGGTGTTGCCGATCTCAACCCGCAGCCCCTTGCGTGAAGGCCACACGTCGCCGGGCCGATAGGCACTGCCGCCGACACTGTTCTCGACCGCCGGGATGAGCACGCGCAGCTCCACGGGGGTCTCGAGCTGCTGCAGCAGCCGCGCCAGGCCGAGCACACAGGCCGCCCCACCCATGTCTTTCTTCATGAGCAGCATGGCCGAAGAGCTCTTGAGATCCAGCCCGCCGCTGTCGAAACACACGCCCTTGCCCACGAGGGTCACGCGTGGCGCACCTGGGCGACGCCAGCGGCAGTCAATGAGGCGTGGCGGGCGGTGGCTGCCGCCGCCGACGGCGGCGATGAGCGGAAATTCTCGCTGCAACTGCGCGCCGCTGATCACCGTGATCTCGGCGCCCTGCTGCGCAAGCTCGCGCGCCGCGGCCTCGAGCTCTAGCGGTCCCATCTGGTTGGCCGGAGTGTTGATCAGGTCGCGCGTCCAGCTCATGGCCGCAGCCGCTGCTTCCGCGTAGCGCAGATCCGCGCCTTCGGGCGCGACGAGGGCTGCGTCCGGCGCTGGGCGCGGCCCTGAGGAGCGCAGCCGATCAAACCGATAGCTGCCCAGCAACCAGCCGAGGCAGAACTGTGTGGCGACCGCGGCCCGCAGCGGCGTCGTCAGTGCATAGGTGCCGGCGGGCAAGCGCTCGCTCAGCGGCGCCGCATCCCAGGCAATGAGAGCATCGGGCTCTGCCAGATCGCCCAACCCCCAGAGCGCACCGGCAAGGCTGCCATCCGACTCGGGCAGGGCCAGCAGACGGTGCCTCTGGCCGTTGAAGCCCTGCGACTCGGCCCAACGAACTTGATGTGCGGGCAACGCTGCACGCACCGCGCCCCAGTCCGACTCGGTGACCAGCCGCAGGCTCATCGCGGCCGCCGCAGCGGCTGGCGCCTTTTCCCCGGGAATCCCGCCGACCAGTCTGTGCATGCGCGGAAGCTTAACCAATTGCCGCACCGGGCGCCGCGCATCGCCGTGCCGGCTGTGCGCATTGCCGCGTCGGCCACAACGCCTGATTGCCAGTGCAGCGAACCCCTGGCGGGCACAGCTGCTGCGCGTTGACAAGCCTTTGATCGTATGGTGTTATCGTAGGACCTCAGCTTGATCGCAAGGCTCGATCGCAAACGACCGATGCGCTCGCTTCCGCTTCTACTATCGGTAGATCTGCTGCTTCCCGGCAGCAGGCGGGACGGGTACTGCCGGCGTTTCTGACTGCAAGGAAACGGACAGCACCAAAACCCCGCCTCGGCCACCGATGCGGGGTTTTTTGTTGATCGCCGTGGGTTGCGCCTCTGCCTGATGGCAACGCCGGATAGAACGGGAGTTTGAACATGATGCATCTGTATTCCAGAAAGGACGTCGACCGCAAAGCGCTGCGCGGAGCCCGCGTTGCCGTACTGGGCTATGGCAGCCAGGGGCGCGCGCATGCGCTGAATCTCAAGGACAGCGGCTTCGATGTCGTGGTGGGCGTACGCAAGGGCGGCAAGAGTGCCCGCGCCGCCAAGCGCGATGGCCTGAGCGTCGCCGATCCGGTCGAGGCGACGCGCGAAGCGGACCTGGTCGCCATGCTGGTTCCGGATATGGCACAGGCTGAGCTCTACGAGCAGATCGAGCCGGCGCTCAAGCGCGGCGCAACACTGCTATTCGCGCACGGCTTCAATATTCACTTCAAGCAGATCAAACCACGCCGCGATCTGGACGTGGTCATGATCGCTCCCAAGGGGCCTGGTGGCCTGGTGCGGCGTCAGTATCAACAGGGGCGCGGCGTGCCCTGCCTGCTCGCGGTCGCCCACGATGCCACCGGTCGTGCCCAGGCACGCGCTCTCGCCTACGCCGATGGCATCGGCGGCACGCGTGGCGGGGTGCTCGAGACCAGCTTTGCCGAGGAGACCGAGACCGATCTGTTCGGCGAGCAGGCGGTGCTCTGCGGCGGTGCAACCGAACTCGTCGTCAAGGGCTACGAGACGCTGGTAGAAGCCGGCTACCAGCCGGAAGTCGCCTACTACGAGTGCCTGCACGAACTGAAGCTGATCGTGGATCTGCTGCACGAGGGCGGCCTGGCCAAGATGCATCAGTACATCAGCGATACCGCCAAATATGGCGACCTCACACGCGGCCCGCGCGTCGTCAACGATCGCACCAAGCAGGAAATGCGCAAAATCCTCAAGGAGATTCAGAGCGGCAAATTCGCCCGCCAGTGGATCGATGAGCATCAGCATGGCTCGAAGAATTTCCGCCGCCTGCTCAAGCAGGACACGAGCCATCCGATCGAGCGCGTCGGCGAGAAACTGCGAGCGCGCATGCCCTGGCTGAAGGAAGCGCGCTGAGCGCCCCCTCCACCGGGGCGTGACGAGGCCAGCCAGGCAACATCGAGCGAGCACGAGGGTCATACCGGCAGGAGTGCAGCCATGACGACAGCGACGGCAACGCCAGGCACGGCAAACGGTGACAACGGTCCAGGGACCCCCCTGGGGCTCGCCGATCGCGTGGTGATCTTCGATACCACGCTGCGTGATGGGGAACAGGCTCCAGGCTGCAGCATGACGCAGCCGGAAAAGCTGCGCGTGGCGCGCGCCCTGGCCGAGCTTGGCGTGGACGTCATCGAGGCCGGCTTCCCCGCCGCCTCGCGCGGCGACTGGGAGGCGGTCAACGCGGTGGCGCGCGAGGTACGCGAGCCGATCATCTGTGGCCTGGCGCGCTGCACGCGCGAGGACATCGAGCTGGCTGCCCGCGCGCTCGCGCCCGCGGCCCGCGGCCGCCTGCACGTGTTTCTCGCCACCAGCGCCATCCATCGCCAGTACAAGCTCAACATGGCGCAGGAGCAGATCATCAGCCGCGCGGTGGAGGGCGTGAAGATTGCCCGCGAGTTCTGCGATGACGTGGAGTTCTCCCCCGAAGACGCCTCGCGCACCGAACTCGACTTTCTTGCGCAGGTGGTGCAGGCGGCGATCGAGGCCGGCGCCACCACCATCAATATTCCCGATACGGTCGGCTACACGGTACCCGATGAGTTCGGCGAGCTGTTCCGCTACCTGCGCCACCACGTGCACGGTATCGAGCACGTGACCCTATCGGTGCACTGTCACGACGATCTGGGCATGGCGGTGGCCAACAGCCTCACCGCTGTGGTGGCCGGCGCCCGGCAGATCGAATGCACCATTAACGGCATCGGCGAGCGCGCCGGCAACTGCTCGCTCGAGGAAGTCGTGATGGCACTGTCCACACGCGCCGGCTTCTTCAACCTGAAGAGCGGAGTGACCACCTCGCGGCTGTATCCGACCTCACGGCTGGTCTCCAGCATCACCGGCATGCCGATTCCACGCAACAAGGCGGTGGTCGGAGAGAATGCGTTCGCGCACGAATCGGGCATCCACCAGCACGGCATGCTCAAGCATCGCTCCACCTACGAGATCATGCAGCCCACGGACGTGGGCCTGCCGAGCAGCAACCTGGTGCTCGGCAAGCACAGCGGACGCCATGCGCTGCGCGAGCGCATCAAGCAGCTTGGCTTCGAGCTCGACGAGCTGGAGTTCACGCGCGTCTTCGAGGAATTCAAGGCGCTCGCCGACCGCAAGAAGGAGCTCTTCGATGGCGACATCGAGGCGCTGGTGCTGCGCGCCGGTGGTGCCGCGCAAGGCCCCTGGTCCCTCGAGCAGCTCGATGTGGAAGTGCACAGCGGCTCCCAGGCGGTCGCGACGGTCCGTCTGCACCACACCGACGGTCGCTCACTCGAGCGCGAGGCCACGGGCGATGGACCGGTGGACGCGGCCTACAAGGCCATCGTGCAGGCCACGGGAGTGGTCGTGACAGTGCGCAAGTTCGAGGTGCACGCCGTGACGATCGGCGAGGATGCGCAGGGCGAGGCAATCCTGTACGTCGACTACGACGCGCGCAGCTACCGCGGCTCTAGTGTCAGCACCAACATCGTCGAGGCTGCCAGCCGCGCGCTGCTCGAGGTCGTCAATCGCATCGAGCTCTCGCGCCAGTCCCACGCTCGCCACGGCGGCGAGCCGTCCGATCGTACCCGCGTCGCGCAGCACGCCGTGTAGGAGGCCCCATGCCCATCCCCGCAACCGCATCCATCTGGTTCAACGGCAAACTGGTTCCCTGGGAGCGCGCCACCGTGCACGTGCTGGCGCATGCCCTGCACTACGGTTCCTCGGTGTTCGAGGGCGTGCGGGCCTATGCGACGCCTCGCGGCGTCGCCATCTTTCGCCTGCAGGATCACACACGCCGCCTGTTCGACTCGGCGAAGATTTACCGCATGCAGATCCCCTTCACGCCCGAGCAGCTGAACGAGGCCTGCCATCAGGTGCTCGCGGTCAATGAGCTTTCCAAGGGCGCCTACCTGCGCCCCATCGCGCTGCGCGGTTATGGCGAGATCGGCGTGGCGCCCAAAATCGAACCACCGGTGGACGTGGCGGTGGCCGCCTGGGAGTGGGGCAAGTATCTCGGCCACGAAAGCGAGGCTTCGGGGGTGGACGTGTGCGTCTCCTCCTGGCAGCGCGTGGCGCCCAATACGCTGCCAGCCCTGGCCAAGGCCGCCGGCAACTACCTCTCGAGCCAGCTGATCAGCATGGAGGCCAAGCGCCTGGGCTTCGCCGAGGGCATCGGGCTGGCTCCCGACGGCACGGTCAGCGAGGGTGCCGGCGAGAACCTCTTCCTGGTCAAGGAGGGGATCATTTACACGCCGAGCCTGGCGCATTCGGTGCTCGGGGGCATCACGCGCGATACGGTGATGAAACTCGCCGCCCAGCTGGATCTGACGGTTCGCGAAGCCTCCATCCCGCGCGAGCTGCTGTATCTGGCCGATGAGCTGTTCTTCACCGGCACCGCCGCCGAGATCACGCCGATCCGCTCGGTGGATCGCATTCCGGTGGGCGCCGGCCGGCGGGGGCCCATCACCGAGCGGCTGCAACAGGCCTTCTTCGGCCTGTTCTCCGGCAATACCGCCGACAGCTGGCACTGGCTGGATTTCGTCGACATGCAACGCCAGGCGCGCACCGCGACGGCATGAGCGCGCGATGAGCAATCGCGGGGTTCATTCATGAAGACCATGTATCAGAAGATCTGGGAGCAGCACGAGGTGCTGCCCGAAAGCGCGGACACGCCGGCCGTGCTGTACATCGACCGCCACCTCATTCACGAGGTGACTTCGCCCCAGGCATTCACGCTGCTGCGCCAGCGGGGCCTGAAGCTGCGCCGTCCCGAGCTGACCTTCGCAACCATCGATCACTCCAGCCCCACACGCACGGAGCAAATCTTCGGCGGCGCGCCGATCGCCATCGAGTCGGCGGCCCGGCAGATTGGCGAGCTCGAGCGCAACTGCGCCGAATTCGGCGTGCAGCTGCTCGGCCTCAAGGATCCTCAGCGCGGCATCGTGCACGTGATCGGTCCCGAGCTGGGCCTGACGCTACCCGGCTGCACACTGGTGTGCGGCGACAGCCACACCAGCACGCACGGCGCGCTGGGCGCACTCGCCTTCGGCATCGGCACGACCGAGGTCGCGCACGTGTTTGCCACGCAGTGTCTGCTGCAGCGTCGTGCCCGCACACTGGCAATCCAGGTCGGCGGCACGCTGCGCGAGGGCGTGACAGCCAAGGATCTGATCCTTGCCATCATCAGTCGCATTGGCGTCGCCGGTGGCACCGGTCACGTCATCGAATACCGTGGCAGTGCGGTGGCGGCGCTCGGCGTGGAAGAACGCATGACCATCTGCAACATGTCGATCGAGGCCGGTGCGCGCGCAGGCATGATCGCCCCCGACGAAGTCACCTTCGCGTACCTGCAGTCGCGCGCCCGCGCGCCGCGGGGCGCGGCCTGGCAGGAGGCTCTGCAGTACTGGCGCTCCCTGCCCAGTGACGCGGGCGCGCACTTCGATGGTGAGGTGACCCTCGACGGCTCGGCGGTCGAGCCGATGATCACCTATGGCACACATCCGGGTATGGCAGTTGCCGTCAGCGGCTCGATTCCCGACAAGAGCGACGATCCGGTGTTCGCCCATGCGCTCACGTACATGGGCCTTAGGGCCGGACAGCCGATGGCCAATCAGCCCATCGATGTGGTGTTCATCGGCAGCTGCACCAACGGGCGGCTCTCGGACCTGCGTAGCGCCGCACGGCTCATGGCCGGCCACAAGATTGCCCACGGGGTACGTGCCCTGGTCGTACCGGGCTCCCAGCAGATCAAGCACGCCGCGGAAGCCGAAGGCCTGGACCGTATCTTTCTCGAGGCCGGCGCCGAATGGCGCGAGTCGGGCTGCTCGATGTGCATCGGCATGAACGGCGATACCGTCGAGAAGGGCCAGTATTCGTTGAGCACGAGCAATCGCAACTTCGAGGGCCGCCAGGGGCCTGGGGCGCGCACGCTGCTGGTGAGTCCGCTGACGGCCGCGGCCAGTGCCTTGCGCGGCCGCGTGACCGATCCGCGCGAGCTGATGGGAGTGTAGAGCATGCCACCGATCCGACAGATCAGCGGGAGGACCGCCGTGCTGCCCTCCCCCAACATCGATACCGACCAGATCATCCCCGCGCGCTTTCTGCGCACGACCTCGCGCGAGGGACTGGGCAAGAATCTGTTCAACGACTGGCGCTACGACGCGGCCGGCGCACCGCGCGCGGATTTCGTGCTGAACAGCCCGGCCGCGGCCGGCTGCCAGATCCTCGTCGGGGGTCGCAATTTCGGCTGCGGCTCCTCGCGAGAGCATGCGCCCTGGGCACTGCTTGACTATGGATTTCGCGCGGTCATCAGCACCGAGATCGCGGACATTTTTCGTAACAACTCGCTGAAGAACGGGCTCGTGCCGGTGGTGGTGGACGAGTCCACGGCCGCCTGGCTTCTGTCCCATCCGGGCGCCGAAATCACGATCGATATCGACAGCACCACGCTCGAGCTTCCCGAAGGTCGTCGCGTGAAGTTTCCCCTGGGCAGCTTCGACCGTTACTGCCTGCTCAATGGGGTGGATGAGCTCGGCTTCCTGCTGGCAAAATTTCCGGCCATCGAGGCCTACGAGGCCCGCAGCACAACCCTGCGGCAGCAGTACGTATGAAAGCGCGCATTGCCGTCATTGCCGGGGACGGGATCGGCCCGGAAGTCACCACCCAGGCCGTGCACGTGCTGCAGACCGTGGCCCGTCGCTTCCATCACGAGCTGACCCTCATCGAAGCACCCTTCGGTGGCGCCGCGATCGAGCTGCATGGTGATCCGCTACCCGAGGCCACGCTCGCCGCCTGCCAGAGCGCCGACGCCGTGTTGCTCGGGGCGATTGGCGGGCCCAAATGGTCCTCGCCCCAGACCAAGGTAAGGCCGGAAACGGGGCTGCTGCGGCTGCGCAAACTGCTGGGCCTGTACGCCAACCTGCGGCCCGTGGTGGTGCATCCGGCACTGCGCAATGTCTCGACGCTCAAGCCGGAAGTCATCGAAGGGGTCGACCTGCTGTTCGTGCGCGAGCTGACGGGCGGCATCTACTTCGGCCCCAAGACGCGTGACGCCACGCAGGCGAGCGACCTGTGCCAATACAGTGCCGAGGAAATCGAGCGCATCGTGCGCGTCGCTGCGCGTCTGGCGCGCACTCGCCGGCGCCGGCTGCTGTCGATCGACAAATCCAATGTGCTGGAAACCTCACGGTTGTGGCGCGAGGTTTGCGAGCGTGTGATGCGCGCCGAGTTTGCCGACGTGCAGCTCGAGCACATGCTGGTGGATTCGGCCGCGATGCATTTGATCCGCAGACCGCTCGATTTCGATGTCGCCGTGACCGAAAACATGTTCGGCGACATACTCACTGACGAAGCTTCCATGTTGTGCGGCTCGCTCGGGCTGCTGCCCTCGGCCTCTCTGGGCGAGGGTACCCGCGGCCTTTACGAGCCGATTCACGGCTCGGCGCCCGACATCGCCGGCCAGGGCATCGCCAACCCCTACGGCGCGATTCTCAGCGTGGCACTGCTGCTGCGCCATTCGCTGCGTCTGGAAGAGGAAGCGCGCGCCGTGGAGCATGCCGTGGAGCGCGCTATCGGCGATGGCGTGCGCACGCCCGACATCACAGCGCCCGGGCATCGCCCCGCAAGCACACACGAGGCCGGCGACGCGGTAGTTGCGGCACTCGGCTAGCAGCCTGTCGGACTGACGTCGCCGGATAGCGGGGACGCCGGAGGGAATGCGGAGGTGAAGGCGAGAAGAAGTGTGGCCTGGCTCATGCCAGCACCAACCTCTGCATGCGCTTGAGGTTGTAGGCCAGGCTCACC
>DATAXJ010000057.1:0-37220 GCA_036266795.1 Steroidobacteraceae bacterium | reverse complement strand
CTCACGGCGCGTCACTTTGCCCTTCCGCTCGTACGCCGCTGATGCAAAGGTGGTCTGCTTCATCCAGATCCTCGATATCTGACCGCTACTGCCTACACACAGTATCGTTCAGTCAGACCAACCTGTGCAGAGCTTCCCTAGCTGCTGATCGCGAGCCGCTCGGTCGCGTAGCTGCGCCGTGCAGCCCAGAACACCACCAGTGCCGCCGCCAGCGTGAACACGGCTGCCAGAATCGCGGCCAGCGTTGCGATCGACTCCCCACGCAGCAGCCGCAGAATGATCAGCTGCTGGCCGAGCAGCGGCACCGCGTACATCCACAGCGCCGACTTGATGGGCGCGAAGCTCAGCACCACCGAGGTAATGGCCGGCAGGATCTGTACGAGGGCCATGTGCGCCTGCGCTTCTCGCGCAGTCTTGGCGAAGGCGGTCACGAGGATCTCCGTCACCGCGATCAGCAGCACCAGCGGCAGCATGACAGGCAATATCGCCCCGACCACGCGTGGCCCGAGATTAAAGGACAAGCCGATCTGATCGCCGGGCAGAAACCAGCCGGCGACCATGAAAGCGATCGATCCCAGCGTCAGGCTGGCCAGACCGAACAGCGCGGTGGCCAGCACTTTGCCGAGCAGAATGCGATCGCGCGGCACGGGGTTGATCAGCAGCGGCTCGAGCGAGCCGCGCTCGCGCTCACCGGCAGTGGAGTCGATCGCCAGCCACATACCGCCGATCAGCGCAGTGAACACCAGGAAGTACGGCAGCATCGCAAACATCAGCGCACCGCGGCCCTGCGGCGTGGCTTGATCGCGCGCCGCGATTACGATCGGCGCCGAAAGCGTGGGCGACAGTCCGCGTGCCATGAGCCGCAGCGCTGCGTTGCGCTGCGAATAACCCTGCAGCATGCCCTCCAGTCGCTGCACCTCGGCGAGCACCCCCTGACGCGAGGAGTCGTAGAAGAGCTCCAGCTGGGCCGGACGTCCGGCGCGCCAGGCGTCCGCATAGCCCGATGGGATACGCAGCGCAAGGTCGAGCTGCTGCGAGCGCACCGCACCCGCCAGATCTGCCGGCGCCGCGAGCAGCTGCAGCCCCTGCTGCTCGAGCGCTGCGACGAGGTTGGGCGCCTGCGCGGCGCCTGCTACGGCCACCGGCAGCGGACGGGCCGCCTGCTCTATCTGTCGGGCAACGGTCAGGCGCAGCACAATGACGAACATCAGCGGACCGAGCAGTGGACCGATCAGCAGCGCGTTGATCAGTACCCGACGGTCGCGCAGGCTCTCGCGGCATTCCTTCAGGAATACGACCCAGGCGGCAGAGCGGCTCAAGCGGTCACCCGTTTCATGACAGCTCCCCCAGTGCCGCGACGCCGATGAGCTTCATGAAGGCCTCCTCGAGGCTCGTCTCGCCGGCTTGCTCGCGCAACGCGTCCGGAGTGCCGTCAGCGACCACGCGCCCGCGCGCGATGATGACCACGTGGTCACAGAGCGCCGCGACCTCCTGCATGATGTGTGTTGAGAACAGGACGCAGCGGCCTTCGTCCCGCAGGCGGCGTAGGAACTCGCGCAGGCTGCGCGTGGACATGACATCCAGGCCGTTGGTGGGCTCATCGAGCAGCACGTTGCGCGGATCGTGGATCAGCGTGCGCGCCAGCGCGGTCTTCAACCGCTCGCCCTGCGAGAAGCCCTCGGTGCGCCGTCCAGCAATGTCCTGCATGGACAGGGTTTGCAGCAGCTCATCGATGCGCACGCGGGCACGCGCGGGCGGCAGTCCCTGCAGCGCCGCGTAGTACTCGATGTTCTCGCGCGCCGTGAGCCGGCGGTAGAGCCCGCGCGCATCGGGCAGCACACCCAGCACGCGACGCACCGCCAGCGCATCCTGCTGGGCATCGATGCCATCGACGAGGATACGGCCCGCGTCCGGCCGCATCAGCGTATAGAGCATACGCAGCGTCGTGGTCTTGCCGGCCCCGTTGGCGCCCAACAGCGCGGTGATCTGTCCGTCGCGCGCCGTGAACGACACGCCGTCCACCGCCTGGGTGGCGCCGAAGGATTTACGCAGCTGCTCGACGACGATCATGGCGAGGCGCCGTCGTAGTCGATGAACGCCGGCACCGGGCCGAGCTGCGCGAGACAGCCCGCATCCAGCTGCGCGGTCTCGAGCGTCTCGACGAAGCGCTGCACGAGCCGCGGCATGCATCCGGCGCCAATGACGCTGTGGCCCTGACCAGCGGCAATGAGCTGACGGGCGTGCGGCAGAGCGGCGACGATCTCGGCGCCGTAGGCCGGCGGCGTCACCGGATCGAACTGCCCGTCGAGCACCAGCACCGGCAGCGACGAGTGCAATGGCGCGTGAAAGTCGGCGGGGCGGCGTCCCTTCGGCCACAGCCGGCAGGCCGCCTGGGTACTGGTGATCGGCTCGTTCCCGAGCAACGTACGCGCGTCCTCGGGACGCGGCGCCAACAGATCAGCGTCCTCGGCGCAGACCACCGAGAGCTCCAGCGCGCCGGTGATGTGATCGCCCAGATCCGTGGTGAGCAGCGTCTTTTGGCCCAGCAACGGTACGTAGTTGCCCCGCTGCGCCTCATCGAGCATCAACGGCAGCAGCGCTGCCGTCAGCTCGTTATACGCATCGAAGCGCACCACGGCGGCCAGATCCTGCGCGGTCAGCATCAGATGCAGGGGCGCGAAGGTCACCGGATCGGGCAGCGTCACGGCGACCGGCCCCGCCTGCAGGCGGTCACGCAGCCGATAAAGAGTTGCATAGGGATCCTGGAAGCGCGCCGCACACGCCGGCGTCGCACGGCAGCGGCCGAACTGCAGCTGCAGCGCGTGCTCCAGATTGCGCGCGTGTTCGCTGAGCAGCGCCAGGCGATTGGGCACCGGGCTGTCGAGCACCACGCTGCGCACCGAGCCGGGAAAGCGCGCGGCGAACTGCTGCGCGACGCGCGTGCCATAGGAGACCGCGATCAGGTCCAGACGCGGTGCGCCGAGTGCCAGGCGCACGGCCTCCAGGTCACGCACGGCCTCGGTGGTCGTATAGAACTCAGGTGCCGCATGGGGCTGCAGCTGCATGAGGCATTGCATGAGCCGCTGCGCCATGAGCGCCGGCTCGTCGGCGGCTTTGAGCTGCGCCGTGGAACGCTGGGTCGGTGTCGTCTCGGGCGCCTGCAGCGCAGGGCAGTCGAGCGGGTTGCTGCCACCGGTGCCGCGCTGATCCACGAGCAGGATGGCGTGCCGCTCACGCAGCGGCGCGAGCGCGGCGGCGACCGCCGGGTAATCGTCGCGGGCCGCCCCGCCGGGACCGCCATCCAGGAAGGTCACTAGATCGGGGTTGGGCGAGGCGGCGGTGGCAGGCACGATGGCCACGGCCAGCTCGATGCGTCGGCCGCCACTGCGGCTGTCCCAGTCCTCGGGTACCGCCAGACGCGTGCACCAGGCGGCCATGCTCGGCAGACCGTCGCCCTGCCGACCGCCGATATTGCAGGCCTGCAGCGTCAGGTGGCCCATATGCAGCACACCGTCCGCCAGCCGCATGGACACGCGCGGCGCAGTGCGCTCGGCGGCCGCGCCGCGATGCAGCCATCGCTGCGTGGCCAGCTGTCCCAGCACCAGTACCACGAACACCGCAGCCAGTGCGCGGCGCATGGTGGCTTTCATGAACTCTCCCCGTCGACTCGATTAAATTCAGCGCCCAGGATGCCCGTAGCGCCCGGCGCGCACCGCTCAGCGCATCACAGACTCCGGCGCCCGGCGCTCGATGCGCACTTCCTGCAGTCCCTCCACCATGGAAAGCGACTGCACCAGCGCCTGGGCGGAGGCGCCTGGCTTGAGCTGTACCTCGTAGCTGTAATCGAGCGAGACCCCCGGGCGACTGGTGCTCATCGCCAGCAGTGCACGGCTGGCAATGTACTGGCCGAGCAGTTCGGCAGCGACACTGTCGGGATTGCGGCCCAGGGCGACCCGCAGGCGCAGCTCGTAGATCTCGGGCAGCGTAACGGGGCTTGCGCGCAGCGGGATCAACAGCGCGGCCAACGCGATGATGATGAGCCCGATGATCGCGATCCACAGATCCGCCGCGCCGATCGCCATGCCGATGACCACCGCAAAGATGACATAGGCGGTGTCACGTGTATCGCGCACCACGGTGCGAAAGCGCACGATCGCCAGCGTGCCGACCAGGCTGAAGGCGCGCGCGACATTATTGCCGATGACCTGTGTGACCATCGCGATGAGCACCGACAGCAGCACCAGCGTCATCGGAAAGGAGGGGCCGATGTCCGATTCATGCCGCCGACTGCGCAGGTAGATGCCCGCCACCAGGTAGCCGAACAGCAGCGCCGCGAGCAGACGCACGACCACCTCCGGTGTCGGGATCACCGTCGTGCGCGCCAGCCCCTCCCTCAACCAAGCCGGCACGATAGCTCAGTAGGCGGCAGGCACGAGAGCAGCGAGCGGCGGGGGCGACTCGCGGCAGGCCGCGCCAGCGGCCGCGGCGGCCGTGTCCCGCGCCACGAGGCCGAGCGCCTGGGAAGCCAGACGATACTTGGAGATGCCCGCCAGGCGCGGCGCGAACTCGCGGATGAGGCCCTTGAAGACGGCCGGCATGGCGTGGCCGAACTTGAGCTCCAGAATGAGCTGCGCAGGCAGCAAGTCGACGCCGCCATTGGCTGTCCGAAAGGCCAGCTCGCGGACTGGCCAGGCGCTGAGATCCTGGTCCAGCGTAAGTCGCAGCGGGCCGTAGCTGCTCTGCCCGATGCGGGCGATGCGCTGATAATCCACCCGGCAGACGGCGGCGAGCCCGCGCGCGAGCAGCCGACGATGAAACCAATAGCCGTTCCAGCCGCGCGTCGGTTGGGCAGCGAGCAGCGCGGGCAGGGCCGCGGCGGGAATCGGCGAGCGGCGCTTGAACACCCGGTATGCCCCGCGCGTCTTGCGCTCGAGGAACACCTGCTCGCTTTCCCCTCCGCTCTCCCCATAGCGCCGCACGCGGTACTTGCTGCGACCGAACGAGCCGCGTCGCGCCAGCACGTCATGCGAGGCGGTATCGAAGTAGATGCTGCTGACGCGATAAGTGTCCGCGTACGGGCCGTGGCCATGCGGATCGGGTGCGAGATGACTGCGCACCCAGTGCAGCAGTGGGGCCGCCCCTTCGGCTGCAACATAGAACTTCAGCTCGTAGACGAATTCGCGCGTCTCGCGTGGCCCGAAGTCGGCATTGGGCCATTCAAACGATGGGGGGCACTGCATCGCAATTGTTCCCCGACTGCTACAATATTATGCTACTCGGGTCCCGATCAGGCGCAAACGAATCAATGTGGCTGGCTTCGGAGATGTCTGCCTTCGCTCACGTCTGTGAGCTGAAATCCTTCACCGCCGCCGCGCGCGTGCTCGGCGTGCCCAAAGTGGCTGTCAGCCGCGCCATAGTAAGCCTCGAGCGGCGGCTCGGCACACGTCTTTTGGTCCGCACCACGCGTCGCGTGAGTCTGACACCCGCAGGGGAGCTACTGCGCCCGCATTGCCAGCGAGTGCTCGTCGAGGTCGAGGCGGTGCGCACGCGCTTCGGGCCTGCCGGCGGCGAGGCCCGGCAGCTGCGACTGCTGGTCGATCCTGGCTACGGGCGGCTGCTCGTGACACCGCTGGTACCGCGCTTCATGGAGAGCTACGGTGAAGTACAGCTGACGGTCAACGTCGTGGACTCCGCGCCGAGCGCCTCCGCCGAGGATTGGGATCTGCTCATCTGCAACGGGGCGCCTGCGCAGAGCGGGCTCACCCAGACGCTGCTCGGCCGCCCACCGCTGCTGCTGTGTGCAACCCCGGCGTATCTGGCGCAGCACGGCCGCCCGCGCAAGCCCGCCGATCTGCTCGAGCACACGGTAATGCGTCCCGCGGCACCGGCGGCTACGCTGCTGCTGCGGCGGGACGGGCAGTCGCAGGAACTGCGGCTGCGTCCGGCCCTGCAGGTCGACGACCCGGCGTTGGTGCATTCCAGCGCCGCGGCGGGCCTGGGCATCGCGGTGCTGCCCGAGTTCCTCTGCCGCCAGGGACTCGCCCTGGGCAAGCTCGAGCGGGTACTGCCCGGTTGGACGGTGGGAGAGCCGCTGGAGTTGCTGGCGCTCTATGCCGCGGACCGCGAGGGCTCGGCGGCCATCCGGCTATTCCTCGAGTTTTTGCTGGCCAATCTCGTACCGGTGCTGGGCGGCGCCGACCGCAACGGCGCCGAGCGGGGCTGAGCGATGCGCGCCATGGTGCTGCGGCAACCCGGCACCGCACTGCGCCTCGAGCAGCGCGCGCCACGCATGCCGGGCGCCGGTCAGGTGCGGGTGCGCATCTCGGCCTGCGCGGTGTGCCGCACCGACCTGCACGTGGTCGACGGCGAGCTACCCGATGCGACGCTGCCCATCGTTCCCGGTCATGAGATCGTCGGCGTCATCGATGCAATCGGGGAGCCAGCTGTCGGTGAGGGTGAGGGGGCGGTCAGCAAGGACAGCGCGTGGCAGATCGGTCAGCGCGTGGGCATCCCCTGGCTCGGCTATGCCTGTGGGCAGTGCGAGTACTGCCGTCGCGGTCAGGAGAATCTCTGCGACTTGGCGCGCTTCACGGGTTATCAGATCGACGGTGGCTATGCCGATTACACGCTCGCCGACGCGCGCTTTTGTCTGCCATTGCCCGGAGCGCTCGACGATGAGCATACCGCCCCGCTGCTGTGCGCCGGGCTGATCGGCTACCGCTGCCTGATGAAGGCGGGCGACGCCAAGCGCCTCGGCCTGTACGGCTTCGGCGCCGCGGCGCACCTCATCGCGCAGGTGGCGCGCCATCAGGGATGCGAGATCTATGGCTTCGTGCGGCGCGGCGATGAGCCCGGCGCGGCTTTCGCGCGCTCGCTCGGCGCGCGTTGGGTTGGCGCGAGCGACGAGCTGCCGCCAGAACCTTTGGATGCGGCGATTCTCTTCGCCCCTGTCGGCGAGCTCGTGCCGCGCGCGCTGCGCGCCGTGCGCAAGGGCGGACGCGTGGTGTGCGGCGGTATTCACATGAGCGCCATCCCGTCTTTCCCCTACGATCTGCTGTGGGGCGAGCGCGAGCTGGTGTCGGTTGCGAACCTCACGCGCGCCGACGGCGTGGCCTTCCTGCGGCTCGCCGCCCAACTGTCGCTGCGCGTGCAGACGCATCGCTATGCACTCGACGATGCACAGCGGGCACTGGATGATCTGCGCGCCGGCCGCTACAGGGGCGCGGCGGTGCTGATCCCCTGAGGCGACTGGCGAGCGCGCCTAGAACCGCCAGTTGACGCCGAAGGTCAGCTGATCGGCGGTGTAACCAAAGCCAGCGTTGTTGCCGTCGGTAAGACGCGCCCACTCGAGCGTGAGGGCGGTATTACCAGCGACGTTGAGCTGCGCGCCAATACCGAAGGAGACGGCGACATCGTTACTGTCGTGGTCGGGATAGTTGCGATGCCACTGCGCGCCGCCCAGGCCGAGCAGTCCGTAAGCCGAGAACAGTGGATTGATTGGGAAAGTGCCGCGGATGTAGCCGGCATAGATGACCTGCGAATTGATGTGGTAGCCGTAGGCGCTACCGCCGCTGACGTTGGTGCCGAGACGGCCCTCGATGCCCAGATAGGGATTGAACTGCTGGCCGAAGTGCAACAGCGCAATCGTCGGACTCATCTGCGCGAGGCCCTGCTCGTTGTACAACAGCTCTCCGGCGCTGACACCGAAGTAGGGACCGAAGTCCGAGCCTGCGGCTCCGCCGTAACCATAGCCGTATCTGGGCTGTGCCAGCGCGGCGGTGGAACCTGCGGCGGCCAGCACCGCCAGTGACATGCATACGACTGTCTTCTTCACGGGTACCTCTCGAATCAAGGGTGCGGCGAACCCGCCGCGCTGAGGGGTCAGTGCAGCGGAACTGCTCGCCAGATAACGTTCGAGCGCACACGGCGCTGACCGCGGATCCGTCGCAGGAATGCGACGCGAACGGAAGCGCTGCGCAGCATGCGGCGCACCGTTCAACAACGCGGACGACTCTGCGCCCGCAGCGGTGTGGAGGAACCCTACGCCAGCAGCGCGGCCATGTCGATCAGCGTGCGCCGTCGAAGGCAGTCAGCCTCAAGACGCACCACCGCGCGCCTTGTAGAGACGCAATTGCGTGTTGAATTTGTCCGCCACCTTCTTATCGGCGTCGACGGCCGTATTGTGGATGCTGTCGTGCAGGCCGAGAACCTGGCGCAATCCAGAGGGCGGCAGGACGGGGCCGTACTGGCGCCTGAAGGTTTGGGCTGCCTGGTCCAGACAGCCCAGATAGTCGTTGGTCGCCGAGTTGAAGTCGGCCGTCAGCTTGTGCGAGTTGAGCATCTGCGCGCGCGTGGCCACGTTGCCGTCGGGCGGATCGGGTGGCGCAGAGGGAGCCTTGCAACCATCGAAGGCCGCCCCGGCGAGCAGCACCAGATCCGCGCGCGCCGGCACGGCATTGTTGGCGCCCGCGGCCGCGGCAGGACCCGCACCACTGGCGGCGGGCGTGGCCGCAGGCGCCGCGGCAGGCGCCGCGGCAGCCGCCGTGGCAGCCGGAGTGGGGGCAGTCGGCGCCGCACTGACGGGGGGCGCTGCGCTGGTAGTCGGCGCCTTGCCATGCGAGCAGCCAACCAATGCGGTGAGCGGCACGCATACCACCATCATCCACAACAGGAATAGTCGCTTCATCCTCGTCCCCATGATCGCTACCTATCGACGGCCATGCCCGCGCCGCGGCGGGCGCAGTGTACTCGATCAAATCAGATCAGGCGCGGCCTCGGCCACACTGGCACCGCCGGACTTGACGATGCGCAACAGTGCGAGCGCCTCGGGCAGCAGGTGCTCGGCATAGAAGCGCGCACTCTGCAGCTTCGCGCGATAGAAGCTGGCATCGGCGCTGCCCGCACTGCGCGCGGCGATGCCGGCACTGCGGGCCATTAAGGCTCCGCCGAGCACCCGTCCAGCCAGCTGCAGGTACGGCACGCTCACTGCGTAGGCACGCGGCGCGTCCTCACCGGCTTGCTGCAGTAGGGTCTCGGTCGCATCGCGCAGGTAGGTCAGCGCCTCGATGGTGGCATTGCGACTGCTACGCAGCGCCGGCTCATCGCCGCGCAGCTCATTGAGCTCGCGCAGCATGTCACGCAGCAGAGCGGCCATGGCCGCGCCGCGATCGCGCGCGAGCTTGCGTCCCAACAGATCGTTGGCCTGGATGCCCGTGGTGCCCTCATAGATCGAAGTGATGCGCACGTCGCGCAGGGTCTGCGCGACTCCGGTCTCCTCGATGAAGCCCATGCCGCCGTGAATT
The DNA here is from genome assembly GCA_036266795.1 of Steroidobacteraceae bacterium. GTDB lineage: Bacteria > Pseudomonadota > Gammaproteobacteria > Steroidobacterales > Steroidobacteraceae > FEN-1191. The sequence continues at coordinate 27,918 of DATAXJ010000057.1, read as the reverse complement.
TGCACGCTCAGTGAGGCAAGCGTCGTGGCCTGTTCCGTGCACCAGCCCTTGACGATGGGAATGAGCAGCTCGCCGCGCGCGAGTGCCGCCGCCGCGCGCGTCGGGTCAGGCTCGGCGCGCGCGCGATCGAGCTCGAGCGCGGCATACAGCGCCAAAGCACGCATCGCCTCGACGTTGGCGCGAATCGTCAGCAGCATGCGCCGCACGTCCGGATGCTCGATGATCGGGCCGGCGACGCGCCCCGGCACGCCCACGGCGTGACCCTGCACGCGACCCTGCGCCCAGGCACGCGCCTGCTGCAAGGCGAGCTCGGAGAGTCCGATGCCCTGCACGCCGACGGACAATCGCGCCGAATTCATCATCACAAACATGTACTCGAGGCCGTGATTGGGCTCACCGATGAGATAGCCCAGCGCGCCGCCGTGATCGCCATAGGACATCACACAGGTGGGGCTCGCGTGGATGCCGAGCTTGTGTTCGATCGACACGCAGTGCAGATCGTTCGCCTCGCCGGCAGCGCCGTCGCTACCGAGCAGGCGCTTGGGCACGGCGAACATCGAGATGCCATGCACGCCGGCGGGAGCGCCGTCGATGCGCGCCAGCACCATATGCACGATGTTCTCGGCCATGTCGTGCTCGCCGTAGGTGATGAAAATCTTCTGGCCGCTGAGGCGGTAGTGATCACCCTCAGGCGTGGCGCGCGTGCGGATCGCGGCGAGATCCGAGCCGGCCTGCGGCTCGGTGAGATTCATGGTGCCGGTCCACAAGCCGCTGACGATGTTGGGCAGCAGGCGCGCGAGCAGCGCAGGGGCGCCGTTGCGCTCGAGGGTTTCCACCGCGCCGCGCGCCAGCAACGGGCAAAGCGTGAAAGCCACGTTGGCGCCCGACCAGATCTCCTCGACCGCCGCGGCGAGCACGAGGGGCTGGCCCTGTCCGCCATGCTCGGCGCCGGCCGTGAGGGTCGTCCAGCCGCCCTCGACGAACTGTCGGTAGGCCACACGAAACTGTTCGGGCATCTGCACGCGGCCGTCGCGGAAACTGGCGCCCACCTGGTCGCCCAGACGGTTGATCGGCGCGAGCACCTGCTCGGCGAACCGCGCGGCCTCCTCGAGGATCTGGCCGAGCAGCTCGATGGCGAAGTCGCTGTAGCGCGGCGAGCGGCCGAGGCTGCCCACCTCGAGCAGCTCCTCGAGCACGAAGCGCAGATCCGACAGGGGCGCTTGGTACATGGGCTCAGGCAAGTCTACGCGAAGGCCCCGCGGGCCGGGGCAACCGACGGAATTTGAAGTGCGTCACAGTTTGTGCGGCGCGTGACGCAAACTGTGAGGGGCCCCCTGCGCCTATGCCGCCGGCACGGCACGATAGATCGATGCAGGCACTCTCCGGCAATCCGGCCTCCGAGCCGGCAGATCCGTCGCCAACGCCTGCCACCCCGCTGCGCGCGGTTCCGGCGGCACGCGCGCCGTCCGGCGCCCCACAGGCGACGGCGCGCATGGACCGGCAGTTCATCGCGCAGCACCAGATCGTCGAGCGCTATCTGTCCGGGCGGCTGCCGCCCAAGGGCGTGCTCGATTTCGAGCAGTTCTGCCGCCGACACCCTGAGCTGCTCCACGAGCTTGGACTCGATAAGCAGCTGCAGGCGGCATTGCGTCTGCTCGAGGCCGGCGGACGGCCCACGCCCTGGGAGGAGAGGCCGCGCCGCTGGTGGGAGCAACCGCAGGCGTTCCTGACCGCCGTGTCGGTGTGCGTGCTGCTGGGGTTCGCCAGCCTCATCATCGCCGGGCGCCTGTCGACGACGTCGCGGCACCTGGCCGCGCTCAAGCAACAGCTGGCCAGCCAGCCGCTCGATCCGGTCGAGTCGACGCGCTCCATCCTGCTGATTCCCAGCCGCAGTGCTGCAGGTTCGGGCGGTGTGGTGACCATCGGCGCAGGCTCCGCGGAGCTGGCCGATCTGAAGATCGACATGAGCTGGGTGAAGTACACGATCTATCAGCTGACCATCGATCGCGTGGATCAGGGGCGCGTCGCCGTGCTGCATAACATGACGCGCGACTCGAACGGCGATCTGCGCATCGCACTCAACAGCTCGGCGCTGGGGCCGGGCGATTATCGCATGAGCATTGCGGGACTCACCTGGAGCGGCGCGCCGGTGCCGCTGGCGTGGGTCACAATCACCATCGCGCGCTGAACCAGCCTAGCGCTGCGCCACCCGCGTCGCGAGCGCATCGCGCAGCTGGTTGGCCGCGTGGTTCCTGACCGTGCCGCTCAAGATCTCGCGCCCCGTCACGTCGCGGTGATAGTAGCCCTCATCCATGGATCGGTCGGCGGTGATGCCCGTTAATCCCGCGGCCAATCCGCCGTACAGCCCGCGCGCGTCCGACCAGACGATGACGTCGCCGCGGGCCGGACTGGTGCCCTCGGCTGCAACGTTATAAATCGCCACATTCAAGCCAGCGCTCGCACTCAACGACCACTTGCCGCTGTTGTCCTCAAAATGACGCACAGCCATCGGCGTCATCAACATCATGACGAGCGAGCCACTCGAGCCGCCCGCCTGAAAGCCAAAGCTGCTGCCGCCATAGCTGTAGAAAGCCGGGTCACTCCAGCGGCCATGCCGCTTGATGAGCACCACACCGCCGCCGCCTTGCCCGCCGAGCAAAAGGGCGCCCTTGTGGTAGTTCGGGATGATGAACACGCCCCGGGCCTGGTCGAGCAGCTGCGCCAGGTGCGGGTCTTGCTTCATATGATCAACGAGATCGACCGAGTGGCTCACCCGGGCCTGCGCGTCGGAATAGGTATCGGCGTGCGCCACCGATGTGATCGCCGCCGCCGCGAACAGCAGCGGCAGGGCGAGGAAAGCAATGCGCTGACGCATAAACGGTCTCCGTGTCAGAGAGTTCACTGTGGCGAGCGTAGCGCGTGGATCGCCTGAGATCGCTTGGTTGATTACCGGGTCAAGGCTACTTCTGCCTCGAATCCTGAGGGCTCAAAAATCCTACAATGCGCGCATGTTCAGCTGACGTTCAGCGCGGCGAAAATGTCTTGGGCCCGATCCCGCCTCCGCCGCTGCGCGCCTAGGAGAGCACGGCGCGCGGCGACACCGACAGAATGGGTCGGGTCGCGATGAGCCCTGCGATGGCAGTGACGAGCGCCGCACCGAGCACACCCACGAGCCACAGCAGCGCATCGAAGCGGTAGTTCAGATCCAGCGTGTGCGCGAGCCACGCGCCGCCGAGCGCCGCACCGCTGGCGCCGAGCAGCCCGGCGAGCGCACCGAGCAGCGAGAATTCCACCAGCACGCTGCCAACGATCATCGGACGGCGCGCGCCGAGCACGCGCAGGATGGCGATCTCCTGGCGGCGCTCCTCGCGCGTCGCCTGCACCTGCGAGAGCAGCACCGTGAGACTGGCGAGCACAGTGAACAGGAACACGCTCTGCACGGCCACGACCGCCTTGTCGATGACCGCACGCGCCTGCGCGAGCAGATCGCCGACATTGAAGATCGACACGCTCGGAAAGCGACGCACGAGATCGGCCATCGCCCCGGCGTTCGGAGTGAGGTAGACACTGGTCATGTAGCTACCGGCGGCGTCATCGAGCAGCCCGGGTGGAAACTCCACGAAGAAGTTCGGGCGGAAGCTGTCCCATTTGACGCGCCGGAAACTCGCGATCGAGACCGTGACGTTCTCGCCGGCGATGTCGAACTGCAGGCGATCGCCCAGCTTGAGGTTCATGGCCTGCTGGTATTCGACGGCGAGGGAGACCAGCGGCTTGCCGAAGTCGGCGCGCGTCCACCAGCGCCCGGCCACAATGTGATTGTCATCGCCCAGATCGCTCGTCCAGGTGAGATTCTGCTCGCGATTGGCGAAGCCGCGGCCGCGCGCAGCACCGCGCACGCCGGAAAAGCGCAGCGAGTCGACCGACGCGCCGTTGATGGCCACGAGCCGCCCGCGCAGCATGGGCAGCATGCGCTCGAAGCGCGCCCCCTGTGCACTGAGCAGGTGCTGAAAATCCGCGCGCTGCGCCGGCGGGATGTTGACGAAGAAATAGTTCGGCACATCGACCGGCAGGCTCGAGCGCCAGTCGGTCACCAGATCGGTGCGCAGGATGGCGAGCGCCAACAGCAGCATTGCGGCGAGGCCGAAGGCGACGATCTGCGCCATGCCGAGACCGCCGCTGCGCGCCAGATGCGCCACGCCGTAGCGCCAGGCGGTCCCGGCCCGGCCGCGCACGTGGCCCGCGGCACGCATCAGCAGCGCGCCGGCGGCGGTCAGCGCCAGCACGGCGGCGCCCAGACCGGCGATGAACCAGAAGCTCTCGCGCCAGGCGCCGAGCGCGGCATACACCACGCCGCCCACGGCCAGCAGCACCGGCAGCGCGGCCATCCACAGCGCGGGGGGCGGCGCACCCGCATCCCGCCGCAGCACGCGCAGTGCCGGTACGCGCAGTAGCTGCAAGAGCGAGGGCAGTGCAAACCCCGCGAGCATCGCCAGCGCCACGCCGAAGCCCACCAGCAGCGGCCAGGGGCCGGCAGCGGGCAGGTCGCTGCGCAGCAATCCGCGCAGCACGCGCACCAGCCACAGCTGCGTCACGTAGCCGCCGAGCGCGCCCAGCAAACTCGCGACCAGCGCCAGTGCCAGCAGTTGCCAGAGCGTCACGGCCAGCACCACGCGGCGCGTCGCACCCAGGGTTTTCATCAGTGCGACGGCGTCGAGATGGCGGCGCACGTAACTGCGTGCCGAGAGCGCCATGGCGACCGCGCACAGCAGTACCGCGACGAGGCTCGCGAGCGCCAGGAAGCGCGCGGCGCGGCGGCTCGCATCGCCGATCTGAGGGCTGGCGTCGGCGATGTCGTCCAGCCGCTCATCGGCGCTCGCATGCGCATCAAACCAGTCGCGAAAGCGCGCCAGGCGTGCCCGCGGGCCGGCCAGCAGCAAGGCATAGTTGACGCGGCTGCCCGGCTGTATCAGCCGGCTCGCCGGCAAGTCCGCGGCGTTCATCAGCAGTGCCGGGGCGAAATCCACGAAGGTCGCGTTCTGATCGGGCCGCGCGATCAGGATGCGCGTGACCTTGAGGTGCGTTGCGCCCACGTCGAGCGAGCCGCCGAGGCTTGCGCCGAGCGCGGCGGCCAGGCGCGAGTCGGGCCAGGCCTGCCCGGGCGCGGGGAGGCTCTGCGTCGTGCTACCGGCCGCGAACGGGCGGTCCGCGACGGTGAGCGCGCCGCGCAGCGGATAGCCGGCCGTGACGGCACGCACTTCAGCGAGCTGATTGCTATCGCCGCGAAACACGGCCGAAAGCAGCGTCGTGAGGTGTGCGCTCTGCAGCGCGAGGTGCTGGGCCTCGCGCTCCTCGTCGGGGCCGATCGGCTGGGGCGAGGCCACGCGCAGGTCCGCGGCCAGAATCTCGCTCGCCTGCAGCGTGACCGCCCGACCGATGCGATCGACCAGAAAGCCCACGCCGGTCAGCGCCGCCACTGCGATCGCCAGTGACAGCCACAGCAGCGCCAGCTCCCCCGAGCGCCATTCGCGCCGCAGGGCGCGCAGCGCCAGGCGCAGGCTACGCATGACTGCCCGGAGCGGCATGCGCACTGCCCGCGGCGGCGCGCTGCGGACCGCCCCCCTCGCGCAGCGTGCCGGCCTCCATCCACAGCAGGCGGTGGCAACGCTGCGCCAGCATGCGATCGTGCGTGACCAGCACCAGCGTGGTGTCCGAGCCGTGGTTGAGCTCGAAGAGCAGCTCGGCGATGCGCTCGCCGGTCACTGTGTCGAGATTGCCAGTGGGCTCATCGGCGAACAGCACCATGGGCCGGCCGACCGAGGCACGCGCGAGCGCGACGCGCTGCTGCTCGCCGCCGGAGAGCTGGCGCGGATAGTGATGCAGGCGTGCGCCCAAACCCACGCGCGCGAGCATGTCGCTGGCCGTGGCGCGCGCATCGGCGCGGCCGGCCAGCTCCAGCGGCAGCATGACATTCTCCAGCGCAGTCAGGGCACCGACCAGGTGGAAGGACTGGAAGACGAAGCCGACGCGGTCGGCCCGCAGCCGCGCCCGGCCGTCCTCATCGAGGCGGCTCAAGGGCGCCCCGGCCAGATGCACCTCGCCTGCGCTCGGGGAATCCAGCCCCGCCAACAGCGCCAGGAGCGTCGACTTGCCCGCTCCGGAGGCCCCGACGATGGCCACCGATTCGCCGCGGTACACTTCGAAGGAAACCTCGCGCACGATGGTCAGCGGACCATCGGGACTGTTAACCTCCTTGGTGAGGCCGCGCGCTTCCAGAACGATGTCACGGATCATGGTCATCCTGCTGGCTTGGCTTGCCGTTCTGGCGGCGCCGATGGCGCGTGCCTCCAGCGCGGACGGTGCGCCGGCGCCGGCTGCGGCGCGCACCGGCGCGGTGATTCTGGTGTTCGGTGACAGCCTCAGCGCGGGCTACGGCGTGCCCCCCGGACACGGCTGGGTGGACCTGCTGGCGCGGAAAATTGCCCAGGAAGGGTACGATTTTAGTGTCGTCAACGCCAGCGTGAGCGGGGAAACCACTGCGGGAGGGCTCGCGCGGCTGCCGCGCGCGCTCGCGCTGCACGCGCCGCGCATCCTGATCCTCGAGCTCGGTGCCAACGATGGACTGCGCGGCCTGCCAGTCGCGCAGGCGCAGGACAATCTCGAACAGATGATCACGCTCGGCGAGGCGCGCGATGCCCGCGTGCTGCTCATCGGCATGCGCATGCCACCGAATTATGGTGAGCGCTACACCAGCGCGTTCTACGCGATGTATGGACAGCTCGCGCAGCGTCACAGCCTCGCACTCGTGCCCTTCCTGATGGCTGCCGTGGCGCTGAAACCCGAGCTCATCCAGGCCGACGGACTGCATCCCAACGAGCGCGCGCAGCCGCTGCTGCTCGGCACCGTCTGGCCGGCACTGCAGCCGCTGCTGGGCGCTGCGGGGCGGAAGGGCGCGCGGCATACCACGCCTGCGCGGGCAGCGACGCCATGAACCGCATCTGGGTGCCGCAGTACCCGTCGGGCGTGGCCGCCGATATCGATGCGCGCACGCCCGCCTCGCTCAAGGCACTGCTCGAGGAGGCCTGCGAGCGCTACGCCGATCGCATCGCCTATCGCAGCATGGGCACGCCGATGACCTATCGGCAGCTCGAGCAGCGCTCGCGCGCCTTTGGCGCCTGGCTGCAGCAGCGCGCCGGCCTCGCCAGCGGCGAGCGCGTCGCGATCATGCTGCCCAACATCCTGCAGTATCCGATCGCGATGTACGGGGCGCTGCGCGCAGGCCTGGTCGTCGTCAACGTCAACCCGCTGTACACCGCCACTGAGTTGGAGCATCAGCTCAAGGATTCGGGCGCCACCTGCGTGGTGGTGCTGGAGAACTTCGCCGCGACGCTCGAGCAGGCGCTGCCCGACACGGCCGTGAAGCACGTCATCGTCACCGGCGTGGGCGATCTGCTGCAGCAACCCAAGGGCGCACTGGTCAACTTCGTGCTGCGCCACGTGCAGCGGCGCGTGCCACGCTGGCTGATTCCCGAGGCGCGCAGCCTGCGCGCGGTGCTCGCCGAAGGCCGCACGTTGTCGCTGCATCCCGTGACGCTCGCTGGCAACGACCTCGCCTTCCTGCAGTACACCGGCGGCACGACCGGTGTGGCCAAGGGGGCGATGCTCTCCCACGGCAACATGGTGGCGAACATCCAGCAGTGCCGCGCGTGGTTTCTGCAGAAGGCGATGGATCGGATCACCTTCGTCTGCGCCCTGCCGCTCTATCACATCTTTTCACTGACGGCGAACTGCTTGCTGTTCGGCTCACTGGGCGGCTCGGGACTGCTGATCGCCAACCCACGCGATTTTCGCGGCTTCGTCGGCGAGTTGCGGCGCCATCCGCCGATGTTCTTCATGGGCGTCAACACGCTCTTCAATGCGCTGCTGCACACGCGTGGCTTCGAGTCGATCGACTTCTCACAGCTCACCGCCACGGTGGCCGGCGGCATGGCACTGCAGGGTACGGTCGCCGAGCGCTGGCAGGCGGCGACGGGCTGCGACATCACCCAGGGCTGGGGGCTGACCGAGGCCTCGCCGGCAGTGTGCGTCAATCCGCTCATCGGTGCCGATGCGCGTTTCAATGGCTCGGTGGGCCTGCCGCTGCCCTCCACCGACGTGTCGATCCGCGACGAGGCGGGCGCGGAGCTCGCGAGCGGCGCGGTCGGGGAGATCTGCGTGCATGGCCCGCAGGTCATGCAGGGCTACTGGCAGCGTCCCGACGAGACTGCCCAGGTGATGTTGCCGGACGGCTGGCTGCGCACCGGGGACATCGGCCGCATCGATGCGCGCGGCTTCGTGTTCATCGAGGACCGCAAGAAGGACATGATCATCGTGTCGGGATTCAAGGTGTACCCGAATGAGGTCGAGGAAGTCGCCGCGCGCTGTCCGGGCGTACTGGAAGTCGCCGCGGTCGCGCAGCGCGACGAGCATTCGGGCGAGGTAGTGGCGCTGTTCATCGTGCGCAAGGACCCCGCGCTGACGGCACAGGCGGTCATGGACTTCTGCCACCGCTCTCTCACGGGTTACAAGCGTCCGCAGGCCGTCTACTTCCGCGACGAGCTGCCCAAGAGCAACGTCGGCAAGATTCTGCGTCGCGTGCTGCGCGACGAGCTGGCCGCCCGACTCGCGAGTCGGGCGGCCTAGCACATCGGTCGGAACGCTCAGCTCAGGCGATCGTTGCTCAGGCGGTCGCTCCGGGCGATGTCGGCGGTAGCACGATACGTCGTGCCATAGAAGCGATGCACGCCCGCCGCCCAGGTCGGATCGGCCATCGAGGGCCAGTGATCCTTGTCGAAGCCGGGGGCGTTCTTCAGGGTCTCCTGGTCCACGTTCAGCACGAAGCGATGGTTCTCGGTGTCGAGCCTCAGGGCCTCCCAGGGCACGGCGAACAACTTGTCGCCCATGCCGAGAAAGCCACCAAAGGAGAGCACCGCATAGGCGATGCGGCCGGTGCTCATCTCGATCATGAGCTCCTTGATGTCTCCGAGGTCCTCCTCGGCAGCGTTGTAGACATCGTTGCCGAGCAACGTGTCAGCGCCCATCAGCGCGGGGCCGGGGCCGGGGCCGCGGTCGCTGTCAGCATAGTCGGCGTACATGCCGTACTTGTCGCGGGTCAGATAGTCCGTGCGTGTGGCGGAATCCGTGGCACTCATGACTCACCTCCGTGGTGGATAGGACAGCGGTGCGCCCGACTTCGCGGGCGCTGCTGCACTGTGTAGTGCTAGGCTCGCCGATTGTGGCCATCGCCAGCAGCGGGACGAATCCGCGCACGGCTGTAGGGAAATCGCCGCACGGGCGCTGCGGGCCTGCCTACGGCAGTGAGGATGCGATCTGCGCCTGAATGGCCTCGGCGGCAGCACGCGGATCGGCCGCATCGCGAATCGGACGACCGACCACGATGTAGTCGGCGCCGTTGCGAAACGCATCGCTCACCGAGACGACGCGTTTCTGATCGTCGGCGGGTCGATTTTCGACCGGGCGCACGCCCGGGGTCACCACCAGCAGTCGCCGGTCGATGCGCTCGCGCAGTTTGGCGACTTCCAACGCCGAGGACACCACGCCATCGCAGCCGGCTTCGAGCGCACGTCGCGCGCGCGACAACACCAGCTCCTGCACGTCGCAATCGAAGCCGAGATCCGTCAGATCACCCCGATCCAGGCTGGTGAGCACCGTGACGGCGAGCACCTTGACGTCGCCCTTGGCTGCCGCCGCCGCCTCCATGAGGGCCTGATTGCCGTGCACGGTGGTAAAGGTCACACCTCGCCCGTTGAGCTGTCGCACCGCGGCGGCCACGGTGGCCGGGATATCGAAGAACTTCAGATCGACGAAGATCTTTTTGCCGCGCGCGGCCAGCCAGTCGACCAGCTCGAAATAGCCGCCCGCCATGAACAGCTCCAGACCGAGCTTGTAGAACTGCACGGCGTCGCCCAGGCGCTCGGCGAGCGCGCGCGCCTGCGTGGCATCGGCCACGTCGAGGGCAAAGATGAGACGCTCGCGCGCCGGGATGCTGCTCATGGACGTTCCTTGGGATCGAACAGCCGGCCATGTTCGAGGATCGCATAGCGATCGGTCATGCCGGCGACGTAGTCTGCGACGCTGCGGGCGCGGCCGGCGAGACCGCCCTGCTCCTCGGCGCCGCGTGCGCCCTCATAGTATTCCTCGGGCATGAGCCGCGGGTCGCTCATGAAGGCCGCGAACAGCTGCGCGACCACACGACGCGCCTTGATCGTCATGCGCAGCACGCGCTGGTGACGATAGAGATGCTCGCCGAGAAAGGCCTTGAGCTGGCGGTGATTGGCAAGCATGCCGGGACTCATGCCGATGAGCGCGCGCGGCTGGGCGCGCACGGCCTCGATGTCCGCCGGACGCGCCTCGCGTAGTTGCTCGATGCTGCATTGAATGACGTCCACGACCATCTCGTTGACGATGCGGCGCACGGTCTCGTGCACACGGCGACGTCCGGACAGCTGCGGATACAGCCGCGCCACCTCGGCGACCTGGCGGGCGACCAGCGGCACCTGTTCGAGCTGCTCGAGGGTCAGCAGTCCGGCGCGGATACCGTCGTCGACGTCGTGATTGTTATAGGCGATTTCGTCGGCGAGATTCGCCAGCTGCGCCTCGAGGCCTGGCTGGCGGCGCGCCAGAAAGCGCTCGCCGACGTCGCCGAGCTCGCGGGCCTTGTCGGGCGCGCAGTGCTTGAGGATGCCCTCGCGGCACTCGAAGGTCAGGTTCAGGCCCGGGAACAGCGCGTAGCGCTCCTCGAGCTCATCCACCGTGCGCAGCGACTGCAGGTTGTGCTCGAAACCTCCGTAGTCGCGCATGCACTCGTTGAGCGCATCCTGCCCGGCGTGCCCGAAGGGGGTGTGCCCGAGGTCGTGTGCCAGCGAGATCGCCTCGGTGAGCGTCTCGTTGAGCGACAGCGCGCGCGCGATCGAGCGCGCGATCTGCGCCACTTCGATGGAGTGCGTGACACGCGTGCGATACAGATCGCCCTCGTGATTGACGAAGACCTGCGTCTTATAGGCGAGGCGCCGGAAGGCGTTGGAGTGGATGATGCGATCGCGATCGCGCTGGAACTCGCTGCGATACTGCGGTGGGGGTTCCGGATAACGGCGCCCGCGCGAGGCCAGGTCATCGGCGGCGTAGGGCGCCAGTGCCACCGCGGCGGCGGGGCTCACCGCGAAGCTCCGGTATCCGCGCTGTCGGCAGCGCCGGCAGCGCCGTCGAACCAGTCGCTCAGCGTGGCCTCGAGCACCGCATCGGGATAGTCGGCGCTGAGTAGCGCGCGGCCGATGCCCTGCATGAGCACCAGTCGCACACGGCCGGCCTTGACCTTCTTGTCCACGCGCATGTATTCGAGCGCACGCGCCGCGCCGATCGGTGGGGCGCGCACCGGCAGCCCTGCTCGCGCCAGTAGCGAGCGCAGGCGGGCGAGCTCGGCCGCCGATACCTGCCCCAGCCGTTGCGACAGATCCGCGGCCATGAGCATACCGACGGCCACGGCCTCGCCGTGCAGCCATTGCTGGTAGCCGGTCGCCGACTCGATCGCATGCCCAAAGGTGTGGCCGAGATTGAGCAAGGCACGCTCGCCCTGCTCGCGCTCATCGCGCGCGACGAATTGCGCCTTGATCTCGCAGCAGCGGCGGATGGCGTGCGCCAGCGCAGCGCCGTCGAGCGCACGCAGCGCCTCGACATGGCTTTCGAGCCAGGCGAAGAAGGCCGCATCGCAGACCAGGCCGTACTTGATGACCTCGGCGAGGCCAGCCGAGAGCTCGCGTGGCGGCAGGCTCGCCAATAGCTGCGTATCCGCGATGACGGCTCGCGGCTGATGAAACGCCCCGATGAGGTTCTTGCCCCCCGGATGGTTCACGGCCGTCTTGCCGCCCACCGAGGAGTCGACGTGCGCCAGGAGTGTGGTGGGCAGTTGCACCAGGTCGACACCGCGCTGATAGCAGGCGGCCACAAAACCGGCCAGATCGCCGATCACGCCCCCGCCGAGCGCCAGCACCGCCGCGTCGCGACCGAAGCGGTTACCGATCAGCACGTCGAACAGACGCCCGGCGCTCTCCAGGCTCTTGTGCTGCTCGCCGTCGGGCAGCACCGCGCGCACCACGCGCCGGCCCGGCAGAGCACGCGCGAGCGCCGTCTCCAGGCGCTGCGCGTAGAGCGGGCCAACCAGCGTATTGGTGACGAGCAGCACGTCGCGGTAAGGAACGTGCCGGCCGAGCAGCTCGGCCGAGTCGATGAGGCCCGCACCGATCACGATCGGATAGGAGCGCTCGCCGAGCCCGACGTTGAGCGTCTGGGCCTGGGGCGAGCTATCCGTCGCGACGGCGGCGGCCGTTGAAGGGGAGGTTGGGGAGCCCATGAGCGAGAGGCGTCATTATAGAGGCTGCGCCCGCGCGGTGGCGCTGCGGAACTCGCGGGCGATGCTCTCGGCGACTGAGGGGACCTTGCGGTAATTGGTCGACACCACCAGATCGGCGATCTCGCGGTAGAGCGGCTCGCGCACGCGCATGAGCTGCTGGAGGCGCGCCACCGGATCGGTGTCCTGCAGGAGCGGGCGGTGGCGCGTGCGTCCGGCACGGGCGGCCTGCTGGGCGACCGAGGCCTCCAGGTACACCACCCAGCCACGCGCGGCCAGATCCTGGCGGCTCGCGGCGTCGAGAATGGCCCCGCCGCCAGTCGCCAGCACAATGCCCGTCAGCCGCGTGAGCTCCTCGAGCGCCTCACGCTCGCGGCGCCGAAAGCCATCTTCCCCTTCGCGCTCGAAGATCAGCGGGATATCCGCCCCCGTGCGCACCTCCACTTCCTGATCGCTGTCGTAAAACGGACAGTCGAGCAGGCGCGCGAGGTGCTTGCCCACCGCGGACTTGCCCGACCCCATCGGGCCGATCAGAAAAATATTGGATTTGCCATGCACCGGCGCTGGCTCCCGCAGCGCAGGATGATAGACCGGCGCGGGCGGGATCGTCAGCTTGGCAGGATCAGCCGCGGCGGCAAGCTCGCCAGCGGCGGGAAACCCGCCGCCGCGGTGCGCTCAGTGTCCGCCCCAACAGGCCTGCGTCTGATCGACGTTGGAGGCGTCCAGGGCATCTTGAACGCCGGCCTGCGTAATCGTGAAAACGTTGCACTGCGTGTCGGCGACCTGCGAGTTGGCCGCGGCCGCCTGGATGACGTAATCACTCTGGTTCATCGTGGGGAAAGTCACGTTGTAGTCGCCATTGGGCGTGGGCGCCGGATTGGGCAACGATGTGATCTGCGGGCAGCCGACATAGGTAAAGCTCTGCGAATAGCAGCGCTCCAATTCCTGCTGGTAGAAGGCCAGCGTCTTGATGGCGTCGGTGCGATTGCCCTGGAGCACATAGCGCCGGTAGGACGGCAGCGCGATCGCCGCGAGAATCCCCACGATCGCCACGGTAATCATGAGCTCGATCAGCGAAAAGCCGGGCGAAGCGACGCACCGCCGCTTGTTCCGCGACCGATTGAACGCTGCCACCAGCGTGTCTGTCATTTGCGGGCCGCAGCGGTGACGATGGCGATGACGTGGCTGCTCGAGGAACTCGCCGGTCCATCCAGGATCAGGCCTATCTGCTCGCCGACGTGCACGCTCTGGATGACCTGATAGGCGCTGCTATTGCGCTCGATGAGATACGTCTGCCCGTTGATCGTCACCGCCGTCGTGCCTGCCACGGCAGTGACCGCGCCGGTGACCTGTGGCTGCACCAGCATGTTGGCCCAGGCGGGTGAACCCGCGGCCATGACTGCGGCCGCCAACGCCGCCGACAGCGCGACAGAACGTCGAATCCAAGGGTTACGCTGTTTCATCGTATCTCCTGCCATGCGCCGCGGGCCAACTGATCCGCGTTGAGGGTGTTGGTATCGCAGCTCGTGTTATTACAGAGCCCACCGACCTGGGCCGTACCCTGGGTGGTGTAGACCACGGCCTGATCGCCCATGGTCACCATCTTGGGGGCCGCCGCGTAGGAATTGCCGAGCGACATACCCGCGACCGTCTGGTTCATGTAGAGGTCATTGTTGTTGATGGTACCGCTGCCGTACCAGTCGAACTGCGGCAAGGTCGTCGAGCCCCCTGTGGCGTAGTTGAATACCAGATACCAGGCATTGCCGCCGCCTACGCAGGTGTTGGGATTCGGCTGGTAGGTGGTGATCTGCAGCGTGCCATTGAACAGCGTCGGATCGGTCACGACCCGTTCGCCCGGATCCAGCTGCGCGCCGCTCGTACCGGTCACGTCCAGGTCCACATACCAGCCCCTGACGGAAGGCAGGTTCACCGGATTGTTGGACAGCTGCCGGATTGCGTTGCTGCCGCTCATGGTCGCCACCGAAGTCACTTCGCTGAGGGTCTGCACTGCCAAGTTGCTGCGCGTGTACGGTGTGGCGGGCGCAGTGCCACCATCGAAGACGCCATAGACTGTCTGTATCTGCGTGGTACCCAGATCCGGCAGGCCCAGGAACTGCCCGGTGCCGAAATACACCATGTCCCCCGCCAGGCTCGGGAAGAGCGGATTGAGCGTCACCGCTGGAGTCACCGTGATGGGCTGGGCATTTCCAGACCTGTCAGTGGCCTTGAAGAGCACGCTCACGGTCCAGGCCGAAGGGCTGGCGCTGGAGATATCGATCCGCCACAGATTGCCCTGCAGGTCCCCTGCATAGACGACGTTGGGATGACCGGCCAGGAGCGCGCCCTGCGTATTGGTCGCCACGATGTTCGACAGGCCGTTCGGCAGCGACGCATTGCACGCGGAGGGAACCGCCGCGCACAGATCGATCTTGGCCATCACTGTGCCGGCTTGCGGGTCCAACGCGTAGAAAAAGGGCTTACTCGTGGGACTGTTGTAACCATTGCCGAACATGACCGCGAACCCGGCCGCCGTACTCACGGCCTGCGGCACGCTGAAGGTATCGCCCATGTTGGCATCGGTGAATTCCCAGAGCACGTCGTCGGCGACGCTGTTCTCGTTGGTAAAGACGCTGGGGTCGGTGACATCGATCGCGAAGATACTGTTGCCGCCGGCGCGCTCGCTGCCCATGAGCACCGTGTGCCAGCTGCTGTCGGAGGCAAACTGCACGTCCGCGGCCTGTGGGGTGCCATCCACGTAGAACTGATGCTGTGGGTTGTAGTAGGGATTGACGAGTTTGATCAAATTCGAAAACACGGCGTGCGGGATGTAGGCGAATACCTCGTTGCCCGTCGTGGCATTGAAGGCATGCAGCATGCCGTCATTGGCACCGATATAGATCATCGGCTGCCGATTGATATATTTACCCTCGAACTGGATATACGAGACATCCTGCCACGGACCGCTCGGCGCGCCGACGTACAGCGGCGAGCTGTCGATGATGTCGCCGAGCTTGTGGGTGCGGCTACGGAACGGACCGGGGGTTGCGGCACGCTGCTCCTTGGTGGCCCTGCCGCGCAGATACTCAAGCACATCCTGACCGTTGGTGTCGTTCGGGAAGGTCTCCAGCGCCTGGCCGAGCGCCGTGGAGGAAGCAATACCGCTGGTAGCGCTGGTGTTGCTGTCCCAGCGGAAGGGTATGCCCTTGGAGGTCACAGGATCCCAGGTCGTGATGAGGCGGCTGGGGCTGGTCCAATCCTGCGCATCGAGCTGCACCTGTGCCTGCCAGCTTGCTGCCGAGTACGCCGTATTGATGTACCCGGTGGTAGCGTCGATCTTGTAGGCCAGCAAATTCCCGGTCCAATCCTCGTAGGTGTCGGAGGTCGTGAAAGTGCCCTGGTAGGCGACCGAGGTGGTGCTGATGCCGGTGGAGTTGATCGCCGAGGCCGAGGTCGCGGCCGTTTCCTTGAGAATCTGCGCCAGGATGGCCTGCATGTCATTGCTCAGGTCTGCAGCGCTGGAGGCGGGCCAGTAGGCACCGGTGCCGCCCGCGATCGCCATGGCCGTCAGCGTGGCGGCTGCCGTCGGATTTGAATCCGGATCGACGCCGGCGCCCACGCCTATCACATAGGTCTTGACCGCGCCGCCCTGCCCCGTCGTCAGGCTTTGCAGTGCCTTCAATTCCGTGATGACGTCGTTCAGCGCGCCATCATTGGTGGTATTGAGCGAATTATCAGCGTTGAAACTGGCCGTCACACCGAAGTCAGAGGCCGGCTTGGTGCCCAACGGGGGCCAGTTGTTGCCGTTCAGATCCATGGTCGGCAACCCGTCCGTGACCAGCACGACGTAGCGCGTCGGCGTGCAGCCGTTGTTGGATGCCGGCTTCACGGTGGAATAATAGCTCGCCGCCTTGGCCAGTAGTCCCGCGACTGGCGACTGGCCGGTCTGCGCCTTGATCTCGCCGCTTGTGGAGACATTCGTTTCCGGCGCCAGATAGGGTGTGAAATTTGCGATCGCCGTCGCCACCGACGCGGGCGTGGGGATGGCCCCTGCCGAGGTCATGCCCACCACGACGCTGCCCGAGTTCGCGGTCTGGCCGCTGCCGTATGCCCAGCCGCGCGCGATGTACATGACGTTGTGCGAGCTGGGGACGAACCCGGCATTGGTCGGAGCGGTGGTGGTGAAGCAGCCGCTTCCATAGCTCGACCGGACATTGCCGGCTTCATAGCCCGCCAGCGTGTAGCTCGTGAGGCCCGGGGGGCCGTTCGCCAGGCAGATCGTTGAACCGTCGCCCGGGGTGCCCTGGACGTACAGGATATCGTTGACGTCCGGATCGTCACTGCTCGCGCTGACGTTCATGTACTGATTGAACTTCAGCAGCAGACTGCCATAACGACCGGCAAGCGTTCTGCAATCGTAGTCGACCGAATTGGCGGTGTCCTGCGTGATGAGATAGCAGGGATTGAGCACCTCGCCGGTGCCCGCGGTGGTTGCGAACGTAAAATCGCCGGTCGTGGGGCTCATCTCGTAGACCCAGGTGGTGTATAGCGTCGCACCGCCCCCCGCGTAATCGAGCAGCCCGAAGTCGGCATATTCCATGTAGTCGCTGAGGATCTGGGTGAGACCGCCCTTGGCGACGTTCAGCCGGCTGGGCGAGTTGTCCACCCAGTGGCCCGAGACCGAGACCGTGTACGGCTGACTGCTGCCCACCGCGCCACCGCTCACCGGTGGCGTGAAGCCGGCAGGTACCGTGAAATCGACGGGCGAGCTGGATCCGTTCAGCCCGGTGTAGTTCGCGCCGAGCGAGCCCGAGCCAGTCATGATGGCGCCGCTGAGATTACCATCCATGGATTCGGAGTTGCCGATCGCGAACAGTACCTGCGGATGCGCCGGCACGGCGACGGTCAGCGGGTACTGGGCGATGGGCACCGTCGGAACGGTTGCCGCGCGAACCTGCGACGGCGCGCTTCCCTGCAACAGCGCCGCTCCGGCGATCGCCAGCAGCGCGGCGAACGCACCGCGTGAAATTCGAAAGGACGGTGCGTGCATGGTCAGCATCCCCCGTAATGGATGATCTGCACGGTGGCACTGGCGGTGCCGTCACCGCCCTGTGCGTGCGCGGTGATGCGATGGGTAAACATCGGGACCTGGCTGTAACCGATATTGCCCGCCAGGCATCCTGGCGGTGGCTGCGGCGGCAGCTGTTCGACGACGAACTGCGGCCGCGCCGCTGCGGGTGCCGCCAGCGGAGCACCATTGTTCGTATAGACGATGGTGTCGGTGCCGGGTGAGGCCCAGTTGGCGTGATACGCGAGGTCCGTGGCCGGGGAACCCGCGGGCCCGACTTCGCTGGCCAGCGCCGCCAGTCCCGTTGTGCCACCGCTGAAATCGCTGTACTTGCCGTCGGCGTCGTCATCGTAGGCCGCCTGCAGGGCAGCGGCGGCAGTCTCCAGCGCTAGCTGCTGGTTGACATCGTTCTGCGCGAGCCGCTCATTGAGGGTCTGCAGCCGCGCCAGCGAGACGCCCAGGACCGTCAGAACCAACAGTAGAATCAGCGAGATGAAGAGCACCATGCCGCGCTGGCCGTTGGGGCCGCGCGCTCCCCATCTGGCTCGTGTGGTGCGCCTAGAGCACCGCATTTTGCACCGCTATCGTCGTCTGGAACACTTTGCGCAGCCGGGTATCGATCGGCGCTGTGACGGTCGTGCCGAGCAGGTTGTAGGTCGGCGCGTTGGCCGGCGCGGGGACCGCAGTGCTTCCTGGCGCGCTCGCGACCAGCAGCGCCACCTGCACACTGACCACTTGGTTGAAGTCGACCACCTGGTCGGCGGTGACGTACTGGGTGATCTCACTCGGTACGGTGGGGGTGATGGCGACGCCGTACAGCACCTGCATGTTCTCGACGTCCGGGACCAACTGCTGGAACAGCCCCGTCCATTCGTCGTATCTGAACAGCGCGGAGTCGCCGTCGCGGCCGGCACCGATGTAGTAGACGGCGGTATCGATCGGCGCTAACGCGGAGTGCACCGGAAAGGTCGTCTGCAGGTCCCCGCCATGGGTCGTGAGCGGGCCAGCCGTCGTGACGACGTTACCGACCGGGTCGACGGTACCGATCTGGAACACGGCCGAGACCGAGCAGTCGGAGATCACTGCGTACTGCAGGGGCTGCAGGTTGCCGACGTCATTGACGAAGATCTGCGTCGCCCCTGTGTTGCCGTCGTATTCCGCCACCGTGTAAGCGGGAGCGGCCTGGGGTATCGAGGAGCGCGCCGCCAGCACATCGCTGCCCTTGACGACCTGGTTGGCGAGCAGGCCATCGAGGCCGCCGCCGGCCCAGTCGCTGCTCGCCGGATCGGCCGCCACGGGTGACGCACTGACCAGCGCCGCGCCGCCGACATTACCGGTACCGACCGCCTCGAAACCGCTGAACGCGTCGGCGTAGTCAAGCTGCAGTGGCGTCGCCCCGACGTTCAGAGCATTCTTTTGACCAATATTGGTCGCTGGCGTGATGACCTCGGTGTGCAGTGCATTGGTTGCGTGGCACTCCATGGCGCCCCCGCTGCGCACTGACTCGCTGATGAAATCCAGCGCGACGCGCCCGTTATCGGACAGCGCGCCGATTGCGGTCGTCGTATTGGCGGTTCCCCGGCTTGCCAGGAACATCGAGATGGCGGCATAGACGACGATGCTGGACAGCACGATCGCGATCAGCAGCTCGATCATTGAGAGACCGGCCTGCGCGCGCTTCACAGCAGGGTCTCCACGGTGATCGTCATGGGAGTGCCCGCGGAGGCAGACGCACCAAACGACGTCTGGGCGACGCTGTCGTTCCATTCCACCTGGACCGTTGCCACCGTCTCCGCCTGGCCGGTCAAAGGATTAGTCACTGCGGCGGTTGTCACGGCGCCGGCGCCTCCCGGCAGCTGCTGCCCCAGCGTTGCCTGCCACGTGGACAAGTCGTAGCTGGCGATGTCCGACCCCACCGGGGAGACGCCCATGGCGACGGTGTACTTGCCAAGCGCCGCCTCCGGCTGATTGGCGCGCATGTCGTCGATGATCTGCTGCATCAGCGCTGTAGCCTGGGTGCGCATGAAGGCGCTGTCGTTGGACTGCACGGTGCCGAGGGCGAGCTTGGCGACCCCCAACAGACCTACGCTGGTGATCACCAGCGAGACCAGCATCTCCACCAGCGTAAAGCCGCGGGCACGCCGTCGCGCAGCGGGCAGCGGACGCAGGGAAGCGCTCACGGGCATACGAGCGGCGTCGTCCCGGTGACGTCGTAGCCGGGTTGTGAGGAGGCCTGGATGCTGCCGCTGATGCTCACTTCGAGCTCGCGGGCGTAGCTCGCACCGCGGCTGTCGCACAGCGTGAACTCGACCAGGCCGGCGAGGTTGGTGGTGCCATTGGGCTGGTAGGTCACCGCCACCGTGGCCGGTGAGGCGCTCAAGGTCAGGCCGCTCTGCAAGGCACCGACCGCTTCGATCACCTTGGCGCTCGCCGACGTGTATACGATCCAGCCATTGCTCCAGTTGCCCGCGGGGTCGCAGCTGGTACCGTTCGCCGAGGGGCACACGCACACGCCCGTACCCGTGCAATCAGTCCCTGTGACGGGCACGTCTTCCTTGATCGCCTCGCTGCGCGCGTAGTCCAACGTGATCATCAGATTGGATACCGCCGAGCTCTGCTGCTGGTTCTGCAGGAAGCTGCGCATGCCGGGCACCGCCAGCGCCGCCAGAACGGCCGCGATGGCGCACACGATCATGAGCTCGAAGAGCGTGAAGCCACGTGCGCCAGCCGGGGAAATGCGTGCACTTTTCATGCGGCCCACTGTAGTGGCCGGAGCTTGCAGCAAGCTGGCAATTGGTCAGGTAATGGCCGCCACGTCCGGAACTGCGCACTTCGTCACGCCATCGCGCAGTTATGCCCCGCCCGAAAGTGTGAACTGGACACGCATCCGCGCGCCGCGCAGCGCCGCCCCCGTGCCGATGCTCAGATGGCCCCCATGCGCCCCCGCAATCTCATCCACGATGGCCAGGCCCAGCCCCACGCCGATGCCCGGGGAGCCGGCGCGACGGTAGAAGCGCTCGCGCACGCGCGCGCGCTCGGACTCGGGAATGCCCGGCCCATCGTCTTCGACCTCCACGAACGGCACGCCAGTTTCCACTCCGCTGCGCACGGTCACCCGGCCGCCGGCACTGGCGTACTTGAGGGCATTGTCGATGAGGTTGGTCAGCAGATCTTCCAGCAGCCAGGCGTCTCCGCTGACCTGCGCGGGCTGGGCATCGGCACCCAGATCGATGCCGGCCTGGTCGGCACGGCCGATGTGCCGCTCAACCAGTTCCTTGACGAGCGCATCCAGCGACACCCGTTGGAATTTCTCCTGCATCGCCGAGAACGGCTCGGCGCGCGCCAGCGACAGCAGCTGATTGGCGGTGTGGGCGAGCGTCTGCGCGCCGCGCTGCACGCGCTCGAGCTCGGGCCCGAGCCGTTGCGCGCGATGGTCGGCGCGCAGCAGCTCGATCTGCCCCACCAGACCGGCGACCGGCGTGCGCAGCTGATGGGCCGCGTCGGCGACGAAGCGGCGTTGCGCAGCCGCCGCATCGTGCAACAGTTCCAGCGCCCGATTGAAGCTGGTAACGACCGGCCGCAGCTCCGCCGGCACGCCGCTTTCATCGAAGCGTCGCAGCTCTCGCGATGCGTGTGCTTCGGCCTGCGCCCGCAGCCGACTCACGGGCAGCAATCCAAAATACACCGCCAGCCAGACCACCAGCAGCGTCAAATCGAGCTCGGCGAAGTCCACCAGCAGCTTACCGAGCAGCATGACGTGCTGCGTGCGATCGCGCCGCTCGAGCGTCTCGGCAAGACTGACCGTGAGCGCACCGCCGGCGGCGGGCATCTGCACACGGACCACGCGTACGGCATGTCCGTGCAGCTGGGCGTCCTGGAACACCGCGCTGCGCGCTGCGCGGTCCGGCGGACCGCCCCGCGCCGACTCCGCAGGATGTCGCGGCGTCAGCGCGGCGAGTGCCGCATCCCCGCTGATGAGGGCACCGTCCGGACCGGTAATAGCCAAGTAACGCTGCCCCTGCTGCAGTGCCCGCGCAATGCCATCGGCGGCCTGATCGGTCAAGGACGCGGCAGCATCGTCGACATCGATCTTGTGCAGCAGCTCGCCGCTCTGCGCGGACAGGCGCGGCGTACCGGCGTCGACCTGCAGGTAGGCTACGGCGGCACTGGCCATGCCGGAGAGTGCGCGATCGTAGGCCTCGCGCGTACTCGCCAGCGCGACCCAGCGATCCACCAATGCACCGGCCGCGAGCAGCAGCGCCAGCGACGGCAGCAGCAACAGCAGCAGTCGACGGCGCAGTGTCATGAGCGCCGGCGCGGGTCGGCGACCCCCGCAGCCGCCGCGGCCACGGTGGACGGTTCCTCCAGTCGGTAGCCCAAGCCGCGGATAGCGCGGATCGTCAGTGCATCGCCGAGCTTGGCGCGCAGACGCGAGATGTGCGTCTCCACTGCATTGGCCGACAGATCCTGCTCCCAGCCGGCGAGCGCCTGCAGCAGCCGTTCCTTGGCGACGACGCGACCGAGGTTGTGCAGCAGGCTCTCGAGCACGGCCCACTCGCGCCGCGTCAGCTCCACGGGCGCCCCATCGAGCAGCAATTGCCGGCCGGTGAGGTCCGCGGACAAGCGCCCGAGGCGCACGGTACCGCCGGGCAGTTGGCTTGCGCGCCGAATCAACGCGCGGCAACGAGCGACCAACTCGGCCTGTTCGAACGGCTTCATGAGAAAGTCGTCCGCGCCCAGTTCGAAGGCGCGCATCTTGTCCGGCAGCGTGAAGCGCGCGGTGAGCATCAGCACCGGCGTGCTGCAGCCCGCGGCGCGCAATGCCTGCAGCAGGGAGAGCCCGTCGCCGTCGGGCAATCCGATATCGAGGATGGCCAGATCGAAATGCTCGGTGCCCAGCGCTGCCCGGGCGTGCTGCGCGCGTGCGACGTGATCCACCGTGAAGCCCGCGAATGCCAGGCCGCGCACCACCGCGTCGGCCACGAGCTCGTCATCTTCCACCAGCAGCAGGCGCATAGCGGAGCGCGGCCGGCGCGCGGCAAACGCCGCGTCAGCCGGTCGCGACCGAGCCCTCGCGCAGGATCTTCGGCGTGACGAAGATCAGCAGCTCGTCCTTGTCATCCTTATTGTCCGTGGTCTTGAACAGGTTGCCGAGCACGGGAATGTCGCCCAGGAACGGCACCTTGGTGGCCGACTTGGTCTTATTGGTCTGCAGGATGCCGCCGAGCACGACCGTCTCACCGTCGTTCAGCAGCACCTGCGTCTGCACCGCGCGGGTATCGATCGCCGGCACGTTTACACCGCCGGAGGCCACCACGGTCTGACCGACCTCGTCATCCGAGACCATGAGATCCAGAATGATGCGATTGTCGGGGGTGATCAGCGGTTTCACCTTCAGCAGCAGCACCGCATCCTTGAAGGCGATGGTGGTGGCGCCGCTCGAGGCGGATTCCTGATAGGGAATCTCCACACCCTGCTTGATCTGCGCCTCCTGCTGATTAGCCGTGATCACGCGCGGCGAGGAAACCACGGTCGCAAGGTTTTCCGTCTGCGCCGCCGACAGCTCCAGGTCCACCAGGTAATCGGAGCCGAGAATGCCGAAGGCAATGCTGCCCGCGGGGCTCGAGACCGGCAGGTCGACGTTGTAGCGATTGACGGCGCTGCTGCCGGTGGGAATGTTGACCGGATAGATCGAACCGTTGCTCGCCAGATTGCTGATCGCCGAGCTGACGCCGGTGTCCACTCCCGAGGCCGTGCCGGTGGTCTCGATCAGGCCCTGGCTGCCATTGTTGTGTAACCCGGTGAGGCCCAGGATCGAGCCGAGCTGGCGCTCGAAGTCGTTGCTGACGACCACGATGCGCGCCTCGATCTCCACCTGCTTGACGGGAATATCGAGGGTTGCCACCAGGCGGCGGATATCGGCGATGCGATCCGCCGTATCGGCGACCAGCAGCGTATTGGTGCGATCATCGACCGCTACGCTGCCGCGCGAGGAGAGCACGGAGCTCGTACCCTTGCCCTTGAGCAGCGTGGCGATATCGGCGGCCTTGGCGTAATTGACCTGCAGGTACTCGGTGTGCATCGGCTCGAGCTGCTGGATATCCTGCTGGGAGGCCAGATCCGCCTTTTCGCGCGCGGCCAGCTCGTCGGCCGGCGCTACGATGATGACATTGCCGTCCTGGCGCTTGCCCAGGCCCTTGGTCGTCAGCACGATGTCCAGGGCCTGATCCCACGGCACGTTCTGCAGACGCAGCGTGACGTTGCCCGTGACCGAGTCGCTGACGACGATGTTCTGTCCGCTCGCATCGGCCAGCAGCTGCAGCACCGCGCGCGTGGAGATGTTTTGGAAGTTGAGCGTCAGACGCTCACCGTTGTAGCTTTTCTTGATCTCCGCGGGGCCGCTGGCAGCCGTCTGCTTCACGGGGTTGACCTCGACGACGTACTGATCGTCGGTCTGATAGGCGAGCTGATCGAAGCTGCCGCTCGCATCGAGCACGATGCGCGTATTGCCATCGACGCGCTCGGCCTCGAACCCGGTGACCGGCGTGCCGAAGTCCAGCGTGTCGTAGCGGCGGCTCAGGCGACGCGGTAGCGAGGTGCCGGCGAAGTTCACCACGATCTGCGTGCCCTGCTGCTTCAGGTCGATCGGCGTATGCGGGTCCGTCAGCCGCACCACCAACTGCGCCGCGCCGGTGGGGCTGCGACGGAAATCGATGCTGCGGATCTCGCGCGGCGCATTGGCCACTGCGGCCGTGGGAACTCCGTGCGCCAGGTTGTCGTTCGATGCCTGGGCATGCGCGGCGCCACCGCCGCCCGCGCCACCGACGGTCACGACGATGTCATCGCCCTGCACGCGTGTCGCGTAGGGCATGGGCTGATCCAGATCCAGCACGAGCCGCGAACGGCCGTTGGCCTCGGCGGCGAGGATGGTATCGACCCCGCCGGTGCCAACATCGATGCGCCGCGAGGGCAGCGCCAGCGTCGTGTTCGGCAGGTCGAAGGAGATGCGCGCCGGCTTGTCGATGGCGAAGCCGAGCGGCGCGGCAGCCGGAGCCGACATGTGCAGGATCAGCTGCACCTGGGCACCGTTGATCGACTGTACGCTGATCGACTGCAGGGAGTTGGCAGTGGTGGCTACCACCGGGACCACGCCGCCGGCTGGCACGCTCACCACGGCCGGCACGGCTGTCTGCGCCACCGTGAGGGGCGCGGCAGGCGCTGCGGACGCAGCGGGCGCCGGTGAGCCGGGCGCGGCCGCCAGCACGCTGCCGCTGCTCAGCAGGCCGATGGCCGCAGATGCGAGCGCCAGCGCACCTACCGGTGCGCGCAGCGAGTGAGGAGTGGACCGTTTCATTCGTTGAATCTCCCTGCCAATCATTCTTCGAGGCCTACTGAGGGGTCGTGAGCGCAAGGGCTGCGGGGCGCTCCACGTAGCCGCCCAGGCCGTCGGGAACGATCTCGGTCAATGTAATCTTGGAAGCGCTGATCTCGGTGACGGTGCCGTCGTTCTGGCCCATGTGATTGCCGATGACCACGCGATGCACTCGCCCGTCACTGGCGAGCACCAGGCCGTAGTGGCTGCCGCCCAGCGTAAGCGTGCCAACCATCTTCAGCGTGTCGAGCGAGTATTGCTCGAGGAACTCGCGCACGCGATGCGCGTCGGGGCGCACGGTATTGGCGCCGCCCATGGTCGGCACGAACGGCGAGCGCAGGTTCTGATCCGAATAGGTGAACGCCTCGTAGGGTTTGATCTCCGGCAGAGGCTCCACGCGTCCGCCGGGCTCGGCCTTGACGCGCTTGATGAAGCTGTTCAGGTCCGCATCCCCGCCGCTGCAGCCCGCGAGCAGCGCCACACAGGCAGCGCCTGCGGCCAGCAGCAGCGCCGGGGTGGCCACGCGCGGGCGCGCTACGCGCGCTGCGGTGGGCCGGAATGTCTTGCGCAGTAGAGGCATCTTATTGTCCACGTCGCGCCGGGCCTTTGGTCTTGCTCTTGGCGGCGGTCTCGGCGGCGATCTCCGAGTCGTCCAGGTAGCGATAGGTCTTGGCGGTGAGGTCGAGCTGCAATTGACCGCCGGTCGAGTTCTTGTCGACGGGCGTGATCTCGATGTCATGCAGCGTCACGATGCGCGGCAGCGCAGCGATGCCGCTGACGAACTCACCGAACTCATGATAGGTGCCGGTCAGGCGGATCTTGATGGGCAGCTCGGCATAGAAGTCCTGCTTGACCTCCTGGCCGGGCTGAAAGAGCTTCTCCTGCAGGGCGGCGGCCAGACCGGTCTGGGAAATATCCACCAGCAGGTTCGGCACCTCGGTCTTGCTCGGCAGCTGCCGCAGCATCGCGCCAAAGGAGCGCTCGATGTCGGCGAGCTGCTGCTTGTAGAGCGCCAGATTCACGGCCTTGGCGTGTTTGGTGCGAAACTCGGTGCGCAGCGTCTGCTCCTGATCCTCACGCTGCTGCAGCAGCGGCATCTGGTTCTGCCAGACCGCGAAGTAGATCAGCGCGACCGAGGCCGCCATGAAACACGTCAGCACCACCGCGGCGCGCACCGGCAACGGCCAGCGCCCCGGGTCGCGCGGGTCCAGCGAGCGCAGCTCCTGAATCAGATTCATCGTGTCAGCCCCGTGATGACC
The DNA here is from genome assembly GCA_036266795.1 of Steroidobacteraceae bacterium. Taxonomy (GTDB): domain Bacteria; phylum Pseudomonadota; class Gammaproteobacteria; order Steroidobacterales; family Steroidobacteraceae; genus FEN-1191. The sequence continues at coordinate 1,822 of DATAXJ010000057.1, read as the reverse complement.
GGCGCATTGCCCGAGCGGCGCACCGTACCGGCGGGCGGCCCGCCATGCGGAGCCGCATCGTCGCTCTGGTCATCGGCCAGATTGATCTGCTGTGCATCGAGCACGAAGTCGCTGCCAATGGAATCCTTCTTGGTCTCCACCACCTCGAGCTCCGGATCGCGCAGCCACTGCGAGTCGGCGATGTTGCGCATGAGCGTCGAGACGCGCGTGGAGGACTGTGCGACGCCTTCGAGCTTGAGCGCATTGCCGCTCTGCTTGACGGAGGTCAGGTAGGTGCCGTCGGGCATGACCTTGACCAGCTGGTCGAACAGATGCACGACCTCGGGGCGCGAGCGCTGCAGCTTCTCGATGATCTGCATGCGCGAGATGAAGTTCTGTTTCTGCTGCTCGAGGTCATTGATCTCCTCGATCTGCTTGTCGAGCACGCGGATCTCGGCGCGCAGCCGCGCGTTGCGCGCTTCCTGTCCGTCGATCATCTGACCGAACAGCAGGTAGCTGGCAAAGGCCACTACCACGGCGACGCCCGCCGCGGCGCCGAGCGCCACGTAGAAGCCCACGCGTCGCTCGCGGCGCTGTTGGTCGCGCCAGGGAAGTAGGTTGATACGAGGCATTAGTCGAAGCTCCGCAGGGCCAGCCCGCACGCGGTCAATAGTGCCGTGGCATCGCGCTGCACCGCCTGGGCGCGCGCGCGCGACGACAACTTCATCTGTCCGAGCGGATCGCCGCGCTCCGCCGGGATTCCCACGCGGCTCTGCACCACGTCCGCAACGCCGGGGATGTTGGCGCAGCCACCGCATATCAGGATCTTGTCCGGCTGCTCACGCCCCGTGCCCGAGGCGAGGTAGAACTGCAGCGAGCGGCTCACCTGCTGCGTCATGTCATCGATGAACGGATCGAGCACCTCGGCCTGATAGTTGTGCGGCAACCCGCCTTCCTTCTTGGCGCGCCCGGCCTCTTCCATCGACAGTCCGTAGGTGCGCATGATCTCTTCGGTAAGCTGCTGGCCACCGAAGGCGAAGTCGCGCGTGTAGACGACCTTCAGATTGCGCAGCACGCTGAAGGTGGTACTGCTCGCACCGAAGTCCGCCACCGCCACGCTGTGATCGATGCCGCCGTCGGGCATCTGATGCGTCATCAGGCGGCAGGCGTTCTCGAGCGCGAAGGCCTCCACGTCCACGATGCGCGCCGACAGTCCCGCAGCCGACGCCGCAGCGCGGCGTTGCTCGACATTCTCGCTGCGCGAGGCCACCAGCAGCACGTCGATCGACTCGGCGTCTTTCTCGGAGGCTCCGAGCACCTCGAAGTCGTAGCTGACCTCGTCCATCGGGAAGGGGATATACTGATCCGCCTGCATCTCCACCTGCGCCTCGAGCTCCGGCTCGCGCAGGCCGCGGGGCATTTGGATGACCTTGGTGATGGCGGCATCGCCGCTGATGGCGATCGCCGCTTCACGCGTGCGCGCGCCCGAGCGCTTCACGGCGCGGCGGATCGCATCGCCCACGGCCTGCGGATCCACCAGCGTCTTCTCATTCATGGCATTGGGCGGGGTCGGCTCCGCTGCGTAGGATTCAACCCGGTACTGGCCGCCCGACATCGCCAGCTCGATCAGCTTGATGGACGAGGTGGTGATGTCCAGGCCCAACAGCGTTCGGCGATTATTTGACAGCAGCAGCACGTTTTTTCCCTAACCTTTCAATGGCCTAGGCGGTCGTAGCGAGAGTCCCTGTCGTAGGTCGCCCGCAATCTAGCAGGCAAAAGTCAAATAGAGCGTGAGCCTTCTCACGAACCCAGCGCTCGTCTTGGTTAACCTTAAACCGCGTAC
>DATAXJ010000033.1:0-33630 GCA_036266795.1 Steroidobacteraceae bacterium | reverse complement strand
CATTGCCGCCACATCTCGACCTTCTGCTCTTCGCTGAGTCCTGGCCTTCCTTCCTTGAGCATACACACCACCTTCAGTCGATTTCACCGCTGGTGTTGCGTTGACCGGTTGAGACCGCCGGCGAAAATAACCCGAAACTCGCAGATACAGCCCTATGAAAACGCGCGATTGCCAAGGCGAAAATGACTGCGTGGGACAGAACACGCATCTGTCGACCTGGCTCGCTGTAGAGACGAAGCAGCACTTCGCCCTTGCGGCCATACGCCAGGGATTATCCGAGTCGGCGCTGCTCAAGCGATTGGGGGACAGATGCTCTCGGTCGGCGCCGAAGAGCCGGTGTCGCTGTTGCCACCTATAGAGTCCCGCGACACGCGACTCACCATCCGATTAGTTCATGAAGACCGGGCGCTTCTCCGTGAGCGCGCTGCGGCACGCACGATGGCAGCGGCCACGTACGTGTCCTATGTGATCCGGGCGCACCTGCGACAACTGGCCCCGCTGCCCGAACGCGAACTATCGGCGCTGCAGGGGGCAGTTAATCAACTCGCCATCCTCGGCCGAAACGTCAATACGGTCACGAGACTGGTTCAGCAGAACACTCAGCAACCCATGTCCTTGCGCCAGGACCTGCAGGCGATGCTGAGGATTTGCGATGGATTGCGCGAGCATTTCCGGGGCCTGATCCGGGCAAACCACAGGAGCTGGGAGGTCGGCCATGTCGAGGCAGACTGAAGGCGGGCAGCTCGCCCTATTCGAGCTGCGGAGCTTCGGCCGTCTGGGCCCGCAGCCGGGGACGCTGTCGCCTCATCAGGTGGCGCAGATTGCGCGCACGGTGCGCCGCACTCCTGAGGTCATGGTCAAGGTCTCGGGTGGCGCCAAGAGCCTCCAGGGGGCCGTGGCGCACTTCCGCTATATCGACCGGCGCGGGACTCTAGAGGTTGAGAGCGATGACGGGCGAACCCTGCGCGGGAACGAAGCAGCGGCCGGGCTGGTGGATTCCTGGGACCTTGCGACGACGCAGGCTAGGGACCGCAATCAGTATCGCGGCAGGCCAGGCCGCGGGCCAAGCAAGCTGGTCCATAACCTGGTGTTCTCGATGCCCAAGGCAACCGCACCCGACAAGGTGCTGGCGGCCGTGCGCGGCTTTGCCCGAGAACAGTTCGCTCTGCAACACCGCTACGCGCTGGTACTGCACACAGACCAGGACCATCCTCATGTTCACCTGGCGGTCAAGGCCGTCGGTGAAGACGGCCGACGGCTCAACATTCGGAAGGCCACGCTTCGGCAATGGCGCTCTGCCTTTGCGGAGCAGTTGCGCGCGCAGGGCGTCGCTGCGAATGCGACGCCCCGGGCCGAGCGTGGCCGGAGCCGCTCGCCGCTCAAGGATGCGATTTATCGCGCGGCAGAGCGGGGTGCCTCCACGCATCTGCTCGGGCGCCTGAAAAAGGTCGCCGGCGAGCTGCAGAGCGGCGCGTTTCGGCCTGGTACTGGTAAGGCGCGCCTCCTTGAAACACGCCGAGCCGTCGTAAAGGGCTGGGCCGCTACTGCTGAAGCGCTGGCCGCGGCAGGGCAGGGTGCGCTGGCCGCGGAGGTTCGACAGTTCATCGCGCAAATGCCCGCGCCAAAAACGACCGACGAAGAGTTGGCGACGCATCTGAGCCAGGTAGTACGCGACCGTCAGATCAGGAACAAGCCGCCGCTGACGCGCTAGCCGTAGAAATTTGTGACAAAAGATAAAATCAGAGGCAACGCCGTGAATAGCACCTACTTTGGTCTACTGGCGGAGTTTGGCGAGGCCAACATTCCGCTCGAGCGGGTCGCGCCGAAATATTTCGGTCTGTCCTATCCCGAGGCTCGTCGCCGTGCACCGGCCAAGAATCTGCCGTGCGCGACATTTCGTCTTGGGGGCCAGAAGTCGCCCTGGCTCGTCAGTGCGACTGATCTCGCGCAACTGATCGACGCACGACGCGAGCGGGCGTTGGAGCCACGATAATGGCGCCAGGGCCGCGATCGTGCAGGGCACCGGCCGTGGGCGGCAGCGCGAGCTCGCGCACGTTCTCGGGCTTGAGGTTCGCATAGCGCTTGAGCTCGTTCCAGGAGTCGTGCAGCGTGAACTGTGCGACCTCGTGGATCTGATAGCCGCGCTCGAACAGGCGACTCGTCGCCTCGTGGCGCAGATCGTGGAAGCGCAAATCCTTGACGCCCAGCAGCTGACAGGCGCGAGTAAACGCGGCCCCCACGCTCTTGGGATCGTAGGGGAAGATGTATCGACCGGTATGCGGCTGAGCCTTCACGATGGCCCAGGCCTCGGGTGTATAGCGGAAGCGACGGTGATTGCCTTCCCTCGCAGTGGGGTGTTTAGCGTCGCGCACGATTCCGGTACGCGTCGCGACATCGTTGTCCTGCCATTCAAGGCGGCAGATCTCGGCCTCGCGGCGCGCCGAGGCGATCGCGAAGTCGATAACGGCTTTCATGGGAATGCGGGCGCGCCGGTCGCGGCTGTCAAAGTGCTGCCGCAGACGCGCGAGCTCATCGACAGTCGGCCGGCGCGAGCGTTTGCGCCCTTTGCCGATAAGGCGCAGCTCTCCACAGGCGCTGCGGGCTTCCTGTGCAATCTCCGGCCGGACCGGAATCTCCCTGACGTTCTTGGCTGCGCGCAGTACCACACCGATCCAGATCAGATCATTCATGGCGGTCGCGGGGCCCACGCCATCGGCGCGGCGAGCGCTCACGTGATTGATCAGCGCGGCGGCAGTGAGCTCCAGTGCATTCAGTTTGCCGAGCGCGTGGCGCTCCAGAAACCTGAGGTGGGCCTGCTTACTGCGTTGCCATTTGGAGATGGGTTCGAACGTGACGATATACCAACGGATCAGGTCAGCGAGCGCGACGGGTTCGTGCCGCTTGCGCCCCGGGAGGGCCTCGTTCTCGAGCTCGACCTCCCGGTGCTTGGCCCAACTCGCGGCCGCTGTCCGCAGCGCGAAGGGTCTTGCACTCCTGATGGAAGAGGGCCTTGCCCCTGCGAAGACGCACGATCGCGGTGTACCGCGTCGTGCCATCAGCTTGTTTCCGTGCGCGAATCGTTGCCATAGTGACTTTGGAGGTGACAAGCTATTCATGTCACCTTTACGTCACCTCCGCAACTCGTAAACTCCACCAAATGCCCAAAAATCCCGCAGAAATGACTGAGCCGGAGATGCCTGTAAAACCAGGTGTTTCAGAGCATTTTCCTGCGGAAAACTTCGACCGAAAAGTCTCCGTCGCTCCAATGATGGACTGGACCGACCGTCACTGCCGCTACTTCCTGCGCGGCTTTTCTCCGCGCGTGCTGCTCTACACCGAGATGGTGACGGCCGCCGCGATTCTGCGCGGCGACTGCGAGCGGCTGCTGCGCCACTCGCCCGAGGAGCATCCGCTGGCGCTGCAGCTCGGTGGTAGCGACCCTGAGCAGCTCGCCGCCGCGGCGCGCATCGGCGCCGAGAGCGGCTACGTCGAGATCAATCTCAACTGTGGCTGTCCCAGCGACCGCGTTCATGCCGGTGCCTTTGGTGCCTGTCTCATGCGCGTGCCCGAGCGTGTCGCGGACTGCACGGCGGCAATGCGCGAGGCAGTGGCGGGACGGATTCCGGTGACCGTCAAAATGCGCATCGGGGTACTGGACGCGCACGAGCGCGCCGCGGTGGGCGCCTTTGCGGATGCCGATTACGACAAGCTGCAGGGCTTCGTGCGTGCCGTGCAGGGCGCGGGCTGTCGGCACTTCATCGTCCATGCACGTCAAGCGGTGCTCGGTGGGCTCTCGCCGCGCGAGAATCGTGAGATTCCGCCGCTGCGTTACGAGGTGGTGCATCGGCTCAAGCAGGATTTCCCTTCGCTGTGGATCGGCGTCAACGGCGGCCTGCGGCAGATCGAGCAGTGTCGTGCGGCGCTCGCCTGGGCTGACGGCATCATGCTGGGCCGCGAGGCCTATCACCGCCCGCAGGTGCTCGGCGAGCTGCACGCCGAGCTCTACCAGGACGACTGGCAGGTGCCGCCGCTCGATGTGCTGCTCGAACGCATGGCGAATTACGCAGCGCAGGAGAGCGCCCTCGGTACACCGCTGCGGGTTATTACCCGGCACATGCTCGGGCTGGCGAGCGGCCGCCCAGGGGCGCGGCGCTATCGACAGCTGCTCGCCCAGCCACCCGCGCACTTTCCTTTGCGCCAGGCGGCGGAGGCGCTGGGCGCCGAGCAGTGAGAGCCGAGGCCGCAGGCGCCGGCAGTGGGGCCGGGCGCTCGCCGCCGACGAATAGCCTGTCGGCTCTTCTGAGCGACGGCTCTCTTGCCGCACGGCTTAGACGCCAGCGACGCGATAGGTATAATCTAGTCGTTACGCCCATTTGGATGGATTTTGCGCTAATGCGCTCAAGCGTCTCGCTCTAAGCTCAGGAAAGCATGGGCAAAGATATCGAGCTTGCGATTTTGTTCGCCGACGTTGTCGGCTCGACCCGTCTTTTTGAGGCCATGGGCGATCTGCGAGCCCGCGACATGATCGCCACCTGCATCGACGTGATGCGCGAGGCTACCGAACAGCACAACGGCACGGTTATCAAGACCATCGGCGATGAGGTCATGTCGACCTTCCCGACGCCGGACGATGCACTCAATGCCGCCGGGCAGATGCAGCGGCAGATCGCCGCCCATACCGAGCTCAAGGTCGAGGGTATGCCGGTCGCCATCCGCATCGGCTGCCACTACGGCCCGGTGGTGCTCGAGGCGCGCGATGTTTTCGGCGCCAGTGTGCACACCGCCAACCGCATGACCAGCCAGGCCAAGGCGGGTCAGGTCATCACCACCGCAGCGGTCGTCGAGCGACTCTCGCCGGAGTGGCGCGCGTCGGTGCGCCAGATAGACGTCGCGACGATTCGCGGGCAGGGTGGCGAGGTCGCGCTCTACGAGGTGCTCTGGCAGACCGAGGACGTCACCAGCATGCTGCCCTCGATCGCGTTGACCGGACGCGAGCCGCGGCGCGCGCGCCGCCTGCGTCTGACGCTGGAAGAACAGGAGTTCGTGCTCGATGAGGCGCGTCCGCTGGTCGCCATCGGTCGGGCCGACGACAACGACGTGGTGGTTCGCGGGAACCTGATCTCGCGACTACACGCGCGCATCGAGTTCAGCCGCAACCGCTTTACGATCACCGATCAGAGCACCAACGGCACCTTCATACAGATCAACGGCGAGGAGGAGTCCTTCCTGCGCCGCGACAGCATGTCGATCAAAGGGGCGGGCCTTATCGGCCTGGGGCGAGTGCCGGATCGCGACTCACCCCTCACGCTGCGCTTCGTCTGCGAGGAAGATTGACTGCTCAGCCCCGAGCGGTGAAGCGCTTCTCGACCTCGTCCAACTCGCTCAGCAGTGCCGCCGGCAGACGCGAGCCGTAGCCCTGCAGGTACTGACGAAACTCGCCGATCTCCTTGCGCCATTCGTCGTTCGGCACGGCGGTGAGCTCCTCGAACGTTCCGGGGGGCAGATCCATCCCACGGGTGTCGATATCTTCCGCACGCGGCATGTAGCCGATCGGGGTGTCCACGGCCGACGCGCGGCCCTCGCAGCGCTCGAGCATCCAGGCCAGTACGCGCAGATTTTCGCCAAAGCCTGGCCAGAGGAACTTGCCGGCAGCGTTCTGCCGGAACCAGTTCACGTGGAAGATGCGCGGGGGGTGTTTGAGCTTGCTGGCCATGTCCAGCCAATGCGCCCAGTAGCTGCCATAGTTGTAGCCGCAGAAGGGCTTCATCGCCATCGGGTCGCGCCGCACGACTCCGACCTGCCCGGTTGCAGCCGCCGTGGTTTCCGAGGCAACCGAGGCGCCAACCAGCACTCCGTGCTGCCAGTTACGGGCCTCATAGACCAGCGGGGCGAGCGAGCGACGGCGGCCGCCGAACACGATCGCCGAGATCGGCACTCCCTGGGGTGCATCGGCGACCTTGGCGTAGATCGGATTTTGCGAAGCGGCCACGGTGAAGCGGGCATTGGGATGCGCCGCGGGACCGTTGGCCGGATCATAGGGACGGCCCTGCCAATCGATGACCGGCTGTCCCTCGCGGCCTTCCCACCAGGGCTCGTTGTCGGCCGTCAGCGCAACGTTCGTGAAGATCGTGTCGTGCCGAATCGTCTCGTAGGCGTTGCGATTGGTCTTGGCGTTGGTGCCCGGGGCGACACCGAAGTAGCCGGCCTCGGGATTGATGGCATACAGCCGGCCGTCCTTGCCCACCTGCAGCCAGGCGATGTCGTCGCCGATGGTCTGCACCTTCCAGCCGCGCATCGAGTCCGGCGGGATGAGCATCGAGAGGTTGGTCTTGCCGCAGGCGGACGGGAAGGCGGCCGCGATGTAATGGGTTTCGCCGCGCGGGCTGGTGAGGCCCACCAGCAGCATGTGCTCGGCAAGCCAACCCTCATCGCGGGCCTGCCAGCTCGCGATGCGCAGTGCATGGCACTTCTTGCCGAGCAGCGCATTGCCGCCATAGCCGGAGCCGTAGCTCTGGATCAGCAGTTCTTCGGGGAAGTGCATGATGAAGCGGCGCTCGGGGTTCAGCTCGCCGGTGGAATGCAGGCCACGCACGAAAATGCCGTCGGTGGCGATGCGCTCCAGGGCATCGCGGCCCATGCGCGTCATGAGGGCCATGTTCAGCACCACGTAGGCGCTGTCGGTTATCTCCACGCCACAGCGTGAATAGGGCGACTCGATCGGCCCCATGCAGTAGGGCACTACGTACAGCGTGCGCCCTCGCATGCAGCCCTGGAACAACCCCTGCATCTTGGCCTTCGCGTCGGCCGGAGCCATCCAATGGTTGTTCGGGCCGGCATCGTCTTGCCGTGTCGTGCAGACGAAGGTCAGATGCTCCACGCGCGCGACGTCGCTCGGCGCCGAACGCGACAGATAACAGCCGGGGAAAGTCTGCTGATTCAGCTCCTGCAGCTCGCCCTTGGCGAGCAGCTCGCGGCGCAGGCGCTGGTATTCCGCGCGCGATCCATCGCACCAATACACCCGAGCAGGCTGTGTGAGCTCCCGGACCTGGTCCACCCATTCGGCTACATTTCTGGCAATTTGCGGTAGCGGAGCGAGGGTGTGGGGAGCAGTCGCCATAGCGTATCCTCGTGGGCGATAGAGCCGGGGAGGGCGAATTATACCGACGGGTCCGCGGCTTGCGCGCCTTTATGGGCGAATCTCTGCGCGGCCCGGGCGCCGCGGCCGCAGCCAGCTGCCGCGGTACCGAGCATAATATTGTAAATGTCTGAAATCGAAGCAGTCCTTGGGCCCGACGGGCCGTTGGCGCGCACCTTGCCAGGCTACCGTCCCCGGCCGGTACAGCAGCGGATGGCTGCGCGCGTACAAGCGGCCCTGGAGGCCAGAGCGACGCTGCTGGTGGAGGCCGGCACCGGCAAGACCTTCGCCTACCTCGTTCCCGCGTTGCTCTCGGGACTGCGAGTCCTCATCTCTACCGGTACACGCACGCTGCAAGATCAATTGTTTCATCGCGATTTGCCCCTGCTCGCCGCCGCGATCGGCCGGCCGGCGCGCGTCGCCCTGCTGAAGGGCCGTTCCAATTATCTGTGCCTGGCACGTCTGGCCGACGTCGGACGTCAGGCCGAGCTCCTGCCCGCGCCAGCCGACTCGCAAATGCCTTCCGCCTCGCGGCCCTCCGTCTCGCAGCCCGTCGCTTCGCTACTCGAGTGGGCATTGGCCAGCCGCGATGGAGATCTTGCGGAGCTGCCCGAGCTTGGCGATGAGCATCCCTGGCGGTCACGCCTGGCCTCTACGCGGGAGAGCTGCAGTGGCAATCGCTGCGCCGAGTATGCGCGCTGCCACGTGTTCGCCGCGCGCCGCGCCGCCCTGGATGCGGACATCGTCGTCGTCAATCATCACCTGCTGCTCGCCGATATGGCGCTGAAGGAAGACGGGTTTGGCGATCTGTTACCCAGCGCCGACGCGGTGATTCTCGATGAGGCGCATCAGCTGCCCGACCTGGCCAGCGAGTTCTTCGGCATCAGCCTCAGTACGCGGGCGCTCGAGCTGCTGTTGACGGATCTGAAGCAGGCGTTGCGGTTCGCCGGTGCGCACAATGCGGCCCTCGCGCGGCTGGCGCGCGAGCTGCCCATGGAACTGCAGCGGGCAGTGCAGGGTGCGCGCGCAGCGATCGGTGCCGACCGCCAGCGCTATGACCCGCGCGCGGGTGAGCGGCGCGAGGGCGAGCGCCATCTGGCCTGGCAGGATTTGCCGGCCGAGGCCGAGGCGTCGCTGCAGGAACTGCAGGTGACGCTCGATGATCTGCACGGCACGCTCAATGAGCTGCAGGGGGCCGACCCCGCGATCGAGCCGCTGCTGCCGCGCGTAGCCGCGCACGCCGGCACTCTGCGGCAGATCCTGCAGCCCGAGATTGCCGGAGCGCGCAGCGCCTCGGCCGATGCGCGCGGCGTCGCGCTGCGCCTGCTGCCCTACGACATTGCCGAGCGCTTTGGCAGTTATCGGCGCCAGACACAGGCCGCGTGGATCTTCACCTCGGCGACGCTCGCAGTCGGCGAGAATTTTGCGCACTTTGCCGGGCGTCTGGGACTCTCCGACTGCCAGACGCTGTGCCTGGCGAGTCCATTCGATTACGCCCGTCAGGGACTGCTGTACTTGCCGCGCAGCCTGCCAGAGCCAGCGCAGCCTGGTTATGTCGAAGCGCTGATGCAGGCCGCGCTGCCGCTGATCGAAGCGGCCGGCGGTGGCACCTTCCTATTGTTCACGAGCCACCGCGCACTGCGCCAGGCGGCCGTCTGCCTCGCGGGCACGCTGGCCGAGCGGTTGCCGCTGCTGGTGCAGGGTGAGGCGCCCCGGGAGTTGCTGCTGCGGCGATTTCGCGCCAGCGGCAACGCCGTGCTGCTCGGCAGTGCCAGCTTCTGGGAGGGCGTCGATGTGCAGGGCGAGGCGCTGCGGCTGGTCGTCATCGACAAGCTTCCCTTTGCTTCGCCCGAGGATCCGGTGGTGCGCGCGCGCATCGAATATCTGCAGGAGCAGGGCGAGAACCCATTCCGCGACTACCAGCTGCCCGAGGCAGTGCTGGCGCTCAAGCAGGGCGTCGGTCGCCTGATCCGCAGCGAGAGCGACTGCGGCGTCGTCATGATCGGCGACCCGCGCCTGCGCGCCCGCGCCTATGGTCGACTCTTCCTTGCCAGCCTGCCACCGATGCCGATCACGTACGAGTCGGCGCAGGCCTGCGAGCGGCTGGCCGCGCAGCGGCCGGCGCAGGTGGCCTGATTGTTATTGTCAAAGCTGCGCGTGTCGCTGCCATGAAGCTGCTGGCCCTCGACACCGCCTCGGAGCTCTGCTCCGCGGCGCTGTGGCTGGATGGTCAGCTGTTGGCACGCGAGACCGTCGCCCCGCGCGCGCACGCTGCGCTGATCCTGCCGATGATTGATGCCCTGCTCGCCGAGGCGGGACTCGCCCTCACGGCGCTCGATGCCATCGCCTTCGGGCGCGGCCCCGGCGCATTTACCGGTGTACGGCTCGCAGCCGCGATCGCCCAGGGGCTTGGCTTCGCGGCTCAGCGACCGCTGATCGCAATCTCCGATCTGCGTGCCGCAGCCACGCAGGCACTGCAGCAGGTAGCCGATGCGCATGGGGTGCTCGTCTGCCAGGATGCGCGCATGGAAGAGGTCTATTGGGGTTGCTTCGAGCGCGGCCCATCGAGAGACGCCACGGTAGTGGGCGACGTGCCGATGGTGGGCGGCGTCGGCGTCGAAGGCGTTGCGCCGGCTGCCGCGGTCGAGCTGCCCGCGTCGTGGCAGGGCGGGATCAAGGTCATCGCCGCCGGCTCCGGTTTTGCGGCCTATCCGGAGCTGTCACGGCGACTGCACGAGCGGCTGGCCCTGACCTTGCCGCAGCTGCAGCCGCGGGCGCGCGAGATTGCCTGGCTGGCCGCGCAGGATGGCATGGCTACCGCCATCGCGGCCGAGGAGGCGCTGCCGGTCTACCTGCGCGATCGGGTGACCGGGACTGCCGGCGGCTCGGCATCGAGCAATTCATGAAACTGACAAAATCCGCTCCCCAGTCATACAACTGCAATGTGCCACCCCTATGGTGCTGGCCAGCAGCCCGCCGGCCAGGAGTGAAGGCCATAAATTCAATGACATGAGCGCAAAGCAGATACTCATCGTTGAAGACGAGCGCTCGATCCGGGAGATGCTTGCCTTCGCGCTGCGTCGGGCCGGTTTCGAAGTCAGCGAGGCAGAGGATTGCCGCAGCGCCCGGGCCTCCCTCACCGATCACCGCCCGGACCTGCTGCTGGTGGACTGGATGCTGCCCGATCAGAGCGGCCTGGAGCTGACGCGTGCCCTCAAGCGCGAGCGCACGACCCGCGACCTGCCGGTCGTCATGCTCACCGCGCGGGCCGAGGAGGCCGATAAGGTCGCGGGGCTCGACGGCGGCGCCGACGACTACATCACCAAGCCGTTCTCGCCGCGCGAGTTGATCGCCCGCGTGCATGCGGTGCTGCGCCGGGGCGGTGCGGCCGACGAGGGTGAGACGGTGCGCTTCGATCAGCTGACATTGGACCGCGCGGGCCATCGGGTCATGGTCGGCGAGCGCTCGGTGGCCATGGGGCCGACCGAGTATCGTCTGCTGGAATTTTTCATGACCCATCCGGAGCGGGTGTACAGTCGCGAGCAGCTGCTCGATCGGGTCTGGGGCGGCAATGTCTATGTGGAGGAGCGCACGATCGACGTGCATATCCGCCGCCTGCGTCGCGCGCTGGAGGATCATGGGTATGATCACTGGGTGCAGACCGTGCGTGGGGCCGGCTATCGGTTTTCCGGCAGAGCGGTGAGTTGATCGAGCTACCGCAGGAATCTCGATGATGCAATCCGCCAGCTGGTGGCAGCTTGGCGGACGGCTGCTGCTCGCGCTGTTGATCGGGGCCGGAGTCGGGGTGCTGTTCGGATCGGCCTGGGGCGGGGTGGCCGTGGTGCTCGCGGCGACGCTGCTGCTGCAGCTGCGCCATCTCGTGCGCCTGATGCAGTGGCTGCAGGCCGAGCGCCAGGACGAGGCGCCCGATCTGCCTGAGCCTTGGGGGACGCTGGTGTCGCGCGTGGCGCGGCTCTACCGTCGCAAGCAGTTCCACAAGCAGCGCCTGCTGCGCCTGTTACGCGAGTTGCGCCGCTCGACCGCTGCCATGCCCGACGGCGTGGTCGTGCTCGATCCTCAAACCCAGATCCTCTGGTTCAACCGCACGGCATCGCGACTGCTCGGGCTGCGCGGCAAGGGGGACTTCGGTCTGCGCATCGACAATCTGGTGCGTCAGCCCGAGTTCGTGCAGTACCTGCGCGGCGGGCAGTACGCCCTGCCGGTCACGGTGCGCTCGACGACCGATGTGGAGCAGCATCTATCCCTGCAGATCGTCCCGTACGGCGCGGGCCAGCGACTGCTGCTGGTGCGCGATGTCACCCGCGAGGCGCGCCTGGAGGCGATGCGGCGCGACTTCGTGGCCAACGCCTCGCACGAGCTGCGCTCGCCGCTGACCGTCATTGCCGGCTACCTGGAGACGCTGGCACAGGACCCGGGCGTGGATCCGCTCATTGCCGGCCCCCTGCAGGAGATGCAGCGCCAGGCGCAGCGCATGAGCCGCATCGTGCACGACCTGCTCGAGCTGTCACGCCTGGAGTCTTCCGATCGTGAGGCCCCCTCGCGGCCGATCGACGTCGTGTCGCTGATGGCGCAACTGCGCCAGGACGTGCTCGCCCGTGCCGTGCATCCCTCCATATCCGTTGCACCCGATTCACGCGCGCTGCTGCTCGGCGAGGAGCTGCAGATTCACTCGGCTTTCGCCAACCTGGTCGACAATGCCGCCAAGTACACCCCGGCGGAGGGCTCGGTGCACATCCGCTGGTGGACTGACCAGGATGGCGGGCACTTTGCGGTCTCCGATACCGGCATCGGCATTCCCCGCGAGCACCTGCCCAGGCTCACCGAGCGCTTCTACCGCGTGGATGCGGGGCGCAGCCGTGGCACCGGAGGGTCCGGCCTTGGATTGGCCATCGTCAAGCACGTCCTGCAACGCCATGGCGGCTGGCTTGCCATCGAGAGCGTAGAGGCACGCGGCAGCCGTTTCATATGCCATTTTCCGAGCGAGCGGCTGAGCTGGACACCGGAACTGCAACAACCCGCCGGCACTCTAGAGGAACAGGGCGAGCTGTCCGCTGGTTCGGCAATGCTCGATACGCCGAGCTCACCGGCCGCAGTGGCGTCCGACGTTTCCTTCGCCGTTTCCTCCGCAGCGCAGATCGAGGATTGAAGCCGACAGTCGAACAGGAGTTTTTTCGGCTTGCGAGGTAGTTCGCGCTCTGTGTGACGCGCTTGCGCTATACGCTATAGTTGATCGAGTGCCGCATCGGCAGCACGGGAGTCAGAGCCGGACATGGAAGCAGCTGATCTTTCCCATCACACCTCGACGCGTTTCAACGCGGAGCTCGAGCGGGTTCGCAGTCGCGTGCTGGCCATGGGGGGCTTCGTCGAAGAGCAGCTGCGCCGCAGCCTGATCGCGCTGGCCGAAGGGGACAGTCTGCTCGGCCAATCGGTCGCGAAGGACGACTCCAAGGTCAACGGCATGGAGGTGTCGATCGACGAGGACTGCTGGCGCATCCTCGCCACGCGTGCACCCGCGGCCGGCGATCTGCGCATGATCGTTGCGACCATCAAGACCATCACGGACCTCGAGCGGGTCGGCGACGAGTGCGAGAAGATCGCCCACATCGCCGCTCGCCTGGCGAGCGTGGACCGCCCCGCCGACCGCTACCGCGAAGTGCGCCATATTGGTCGCATCGTCCAGAACATGGTGCGCGACACCCTGGATGCCTTCGCCAGGCTCGATGCGGATGCGGCGCTACGCACCTGTCGCGAGGACCGGCAGGTCGACGAAGAATACGAGTCCATCCAGCGCCAGTGCATCACCTTCATGATGGAGGACCCGCACAGCATCCGCCGGGCGCTGGATGTCATGTGGGTCGTACGCTCGCTCGAGCGCATCGGCGATCACGCCAAGAACATCTGCGAATACATCATCTACATGGTGCACGGCAAGGATGTGCGCCATACCTCGCTGGACAGCGTCGAGCTCGAACTGGCCGAGCGCGCGCGTCGCCGCTGACGCTGACGCTGACGCTGACGCCGCCTGTCACGAGCCCGCCGGCCGACTGCCACCGGCGGCCGGCTGTCACCCGCGCACTGACAGCCTGTAAACTGCGGCCTCGCAAGCAACACCGAGAAGGGGCCTTCCATGTCGCGTGGCCTGAACCTGCTTGGCGTGCTGGTCTGTGCCGGCATGCTGGTCTATGCAATTGTGTATGCGCAGGGCGTGCTGGGGCTGGAGCCCTGCCCGCTGTGCATCTTCCAGCGCATCGGCATTGCGCTGATCGGGTTGTTGTTCCTGCTGGCGGCAGCGCAGAACCCGCGCCGCTGGGGTGCACGCGTCTATGGGGTGCTGCTGCTGCTGGCGGTGCTGGCGACGATCGGGGTCGCCGCGCGCCACGTCTGGATCCAGAGCCAGCCGCCGGGCACCGTGGCCAGCTGCGGCGCCTCCCTCGGCTACATGGTGTCGATCTTCCCGGTCGGCACCGTGATCCGCAAAGTACTGACGGGCTCGGGCGAGTGCGCCAAAGTGACCTGGCGCTTTCTCGGCCTGACCATGCCCGCCTGGGTGCTCATCTCGGCGGCGTGCCTGGGAATCCTCGCCATGCTCGCCAACTTCGGCTCACGCGGCGCAACCCGCCGAGCCTGACGCTCAGGGCAGTAGGTTGCGCAGCGTCTGCAGGTAGATGGTGTGCAGCACGTCGATGTCCTCGACGCGCACGCTCTCGTTGACCTTGTGAATGCTGGCGTTGACCACACCGAGCTCGACGACCTGGGCACCGAGCGGGGCGATGAAGCGTCCGTCGGAGGTGCCCCCACCGGTGGAGAGCCGCGGCGTGAGGCCGGTGACGGTGCGGATTGCCGCGCTCACGGCTTCGGAGAGTGGTCCGGGGGACGTGAAGAATGGCTCGCCGGACACATACCATTCGAGCGAGTAATTGACCTCGTGGCGCTTGAGGATCTCCTCGACGGTGCGTTTGAGCCCCTCGAGGCTCTGCACGGGCGAGTAGCGCAGGTTGAAGCGTGCGCGCAGCTCCCCGGGGATCACGTTGGGCGCCCCGGTACCAGCATTGAGATTGGAGATCTGGAAGCTCGTGGGCTGGAAGTGCTCGTTCCCCTGGTCCCATACACGGTCGACGAGCTCGGCCAGCGCCGGTGCGACGCGGTGTATGGGATTGGTCGCGAACTGTGGATAGGCGATGTGGCCCTGCACGCCATGCACGGTCAGCCGGCCGGACAGTGAGCCGCGCCGCCCGACCTTGATGGTGTCTCCGATCTGCTGCTCGCTGGAAGGCTCCCCGACCACGCACCAGTCGATACGCTCGCCGCGCTCGCGCAGTGTTTCCACCACGCGCTTGGTGCCGTCGACGGAAGGGCCTTCCTCGTCGCTGGTGATCAGATAGACGACGCTGCCGCTGTGCGCCGGCCGCTCGGCAACGAACGCTTCCGTGGCCGTCAGCATGGCGGCCAGACCGCTCTTCATGTCGGCAGCGCCGCGACCGTAGAGCCGCCCATCGCGGATCGTCGGCTGAAACGGATCCGAGCGCCATTCCTCCAGCGGGCCGGTCGGTACCACGTCCGTGTGGCCGGCAAAGCACAGCACTGGGCCGCCATTGCCGCGGCGCGCCCAAAGGTTATCGACGCTGCCGTAGCGCAGCCGCTCGACCTGAAAACCGAGCGCGCTCAAGCGGTTTGCGAGAATTTGCTGGCAACCCTCATCGGAGGGGGTCACCGAGGGGCGGGCCATGAGGTCCTGGGTCAGGGCGAGAGTTGCGGACATCGGCGGCGGGACGCTCCGGGTGGGTCTGTGAAGATCCTGTTAAGCTGCGCGCCTTATACGGTGCGAGGGCCCCCTCGGCAAGAGCCCGCGGCCCTCGATCCTGACACGAAACTGTCATGATGCGCCGGATACCATCGGAAGATGAGCGTGGACGGCCTCACACACCATATCTCCAGCCGTTACAACGAGGACCTGCAACGCTTGCTGAGCAATGTGCTCGGCATGGGCGGGCTGGTGGAGCGCCAGCTCGTGCAGGCCATCGGCGGCATCACCGAGCCTGACGAGGACGTGATCACGCGCGTCGCGCAGGACGAGGTGCAGGTCAATCGTCTCGAGCGCGACATCGACGAGGACTGCAGCCGCATCCTCGCCACGCGCAGCCCCACGGCCTCGGATCTGCGCCTCATCATCACCATTCTCAAGGCCATCACGGACCTGGAGCGTATTGGCGATGAGGGCGAGAAGATCGCCGCGATCGCCTCGCGCCTGGCGATGCGGGAACGGCCGCGCAACCGCTATCGGGAGCTGCGCAATCTCGGCGATGTCGTCATCAGCATGGTGCACGACACGCTCGATGCCTTCGCGCGCCACGACACCACGCTGGCGCTCGAGGTTCTGCGGCGTGACCGGACGGTGGACGAGGAATACGAGGGCATCCACCGGCAGAGCATCACCTTCATGATGGAGGACCCGCGGGCGATCCGCCGCGCGCTGGACGTCATGTGGGTGGTGCGATCGCTCGAGCGGATTGGAGATCACTCGAAGAATATTTGCGAGCACCTCATTTATATGGTGCACGGCCGCGACGTGCGGCACACGCGTATCGAGGAGATCGAGCGCGAGCTCTCCACCAAAGCCGAAGCCGCGCGCATCGCCGGCGCGGCCGCCTCGGCGCCCCTGGGCAGCGTCGGTTTGATCGCCGTGCCCACGCCGCTGACTCCCGTGCCTGCGACGGGGGAGTGAGTCCCTGACCGATGGCCAACCCCATGGATTTTATGCCGCTTACGGCCCCGCACACGCACGGCGCAGTACACGTGCCGAGCATTGATGACAGCGCGATCGTGCCGATCCGCCCCAGCGGACGCGGCCTGCAGGTCTCCATCGACGAGACACGTCGCAGCGCTGCGCTCAATGCGCCGGTGAAGGCGCGTGCCGAGGGGCTGAACTTCTATTACGGCGAGTATCAGGCGCTCAAGAGCCTGTCGATGGATATTCGCGACAAGCAGGTGACGGCGCTGATTGGCCCCTCGGGCTGCGGCAAGAGCACCTTCCTGCGCTGCTTCAATCGCATGCACGATCTCACGCCCGGCTCGCGCTACGAAGGCCGCATCGTTCTGCAGCCCGAGGAGATCGACCTGGTGTCGCGCGAGGTCGACCCGATCGAAGTGCGCATGCGCATCGGCATGGTATTCCAGAAGCCCAATCCCTTTCCCAAGTCGATCTTCGAGAATGTCGCCTACGGGCTGCGCATCCGGGGCTTGCGCTCGCGCGTCCGTATCCAGGAAGAAGTGGAGAAGGCGCTGCGTGGCTCCGCACTGTGGGATGAGGCCAAGGACCGGCTCGACAGCTCCGCCCTGTCCTTGTCGGGCGGCCAGCAGCAGCGACTGTGCATTGCGCGAGCGCTCGCCACCAGCCCGGAGATCCTGCTGTTCGACGAGCCGACCTCGGCGCTGGACCCCATCGCCACCGCGCGCATCGAGGAGCTGATCGCCTCGCTGCGCGAGCAGGTCACCGTGCTGATCGTGACCCACAACATGCAGCAGGCCGCGCGCGTCTCCGACTACACCGCCTTCATGTACCTCGGCGAGCTGATCGAATTCGACGAGACCTCCAAGATCTTCACGAACCCGGGCAAGAAGGCGACCGAAGACTACATCACCGGTCGCTACGGCTGATCGAGCGCCAGCGCCCGAACCGCCCTGTCGGCAGTCACTCGCACCTGCAGGAATAAGCCGCGTCGAGCGGACGCATGTCTTAACGAATGCGATGGCATTTGAGCGGGCCCCGTCTGACGTGGTCCGCTCAAATGCCATCGCATTCGTCCAGGTTTGCAGCCGCTCGGCGTTGCTTTCTCCTGGAGTCGCGCCGTCTGGCGGGACAGTTCAGGCGCTGGCGCTCGCTTCGCGCAGCAGTTCGTTGATCGATGTCTTCGCGCGCGTCTTCGCATCCACTCGCTTGACGATCACCGCGCAGTAGAGACTGTGGCTGCCGTCGGCGGCGGGCATGGCGCCGGGTACGACTACCGAGCCGGGGGGGACCTGGCCGAGCACTGTCACGCCGCTGGCGCGGTCGTAGATACGTGTGCTCGCGCTGAGAAATGTGCCCATGGCGATCACCGAGCCCTCGCCGACGATGACGCCCTCGGCGATCTCCGAGCGCGCACCGATGAAGCAGTCGTCCTCGATGATCGTGGGGGCGGCCTGCAGCGGCTCGAGCACCCCGCCGATGCCCACGCCGCCGGAGAGGTGCACGTTGCGGCCGATCTGCGCGCAGGAGCCGACGGTGACCCAGGTATCGACCATCGTGCCGGCGCCGACGTAGGCGCCGATATTCACGTAGCAGGGCATCAGTACGGCGTTGGGACCCACGTAGGCGCCGTGACGCACGATGGCGTGCGGTACGACGCGTACCCCGCCGGCGGCAAACTGCGCAGGCTCGGCGTCGGTGTATTTCAGCGGCACCTTGTCATAGAAGCGCGTGTAGCCGGCCTGCATGACGGCGTTGTCATGCGTGCGGAAGTAGAGCAGCACTGCCTTTTTGAGCCACTCGTTGACCCGCCAGCGCCCCCCCTCGGGCTGGGCCACGCGTGCCTCGCCGCGGTCCAGCGCGCCGATCACGGCCTCGACGGCCATGCGTGTCTCGGCGTCCACGGTGCTGCTCGAGAGGGACTGGCGACGCTCGAACGCCGCCTCAATGAGGGGCTGCAGCGCGGCCAGGCAGGTGGCGGGGGAGGCGGTGGCTGCGGCCGTAGCGCCGGCTGGCTGTATGGGGGTTGTCATATGAGGTCGGCATGGTGCCTGCGGCGGCCCCGGCCCGTCCAGCGTAGGAGCGATCCGGTAGCGTGTGTCCGTGCGGGTCGGTACAGTCAGTGGCGTTTCCGATCGCTGCCTGCGGAAGGTGCTTGGCCAGGTTGCTGCAATGTGCTCCAGAACCGCCTTAGCGGCCCTTTCGGGTCACGCCCTGTGCCTGGATGTGGATGGCACCATCCTGGATCTCGCGCCCACGCCCGACGCCGTCGAGGTGCCCCGATGGATGGTGCCGCTGCTGCAGGAGCTGTACCGGCGCCTGGATGGCGCGGTGGCCTTCGTCAGCGGGCGCACCATCGCCGACATCGACCGACTGTTTGCGCCGCTGACGCTGCCGGCGATCGGGGTGCACGGCGGGGAGATCCGTATCCCAGGTGGCCCCGTAACCCGCGACGATGAGCTCTCCGGAGAGCTCGCTGCCGCCAAGCCCTTCCTGGCGCGCTCCATCCAACCGCTGCGCGGGGTGCTGCTGGAAGATAAGCGCAGCGCCATCGCCCTGCATTACCGCAATGCACCTGATTTCGGACGCGAGGTCCTGAAGATTGCCGAGTTGGCCTTGGCGCGCATGGGTGGGGACTTCGCCGTGTTGGTGGGCAAATGCGTGGTGGAGATCCGACCGCGCCATCTGACCAAGGGCACAGCGCTGGAGCGACTCATGGAGACGCCACCGTTTCGCGGTCGCACGCCCATCTTCGCCGGCGATGATGTCAGCGACGAGGACGCCTTCGAGGTCGTCAATCGCCTCGGTGGCATCAGCGTGCGTGTCGGCGACCCGGTGCGCACGGCCGCCACCTGTCAACTCGCCGATCCCGAGCAGCTGCGCCGCTGGCTGCAGGAGATCGCGGCGGCCTGAGGCGCTTGGGAGGCGATGCGGTGACGATCGGGAACGGCTGCCGGCGACGGCTTTCGATCATCGCAACGAGCGCCGCAGTTCTGGGCACCGCGGCGCTGTCGAGCGTCGCGGCGTTCGGCGCCTGTCAGCTCGGAGAGATCGCGCAATTGCCGGTGACCATGGTTGGGCTGCGCCCGACGATTCCGGTTCGAATCAATGGTGTCGATGCCACCTTTACGGTCGACAGCGGCTCGTTCTACAGCATGATGACGCCCGCCGCTGCGGCACAGTTCCATCTGACACAGCGCGCGGGCCCGAGCAACCTGCGGATCAATGGCATCGGTGGTTCGATGAATTTCACCGTCGCCACCGTGAGCGATTTTGCGTTGGGGCCTGCGGATCTGCGTCGAATGGACATCATCGTGGGCGGCAGCACGTTCGGCGGCGGTGCACAGGGCTTACTTGGCCAGAACATTCTGGACAGTGAGGATGTCGACTACGATCTCGCCAGCGGTGCCATCCGACTCATGCGCCCGCAGGGCTGCCAGAAGACCGCGCTGGCCTATTGGGACAAGAACAAGCCCTACTCCCTGGTCGAGATGGAGTCGGGCCAGCCGCTGTCGGGTACTCGCAGCATCGCCTACGTCAATGGCAGGAAAATCCTTGTCCAGTTCGATACCGGCGATCCGCTGTCGGTGCTGTCAATACGTGCCGCGAAGCGCGCCGGCTTTCGGACCACCGCTCCCGGCGTCGTCTCCGGCGGGTTCAGCTACGGCGTCGGACCAGGCGTCGTGGCGACCTGGATTGCGCCCTTCGAGAGCTTCAGGCTCGGCGATGAAGAGATCCGCAACACCCGTCTGCGCGTGGCCGATTTCGACCTTGGCGATGTCGACATGCTGATCGGGACGGACTTCTTCCTCGCCCATCACATCTATGTGGCGAACAGTCAGCACAAGATTTATTTCACCTACAACGGTGGGCCGGTCTTCGACCTGACTGCGTATCAGCGGCTGCCCGCTCAGCGGGCGCCCGCTCAGCCCCCGCCGGCGATTGCAGCGCAGGCTCCCAACGACACCGGGCAGACACCCAGCGATGCGGCCGGATTTGCGCGACGGGGCGCCGCGCTCGATGCGCGGGGTGAAGTCGCCCTCGCAATCGCCGAGCTGACGCACGCTCTGGCACTGGATCCCACCAATGCGCAATATTTCCAGCAGCGCGCCCGCTACGAGCTCAGCGCCCGGCAATTGCAGCCCACGATGGCGGATCTGGATCGCGCGCTGCAACTCAAAGCGGATGACGTGCCGGCATTGCTGCTGCGCGCCCAGCTTCGGATCCGAAATGGGGACAGGCGCGGAGCCGCTGAGGATGCCGCAACCATTGACCGGGTCGCGCCGAAGCAAGCCGATTCGCGCGCCGACCTTGCGCAGGTCTATATGCAGATCGATGAATGGGACGCGGCGGCAAGCCAGTTTAGTCTCTGGCTGGCGTCTCATCCGCACGACATCGGCCTGGCGCGGGCACTGAATGACCGCGCCAGGGCTCGTGCTCTCGGAGGGACGCAGCTGCGGGCAGCGCTCAATGATTGCAACGCTGCCATTCGCCTGAGTCTCACCAAAGCGGCGCGCGGCGCGGCACTGGACACTCGAGGACTGGTGCGGCTGCGTCTGGGTGACTTCGCCGCTTCCGCTCGTGACTACGATGCCGCGTTGAACATCGCGGGCGACCGGCCCACTTCGCTCTACGGCCGGGGCATCGATGAGATCCGCCAGGGACGGCTCGACGTCGGGCAGGCTGATTTGCGCGCCGCCACGGTACTGCGCGCCAACATTGCGGAACTATTTCGCCGGGCCGGCATCGCTCCCTGAGCGCCTCGGCGCATTCCGACAGTCTCGATCGGCTGTCGCCACCTATCGGTTTCGATCTGTGGATCGCTTCATGGCGGGGAGTGGTTTACCCGCGAGCCGCATGGCTCAGGAGGCGCCCATGGTTGGACGATCCGGTCCCTTCCGCCGCGGCTTGGTCGCGGGTCTGGTGGCCACAACGGTCGTATCGCTGTGCATGCTGTTGAAACAGGCGCTCGGTTTCATGCCCCACGTTAATCTCGTCATGGATCTGGCGTATGCGCTCGGCTATCGCGACGCTGCCAGTGGCTGGACGGCGCACTACTTGATCGGTGTGCTCGCCTGGGGTGCCCTGTTTCCCCCCTTCGATCGGAATCTGCGTTTCCCGCACTGGATCAATGGCGTGTACTTCGCGAGCATCATCTGGCTCGGGGTCATGCTGGTGGTGATGCCGGCGGCCGGCCAGGGACTGTTCGGTTCGCACCTCGGGCTCGGCACGCCGACCGTGACGCTATTCCTGCATTGGATCTACGGCGCAGTGCTGGGCGAGACCTACAGCCTGCTGCAACCCTCGCAAAGGCGAATGCTGCGTCACTGGTGGCAGGCTCACCGCTTGCATCGCGTCTAGAGCACGACTCGCCGCAGGACTGCGGTTCTCGGTTCTCGGGCAGGCGCGTCCCGCTGCTCCCTGCGGCGCTGGCCAGGATGTTACGATAGCGCTTCACCCGCCAGAGCCAGCGCCTGTGTCGACCGCACCGGCTCCATGGCTTCGGAGACGGAAAGCGACACCATGAGCGATGTGAAGCAGAAAGTGGAAGCGTACGAGGACATTCCGGGAACCTGGGTGTTCGATGCACAGCGCGCGCGCCAGGGTTATCACCTCAACGAATTTCTCTACTCGCTGATGAAGGCGGACAATCGCAAGGCCTTTCTTGCCGATGAGCCCGAGTACACCAGCAGGTTCAAGATGAGCGAGGATCAGCGCCAGGCGGTGCTCCGCCGCGACTGGAACAGGCTGCTCGCGCTGGGCGGCGTCTCATACGCGCTTGCGAAGCTATCCTTCACGGACGGCAAGTCCTATCAGTTCATGGCCTCGCGGATGACTGGCATGACCGAGAAAGAGTACGTCGAGATGATGCAGAAGGGAGGCCGCTCACCCGATGGCTGGCGCTCCAAATCCGAGCGGCCGGAGAGCGCCTGATGGCGAAGATCATTGCGGGAGTCGGGACCTCGCACACCCCGGCAATCGGGGCGTGCGTCGATAACGGCAAATCGGCCGAGCCGTACTGGGTGCCGGTCTTCAAGGGCTACGAGCCGGCCAAGGCGTGGATGGCGAACACGCGGCCCGATGTCGTGATCATGGTCTACAACGACCACGTGAACGCCTTCGACTTCAAGATGATTCCCACCTTCGCGCTCGGCTGCGCGGAGGAGTTTGCGATCGCGGACGAGGGCTGGGGTCCGAGGCCGGTGCCTGCCGTGAAGGGCTATCCGGAACTCGCGGCGCATCTGGTGCAGTCGCTCGTGCTCGATGAGTTCGACATGACGATCGTAAACGAGATGCAGGTGGATCACGGCCTCACGGTGCCGCTCACGCTGCTCTACGGAACCCCGCAGGCCTGGCCATGCCGCGTGATCCCGCTCGCGGTCAACGTCATTCAGTATCCGGCGCCCACCGGTCACCGTTGCTACATGCTCGGCAAGGCGATCCGCAAGGCGGTCGAAAACTGGGACGAGGATTTGAAGGTCGTCATCTTCGGCACCGGCGGCATGTCCCATCAGATCCAGGGCCCGCGCGCCGGGCTCGTCAACACGCCGTTCGACATCGCATTCCTGGACGGGCTGTCGCGCGATCCGCAGCGACTGGCCGGGATACAGCCGCTCGAATACCTGCGCGACGCCGGTGCCGAGGCGATCGAGCTGGTCATGTGGCTCATCATGCGCGGCGCGCTCGGCGAGAGCGTGGAAGAAGTCCACCGCTTCTACCATGTGCCCGCATCCTCGACGGCCGTCGGGAACATCATTCTCGAGAGTCGTTAATCAATCGGGCGACAGGCGAGGCAAGCGTAATGAAAGTTGTCATGGCGGGACAGGGCGCATTCGGCCAGAAGCATTTGGAAGCGATCGGCAATATTCCGGGCGTCGAGGTCGTCAGCCTCGCGGGTGGCTCGCCCGCAACGACGGAGGAGGTCGCGAAGAAATTCAAGATCCCGCACTGGACGACGGACTACTCGGAAGCGCTGAAGCAGCCGGGCGTCGAGGCCGTGATTCTCACGACGCCGACGCAGATGCACGCGCGTCAGGCCATCGAGGCGATGCGCGCCCGCAAGCACGTGATGATCGAGATCCCGATGGCGGACACCCTCGAGGACTCAGAGCAGATCCTGAATGTGCAGAAGGAGATGGGCGTCATCGCGATGGCCGGCCATACGCGCCGCTTCAATCCTTCGCATCAGTGGGTGCACAAGCGGATCGTAGCGAAGCAACTGACGATCCAGCAGATGAATGTGCAGACTTACTTCTTCCGCCGCACGAATATGAACGCACAGGGTAAGCCGCGCAGCTGGACGGATCATCTTCTGTGGCATCACGCCTGTCACACCGTGGACCTGTTCATGTACCAGACCGGTGAGCCGGTAGCCGATTGCTACGCGGTCGAGGGGCCTCATCATCCGACGCTCGGGATCGCGATGGACATGGGCATCCTGTTGAAGACGCCCAGCGGCAAGGTGTGCGTGCTGTCGCTTTCGTTCAACAACAAGGGACCGCTCGGCACCTTCTTCCGCTACATCTGCGACAACGGCACCTACATTGCCCGCTACGACGAGCTTCTCGATGGCGAGGAGAACAAGATCGACGTCTCCCAGGTCGACGTATCGATCAATGGCATCGAGCTGCAGGACCGCGAGTTCTTCGCGGCAATCAAGGAGCACCGTGAGCCCAATGCAAGCGTTGCGCAGGCATTGCCCGCAATGCGCACGCTCGACCGGCTGGAGCGGATTCTCCAGCGCAAGTGATCGTGTCACGAGCTGTCGGGTTCTGATGCCGCGGGGATATTGATGCGGCGGCTCGCCTCGCAGCTGTGGTTTCAGGTGCTCCTGGCTACGGCGCTCGGGGTGCTGCTCGGGCTGTTCTGGCCGTCCGCGGGCGCGCGCATGAAGCCGCTCGGGGATGCCTTCATCGCGCTCATTCGCATGATCGTCGCGCCGGTCATCTTCTGCACGGTCGTGCACGGCATCGCCGGCATGCGCGACATGCGCAAGGTCGGCCGCGTCGCCGTGAAGTCGCTGGTCTACTTCGAACTGATCACGACGGCTGCCTTGATCGTGGCGCTCCTGGCCGTGAATGTCTTCCATCCCGGCGCCGGCATGAACGTCGATGCGCACGCCATCGACACACGCGCGATCGGGACCTACACGACCCAGGCCCGCCACCAGGGAGTCGCACAATATCTGCTCGACATCATTCCCACGACGTTCGTCGGCGCCTTTGCGCGCCCGGAGGTCCTGCCGACGCTGTTCGTATCGGTGCTGTTCGCGATCGCCGTCTCGGGGATGGGCGAGCGTGGCAAGATCATCACCGATTTCATCGGTGCCCTCTCCGAGGCCTTCTTCCGTATCGTTGGCTTCATCATGTGGATCGCGCCGATCGGCGCATTCGGCGCCATGGCTTTCACGGTGGGGCAGTTCGGCGCGGGCTCGCTGCTGGCGCTCGCCAAGCTGTTGCTGGAGTTCTATCTCGTCTCCCTCGCCTTCGTAGCCGTCGTGTTTGGAGCCGTCGCCTACTGGGCGGGCGTGAGCCTGGTGCGGCTGCTGGCGTATATCCGCGACGAGATCGTGATCGTCGCTGCGACCACCTCCACGGAAACGGTCCTGCCGCGGCTCATGCAGAAGCTGCGCGCGCTCGGCTGCGAGGAGTCCGTCGTGGGTCTGGTCGTTCCGGCGGGCTACTCGTTCAATCTCGATGGCACTTGCCTGTACTTGAGCACGGCAGTGGTGTTCCTCGCCCAGGCGACCAATACCCATCTCGGCATCGGGCAGCAGCTCGCCGTCGTGGCGGTGCTGCTGCTCACATCCAAGGGCGCGGCCGGCGTGGCCGGTGCGGCCTTCGTCGTGCTGGCCGCGACCCTGGGCTCACTCGGCACGGTGCCTATTGCGAGCATCGCGCTGATCCTCGGCATCCATCGACTGATGGCCGAGGCGCTGACATTCGTCAATCTCGTTGGCAACAGCCTGGCGACGATCGTCGTCGCGAAGTGGGAGAAGGCGGTCGACTATTCGCTGCTGTACGGGCAGATCGGCCGCGACCCGCGACGCGCACTCGCGGCATCCTATCGCCGCCCCACCTGACGGGAACGCACGGCACGGCCGAGCGCCGCTACAATGTGCGCCTTCATGAGCGACCTGACGGCGGAGCAGCGGCGCGCGATCGAGTGGGAGTGCACCCGCCTGGTGAATCTCTACGCCAACCTGAACGACGCCGCCAATTGGGAAGCGGTTGCCAATCTTTACATCGTGGACGGAGCCATGGCGCGGCCATCGGCTCCCGACGTGCTGATCAAGGGTCGGGCCGCGATTCTGCAGGCGTTCCGTGCTCGTCCGCCGCGCACCACGCGGCATATCTGCGCGAACCTCGTGGTGGAGGTGGAGAGTTCGAGCGCCGCGCGCGGGGAAAGTGCCATGCTGCTGTATAGCGGCCCCGGTGTGCCCATCGTCGGCTCGTTCCATGACCGATTCGCGCTCACCGACGAAGGTTGGCGCTTCGCAGAGCGCCGCGGCATTCTTCACTTCACCTAGAGGTCCCTATGGCCGTGGCCCATATCAAGACCACTCATGTGGGGAGCATGCCACGCGGTTCCAAGCTCACACCGCTGCTGCTCGCTCGTGATCATGGGCAACCCTATGACCGCGAGGAATTCGAGCGCGTGGTGGCCGGCGCCGTCGAGGACGTCGTCGCCTTTCAGGTCAATGCCGGCGTCGATGTGGTCAGCGATGGCGAGCTGAGCAAGGTCGGCTATTCGACCTATATGATCGAGCGGCTGTCGGGATTCGGCGGCCACATCGATCGTAGACCGGCCGCCGATCTGGCCGAGGTGCCTGGTCTGGCGCACAGGCTGTCGGCCATCATGGGCAGGCAGGAATTCGTCCGGGCCTCGTGCATCGGACCGGTCAAGCTCGTCAATCTCGAGCCTCTGCATGAGGACATCCGCCGTTTCAAGGCGGCGCTGGCCAGCCATGGTGGCGAAGCCGAGGCGTTCATGAATGCGGCCTCGCCTGGCCTCATCACTGCCTTCCAGGTCAATCGCCACTATCCGACCCATGAAGCCTATCTCGCCGATCTGGTCGACGCGATGCGTGAGGAATACGAGACCATCGTGCGCGAGGGCTTCACGCTGCAGCTGGATTGTCCAGACCTGGCCATGTCCCGCCACACCGGGTATCAGGACCTGAGCGATGCGCAGTTCCTGAGAATAGCGGCCGCCAATGTTGAGGCGCTCAACGCGGCAACGGCCAATATCGCGCCGGAGAAGATGCGCATGCACGTGTGCTGGGGCAACTACGAAGGCCCTCACGATCACGACATACCGCTCGAGAAGGTCATCGACGTGGTGCTCAGGGCGCGGCCGGCCACGGTGCTGTTCGAGGCGGCGAATCCCCGTCACGAGCACGAGTGGCAGGTGTGGAAGCAGGCGAAGTTGCCGGACGAGAAGGTGCTGGCGCCTGGCCTGATCGACACCTGCTCCAATTACGTCGAGCACCCCGAACTGATAGCGCAGCGGCTCGAGCGTTTCACCTCGTTTCTCGGTGCGCAGCGGGTCATGGCCAGCACCGATTGTGGCTTCGGCACGTTCGCCGGCTACGGGAAGATCGACCCCAAGGTGACTGCCAAGAAGCTGCAGGCGCTTCGCGAGGGTGCCGATCTGGCAGCCGCGCGACTCCAGCCGCGCTAGCCGCTGCGCTGATCGAGTGACTCGATGAGCTTGTGTTGCAGGCGCTCGGCGCTGGCCTCATCCAGCGGCCGCAGCGCGCGGTCACACACGTAGAACACGTCCTCGGCGCGTTCCCCGAAGGTGCTGATCTTCGCCGCGAGCAGATCCACGCGCTCCTCCCAGAGCACTTTGCCCACATCGCAGAGCAGGCCCGGTCGATCGCCTGCCGTGAGTTCGAGCACCGAGCGGGCATTGCGCTCATCGACGGAGATGGCAATGCGGGTCGGCGTCTTGAAGACGCGCATCTGGCGCGGCGCGCGTCGCGACACCGCGAGCGGCGCCTCTTCCGGCCGCTGCAGCGAGCCCCACAGAGCGCGCTCGATCTCCTCGCGCCGCTCGACGTCGGCGATCGCGCTGCCGTCCTCCTCGAGCACATGGTAGGAGTCGAGCGAGAAGCCGTTTCCTACCGAGGTGATGCTCGCATCGAGGATGTTCAAGCCGAGCTGATCGAGCACCGCGGTGGCGCGCGCAAAGCCGTGGCGGCGGTGCGGCGCGTAGATTATCACCGCCGTGGTGCCACGCTCGCTTATCGGCTCGACCGATACCAGCGCCTCGTCCGTGCCGGCCTCGCCCTCGGCCAGCACGCCCGTGTGGCGCGCGATCTCCTCGGGGGAATGACGCAGAAAGTAGGCCGCCGGCAGGCGCTGCCAGGTCCGTTCGATCGCCTCGCCGGCGACGCCACGGGCGTGCAGCAGCGTGCGGGCCGCGACCTGGTTCTCGCGTAGCAGCTCCTCCTGATCGATGGGGGTCTCGAGCCCGCGTCGCAGTGCGCGCTTGACGCGCTCGTAGAACTCGCTGAACAGCGACGCCTTCCACGAGTTCCACAGTTTTGGATTCGTGGCGCGCACATCCGCGCAGGTGAGCACGTAGAGGTAGTCCAGATGCGTCTCGTCACCGACCAGTCGCGCAAACTCGTTGATGACCTGCGGATCGCCGATGTCCTGCTTCTGCGCGCTCGTCGAGAGAAGCAGGTGATTCTTGACGAGCCAGGCGACCAGTCGCGCGTCGTAGCGCGACATGCCCTGCTCCAGGCAGAAGGCCTCGGCATCCACGCTGCCGAGCTCGGAATGATCGCCACCGCGACCCTTGGCGATGTCGTGGAACAGGGCACCTAGATAGGCGACCTCGGCCTTGGGCAACTGCTGCATGATCGCCGAGACCAGCGGCAGCTCATGATCGAATTCCTTCATGGCCAGTCGGCGCAGATTGCTCAGCACGAACAGCGTGTGCGCATCGACCGTGTACGCATGGAACAGGTCGTACTGCATGCGGCCCACGACGCGGCCGAAGGCCGGAATGTAGCGGCCGAGCACGCCGTAGTCGTTCATGCGGCGCAGCTCATGCGTCACGCCGCGCGGGGCGCGCAGCATCTCGAGGAAAAAGCGATGATTGCGCGGGTTCTGGCGAAACTCCTCGTCAATCAGCCAGAGGTTGCGCACCACGGCGCGGATGGTGTTGGCGCGCACGCCGCGGATCTGTGGATTCTGCTGCAGCAGTACGAACAGCTCCAGCAGCGCCCCGGGTTGGCGCGAGAACACCTCCTCGTGGACGGTTTCCAAATAGTCGTTGCGTACCTGGAAGCGTGGGTTCAAGGGCTTGGGCGGCTCGTCGCTCGAGAGGATCGCCTCGCGAAACAGCTGCAGCAGCAGCTCGTTGAGCAGCGTCACATCGATGATGGTGCGGTAGTAGCGCTGCATGAGCTGCTCGACCGCGAGGGTGTAGCTCGCATCCTCGTAGCCAAAGGTCTGCGAGAGCTTGATCTGATAATCAAACAGCAGCCGGTCCTCGTGCCGCCCTGTCAGCATGTGCAGTCCGAAGCGCACCTTCCACAGGAAGGACTGCGCCTGCAGCAGCCGCCGCAGCTCCGAGGGCGTCAGAAAGCCGTGCGTCACCAGCTCATCGAGCGATTCCGCGCCGAAGTGGCGCTTGGCGACCCAGCCGATGGTCTGGATGTCGCGCAGCCCGCCGGGGCCGGTCTTGACGTTCGGTTCGAGGTTATAGGCCGTGTCGTTGGCCTTGAGCCGACGCTCCTGCTGCTCGCGTACCTTCGCCTCGAAGAACTCGCGCACCGGCCACACATGTTCGGGTGCCAACGCCGCGCGCATCTGCCCGAGCAGCTCTGCGGAGCCGGCGAGCCGCCGCGATTCCATCAGCGTCGTCATGACACCCACGTCCGCTGCGCTCTCCTCGGCGCACTCGGCAACCGTGCGCACGCTATTGCCGACCTCCAGTCCGATGTCCCAAAGAAAGGACACCAGCCGCTCGATGCTCGCGCGCGCTGCCTCGGACAGCGGGGCGGGCACCAGCACCAGGATGTCGACGTCCGAGCAGGGATGCAGCTCGCCGCGTCCGTAGCCACCGACCGCCACCAGGCACAGCCCTGCGGCGAGCTGCGCATCCAGCTGCTCTCTCCACAGCTCACAGAGCAGCACATCGATGAAGCGCGCCCGCCCGTGGACCAGTCCCTCGACCGGCTCGTCCTCGGTGAAGCGCGCGGCCAGCTCGCGCTGCGCCTGCTGCAGCAACTCACGGCAAAGATCGCGGCACTGCTCACGGCTGACGCAATTCGCGAGCCGGCCGGGCAGATGCTCGAGCAGCGGCCACTGCAGCGCCGCGGGCGGTGTGAAGGGCGTCTCGTCGAGCGCGGAAGATTCGGATAGGGCCATCGCTGTCTATGCCGTCAGGCGGCTGTCGCCAGCCAGGGCCACCCTAGTATGGCAGGGCGTACGGCAGCACGTACGGCAGGGTGGGCTGGCCGGCTGGCTAGGGCGGCGGTGTCAGGGTGGGGTGGGTTAGGGTGGGTCGGGCGCGCTCAGTGCGAATCGTGGCGCCCCAGCGTGAGAACTTCGTGCCCTGCGGGGGTGATCAGCACCATGTGCTCCCACTGCGCCGAGAGCGTGTGATCCTTGGTGACCACCGTCCAGCCGTCGGGCAACACGCGCACGTGCCGGCGGCCGGCGTTGATCATCGGCTCGATCGTGAACACCATGCCAGGGACCAGCTCGAGCCCCGTGCCGAACTCCCCGTAATGCAGCACCTGGGGATCCTCGTGGTAGATGCGCCCGATGCCGTGGCCGCAGTACTCGCGCACCACCGAGAATCCTTCGGCTTCTGCGAAGCTTTGAATGGCATGGCCGACATCGCCCAGGTGCGCGCCGGGGCGCGTCACTTCGATGCCACGCCACATCGCCTGCTTGCAGATCTCGGCGATCCGCTGCGCCAGGACCGGTGGCTGGCCGGCGTAATACATGCGGCTCGTGTCCCCGTGATAGCCGTCCTTGATGACCGCTACGTCGATATTGACGATGTCGCCCGCCTTCAGGCGGCGCTCGTTCGGGATCCCATGGCACACCACGTGGTTGACCGAGGTGCAGACGGTCTTGGGAAAGCCGCGGTAGCCGACATTGGCCGGAATGGCGCCCTGCACGTTGACGATGTAGTCGTGGCAGATGCGGTCGAGCTCATCGGTGCTGATGCCCGGCACCACATGCTCGCCGATCATGTCCAGCACGTCGGCCGCGAGCGCCCCTGCAATGCGCAGCTTCTGCTGCTCATCGGTGTTCTTTAGCGTGATTTGCGTAGTACGAAGCATGGTGCGCGGCGGTGCTCAAACCGTTGTTCAGGTTGGGAGTTCATGGTATAAAGCGCGGCCTTTTTTGGCAACGTCAGCTGCTTCCCCCGGCGAGCGCACAGGGCCGGCCACCGCAGCGACGCAATCCGCACGCGCATCACGAACCCGAGACTGGGTGTTCCGAGCCGGCAGGTCAACTGCCACCACGGGATCGTCCTCGGGGATGCGCGCCAGCTCACAACCCGCGAGGAGTGCAGTCATGCCGACCGTGTCGATGCGACAGATGTTGGAGGCGGGGGTTCATTTCGGACATCAGACCCGCTTCTGGAACCCGAAGATGGAGCCCTTCATCTTCGGCGAGCGTAACAAGATCCACATCATCAACCTCGAGAAGACGCAGCCGCTGTTCGCGGATGCGACCGCCTTCATCCGCCAGGTCGTGGCCGAAGGCGGCACCGTGCTGTTCGCCGGCACCAAGCGCTCGGCGCGCGATGCCGTGCAGAAAGAGGCGACGCGCTGCGCAATGCCCTATGTGAATCAGCGCTGGCTCGGCGGCATGCTGACCAATTTCAAGACCATCCGCGCTTCGATCAAGCGCCTGGGCGATCTCAACGAGATGACCGCCTCGGGCGCACTGGACAAGCGCGGCAAGAAAGAAGCGACGCAGCTGCGACGCGAGATGGTCAAGCTCGAGCGCAGCCTCGGTGGCATCCAGAAAATGGAGTCGCTGCCCGATGCGCTGTTCGTGATCGACGTGGGCCATGAGCACATTGCCATCCACGAGGCCCGCAAGCTCGGCATCCCCGTGGTGGCCATCGTGGATACCAATTGTTCGCCCGAGGGCATCGACCACGTCATTCCCGGCAATGACGATGCCATGCGCGCCATCCAGCTGTATGCCGCGGCCGTCGCCGATGCGGTGCTGGAGGGCAAGTCCGCCGTGCCGCAGATGGCGGTGGGTGAGGACGAATTCATCGAGCTCGACGAGGAAGGCAATCCGCGCCGCCGTGGCGGCAAGCCCTCCCGGGCGAGGCCCGCGGCTGCCGTACGCCGCAAGGCCCCGCCCCGCCGCCGTCCGTCAGTGGCGCCCGCAGCCCCCGCGGCAACCCCCGGGACCGAGGGGGCTACCGCCGCCACCGCGGCGAACGAGGCCGAGCTCGACGAAACCGCCGACCAGGACCTGGGCGCTGCCGGTGGCAGTACGCCCCCCACCGCACCCATGGGTCTGAAGCGCCGTGCGCCGGCGGGTGCCACGCGCCGCCCGCGCAGCGGCGCGGGCTGATCCGGCGCTGCTCCGCGCTGCCGCGGTGTAGACGCACTGTCCCCAGACTACCGGGCCGGCGCGGGCTGCGCGCCGGCCCTTCATTCGAGAGGAGCTGCCATGAACGTGACTGCAGACACGGTGCGAGCGCTGCGAGAGCGCACCGGCGCCGGCATGATGGAGTGCAAGCGGGCCTTGGTGGAGACCGGCGGGGACCTCGACGCCGCCGCCGAGCTCATGCGCAAGCAGGGACTGGCCAAGGCCGATAAAAAGGCTGCGCGCGTGGCCGCCGAAGGCGTCATCGTCATCGAGCGCGCCGCCGACGGGCGTGCCGCGGCAATGGCCGAGATCAACTGCGAGACCGACTTCGTCGCCCGCGAGCAGGACTTTCGCCGTTTTGCCGCCGATGTGGCCCGTCTGACCCTCGAGCATCGTCCCGTGGATCTTGAGGCGTTGCTCAATGCCGAGCTCGTCGCGGGCGAGAGCGTGGATCAGCATCGCCGCGCGTTGGTCTCCAAGATCGGGGAGAACATCAGTGTGCGCCGCTGTGTGGTGCTCGAGCGTGGCGCGGCGCCCGCGCTGGCGGCGATCGGTGCCTATGTCCACGGCACACGCATAGGAGTGCTGGTGGCGCTCGAGAGCACCTCAGGTGCGCAGACCGTCGCCGCCCTCGACACGCTGGCGCACGACGTGGCGATGCATATCGCCGCCAGCAATCCGCGCTTCATCGCCACCAGCGACGTGCCCGCTGACGTCGTGGCCAAGGAGCGGGAGATCCTCGCAGAGCAGGCGCAGCAGCAGGCGCAGAAAGAGGGCAAGAGCCCGGAAGTCGTCGCCAAGATGGTCGAGGGCCGGCTGCGCAAGTCGCTCAACGAATTCGTGTTGCTCGGCCAGCCCTTCGTGAAGGAGCTCGAGCAGACGGTCGAGAAGGTGCTCAAGGCCGCCAATGCGCGCGTGGTGCGCTTCGAGCGCTATGAAGTCGGTGCCGGCATGGAGAAGAAGCAGGACAACTTCGTCGCCGACGTCATGGCGCAGGTCAGTGCCGCCACCAAGCCCACTGAGTCCGAGGGGCCCGGCGGCTCCGGCAGCTCCGGCAGCTCCGGCAGCTCCGACGGATCGGGTCCACCCCGGAAGCACTGAGCGCGCGAACGCGCGACGCCGGCGCGACGGACCGCGTCGCGATGGGCTGCGGCGCGTTGTTTGTGGCAGACTGCCCTGGGAGTAAGCCGATGAACGACAGCCCGAACGCACCCTTTCGCCGCGTGCTCGTCAAGCTCTCGGGCGAAGCGCTGCTCGGCGGAGCCGACTACGGCATCGATCCGGTGGTGCTCAAGCGCGTCGCCGAGGAGATCGGCGATGTGCAGTCGCTGGGCGTGCAGATTGGCATCGTAGTGGGCGGCGGCAATCTGTTCCGCGGCGCGGGTCTGGCGCGCTCCGGCATGGACCGCGTCACCGCCGATCAGATGGGCATGCTGGCCACGGTCATGAATGCCCTGGCGCTGCAGGACGCGCTGGAGCAGCGCGGCTTTGCGGTGCGCGTGATGTCCGCCGTGCGCATCAACCAGGTTTGCGAGGACTTCATCCGCCGCCGCGCGATCCGCCATCTGGAGAAGGGACGGGTGGTGGTGTTCGCTGCCGGGACCGGCAACCCATTCTTCACCACCGACACGGCCGCCAGCCTGCGCGCCATCGAGATCGAGGCGCAGCTGCTGCTGAAGGCTACCAAGGTGAACGGCATCTATTCCGAGGATCCGGTGGTCAATCCGGCCGCGCAGCGTTACACACGCCTGACGTACGACCGCGTGCTCGACGAGCGGCTCAACGTCATGGACGCCACCGCCATCGTGATGTGTCGGGATTACCATCTGCCGGTGCGCGTATTCAATCTGGGCAGCCCGGGCGATCTGCTGCGCATCGTGCGCGGCGAGGACATCGGTACCCTGGTGACCCAGGACTGACGCCCGCCCTGCGGGCCGAAGAGGATACCCATGCTCGATGATCTGAAGAAGGACGCCACCGCCCGGATGCAGAAGTGCATCCAGGCCTTCCAGGGCGAGCTGAAGAAACTGCGCACCGGTCGTGCCCACCCAAGCCTGATCGAGCATCTGAAGGTCGACTACTACGGCTCGGACGTGCCGCTGCAGCAGGTCGCCAACGTCAGCATCGAGGATGCGCGCACGCTGGTGGTCTCCCCA
>DATAXJ010000022.1:0-28900 GCA_036266795.1 Steroidobacteraceae bacterium | reverse complement strand
CAGACGGGGCTGATTGGTTGGATTCGCGGCGAGCGCGCCGAACAGAACCTCGAGACCCTCTCCTCGGTGGCCTCGCAGCTGGAGCAGGCGGCCACCGCGCAGCCCGTGTTCCAGCTCTGGTGGGTCGTCGGCGCGCTGCTCGAGGCGCTGCGCGAGAACGGCGTGGAGAGCAGCATCTCGGTCAAGCGCCTGCTGGGACTGGCCGACCGGGAATTGAAGCGTCTCTACGAGCAGGGCGAGACGCGCTACGCGCAGCACCCGCCGGTGGAGCTGCTGAACAACGTGCTGTATTACATCGCGCGCTCCAGCAGCGGGGGGCCGCGGGTGGCCGCGGTGCGCGCCTCGTTCCGACTCAATGAGCTGCTGCCGGTGGACGAATCGGTTGAGCAGGAGCGCGAGAACCTATCGGCGCCCTCGATCAAGCTGATGCACACGGTGGCCGCGGCGATCCGCGAGGATCTCTCCAAGGTCAAGGACGTACTGGACATCTATGTGCGCCGCGGCGGGGAGGCGGCCGAGGAGCTCGCGCCGCAGGTGGCTCTGCTGCGCAAGATCGGTGACACCCTCGGGGTGCTCGGACTCGGCGAGTTGCGTGCCGGCGTGCAGGAGGCGTCGCAGCGCTTGGAGGCCATGGTCACCGGCCGCGAGCCGAGTGGCGAGACGGAGCTCGTGCAGGTGGCCGCAGGGCTCATTCAGGTCGAGGACCGGCTCGACGATCAGCTCGTCGGGCTGATCCTGCCGCGCAAGAAGGCGCCTGAGGACGCCGATGCGCTGGACCACGATTTCCAGCTGGTGCAGGGGGCGGTGCTGCGCGAATGCGTCGTGAATCTCGCACGCGTCAAGGAGTACGTCGCGCAGAACGTCAGCGGGACGCTCGATACGGCGGGCTTCGACAACTGGCCGGAGCTCATGCGTGGCATCAAGGCTGGGCTGCTGATGCTCGGCAAGACGCGCGCCGTGGAGATCATCGAGGGCATCACGCAGCACTTGAAGCGCGTGATGCAGCCGGGCGGCACGGCGCTGCCGGCCGAGAGCCTGGATCGACTCGCCGATGCGATCGTCAGTCTCGAGTACTACATCGAGACACTGCAAAGCGGTCGCAGCGACCCCTGGTACATGCTCGACAATGCACGCGCGTGTCTGGATGCGCTGGCGCGCGCGCCCGAGCGCGTGGTGCCCACCGTCGTGCCGCTCTCGGCGCGCACGCACGCGCGCACGGTGCTGCTGACGCCGGGTGCCGAGGACACGGCCGGTCCGTTGCCGCGACGCGCTCAGGAGGACATGGCGGCCGCGCCGAGCGATGCCGCCGAGACGGCGCGCATCGCGGCCCACTCCGCAGAGATGGTCGAACCGCCGGTGCTCACGGCGGCCCCGAGCAACCCGCCGCACGAAGTCACGCCGCCGGACCCGGAGCTCACGCGCCTGTTCATCGAAGAGGCGAGCGAGGAGGTGGCCAAGATCCAGCAGCGCTTCCCCGTCTGGGACCTGAATCCGCTCGAGAGCGAGGCGCTGCTCTCGGTGCGCCGCTCCTTTCATACGCTCAAGGGCAGCGGGCGCATGGTCAATGCGCGTCATATCAGCGAGTTCGCCTGGGCGGTGGAAAATCTGCTCAACCGGTTGATCGACGGTACGCTGCAGCGCTCGCCGCCGATTCTTGAGGTGCTGCGCACCGCTGTGGGCCAGATGCCGCAGCTGGTGGCAGAGCTGGCCGGCGGCACGCCGGGCGGCACCGACGTCACGCAGCTCGTGGCGCGCGCGCACGCCTACGCCAGTGGACGCGAACAGCCGCCTGTCGCTGCTGTCGCCAGCGTCCCGCCGGCAGCGGCAAGGGTACCGACAGCGGCGCCGGCGGGCAGCGCAGCGACGGCAGGTCCTGCGCCGGCAGCCATGACACCGGTTCCCGCGATACCCGCCATGCCGGCAGCAGCGCAGCCGGCGAGCGCGGCTGCGGAGGCGGAGATCTCGTCGGAGGCGCCGACGGGCAGCCACCCGCTCGATGGCGATCAGGCGCTGCGCGATATTTATGCACGCGAGACGGGCGGACACGTGGCCACCGTGCGCGCCTGGATCGAGCGCGAAAGCCTCATGCCGGCACCGCACGTGCTGCCCGAGCCGGTATTCCGCGCCTGTCACACGCTGGTAGGCAGCTCGACGATGGCCGAGGCGCGCCACGGGGTGCGGTTGGCTGAGGCGCTCAATCGCTGGCTGCGCAAGTCCTTCGACAGCGGTGTGGGGCTGGACGATTCGGACCTGCAGCTGCTGGGCGACTGCATGACGGCAATGCAGAGCGTGGCGGGTCACCTGGACGAGACCACGGGCTTCTTCGTCGTGCACGACACGCTGCGGGCGCGCATCGCCCGCGCCGAGCAGGCCCTGGAGCGGCGCATTTCCGAGAATGCCGAGCTCACGGCGCGCAGCAGCGTGAGCCTCGTGGCCCCGCCGCTGCATGCGCAGCTCGAGGAGCCGGCTGTGTCCGCCGCACGCGAGCGCGCTGAGCTCGATCCGGAGATCGCGGCGATCTTTGGCGAGGAGGCAGTGGAGCTGCTGGAAAGCGCCGAGTCGGCCCTCGCAGCCTGGAACGCCGCGCCGCAGGACACCGAGCACGTCGGCGCGCTGCGGCGCTCGCTGCATACATTGAAGGGTGGCGCGCGCATGGCGGGACTGTCCGCCATGGGTGAGCTCGCCCATGAGTTGGAAAGCCTGGTGTCGCGCATCGAGAGCGGCGTGAGCAGCGCCGGTGAAGACGCGCGCGCGGTGGCGCAGGAAGCGATCGATGAGCTGGCTCGCATGCGTGAGGCCATCGCCGGCGGGCGTTCCACACAGCAGGCCCCCGAGCTGATCGCGCGGCTGCGTGCCCTGAGTGGCACGGGTCCACGTCCCGCGGCGCGACCGGCACCGGTCCCAGCAAAACCCAAAGCTGCACCGGCTCCGAGCGCCGCTGCGCCCGTGCTGCCTGCCGCCGCGCGGCCGCCGGTCCCCGCCGCGGCTGCGCCCCCATCTGCGCCGGCAGTAACACCAGCAGCCCCACCGCCCGCCAGGACTGTCAGTCCGACGGTTCCACCGCTGCCGCCCGGACGCGAGCCGATGGTCGCTGCCGACCGCGTAGAGATGGCGCGCGTGAGCGCGGAGCTGTTGGATACGCTGCTCAACAGCGCCGGCGAGGTCAGCATCGCGCGAGCGCGGCTCGAGCAGCAGCTGGGCTCGATCGAATTCAACCTCGGCGAGCTGTCGCGCACGGTGACGCGATTGAAGGAGCAGCTTCGCAAGCTCGAGATCGAGACCGAGGCGCAGATCCTGCATCGGCACGACACCGAGCCCGGCCATCGCGCGCAGTTCGATCCGCTGGAGCTCGATCGCTACTCATCGATCCAGCAGTTCTCGCGCGCCCTGGCGGAGTCGGCCAGCGACGTCGCGAGCATTCAGGGCCTGCTCGAGAATCTGATCGGAGAAGCGCAGAACCTGCTGCAGCAGCAGTCGCGGACCGTGACCGAACTGCAGAACGGACTGATGCGCACGCGCATGGTGTCCTTCCAGCGTCACGTGCAGCGGCTCGGCCGCATCGTGCGCCAGGCGGCAGCGGACACGGATAAGCGCGCCGAGCTCGTCGTCGAAGGCGCGGCTGGTGAATTCGATCGTCAGGTGCTCGAACGCATGTTGCCGCCCTTCGAGCACATGCTGCGCAATGCCGTGGTCCACGGCATCGAAACACCGGAGCGCCGGCGCGCTGCCGGCAAGGACGAAACCGGGCGCATCACACTGTCGCTCAAGCGCGAGGGCGCGGAATTCATCGTCGAACTCGCCGACGACGGCGCCGGCATGGATCTGGCGGCGATTCGCGCCAAGGGACTCTCGCTCGGACTGATCCGCGCGGATCAGACGCTGTCGGACGAAGATGTGATGCAGCTGGTGCTCGAGCCCGGCTTCTCTACGGCCAGCACCCTGACGCAGCAGGCCGGCCGCGGCGTGGGCATGGACGTCGTGGCCGTGGAGATCAAGAAGCTCGGCGGCGCCCTGCACATGGAGAGCACGCCCGGCGCGGGCACGCGCTTCACGATCCGTCTGCCCTTCACGCTCGCCATCAGCCACGCGCTGGTGGTGCGTACCGGCGACGAGTACTACGCACTGCCGCTGCCTACGGTGGAGGGCGTCGTGCGCCTGACGCGCGATGAGGTGGCCGCGCATCTGCGCGCCGACAGTGCGACCTTCAGCTACGGCAACCACAAATACCGTCTGCAGCCGCTGGCGATCTACGTGGGCATGGAGTCCTCGCCCTTGCCCGAGCAGGACGTGACGATTCCGGTGGTGCTGGTGCGCGCCGGCGAACACTCCACCGGCCTGGTGGCCGATGAGCTGATCGGCAGCCGCGAGATCGTCGTCAAGCCCGTGGGTCCGCAGATCTCCGGCATTCGCGGCATCTCGGGCGCGACCATCCTCGGCGATGGGCGCATCGTGATCATCCTCGACATCGGTGCGCTGGTACGCGCCGAGTGGCGCGGCCGCGCCGCGCCCACGGTGCCGCGCGACAAAGTCGATCGGCGCACCTTCGCACTGGTGGTGGATGACTCGATCACGGTACGGCGCGTCACGCAGCGACTGCTCGAGCGCAACGGCATGCGTGTCATGACTGCGCGCGATGGCATGGATGCTGTGGCGCTGCTGGCCGAGCACGTCCCAGACATCATCCTGCTGGACATCGAGATGCCGCGCATGGACGGCTACGAAGTTGCCGCGCACGTGCGTTCCGATGCACGCCTCGCGGATATACCCATCATCATGATCACATCGCGCGTGGGCGAGAAGCATCGCGCCCGCGCCATCGAGCTCGGTGTCGATGACTACCTGGGCAAGCCCTACCAGGAGAGCCAGTTGATCGATGCGATAGCGCCGCTGGTGGCGCGCCGCGCCCAGACGCAGCGCGCGTCCTCCGGCTGACAGATCATGCCCGAACGCGTCGCCGAGGTTTACAGCCTGCTGATCCCGCTCGCCGACGCGCGTGTGCTGGTGCCGCGCGCCTGTGTCGGAGAGGTCATCGGGTATCAGGCTCCCACGCCGGTCGAAGGCGCGCCGCCCTGGTATCTCGGCATCGTCAACTGGAACGCACGCACCCTGCCACTGGTGTCCTTCGAAGGCGCCTGCGGCATGGCCGTGCCCCCGCCGAGCAGCCGCTCGCGCATCGTGGTATTTCACGCCCTGCTCGGGCGGCTGGAAGCCGGCTACGTTGCGATCGTATCGCAGGGTTTCCCGCAGCTGGTGCGCGTGGGCAGCGATGTGGTGCGCCCGGACAACTCGCGCAGCTTTCCCGAGCGCATGCCGGTGATCTGCCAGGTGCGTCTGCTCAACGAGGCTCCCTGGGTGCCGGATCTGGAGCGACTCGAGCTCATGGTCGCCGAGGAGACCAGCGTGGTGACGGAGCGAGAACTGCTTTAGCCTGAGCCGGCTGCCTGTGCGGTGTTTGTGCCCGGCGCCGCACACCGGTTTTCCCTTTCCATGGAAAGTTTTCGCCGGATTTGTTTCCTCAGAAACGAATCCTGCCGGGTCTCGCCGCCTGGCATCCCGTGCGCTCGCGCGGCTGCGCCGCGCGGAACTCGGCCTCATCGAGGTAGAGACTGTCCGCGGCGCGTTGGTAAAAGAGCAGCGTGCGCCGCCCGTCGGGCAGCGGGGCCGAGAGCACCAGACAGCGCTCGGTACCGGGGGCGGTCGAGGCGCGAGGTCCGACCAGCGATTCAGCGAGCACGCGGCCATGCAGCATCCCCTGCGGCTCCCAGGGCAGGTCGAGCGCGGCGAGCAGTGTTGGGGTGATGTCGGCATTGCCGGCCGGCGCCGCATCGCGCCAGCGCGTGCGGAAGTCGGGCCCGGCCGCCGCCATGAAGTTGAAGGTATTGTCGCGTCCGAAGCTGCCGTGATTTCCCTGGCCCTGCTGTAGCGTCGTGTCGGAGATCTGCACGCCGTTGAGCAGCGGATCGCGGATCCCGGTTTGCGAGGCAGGCAGCACGAAGTGCCGGAAGGCGACGACGATGGCCGGTGCCGGCAGACGCGGGCTGCCCGTGAGACCGATGCTGCTGAAGGGCAGCGCCCCCACGATCGGACCGAGCGCATCGTGCGTGAACAGCCCGCCGACATAGTCCAGACCGCTCAGAATCTGCACCAGCCGTCGCGCCAGCAAGGCATCGGGCCGCGGCAGATAGATGAGATCCGAGCCACCGTTGGCGGCGACCACCACCTGCGCGTCGGTGTGCTCGAGCGCCTCGCCACTGCCGCCGATGAGCCCACTACCCTGCCGCGGATGATGGCCGGGGAGTACCTGGCGCCAGGCGGGATTGCCGTGTGCATCCTTCACGGGATAATCCGGGTCATAGAGCGGCTCATTCAGTGCGGCCGCAAGATCGAGTGCGAGAAAGCCGGAGGGCAGAAAGCCGGCCGGCACATCGGCGTAGTGCCCGAGCGCCGCGGGACTGCGCGTCGGCGTGCCGGCCACATCGATGGGCTGCTTGCTGATCGTCGCGAAGCCATGATCGGATGTTACGAACACGTCCGTATCGGCGGCCACGTGCGGATCGGCCGCCAGGGCGTCGAGCAGCTGACGTAAATCCTCATCGGCGTCGCGCACCGCCTCATGCGAGGTGCGACCGTTGATGCCCGGTACCAGCCGGTTCAGGCTGTCGCCCTCGTTGTGCTGCGTCCCATCCGGATCACGCGACCAGTAGAGCAGCACGAAGGGGCGAGCGCGCTGCCGCAGCAGCGGCAACACTGCCCGGGTCGCCGCCTCGATGAAGTACACCTGCTGGGCCCAGTTGGCATTCACTGTGCCGCGGATGCGCGCGGTGCCGGCC
This sequence comes from Steroidobacteraceae bacterium, assembly GCA_036266795.1. GTDB lineage: Bacteria > Pseudomonadota > Gammaproteobacteria > Steroidobacterales > Steroidobacteraceae > FEN-1191. Next base: position 22,070 of record DATAXJ010000022.1, on the reverse strand, counting down.
GGCTGCAGGCGAGGCGGCGCCGCCAGCGGCAGCTGTGCGGCCAGCAGCGCCGCGCTCACCTCCGGCGACAGCGGGATGCCTTCGGGGCTGCCGGTGGCGTCGTCGATGAAGATGGTCTGCGGCACCCCGAAGGCGCCGCCACGCGGGCCGAGCTGCGAGACGTCCTGGATCGCGACGGGCCCTAGCTTGCCGATCGCCGCGGTGCTGTAGCCGGCGACGCGCGCGGCCGCGAGCAGGCTCGTGGCGCCGAGAAAGTTGTCGGCGTAGTGATCATCCAGGTCGCCGAGCACCAGGTCGCTCTCCAGAAAGGACGTATTGCTGGCGGTTCGTTGCGCGTAGTTGCCGGCGTTGAACAGCCGATAACCGACATACAGCGAGTTGGAGAAGTCGCCGGTCTGTCCCGGGTACTCTCCGGTCGCGATCGCCGCGGCATTGGGCGTCGTGAAGGTCGGAAATACCGCGTGGCTGTCCACGAAGCGCACGCCGCGTGCCGCGAGGGCGCTGAGGGTCGGCGCGTCCACGGGATTGACCGAGTCGGCGCGCAGGCCGTCGGCCACGAAGATGAGCAGATTGCGCGCGCCGGCTGCCGGCGGCCAGGCCGTTGCAGCCAGCGCGGCGATGCTCACGAGCAGCAGGCCGAAAGCGCCCGGCCGGATGCGCACCCTCGCTGCTGCCTCAGCCGGCGCGGCTGTGCTTGGCGCGAGCCCTTTGCGCCTCGATTTGCTGCAGCAGCTTGTCGAAGGGCTGATCGAACTTGTCGATGCCCTCCTCCTCGAGCTTGCGGCATACCGCGTCGATGTCCACGCCGAGGGCGGGCAGGTTCTCGAAGATGTCACGTGCCGCCGTGAGCCCCTCGCCCAGGCGCAACTGCGGCTTGCCGTGATCGCGATACGCCTCGAGTGTCTCGAGCGGCATGGTGTCGATGGTGCGCGCACCGAGCAGTGCCTCGACGTACTTCACGTCGCTGTACTTGGGATTCTTGGTGCTGGTGCTGGCCCACAGCAGCCGCTGCACGCGTGCGCCGCGCGCGGCGAGGCGTTGAAAGCGCTCGGTCGCGAAAGTCTGCTGATAGATGTTGTAGGCGAGCTTGCCGCAGGCGATGGCGACTTCACCCAGGGCCTCCTGCGCCTCGGCGCCCTTGTCTGCCCGCACCCGCGCCTCGAGCAGCGGGTCCACCATGGCGTCGATGCGGCTGATGAAGAAGCTCGCGACGGAGCTGATCGTATCGATCGACCCGCCGGCGGCGAGGCGCTGCTCGAGCCCCGCGAGGTAGGCGTCCATCACTTCCTGGTAGCGCGGCAGCGAGAACAACAGCGTGACATTGACGTTGATGCCCTCGCTGATCAGGGTGCGGATGGCGCCGAGGCCTTCCTGGGTCGCCGGCACTTTGATATAGGCGTTCGGTCGCTTGAGCGCCACCCACAACCGCCGCCCTTCGGCGATGGTGCCGGCCTCATCACGCGCCAGATGTGGGTTGACCTCCAGGCTGACATAGCCATCCTCGCCGCGTGTCGCGTCGTAGACCCGGCGCAGCTCATCGGCCGCATGCTGCACATCGCTCTGCGTGACCGCCTCGTAGATCTCGTTGGCGCTTTTACCTGCGTTCGCCAGCGAGCCGATCTGTTCGTCGTAGGCGTGGCCGGCCCCGATGGCTTTCTCGAAGATTGCCGGGTTGGAGGTCATGCCGGTCAGGGCATCCTCATCGATCAAGCGCCGCAGCTGCCCGTCGCTGAACAGGTCGCGATGGATGTAGTCGAGCCAGACGGACTGGCCGAGCGCGGCCAGCTGCTGAAGCGGATTGGCCATGGGGTGTTCTCCGAAGTTGCGGCTACCTTAAACCAATTGCCGCTCGAAAATCCCCCGCCAGCGTCTGAATCGCAGCAAGCGCGGCCAGCGGCGCGGTTTCGGTGCGCAGCGTGCGGGGACCGAGCGTGCAGGGGCTGAAGCCTGCCCGGCAGGCCAGTTCGATCTCTTCATCCGCCAAGCCCCCCTCGGGGCCCACCAGCAGGGCAATCGAGAAGGCCGTGCTGCCGAGCTCAGCGTGCATGTCGCGCAGCTGCTCAAGGTGCTGGACCAGCGGGGTGCGGGCCTCCGGCACGAGCAGCAACCGCAGCGTCGAGTCGACCTCGGCGCAGGCGCCTGGCAGCTCGCGCAGCGGATGGATGAGCGGCAGGCGATTGCGACCGCATTGCTCGCAGGCAGCGATGGCGACCGAACGCCAGTGGGCCACGCGTCGCGCGGCAGCGCTCTGCTCGAGCTGCACGACGCTGTGACGGCCGGCCACCGGCGAGATGGCTGCGGCGCCCAGCTCGGTCGCCTTCTGCACGATCCAATCCATGCGCTCGCCGCGCGCCAGTCCCTGCAGCAGCGTGACCGGCAGCGGCGCCTCGCGCTCGACGGGGTGATGCTCGCCGACTTGCGCCCGCAGCGGTTCGCCACCAGCGAGCAGCCTCGCCGCGTATTCCCCGCCGCGGCCGTCGAACACGGTGAGCTCGGCACCGGCGCGCAGGCGCAGCACGCGGCGGATGTGCACGGCCGCGGCCTCGGGCAGCGTGATGACGCTCTGTGCGGACAGCGGCTGGTCGATGAAGCAGCGGGTCAGACGCATGGCGGGGCGCAATACAACCGGGCGCCGGCGCTCAGGCGCAGGCGCGCTCGATGCCTTCGCCGGCGACCTGCACCATGAGGTCGATCTCTTCGCGGGTGATCACGTAGGGAGGCATGAAGTAAACCACGCCCCCGAGTGGGCGCAGCAGAACACCGCGCGACAGCGCGTAACGGTGCAGTGCCCAACCGCGCCGCTCCTGCCAGGGCCAAGGCTCACGCGTGGCGCGATTGCGCACCAGCTCCACCGCCGCGATCATGCCCGTCTGGCGTACTTCGGCGACGTGAGGATGGGCCGCGAGGGGTGCCAGGCAGTCGGCCAGATGCGCGGCGAGCGCCCGGTTGTTTTCGAGCACCGGCGTCGTCGCGAAGATCTGCAGGGTGGCGTTGGCGGCGGCACAGGCCAGCGGATTGCCCGTGTAGCTGTGCGAGTGCAGGAACGCGCGCTGCGCGCCGTAGTCGGCATAGAAGGCCTGGTAGATCTGCTCGCTGCAGAGCACCGCCGAGAGAGGCAGGTAGCCGCCGGTCAATCCCTTGGACAGGCACATGAAGTCCGGACGGATGCCGGCCTGCTCGCAGGCGAACAGTGTACCGGTACGCCCGAAGCCGACGGCGATCTCATCGGCGATCAGGTGCACGTCGAAGTGGTCGCAGGCCTCGCGCAGCAACGAGAGGTAGACCGGGTCGTACATGCGCATGCCGCCGGCGCATTGCACGAGCGGTTCGACGATGACTGCGGCGATCGTGGCGGCGTGCTGCTCGAGCAGCGCGCGCATCGCCTCGAAACGTTCGCGGCTATGCTGCTGCCAGCTCTGCCCGGGCTCGCGTTCGTAGCAATCGGGTGAGGGTGCCGTGAGGACGTCCATGAGCAGTGGTTGATAGGTATGTTTGTAGAGCTCGACGTTGCCGACTGCGAGCGCGCCGAGCGTCTCGCCGTGATAGCTGTTGGACAAGGTTACAAAGCGGCGCTTCTCGCCTCGTCCGCAGTTCTGCCAGTAGTGGAAGCTCATCTTCAGCGCCACTTCCACGGCCGCCGAGCCGTTGTCGGCCAGAAAACAGCGCGACAGCCCTGCCGGAGCGATGCGTGTGAGCCGCTCGGCGAGCGCGATGGCCGGTTCGTGCGTCATGCCCGCGAGCAGCACGTGCTCGAGCTGCTGTAGTTGCGCGCTGATCGCCGCGCCGATGCGTGGGTGGCAGTGCCCGAATAGGTTGACCCACCAGGAGCTGATGGCATCGAGGTAGCGATGCCCGTCGAAGTCCTCCAGCCAACAGCCCTCGGCGCGCCGTACCGCTATCGGCGGCAGTTGCTCGTGGTCCTTCATCTGCGTGCAGGGGTGCCACAGATGCGCCAAATCGCGTGCCGCAAGTTGGGCATTGGTGGATGTCGACATGGGCGCATTTTGGCATCATGGGTGTCGCCATGCAGAAGATGCCGTCGACCCAGGAGGCACCCGCCGCAGTCGCCCCGGCTGGCGCTGTGCGCCTGCGCATCGATGCCGCCAGCGGCCTGCTCATGGGGGTACCACAGGTGCTCTCTGCGCACTGCGACGCCCGGCCGGCTGGGGTGCTGCCAGAGCTCATCGTGATCCACGGCATCAGCGTGCCGCCCGGCCAGTTCGGCGGTCCGTGGATTGACCGGCTGTTCGCCGGTGACCTGCCAGCGGCGGCGCATCCGCAGTTCGCTGCGATCGCCGCGCTGCGGGTTTCGGCGCACGTGGTCATCCGCCGTGACGGCGCGCCGACGCAGTACGTGCCCTTTGGATCGCGCGCCTGGCACGCCGGGGTCTCCAGCTATGCCGGCCGCAGCGCCTGCAACGACTTCTCGATCGGCATCGAGCTCGAGGGCACGGACACTCTGGCATACGAAGAGGCCCAGTACGCGACACTCGCGGCGCTGGTCCGCGAGCTCTGCCGCGCGTATCCGAGTCTCTCGCCGCAACGTCTGGTGGGGCACAGCGATATCGCGCCGGGCCGCAAGAGCGATCCCGGCCCGGCCTTCGATTGGCTGCGCTTGCGCTCGGCCATCGGCGCAGCCTGACGAGTCCGGCAGCCTGGCCGACCGTTCCCGCGGCGCCCAGCGCGCCGGTAGGCCCTGCCCGCGGCCGGGCCGATTCTTGACGCAGCCGCGAGCTTCCCAGTAAGGTTCGGCGCTTCTACATGGACCGCCTCCCCCTGGGCGTTTGCCGGCGGGCTCGAGGCGGTTTATCACTTCCCGGGAGACTGTCGTGTTTAAAGCGTCCGCCAACGTCGTGCTGCCCACGTCGATCATCGGTTCCCTGCCGCGTCCGAACTGGTACACGGTGCAACTCGGCAACAAGAGCTTCCTGGAAGCCATGGTGAACCTGCGTTACCGCGAGCAGTACGAGGATGCGGTGTCGGTACATTTGCGCTCCCAGGAGACCGCCGGCCTGGACATCGTGACCGATGGCGATGCCCACTACGACGACGAGGTCGGCGGCCTGTCCTGGCAGAGCTACCCGACGACGCACATGGCAGGCTTTTCCCCGCACGCCGAGCCTTCGAAATACAACGTCGGTGCGGTGGCCTGGCCGCGCGGCCACATCCTGCACGACTATCTGGAGGCGCGGGTTCTGCCGCGCATCGTCGGTCCGGTCGGTCCCGGCAACCTGCAGTACGCGGCCATGTGGAAGACGGCGCAGCGCCTGACCACGCGCCCGGTGAAGTTCGGCACCATCCTGCCGGAGCTGCTGGCCGCCACCGTGCAGGACAGCTATTACAAGGATCCCGTTGAGCGCACGATGGCGCTGTCGCAGGCAATCAATCAGGAGCTCAACTCGCTCGCCGATGCCGGCTGCCCGGTCATCCAGCTCGAAGAGCCGCAGATCCACATGGTGCCCGCGCGGGGCAAGCAATTCGGCAAGCTCGGCACCGCGGAGCTGCTGGACCTGTTCAATAAGACGGTCAAGGGCCTGCGCGCCAAGTCCGAGGTGTGGTGCCATACCTGCTGGGGCAATCCTTCGCAGCAGCGCATGTTCGTCGAGTCGCAGAGCTACCAGCCGACGCTCGATGTGCTCGCCCAGGTCGACGCCGATGCCATCACCTTCGAGACCTGCTCCTCAGGTCCCGGCGACCTCGAGGCGATCGGCAAGGCCATCACCGACAAGAAGATCGTGATCGGCGTCATCGATCACCATACCCTGCAGATCGAGCGCCCCGACGAGATCGCCGCGCTGATCCGCCGCGCGCTCAAGCACATTGCACCCGAGCGGCTGATCATCTCCTCGGATTGCGGCATGGGTCGCGAAGGCATGAGCCGCCGTCACGCCGTCTACAAGATGGTTGCGATGGTGCTGGGCACGAACATCGTGCGCAAGGAGCTGGGCCTGCCCGAGGCACAGTCCCTGGCTGCCGATTCGCGTTACTCGCTGACCGTCACCACCGGCTGACCGCAGTCGCTGCTACCGATTGCGCCAGAGTATCTCCCGGCCGCCGCCGGCGCGTGCGAGCGTGCGCGCGAGCACGAACAGCAGATCCGAGAGGCGGTTGAGATAGCGCAGCGACACGGCGTTGATTGAGTTGGGGGAAGACGACGTCGCTGCGGGTGGGCCATCGCCCGCTACCGTGTGCGCCAACGCCCAACCGCGTCGCTCGGCGCGCCGGCAGACCGTGCGTGCGAGATGACAGACGGAAGCGGCTGTGGAGCCACCCGGAAGCACGAACTCCTTCAGCGGGGGCAGAGCGGCATTGAGCGTCTCGATGACCTCCTCGAGCGCGGCAATGCGTGTTTCATCCAGGCGCACGAGCCCCGGTACTGACAGCTCCGCTCCCAGGTCGAAGAGATCATGCTGCACCTCGAGCAGCCAGGCCCGCGGTGAGGCTGCTGCGTCAGCTGCCGATTCATCCAGCTGTGAGAGCAGCAGGCCGATCAGGCTGTTGAGCTCGTCGACGTCCCCCATCGCCTCGATGCGTGCAGACTGCTTCGGCACCCGGTGCCCATCGCCGAGGGACGTCGTGCCGTCGTCGCCAGTGCGCGTGACGATGCGAGAGAGTCGATTGCCCATGCGGCATGCTCCGCGGGTCAGAACTGGTAGCGCAAGCCGCCGGTTACGTAAACGCCGACATCGCGATAGCCAAGGATCTGGACAATAGGATGATCGAGCGCATTCTGCACGCGCGCGTAGGCCGTCAGCCGCGCGTCCAGATGGTAGCGACCGTACAGATCCAGCCGAGCATAGCCAGGGGCCCACACGTCGCCCGCGTAGCGCAGCCGGTGGTCCGTGAGGAACAGGTTGGCGCCCACATCGAAGGCGTTGACCGCATAGACCAGCCCGAGGTTGCCCATATTGCGCGCGTTCTCGATCATGAAGGTCCAGGAATCCGCGCCGTCGTTGACGTAGGCGTCGGTGCGAGTGTAATTCGCCGTCACGTTCAGGTGCGTCGAGAGCTTCGCCGCTGCAGTCAGCTCGATGCCCTGTGAGCGCTCGGCATTGAGGTTTGCATACTCGCCGTAGCCGCCATAGAAGGTGTCGCTTGGGTCCGCCAGCGTATAGTCGAAGGTGATGACATTGCGTACATACGAGTGCCACAGTGTGACGGTCTCGTTGATGCGCTGATCCGATTGGTTGGCGCGCAGGCCTGCCTCCACCGTATCGGCCCCCTCCGGCGTCAGGCCGTGATTGCCATAGACCGGGTTATAGAGCTGGTCCAGCGTGGGCTGCGTGAAGCTCGTACCGTAGTTGGCGAACACGCTCAAGCCGAACGGAGCGCCACGCACCAGGTCGTAGACCGCGCCGAGGCTCCAGGTCGCCTTGTTGGCCCAGGCGGTGTAGCTGTCCAGACGCACGCCGCCCTCCAGGTGCAGCCGCTGGTTGGCCAGCGCGAGCTCGGCATCACCATAAATCGAGCGGATGTCCTGGCTCTCATCGTTACCACCGGCGTCGGCATTCTCGTCATAGTTCTGGCCGAGCCAGGTGGCGCCGAGGAGCGCCGATATCCAATCGCTGCGGTAGCGTAGGTTGTAGTCGGCCTGGCTGCTGTGCGAGATCGTGCGATAGCTCGAGGCGAACTGATAGACCGGCACGCTCTGGCCGGCCGCGTAGACCTGGTAGCTGTCCGGATCGGTCCAGCCGTCGTAGGGCGCGTGGTAGTAGCCGATCAACCCGCCGTTGGCCGTATCGCCGTTGACGATGGAAAAATCCTGGCCCGAGCCGCCGATGGTGAGCTTCTGCGATAGATGCGCGCCCAGCTGCTGCTCGAACCACAGACTGACCACGCCGGCTCGCGTGACATCGATGTCGCTCGGGTCGGGTATCTGCACGGCGAAGTAATTGGCGGCGCTCGCGCCGGGGATGGACTCGATCAGATCGGCATTCTGAAATTCGTTGTCCGTGGCGTAGATGCTGCCGCCGACCGCGATGCTGCCGCGGCTATAGGCGGTGCTCGCCACCAGCGTGCCATTGCGATAGAACTCCCAGCGGTTGACCCCGCCGCTGTCGGTCCAGGAGCCATTGACCGAATAGCTCCACGTGCCCTCACCGAACGGCAGATGATCCGCAGTGCCGGCGCGCAGCTTCTTCCAATCGAGCGAGCCGGCCTCCACCGAGACACTGCTGCCCGCGTTCTGCCCCGTCAGTGTCGTCAAGGCAATCACGCCCGAGGTTGAGTCGGCCCCGTAAAGCGTCGCGCGCGGCCCGCGCAGCACTTCGATGCGATCGAACATCGACGGATCCAACTGGCCGAGCAGATAGCCGATGTCGCCGGTGCCCCCTTCGTTGATCGTGATGCCGTCGATCACGTACAGCGTGGTATCGGCGAAGCCGCGCAGGCGCGTATTGAGTGACTGACCGGGGCCGCCGCCGACCTGGAACTGGATGCCCGGCTCCTGGCGCAGGGTATCGGTGACGCTGGTCTGCGCCTGTTCGAGGATTGTATCGGCCGTCACGATGCTCGAGGCCTGAGGCAGCTCGCTCTGCGGCACGTCGAGCTTGGAGGCCGTGACGATGACGGGCGCCAGCGTGGCCCCAGCCGCGCTGGCGCTATCGGCCGACGGCGCCTGGGACTGCAGCTGCGCTGGCCCCTGGGCCTGCGCCCAGGGTACGGCGATGACCGTGGGAATGAGCAGAATAGAGGTACGCGCGAAGCGTTGCGCCGCGCATGCGACCCACCAACGATGGCACATGAGACCAGCCTTTCCATGCACGCCCGCATGGGTTTACAGCAGCCCCTAGGCCGGTCTCCGGGCTTGCGCACGGGTCATGAGCAAGATGGCTGAACCATGGCTCATGACCGGCCGCATCGCCTTCCCACGCTTTACGCGCAGTGGCCATGATGCGGTGTCGTATCGCTTACCGTTGCGGGGGCAGCGCCGGCATTGCGCAGTTGCGCTCACCGGCTTCCCGAGCACCTGAGGGAACGCGCGGACTCTAGGCGTGCGCCCCGCGCGTTGTCAACGCCGCTGCTGCCTTGACGGCGTCATGCCGATCACGCATAGGTTCGCCATGGCATCCAAAGAACTGCAGGCGGCGCTGGCCGCCGCGCGCGCCGCCGCGCAGGTCATCCAGTCGCTGTATCGCGCGAATCTCGCCGTGACGCTCAAGGCGGACAGATCACCGGTCACCGAGGCGGACCTGCGCGCAGAGCAGGCCATCCGCGAAGTGCTCGGCGCGGCCTTTCCCACCTATGGGTTTTATGGCGAAGAGGGCGGCCGGCATGCGATGGACGCCGAGAGCGTATGGCTCGTCGATCCGCTCGATGGCACCAAGTCGTTCGTGCGCGATTGCCCGTTCTTTTCAACACAGATCGCGTTGCTGCGTGCCGGAGAGCTGGTGCTGGGAGTCTCCTGTGCGCCTGCCTATGGCGAGATGGCGTGGGCCGAGCGTGGCGCAGGCGCATTTCTGGATGGTGAGCCGATCCATGTGAGCGGCATCGCCGAGATCGACGCGGCGATTCTCTCGACCGGCAATCTCAAGACGCTGGCCGCGTCCGCCGCGGACTGGTCGCGCTTCGGGGCGCTGGTAGGCCGCGTCAACCGGCTACGCGGCTACGGCGACTTCGTGCACTACCACCTGCTGGCGCGCGGCTCGCTCGACGCCGTGGTCGAATCCGACGTCAACATCCTCGACATCGCCGCGCTCACGGTCATCGTGCGCGAGGCCGGCGGCATGTTCACGGATCTGCACGGCGCTCCCGTGACGCTGTCGACGACGAGCGTGCTGGCAAGCAACGCGGCACTGCATGCGCCGATGCTGCGTGCGCTGCGTGGCTGAATGAGCCGAGGCGGGCGCGGACGATCAGGGTTGCAGGCGCGTTGCGCTCCAGGGGCCGCCCTCGAAGCCGCCGTCCGTGGCAGTGAGCCTGCGCTGCCAGCGCGCCCGATCGTGCAGGCGCCCGGCGCCCTCAACCCACAGCTCGAGCGACTCGATCCACAGGTGGTAGCCACCCCAGTAGGGCGGCCGGGCGATGGCTGCGCCCGGGTCTGGGGCCACGGCATCGACCTGCAGCGGCGAGGGTGTGCCGAAGCGCTGCGCCGCCGCCTCGATGGCCTGCTCCATCGCGTCGCGTGAGCCGACCGGCTCGCTCTGCTGGCTCGCCCAGGCCGACAAGCGGCTTTGCCAGGCACGCGACGCGAAATAGGCTTCGCTTTCGACGGCGCTTGCGCGCGTGACGCGGCCCTCGAGCCGCGCCTGCCGGCGCAGCGCATCCCAGTGCAGGACCGCGGCGGCGCGCGGATTGGCCTCGAGCTCGCGTCCCTTGCGAGAGTCGTAGTTGCTGAAGAAGGTGACATAGCCAGGCTCGGGCCTGAGGTCCTTGCAGAGCACGACGCGCGCCGAGGGCATGGCGTGCGCATCGGCGGTGGCGAGCACCATGGCGTTTGGATTGGGCTGCACGCGCGAGCGCGTGGCCTCCTCGAGCCAGCGAGCCAACAGCTGCAGCGGCTGCCCGGGCAGCTTCTCGGGCAGCAGCTCGGCGTGCAAGGTCATGCGGACATGGTAGCAGCACGGGCCCGCAACATCGGTGAGCTTGCCTGTGGCAATCTTGGGTCCGTGGCCGTAAACCGGGGTTAGGAATGCCGACGCTCGATGAGCTGCGCCGACGGCTCGATATATTGGATCGCGAACTGCTGCAGCTGGTTGCAGACCGCCAGGCCACCAGCCGCGAGATCGCGCGCGTCAAGCGCTCCACGGGCCACCCAACGCGCGATTACGGCCGCGAGCGCGAGGTGATCCTCGGAGCCCGCGAGGAGGCCGCACAGCTGGAGGTGTCTCCCGAGATTGCCGAGTCCATCATGCGACTGCTGATCCGCTCTTCGCTGACGACGCAGGAGCGCGCCAGCGTCGTGGCACACGGCTCGGGCAGCGGACGCAGCGCCCTGGTGATCGGCGGCGCCGGCAAGATGGGCGGCTGGTTCGCACAATTCCTCAACTCGCAGGGTTTTGAGGTGCAGATTGCCGATCCGCGCGCCGCAGCGCTCGGGATCGGGGGGCTGGCGGATTGGCACGACAGTCCCCTGGGACAGGACTTCATCGTCGTGGCCGCGCCACTGGGCGAGACGGATCGCATTCTGCAGGAGCTCGCCGGGCGTCGTCCGGCGGGCGTGGTGTTCGATCTGGGCTCGCTGAAGTCGCCGTTGCGCCGCGGTCTGCATGCGTTGCAGACGGCAGGCGTGGCGGTCACTTCACTGCATCCGATGTTCGGACCCGATACGGAGCTGCTCTCGGGCCGTCATGTGATCTTCATCGACCTCGGACACGGCGCCGCCCTGGCGCAGGCGCGCGCGCTGTTTGCGCCCACCATGGCCGAGCAGGTCGTGATGCAGATCGACGAGCATGATCGGTTGATCGCCTACGTGCTCGGCCTCTCGCATGCCCTGAATATTGCTTTCTTCACTGCCCTGGCCGACAGCGGGGCGGCCGCGCCCCGGCTGCTGCAGTTGTCGAGCACGACCTTCGATGCGCAATTTGACATTGCCAGCAAGGTGGCCGAGGAGAGTCCGGAGCTGTATTACGAGATTCAGCGGCTCAACGACTACGGCGGCGAGTCGCTCGAGGCGTTGTCACGCGCCGTGCGCAGTCTGCAGGAGACGGTACAGGGCGCGGATGCCGAGCGCTTCAAGGCGCTCATGCGCGCCGGCCGTGAATATGTCCAGGGCCGCCGCAGTACCGCCGCCACGCGGGCTTGAGAGACTGGCGCACCGCTCGCTTGAGCCCCCAGCGTTGCGGTAGTAAAACGACCTGCATGCAGGACGTCATCGACCGGGACGGCTTTCGCATCAACATCGGCATCGTCTTGTCGACCGATGACGGGCGGCTGTTCCTCGGTCGCCGGGCGCGAGGGCGGGGCTGGCAGTTTCCGCAGGGCGGCGTGGGCCGCGGGGAGACGCTCGAAGAGTCGCTGTTTCGCGAACTGCAGGAGGAGATCGGGCTCGTCGCGCCCGATGTGCGCGTACTCGGCCGCACCCGCCACTGGCTGCGCTATCGACTGCCGGCGCGCTTTCTGCGCCATGATGTCAGACCGCTGTGCGTCGGCCAGAAGCAGCACTGGTTCCTGCTGCGGCTGCGGGAGCCTACGGCCGCCTTTCGCTTCGATGCGACTCCCGAGCCCGAGTTCGATCAATGGCGGTGGGTGGACTACTGGCAGCCGATCCGGGAAGTGGTGTACTTCAAGCGCGCCGTATACACCCGGGTACTACACGAATTCGGTCCCAGGGTGTTTCCGCGCGGTCTGCCGCCCCGTCCGTCCTGGGGGCGCACCGGGCGCGCGCAGCCGCTGCCGGCCGCAACTGCGGAGCCTGGGAAGCCGGGCGCCTGAAGGCGCATCGAACCGCCCTGATGGACGAGATCCCTACCCGCCTCGTGATCCGCGCCCACGCCCCGGCGCGGCGCCGCGTCGTCCTGGCGTTGGCGCTGCTGCTGGCCCTCGTGGCGCTGTACGCAGCCTTCGAGTTCGGCCGTTATCGCGGTGGCTTCGACGCCGTGCGCGCCGCCGCCCAGAGGTTCCAATTGCAGGCGCGCATGGACGGCCTGCTCGGCCAGCAGCACCGTCTGCAGGTGCAGCTTGCCGCCGCTCAGGAGGCACAGGTGTCCGACGTGCGCGAACGCTCGGAGGTTGCGCGCACCATCGGGGAGCTGCAGGCCCAGGTCGAGCGGCAGCAGAAGGATCTGGAGTTCTATCGCGGCCTGGTCGCGCCGCAGCAGCAGGCGCAATCCGACACCGGGGTGCGCGTGCAGCAGTTTCACATCGTGGCGATGCCCGCCCGGCAAAAGTACCTGCTGCGCTTCACCCTAAATCGCACCACGCAGGCCGATCGGGCCATGACCGGCACACTGGTCATCAGCGTGACGGGCTCCCAGGCAGGCACCGCCGGTACGCTCGCGCTGACCGCCCTGACCGGCGGGACGGCCGAACTGCCATTCAATTTCCGCTATTACACCGATATCGAGCAGCCGATCACGCTGCCTGTGGCCTTCAAGCCCGATTCTGTGACGATCGAGGTTCGTCCGGCCCGCAAGGGCATGGCACCCTACCGGCAGACCTTCATCTGGGAGGTCGACCCCACTTGACAGGCGCCGCCCCCGCGGGTCGCGCGGGAGGAGCCATGTTCGGACGGCGTGAGCGCAGCAACGGCCGCATCGATACGCTGATCGGCAGAAATTCCGCGATCCAGGGTGATATCGAGTTCGCAGGGGGCCTGCACGTGGATGGCCGCGTGGCCGGCAGCGTGCGCGCCCCAGCGGACGGCTCGCTCTCGGTCAGCGAATTCGGCGTCATTGAAGGCTCGGTGGCAGCCTCACACGTTGTGCTCAATGGCCGCGTCAACGGCGACATATACGGTGCCGAGCGAGTGGTGCTGGGCAGCAAGGCCAAGGTGCGCGGCAATGTGCACTACGGGGTCATCGAGATGGCGCTGGGCGCGGAAATCAGCGGCAAACTGGTGCCGGTGGGTAATGCTCCAGCCAGTGACGGTTCCAGGCCGCCCGGTGGCGGCGGCGAGGATGCGGCGGCAGAAGAGACTGCCCTGCCCATGGCGGAGGGGCTTTGACGGCCCCAGGCGCCTCTTTTGACGGCCCTGCGGCGCCCCCATACACTGGTCCTATGAGTGAAACTGTTGCGCAGACCCCCGAGACCCATCGCCATGCCGGTGGTGCCCCCGTCGATGCGAGCGAGCCGCCGCTGCTGTTTACCGATGCCGCTGCGCGCAAGGTCAGCGACCTGATCGCCGGGGAGGGCAATCCGAAGCTGATGCTGCGCGTGTTCGTGCAGGGCGGGGGCTGCTCGGGGTTGCAGTACGGCTTCGAATTCGATGAGGAGATCCAGGACGGGGACACCTGCATCGAGAACCAGGGCGTGAAGCTGCTGATCGATCCGATGAGCTTCCAGTACCTCGGGGGCGCCGAGATCGATTATCGCGATGGCCTCGACGGGGCGCAGTTCGTGATCCGCAATCCCAATGCGCAGACATCCTGCGGCTGCGGTTCCTCGTTCAACGTCTGACCTAGTTCGGCCGCGTCGGCTGCCGCGTCAGCCGCGGGCATGAGTCGGTGCGAGCGCCGCCATGAATGAGGTCATCGCGGCAGTCGACCTGGGCTCCAACAGCTTCCACATGGTGGTCGCGCGCTACTCGCACGGCCAGTTGGTGGTCATTGACCGGCTGCGCGAGATGGTGCGGCTGGCGGCTGGCATCGGCGAGGACGGGCGGCTCGACAAGGACGTCGCGGCGCGCGCGCTGGCCTGCCTGCAGCGCTTCGGCCAGCGCCTGAGCGATATGCACGCGCGCAGCGTGCGCGTCGTGGGCACCAATGCGTTACGCATTGCGCGGCGCAAGCAGGCATTCCTCGAACGGGCGCGCGAGGCACTGGGCTTTCCCATCGAGATCGTCTCGGGGATAGAGGAAGCACGCCTGATCTATTCCGGCGTCGCCCATCTTCTGCCTGCCGAGCCCGGTCATCGGCTGGTCATCGACATCGGTGGCGGTAGCACCGAGCTCATCATCGGCGAGCGTCACGAGCCCCTGCAGCTCGAGAGTCTGCAGATGGGGTGCGTCTCGATGAGTCAGCGCTACTTCCCCGAAGGACGGCTGTCGGCCAAGCGAGTCGATCGCGCGCGGCTGGCCGCGCGACTGGAGCTCGAGCCCATTCAGGCGGTGTTTTTGCGCCAGGGTTGGGAACGCACCGTCGGCAGCTCGGGAACCGTGCGCTCCATCGCCGAGAGCATCCGCGAGCTCGACCCGGCGGCTGGTCCGGCGATCACACCTGCGGGACTCGCGCGACTGCTCGAGCGACTCGCGGAGGCCGAGCATGTGCGCTTCCTGGATCTGAAGGCCGTGACTGAGGAGCGACGTCCAGTGTTCGCCGGCGGCGTGGTGATCCTCAGCGAGATCGTCGCGGCGCTGGGCATTCAGCAGCTGCGCTTCGTCGAGGGCGCGTTGCGCGACGGGCTGCTCTACGACATGGTGGGCCGCATGACGCGCGCGGATGCGCGCGACCGCACCGTGACCTCGATGCAGCGCCGCTACCACGTCGATCTCGAGCAGGCCGAGCGCGTGGAGACCAGTGCGATGCAATTCCTCTCGCAGGTACGCAGTGCCTGGGGACTCGCCGATCCGCTGGCGGAGCAGTCGCTGCGCTGGGTGGCGCGCCTGCACGAGATCGGCCTGGACGTCGCGCACAACGGTTATCACCGGCACGGCGCCTACCTGCTCGACAACGCGGACATGCCCGGCTTCGCCCACGAGGAGCAACACCTCATGGCGCGCCTGGTGGGCAATCATCGCCGCAAGCTGATGCTCGAGCATCTGGAGGATCTGATCCCGCCCTGGGACCGACTGGCGCTGTACCTGATCGTGCTGCTGCGCCTGTCGGTACTGCTACATCGGGGCCGCAGTCCCGAAGCCCTGCAGCCGATCGAGCTGACGGCGCGCCCGCGCACCCTGGAGCTACGCTTTCCGTACCATTGGCTGCGCGAGCACCCCCTGACCGCCGCCGATCTGCAGCAGGAAATCGATTACCTGCGACCCCAGGGACTGCGACTGCGGGTGTTCGAGCGGCCCCGCAGCTGAGTACGCAGAGGGTTTCCTCGCCGCCTTCAGATTTCGGGGGCCGGCAGCCCGGCGTAGCGCTCCAGCAGACGCTGCTGAGCGTCGCAGGCACTGACCTCCTCGGAACCGGTCATGCGCCGGTAGCTGCCGTCGGACTGCAACTCCCAGGAATTGGTGTTGTCCGCGAGGTAGATCTCGAGGTCCTTGAAGATGCGCTCACGCGGCTGCTGCTTCAGCACCGGGAAGGCGATCTCCACGCGACGGAAGAAGTTGCGCTCCATCCAATCGGCGCTGGCGAGGAACAGCTCGCGCTCGCCGGCATTCTCGAAGCAGTAGACGCGCGAGTGCTCGAGGAAGCGGCCGACGATCGAGCGCACGCGAATATTTTCCGAGACGCCCGGCACCCCGGGCCGCAGTGCGCAGACGCCGCGCACGATCAGCTCGACGCGCACGCCGGATTGTGAGGCGCGGTACAGGCTCTCGATGGTCTGCGGGTCGACCAACGCGTTGAGCTTGGCCACGATGCGCGCGGGCTTGCCGGTGCGCGCGTGCTCGCCCTCCCGTTCGATCAGGCGCTGAATGGCCTCGTGTAGATGGAACGGTGACTGCAGCAGCCGTCGCAGCTTGGGCATGCGCGTGAGGCTGGTAAGCTGCAGGAAGATCTCGTGCACATCGCTGCCGATGTCCTCATCACAGGTGAACAGGCCATAGTCGGTGTAGGTTCGTGCCGTGCGCGGGTGGTAATTGCCGGTGCCGAGATGGCAATAACGGCGGATACCGTCGACCTCGCGGCGCACGATGAGCGTCATCTTGGCGTGCGTTTTGTAGCCGACCACGCCGTACATGACGTGCGCGCCCGCCTCCTGCAGCGAATTCGACAGCTCGATATTGGCCTCCTCGTCAAAGCGAGCACGCAGCTCGATGATGACGGTGACGTCCTTGCCGGCCAGCGACGCGGCGATCAGTGCCTCCACGATGGGTGAGTGATCGCCGGTGCGATACAGCGTCTGTTTGATCGCCAGCACGCTTGGATCGGCGGCCGCCTGGCGCAGCAGATCCATGACCGGGCCGAAGCTGCGATAGGGATGATGCAGCAGCAGATCACGCTGGCGGATGACCGCGAACAGATCCGTTGCGCCGACCAGGCGCTTGGGAAGACCGGCGGTGAAGGGCGCGTACTTGAGGTCGGGTCGCTGTGCCAGATCGTAGATCGCCGAGAAGCGATTGAGGTTGACCGGACCGGGCACGCGATACACGTCCTGTGCGCCGAGCGCGAATTCGTGCAACAGGAAATCCACGACCTCGTTGGGACAGTTGGCCGCCGTTTCCAGCCGCACGGCCGCACCATAGCGACGGTGCGCGAGCTCGCCCTCGAGCGCGCGGCGCAGATCGTCGACCTCCTCGTCGTCGACGAACAGATCGCTGTTGCGCGTCACGCGAAACTGATAGACACCGAGCACTTTCACGCCGTCGAACAGCCGATCGACGAACGCCTCGACGATCGTCGAGAGCGCGACGAAACGTGTGCCACCGCCCTCGGGCAGCGCCACGATACGCGGCAGGGAGCGGGGCGCCTGCACGATGGCGAGCTCGCTGTCGCGCCCATAGGCATCCTTGCCCGAGAGCTGCACGATGAAGTTCAGACTCTTGTTCTGAATGCGCGGGAAGGGTCGTGCTGGATCCAGGCCGAGGGGACTCAGAACCGGCTCGACCTCCGTCGCAAAGTGATGCTCCACCCAGCCGCGCGTCGGCTCGTCCCAATCCTCCTCGTCGAGTACGTAAATGCCGGCGCGGGCCAGTCCCGGCAGCAGCACGTCGTTGAGGCAGGCGTATTGGTCGTGCATCAGCTGCGTGGTGTGCTGGTGGATCGCGCCGAGCTGCTCGGCGATGGACATGCCATCGGCGCCGACCTGGGCGCTGCCGAGCTCGAGCAGCTGCTTCAGTCCGGCGACGCGGATCTCGAAGAACTCATCGAGATTGCTCGAGCAGATACATAGGAAGCGCAGCCGCTCGAGCAGCGGTACGCGCGGATCGAGACTCTGCGCGAGCACGCGCCGGTTGAACTCGAGCGCGGAGAGCTCGGGATTGATGAAGTTCTGCGGCGAGCGAAGCGTAGGCTGATCCATGAGTGGTGCGTATCCGTCCGTCAGGAGAGCCGGCCGCGATACAACGCGCCGAGCGGCACGGGATGATGCGCGCCGGTGACGCTCGGAAGGTTGCCGGCGAGCCCTTCGAGGCAGCGGTGGGCGAGCCAGGCGAAACCTGCGGCCTCCACGTGCTCGGGAGCGATGCCGCAGGCCGCGGTGCTCTGCCAGAGCGTGGCGGGCAGCGCACGTGCCAGTCGCTGCATCAGATCGGCATTGAACGCGCCGCCGCCGCAGACGAATGCCTGCGCGGGCGCGGCGCCACCAGCTGCCTGCGTCAGGGCATCGACGATGCTGCGGGCGGTGAGCTCGGCCAGTGTCGCCTGCACGTCGGGGGCACCGAGAGTGCCTGATCCACTTGCCAATGCGCGCTCGAGCCAGGCGTCGCTGAAGGTTTCGCGCCCCGTGCTCTTGGGCGCCGGGCGCGCAAAGTAGGGATCGGCCAGCAGATACGCCAGCAGCGCCGGCTGCACCCGCCCGCTGGCGGCCCAGCGGCCGTCGGTATCGTAGGGCTGGCCCAGATGGCGGCGCGCCCACGCATCGAGCAGGCAGTTGCCGGGGCCAGTGTCGAAGCCGATCACGCTGCCGTCGGCATCGAGCAGCGTGACATTGGCCATGCCACCGATGTTCACGACGGCGCGCCGCTGCCCACCGGCTGCGAAGGCCGCCGCGTGGAAGGCCGGCATCAGTGGGGCGCCCTCGCCACCGGCCGCGACATCGCGGCGGCGAAAGTCCGCGACCACATCAATGCCCAGCCGCTCCGCGATGACGTTGGGGTCGCCGATCTGCAGCGTAAAGGGGCACTCGCCCGAGGGGCGGTGCAGGATGGTCTGTCCGTGGCTGCCGATGGCGCGTACGGCAGCGGCGGCGACACCCGTCGATTGCAGCAGCGCGGCGGCCGCCAGCGCCAGCTGCACGCCCACTGCGCTGTCCAGCTCCCCCAGTTCGTAAAGCCCGGTGGTCTCGGCGCGTTCGGCGGCGCGCCGCAGGCGTTGCTGCAGCGAGGCGGGCCAGTCGCGCGCCGCCGCGGCGCGCACCCGCATTCCACCGGCATCGATCTCGAGCAGAGCGGCGTCGATACCGTCCATGCTCGTTCCGGACATCAATCCCATGTAAAGACCCACGCAGCGACCCTACATGGCTGCCGCGCCGCGGGTCAACGGTGCAGGCCGCAACTTCGGCGCACAGCCTGCCGGAATAGCCTACGGCGCCGCGGTGACCGCGAGATGACAAAGGCCTCTCCTGATAGAGTGCGGACCTGTCATGGCTCAGATAGGGTTCGGTTCGACATGAATGCCGAGGAAGTCTCCCTGCCGGAGCAGATGATCGAGCTGTCACGCGGTGCGCAGGACCTGCTGCTGCCCGCTGAGCTCGAGCGCAAGCTCGCGCGCGGCAGGCCGCTGCGCGTGAAGGCGGGGTTCGATCCGACTGCCCCGGATCTGCATCTGGGACATACGGTACTCATCAATAAGCTGCGTCAGTTCCAGCAGTTTGGTCACGAGGTCATCTTCCTGATCGGCGACTTTACCGGTCTGATCGGCGATCCGAGCGGGCGCAATGTCACACGTCCGCGCCTCACACCGGAGGAGGTGCAGGCCAATGCGCGCACCTATGAGCAGCAAATCTTTCGCATTCTCGATCCGGCGCGCACGCGCGTGGATTTCAATTCCCGCTGGTTCGGGCCGATGTCTGCCGCCGGGCTGATCGAGATTGCCGCGCACCATACCGTGGCGCGCATGCTCGAGCGCGACGAGTTCAGCAAGCGTTTCAAGGGCGGCCAGCCCATCGCAATGCATGAGTTTCTGTATCCGCTGGTGCAGGGCTACGATTCGGTGGCGCTGCAGGCAGATGTCGAGCTCGGTGGGACGGACCAGAAGTTCAACCTGCTGGTGGGCCGGGCGCTGCAGGAGCACTACGGGCAGGAACCCCAGGTGGTGCTCACAATGCCGCTGCTGGAAGGGCTGGACGGCGTCAACAAGATGTCCAAGTCGCTCGGCAATTACATTGCGATCAATGACGCGCCGGATGACATGTTTGGAAAACTCATGTCGATCTCCGACCAGCTGATGTGGCGCTATTTCGAGTTGCTGAGCTTTCACAGCAGCAGCGATATCCAGGCATTGCGGCGCGCCGTGGACGGCGGGCGCAATCCGCGCGATGTGAAATTCGAGCTGGCACTGGAGATCGTGGCGCGTTTTCACGATGAGGCGGCAGCCGAGCGCGCCCTGGAAAATTTTCGCGCGCGCTTCTCCCAGGGGACACTCCCACAGGACCTGCCGGAGACCATACTTCCTGGCGAGCGGGTCGGCATCGTGGCCGCGCTGGTGGGCAGCGGATTGGCCGCCAGCGGCGGGGAAGCAAGACGCAAGATTGCCGAAGGCGCCGTGCGCGTGAACGGGGAGAAGGCCGCGGACGCCTCGCTGCAGCTGCAGGCAGAGCATGCCTATGTTCTGCAACTGGGATCGCGGCGCGCCGCGCGCGTGCGCATCGCCCCGCAAGGTGCGCGCTCGGAGGGCTCGAAGAGCTGATTGCCGCCTGGTCGATGGTAGTGAAGCCGATCCAGCGGCCCATGAGCCGCGACACCTGGGGAAGATCATGCAAGGAAAGATTGCCTTTGAAGAGCATGTTGCCATTCAGGAGACCCTGGAGCAGACACGCGCCTTCGCGGGCGACTCCGCCAGCCTGAGCCAGTTCAACAGAAAGATTCTCGATATAGGTGATGAGCGGCTCGAGAGCATGGACAAGACCGGGATCGAGTTCGCGATCCTGTCCTTGAACGCGCCGGGGGTGCAGGCGATCCTCGATACGCGAGCGGCCATTGAAGTCGCGAAAAAAGCCAATGACCGCATGGCAGAAGCGGTAGCCCGCCACCCGAATCGATTCGCGGCGTTTGCGGCGCTGCCAATGCAGGATCCTGATGCCGCGGCGAAGGAGCTGTGCCGCTGTGTCGAACAATTGGGTTTCAAAGGAGCCATGGTCAATGGATTTACGCAGAAAGGTAGCCCCGACTCTGCAATCTATTACGACCTGCCTGAGTACCGGGGCTTCTGGGCACAGCTTGCCGCCCTCGACGTTCCGTTCTATCTGCACCCGCGCATGCAGATACCCGCTCAAGCAAAAAACTACCAGGGCCACCCCTGGCTGATGAGTGCCCCGTGGGGGTTCGCGGTGGAGACGTCGATCCACGCTTTACGGCTTTGTGGCTCCGGCCTGTTCGACGACTACCCGACGCTGAGGATCTGCCTTGGCCACCTGGGCGAGAACATCCCTTTCGGTCTCTGGCGGCTCGACGCGAGGATGCGCTTCTCGCCGCGCGGCTACCGCGGCAAGAGGCCGCTCGGGGATTACTTCCGGGAGCACTTCCATATCACCACCAGCGGCAACTTCAACGACCCGGCCTTCAAATGCACGCTCGAGGTCCTCGGCAAGGACAAGCTGTACTTTTCGGCGGACTACCCGTTCGAAAAGATGGACGACGCGGCGGAGTGGTATGACGCCACGGTCACGATCTGCGAGCAGGAGCGGCTGCAAATCGGCCGTACCAACGCAATCCGGCTGTTCAAGCTCGATCTCTAGCCCCAGTCGAGCCGCTGCGACGCACAACCTTTAAGAATCAAACAATTATCAGTTCGCGAAGCGGTTGGCGAGAAACGTTGACTTCGGCCAGTCGCGCCCTATAATGCGCGCCCTCGGCTCGGCGTCCTCCTGCATGGCCTTCGCGGCCAGTGGGTCGAATCTGCAGTCGACTGACCATAATGTCGAGACAGTGCAGTCCTTCGGGACTATACTCCTCGGCCCCCTGGGACCCTGAGGTCGCAGGCTGCCGCAGCCTCGTCGCTGCGGCGCGCTCTTTAAAAATTTGGCAGGTAATTTGTGTGGGGACTCGCGTCGATACGTCCTTTTGGATGCCATTGACCGAGTGACCAAATGTCCAGCGATGAACCTGGCAACGGGTTCGACAACGGGCTTTGGATTCACTCATCACTCAAGTGCTTCAAGCATATCAAGTGAAGAGTTTGATCCTGGCTCAGATTGAACGCTGGCGGCGTGCCTAACACATGCAAGTCGAGCGGTAACGCGGGAGCAATCCTGGCGACGAGCGGCGAACGGGTGAGTAATGCTTCGGAATCTACCCAGTAGTGGGGAATAACCAATCGAAAGGTTGGCTAATACCGCATACGTCCTATGGGAGAAAGCGGGGGATCGTAAGACCTCGCGCTATTGGATGAGCCGAAGTCGGATTAGCTAGTTGGTAGGGTAACGGCCTACCAAGGCGACAATCCGTAGCTGGTCTGAGAGGACGACCAGCCACACTGGGACTGAGACAC
>DATAXJ010000019.1:0-18702 GCA_036266795.1 Steroidobacteraceae bacterium | reverse complement strand
TAGCTCGGGCATGCGACCCGCAGCCGGTCGACTATTTGATCTTGGTTTCCTTGAACGTGACGTGCTTGCGCGCCACCGGATCGAACTTGAGCACTTCCATCTTGTCCGGATGCAGGCGCTTGTTCTTGGTGGTCACGTAGAACTGACCGGTTCCGGCCGAGGACAGCAGCTTGATCTTTTCACGCATGGGGGTGCCCTCAGATGGTCTCGCCGCGGCGGCGCAGGTCCGCGAGCACGGCGTTCAGGCCTTTCTTCTCGATGGTGCGCAACGCATTGGTCGACACGCGCAGGGTGACCCAGCGCTTTTCGTCCTCGAGCCAGAAGCGTTGTGTGTGTAGGTTCGGCAGGAAACGCCGCCGCCGCTTGTTATTGGCGTGCGATACGGTGTTACCCGTGGCCGGGCGCTTGCCGGTCACCTGACAGACGCGAGACATGTGCACTCCTCGAGGGGCGCGGCGAAAGGGGCGCTTTATACCAGCCCACCGCCGCTCGGGCAACCGCCCGTCGCCGACCCTGTCGCCTGCCGCACGGCCCCGGAACGCGAGCAGGCCCGTTGGCCGGGGGGGGGGGCCGCCCGCCTCAGGGCTCGGCGCGGCTGGCGGTGGCGAGGGGTGCCTGCCCCGGCGCCGGGGCGGCGCGCTCGCGCTGGGCGAGCACCAGGGTCACCCCCAGCAGCACCAGCACCATGGAGATGACCGCGGCCGGCGTGATGCGCTCATGCAGCACCAGCACCCCGAGGGCCAGCGCGATCACCGGATTCACCAGCGCAAAGGTCGAGATCTTCTGTGCAGCGACATGTGCAACCAGGAACGCGTAGCTGCTGAAGGCGATGAGGCTGCCGAAGACGGCCAGATAGGCCAGCGCGCCCCAGGAGAGCGCCGAGACGTGGCTGAGGGCGAATCCGCCCCATTCCCGGTCCGGCAGGCTCATGAGGAATTGGAAGCCGGCGCCCACGAGCATCTGCAGGCAGGTGAAATTGACCACACGCGAGGCCGGCGCATAGCGTGGCTGCAGCAGCGTGCCGAGGGCCCAGGCGAGCTCGGTAACCAACACCGCGATCACATGGATCGGCCGCACGTTGCCCGCGAGCCCCTGCGTGTTCAGCGACAGCACGACGATTCCCGCCAGGCCGAGCAGCACGCCGCAGCCGGCCAGGGCCCGCGGTGCGCGGCGCGTGAAAAACAGCCAGTCCAGCAGCAGGATCCACACCGGTAGCGAGCCGACGAACAGCGCCGCGATGCCCGAGGGCAGCGCGAGTTGCGCCCAGATCAGAAAACCGTTGCCCATGCCCGTCAGCAGCACGCCGCACAGTGCTGTGCCGGCGAGCTTCAGTCCCGCGAAGGGACGCGGTTCACGCCAGCGCAGCCAGGCGTACATCAGTAGCGAGGCAAGCACGAAACGCAACCCGCCACCGATGAAGGCCGGCAGCGTACGCAGCATCAGGCTGATGCCCAGAAAGGTCGTGCCCCAGATGATGTAGATGGCCGCGAAAGCCAGCAGTGTCACGGTGTTCAGGGAACGCACCATGCGCCTAGCGTGCCCCCCTCTCGCTCAACGCACTCCTGAGGCGTGGCGCGGCGAAGTCTAGAAAGCGCCGCAACTTGAGGGGCATCTGTCCGCGCAAGGCATGAATCACATGAACAGGGGCGGCAATGGGTTCGTACGTCTCGAGGATAATTTGCAGCTCGCCACGTTCGATGGCCTCGGCCACCTGATAGCGCAGCAGTCGTGTGATGCCGACGCTACGGATGGCGGCCTGCGCGGCTGCCTCCGTCGTGGTCACGGCCAGACGAGGCGTAGGGCGGATATCGAGGCCGGCGTTCGATTTCGGACGACGGAAGGTCCAGCTCGATGGCGCCGGCGTATCCACTGTCACACATGGGAATCGCACCAGGTCGTCAGGCCTCTGTGGCATACCATGAGCTGCGAGCAGGGCAGGGCTCGCACAGGTCACCGTTCGCATGACGCCAACCTGCGTCGCAATCATAGAGCTGTCCGGCAGTCTGCCAATTCGCACCGCCAAATCCACGTGGTCGTCGAGAAGATCGACGTTACGGTCAGCCAGATTGAGGCGGATCGTGATCTGGGGGAAGGTGGCTAGGAAGTCGGCCACGATGGGTAGCACGTGCAAACGGCCGAACATGATGGGCGCGCTGACGACCAGTTCGCCCTTGGGTGTCGTGAGCTCACCCGCCACCTCGCGTTCGGCAGCCTCGACTTGCTCGAGGATTCGGCGCGCCGCCGTTACATAGGCGCCCCCTGCATCGGTCAGCGTGAGTTTGCGAGTGGTACGGATGATCAGCCGCGTTCCCAGAAGTCCCTCGAGGTCCGAAATCTTGCGGCTGAGCGTGGCGAGCGGAACCTGCAGCGCACGCCCTGCGGCGGAAAAGCTGCCCTGCTCAGTTACCGCCACCAGCAAGGACATGGCTTCCAGGCGGTCCATGTATATATCCATTAAATGGAAGGATGTTCCAAAAGAATATAGGATTATCTAAATATCCGGAAGGAGGCATAGTGGCTCTCGATGTGCTGAAGCCCGTCGTCGCCGCGGGCATAGGAGCTGCTGATGTCATACGGATTCCTGGATATCGCTGCGACTCCCAGTGTCCGAGCCGTGCAGGCTGCCATGGGCAGCGATCGGGTCTACCGGGACTTCAAGGGAGATCGCGAGTCCAGCCGTTTCACGCCGGACGAGGCCGCGTTCATCGCCGCACGCGACAGTTTCTATATGGCCACGGTATCGGAAACCGGATGGCCTTACATCCAGCACCGGGGCGGCCCCCGTGGCTTCCTCAAGCTCCTCGACGATCACACGCTCGCGTTTGCCGACTATCGTGGTAATCGCCAATACATCAGCACCGGCAACCTGGCAGCGGATGATCGTGCCTGCCTGATTCTGATGGACTACGTTCAGCGCGGGCGGCTGAAGATTTACGCGCACGTGGAAACTCTCGACGTGCATGCCGATCCAGTGCTGGCTCAAGTGGTCACGGAGCCGGGTTACAAGGCCAAGCTCGAGCGCATCTTTCGACTGCACCTGACCGCCTTTGACTGGAATTGTCCGCAGCACATCACGCCGCGCTTTACCGAGCAGGAAGTCGCGCAGGCTGTGCGGCCGCTTCGTGAGCGACTCTCTCAACTGGAAGCAGAAAACGTCGAACTACGTGCTCGCCTCGGCGCTAATGCTGTGCTCACACGGCCCTGAGAGCACCGTGGTCTGCATCACAGCAGCCCACGTTCGGCGAACGACAGGCAGGTGTTATCGGCGACGATCAGGTGGTCGAGCACCCGGATGTCGACCAACTGCAGGGCCTCGCGCAACCGCTGCGTGATGAGTCGATCCGCCTGGCTGGCCTCGGCGATGCCGGAAGGGTGGTTGTGCGCCAGGATCACGGCGGCGGCGTTGCGCGCCAGCGCCTGCTTGACGACCTCGCGCGGGTGCACGCTCGCGCCATCGATCGTGCCGCGGAACAACTCGTCGAAGGCGATGAGGCGATGGCGGTTGTCCAGATGCAGGCAGCAGAACAGTTCGTGCGGGCTGTCGCGCAGGCGCGCGCGCAGAAACCCCTGCGTGGTGCTCGGCGAATCCAATGCCGGGCCGGCGCGCATCGCCTCTTCGTAGTGACGGCGTGCCAGCTCCAGTGAGGCCTGCACGCGGCAGTAGCCGACGAGCCCGAGTCCCGGCTCGTGGCGGGCGCCCGGGCGCAGCACGGACAGGGCCGAGAGCAGGCCACGCAGCGTGCCGTGGCGCGCCAGCAGCTCGCGTGCGCGGCCGACGGCATCGAGGCCGCCGCGTCCGGCACCCCCAAGCAGCAGCGCCAGCAGCTCCGCCTCCGAGAGAGCCCGCGCGCCCAGCGCCAGTAGTTTCTCGCGCGGCCGCTCCGCGGCCGGCCAGTCCCGAATCCCCATGGCACGAGTGTGAGGCGCTCCGGCGCTGGGTGCGACGTGCATTCGACCCGCGCGCACGCCGAAACGTCGCGGCGCAGACCTCAGGCGGTGTGGGGCCTGTCGGACTCCTCGACCCACACGCGATAGCAGTGCAGGTGCATGGGGATGCTGCGCACCCGCTCGGCTTCGGCATCCCCGGCCACCTCGCGGTGGTCGACGTCGTACTGCACATCCGCCGGGGCAATGGGCTCATCGCAGCAGGCGCAGGGCGTCCCCTCACCGCGACCACCGAAGGTGCGATGCCCGTGGTAGCGCGGTAGCACGCCCGTCCTGAGCCGTTCGGCGATCAGGCGGCGGCGCCGATGACTGGCCTCCGGGTCATCGCTCATGGCGCTCCCTGGTCAGCGCGATGCTGGCCAGCACGCCGGCGTAGCGATCCAGGATCTTGAGAGTGCCGGGCGAGATCGTCAGCACGTCGGAGCGATGATCGCGCTTGTTTGTGTGCCGGTGGACGATGCCCTTGTGCACGAGCGCGGTCAGGCGGCGGCGCACCGTCGTGATCGAGCCGATCTTCAGCAGGAAGAGGTGCTTGGGCGTGAGCGCCTTGTCCTGTTCCTGCGCGAAGCCCACTTCAATGACGATGTCGAAGTCGATGAGCGACTTGATGAAGGGGAACTCCAACCTTTCGAAGTCGCGAATCTTCTTCAGCGTCGCGAACAGCGTCGTGAACTTCATAGACCTACGAACTTGAGGGAGGAGCGGGGGGTTTTCTATTTGTTTGATGGTCTATGCTGCGGCTGCGTAACAAGGCTGGCAAGACAAATTAGGTGCCAACTTGGCCGAGTGTTGGAGCGCCCTGCAAACGATTTGTTCCGCGTCCAATGACGCTTTCGTCGGGAGGCAACGCGGCAGCGCAGGTGGCTCCCTACCGCAAAGTCAAGGGAAGCCGCCGCCCGCGCCCGCCGCGCCGATGGCGGGGCCGCCAAATGAATTCAAGGTGTTAGATACGCCCCGCCCCCGCCGCCGCGCGCCGCGTCGTACCGACAGACCGTGCGCCGTGTATGCCCTTGCTATGCCTCGTGCGTGTGATGGTCATATCGTGCGCGCATGGGGTGAAAGACCGATAATCTGCGCATGCAGGGCAAGCACATCGTGCTGGGCATCACCGGGGGCATCGCAGCCTATAAGGCGGCCGATCTGGTACGACGCCTGGTCGAGCGCGGTGCCGAAGTGCAGGTCGTCATGACAACCGCTGCGCGGCAGTTCGTCACGCCCGTCACCTTCCAGGCGCTCTCGGGCCGTGCGGTGCGCAGCGACCTGTGGGATCCGGCGGCCGAGGCTGCGATGGGCCACATCGAGCTGGCCCGCTGGGCGGACTTGGTGCTGGTCGCACCGGCCAGCGCGGACTTCCTGGCACGCCTCGCCCATGGGCTCGCCGATGACCTGCTGACGACGCTTTGCCTCGCCAGCGCCGCGCCGCTGGCCCTCGCGCCGGCGATGAATCAGCAGATGTGGAGTCACCCGGCCACGCAGGCAAATGTGGCCTTGCTGGCGCAGCGTGGTGCGGGTCTGCTCGGCCCGGCGGTCGGCGAGCAGGCCTGCGGCGAGCACGGCCCCGGTCGCATGCTCGAGCCCCTCGAGATCCTGAGCCGCGTGGCCCCGCTACTGGCGAGCGGCGGTGGGCCACTCGCCGGACGGCGCGTGCTGGTGACAGCCGGCCCGACGCGCGAGTGCATCGATCCGGTGCGCTTCGTGAGCAACCGCAGTTCCGGCAAGATGGGCTTCGCCATGGCGCAGGCCCTGCAGGAGGCCGGCGCCGAAGTGATCCTGGTCACCGGCCCGGTCTGCCTCACGACGCCCGCCGGCGTGCGGCGCATCGACGTGGAGAGTTGCGAGCAGATGCACGCCGCGGTGCTGCAGGAGCTGCCGGGCACGGCGATCTTCGTCGGCACGGCGGCCGTGGCCGACTATCGCCCCGTGGTCTGTGCCGAGCAGAAGATCAAGAAACGCAGCGATTCGCTGACGCTGCCGATGACGCGCACCACGGACATTCTCACAGACGTCGCTGCACGCACGCCGCGTCCCTTCGTGGTCGGCTTTGCCGCCGAGACGCAGGCGCTCGAGCAGCATGCCCGCGAGAAGCTCGTCAACAAGCGCTTGGATTTGATCGCCGCCAATGAAGTGGGCCACACCAAGGCGTTCGACACCGATGAGAATTCGCTGCTGCTGCTCTGGTCGGGGGGCGGTCGCATGGAGCTGCCCAGCTCCAGTAAGCGCGAGCTGGCCCGTGCCCTCACCAGCGTGATCGTCGAGCGTTTCCTGGAGCGCCTGGCCCCAACCCCCCGCGAGGTGAGCCCCAGCGCCACCGTCGTGCGCCTCGGCTCCGGATGAGCGAGGGGCAGTCGAGGACGCTGCGCGTTCGCATCCTCGATCCGCGCCTCGGGCGCGAGTTTCCGCTGCCCCAGTATGCAACCGCCGGCTCGGCCGGTATGGATCTGCGCGCCTGCGTCGATGCGCCGCTGCGGCTGCTGCCCGGCGCTGCCGAGTTGATTCCCACCGGCATGGCCATCCACCTGGAGGATCCGGCGCTGGCGGCGGTCGTGCTACCGCGCTCGGGACTCGGCCATCGACACGGCGTGGTGCTCGGTAACCTCGTGGGCCTCATCGATTCGGACTATCAGGGCGCGCTGATGGTCTCCTGCTGGAATCGCGGCACCTCGCCCTACGAGGTGCAGCCCGGCGAGCGCATCGCGCAGCTGGTCATCGTGCCGGTGGTGCAGATGCAGCTGCAGATCGTCGAGGAATTCAGTGACAGTGCCCGCGGGGCGGGCGGCTTCGGCCACAGCGGCCGACAGTGAGTCGCGGCGCCGCGGCCAGCCGCGCGATCAAAAGTTCGGCGAAGAGACGTGCGTGGTCAGCTCGCGAAAGCGCGCGATATCCGCCTCGAACTGCACCCGCATGTCGCTCTGCGCCTGGCGTTTGGCATCCAGGGCCGTGCGCTGCAGGCGCGCCTCGTTACTCGTGTTCACGAGCTCCTCGGCCAGATCGTCGGGCATGCGCTGCGCATCCCGGGCGTTGCTGTAGGGTGCGAAGTGCTGCGCGCGCTCCTCGAGCGCCGCGAGCCGCAGCGTCAGCGAATCGATGTAGCTGGCGGAGGCCTTGATCTGGCCGTCGATCTGATCGAGCCGCTCGTCGCGCAACTGCTCGATCTCGGCGGTCGAGGCGTAGGTCGTCAGGAGGAATTTGTCATGCTGGGCGCGCTGGGCGGCCTCCTGCGCGGCCTGCGTATCGGCGCTCAGCTGCGCGTCGCTGACGCGTCCGGCGACGTGCCCGATCTTGACGCCCTCACCGTTGAGTACGTCACGCGAGTTCTGCGAGAACTGCGGCGGCACGCTGTCGCCGTAGTGCACGACGCCCTGATCATCGGTCCATTTGTACACACGCATCCCGCCGTCATCGTTGGGGGCGGCGAGCGCGGCCAGTGGCAGCAGCGCAAGCGCGCCGCACAGCGCGAGCGCGCCGATTCGCAGGCGGGTCCTTTCGATACCGGGTTTGGTCATGATGCGAGTCATCGTGCGATGTTCCGTGGGGCAGGCGACCACGACAGTGCCACCCAGCCCTGCGGCCATTGTGCGCGGGCAGGCTCATAGGTCCAGAGAAGCGCGTCGCGTGTCGCGAAAGGCCGCGCGGAACTGCGAAGCGCATCACATATCGGTCGCGGGGTGGGCCTCAATCCTCGGCGTGCACTGCGTAGCGGCGCCGATAGTCACGCATGGCGGCGAGCTGCTCGGCCGAGGGCGCAGCGGCGTGCTGGGCGCTGTGCGCATCCGCGACCGACGGCACCGCGCCCCCAGTGCCCGCAGCGCCCGGCTCGAACGCGGCGATCAACTCATCGAGCGTGACAATCGCCACACAGCGCAGTCCAAACTGCCGTTGCACTTCCTGCACCGCCGATTGCTCGGACTGGCCGCGCTCCTGGCGATCCAGCGCCAGCGCCACCCCCACGGGCTCGGCACCCGCCGCGCGGATCAGCTCGATCGACTCACGCACCGCGGTGCCGGCAGTGATCACGTCATCGACGATGATCACCCGGCCGGCGAGCGGCGCGCCGACGATATGGCCGCTCTCACCGTGGTCCTTGGCTTCCTTGCGGTTGAAGGCCCAGGGGATGCTGCGTCCCTGCGCAGTCGCAAACGCGATGGAGGCGGCCGCCACCAGCGCAATGCCCTTGTATGCGGGGCCGAACAGCATGTCGAAGGCGAGCCCGGAGGCCGCCAGCGCCGCGGCATAGCACTGGCCGAGGGTGGCGAGCGAGGCGCCGTCGTTGAACAGCCCGGCGTTGAAGAAATAGGGGCTGATACGGCCGGACTTCAGGGTGAACTCTCCGAACCGCAGGGCGCGGCGTGCCAGCGCCAGCGCAATGAATCGTCGCTGATAGTCGTCCAAGGCTCACATTCCGGCTGTGGACGGCAAGCGTATCATTCGTGCATGCGGATCAGTACCCAGGAGCAGCCCGCGCCGGCCGCTGTGCCGGCCGGTTTGCCGGCCGCCATAGGCTCGCGCGCGCATGGGCGCTCCGCGTGGCAACGCGCGCTGCTCGTTTACCGCGAGCCGCGCGTGTTGTCGATGCTGTTTCTCGGTTTCTCCTCGGGCCTGCCGTTCTACCTGATCTTTCAGACGCTCTCTGCGTGGCTGCGCCAGGACCATATCGTGCGCGCCACGATCGGCATGCTGGCCTGGTCGGGGCTGTTCTTTCCGCTCAAGTTCCTGTGGGCGCCGGTGGTCGACCGCCTGCCCCTGCCGCTGCTGCATCGGTGGCTCGGACGCCGCCGCAGCTGGATGCTCATCGCGCAGCTGGGCATCGGCGCCTGTCTGCTGGCACTGTCACACAGCCACCCGGCGATTAGCCTCAGCTATGTCGCGATTGCCGCGGGGAGCCTCGCGTTCTGCGCCGTCACCCAGGACATCTCCATCGACGCCTGGCGTATCGAATCGGCGCCTCCCGAAGAGCAAGGTGCCATGGCAGCCGGCTACCAGCTCGGCTATCGCTCGGCGCTCATTGTCGGCAGCGCCGGTGCCCTGGGTCTTGCGCAAGCCATCGGCTGGCAGGCCAGCTTCACCGTCATGGCCTCGCTGGTCGTCGTCGGGCTGGTCACGACATTGCTGGTGCGCGAGCCGCATCCGAGCCCGGCGCGCAGCTCGCTATTCGCCGAGGCGCACACAGTCGCCTGGCTCGAGCGCCGGACACATTGGCCCCCGGCGCTGCAGCACGCGGGCGCCACCGTCGTCGGTGCCGTGGTCAGTCCACTGGCGGACTTCCTCGAGCGACAGGGAGTACTCAGCACGATTCTGCTGCTGATGCTCATCGGCAGCTGTCGTCTGACCACCTACGCCATGGGGTCGATGGTGAATCCCTTTTATATTGATCATCACTACAGCCTCGAGCAGATTGCCACCATCGTGAAAGGATTCGGTCTGCCAGTGTCGCTCGTCGGCGTGGTGATCGCCGGGTCGCTCATCGTGCGCATCGGCGTGCGCCGCACCCTCCTCCTCGGCAGCGCGGTGATGCTGATTTCCAATCTGAGCTATGCGTTGCTGGCGACCACGCATGGGCCGACGCTGCTCGGTCTGACCGTTGCCAACAGCATCGACAATCTGGGACAGGCCCTGCAGGGCACTGCATTCATCGCGCTGCTATCCGCGCTCACCAGCCCGCGCTACACGGCGACGCAGTACGCGTTGTTCTCTTCGTTCTTTGCACTCACGGGCAAATTGCTCGAGGGCACGTCGGGCTTCGTCGTCGATGCGATCGGCTATCCGCCGTTCTTCGTTTACACGGCCTCGTTGAGCCTGCTGCCGCTGCTGCTGATCTGGCTGCTTTCGCGCCGGCGCGATCTGGATCCGCATGCGGCCCTGCTCGCCTCGGCATAAGACCGACGCGCGCGCCCTCGCATGGCGGACGAACATCCTCCGGTCATCGACAGCCAGGCATCCGGTCCGCTGGTGCTCTGTACGCTGCGAGAGCTCGCCGCGACCGGCTGCCGTGAATTCCGTCTCGGCGGCGGGGACTGGCCGCTGCGTGGATTCGTGGTGCGCGCCGGCAGCGAGGTGCGCGCCTATGTGAATCGCTGCCCCCATCAACTCTTTCGCATGAACGCGCTGCCCGACGATCTGCTGACCGCGGATCGGCGCTACATCCTGTGCGAGATGCACGATGCGCTGTTCGAGAAGGAGTCGGGGCTGTGTATCGCCGGCCCCTGTCTGGGCCGCTCGCTCTGGACGCTGCCCATCCGGATCGATGCTGAACGCGTACTGCTCGCGCCTGACGCCGATGTGCCGGCGCTGATCGCGCGCTTTACCTAGGATAGCGCGTCGGGGGATTCGAACAGGTCCAGGCCGTCGAGGCCACCGGCCATGCGACTGTCGTTTTCGTAGCCGCTGTTGGGCGAGGGCGCTTGATCCTCGTCATCGACGTCGACGGATCCGCTCCAGTCCTCGGGCGCCTGCGCGTTGGTGATCTCACCGTTCGCGCGTTGTCCCTCCCAATCGTCCAGATCGAATTCTTCGACGGTGCCGTCGAAGTATTGCACTTCGAGCGTGCCGTCGTCCGCATCCACGGCCACCACTTCCAGAGTGGTGCCGGTGCTGGTTCGATACCATTCACCGACTTCGGGTCGCGCGCTCATTGCATTGCTCCCGTACTCAGCAGAACGAGTTCTGACGATGTTACCGATCGATCACAACGCAGTTCGTAATTCATGTTGCGCCTGACAGGCGTCCGGTTCAAGGTGATTTCGATGGCGCCTTGCATCATTTAAACGCACACGGATCAATCGCAACAGGCGCGCAGGTCGCGCACTGGCGTAGGTGTCGACGGACGCGCCCCGGCACCGCGATCGATCAGAGTCTCACGTAGAGAAATTCGTGGATGCCGTGGCCGAGACGAGTGCCACGTCGCTCGAAGCGTGTAGCGAGCCGCGAACTTGCCGCCAGCTGCGGCAGTTGCGCGGCGTTCATGAGGGCCTCGCACACGGCAAGATCGGCGCCAATCTGCTGCGCGTAGGGTTGCCAGTCGGTGACGATGTGCAGGCGACCGGCGGGTCGCAGCGCTGCGGCCAGCCGCGCGATGAATGCGGGTTGCAGCAATCGGCGCTTGTGATGACGCTTCTTCGGCCAGGGGTCGGGGAAGAGCACCTGCACTTCCTCCAGCGACTCTACGGGCAGATGCTGCACGACCGGCACGGCATCGTGCACGATGACACGCAGGTTCGAGAGCTGCGCCTCCGCGGCCCCGAGCAACAGATGACCGACGCCGGGGCGGTGCACCTCCACGCCGAGAAAATTCCGCCCGGGCTCGGCCGCCGCGCGCGCCAGCAGGTTGTCGCCATTGCCGAAACCGATCTCCAGGGTACAAGGGGCGCGACGACCGAAGAGTGTCGGCAGATCCAGGCCCGCGCCTTCCAAGTCCGCGCCGTAGCGTGGCCAGAGCTCCTCGAGCGCACGCTGCTGGGCGGGGGTGATGCGCCCCGCGCGCACGACATAAGACCGTACGCCTCGGGGGGTAGACGAGTCGGACCCCTCGCCGCCAGGGTCGGCGCCGGCGCGCGGGCCCGCGGTCGCGTCAGATAGGGGTGGCGTCGGCGTCTGCATGGGGCTGCGCATCGGTCGATTATCGCATCGACGAGCGCTTGCATTCGGGCCGGACAGGCACTGGTATAAGGAGTACTTCGCGAGGTGCCGGCGTGCTCCACTGGCTGCTCAAGTATCCGGGGACTGACTTTGCTCGCGGGAAGCTGGCCTTCCTCGGCGTATGGCCGGCCCTGGGGCGCGAGGGCACGCTGCTCGTGGGTGCCGCAGTGCTGGTCGCCGGCATCGCACTCATCCTGATCACTGTCGCCAGGCAGCACGCACTGCCGGCGCGCCGCCGCGCGCTGCTCGCAACGCTGCAGACGCTGATGCTCGGGGTGGTGCTGCTGGTGCTGGCGCAGCCGGCGCTGCGTGTGTCGACGCTGGCGCCCGGGCAGAACAGTATCGCAGTGCTGCTGGACGATTCGGCCAGCATGACGTTGCGCGACGTGCACGCTACGCGCCTCGACGAGGCGCGCTCGCTGCTCGAATCCCCAGCGCTCGCCGATCTCGCCCGCCGCTATCGCGTGCGCGACTTCGTTTTTGCCGGCAGTGTGCAGCCGGTCGATGGGTATCAACTGCTGCCACCCCCCGGGGATCGCACCGCCATTGGCGCGGCCGTGCTGCGTGTCTTGCAGGCGATGCACACCAGCGCGCTGGGCGCGGTGATCGTCATCAGCGATGGGGATGACAGCGCCGGGGCGCTCTCGAGCGAGCAACTGGCGCAAATCGCCTCCTATGGGGTGCCCGTGCATACCATCGGCATCGGCCGGGTGCGCATGCCCGAGGACCTCGAGCTCTCGCAGGTCACGCTGCCGGCGCGTGTGCTGCCGGGCACGACCGTGATGGCGCGCGCCAACGTAGTCCACGATGGACCGGGTAGCACCCGCCTGAAGGTCTACGACGGGGACCGCTTTCTCGGCAGCCGCGACCTGTCGCTCGGCGACGGCGACGGCGAGCAGAGCGTGCCGATCAGCTTCACGCTCGATCAGCCCGGCGAGCGCGTGCTGACCTTCAGCCTCGAGCCCAAGCCCGCGGAGCTCGAGCTGCGCAACAACACCCAGGTGCGCACGGTGCAGGTGCTCGCCGAGCGCGCCAGCGTGCTGTACGTGGAAGGCGAACCGCGCTGGGAGTACAAATTCATGCGCCGCGCGCTCGAGCAGGACCCGGGCGTGCGGCTCGTATCCCTGCTGCGCACGAGCACCAATGGCTACTACCGTCAGGGTGTCGATTCCCCGCAGGAGCTGCGGGACGGTTTCCCAGCGGATGCAGCCACGCTCGACGCCTATGACGCGCTGATCATCGGCAGCTTGCCGGCGGGTTGGTTTCGCCCCGAGCAGCTGCAGATGATTCACGACTTCGTCAGCGAGCGCGGCGGGAGCCTGCTGCTGCTGGCCGGGCCGGAGGGGCTGGGTAACGGCGGTTGGGGCCAGGGCATGATCGGGCAGATGCTGCCCGTGCACCTGCCCGACAGTCCCGCGGCCGGCGGTCCCGACAGCTTCCACCGCGAGCGTGCGCCCGCGGCGCTTACCGCGGCGGGGGCGCAGTCGCCGATGCTGCAACTGAAAAGCGCACAGCAGGGCGCCGACTCCCCGCCCGGTGCCGATGAGCCAACCAATCAGAGCCTCTGGAGCACGCTGCCAGCGGTGCAGGATTATCAGGACGTGGGGCTCCCGCGGCTCGCCGCCACCACCTGGTTGAACGTGCGCGTGGGGCAGCGCTTGCAGCCGCTGCTGGTGAGCGAGCCCTATGGACGCGGACAGACCTACGTTCTGGCCACGGGCGGCACGTGGCGCTGGCGTATGGGGTTGCCGAGCACGGATGAGCGGCACCAGCAGTTCTGGCGCCAACTGCTGCATGCGCTGGTCGCGGGGGTTTCGCAGCCCTTCGAGCTCACGGCGCGCCTCGCGGGCGATGCCGTGCAGGTGCGCGCACAGCTGCGCGATGCGGCCTTTCGTCCGGTGGATGGCGCGACGATCACGGTGAGCGTCAGCTCACCGCACGAGGCGTTCAGCTTCACGTTGCCGCCGTTGGCCGGCCAGCCCGGTGTCTACCAGACCAGCTGGCAACCCGCCGATGCGGGCCCCATCGTGTTCGAGGCGAGCGCGCGGCGTGACGCGCAGAGCCTGGGCAGCGCCCGCGCCAGTCTCGAGTACACGCGCGGCGATGCGGAGTTCTTCTCGATCCGTCAGAACCGCGCCCTGCTGCAGCAGCTGGCCGACAGCACCGGCGCTCGCTACTGGCAACCCACCGACCTGACGGGACTGCCGCAGGCGATCGGCGCCTCGCGCGCCGGGGTGCTCGAGCAGCAGCTGCTACCACTCTGGAATGCACCGCTGTTGTTTCTGCTGCTCGCGGCACTCAAGTGCAGCGAGTGGCTGCTGCGACGGCGTTGGGGGGCCATCTGAGTCCCTGCGGCACGCCCGCCGCGCCTGTCCTGCGCCGCGCTGCGCTCGCGCTGCTGCTCGTGGCGGCCCTGGCGGCCATGCCGCGCGCACAGGCTGCCGAGCGCGTCCTCATCATCGAGGGACTCGGCGGCGAGCCGCTGTATGCGCGACAGTTCGATACGCAGGCGCGTGCCGTGGCCGCCGCGTCACGCGCGCTCGACGGCAACGATGCGGTACGGATGCTCGCCGGTAATGAGGCGACGCGCGCGCACATTCTGGCGCAGTTCAGGCGGCTGGCCGCACAGATGGAACGCCGCGATGAGCTCGTCGTCTACCTGATCGGCCACGGCAGCTTCGACGGGCGAGAGTACAAGTTCAATGTCCCGGGACCGGATCTGAGCGATGCGGATCTCAAGGGGGCGCTGCAGGGGCTGCCGGCCGAGCGTCAGCTCGTGATCGTTACGGGCAGTGCCAGCGGCGCGCTGCTGCCGACCCTCGGCGCGGCGCATCGCGTGCTGCTGACGGCGACACGCAACGGCGAGGAGAGCAATGCCACGCGCTTCGGCGCCGCATTGGCCGCGGCGCTGCAGTCCCCCGAGGCCGACACCGACAAGGATGGTCGCATCAGCGCGCAGGAAGCGTTCACCTATGCACGACGCACCGTGCAGGACGAGTACCGACGTGAAGGATTGCTCGCCAGCGAGCACGCGGTTCTGCAGGGAGACGCGGCAGGCGACTTCGCGCTTGCCTCCCTCGTCCCATCCGCTGCTGCCCATATCCCTGGGCAGCAGCTGCGGCGCCGGGCTGCGCTGAATGCGCGCATCAAGGCACTCGAGGCGCGCAAGCACAGCCTGACGCCCGCGGCGTATCAGCAGCAACTGCAGGATCTGCTGCTGCAGCTCGCGCGATTGCAGCAGCAGATCGATCCGCCAGCCGCGCCGCAGCCGGCTGCGGGGGGAGCAGCGCATGCGCCGCCCTGATGCGCTCGTCGCTGCGCTGGCGCTGCTCCCGCTCGGCTTGCTGCTGGCACCGGCATGCCGCGCACGCGACATTCCCTACGGCGAGGTCGGGGATCCGGCCGTGCGGCGCTGTGATGCGCTCAACTGGAGCCCGCAGCACGCGGCGGCCGCGGACTGCTATCGCGCGCTCGCCCAGCGTGAGGCCGGTGGGGGCGACGGCGTCAGGCTGGCAGAGGCGGCCGAGGGGACCTGGGCGCTCGGGGATTTGGTACACGCCAATGCCCTGTTCCGGGCCGCCGCCGCCGCCCGTCCGCGCGATGCGACC
Organism: Steroidobacteraceae bacterium; assembly: GCA_036266795.1. Classification (GTDB taxonomy): domain Bacteria; phylum Pseudomonadota; class Gammaproteobacteria; order Steroidobacterales; family Steroidobacteraceae; genus FEN-1191. The sequence continues at coordinate 3,517 of DATAXJ010000019.1, read as the reverse complement.
CTGCAGGCGCGCTGGGGTGAGCTGTACGTCGACTCGCATCAGCCGCAACAGGCGCTCGATTTGTTTCACGAGGCTCTCGCGCGCGATGCGCATGACGCCTACGCGCGCCTGGATGCCGCGAGCGTGCTGGATGACCAGTTCGCCGTGCAGGCGCAGGCGCAGCTGCGCGCGGCGATGGCCGATCCGGCCGCGCCCGCGGGCGCACGGCTGCGCGGCCTGCTGTTGTCAGCGGGCGCGGCGCTGGAGGAGGGCGATGCCGACAGCGCGCGATCGCTGCTCGATCAGGCGCAGGCGATTGCCACGTCGGCGCGGCTGCCGCAGCTGGAAGTCGACGCATTGCGTGCCGCACTGGCACAGCTGGAGGGCGAGGACGACGCGTCCTGGATCGAGCGCGCGCTGCAGGAGGACCCGGCCTTTGGTGAGGCCTACGCTCTGCCCGCGCACATCGAGGACATTCGCTGGCGAGCGCGCGATGCGATCGCGCTGTATCGGCAGGCCATCGCCATCGAGCCGACGCTGTGGAGCGCACGTGTGCAGCTGGGTGACTGCCTGTTGCGCCAGGGAGAGCTGGCCGAGGGACGCGCGATGCTCGAGAGCGCCTATCGAGGCGATCCCTACGACCCGGTCACGGTGAATCTGCTGCGCCTGTCGGATTCGCTGCAGCACTTTGCCGTGCGCAGTTACGACCGCGCGAGCGATGGCGGACCGGCGCTGGTCCTGCACATCAGCAACGCCGAGGTGCAGGTGCTCGCGCCCTACGTGCGGCGGCTTGCGCAGCGCGCGCTCAGCACCTACGCCCAGCGCTATCGATTCCAGCCGCGCACGGCGGTGCAGATCGAGGTCTACCCTCATCAGGACGATCTCGCCGTGCGCACGGCCGGACTGCCCGGGCTCGAAGGGGAACTCGGTGTCACCTTCGGTTACGTCGTGGCAATCGACTCGCCTGCCTCGCGCCCGATCGGCGATTTTGATTGGGGCGACACCCTCTGGCACGAGATGGCACACGTGTTCACGCTCGAGTCCACGGACTTTCACGTGCCTCGCTGGCTCACCGAGGGCCTCTCCGTGTTCGAGGAATGGCGCACCGGTCCGGGTGCCGGTGTGCAGATCCCGGCCTACGTACTCGCGGCATTCGCGCAGCGACGCGAGCTGCCGGTGGCGCGACTGAACGCCGGCTTCGTGCATCCGCAGTACCCCGAGCAAGTGGTGGTGTCCTACATGCAGGCGGGGCTGATCTGCGACTACATCGATCGAGCGTTCGGCTTTGATCGGTTACGCGCGCTGCTGCAGGCCTTCGCGCGCACCAGCGACGTATCCGCGGCGATGCAGATGGCCTTGGGGCTCAGTGCCACGCAGTTCGATGCGCGCTTCGCGGCCGATCTGCAGCAGCAGTATGGTCGCGTGCTCGCGCAGATGGACCGCTGGCTGGCGCTGCGCACCGAGGCCGAGCGCGCCGCCACACAGCACGATTGGTCGGCGGCGCAGGCGGCCGCGACCCAGGCGCTGGCACTGCAGGCGCAGGATGTCGGCGAGGACAGTCCCTATCTGCCGCTGGCACAGGCCTACGTGGCGCAGAACGCGCCGGCACGCGCACTGGCGACACTCAGCGACTACGCGCAGCGCGGCGGACACGATCCGCAGGCGCTGCGTACACTCGCGACCGGCCTGTACGCCGCGGGTCGCAGCGCCGAGGCAATCCGCGTGCTCGACGGCATCAACGACATTGCCCCCTTCGATGAGGCACTGCACGGCCAGCTGGGCGACTGGCTGCTGCAGGCCGGGCGCGCCGCCGAAGCCCTGGCCGAGTATCGCGTCGCCCTCGCGCTCAATCCGCCCGACCGTGCGACGGCGCATCTGCGCCTCGCTCGGGCGCAGTACGCGCTGCACGATTGGCCTGCGGCGCGGCGTGAAGTCATCGCATCGCTCGAGGTGGCACCGAATTTCCGCCCCGCGCAGCAGCTGCTGCTGCAGCTCGCTGCGGCTCCCAAATCCACCTATTAGGCCATCAGGACAGACCATGCAAGACAGCGTCCCTCCAACTCCATCGGTCGACACCCCTGCGGCTGCGCTGATCGGCGAGTTTCGCCCGGTCATGCAGGCCATCCGCGCCGAGGTCGGCAAGGTGCTCGTCGGGCAGAGCGAGGTGATCGAGCAGCTGCTCATGACGCTGCTGGTGGGTGGGCACTGTCTGATTACCGGCATGCCCGGCACCGCCAAGACGCTGTTGGTGCGCACGCTGGCGCAGGCGCTCGGACTGACCTTCCGCCGCATTCAGTTCACGCCCGATCTGATGCCCACCGACATCACCGGCACGGACATGGTCGAGGAGGACGCCGCGAGCGGCCGGCGGCAGTTTCGCTTCGTGCCCGGCCCGCTGTTCACGCACGTGCTGCTGGCCGACGAGATCAATCGCACACCGCCCAAGACCCAGTCGGCGCTGCTGGAGGCCATGCAGGAGTGCTCGGTCACGGTGCGGGGCCAGCAGCACCTGCTCGAACCGCCCTTCTACGTGCTGGCAACGCAGAATCCCATCGAGCTCGAGGGCACCTACCCACTGCCCGAAGCGCAGCTCGATCGCTTTCTCTTCAATGTGAAGCTCGATTACCTGGGCAGCGAGGAGGAGCTCGCGGTGCTCGCGCGTTTCACGACGCGCGTGGATCTGCCGCAGGTGCATGCCTGCACCAGCGCCGCGCAGCTGCTGCGCTTCCAATGGCTGGTGCGCCAGGTGCCGGTGTCAGATGCCGTGAGCCGCCAGGCCGTGGAACTGGTGCGCGCCACGCGTCCCGACGACCCGCTGGCACCCGAAGCGGTGCGCAGCTACGTGAAGTACGGCGCCAGCGTGCGCGCCACGCTGTTTCTGGTGCTCGCCGCCAAGGCGCGCGCGCTGCTGCAAGGACGCTACCACGTGACCGAGTCGGATCTGGGCGCGCTGGCACTGCCGGTACTGCGCCATCGGGTGCTGACCAACTATCAGGCCGAATCGCACGGCAAAGACAGCGACGATGTGCTGGGCTCGCTGCTACAGGCGCGCGCGCTGCGCGGAGCTGCCTGAGCCTGCGCATGAGTGCGCCGCTCAGCAAGGCCCGCGCGCTGTTGCAGCCCGAGGTACTCGCGGGGTTGGCGAACCTGAAGCTTGCGGCACGTGCGGCGGTGGAGGGCACGCTGCTCGGCCTGCATCGCTCCGCCCAGTTCGGTTTCAGCCAGGAATTCGCCGAGTATCGCGCCTACGCCGAAGGCGATGATCCGCGCTTCATCGACTGGAACGTCTACGCGCGCACCGATCGCGTCGTCGTCAAGCGTTTCCTCGGCGAGACCAACAGCCATCTGATGCTGCTGCTCGATGCCAGCGCCTCGATGGCCTTCGGCTCCTCGGGACTGAGCAAATTAGCCTACGCGCAGTTGCTCGCGGCGAGCCTGGCGTACCTGGCCTCGCGTCAGCACGATGCCGTGGGCGTGGCGGTGTTCGACGAGACGGTGCGTGCGCTGCGCGCGCCCTCGACGCGCACCGGCCAGCTCG
>DATAXJ010000050.1:0-70258 GCA_036266795.1 Steroidobacteraceae bacterium | reverse complement strand
CCGCTGGCCCCACGGCGTGCCTGAGGCGGTGCGTGACACGCTCGAGCGCGAGCTCGCGCTGATCGCCGAGCTGCGCTACGAGCACTTCTTCCTGACCGTCGAGGACGTGGTCCGTTACGCGCGCGAGAACCGCATTCTCTGTCAGGGTCGCGGCTCGGCCGCCAATTCCGCGGTCTGCTATGCGCTGGGCATCACCGACGTGGACCCGGCGCGCATGAACCTGCTGTTCGAGCGTTTCATCAGCCGCGAGCGCAATGAGCCGCCGGACATCGACGTGGACTTCGAGCACGAGCGGCGCGAAGAGGTGATGCAGTACATCTACGAAAAATATGGGCGCGAGCGCGCGGCGCTGGCGGCCACGGTGATCTGCTATCGCACGCGCAGCGCCATCCGCGACGTGGCACGCGCGCTCGGTGCCTCCGACCGCGACATCCAACGATTGACACGCCTGCACATGTGGTGGGATCGGCCCGGAGAGGTGCGCCGACAGATGGCCACGCGCGCGCTGCCGCTGCCCGCCGCGCGGGTGGCCCTGCTGATGCGACTGGTACGCGAGCTGGTCGGCTTTCCACGCCATCTGTCGCAGCACGTGGGAGGCTTCGTGATCTCCGGTGAGCCGCTGAGCGCGCTGGTGCCGATCGAGAACGCCGCCATGGCCGATCGCACCGTGATCCAGTGGGACAAGGATGATCTGGAATCCCTCGGCCTGCTGAAAGTCGACGTGCTCGCGCTCGGCATGCTCACGGCACTGCGCCGCTGCTTCGATCTGGTGGAAGGCTACAGCGGCCGTCGGCTGACGCCCGCCAGCATCCCGCCCAAGGACAGCGCCACCTTCGACATGATTTGCCGCGGCGAGACCGTAGGGGTCTTTCAGATCGAGTCGCGCGCACAGATGAGCATGCTGCCGCGTCTGCAGCCGCGCAGCTTCTATGATCTGGTGATCGAGGTCGCCATCGTGCGTCCCGGGCCCATCCAGGGCGACATGGTGCATCCGTACCTGCGCCATCGCGAAAACCCCGCGGCCGTGCGCTATCCGAGTGAAGAACTGAAAGGCGTGCTGCATCGAACCCTCGGCGTGCCGATCTTCCAGGAACAGGTCATGCAGATCGCCGTGGTCGCCGCCGGCTTCACCCCCGGCGAAGCCGACGGCCTGCGCCGCGCGATGGCCGCGTGGAAGCGCCGTGGCGGTCTGGAGCCTTATCGCGAGCGGCTGCTCACCGGCATGACAGCCAGGGGTTACAGCAGCGAATTCGCCGAGCGCATCTACAAACAGATCCTCGGCTTTGGCGACTACGGCTTTCCGGAAAGCCATGCCGCCTCCTTCGCGCTGCTGACCTACGTGTCTTCCTGGCTCAAGTGTCACGAGCCGGCCGCCTTCGCCGCCGCTCTCATCAACAGCCAGCCCATGGGTTTCTACGCCCCCGCGCAGCTCACGCAGGACGCGCGCCGCAGCGGCGTGACTGTACTGCCGGTGGATGTGGGCGTGAGCAACTGGGACTGCACGCTCGAGGGCTCGTCAGACTCCCCGGCGCTGCGACTGGGCCTGCGGCTGGTGCGCGGACTGTCCGAGGCGCAGGGGACGCAGATCGTGCAGGCACGCGCCGAGCAGGCCTTCCGCAGCATCGATGACCTGGCGCTGCGCTCGGCGCTGCCACAGCGTGCCCTACAGAATCTCGCGGCTGCCGGCGCACTCGCCTCGCTCAGCACGCATCGGCACGCGGCGAGCTGGCGTGCGCTCGGGGTGGAGCGGCTGCCGGGTCTGCTGCAGGGGCTATCGGCCGAGGAGCCGCCGGTGCAGCTCGCGGCACCGGGTGAAGGTAAGCAGATCCTGGCCGACTATCGGCATCTGGGATTGACGACCGGACGGCATCCGCTCGCGCTGCTGCGCTCGCAGCTGACGCATCTGGGCTTCAGCAGCAGCACCGATCTGCAGCGCCTGGATGATGGCCGTCGTGTGCGCGTCGGCGGCCTCGTGACCCATATGCAACAGCCTGCCACCGCCTCAGGAGTGGTGTTTGCCTCGCTCGAGGACGAGACCGGCATCGTCAACATCATTCTCTGGCCCAAGGTTTTCGCGGCCCAGCGTCGCGAGGCGCTCGAGGCCTCGCTGCTGGTCATCGACGGCACCTTGCAGCGGCGTGACCGTGTCGCTCACGTGGTCGCGCGGCGACTGCACAATCGCTCCAGCTGGCTCGGCAGCCTGCGCAGAAGCTCGCGCGATTTCCGCTAAGATGCGCACACGATCCGGGCACAGCGTGCTACAGGCACGCACAGGAAGGGCGCAATGCTGGTCGTGACGACGGAAACTATCGCCGGACATCGCATCCGCGAAACTCGCGGGCAGGTATTCGGCGTGGTTGTGCGCAGCCGCGGCCTCGGCGGCAACATCATGGCCGGCCTGCGCTCGCTGGCCGGCGGCGAGATCACCGAGTACACACAGCTGCTCGAAGAGGCGCGCCGCCACGCAGTCGACCGCATGGTCAAGAACGCCACGCTCATGCAGGCCAATGCGGTGGTGATGATGCGCTTCGATTCCTCCGAGATCGGCCAGACCATGAGCGAGATCGTGGCCTACGGCACCGCCGTGGTCATCGAGCCAGAGCCGGCGCACGCATGAGCGAGGCAGGCGCATGAGCGTGGTACGCGCAATCGTGATTCTGATCGCGCTGGCGCTAATGGCCGTCGGTGGCCGATTGATCCTCGAGGGGCTGCACCTGCCGGGCATCTACCTGCTGGCGATGGGCGTAGTGGTCATGGCCGCCACATTCTTCGAGCGCTGGCGCTATGGAGCAACGGCCTCGCAGGCGCCGGCCGCCTGGCAGCGCACTGACGAGCGTTTCGAAGACCCGGAGAGCGGCCGCACCATGACAGTCTACTTTGATCCGGTCAGCGGCGAGCGTCGCTACGTCAGCGAAGCGCCCGACGCAGAACGCAGCGGCCGTCGGCACGACGGACAGTCCTAAATGCCGTTGCCTGCCCTGATCCTCAGCGCTGCGTTGGCGAGCGCGCCGTCGACCTCGCCCGACCTGCCCGCCACATCCGCCGATATCGCCGCCGCGCAGCTGTGTCACGCCGTGCACTTCGTCGCCTATTCGAGCATGCCGCCCAGCACGCGCCGCGCCGAGGAGTCCCTCACCTGGGATGCCGCGCACCGGGTCTATGTCGTGCGAGGTCCCATCCTGGCGCAGATGTTCGGCGACCCGGGCGTGCGCAACATTCCCACTGATGCGACGCAGGCGCTGCAGGCCGTCTTCCAGCTCGCCGTGCGTTCCCAACCCTCTCCGCCGATCGACCGCTTCTGCGAGTATCACTTCCAGGAGATGGCCAGCTGCGATGCCCACGGCGATATCACCTACACGCAGACCTACACCGGCTGCGATCTGCAGACCGAGCAACATGTGCTGCAATTGACGCCCGACAACGCCGGCTCCCTGCAGCTGCTGGACGTGCGCTTCGAGGACGTGCGGGGCGCGCTCAGCGATCCGCTCTACCTGTCCGAAGGAACGGATCTGCGCCTGCGGGTGCGCTAGGCTCCGGCGATACCCCGCTGGCGCCTGTCGAGCCGGCGCTTTAGCATAGCGGGGCTGTCATCAAGGGGGGTTTGGACCATGAAAGGAATCTTTGCGATCGCGGCGCTGGCCGCACTGGCTGTCTCGCCGGTCTACGCTGCTTGCACTTCGCCGGGGGATCCCCCGACCGTTCCGGACGGCAACACCGCCAGCGCCCAGGACATTTTGAAAACCCAGCAGAACGTGCTGACTTTCCAGACATCCACCTCCAGCTTTCTGACGTGTATCAAGAAGGCGCATGACGATGCGCTGGCCGCCGCCGGCCCCGGCATCTCCTCAGCGGATGCCGATAAGATCGACGGCACGGAATCCAAGCAGCACAACGCCGCCGTCCATCAGCTCAACGACGTGGTGAACCGCTTCAATCAATCGGTCGCGGCGTTCAAGGCCAAGCAGGCTGCCGGGCAGAAGAAGCCTGCCAAGGGCTAGCCCGACCAAGCAGGCCTGAGGATTCGCCCGTTCTGCCTCAGCGATCGAAGGGGTGGCGGCGAATGATGGTCTGATCTCGATCGGGGCCGGTGGAGATCAGGTCCACCGGCACTCCGACCAGCTGCTCGATGCGCTCGAGGTAGCGTTGTGCATTGGGCGGCAGCGCCGCCAGGTCGGTCGCACCGATGGTGGACTGCTTCCAACCGGCCATCTCCTCGTAGACCGGCTCGGCATCGCCGTACGCATCCGCGAACAGCGGTGGCTCGGAGAGCACCTGCCCGCCGAGGCGATAGCCCGAGGCGATGCGGATCGTATCGAGGCCATCGAGCACGTCCAGCTTGGTGATGCAGAGGCTCGAGACGCTCGAGTGCAGGATGGCCCGCCGCAGTGCCACGGCATCGAACCAGCCGCAGCGGCGCCGCCGCCCGGTGACCGAGCCGAACTCGCGGCCAACGCGCGACAGATGCTCGCCGGAGTCATCGAAGAGTTCCGTGGGAAAAGGCCCCGCACCGACCCGCGTCGCGTAGGCCTTCACGATGCCGAGGACCTGATCAAACGCCATGGGTCCGATGCCGGTGCCGGTCGCAGCCCCGCCGGCCGTCGTATTCGACGATGTCACATACGGATAGGTGCCGACGTCCACATCGAGCATTGCGCCCTGCGCCCCCTCGAACAGCACGTTGGCTCCCTGCTGCTTGAGCTGCGCGAGCACCGCTGTGACGTCCAGCACCATTGGGCGCAGACGCTCGGCGAACTGCAGCTGCTCATCGAGCGTGCGTTGGAAATCCAGGGGCGCTTGGGCGAAGTAGCGCTGCAGGACGAAGTTGTGGAAGTCCAGCACCTCGCCCAACTTGGCAGCGAAACGATCGCGCTGAAACAGGTCCGCCAGGCGCACCGCACGGCGCGCGACCTTGTCCTCGTAGGCCGGCCCGATCCCGCGCCCCGTAGTGCCGATCGCATTGGCGCCGCGTGCCGTCTCGCGCGCGCGATCCAGCGCCACGTGCGAGGGCAGGATCAGCGGGCAGGCGGGCGAGATGCGCAGGCGCTCGAACACCGGCACGCCCTGCGAGAGCAGCATCTCGGCTTCCTTGAACAGCGCCTCGAGTGAAACCACGACACCATTGCCGATCAGGCACTGCACGCCCTCGCGCAGGATGCCCGCGGGAATCAGCGACAGAATGGTCTTGTGACCGCCGATCACCAGCGTGTGGCCGGCGTTGTGACCGCCCTGGAAGCGCGCCACGGCGCGGGCGCGCTCGGTCAGCAGGTCGACCAGCTTGCCCTTGCCCTCATCGCCCCACTGGGTGCCGATGACGATGACGAAGCGGCCCATCAGCCGCGCTCCCGCAGGCGGTTCGCCAACCACTCAGTCACGTTGATCCCCTAATGCCTTGCCGGACCAGGCGCGGCGCTCGCCTGCGCGCTGGGACTGCGCAGATACTTGAAGAAATCACCCTCGGGAGTGATGACCAGCACGTCGCCTGCGTGCTCCAGCGAACTTTTATAGGCTGTCAGGCTCTGCGTGAAATCCGCCAGCTCGGGGTTCTTGCCGTAGGAGCGCGCATAGAGCGCCGCGGTGCGCGCGTCCGCATCGGCGCGGATCTGCTGCGCCTGACGCGTCGCGTCCGCGAGCAGCTCGGCACTCTTGCGCTCGCCATCGGAACGAATTTGATCGGCCTGCAGCGTGCCTTTGACATTGAACTGCTGCGCCCGCGAGCTGAACGCCTGCTCCATATGTTGATAGACGGCGCTGGCCGCCTGATCGGATAGATCGATGTGTTGCAGCTGCAAGTCCACCAGCTCGACCCCCAGGCCCCTGGCCGCCGCCTGCAACGAGGCATAGTCCTCGGCGGACAGGCCACCGCGCGGCTGGCTCTGCAGCATCGCGAGCGTCTCGTGCGCCACCGTGGCCTTGAGCCGATCGCGCGTCAGATCGGCGAGCCGCTGTACCGCAACGTCCTCGTCACCGCCAGTGCGCTGATAGAACAAACCCACGTCGGTGAGCCGATAGCGCAGCAGAAAGTCCACGCTCAGAGTGCGTTGGTCGCTGATCAGAAAGCTCTCGCCCGGATAAGTGCGCGTCGTAAGCCGCTCGTCGAAGCGATGCACACGGTCCAGCGGCAACTTCCAGTGCAGGCCCGGCCCAAACACATCGGGCTCGAGCTGTCCGAGTCGCGTGCTGACCGCGATGCTTCCCTGGCCGACGCGAAACAGTGAGCCACCCAGCAGCAGCACCACGAGCAGCAGCGCCAGCACCCACAAACCCAGCTGGCGCGCCATCAGCGCTCTCCCCGCGCACGACTGCGATCATCGTCGCTCGCACGCTCGCCTTGAGCGGACGTCGGTGCACTCTCCACGGCGGCGGCAGCCGCAGCGGCCGCATCGCCACCAGCGCCGCTGGCCTGGACGAGCTTGTCGAGCGGCACATAAAACACCGCACCGTTGCCGGCGCGAGCGTCCACGAAGATCTTGCGCGAGTGCGACAGAATGTCCTGGACCGTCTGGATGTAGAGCCGGTCGCGCAGCACCTGCGGCTGCAGCGCATAGCTGGCCGCCAACTCATCGAAGCGCTGCGTATCGGCCTGCGCCTGCGCGAGCGTCTTCGTCGCGTACACCTGCGCATCGCTCACCTGGTGCTGGGCGGTCGCCTGCGCCTTGAGCTGCAGATCGTTGGCGTAGCTCTGCGCGTCGCTGATCTGGCGTTGTCGGTCATCGGCCGCATGATCGGCATCATGCTCGGCGGCAACGACCGGATCGGGGAGCTGCACATCGGTCAGATCGAAGGCGCTGAGCGCGATGCCGCTGTGGTACTCATCCAGCAGCAGCTGCATGTCCTCGCGGGCCAGCCCGTCGAGGCGCTCGCGCGCATCGCCCGCGAGCAGCGACTGCAGCTCGGCCTGTGCGGCGAGGCGGCGCACGACCACCTCGCCGACTTGCTGCAGCGTGGCCTGCGGATCGCGCACTTGAAATAGGTACTGCAAGGGGTCGGCAATGCGGTATTGCACCGACCAGGCGAGCGTCAGCAGGCTCCCGTCTGCGGTCAGGGTCGTGTCCTTGGAGTCGAGCGAGTTGACGTCGGCGACCCGCACCTTCGTCATGGTCTGGATCGGCCACGGCCAGCGCCAACCGCTGCCCGGCAGCTCAGTGACGACGTAACGCCCGAACGTCTGCACGACGCCACGCTCGTCGCTGCTGATCTGGTAGTAGCCGCTGGCGAGCCATACGAGCACCGCCAGGGCGAGCAGCGTCAGCGCGGCCTTGCTGCGACTGCCTCCCGGGCGCCACAGACGCTGCACGCGCTCCTGCCAGCGTCGCAGCATATGGTCGAGGGACGGGTCGTCCGGCGCGTTACGGCCGCTCGACCGTCGCTTGTCGTCGGGTTGATTCCATGCCATGGCGGTAGGGTCGACGCAGCGGGGGCGTCCGAGGTGTCAGTGTGTCAGTGATGAGCGGCGCGCGGCTGCGGCAGCGCTACGGATTCTAGGTAGCCCTCGCGCGAGGCACAAGCCGCAGCGTCCGGTACGGCGGCACTGGCCGGCGATGCCGCAGGCGCCGGCGCTGCCGATCCGGCCAGGTGAGGCAGCAGTCGCACGCCCGGCTGTGCCGCCCAGTGCGCCAGCTCGGCGGCCGGCAACTCCACCAGCAGTTCGAGCGAGCCATCCTCGAGCGTGCGCTCCTGGCGCACCACCTGCGCAGCATGCAGGCGGGCGCGCACGGCGCCGGCGCTCGGTGGCAGATGCAGCCACTGGCGCTGTACGGACAGGTCGAGCCGCTCGGCGATCGCCTCGCGCAGCATGGACAGGCCCTGCCCCTGTGCGGCCGAGATCCACACCTGTTGCAACTGCCCGTGTGCATCGCGCTCGGTACGTGGCTCGAGCCGAACCCGATCGATCTTGTTATAGACGCGCAGCTGCGGGATGTCTCCGGCGCCAATCTCGCGCAGCACGCGATCCACCTCCCCGACGTGCTCGTCACGCTGCGCATCGCTGGCATCGACCACATGCAGCAGCAGATGCGCCTCGCGCGCCTCCTGCAGGGTGGATTGGAACGCCGCCACCAGCTCGTGCGGCAGCTCGCGGATGAAGCCCACGGTGTCGGCCAGCACCACCGGGGCGGGCAGCCGCAGGCGGCGCACGGTCGGATCCAGTGTTGCGAACAGTTGATTGGCGATGTAGACCTCGCTGCCCGTCAGCGCACGAAACAGCGTGGATTTGCCCGCGTTGGTATAGCCCACCAGCGCCACGGCGGGCACGGGAATCTCCGCGCGCGCACTGCGGCCGGTCTCGCGCTGCTGTTTCAGGCGCGTCAAGCGACGTGTCACGGAGCGCATGCGCTGGGAGAGCAAGCGGCGGTCCACTTCAAGCTGTGTCTCGCCCGGACCGCCGCGCACACCGATGCCGCCCTTCTGGCGCTCGAGGTGGGTCCAGCCTCGCACCAGGCGAGTGGACATGTGCTTGAGCTGCGCGAGTTCGACTTCGAGCTTGCCCTCGAAGCTGCGCGCGCGCTGCGCGAAGATGTCGAGGATCAAGCCGCTGCGATCGAGCACACGCGCACCGATGAGCTTCTCGAGATTGCGCTCCTGGCTGGGGGAGAGCGGGTGATCGACGAGCACCAGCTGTGCGTCGCTCTCGCGGGCACTCGCAGCGATCTCCTCGGCTTTGCCGCTGCCGACGAAGTAGCGCGCATCGGGCCGGTCACGCCTGCCTGTGACGGTGGCCACGGGCGTCAGGCCAGCCGAGCGCGCCAGCGACTGGAATTCCTCCAGGTCTTCCGGACGCACCGCGCTGCCCAGTCCCAGACGCACGAGCACCGCGCGCTCACCCGCGTGCGGTCGCTCAAATATGCCGCGATCGGTGTCGATAAGTCAGTCCGCGGTGGATTCAGCCGTCGCGCTCTCCTCGGGAGACAGGCGCACTGCGCGCGCCGGCACAACCGTGGAGATTGCGTGCTTGTAGACCATCTGGCTGACGGTATTCTTCAGCAGCACGACGAATTGGTCGAAGGAGTCAATCTGACCTTGCAGCTTGATGCCGTTGACGAGGTAAATCGACACCGGCACATGCTCCTTGCGAAGTGCATTGAGAAACGGGTCTTGTAATGATTGGCCTTTGGCCATGGTTTTCTCCTTATTTTTCAAATGGTTCTTTACGGGCGGGGGGTCGCCGCCTCGCCACCGCCTCGGGCTAGGGCCTCGTGACGGGGGTCGCTCCGAGGTTGTAAGCCTTCGCGCTGGACTGATTCTAGCACCGGCGGGCAGGACGGTCATGCGCGGGCCGCCGCGAGGATCTGCGTGCCCAAGGCTTCCGCAAGTCCCACAGCGGCGGCGTCCAGCCGGATCAACGCCGGTGTACGGCGCAGCCAGGTGAGTTGTCGTTTGGCGAGCTGCGCGGTCGCGGTCAGCGCTGCACGCTGTGCCTCGCTCGGTGCCGCGCCGGCGCTGAAGACGCGCCAGAGCTGCCGATAGCCCACGGCGCGCACCGCGGCGTGCTGCTCGGTCAGATCCCCGCGCGCATACAGGCGTGCCACCTCCTGCAGCAGACCGGCCTCGAGCATCGCCGACAGTCGCTCTGACAGATGCGCGCGCAGCGCCGCGCGACCGGCCGGACTGTCCTCGGGCAGCAGTGCAAAGCGCAGCCAGCGATAACGCTCGCGCGCACCCTGCGTGCGCTGCTGCCACTCGCTGATCGGCACGCCTGTGACGCGCCAGACTTCCAGAGCCCGCTGGATACGCTGACCATCGGCGGGCGCGATACGCGCGGCGGCACGCGGATCGATGCGCGCGAGCTCGGCATGCAGCGCGGGCCAGCCGTGCAGCTGTGCCAGCGCATCGAGCGCCGCGCGCACTGCTGCATCGGCCTGCGGCAACGCGGCCAGCCCCTCATAGAGCGCATGCAGATACAGCATCGTGCCGCCCACCAGCAGCGGCTGATGACCACGCGCACGAATCTCCTCGGCGGCTCTGAGGGCATCGCGCACGAACTCTCCGGCCGAGTAGCTCTCGACCGGATCGCGGATGTCGATCAGGTGATGCGCCAGGCGCGCGCGCTGAGCCGCATCGGGCTTGGCCGTGCCAATGTCCATGCCGCGATAGACCTGCGCGGAGTCCACGCTGATGACTTCCACCGGCAGCGTGCTCTGCAGCCGCTCGGCGAGTTGCAGCGCCAAGGCACTCTTGCCGGTGCCGGTGGGGCCGGTCAGCACCACCAGCAGCGGCGCAGCCTCCGGCATCAGTGCAGCGATGGGGGATGCATCAGCGACCCCGCAGAAACAGTTGATCGATCTCGCGCAGCGTCAGCTGCATCCAGGTGGGTCGGCCGTGATTGCACTGGCTGGCGCGCTCGGTCTGCTCCATCTGGCGCAGCAGCGCATCCATCTGCGCAAGGCTCAGCGTGCGTTGGCCGCGGATCGCCGCGCGACAGGCGAGGCTGCCCAGCAGCCGATGCGCCGTCGCATCCAGGTGATGCACACCGAGCTCGCCGCACAGTTCGCGTGCCAGCTGCTGCAACAGCTCGCGTGCGTCGGCCTGCGCGAGCAACACCGGTACTCGGCGCAGCGCGAGGCTGGCGGGGGCGATTCGCTCCAGGCTGAAGCCCAGACGCTCGAGCTCGGCGCGCTCGCCCAGCAGTGCATCGATCTCGTGTTCCGGCGCCTGCAGGAGCAGTGGCTCGAGCAGCCCCTGCGACGCCGCGGCGCCGGCGGCCTCGTAGTCGCGCTTGAGCTGCTCGTAGAGCACACGCTCGTGGGCTGCGTGGGCATCGACGATGATCAGGCCAGCGCGATTCTGCGCCAGGATGTACAGACCGTGCAGCTGCGCGAGCGCAATGCCCAGCGGCTGCTCGAGCGCGCTGAGCGGCGGCTCGGCCGTGCTCAATGCCTGCAGGCCTTGCAGCGTCTCCGCGACCGACGCAGCCGAGCGCATCAGCGGCAACTCGGCGGGCGAGCCATAGGGCTGCAGCGGCGCGTCGGGGAACTGGCCCGGACTCGCCATGGGTCCCGGTGTGCTCGGGCGCGTCGCGGCAAGGGCACGCTCGATCTGGCGGAATACCAGGTCGTGCACGCCGCGGCTGTCGCGAAATCGCAGCTCCAGCTTGCTCGGATGCGCATTGACATCCACTTCGCGCGGATCGAGCGTCAGGTGCAGCACGAATCCGGGATGACGACCGTGATAGAGCACATCGCGGTAGCCAAGGCGCGCAGCGCTCGACAGCAGCCGATCGCGCACGGCGCGGCCGTTTACGAACCAATACTGTTGATCGGGTTGACCGCGCGCGGCTGTAGGCAAACCAAGCCAGCCCCACAGGCGAAGCGCCGTCCCGGCCGGCGCGAGCGACAGCGCCTGGCGACGAAACTCGGGCCCCAGGATGCGGTCGATGCGCGCCGCAAGCGCCGCGCTCTGCTCTTCTGCCTCGGCGGCCGGCAAATCCAGCATCAGCCGCTCGTTGTGACGCAGCTGGAAGCCCACCGCCGGCACGGCCAATGCCAGCCGCTCGACCTGCCGCAGAATGTGGCCGAACTCGGTGCTCTCGGTGCGCATGAAGCGGCGCCGCGCCGGCACGCTGTAGAACAGATCGCGCACCTCGACGCTGGTGCCGACCGGATGGGCCGCAGGTTGCAGCGCCGAGCACTCACCCGCATCCACCGACAGCGCCGCGGCGTCGCTATCGCCGCGCGCGCGCGACACCAGCCGCAGCCGCGCCACCGAGCCGATCGAGGGCAACGCCTCGCCGCGAAAGCCCAGGCTGGCGATGCCGAGCAGATCCTCGGTGCTGCTGATCTTGCTGGTCGCATGCGGCCGCACCGCCAGCGCCAGTTCGTCGGCGGCAATGCCATTACCATCGTCGCGCACACGGATCAGACCCAGACCTGCGCGCTCGATATCGATCTGGATGTGTCGCGCACCGGCGTCGAGCGAGTTTTCGATCAGCTCCTTGACGACGGAAGCCGGCCGCTCGATGACCTCGCCGGCCGCGATTTGATCAACCAGATGAGACGGTAGAACACGGATGGGCATGCCAGATCGACGGCGGCGCTCGCGGCGGTGAGCGCCCGCGATCTTAGCAGCGAGTGCTCAGCAGCGAGTGTTCAGGAGCTGCCCTTGGATTCGGCTCGCTCGGGGCGCATGCGCGCGAACAGGCTCCCCTGCGGCGGATACTGACGGAAGTAATCGGCGATCCCGCTGAGGATCGCCCCGGCGAGCCGTTGCTGCTCCTGCGGGTCCCGCAACCGGCGCTCCTCGCCGGGATTGGAGATGTAGGCGGTCTCCACCAGCATCGAGGGCACGTCGGGTGACTTCAACACCACGAACGCTGCCTGCTGCACCTCGCGCTTGCGTACCGCGCCGACGCGATCGAGCGCGCCGAGCACGTCCTGCGCGGCCTCCCCGCTCTGCGCCATGCTGGCGTTCTGGGAGAGGTCCATCAGCACCGAGCGCAGCTCTGGCGCCTGTGCGGCCAGCGAGATGCCGCCCTTCAGATCGGCCGCATTCTCCTGATCTGCCAGACGCCGCGCCGCCTCGCTCGAGGCACCGCGCTCGGACAGGATGTAGACCGAGGAGCCGTCGATCGCGCGATCACGCACCGAGTCGGCATGGATCGACACGAACAGATCCGCGTGCGCGGCGCGCGCGCGTTCCATCCGATCGCGCAGCGGCACGAAGTAATCGCCGTCGCGCGTAAGCACCGCGCGCATGCCCGGCTCTGCATCGATGCGCGCCGCCAGTGCCCGCGCGATCGCCAGCGTGACATTCTTCTCGTGGGTGCCATCCGGACCGGTGGCACCCGGATCTACGCCGCCATGTCCAGCATCCACGGCAATGATGACGTCGCGCGCCGTCTGCGGGGCATGGGCGGCAGGTACGACCTGCAATAAATTGGACGGCGTCGCTGCGGGCGTCGCCACCGCGGGGATGACCGTGGGAATGAGCGCGGCAGCGGGGGCCAGACGCGCGGACAAGGTCTGGGCACGCGTCAGTTCGATGCGCAGCTGCGCCCCATGCGGCTCACCCTGCCAGTTCAGACGCACGCGTGAGCGCGCGCGCAGCTCGAGCACCAGCCGCAGTGTGTGCGCATTGGGCCGCCCCGAGCGCACCGCGCGCACCAGCGAATTGCTCGACAGGGCCGGCAGCGGCGCCTGCCGTCGTGTATCGGGCAGATCGATGACCAGCCGCTCGGGTGCGGACAGGCGCAGCGAGCGAGCATGCACCGCTTGGGAAAGCGCCAACGTGAGCGTCATGCCCTGCGCATCACCCGAGAGCGAAACATGCTCGAGCCGCGCCTGGGCACGGTGCGTCGCGGACTGGGCGGCGGAGCGCTGCAGCGGCGCGGCGCGCGCGGCATCCAGCGGGGCGCCCAGCAGCATGCCCAGGGTTGACAACGCCCCCAGCACTCCCAACGCCGCCAGGACGTTTTTTCGCACGCGATCCGATTCGAGCGGCATCCGAGCCTCACCTCTCCCCAATTGCCCCGTTGACTCTAAGCGCTAGTAGGGTTTAATTCAACATAATGATGGAGATACATTCCGAAGCTCAGGCCTCTTCTGACCGACTGGGATCGCCCATCAGAGCTGCGAGCCAGTTTTTGCCTGCGGGGGTCTGCGCCTCGAGCTGGCAGCCTCGACCCGTTCCCTGCGGCGCGAGCTGCAACCACAGATCGGGGCGCGGCAGCTTCCCTGCAGCACGCTCGGGCCACTCAACCAGCAGCAGTGCGCCCTCGTGCAGGTAGTCGCGCACGCCGAGCTGCTCGAGCTCCTCGGCATCGTGCAGGCGATACAGATCCAGATGCACGCCCACGCGGCTATCGAATGCATACACCTCGATGAGTGAGTACGTCGGGCTGCGCACCGTCTCGCGCACGCCGCAGGCTGCCAGCAGTGCTGCGATGAGTGTGGTCTTGCC
The DNA here is from genome assembly GCA_036266795.1 of Steroidobacteraceae bacterium. GTDB lineage: Bacteria > Pseudomonadota > Gammaproteobacteria > Steroidobacterales > Steroidobacteraceae > FEN-1191. The sequence goes on along the minus strand of DATAXJ010000050.1, from coordinate 56,368 downwards.
GGCCCCCAGCTCTCCGGAGAGAAATACGCAGCGCGCTCCCGGGGTCGACCACGGGCAATGGCGCGCGAGCGAGGCCCCCAGCCGGCGGGTCGCGGGCTCATCGCGCAGCGGGAGGCGCTCGCTCACCGCGCTCAGCGCTTGAGGTTGACCCAATGACTCAGCCCCTCGGCCAGCTCGAGCGCGAGAATGCCGCGCTCGCGCTCGCGCGCGAGCTCATCGCCCGACAGCGCATGTGCCATGACCCCGGCACGCGCTGCCAACCACGGATCACGACACTGGGCGAGAATGCCGCTGATCGCGCCGGTCAGCACATCTCCCATGCCCGCGGCGGCCATAGCTGGATTGCCGCGCTCGCAGAGACTGGGGGGTGGCGATTGCTCCGCGGGCTCCTCGGCGTGTCGGCCGATGAGTGTGCCGGCACCCTTGAGGACGATCACTGCGCCCGGATGAGCTTCGCACAGGCGCGAGAGCGCGCCCATGCGGTCCGCCTGAACTTCGCTTGCGCTGATGCCGAGCAACCGACCGGCCTCGCCCGGGTGCGGCGTGAGCACCGCCCCCGCGGGCGCGCGCAGCCCCTGCTCTGCAAGCAGATTGAGCGCGTCCGCATCCAGCACCAGCGGCAGTGGCGCGGTGAGTGCCCGCTGCAGCAGTGCGCGTGCCCAGGGTGTGCGCGACAACCCGGGGCCCACGGCAAGCACCGTGGCAGTGTGCAGTAGCGGCTCGAGCTCGCGGACATCGCGCACGCCGTGCACGATGAGCTCGGGCCGCCCGGCGACGATGGAGGTGAGATTGTCCGGCCAGGTCGCGACCGTGACGAGTCCGGCGCCGGCGCGCAAGCAGGCCTCCCCGGCCAGTCGCAACGCGCCAGGCATCCCCGGGCCGCCGCCGATGATCAGCACGCGACCGAAGTCGCCCTTGTTCGCATCGCGCTCGCGCGACGGCAGGGCCCGCAGTACATCGGCCTCGCCGAGCCGCTCGAGCACCGGGCGAAAGCGCGGCTCATCGGGAACCGACACGCCCAAATCGTCGAACAGCAGCCGTCCCGCACGCTCCGGACCCGCATTCAGAAACAGCCCGGTCTTCAGCGCGACGAAGCTGATGGTGCAATCGGCCGTCACCGCAGCGCCCATCACCGTACCGCTGTCGGCATTGAGCCCGGAGGGCACGTCCAGCGAGAGCACCGGCCGGCCGCTGCTGTTGATCTGCTCGATGACCGTCGCGAGCGGAGCCCGTACTGCGGCCGTCAATCCGGTCCCCAACAGTGCATCGACGACGACCTCGTCCTCCAGTGCGCCTTCGCTGTAGGGCTCAATCCGCCCGCCGCTGGCACGAAACTCCTCACAGGCCACGTGCGCGTCGCCCTTGAGCGACTCGGGCGCAACCGCGGCGAGCACACGGACAGTCAGTCCCGCCGCCTGGGCAAACCGCGCCAGTACATAGCCATCGCCCCCGTTGTTGCCGCCACCGGTTACGACGCCAATCTGCAGCGCGCGCGGCCAGCGGCTGCGCAGGACTCGCAGCGCCGCCTCACCTGCGCGTCGCATCAGCGTGTAGCCGCTCGTGCCTTCTGCGATGCTCAGCGCATCCAGGGCACGCGTTTGCTCGACCGAATAGAGCCACAGGGGGGAAGTCATGGCCCGATTATACTGAGCCCTCCACATCCGCCACCGTATGCGCTCACCGCTTCCAACCACCGCACCGCCGAGCGTGGTCCCGACATCGCCCGCCACCACAGCGCCGGGCGCGCCGGCCGTCGACGCCGCCGCGGCGATCGCGCTGCGCAGCGCGATCGAGCGCGAAGCCCGCGCGCAGGGCTTCGACGCGATCGGTGTCGCCGGCATCCAGCTCGCTGAGGACGAGCGCCATCTGCTCGATTGGCTCGAGCGCGGTTGGCATGGCGAGATGCACTACATGCAGCGCCACGGCGTGCGCCGCAGCCGGCCCGCCGAGCTGCAACCCGGTACGCTGCGCGTGATCTCGGTGCGCATGAACTACCGGCCGGCCGAGGCGCGTGCCAGCGAGCAGGTGCTGGCGGATGATCAGCTCGGCTACGTGTCCCGCTACGCCCTCGGGCGTGACTATCACCGCCTGATGCGCCGCGCACTGGCCCGGCTCGCAGAGGCCATCACGCGGCTCGCCGGACCTCACGCGCACCGCGTATTCGTCGACAGCGCCCCGGTGCTGGAAAAAGCCCTGGCGCGCAATGCCGGCCTCGGCTGGATCGGCAAGCACACCAACCTGCTGTCACGCGAGGCGGGTTCCTGGTTCTTCCTCGGCGAGATCTACACCGATCTGCCGCTGCCGCCCGACGCAGCCGCCAGCGCACATTGCGGCAGCTGCAGCGCCTGCATTCCGGCCTGTCCGACCGGCGCCATCGTGGCGCCCTACCAACTGGATGCGCGCCGCTGCATCTCCTACCTGACGATCGAGCTGCAGGGGCCGATTCCCACGGCACTGCGACCGGCGATCGGCAACCGTATCTACGGGTGCGACGACTGCCAGCTGGTATGTCCCTGGAACAAATACGCGCGCGACGCTGCACATCCGGATTTCCGCGTGCGTCACGGCCTGGATGCGCCGCGGCTCAGCGAGCTGCTCGGCTGGAGCGCCGCGCAGTTCGAGCAGCGCACGCGTGGCTCGGCCATCCACCGCATCGGGCATGCGCGCTGGCTGCGCAATGTCGCGGTGGCTCTCGGCAATGCGCGCACGAGTCCAGAGGTGATCGCCGCGCTGCGCGCGGCCGAGCGCGAGCAGCACGATCCAATGGTGCGCGAGCATGTGCTCTGGGCACTGCAGCGCCACGCCGCCGGCGGCACGGAACCGCTAGACTCGGCGTCCAACGCATCTGAGCAAACCAACGGAGGGGAGTCCAAATGAACATGGAAATGCGTGCGTCGGGATTTTCGTGGCTGCTGGGCACAGCGCTGGCATGTGCCGCCGCGCTCGGGCTGACAGGCAGCGCTGTGGCGCAGGAGCCGGTGGTGGGTGCGCCCGACGCGGATGCGCTCTTTCACAGCCCAGACCCTACGCTTAATGCCAACTTGCAGGCGGCTTATCACATCGAGAAGGACCTGCTGGAGGCCAATCACTGGGAGCTCGCGGGCCGCTATCTGACGACGCGCTACCTGCAGCACAACCCCAATGCGGCTTCCGGTTTGGCCGGGGTGGTGTATTACTTCACACGCGTGCGCAAGGTGCAGGCCAGCGCCATCCCCGCGAAGCTCGGCATCCCGGTGGTCTCGGTGGTGGCGCAGGGGGATCTGGTCATCGTGGCGACGCCACGTGTTATGCGGGACGCGCACGATCCGTCCAAGACCTATACGACCACCTGGTTCGACATGTGGCGCTTCAAAGACGGCAAGGCCGACGAACACTGGGATTGCGCGACGCGCATGTAGCGCGCGCCGGCCGCGCCAGGGCGGCTGGCCGCGCCGCTCGCAGCTCAGGTCACGAGGCGCACGTTGTCGATGAGCCGGGTGCTGCCGAGCCAGGCGGCACCGAGCACCACGAGCGCACGGCCGGCACCGTGCGGCTCGGAAAGATCGGCCGCATCGCGAATGGCGATGTAATCGACGCGAAAGCCTGCCTGTGTCAGGGACTGCATGCCCCGCTGCTCGAGCGCGGTGCGCGCGGACTCATCGGGCAGCCCGGCGCGCAGCAGCGCGGCGATGTCTGCGAGCGTGCGATGCAGGCGTGGGGCCAGCGTGCGCTCGGCAGGGCTGAGGTACTGATTGCGCGAGCTCAGCGCGAGCCCGTCCGGATCGCGCGCAGTCGGTGCGCCCACGATCTGCACCGACAGCGCGAGATCTGCCACCAGGCGCCGTACGATCAGCAGCTGCTGAAAATCCTTCTCGCCGAAGATGGCCACGTCCGGGCCGACCAGAATCAGCAGCTTCGCCACCACCGTGGCCACACCGTCGAAATGCCCGGGACGGAAGCGCCCTTCCAATGTCTCGGACAGCCCGCGCACCTGTACGCGCGTCGCCGGCTCGCCGTCGGGATAGATCTCCGCGACGCTCGGCACGAACAGCAGATCGCAGCCGGCTTGCGCCAGGGCGCGCGCATCGCGCTCCAGCGTGCGCGGGTAGCGCGCGAAATCCTCCTGGGGGCCGAACTGCAAGGGATTGACGAACAGGCTGACGACGCTGCGCTCGGCGCGCTCTTGCGCGGCAGCCAGCAGACCCAAGTGGCCGGCATGCAGATTGCCCATGGTCGGCACCAATGCCAGGCGCTGGCCCTGCCAGCCGCGCAGCTGCGCACGCAGCGCGGCGATCGTCTCTACCGTCTCCATTGGATTGCAACGTCAGAAGCAGTGTTCCGGCGCCGGATACTCCAGGCTCCTGACCGCCTGCACAAAGCGCGCAATGGCAGCCTGCGGCGATTCACTGCCGGCCATGAAATTGCGTGCGAAACGCGGCTTGCGCCCCGGCGTGAGATCGAGAATGTCGTAGAGGACCAGGATCTGTCCGTCGGTATGCGGCCCGGCGCCGATGCCGATGACCGGCACCTCGGCAGCGCTCGTGATGCGCTGGCCGAGCTCGCTCGGGATGCATTCGAGCAGCAGCAGGTCCGCGCCGGCTGACTCGAGCGCCTTGGCATCCTGCATCATGGCCTGCGCAGCTTGCTCGCCGCGCCCCTGCACGCGAAAGCCACCCGTCTTGTGCACGGATTGAGGCTTCAGCCCCAGGTGTGCGCACACCGCGATGTCATGGCGCGACAGGTAGGCCACCGTATCGAGCTGGCCCGGTCCGCTCTCCAGCTTCACGATGCTTGCCCCGCCCTCCTGCAGCAGACGCACGGCGTTGCGTAGCGCAAGCTCGGGCGTCGCATAGGTCATGAACGGCAGATCGGCGATGAGCAGCGGACGCATCAACCCGCGGGCTACCGCCGCACAGTGATAGACCATGTGATCCATCGTGACCGGCACGGTCGTATCGTGGCCCTGGATCACCATGCCGAGCGAGTCTCCGACCAGCGCCACATCCACACCGGCGGCATCGACCAGCGCCGCGAAACTGGCGTCGTAGGCCGTCAGGCAGGCAATCTTCTCGCCTCGCTGCTTCATCTGCGCCAGCGTGCTGAGGGTCACCGGCGGACGGTTGGAGTCCCGGTTCTGTAAGTGGGTATACACAATGGCAGCATGAGCCAGCGTCTGCCGCCAGGCAACTGCTGACCTGGTTGCGCGCCAGCGTCGGAGGGACTGGACCGGCGTCAGAGCGCCACGTGGCGCAGTGGGTTGAAGTACAGTCGACCGCGACGCATGCGCCTGATCGCCGCGAGCAGCTCGTCGAAATCCGCATCGCTACCGATGGGATCGATGGCCGCGGCGTTGACGATCAGCAGCGGAGCGGCCTCGAATTCGTGGAAGAAGCGCGCGTAGGCGTCGTTGAGCCGCTCCAGGTAGGCGCGGTCGATGAACTGCTCGTAGCGAATGCCCCGACGCGCGATGCGTGCAAGCAGCACGTCAACCGGCGCCTGCAGATAGACCACGAGGTCGGGGCGCGGCACATCGATGGCCAGCTTCGCCTCCACCTGCTCGTAGAGACGGTACTCCTCGTCCTCCAGCGTCGTGCGGGCGAACAGCCGGTCCTTGTCGATGAGGTAGTCGGCGATGCGCAGCGGCGCAAACAAATCCTGCTGCTTCAGGGCACTCATCTGTTGGGCGCGCTGGAACAGGAAGTACAGTTGCGTCGGCAGCGCACCGGCGCGCGGGCTGCGATAGAAACGCTCGAGGAACGGATTGTCGTCGGCGTGCTCGAGGATGAGTTCGGCTGCCAGGGCGTTGGCGAGCTTGCCCGCCAGCGTGGTCTTGCCCACCCCAATGGGACCCTCGATCACGATGAAGCGATGCGGGAGCGGATCAGGCGCCATGAGTGATGGGTTGCTTGTCCAGACGCCACAGGTCCGAAGCGTCTACGCGCTCCAGGAGCTCGCCGATGCGCGCGCCACCGGGGACACGCAGCCCGGGGGCCACCTCGTACAAAGGATACAGAACGAAACTGCGGCTCACTACTCCGGGATGCGGCAGAGTCAGCTCCGGGGTCTGCAGCAGCGTCTGGTCGAACAGCAGCAGATCCAGATCGATGCGTCGTGGGCCCCAGCGCACCTCGGGTGGGGCGCGCCCGAGTTGTTTCTCCAGCGCGCGCAGCGCCTCGAAAAAGCCGCGCACCGGCAGCTGCGTCAGCAGGCCCGCGACCGCGTTGACGAAATCCGGCTGCTCGGCGAGGCCCCATGGGCGTGAACCGTACAGGCTCGAGTGCCGCACCAGACGCGTCTGCGGCAGCTGCGAGAGCGCCCGCAGCGCGCGGGGAACCTGCAGTGCCGGCTCATCCAGATTGCTACCGACGCCTACGTAGGCGCTTTGCCAGAGCACGCGCAGTGCCCTCAGCGGCGTCGGCGGCGGCGCCGGCGGGGACGAAGCGGGCGCAGGGCTGAATCGGATCCTTCCTGCGGCGCGCGCGCGGAATCGGCGCCGAGCGCATCAATCCTCTCCACGCGCTGCTCGGCGGGCAACAACTGCAACTCGGTCCACCACTGCGCAATTGACGCGGGTGCAAGCCCCAGCTGCGCCCGCAGCGCCAGCAGGTCGAACGCGGCGCGAAAACGCGGCTGCTCGAGCAGACGCAATGCGCGCCTGCCGCGCGGTTGCTCCAGGCGCGGTTGCAGTGCGTACATCTCGCGTACGCCGAGCGCGATACGCCGGGGAATGGTCACGTGTGCCGCCGCCTCACGCACCGAGCGCTCGCAGGCCGCGACAATCGCACCGATCTCGTGCCAGCGCTGTGGAGGCAGTGACTCGATCGAGGCGGCGATCGGACCGTACAGCAGCAGCGCAAACAGGAATGAAGCCGTCACGGGCTTGTCCGCCGCGACCCGCTCATCGGTGTTGCGCAGTCCGTGGCGTAGCAGCTGTTCAACGAGGCTCCCCGGATGGGCCGCGAGGTAGCGCTCCACCGCCGGGAACAACACGCCGAACAGCTCCCGACGGCGCAGGACATCGAGGCTGCGCTCGCCATGGCCCGTCAGAAACAGCTTCTGCGTCTCATCAAACAGACGCGCCGGGGGCACCTGCGCGAGCAACCCCTTGAGCTCGGCGATCGGGGCGGCAGTCTCGCTATCCAGCTCGAAGCCCAACTTCGCCTCGAAGCGCGCCGCGCGCAGCATGCGCACCGGATCCTCGCGGTAGCGCGTCTCCGGATCGCCGATCAGACGCAGGCGCCGAGCGGCAATGTCCGCGGCGCCGCCGACGAAGTCCCACAGCGAAAAATCCGCAATGTTGTAGTAGAGCGAATTGGCGGTGAAATCGCGCCGCCAGACGTCTTCTTCGATCGAGCCGTAGACATTGTCGCGCAGCAGCCGGCCATGCATGTCGAGCACCCGCTCATGATCGACACCTTCGAGACCCGGGCCGCCGCGTCGCATGCCTTCGGCGGGGCTCAACGTGTCGCTCACGATCGGCGCGGCAACGGCCTCGCGGCTCACCTCGCCATCTGCATTGCCGTCTTCGTCTTCCTCTTCGCCCTCGTCTTCGCCCTCGTCTTCGTCTCCTTCTGCCTCTTCGTCCCCGATCTCCTCCAGATCAACCGCGGGGACGTCGCCCTCGACCTCGGCAGCCTCCTGCTCCACTTCCTCGTCGCTGGGGGCTTCCTCATTCGGCGAAGGCGCACTGGCCGCTCGGAAGGTGGCGACCTCGATGACCTCGCGCCCGAAGATCACATGCGCCAACCGAAATCGCCGCCCGACCAAACGGCAGTTGCGAAACAGCGAGCGCACCTCGTCAGGCAGCGCATTGGTCGCGATATCGAAGTCCTTGGGGTGCCGCCCGATCATCACATCGCGCACGCCGCCGCCGACCAGGAAGGCCTGGAAACCAGCGTCCTTCAGACGATAGAGCACGCGCAGTGCATTACTGGAAATGTCCGAGCGGGAGATGTTGTGTTCGGCCCGCGGAATAATGCGCGGCACCGCAGCGGCCGCAACGGCCGGAATGCGTTGATTCAAATCCAATCCTTGAGTCGAAAGGTCCGCTTGAGCGTGGGGGATGGGGGCCTATAATACCGCGCTTTTCGACGGCCCCTGCCCTACACAGCTCCCTTCGTCTAGAGGCCTAGGACATCGCCCTCTCAAGGCGGTAACACGGGTTCGAATCCCGTAGGGAGCGCCATAAAATCAAGCGCTTAACCGTTCGTAACTGACCGGCTTTGCACCTCAGCCAGGTTCCGACCAAGGCTCCGGGGCGGCCGGCATCGCTCAGGCGGTTAGCAGTGGCGCCAGCGCACCAACGTCATCCACGATGGCCAGTGGCATCCATTGCCCCCACGAGCTGTCGCGAAACACCCCCGTCCTCACGGTGCGTGAGCGCTATGCCTTCAAAATCGAGTCAAAGCTGAAGTTGGATCCCGGTGGGTTTTCGCCAATCCGCACCATGGACGCCCCAAAGAAGCGGTGCGGTGGGACCGGCAGGTTATACGGGGCGGGAACGCCCTTGAACACACGCGCCGCGAAATCATATTTGGAGCCGTGACAGGGACATAGGTATCCACCTCGCCACGAGGGCCCGAGACTCGCATCCGATGCCGGATCAAGTTTCGGACTGCAGCCCAAGTGGGTGCAAATACCCACGACAACCAAATATTCCGGCGTGACCGAACGATGCCAGTTTTTGGCGTAATCGGGTTGTTGCATCTCGGCCGAATTGGGGTCGCGTAGATTGCTCAAGTGACTGGGGTCTTCCAGTGCACTCAGTTGCGCTGCAGTTCGATGCAATATGAAGGTCGGTTGATTGCGCCAGAGCACGATTATCATCGATCCAGCGTCGATTTTTGATATATCTACATCAACGGGGCCTCCGAGGGCGCGGGCACGTTCGGACGGCATCCACGACTCGATAAACGGCGCCGCGGCAAAGGCCAGGCCAACCGCCCCCAAGGTTCCAGTCGCTGCGGTAAGGAATTTTCGACGGACGATATCTGGGGCTGTTTCCCCACCGTACGCGTCGCTTGGAATGGCCAGGTCAGACATGCTGTCATCTCCGGGACGCCGACCGAAAGGCAGCGCCCTCGGTCTTGACACCTCGCCGGGGCAGAAGCTTAGCTCCTCAGCGCCACCATCGTCATTAACAAGGTTTCAGCCTCACTCGGGCGGCTTGTGCGTCCTTTGCGCCAGCGCCCTTGCGGCAACGCGAGCATGTTGGAATACTTCGCCCCGGCGCTCGAAAGTACCGACGAGTACGGATCATGGGGGGGTGCATGGCTAGCAAACAATCGCGGCTTTTATCAGCGAATTTCGCGGTGCGCGGAGCGACCGTGGCTGGCATGACCTGCGCTATGGCTCTCGTGCTTGCTGCGGCTGCCGCGCCCGTTCGGGCGCAAGTCGGTATTGCTGCGTCGCCCGTAGACTTGTCCGGATCCTGGCTTGCACCATCGACCCAGGACGTCCTCGAACGCGGCACCGGCCCGGTGCCAGGCGACTGGACGGGGATGCCACTCACCGCGGGCGAGCGGGTCCTTGCCCAGTCGTACGATGCAGCAATGCTGGCCGAGCCGGAGAAAGTCTGCCAGTTCTACAACCAGTGGCATTACATCGACGGCGCATTCAGCCTGAGAATCTGGCCCATCGTGACAGGACCCACCGACGGGATTCGGGGTTGGCGGATTCAATCAGTGGAAGATATCGGCGGAATGCAGATCTGGTTGGACGGTAGACCTGAGCCCTCGAAGTACGCCCGTCACCAGCTGGGTGCATTCACCACCGGTCACTGGGTCGGCAACACGCTGGTCGCGAAAACAATCGACATGAAGCCGTCTGAGATGCGCCGCAACGGTGCCTTCATGAGCGATGAGGCGATCCTGACCAATACCTTCACGCTCCAGGGAGACAACCTGCTGACAGTCGTTGCGGTGCTGCAGGACCCCATCTCCCTGACGCAACCGTATATCTACGTCCGCAGCTACGATAAAACCAACGACACCCGTCCCGTCGCGACCAGCTGGGGTCCCTGCATCATCAACGATGAAGGGACTGCCGAGGGCGCGGTGCCGTTTTATCTCCCGGGGAAGAATCCAATCGTCGGCCAGATGATGCATTTCTACCATATCCCCGAGGTCGCGGCACGCGGGGGTGCGGACACCATGTATCCGGAATTTCGCGACAAATTGAAAGACCAGTTCCTGAAGATCTATCCCACCTTCCCGAAAAAATGCGCGAACGCAGACTATTGTTCCCGTGGCCCCGCTCCTCCGCGACCAACCCGTTCGCAGTGACATCGGCGCCCGTGATAGGCAGCGCGGTGTCATCGTAATGTAATAATTTCCCGCTACTGTTACAGATTGGCTGTGTCAATCGACGGGGCGAGGAAATGGAACTGGAGGCTCGCGAGCTCGAGTCCGGGATCCTGGGCATTAGTCTATCCGGCCGGATGGACGCCATCGGCACTCAAGAAATCGATCTGAAATTTACGGCGCTTACGGCGACCCGCAAAGCCTCAATCCTGGTGGATTTGTCCAAGGTCACTCTGCTCGCCTCGATTGGTATCCGCACCCTCGTTGTCAACGCAAAAGCGCAAAAGGCGCGCGGTGGATCGATGGTGTTGTATCAACCGACAACCATGGTCGAGGAAGTCCTCAAATCGACCGGCATTGACGCGATCATCCCGGTGGCGCACGACATGGACACGGCGCGCGGAGCACTGGGCCTGTCCTGAACGCCTCGAGTGCCCTGCCAGCGCCGCACCAATATCACGCTACGCGTTGCAGATTCGACCTTGCGCCGCGACGCCCACCGAATGGCCACAGAACCATTTTCACAGCTCGTGTTGCGGGCAGATCTCGAGGAGCTATCGCGACTCGAAAGCTGGCTCGGAACGCTTTCAAGAGAATTTCTACTCTCCCCCCTGCTGGCTTACCGTCTGGATATTTGCTTGACCGAGCTCATGACCAACGTGATCGGCTATGCCTTTCCTGACGGCACAGCGGGCACGGTCGCCATCCGCTGTTGGCGCGACCCGGACCAGATTGTCGTTCGCATGATCGATGATGGCGCACCGTTCGACCCGACGTCCTACGTGTCACCGGATCTGCCGAAATCGCTTGCAGAGGCGACGGTCGGCGGTTGGGGAGTGCGCCTCGTGCGCCAATATGCCGACGAGCTTTGCTACCGGCGGTCCGCCGATGCCAACCAGCTGACGCTCGTGTTTCGTTGGCTCGCCGGAGACGTATCGACGGGGTAGTACCAACATATCTGGCCTGGAACGTTTTCGATCTGCATCCCAATATCATCAACTTAATAAGAGCCGATGTCGCAATCTCGTCGGCCAATTTTCGAGGAGTGTCGTAGTCATGGCAAAACCCCCTAGATCCGACGGCGAGATCTCTGAGGCTGGAACCGCCGTACAGCTGGGAAACGGTGCCCTTCCTGGTAGCGAAGTGGTGGGCGTGGACAAGATTCGCGACCTGTTATTTGGCAATCAGATGCAGGATTACGATCGCCGCTTCTCCAAGTTGGAGGAGCGGTTTCTGCAGCGCTTCAAGGACGTCGAGGCCGAGACTGCACGCAACCTCAGCACTTTCGAGTCAAACGCGAAAAAGCAGGTGGACTCACTTGCGGGCCAGCTGCGCGAAGAAAAGGAGCAGCGCGCCGATGTGGACAAGGAACTCGAGCGCACCCTGCGCGAGCAGAATCAAGCGATCGAAAAGCGTTTGCGCTCCGTATCGGACCAACTCAGCCAACTGGAACGCGATCTGGCGGACCGCTTGACGCAATTGACCCAGTCGGTTCGGGACGAAATCAAACACAAGAACGAGGACATCCAGCAAACGATCGAAAGGATGTTCTCCGAGCTGAGCAACGTCAAAACCGATCGGAACCTGTTGGCAGGGTTGTTCGTCGAGGTCGCCAAGTGTCTGAACCAGGAGATGGGAGCCAAGGGCATGGGTAAAGGCGGCGAGCCGATGCGCGGCTGGTCGAGCGGCTGAGTCAGCCATTGCGGTGAGCGAACCCGCCGCCACGCTCGAGTGGCTTTTGCGTCCTTCCTCGACCGCCAACGGGATCGATCGCAGGGCGTTGGCCGGCCTGCTGGTTGAACTCGCGCGCAATGTCGGCCCCCCTCATGCGGCAGCGCCCAGCGGCATTGTGCCGATCGATCCTCGGCTCGAGCAGCTGCGCGGCCTGCTGCTCGGACGGGAAATCGAGGTGCTCTCGCGGCTCAGCGAGGTCGTTGAGGATCCCGAGCAGCTGGCGGCAGCGGTCGCGCGGGTATTGCCTACCGCCATAGCACAGGCATCGACTGATGCGCGTCTGGGGCAGGTGCTGGCGCCGGCCCTGGAGAAAGCGACTCAAACTTCGATCAGGAGCGATCCACGCACCCTGATCAACATCCTTTACCCGCTGATTGTGCCGGCAATCCGCAAGTCCATTGGCGAGATGATCGATGAGACCTTCCAGTCACTCAATGAGACCCTGAAGCACAGCCTGTCTTGGCGAGGACTCAGGTGGCGCTGGGAGGCGTGGCGCACTGGCACACCCTTTACCGCCGTGGTGCTCAGGCACACGCTCGTATATCGCATCGAGCACGTATTCCTGATTCACCGCCATACCGGGCTGTTGATCGCACATGCCGCGGCCAAAGATGCCGCAAGTCAGGATCCGCAACTGGTCTCCTCGATGCTGGTTGCAATCCAGGATTTCGTACAGGATTCTTTCAGTGGTGCCGAGCGGCAGGGTCTCGACTCTCTGCGACTCGGTGAGCTGCGATTGTGGTCGGAGCCCGGTCCTTTTGCGACGCTGGTCGCGGTGATCCGTGGTAATCCGCCGGAAGGTCTGCACGACGGATTGCGCGCGGTGCTCGCCAGGATCCACGAAGAGCGCCCCCAGGCGCTCGAAGACTTCTCCGGTGACAGCTCCGGCTTCGCGGATGTCGAAGCGCAACTGACCGAATGCGCAGCGCTGCGTCAGGCTGCACAGGAATCTTCCCGCAAATCGTCGCCCTGGCGTGTGATTTTGGTCGCTGGGCTGCTTCTGCTGCTGGCTGCAGCTTGGGGCCTGCAGCGCTGGCGCAGCGACCGGCTCTGGGACGACTATGTGGAACGGCTGCAGCTACAGCCAGGCATCATCATCACCCAGGCTGGGCGACGCGGTGGCAAGTTCGCCATCGCGGGTTTGAGGGATCCGCTTGCGGCCGATCCCCAGCAGCTATTGCGCGACTCGAAGCTGGATCCCGCGCGCATCGTCGCTCATTGGGCGCCCTACCAGGCACTGGACCCGGAGCTCGTTCTGAGGCGGTTGCGCCTCTCCCTCGATCCTCCGCCAAGCGTGACGCTTGCGGTCGTCGGCAATCACATTGCGGCAAGCGGATCCGCGCCGTCGCTGTGGCTGGCGCGTGCCCGCGCTGTGAGCCGTACGCTTCCGGCCGGTACATCTGGCTTTGATTTCTCCGGGGTACGGGATGTGGGCGATGGCGCGATCGGCAAGCTACGAGCAGCGATCGAGTCGCAGCAGATCCGCTTCAACAACGGCGAGCCGCTGCCACCCCCGGAAGAGAATGCAGTCCTGGACCGGCTCGCTACGCAGCTCGAAGAGCTCGCGACGCTATCGGCAGCCGTGCATGAGACAACACGGGTAACGGTGATCGGTCATTCCGATGCAACCGGAGGGGGCACCTTCAACCTGTCGCTGAGCCTCGCGCGCGCCGAAGCCGTGCGGGCATTACTCAAGAAACGCGGCATCGATCCGGATCTGCTGGCAGTGCGCGGGGCCGGCCCACTCGAGCCGCTGGAAGCTGAAGTCTCCGATGCCGCTCGTTCGATCAATCGCCGCGTCTCCTTCACCATCGAGTTCGAAGATCAGCAATGAGCGCGGCAGCCCTACAGAAGAAGATTTGCATGCTTGGTGGCTTCTCGGTCGGCAAGACCAGTCTGGTCAAGCGCTACGTCCAGAGCATATTTTCAGAAAACTATCTCACCACCGTCGGTGTCAAGGTAGACAAGAAGTCCATTGAGCTATCGGATCGACTCGTAAGCCTGATCCTCTGGGATCTCGCTGGCGAGGATGATATCGCCTCACTTCGCATGAGCTATCTGCGCGGTGCCGCCGGATACATCCTGGTGGCCGATGGAACGCGACCCTCGACCCTCGAGGTGGCACTGTCGCTGCGACAGCGCGTCGAGGCGGATTGCGGGCCGCTGCCGTTTGTATTGCTGCTAAATAAGATCGATCTGACCCACCAGTGGTCGATCGGCGACGCTGAGCTCAAGCAGCTGCAGGACAATGGCTGGCGGGTGCGGCGAAGTAGCGCCCGTACCGGCGAGGGCGTGGAGGACGCTTTCAGAGATCTCGCAATTCGCGTTGCCGGCTAGAGACATGGAAGCCCTGCCGGCGAGCGTCACAGAGCGGCTGCGGGTATTGACGCACGGCGAGCGAGCGGTCGCCTATCTTCAGATTGATGCCGATCTGTCGCTAGTTGCAGCGGGCGGCAGGCTGGACAATTACGGCCTGACAACGCTGCGACTGGGCGAACCTGCGCTCGAGCAGGCGTTTTTTCTCGAAGGGCTGTTGCCGCTAGTCGAGAATCCCTATTTCGTGCCGTCAGTCGAGCTGGCTGGCGGCCGCGCCGCCAATCTCCATTTCTATCTCGAGACCGACACGCTCTGGGTAGTGCTGCTCGATGTCACGGCGGAGCGTGACGCGACGCGGCGGGTGCAGCAGAAAGCCTACGAAATGACTCTGCTGCAGGAGAAGGAGGCGCTGCTCAACCGGCAACTGGAGGCGGCCAACGCAGCGCTTCGCGCAACTCAACGCGAACTGCAAGCCTCTCAGGAAGCGCTGGTTCGCACGCACCAGCGGTTGCAGTGCGAATTGACCGAAGCGGCCCTCTACGTTCGCTCGCTGCTGCCGGCACCCATGTCCCACCCGTTTGTCGCAGAGTGGTACTTCGTACCGTCGACAGAATTGGGCGGCGACGCCTTTGGCTATCATTGGATCGACCCCGATCACTTCGCGATCTACTTGCTCGACGTCTGCGGGCACGGCGTGGGCCCGTCATTATTTTCGGTGGCGGTTCTGCACCTACTGCAGGCAGCATCACTGCGCGACGTCGATTTTCGTCACCCCGCCCAAGTCCTGAGTGCGTTAAATGACACGTATCAGATGCAGAGCAATAGCGATCTGTACTTCACGCTCTGGTACGGCGTGTATCAACCCGCTACTCGCCGGCTCGATTTCGCCTGCGCCGGCCACCCTGCAGCGGTGCTGGTCGATCTGCGCAGCGGCGACGTCGAGCTCCTCAAGCCCAAGGGATTGCCGATCGGGCTCATGCCCGATGTTACCTACGCCTGCGAAACCATCCGTGTTCCGCCCGGACGTTACCTGCATCTGTTGAGCGATGGCGCATTCGAAGTACAGCGCGCAGATGGCAGTGCGCTCAGCTTCTCAGAATTTCTCAAACTAATGACGCACACGCCGCAAGAGGGCCAGATCGAGCTGCGGCAACTGTATGAACAGCTGGTAGCCCTGCGCGGCACCGCCACCTTGGAGGACGATTTCTCGATTATGCGTTTCGCGTTTTAGTCCTGCGACTGCGCCAGCCGCACCTCCCCGCAGCATAACTGTATAGAAATACAGTCCTGCCGGCGATACGGTTGGCAGCCATGATCCGCCGCCGCGCCGTCTACGACCCTCTTCTGCCCTCCACCCAGCCCCGTTGGCTGACCGTGCGCACCTTTGGCGGCGGGCTGCTCGAGGCGCGCCGGCTCGAGCCCGGAACGCATCTAGTGCGCGCGCTCCTGGCAGCGATGCTCGAACTTCTCGACGCCGGCTGGCAGCTGGGTGAGTTCGCCTCCAGCAGCGCTGCGGTGCGTCACGAACGGGCCGGCGAAAAGCGCATGCTGGCGATCGAGGAACAGGACCCCGAAGGCGGCACAGGCCGAGCCGCCTGGGGAGGCCAGTGCGTGAACTGCGAGGACTGAGCAGCCAGCAGTCCCTCAGGAAGATGCGTGACGGCCCAGCATCAGCCAGACGTGCGCAATATGCAGCGTCATGCAGAACGCGAGAGTGAAGGCTGTTCCCGTCACCGGGACCAGCCAGCCACTGCTCATACTCGAGGCCATCAGCAGCAGACAGCTCAGCGCCAGCCAGCGGTTGAGGTAGGCAGGAAGGCCACGCGCGAGCTCACGGTTGTAGCGATAGGCGGCGGCGCGCTCGAGCTGCGTGCCGACATCAGCACTGCGATAGCCCGCAAAGGGCCAGAAATAATCAATCACCGGTATGGGATGGGAGCGGCCGCGCTGCATGACCCATGCTGGCTTAGAGCGGGATGTCCCGCGACTCATGAATCGCGCGCACCGACGTCGGGAAATTCTTATGCCTCGGGGATGGCTGTGCAGACATGACTTCGTCGGGCCGCCCCTATCCCTGCCGGCGCCGCCAGCTTCGCCAGGCGCGCGCCAGTTGCCGCTCGAAATCACGCGGCCGCGGCTGATATAGCCGCTCGCCGGCCACCAACGCAGTGCAGGCGCGCTGCGTGCGCACCCCCTCGATGGCCTGCAGCAGTCGCCGGCGGCCACGCCCGCTCCGGGCCTCGAGCGACTGCGCGCGCGCATGCAGCAGGGCCAGATCGTGGGCCGCCCCGAGCTGCTCGGCGATCGCTGTGGCCTGCTTCTCCCATGCGCCGAGGGAGGAAGGCCGGAGGGGCTCGAGCATCTTCAACGCGTAGCGCAGACATTGGACTCGCTTGCGCCACTCGTGCAGGGCTTCATCGGCAGGATGGCCCGAAGCGGAGGGCAGCGCACGACGGCCCTGGCGGTAGAGGTGTTGCATTGCCGGGCCGAGCACCGACCAGCCATGCCGTCCCACCGAGAGCTGCGCGGCGCGCCGCTCCATGTGCCGTAGCGTGCGACATCCGTCGCGCAGGGTGCGGGCGTTGAGCCGCTGTCGCGCATCGGAGAGCTCCTGGTGCAGTCGCGCAGCGAGGCCTGCGGCGGCGGGATTGCTGCGCAGCGCCGGCACCTCGCGCCGCAAGTGCGCCAGCGCCTGGATGAGGACGCGCGCATCACGTAACGCGTTCAGGGTATGCGCAGTGTCACGCAGCGTGCGGTCGGCGCGCCGATAGCGGCCCTGGTTCAAGGCCGGACGCAGCAGCCGCAGCGCCGTACGCGACCTTTTGATGGCCTTGCGTGCCTCGTGCACGGTTGCGTCCGACGGGGTCGCCTGCGCCAGATGCTGGCGACCCTTGCGAACATAATGATGCAGCACGCGCTGCAAAGCCCGCGTTCCGGAACCCGCTGCATCGACGGTCGTGGCGGCCATGTGCGTGCCGGCAGTGTCGCACGCGTGCGCCCGCCGGTGGCCGGTATCGCGCTCAGGGCGGCGCCCACCCGGGGATGCCTGCCTGGCAGTCACATCCCCGGGCGATGATGTGACTGTCCACACGGCGCGGATCGGCCGAACGATGCTAGCATTGGGAGAGGGAGGGCTTGCCCTCCGGGCAGGCCGCGCGGATCATCGCCCCTGCCAGGACCTGCCCTGCGCACTGCGAGCTAGCCGGGGGAAACGGCGCATGAATATTCCGGACGAGCTCTTGGCCGCCTACGTCGATGGAGAGCTGCAGGGCGCAGAGCGTGCGCGAGTCGAGCATGCCATCGCTCACGATGCCCGTCTCGCACAGCGCGTCGCTCACTATCGGGCGATGCGCGCGCGCCTGCGCGGCACCTTCGACAGCGCGCTGCACGAGCCCATGCCGCAGCGCATGCTGCAGGTGGCGCGTTCCGCCTCGCGGCCGGCGACCGCGCAGGTCATCGATCTGGCGCGTGTGCGCGCCGAGCGCAAGCGCCGCAACGAGCGCCGGCGTCTGCTGCAGCCTCATCGCATCGCCATCGCCGCCAGTGTGCTCGCCGGGCTTCTGATCGGGGTCGCCGCCGAGTGGCTGTGGAGCGATGGGGCAGTCACCGCGATTCACAACGGCGAACTCGTCGCACAGGGCGTCCTTGCGGACACGCTGAGCAACCAACTCACCGATACCGGCGCCGCCGGCAGCCGCTTTCACGTCGGCATGAGCTTTCGCGCCAAGGGCGGTGACTATTGCCGCACTTTCTCGGCGACCGACAACCCCTCGCTGGCCGGCCTGGCCTGCCGCGAGCAGGACCAGTGGCGCATCCTCACCGTGGTCGGCTCGCAGACGCCGGGCCACGAAGCCGGCGGCGCCACAACTACAGGCGCGCGGCGCGTCGCCTGGAATCTCTCCCCGCTGCTGCTGCAGACGGTGCGCGAGCACATGAGCGGCCAGCCGCTGGATGCGCAGGCCGAGGTCAAGGCGCGCGGCAGCGACTGGCGCTAGCGAATCAGCCGCTAGGCGCGGGCCGCAGCGTCCGCACCCTGGCCGCCGGCACTGCGCACGCTCTCGTAGCGACGACCGAGGATCCAGGCGACCGGGAACCAGGCCGCAGAGATCAACGCGCCAAACACTGCCAGCCCGCCGACACCGTGCGGCAGAATCGCCGAGCTCATCCAGGCGGCAGTGACGTCACCGAAGCGATACACCACGGTATCGATGACATTCTTTGCCTTGTAGCGGCTCTCCTGATCGACGACGGTGAACAACATCTCGCGCGAGGGCTTGGCCACAGCGTATTCAGCTGCGCGACGCACGATCTGGATGGCCCCGAGCACCATCAGCACGGGTGAGAACGCCACCGCCAGGAAGGCGATGACCATGATCACGGGATTGATCATCAGCCCGGTCGTGACCCCGAAGCGCGAGATCAATCTGCCGGTACCGAACAGTTGCAGGAACACCGCGATACTGTTGACCGACAGATCGATCAGCGCGTAGGCGTGCGTGCGCGCGGCCGGATTGCGGAACGCGTGCTGGATGAGATCGCTGAGCTGGATGTAGACGACGGTGGAGATCCAGGTCATCAGCAGCAGAAACAACGATAGCAGGATCAGATAGCGCGAGCGCAGCAGCAGCGAGAACCCCGCGAATGGATTGGCGCTCCCAAGCCGATGCGCCATGCTGGTGTGCTGCGACTCCTCGCCCGCGGCAAGCATGCGCTGCTTCTCGTGGACCAGCAGACGCACGACGCCGGCGGTGAGCACGAAACCGACGGCCGAGATCAGCATCAGGTTGTAGTTGCCGACCACCTCGGCCAGCAGCGTCGCGATGATCGGACCGATGATGCCGCCGATGGTGATGCCGGCGGCGACGAAGCCGAACAGGCGCTTGGCCTGGGTGCGCGAAAACGTGTCCGCCATGAAAGTCCAGAACACCGACAGGATGAGCATATTGAAGGTGCTCACCCAGACATAGAACACGGCCGCGAGGGCGCGGTCCTGGACTCGGCCGCTCTCGAACACACCGTAGAAGCCCAGAATCGATACGCCGATGACCACGTATACCCAGGGCAGGAAGGTCGAGAGCTTCACGCGCGCTGCCAACGTCGAGTACAGCGGCGCTATCAGCAGGCAGCCGATCAGCGTGCCGGTGAACAGGTTCTGCAGATGGCTGACGCCGTACACCGTACCCATGGTGTCGCGCACCGGCTTGACCACCGAGTAGCTGCCGAACAGCAGCAGCCCGAATAGCATGCTCAGCACGACCGCACGCACTTCGTGCGGCTCCACTGCGGCGAGCAGCTTGAAGAAGCGCGCCAGCGGTGAGGCCGGGCTCTGTGCGCTAACGTTGGATGAACTCACCAGGCGCCTCCGGTCTGGGAGCATCCCCTGATTCCGGCCATCACGATACCTCCGCGTCCTGCTCGCGGCGAAGCTTTTCGTAACGCCGCCCAACGAAGGCACCGACGCCGCCCCATAGCGCGCTGGCACCGATGCCGAGCGCCGCGCCGGCGCCCAGTCCGAAACCGGCCCCGACCAGGCCGGATTGCACCCAGGCCGAGGACAGATCGCCGAAGCGGTAGAACACCGTGTCGATGACGTTCTTGGTTTTGTAACGGCTGACCTGCGGCATGACCGTGAAGCAGATCTGCCGGCTCGGGGTGGTCACCGCATACTGCGCCACGCGCCGTACCACCTGCACCACCTGGATCATCAGCAGCGAGGGACTGACGATCAGCGCCAACAGCGAGCCTGCCATGACCACCGGGTTGAGCAGCAGCGCGGTGGTCAGGCCAAAGCGCCGCAGCAGGCTCCCCAGGCCGAAGAACAGCACCAGGGCACTGCCGATATTGACCGCCAGGTCGATGTCGGCGATGGCTTGGGCGCGGCCGGCCAGCTGGGGATAGGCATGCGCGACCAGATCGGTCTGAAAGTAGTACGCCACCGTATTCGCCCAGGTCATGAGCAGCACGTAGAAGGCCTGCGCACGCGCGTAGGAGTTGCTGAACAGCTCGCCGAAGCCCTGCAGCGGGTTGCCGCCCAGGCCTCGCTCCAGGCTCGAGGCCTGCCCTTCTCCACCCAGCGCGTGCAGGCGGCGTTTCTCGCGCATCAGCAGGTACACCAGAGCGATGACGGCAGCGAACTCCGCGGCCGCCACCCACAGCAAGCCGGACAGTCCGATACGCCCGACCAGCAGGCGCGTGAGCAGCGGACCTGCAATCGCACCGAGCTCCCCACCGGCGGCGATCAGCGGGAAGACGCGCACCGATTGCGCGGCGCTGAACAAGTCCACCATGAGGCTCCAGAACACCGAGAGCATGTAGAGATTGACGACGCTGAACCACACGTAATACGCAGCGGCCAGCAGCTTGCTGCCCGGCGCGACGCGGTAGAGCAGCGCGAACAGCACCACGTTGGCCAGCCAGAACCAGAACAGCGCCGGCAGCAGGCGCGACAGGCGCAGGCGCGAGGCCAGCGCCGCATACAGCGGCGCCGCCAGCAGCGTGCCGATGAAGGTAGCGGTGAACAGCAGCTGCAGCTGGCCGATGCCCCCGATGGTGGCGACCGTGTCGCGCACGGGGCGCAGAATGTAGTAGCTGCCGAACAGCAGGAAGTTGCCGCAGAAGGCAAGGAGCACCGCGCGCCGCTCCTCGGTGCCGATGCGGCCGATAAGCTGCAGCAATGTGCCGCCGACCGCGTGCGCTGCCTGCCGCGGGGTCTGATCGCTGGCTAACGGATCCGCCAGATGAGCACCATGGCCGTCAGGGATAGCAGCGCCGTCGGTACCCAGGCGAGAATCAGCGGATCCACGTGATAGACCTGCGCGCCGCTCTCGACCAGTCGCTGCATGAAGAAATAGACGACCCCGACGGTCAATCCAAGCGTGGTGCGGCTGCTGAGCGTAGCCGAGCGCATCGAGCCGAAGCCGAAGGGCAGCGCGAACAGCAGCGCGGCGAGAATCCCGGCCAGCCGCGCGATGCGCGACCAGAAGGCGATCAGGTAGGGCCCGGCGGCGAGATTGTTACTGCGCAGATAGAGGATGGCGTGGTAGAGCACGTGCAGCGACAGCTGCGCGGGCGCGGCGACCGCAAATTGCAGCAGGTCGCTGCCGGCGGTGGTCTGCAGCACTCGCTCGGCCTGCTGCTGGCTGTCGATCGTATCGTTATTCAGACTCGACTCGCGGTAGTCCTGCAGACGCCAGGCAGAGGGTCCCAGCGGCGTCGCATGCGAGGCGCGCGCCACCGAAGCCACGCGATTGTCGGGCGTGAGCTCGAAGACCATCATGCCGCGAAATTGCGCGGCATTGCTGAGTCCCTGCACCTCCACGATGGTATCGCCGCTGCGGATCCAGGCGCCCCCCGCGCCGGCAAAGCTCACGTCCGAGTAACGCGCGAACGCCTTCTGCTGATCGGCCATATCCGCCAGGGGTTGCGCGAGAAACTCACCGATCAGCGCAGCGATGCCCACCAGGATCATCGCACTGAAGAGCACCGCCACGCTCAGGCGCAGTTTCGACATTCCCGACACGCGCATGACGGTGAGCTCGTGACTGCGAGCCAACACGCCGATGCCCAGCATCGAGCCGATCAGCGCACCGGCCGGAAAGGCTTCGAGCGCAAACTGCGGCAGCGTCATCAGCGAGTAGCTCAGCGCATCCCACAGGTTGTAGTGCCCGGTGCCCACATCGGCCTGCTCGCCGATGAAGGTGAATAACAGGCCGAGCGTGAGGAGTACCGCCATGGCCAGCGCCACGCCTCCGAGCAGGGTGCGGGCCATGTAGCGATCGAGCATGTTCACCGCTGGTCTCCGGCACTATCCGCGGCGGCGCGCACGCAGCGCCCGTACCACCGCCGGTTGTGCGAGCATCCAGAAGGCCAGCCCGAGAAACAGCGCGTGCACCCACCACAGTCCCAGGACCTCGGGCACCTGGCGTCGCTCGATCCAGCTGCGCCCGGCCTGCGCCAGCACGGCGTAGAACGCGAACGCGACCACCGCGAGCCAGAGGTGTGAATAGCGCCCCTGGCGCGGCTTGAGCCGCCCCAGCGGTACACCGAGTATCGCAAACACCAGCGTCATGATCGGCAGGCCGATGCGCCACTGCAGCTCGGCCGAAAGGCGCGGGTTGCGCGTCCCGACCAGCTGCGAGGTACTCATTTCATCCACCCGCGTTTCGCTGGAGCTGGACTGCGGGGCATTGAAGGGAATGAGCTGCTGGGCGAAGCGCATGATGCGATAGCGGCGCGTACCCGGGGTGCCCTCCACGCGCTCTCCGTCGTACAGCGTGATCGTCTCCCCCTGGCCGGTGATTGAATAGTGCGCGCGCCGCGCGGTGGTGGTGTCGACCATCTCCCCCACGCTGCGATCCACGAAAACATCGGACAGATCCCCATTGCGCTCGGCCGCTCGCGCATACACGACCACCCGGCCACCGCTGAAGCTGCGGAAGCGCCCGGGCTCGAGCGGGGCCAGGATGCCCGCGCGCAGCGCCTCGTTGCGCAGGCTTTCCTCGGCGCGCGCGGCGCGCGGTCCGAGATAGAAATTCAGCCAGACGACCAGCGCACAGACCGGCAGCGCCAGCAGCCACACCGCCGCGCTGATGCGCGCGGTGCCGACGCCGGCGGCCTGGGCGGCCGCCATCTCGCTGTCATGGTAGAGACGGCCGAAGGCCAGCACCACCCCGAGCAGCAGCCCCACCGGCAGCAGCATCGAGAAGCTCTGTGCCGCCCCGAGGGCGATCAGCTTCAGCACGAAGGTACGCTGGTACTGCAGCTGTGCGGCCCGCGCCAACACATCTCCAATGATGTTGACGATCATCACGGCGGAGGCGACGACCGTCACCGCCACGAAGTTGATCGTCATCTCCTTCAGCAGATAGCGTTGCAGAATTCGCAATCGTCCCTCATCCCCGCGTCACCTTGGGCTAAAATCACCGCCATATCCGGGGGCCGCGCGCCAGCTCCAATCCGGGCGAACCGATCGCCCTGGCTGCCTGCGCGACAGCCGCTGCTACGTTATACGAACAGTTTGTGGCCTCACAAGGCAAAACGCCGTGGGCAGGCCGCGACGAGGACTGGCAGATGCGATTCGAAGCCTTCAACCGCCGAGCCGCCGAGCAGCGTGCCGACTGTCTGGTCATTGGCGCTTTCGAGCGCGGCGAGCTTGGCCCCATCGCCTCGGGGGTCAACAGCGCGCTGCGCGGGCGCATCGCGGCACTGCTGTCGCGTGGGGATTTCTCCGGCCGCGCACAGGAGACGCTGCTGCTGCCGGAGATCGCCGGCCTGGCCGCCCCGCGGCTGCTGCTGGTGGGTCTGGGCGCTCGCGCCCAGTACAATCGCCGGCACTGGCGGCGCGCCCTGCAAAGCGCGATCGGCGCGCTGGCACGTACGCGCATCGGCTCGGCGGCGCTGGCGCTGGAGCGCCCTGCCGCGCGCGAGCTGGACGACTTTTACTTCGGCCGCGCGAGCGCCGAAACCGTCGGTGCAGCCCTCTACCGCGTCAACGATCTGAAGAGCGCGCGGCGCCCGCGGCCCACCGCGCTCAGCCGTGTGCGCATCGGCCCGGTGGACGCCGACGCTCTGCCGGCGGTGCGCCGCGGCCTCGCTGCCGGCGAGGCGCTCTCGCAAAGCAGCTCGCTGCTGCGCAATCTCGCCAACCTGCCGGCCAATGTCTGCACGCCGCGCTACCTGGCCAATCAGGCGCGCGAGCTGCAACGCAGCTACCGGCAACGACTGCGCGTACGCATCTTCGATGAGGCGGCCATCCGGCGGCTGCGCATGGGCTGCTTGCTGGCGGTGACGCGCGGCAGTGAGGAGCCGCCGCGTTTCATTGTGCTCGAGTACCGCGGCACGCGCCGCAAGCGCGCCCCGATCGTGCTGGTCGGCAAGGGCGTGACCTTCGACACCGGGGGCATCTCGCTCAAGGACCCGCAGGCCATGGACGAGATGAAGTACGACATGTGCGGGGCAGCCACGGTGCTCGCTGCAATGGACTACGTGGCTCGCGCAGCTCTGCCGCTCAATGTGGTCGGCCTGGTGCCGGCCTGCGAGAACATGCCGGACGGGCGGGCCGTCAAGCCTGGCGACATTGTTACCAGCGCCTCCGGACAGACCGTCGAGATCCTCAACACGGACGCGGAAGGCCGCCTGATCCTCTGCGACGCGCTCGACTATGCGCGCCGCTACGAACCCGAGGCAGTGGTGGATTTCGCCACGCTGACGGGCGCCTGCATCATCGCCCTGGGCCATCACCAGAGCGCGGTGATGGGCAACGATGAGCCGCTGGCGCGCGAGCTGGTGGAAGCGGGCAACCGTACGGATGATCACGCCTGGCCGCTGCCGCTGACGGAGGACTACGCCGAGCAGCTGCGCAGCAACTTCGCCGACATGGCGAACATTGCCGGCCGCGATGGCGGAGCCATCACCGCGGCGGCCTTCCTCGGAAAATTCACCCGCGGTATGCGCTGGGCGCACATGGACATCGCCGGCACCGCCTGGACCAGCGGCAAAGACAAGGGCGCCAGCGGCCGCCCGCTGTCGCTCGTGGCCGATTTTCTGAGCCACCGCGCCGCCTCCTGAGCGGCGCGCGATGAGCGAGGCCGGCCCGGAGGGCGCCGCCAGCCAGCGCGTCGACTTCTACGTGCTCGCGACGGCCGAGCCGCGCACGCGGCTGCTGCTCGGCTGCCGGCTCGCGGAGAAGGCCTACCTCGCCGGGCAGCGCGTGTTCGTCTGGCTGGAGGATCCCGCGGCGCTCGCCGCCTTCGACGAGCTGCTCTGGAGCTTTACCGATCGCAGCTTCGTGCCGCACGAGATTGCGCTCGAGACGCCGCAGTGGCATGACTGCCCGGTGCTGCTCGGCTGCCAGAATGCCCCGGCAGCCGGCTACGACCTGCTGCTCAATCTGGGCGGTGAACCGCCGGCTGCAAGCCTCGAGCAGGCGCCACGCATCATCGAAATTCTGGATGCTGAGCCGACGCGCCGGCACGCCGCGCGTGAGCGCTACCGTCGCTACCGCGAGCGTGGAGTGAATCCCCAAACCCATCACATTGCCGCCGACGAAAGCGGCTAACTGTGCCTGTGCAGGCATGTCAAATCCGTATAATCAAAGCGTTATGCCCCCCTCGGAGATGCCCAAAACCTACTCGCCCGGCGAGATCGAGCCGCATATCTATGCCCGCTGGGAGGCCGCAGACTACTTCGCCCCTCGCGCAGCGCGCACCGGGGTGTCGCCAGCGACTGCGGAGCCGACAGAGGCGGGCGAGTCGCACTACTGCATCGTGATTCCCCCGCCCAACGTGACGGGCACGCTGCACATGGGCCATGCCTTCCAGGACACCATCATGGATGCGCTGACGCGCAACCACCGTATGCGCGGGCAGCGCACGCTCTGGCAGCCAGGCACCGATCACGCCGGCATCGCCACGCAAATGGTCGTCGAGCGACAACTCGAGGGCGAGGGGATCCGCCGCACGCAGCTGACGCGCGAGGCGTTTGTCGAGCGCGTCTGGGCCTGGAAGGAGCACTCCGGGGGCACCATCGGGCGGCAGATGCGCCGGCTGGGCGCCTCTGTGGACTGGTCGCGAGAGCGCTTCACCATGGACGCGGGCCTCTCACGTGCGGTTGTCGAGGCCTTCGTGCGTCTGCACGAGCGCGGTCTCATCTATCGCGGCAAGCGCCTGGTGAATTGGGATCCGAAACTGCTCACGGCGCTTTCGGACCTGGAAGTGCTCTCGAGCGAGGAACAAGGCTCGCTGTGGCATCTGCGCTATCCGCTGGTGCCCGAAGGCGGCAACGGCAAGGGCGTCGCGGCGCCCGAGTATCTCGTGGTCGCGACTACGCGGCCCGAGACGATGCTCGGCGATACGGCCGTGGCGGTGAATCCGCACGATGAGCGCTATCGCGCGCTGATCGGCCGGCACGTACGCCTGCCGCTGACGGGGCGCGAGATTCCCATCATTGCCGATGACTACGTGGATCCGGCGTTCGGCAGCGGCTGCGTAAAGATCACTCCAGCGCACGACTTCAATGATTATGCGATCGGTCGGCGCCACAACCTGCCGCTCATCAATGTGTTTGCACCCGATGCGCGACTGAATGATGAGGCACCCGAAGCGCTGCGCGGACTGCCACGCTTCACGGCGCGTGAGCGCATCATCGAGCAGCTCGCAGCCCAAGAGCTCGTCGAGCGCATCGAGCCGCACAAGCTCATGATCCCGCGCGGCGATCGCAGCGGAGAGGTCATCGAGCCGTATCTGACCGATCAGTGGTATGTGAGCGTCGCCGAGCTCGCGGGCCCGGCGATTGCGGCGGTCGAGAGCGGACGCGTGCGCTTCGTGCCGGACAACTGGTCGAAGACGTACTTTCAGTGGATGCACAATATCCAGGACTGGTGCATCAGCCGCCAGCTCTGGTGGGGGCACCGCATCCCTGCCTGGTACGACGACGCGAACAATATTTATGTCGCGCGCAGCGCCGAGGATGCATCGGCCCAAGCGCGCGCGCGGCATGGTCGGGACGTGCCGCTGCGCCAGGACGACGACGTGCTCGACACCTGGTTCTCCGCGGGGCTCTGGCCGTTCTCGACGCTCGGCTGGCCGGATGCGACGCCCGAGCTTGCCACCTTCTACCCCACCGATGTACTGGTGACCGGCTTCGACATCATTTTCTTCTGGGTCGCCCGCATGATCATGATGGGGCTGGCCTTCATGGATGAGGTGCCCTTCCGCGAGGTCTACGTGCACGGCCTGATCCGCGATGCGGAAGGCCAGAAGATGTCCAAGTCCAAGGGCAACGTGATCGACCCCATCGACGTCATCGATGGCATCGAGCTGCCGGCGCTGCTCGCCAAGCGCACCGCAGGTCTCATGCAGCCGCACCTGGCCGCCGGCATCGAGCGCGCCACGCGCAAGCAGTTTCCCAACGGCATCCCGGCACACGGCACCGATGCGCTGCGTTTCACGTTCGCGCAGCTGGCGACGCAGAGCCGCGACCTGCGCTTCGATCTGGCGCGCGTGGACGCCAACCGTAAGTTCTGCAACAAGCTCTGGCAGGTCGCACGCTTTGCGTTGGGGGCGCTGAGCGCCGCGGTGGACGAGGCGCCGCAGGCTGCCGCCGCCAGCGCGGCCGCGACCCCGATGTATTCGGCCGCCGATCGGTGGATCCGCTCGCGCCTGGGCGCGACCATCGAGGCGGTGGACCAGGCGGTGGCCGACTACCGTTTCGATATGGCGGCCAGTGCGCTGTACGAGTTCACCTGGAACGAGCTGTGCGACTGGTACGTGGAGATCGTCAAGCCCGCGCTGCGGCCCGAGGCGCAAGCCGATGCCCGCGCCGCGGCCCGCGCCACGCTCGGCAGCGTGTTCGAGACGCTGCTGCGGCTGCTGCATCCGCTGATGCCCTTCATCACTGAGGAGATCTGGCAGCGCCTCGCGCCGCTGGTGCGTGTGACCGGCAACACCATCACGCTCGCGCCCTGGCCACGCGCCGCCGACTTCCCCCGCGATGCAGACGCGGACGCCGAGATCGGCTGGCTCAGAGGTGTCGTCGAGGGCGCGCGCCAGATCAAGGGCGAGATGGATATTGCAATGCGCCGTGTGCCGTTGCTATTGGCTGACGCCAGCCAGTCGGACCTCGAGCGTCTGCGGCGCCACGGCGCGCTGCTCTCTCACCTTGCAGCCCTCACCGAGATCCGCGTGCTCGCGCAGGGCGAGGCGCCTCCGCCGGCCGCCTCGGCAATCGTCGGGGAGCTCACGCTGCTGGTGCCGATGGCGGGTCTGATCGAGCCGGCGAGCGAGCTGGCGCGCCTGGAGAAACTCGTGCAGAAGAACCGCCAGGAGCTCGCGCGCGCACGCGCCAAGCTCGGCAAGCAGGAATTCGTCGACAACGCCCCGGGCGAAGTCGTGGCCCAGGAGCGCGCGCGTCTGGCCGATTTCGAGCGCCGGGAAACGGGTCTTGCCCGGCAGATGCAGCAGGTGCGCGCGCTGGCGCAGCAGGGCGAGCCTGGCGAGCGTCGCGGCGGCGGTGGCGGTGGCGGTGCGACCCGTGCTTCGGCGGAGGGTGCCCCATGAGCTTGCGACCGGCGCTGGCCGCGATCGAGCGGGTCATCCTCGGCAAACCTACGCAAGTACGGCTGTGCCTGGCCTGCCTGCTGGCGCGCGGACATTTGCTGATCGAAGACGTGCCGGGCGTCGGCAAGACCACGCTCGCGCATGCGCTGGCGCGCGTGCTGGGCCTGGAATGGACACGCCTGCAGTTCACCAGCGACTTGCTGCCTGCCGACATCGTGGGCGTGTCGATCTTTGATCGGCAAACGCACAAGTTTCAGTTCCGGCGCGGTCCCGTGTTCACGCAGCTGCTGCTCGCCGACGAGGTCAATCGCGCCAGTCCCAAGGCGCAGAGTGCGCTGCTCGAAGCGATGGAGGAGCGTCAGGTCAGCATCGAGGGTGTCAGCTACGCGCTGCCCGAGCCGTTCTTCGTGGTCGCTACACAGAATCCGCACGAGCAGCTCGGCACCTATCGGCTGCCCGAGTCGCAGCTCGATCGCTTCCTGATGCGCGTGAGCCTGGGCTATCCGGATGCAGCCTCAGAGCGACGCGTGCTCATGCAGGGCGAGCGACGCGACCTGTTGAACGAGACGCGGCCCGTGCTCTCGCCCGCCGGCGTGCAGTCGTTGCAGATCGAGGCCCGACAGGTGTTCGTGGCCGACTCGCTGCTGGACTACGTACAGGCGCTGGTGGCGCGCACGCGCGCCGAGCTGTCCCTGGGACTGTCCCCGCGTGCCGCGCAGGGCCTGTTGCATGCCGCTCAGGCCTGGGCGCTCATTCACGAGGATCAGTCGGTGCTGCCCGAGCACGTGCAGGCGGTATTCGCCGCCGTGGCCGGCCATCGACTCGAGCCAAGCGATGGCGAGGGGACCACGAGCGGCAGCGAGTTCGCCGGTGCGCTCCTCAACGCGGTTCCAGTTCCTATCTGAGCCGCGCGCCGCCGGCGCACGGGCCTTGGCCGCCTGGGCGCGCAAGCGCCAGGGCGAGGACAGCCTGCCGCTGCTGCTGCGCCCGCGACGCGTCTACATCCTGCCGACGCGCAGCGGCGTGGCCGCCGGTTTGCTGCTGTTCGTCATGTTGCTGGCCGGGCTCAACTACAACAACAGCCTCGCGCTGCTGCTGTGTTTCATGCTCAGCGGGTTCGCCATGGTCAGCATGTACGAGTGCCACCGCATGCTCGTGGGCCTGAAGGTCGAGGCGGGTCACGTGGATCCGAGCTTTGCCGGTCGTGGCGGGGAGCTCACGCTGCAGTTCGCCAACGACGACTCGCGCGCGCGCACGCGCCTGGCGGTGCGCTGCGGCCCCTGCGCAGTCACACGCTTTGCGCTCCCTCCGGCCGCCGTGCAGGTGGTCCGGGTGTGCTATCCGGGGCTGACACGCGGGCGACAGCACCTGCCGCGACTGGAGCTGTCGAGCGATGCGCCGCTCGGACTGTTTCGCGTGTGGTGCTGGCTACATCTGCCGCTCGAGGCGCTGGTGTATCCGGCGCCTGCGGGTCAGCGGCCATTGCCGCCGATGGGCGGTCCCAGCCGCGATGGACGGCAACGCACCTCACAGAGTGGCGAGGAAGACTGGGCCTGGCTGCGGCCCTTTCGCGATGGCGATCCGCCGCGCAGTGTGGCCTGGAAGGCCTACGCGCGCGGCGCGCCGCTGCTGGTGTCGCATTACGAGGCTCCGTCCGGCGCGCACCGCCTGCTCGACTTCGAGCCGCTGCAGGATCTGTCGCTCGAGCAGCGTCTCTCGCAGCTGACGCAGTGGGTGCTCGATTGCGAGCAGCGCGGCGCCGGCTATCGCCTGGTGCTGCCGGGACGCAGAGTCCCCCATCGTCCCGGTGCCGCACAGCGCCGCACCTGCCTGGAAGCCTTGGCGCTCTATCCGCCATGAGCCCCTCCTCTCCCAAGGCCACGGCCATGGTTGGCGCGGCCGGCGCGGTCGATGCGCTGGATCCGGGCGAGCGCGCACCGGCGCAGACGGTGGGCGTGGTGCTGGCGGCGCTGCTTGGGGCGGTAGCGCTCAATCTGCACCACACCGCGATCTGGTGCGCGCCCCTGGCGCTGGCAGTGGCGGCCTGGCGTGCACGCACCTGGCGCGCTCGCCCGAAGCTACCCGGACTGGCGCTGCGCACGGTGGCGGTCGTGGTGCTGACCGCGGCCGCATTGTTGCACTTCCACTCCGGCGGCAGCATGGGCGTGGCCGCGAGCCTGCTGGTGGGGGGCGCGGCATTGAAGCTCTCGGAGACCTCGACTCGCCGCGACTGGCTGGTAGTGCTCAGCGTGGGGCTGTTTCTGCTGCTGGCCGCGGTGCTGGATGCACAATCACTCTGGCGCCTGCCGCTCTATGCGCTGGAGCTCTGGCTGCTGTGCAGCGGGCTGTACGCGCTGGGCGCCGGGCGCGATGCGCCTCCTCCCGGTACGTTGCTGCTCAGCTCGGGGCGCAGCCTCGCCGCCGCCCTGCCGCTGGCGGTGGTGCTGTTTCTGTTCTTTCCGCGCGTGCCGGGTGTCCTCTGGGCCGTACCCAACCCGAACGAAGCCCTCACGGGCCTGGGTAATGAGCTGGACCCCGGCAGCATTACGCAACTGGCCGCGTCGAGCGATCCGGCACTGCGGGTACGCTTCGACGGCGCGCTGCCCCCATTGAGCGAGCGCTACTGGCGCGGCCCGGTGCTGCACGATTTCGACGGCTCCATCTGGTTTCGCGGGCCACCCAATCTCACGCCGCCCGCGCCCCTGCAGTATGACGGGACGCGCTATCAGTACGAGATCAGCCTGGAGCCGAACGAGCACCGCGTACTGATCGCGATGGACGTGCCCGCCGCACGGCCCCAAGGGCTGGATTCGGTGTGGGCCTATGATTATCAGCTCATCTCGCGCACCTCTCTGCTGCATCCTGTCAGCTATGCGCTGACTTCTTACGCGCAGCACCGTGGTCCCTCGACACTCGCAGCCGTAGAGCGTGAGCTCGACCTGGATCTGCGCCGCGAGGGCCACCGCAATCCGCGCAGTGTGCAGCTGGCGCGGCAGCTGCGGGCGCGCGCGGGCAGCGATGCAGCCTATGTGAGTGCAGTGCTCGATTACCTGCGCAACGGCGGCTTCAGCTACACGCTCGACCCGCCGCCGCTCGGTCAGGATTCGATCGACGACCTGCTGTTTCACACGCGACAGGGATTCTGCGGGCACTATGCATCGGCCTTCGCAATGCTGATGCGTGCCGGCGGTGTGCCCGCGCACGTGGTGACAGGCTACCTGGGCGGCGAATGGAACCGCTTCGGCGACTACCTGCTGGTGCGCCAGTCCGCGGCGCACGCCTGGGACGAGGTCTGGCTGGATGGACGCGGCTGGGTACGCGTCGATCCGACCGCCGTGGTGTCGCCAAACAGCCTCTCCGAGCAGCTCGCCGGAGTGGTGCCCAGCGGTGCCGTTGGCGGTAGGCACCTGGTCACTGCGACCTGGCTGCTCACGACTGCACAAGCCTGGCAGGCCGCCAATGCCTGGTGGCAGGACCGCGTGGTGGGATTCAACTTTACGCGTCAGCTGAGTCTGCTCGAGCAGCTGGACCTCGGCTCGATGCAATGGCGCGCGCTCGTATGGGTGGTGGGCGCGGCCGGCGCGCTGTGGCTCGCGCTGATGGCCTGGGCGCAGCGTCCGCGTACCGGTCGAAGCGCCGATGCCCTGGGGCGCGCCTGGCGTGACCTCGAGCGCAAGCTCGAGGTATCGGTCGCTGCGCGTGCGCCGCACGAAGGTCCAATCGCCTTCGCCGAACGCGTCAGCCGGCTGCGGCCCGAGCTCGGTGCGGGCATTCGCTCCCTGGCGCGCCGTTACGCACGGTTACGCTATGGGCCGGCGGCAAGCGCCGCCGAGCTGGCGCGCTTCCGCAACGCCGTGCGCGCCTGGCGCCCGCGGCTGCGGCGGCCGCGCGGCCCGCCGCGCCGCTGATACACTCGCTGCATGATCAGCCCCCTCGTGCGCCGAGTCGGTCTGGCGCTATTGCCGGCGCTGGCGGTGTGCATCGTCATTCGCATGCCCGCGGCTGCCGCGGCGGATAGCGCTGGCGCTCAAAGCGAGCGCGGCGTGCGCGTCGCCCAGGCGTGGATCCGATGGCTGCCTGCCAATCTGCCCGCCGGCGGCTACCTGACGCTGGTCAACGACAGTGCTCGGCCGGTGACGTTGGTGGCGGTCCAAAGCCCTGCCTATGCGAGCGTCGCGCTTCACCGCACGCTCACCAGCGGCGGCACCGCACGCATGGTTCCGGTGGCGGCGATCCCGGTGCCGGCGCACGCCACCCTCGATTTCGCCTCCCTCGGCTATCACCTCATGTTGATGCAGGCCCGCCAGCCGGTGCAGCCCGGACAGCAGCTGCCTCTCACGCTGCAATTCGCCGACGGCGGCACGCTGCAGATCAGCGCGCAGGTCAAGCCGCCGACGTGGGTGCCGCCCTCCGCTCATGCAGGCGCAACCATGCCCGGTATGCCTGATATGCCCGGCATGGGGAAAATGCCCGGCAAGTCGCACTGAGTGTGCTGCGGCCCTGGCCTTGCAAAATTCTCGTCCGGCGCCGCTCGCAGACTCCCGTCTATCTGCAGATCGTTCATGCGCTGATCGATGAGATCCGGCGCGGGCGGCTCAGCTCGGGCACGGCGCTCCCGGGCACGCGCGAGCTCGCCGAGAGCTTGCAGGTCAATCGTAAGACCGTCGTGCAGGCCTATGCGGAGCTGCAGGCGCAGGGCTGGGTGCAGAGCGAGTTGACGCGCGGCACCTTCGTTTCCGCGACACTGCCGGTGGTCACGAGCCATGCGCGCGCGCCGGCGCGCATGCCGGCGACACCGGATTTTCCACTGGCGCCAGGCGCACCGGCGATCCCCGTGCTGCTGCCACAGCCGCACGTTTTGAGCTTCGACGACGGCGCGCCCGACACGCGGCTCGTGCCCGTCAATACCCTCGCGCGTGCCTACCGGCATGCGCTCAACGCGCTCTCGCGCAAGAATGCGCTCAGCTATGCCGATCCGCGTGGCAGCGCGCAGCTGCGCGCCGCGATCTCGGCCATGCTGAACCTAGATCGCGGCCTCTCCACCACGCCCGAGAACATCTGCCTGACACGCGGCAGTCAGATGGCGATCTATCTCACGGCCCGGCTGCTCGTCAGGCGCGGCGACACGGTGGTCATGGAACAGCTCAGCTATCCGCCGGCGCGCGAATCCTTCCGCGCGGCCGGCGCCGAGATCGCAGCAGTCGAGCTCGATGCGCATGGCCTGCGCGTCGATGAGCTCGAGCGTCTTTGCCGTCGCAGGCAAGTGCGAGCGGTCTACCTGACGCCGCATCATCAGTTCCCCACCACGGTGCTGCTGCCACCCGACCGGCGGCTGCGACTCTTTGCACTCGCCGCGCAGTTCGGCTTCGCGATCGTCGAAGACGACTACGATCACGAGTTTCACTTCTCGCACCGCCCGATGTTGCCGCTGGCCAGCGCCGATCCCGAAGGACGGGTCATCTACATCGGCTCGTTGTCGAAACTGCTGTCGCCCAGCCTGCGACTGGGCTATCTCGCGGCTCCGACCGCGGTGATCGAGCGCGCCACCGCCGAGCTGTTGCTCATCGATCGGCAGGGGGATCCGGCCATGGAGGTAGCCATCGCGGAGCTGATCGCCATTGGCGAGGTGCATCGCCACACGCGCAGGGTGCTCAAGGTCTATGCCGAGCGCCGCGAGCTGATCGCGCGGCTGCTGCGCGACGAGCTTGCGGATCATCTGCAGTTCGACCTGCCGGATGGCGGCCTGGCCGTCTGGGCGCGCTTTACGCCACCGGTGGATGTGCTGCGCCTGGTCGAGGCTGCGCGGCGTGAACGCCTGCAGCTGCTGCCGGGGAGTGGCTTCTCTGTGTCCGGCCGCGATGTACAGGGCGTGCGGCTGGGATTTGCGAGCCTGGATGAGGACGAGCTGCGCCGGGCCGTCGCGCGGCTGCGAGCGGCGCTGCGAAAACTGCCTCGAGGGGGTTGATTGAGCGCGTGCGGCGCGCCGATTTGAGGCGTCGATGAGCCAATGCGGGGCTCGCTGAGTAATCGACGCGCCTCCCGCAGCGCACAGCCGGTCGCGGCTGTGCGCTGTTTCTGCGTCAATTTCCGCCACGCCGACTGGACCCGTCAGCTTCTAAAAACTGGCCACGGTAGCTGGGCCAAGACTTGCAATGGAGAGGATGTCCGGGGCGATCGCCCCAGCAAGGAGCTCTCCCGCCATGTCGCAATTGAAACCCAACTGCCTCAATTACCCGGAGCTGTTGGCGCAGGCCGTCGCGCTCATCTCCCCCACCATGACCGCGGCGCTGATCATTCCGGTCATGTTCGCCACGACCGGCAATTGGAGCTGGTTCTCCTATGCGCTCGGCACGCTGATGCTGCTGTTCGTAGCCTTTAACCTCAATCAATTCGCGCGCCGCTCCACGATGTCCGGCTCGATGTATGCTTACATCTGCCGCGGCCTGGGTCTGAAAGCCGGCGCAGTCGGGGGTTGGGCGCTCATCTGGGCCTACCTCGGCATCGCGATCGCGGGCGTCACCGGCTTCACCATCTTTGCCGGCAAGTTGCTGGCCATGGGAGGGATCACGGCACCGCCCATCCTGCTATTTGCCGTCTGCGTAGGCATCGGCTGGTACTGCGCCTACAAGAATGTCGCGCTGTCGGCCATGTTGATGCTCGTGCTCGAGGGACTGTCGATGACACTGATCGGCATTCTCTGTTTCATCACACTGTTCCAACATCACCTGGTACTCGACACCGCGCAGTTCGATACCCACACGTTGCCGTGGTCCAGCGTCGGGCTGGGCGTGGTAGTGGCGATCTTCAGCCTGGTGGGCTTTGAATGCGCCACGGCCTTCGGCGATGAGGCGAAGAACCCTCTCAAGTCCATCCCGCGCGCCGTCAACGCGAGCCTCATCATTTCCGGCATCTTCTTCATGTTCGTCACCTATGTGATGGTGCAGGCCACGCACGGCTACGCGACGACGCTCGATAAGCTCGACGCGCCGCTGAATACGATGGCGCAGCTTGCACGTGTGCCGTCGCTGCAGATCCCGCTGTCGCTCGGCGCCATGGTGAGCTTCTTTGCGCTGTGTCTGTCCTGCCTGAATGCCGGCGCACGCGTGATCTACGCCATGGGCCGTCACGGCATCTTCCACGCCTCGACCGCCCAGTCACATCCGCAAAACAAGACCCCGCACGTTGCAGTCAGGCTCATGGCGTTGGTCGCCTTCGCCGTGCCCACGATCTGCACGCTGCGACACGTGGCGACGCTCGATCTGTTCGGCGATGTCGGCACTTGTGCGGCGTTCGGCTTCGTGGTGGCATACTTGCTCATCACGGTAGCCGCACCGATGTATCTGAAGAACCTTGGCGAGCTTCGCAGCAAGGACCTCATCGGATGTGTCCTGTCGGTGGCGCTGCTGATCGTACCGGCCGTGGGTAGCGTCTACCCGGTGCCCGCAGCGCCCGTGAAGTACTTCCCCTACGCCTTCCTCGCCTATCTCGCCATCGGCGTCGTCTGGGTGCTGGCCTTCTATCGCCGCAAGCCCGCCGCCAGCACCGCGATCCGCGGGGATCTGGAGCTCGCGCACCGGCGCTTCGAGCCAGCGCTGGGCGATGACGGCATGACCCCCGGACCGGTGGCCAATTGACGGCCGACGACCCCTCACCCAGCAGCCGATCGGCGCATCCGCATGCGCCGATCGGCCCGGGTGCGACGTGACTGCCACGATCGCCTCGCTGCATTGCTATCCGCTCAAATCGGGGTGCGGCGTGGACCTCGCCGAGGCGCAGCTGACTCCCGCCGGCATCGCTCAGGACCGTCGCTGGATGGTCGTCACGCCCGAAGGTCGATTTCTCACCCAGCGCGAGCTGCCACGCCTCGCCTTGGTGCGGCCACTGCTCGCAGATCGTGAGCTCATGTTGCTGGGGCCCGCTGTAGAGCCCCTGCACGTGTCGCTCGAGCAGCCGCATCGGCGCGTGCCGGTGCAGGTCTGGAAGGACGAGTGCCCGGGCCTCGACGAAGGTGATGCCGCCGCGCAGTGGCTAGGGCAGGTGCTGCAGCGCGACTGCCGGCTGGTGCGCTTTGATCCCCAGCACCGACGCCTGAGCTCGCGCGCCTGGACCGGCAGCCTGGAGGCCGAGAATCGCTTCTCGGACGGCTTTCCATTGCTCGTGATCAGTCGCGCCTCGCTGGCCGATCTGAACTCGCGGCTGCCGAAGCCACTGCCGATGAATCGCTTTCGGCCCAATATCGTGCTCGACGGCATCGGCCCCTACGAGGAGGACCAGATCGACGAGCTCTACAGCGACGAGGTGCGCCTGCGCATCGTCAAACCCTGCACTCGCTGCATCATCACCACGACCGATCAGGACACCGCGCAGCGCGAAGGCGAGGAACCGCTGCGCACCCTCAAGAGCTATCGTTTCGACCGCGAGCTGCGCGGCGTACTGTTCGGGCAGAACACCGTGATCGTGCAAGGCGCGAATGCGCTGTTACGTTGCGGCCAGACTCTGCAGGTGCGTTGGCGGCTCAAGCGGCTCGCCAGTATGTGAGGATCAGCCCGCCAGCGACGATGAGGGCGCCACCGACCAGGATTGGCAGTGTTGGCAGTGCTCGAAACGCGATGTAGTTGATGAGCTGCCAGACGACGAACAGCGTGGCCAGGTACAGGCCGATCACACGGCTGAATTCCAGCGGCGCAAGATTCAAGAAGGTGCCATAGCTCAGCAGCAGCGCTGCGCCTGCCAGGAACAGTCCGAAGCGCGCCGCGCCGGCGTGCTCGTACAGCGCTTTGCGCACGATCGCGTCGCCGCTGGCCTCCAGCACCGTGGCCACGACCAGAAAGACAAGTGGCGGCAGCGTCTGCCAGGATCTCAGCATCGTGTGCTCCTCGCGTGCGCAGCAGCGTGCAATTTGCGCACCGCCCGCCTCATCACCGCTCTGTTACCCGCCTGCGACTGCATTGTCATCCCCGGCTACATAAACTGGCCGCAATTGATGGCAGGCAGGAGATTCTCATGGCGACGCTGTTGGCGACAAACTCCCGCTCGATGGCCCTTCGGGCCGGCATGGCCGCAACTACCGGGCTGCCCCCCGAGGCAATGTCGCGCCGCGCCGTACGCTGGCTCGGCTCGGTTCGTCCAGTGCCCACGCTGCGCGACTGGCTCGCCGGCCAGTGGGGCTTGATCTTCTCGCACCCCGAGGACTTCCAGGAAGGCGGGCTCGAGCTCGAACAGGACCGCTGGCTCGTGGTTCTTGCCCACGAATTTCGCACCGCCGGCCTACGGCCGTTGAGCTGCCAGCCGCGCTCAGGCCGCGCCGATGCCAGCTGGGTCAGCAAACTGACCGACGATCCGTGGTTCGTACAGCTCGAAGGTGAAGTGGCGGATCTGGCGGCTCGCCAGCTGCGCGCCGAACTCAGCGCGCTCGATTCCCGCTTCGTACTGGTCATCGATGAGCGGCTGCGGCGTCGGGGCCTGCTGCCCTATCGCCCCGGCGGCCGGCGTCTGTCCCCCCTGGACCTGATCGCCTCGGTGGCTGCCCTACGTCAACGCACCACCGAGCGCTGCGCGGCCTGAGGCGCTTCCCGCGGGGTCATCGGCGCGCCGTAGCAGCACGCCGCCGCCCACGAAGAAAGCAATCAGCACCAGGATCGAGGCACGCTGACTGCCGGTCAGCACGGCCACGACACCCATCGCGATCGGACCGAGCACGGCGGCGAATTTGCCCAGCATGTTGTAAAAGCCGAAGTACTCGCCCGAGCGCTCGCGCGGAATCAGGCGCGTGAAGTAGGCGCGCGACAGCGCCTGCACCCCACCCTGCACCGTTCCGACGACGACGGCCAGTATGTAGAACTGCCCCTCGCTGTGCATGAAATAGCCGAACACGGTGACGCCGCAGAACACCGCCAATCCCACATAGATCGCCATGCGCGCGCCAATGCGATCGCCCAGCCGGCCGAACAGCAGCGCAAACGGAAACGACACGAACTGCACCAACAGCAGCGCCTGGATCAGCGCACTGGTGGAAAAGCCCAGCTTGGTGCCGAAATCCACCGCCATCACCTGCAGCGTGTTGATGCCGTCGATATACAGCCAGTAGGCCAGCAGGAAGCTGCGCACGACGCGATCACCGAGCACGCGCCGCACCGTTCCCCACAGCTCCCGCCAACCGCTGCGCTCGGCAGTCGGGGGCGCCTCGGGCACATAGCGAAACAGCGGCAGCGAGAACAGCAGCCACCAGACCGCGACATCGAGGAACGCCACGCGCATCGCCGCCGTCGCCCCCGAGAGCGCGAACCAGCGCGGATGCAGCACCAGCAGCACGTTCAACAGGAACAGCAGCCCGCCACCCAGATAGCCCAGTGCGAACCCGAAGGAGGACACCCGATTGATCTCACCGGGCTGCGCCACCTGCGTGATCATGGCGTCCTGCAATGAATAGCCGATCCAGAAGCTCAGGGAGCCCAGACCAAACAGCAGCAGCGCGAGCACCCACTCGCTGCGCCCGGTGAGGGCGAGCAGCACCGTGCTGATGAGGCCGAGCGCCGTGAAGCATGCGAACCACAAACGCTTCTGGGCACGCTGATCGGCAAGCGCGCCGAGCGTGGGGGCGAGCAGCATGACCGCGAAGGCGGCGCTGGAGTTGGTCAGGCCGAGGTAGAAAGTCGATGCGGTGCCCGACAGGCCGGCGGCCCAGTAGCGATCGAAGAAAATCGGAAACAACCCCACGACCACCGTGGTGTAGAAGCCGTGATTGGCCCAGGATGTCAGGCCCCAGGCCCATTGCGCTCGGCGTCGCGGGTCCATCCGTCTGCTCCCTCGTTAAGCTGCCTCGGTCAGCCGCTCATCTGCTCGCGCGTCTCATGAAATTGCAAGTCAGGCCAGCGCTCCCGCGTCAGCGACAGGTTGACGCGCGAGGGCGCCAGGTAGACCAGCGCACCGCCGTGATCGACGGCCAGATGGTCATAGGCACGTGTGCGAAATTCTTCCAGCTTGCGCGCATCGGCGCCGCCGATCCAGCGCGCGGTGTGGATGCCGATGGGCTCGAAGGTGCACTGCACGCCGTACTCATCCTGCAGGCGGAAGGCCACCACCTCGAACTGCAGCTGACCGACGGCACCGAGAATCATATCGTTGTTGCGCAGGGGCCGGAACAGCTGCGTTGCGCCCTCCTCGCAGAGCTGATCGAGGCCCTTGGAGAGCGCCTTGGCGCGCAGCGGGTCCTTCAGCACCGCACGGCGAAACATCTCGGGTGCGAAGTTCGGCACGCCGGTGAAGTGCAGCAGCTCGCCCTCGCTGAAGCTGTCGCCGATGTTGATGGTGCCGTGGTTGTGCAGACCGATGATGTCCCCTGCGTAGGCCTGCTCGGCCTGCTCGCGCTCGGCGGCCATGAAGGTCAGCGCATCGGCCACCTTCATTTCGCGCCCATCGCGCACGTGCAGCAGCCGCATCCCACGCTGATAGCGTCCCGAGCACAGCCGCAGGAAAGCGATGCGATCGCGGTGGCCCGGATCCATGTTCGCCTGGATCTTGAAGACGAAGCCGGACAGACGCACCTCCTCGGCGCTCACGGTGCGCTCGCGGCAGGCACGTGGCAGCGGCGGCGGCGCATAGCGCACGAAGGCGCGCAGCAGCTCCTCGACGCCGAAGTTGCTGATGGCCGAGCCGAAGAACACCGGGGTCTGGCGGCCGGCGCGATAGGCTGCGAGGTCGAAGGCCGGGCTCGCACCGCGTACCAGCTCGATCTCCTCCATGAAGGCATCGGCGTGCTCGGTCAGCAGCTGCTCTTGTGCCGCCGTCGAGGCCAGGCCCTCGATGGTGCGGTTGCCGCCCACCCGGCCTCGCTCGCCGGCCTCGTAGACGTAGATTCGGTCCTCGAGCAGATGGTAGATACCTCTGAGCTCGCGCCCCATGCCGATCGGCCAGGTGACCGGCGCAGTCTGGATCTTCAACACCCGCTCGATCTCATCGAGCAACTCGAGCGGTGCGCGACCATCGCGATCGAGCTTGTTGATGAAGGTCATGATGGGCGTATCGCGCAAGCGGCACACCTCCATCAGCTTGATGGTGCGCTCCTCCACGCCCTTGGCGCAGTCGATGACCATGAGGGCCGAGTCCACGGCCGTGAGCGTGCGGTAGGTATCCTCGGAGAAATCCTCGTGGCCCGGCGTGTCGAGCAGATTCACGACTGCCTCGCCGTAGGGAAACTGCATCACCGAGCTGGTCACGGAGATGCCGCGCTGCTGTTCCAGTCGCATCCAGTCGGAGGTGGCGTGACGAGCGGCCTTCCTGCCCTTGACGGTGCCAGCCATGCTGATGGCCCCACCGAATAGCAGTAGTTTCTCCGTCAGCGTGGTCTTGCCGGCGTCGGGATGCGAGATGATGGCAAACGTGCGCCGGCGCGCGACTTCCTGCTCGAGCGTAGTCATGACCTGGGAGTGTGAGGCCGGCGGCGGGTGATGGTCCCTGCCAACCGGGGGCCCTGGGGCGGCGCGATTCTAAAGCATCCCCGGGCGCCGGCGCGATAAAGCGCGCCGAGCAGTCGCGAATCATTCGATATCGCGCCTGAGCACCACCGCATCCTCGCGTCCGCCCACGGCCTGGTAGTAGCCGCGGCGCGTGCCAATGGGCGCGAAACCGAGCGACCGATACAACCGCAAGGCCGCGGCATTCGAGGGCCTTGTCTCCAGCAGTATGTCGCGCGCACCCAGATGCCCGGAGACTTGCAGCAGATGAGTCAGCAGCCGCCGCCCGACGCCGCGGCAGCGATGCTCGGCAGCGATGCAGAGATTGAGCACGTGGGCTTCCCCAGCACCCACGCTGAGAATGCCGTAGCCCGCCACGCTGCCATCGACCTCGACCACGCGGCAGACATAATTCACGCGCAGGCAATCGCGGAAGATGCCCTCGGTCCAGGGAAAGGTGTAGGACGCGTGCTCGATACGTACCACCGCGGCCAGGTCGCCGTCGTGCATGGTGCGAATGATCACCTGACGCGATTCCAGAGCGTCCTGCTTGATGACGGCCATGGGCAGCTAGTTCCTCAGCACACTCATGCAGGCAAACAAAGCAATTCCTGCGCCAGCGATTGTGGCTAGGCTACCGCCGCCACGCGCGCGAATTGTGCACGCGCGGCCTTGAGGTCCGCCCAGGCGCGGCGCTTTTCCCCCGGACTGCGCAGCAGATAGGCTGGGTGGTAGGTGACCACCAGCGGAGTGCCCGCGGCACCATAGCGATGCAGACGCCCGCGCAGCCGGCCGATGCTCGTATCGGTCGCCAGCAGGCTCTGTGCCGCAATGCGGCCGACCACCAGGATCAGCCGTGGCGAGAGCAACTCGATCTGCCGATGCAGATACGGTAGGCAGGAGGCTACCTCAGCCGCGCTGGGATCGCGATTGCCCGGCGGCCGACACTTGAGGATATTGGCGATGTATACGCTCTCGCGGGGACGTCCTATGGCGAGCAGCATGCCATTCAGAAGCCGTCCGGCGCGTCCGACGAAGGGCTCGC
Source organism: Steroidobacteraceae bacterium (assembly GCA_036266795.1). Taxonomy (GTDB): domain Bacteria; phylum Pseudomonadota; class Gammaproteobacteria; order Steroidobacterales; family Steroidobacteraceae; genus FEN-1191. The sequence continues at coordinate 14,487 of DATAXJ010000050.1, read as the reverse complement.
CCTGGCGATCCTCCTCGGCGCCGGGGGCCTCCCCGACCACCAGCACATCGGCTGCCGTGTTGCCGACACCGAAGACTGTCTGCGTACGGCCCTCGCACAAGCCGCACTGTCGGCAGCCGCTGACCTCTCCACGCAGCACCTGCCACGCGCCTTGCGAGTCGGCGGGCAGCGGCTGCGCGACCGCGCCAGACCGCGCCCGGGGTCGCCAAAGATCGATCCCCAATGCAGCCAGGTATTGCGCGCGTCGGAAAGCCACGGCCCCCGGCGAGGCACTCATGGCGGGGGTCCAGGCGTTTGCGAGGGTGGCGGAGGCGATGGCGGAGGCGAGGGTGGCGGCCCGGTCAAGGCTGGCGGCACCACGGGGGGGTGGCCGCTGCGCTCCTGTCGCTTGGAGCGCCGCAGGCGGCGAATGAGCCACTGCAGGGGGGCCCAGAGCGAGTAGGAACCGAAGATCACCAGCAGTACCGTCGCCGGATAGGGCGCGATGATCACGATGATGAGCGCCACCACCACCAGCCAGATGAAGCGCACCGGGCGGGCGAGGTCGAAACTCTTGAAGCTCGGGTAGGCAAAGCGGCTGACCATCAGCGCCCCGGCGGCCGCGGTGATCAGAAAGGCGAGGATCAGCCCCGACAGGCCTGGCTCGCGCCACTCGCTGGACATCCACAGGAAGGCCGCTACGACGGCGGCGGCCGATGGACTGGGCAAGCCCTCGAAGTAGCGCTTGTCCTGAACACGCGAGTTGAACTTGGCAAGCCGCAACGCCGCCGCGGCCGCGTAGAAGAACGCTGCAAGCCAGCCGAAGCGGTACCAGGCGCGACCATACTCGGCGATGCGCGCCACGCCCCACTGATAGGTCACGAGGGCCGGCGCGAGGCCGAACGCGACCATGTCCGCGAGGCTGTCGTACTCCTTGCCGAAGACGGTCGTGGTCGCCGTCAGGCGCGCGACACGGCCATCCAGGCCGTCGAAGATCATGGCAATGAACACCGCAATGCCGGCGCGCTCGAAGTTGCCGTCGATTGCCGCGATGATGGCGTAGAAACCGGAGAACAGGCAGCCGGTCGTCAGCAGATTGGGCAGCAGATAAATGCCGCGCGCCTGGGGACGCGCGGGCGGGCTGTCGGGCTCCATGGAGAGCGCATCATAGGCGCCTCATGCATCTGTTAGCATCGTTTTTTTCTGCTGCCGCTTAAGGACCTGCCGCGACCGCCCATGCTGCTCTCTCGCTACCCGATCAATACCGTCAAGGAATCGCCCTCCGAAGCCGAGATCATCAGCCACCAGCTCATGCTGCGCGCCGGCCTGATCCGGCGCCTCGCCGCCGGTATCTACACCTGGCTGCCCTTGGGGCTGCGCACGCTGCGCAAGGTCGAGACCATCGTGCGCGAGGAGATGGATCGTGCCGGGGCGCTCGAGCTGCTGATGCCGGCGATCCAGCCCGCCGAGCTGTGGCAGGAATCGAAACGCTGGAACGTATATGGGCCGGAACTGCTGCGACTGAAGGACCGGCACGAGCGCGATTTCGTGGTCGGTCCCACGCACGAGGAGGTCGTCACCGACATCGCGCGCCGCGAGCTCAAGAGTTATCGCCAGCTGCCGGTCAATTTTTACCAGATCCAGCTGAAGTTCCGCGATGAGGTGCGGCCGCGCTTCGGTGTCATGCGCGCGCGCGAATTCATCATGAAGGACGCCTATTCCTTCCACCTGAACGAAAGCTCGCTCGCCGAGGGCTATGCCGCGATGCGCAGCGCCTACACGCGCATGTTCCGCCGCATGGGCCTCGAGTTTCGCATCGTGCAGGCCGACACCGGCGCGATCGGCGGCACGACCTCGGAAGAATTCCAGGTGCTGGCCGAGTCGGGCGAGGACGCGATCGCGGTCAGCGACGCGGACGAGTACGCGGCGAACCTGGAGCTGGCGCCCGCGCTGGCGCCGCCGGCCGTGCGGCCGCCGCCGCGCGAGAGCCTCGAGCGCATCTCGACCCCGGGTGCGCGCACCATCGCCGAGGTCAGCGCGCTCACCGGCGTGTCGCCCGCGCGCTGCCTGAAGACTCTCATCGTCGCCGGGACCGAGGCGCCCGTGGCGCTGGTGTTGCGGGGCGATCACGAGCTCAATGCCGCCAAGGCGCAAAAGCTGCCGGGCATCGCTCAGCCGCTGCGCATGGCCAACGCCGCCGAAATCCAGGCGGCCACGGGGACGCCACCAGGATTCATCGGGCCGCGGGGTCTGGAGGGGATCGCAATCTGGGCCGACCAGGCCGCGCTCGCCGCCGTCGATTTCGTTTGTGGAGCGAACGAAACGGACTGGCACCTGCGCGGGGTCAACTGGGGACGCGACCTGCCCGAACCGCCCGCCGCGGATCTGCGCAACGTGGTGGCAGGGGATCCGAGCCCGTCGGGGCGCGGCAGCCTGCGCATCGTGCGTGGCATCGAGGTGGGTCACATATTCCAGCTCGGACGCAAATACAGCGAGGCCCTCGGGGCTTCGGTACTGGACGAATCGGGCGCTCCGGTCACACTGATGATGGGCTGCTACGGCATTGGTGTGACGCGCATCGTAGCGGCTGCGATTGAACAGAATCATGATGAGCGCGGCATCATCTGGCCAGACCCGATCGCACCGTTTCATGTGGTACTGGTTCCGCTCAATCTGCAGAAGTCGGCCCGCGTACGCGAAGTCGCCGACGAACTCTATCGGCAGCTCAGCGAGGCGGGTGTCGAGGTCCTCTACGACGACCGCGACGAGCGTCCGGGCGTCAAGTTCGCCGATGCGGAGCTGCTCGGCATCGGGCATCGCGTCGTCATCTCCGAGCGCGGCCTGGCCACCGGCAGCCTCGAATATCGCCACCGCCGCGCCGCCGACAGTGAGCAGATCCGGCGCGAGGACATTCTCGACTACCTGCGCCAGCGTCTGCAGCGCTAGCGTCACGTCGCTGCTGCTCGCGCTTGCACTGGCGGGCGCGACCGCCCAAACGGCGCTCGCCGCGCCATTCGCCACGGGTCCAATCACTACCGCGCCGATCAGCAGCGCTGCCGTTGGCAGTGCACCGGCGCGTCTGCCACAGCAGGATCCGCAGTTGCGCGCCGTCGTGCAGCAGGCGATCGATCAGGCGCAATGCTTCCCCGATCGATTCGACTCGGCGGTCTGGTACCGGCTGATGGAACCGAAGCTGCGCCTGTTCGTCAAGGACGATACCGAGCGTCTGCAGATCCTGCAGACGGTGTACTGCGAGACGCATCGACCGGGATTGGTCGCGCTGCCGCCTGGCCTGGTCATGGCCATGCTGGAGGTCGAGAGCCGCTTCGACCCCTGGGCGGTCTCCCGCGCCGGCGCGGTCGGCCTGATGCAGGTGATGCCGTTCTGGCCCGAGCAGCTCGGCATGCGCCGCTACGAGCTCACCCGCGTGGTGCCGAACATCCATATGGGCTGCGCAATCCTGCGCTACTACCTGAGTGGCGATCACCGCGATATCCGTCGTGCGCTGGCGCGTTACAACGGCAGCGTCGGGCGGCGCGACTATCCGGATCGTGTGGTCCGCCGCTGGACGACCTACTGGAACGGCGCCGATGACCTCGGCCGCGAGCCGGATTTGAAATCGGCGGCCTCTCCGCCCCTCTCAGCACATTTCAGCCCGTAGTGAACTCACTCGGGCAGTGGGTACCCTGCGTCGCGAGCTCCTCCACAACGACCGAGGTCACTCGGGCCGCCGAAGGACCGACCCACAGCCACTCGATGAGGGCCTGCACCGCGTGGCCGGCACCACAGGCGAACACCTCGACACGTCCGTCGGGCAGATTGCGCGCGTAGCCGGTGATTCCCGCAGCCAGCGCCTGACGTCGCGCGCTGGCGCGATAGTTCACGCCCTGCACGCGCCCGCTGACATAGCAGCGCCGCGCAATCCGCTGGCCATCCGGGGTTAGGTCGTTCATCGATTCAGGTTGCCGCCACTGCCACTGCCACGGCGTCGTGCATGCTAGCTTGGCCGGGCGAAAGCGACGAATTCGTTGTTACAGAAAGAAAGTCCTCAAATTTTTTCCACAGCAAGGAAATTCGCCCAGCTGCACCTGGCACCTCACACTCGGGCCGCCCTGATACGCATCGCACAATAGGCGCCGCCCTCACGTACACTTGCCCGATGGTCGAAGTGCTGGTGGTCTACTACTCGCGCGACGGCGGCACCGCGGAGCTCGCCCGGCAGGCCTGCCGCGGCATCGAATCGCTCGCCGACGCGCGCGCGACGTTGCGCACTGTGGCCCCCATCAGTGCGCGCAACGAGGGCGCCCCGCAGGTCGTGCCAGCACAGGGCCCGCCCTATGCAACGCTCGAGGAGCTGCGCCGTGCCGATGCGCTCATGCTCGGCAGCCCCACCCGCTTCGGCAACATGGCCGCACCACTGAAGTACTTTCTCGATTCCACCTCGGCGCTGTGGCTCGAGGGTGCACTGGCCGGCAAGCCGGCCGCCGTGTTCACGGCCACGCGCACCATGCACGGCGGCCAGGAGAGCACACTCCTGTCGATGATGCTGCCGCTGCTACATCACGGCATGCTGCTGGTGGGACTGCCCTACACCGAGAGTGCCCTGAGCACGACGCGCGGCGGCGGCTCCCCCTACGGCGCATCACACGTCAGCGGCGCCTCCGGCGTGAGCGGTGCCGCGAGCGAGCTTTCCGAAGAGGAGCGGCAACTGGCCCAGGCGCTCGGTCGGCGCATCGCGCAGATCACGCTCACCCTGCACGCGGGGACGAAAGCGCAAGCACCTCGCGGATGAACGGCACGGTCAGGCGACGCTGCGCCTGCAGCGCCGCGCTGTCGATGGTATCGAGCAACTCGCAAAGCGTGGGCAGATCGCGTCGGAAGTGCCGCTGCAGGTAGCGTGCGCTCTGATCGGGCAGCTCCAGGCCGCGTGCACGTGCACGCCACTGCAGTGCCTGGCGCTGTGCGCGCTCATCGAGGGCTTGCAGCGCCAGTGGCAGGGCACTCGCAAAGCGCGAGGCAAGATCGGGCAGCGCGAAGGACAGCTGCGCGGCAGGCACGGCGGCCGCGACGATCAGCGTGGTGCCACGCTCCTCGCAAGCGCGATACAGCGCAAACAACGCCTCCTCCCAGTCACGCCGTCCGAGGACCGCCGAGAGCTCATCGAGCGCCACGAGCGCCGCTTCGCTCCAGCCCTGCAGTGCATCGGGTCCGAACTCCTGCAGTGCCGAGAGCGGCAGGTAGGCCGCGGCGTGCGCTGCCTCGAGCGCGCGCGTGCAGCACGCCTGCAGCAGATGGCTCTTGCCGCTGCCGGTCGGACCGTAGAGCCAGTAGACGCGCGGCTCCGCGCCGCACGCCGCAGATTGCAGCTGCGCGATGACACGAGCATTGCTGCCCGGGACGAAGCTGTCGAAGACGGCCCGCTCGCGCAGCCGCATCGCCAGGGGGATCTGCCTCATGCCCGGGCCACCTCGAGCGCCCTGCGGGTGAAGACGACCGCATACACGTAACCACTCACCAGTACGGTCAGCAACATGGCGATGCCCAGGATCTGCACCAGACGCGCCGGCGGCAGCCCGAAGGCCGCGTGCGCCACGACGCCGATCACGTACAGCGCCTGCATCAGCGTGTTGAGCTTGCTGCTCCACAGGGCCTGCCCGTTGAGCGCGCCGAACGTGAGGGTGTAGATCAGCGCCCCGAGCCCGATCATCACATCGCGCGCCACCGCGATGCCGGTGAGCGTATGCGGAATCAGGCCGTACCAGGTCGCCACCAGGAACACCGCGATCAGCAGGATTTTATCCGCCGCGGGATCCAGGAACTTGCCGAGCTCGGAGGTCCAGTGGAAGCGCTTGGCGAGAAAGCCGTCCAGGCCGTCGCTGAACGCTGCCACGAAGAACAGCAGCAGCGCGCGCGGATAGGCACCCTCGGCGATGGCCGTGACGATTGGCCACACCAGCGCGATGCGCAGCAGGCAGATGAGATTGGGCAGGTGACGCACGATCGAACGTCGCTCTCGTGCCGATCACCGCGCGGCGACGTAGCGGTATTCCAGCAGGCCTTCGGTCCCGGTACCGGTGGGCTGCAGGCGCGCGCTGGCCAGCGCCCGCTCGAGCTGCGGCCCACTGCCGCGCGCGGCGAGCTGCAGCGTGAGCTGATCGCCGCTGACGTCGCTGATGTCGACCTGCGTGACGCCCGGAGCGGCGCGCATCGCATCGAGCACGCCCACGAAGCTCGCCAGATCGGTGACGCCGCTGATGTGACAGGCGAATTCGTTGACCGGGGAGCGATCAATGGCGAGGGCCGCCGCAGCCAGGGTATCAGCCGCCTGGTCGATGGCGAGCTCCGGGCTGCCGACCCATTGGCCGCCACCCTCACTGGAGCTGAGGGTCCACTGCAGGCTGCCCGGCTGTGAGGGCATCAGGGCCGCCACCAGCGCGGCGCTCGCGCCGGCAGCGCGGGCGGCATCCAGCGCTGAGACTGGCACCGGCGGCGCTGTCGCTGCCGGCGCCGGCGTGGTCCCCACCGATGGCGCAGCGCGTGACGGTGCGGTGGCGGCGGGTGCCTCATTGGGCGCCGGTGCTGCCATGGCGATCGTGATCGGCAGGCCGCGCTCCTGGGCGGCCTCGGACAGCCGCGCGCGCATGGTTTGCTCGCTCGGCGCATCCAGCGGCGGCAATGAGATCCACAGCAGCGGCCGGTCCGGATTCCAGAGCGTCACGCCGGTCATTGCAATGGCCGCGGCGAGCGCCGGCTCGTCGAACAGCACCTGCAGCTGTCCCGTAGTGGTGGCACGCTCGAGCTGCACGTACTGGCGCGCGTTGTCGATCAATGCCGCCAGTGTCGGATCGCTGGCAGCCGAGCGCCGGCCGGTCAGCTTCACGAGTTCCACGCGCATGGCTTGCTGCGCTGCCTGGGCCGGATCGGCGGCTGGCACGATGACCACGTACAGCGAGGTCACCGGCACTGCCCAGGCAGGCAGGAGCGCAGCGGGGCCGAGCGCCGCGAGCACCACGAACAGGGCCCTTCGGGCCAGCGCCCAGGCATTGAAAAAACTAACAAAACGAACTGCTGGCTGCATGCTGAATGGCTCCGTCGGCTACTATAGCCTGCTCGACTCACCGCCGCGCGTACGCCCGCCCCACCCAACATGAGCCCGAGCCCCCCGCGCAGCTACACCTATCGCGATGCCGGCGTGGACATTGACGCCGGTGATGCGCTCGTGGAGCGCATCAAGCCCCTCGTGCGCCGCACGATGCGACCGGAGGTCCTGGCCGGCATCGGCGGTTTCGGCGCAATGGTAGAGGTGCCGCTGCAGCGCTACCGTCGTCCGGTGCTGGTGTCGGGCACCGATGGCGTGGGCACCAAGTTGCGATTGGCGATCGATAGCGGCCGACACGACACCATCGGCATCGACCTGGTGGCAATGTGCGCCAACGACGTGGTCGTACAGGGCGCCGAGCCGCTGTTCTTCCTCGACTATTTTGCGACCGGTCATCTCGACGTCGCGGTGGCCGAGCGGGTCGTCGCCGGCATCGTTGAGGGTTGTGCGCAGGCAGGGGCGGCGCTGGTTGGGGGCGAGACCGCCGAGATGCCCGGCATGTATCACGGCGCGGACTACGATCTGGCGGGCTTCTGCGTGGGCGTGGTGGAGCGCGAGGCGATCATCGACGGCTCGCAGGTTGCAGCGGGCGATGCAGTCATCGGCCTCACCTCCTCCGGGCCGCATTCCAACGGCTACTCGCTCATCCGCAAGCTGCTCGAAGTTGCCAATGCCGACGCGGACACGCAGCTCGAGGGACGTTCACTCATCGAGCAGCTGCTCATCCCGACGCGAATTTATGTGCGCTCCCTGCTGGCGCTGATGCGCGCCCTGCCCGTGCATGCCTGTGCACACATTACCGGCGGGGGGCTCACCGACAACATACCGCGCATGCTCCCCGAGGGGCTCGAGGTGCGCTTGCAGCGCGAGCGCTGGCCGCGTCCTGCCGTATTCGAATGGCTCGCGCGCACCGGCGACATCGATGAGGCAAACATGCATCGCACCTTCAACTGCGGCATCGGCATGGTGGCGATCGTACCGGCCGCACGCGCCGCACAGGCGCTGGCGCTGCTCACCGAGCAGGGCGAAGAGGCGCTGCTGATCGGCGCGGTGCATCGGGGCGATCGGGGCGCGGTCATCGAGGCATGAGCAACCCCGCGGCTCCGCTGCCTGTGGCGGTGCTGATCTCCGGGCGGGGCAGCAACATGCTGGCGATCGCCCGGGCCTGCGCCGCGGGCCACCTCCGGGCGCGTGTGGTCAGCGTGATTGCCGATCGCAGCGACGCAGCCGGGATTGAGGCGGCCGCGTCGCTCGGTCTGCCCACGCGGCTGTTGGAAGCCCGTGCCCTGTCGCGCGCCGAATTCGAGGCGCAGCTCGCCCGGACCCTGGAGAGCAGCGGCGCGCAGCTCGTCGCGCTCGCTGGCTTCATGCGCATCCTCTCAGCGGCATTCGTGGCGGCATGGGCCGGTCGTATGCTGAACATCCACCCCTCGCTGCTGCCCGCCTACCGCGGGCTGGACACGCACCGACGCGTGCTGGCCGCCGCCGAGCGCGAGCACGGCGCCAGCGTACATTACGTGACCGAGGAGCTCGATGGCGGTCCGCTCATCTGCCAGGGACGCCTGTCCATTGCCCACGCAGAGACGAAGTCCAGTCTCGCCGCCCGCGTGCATCGGCTGGAGCATAGAATCTACCCGATGGTGATCGGACTCATTGCCACAGGTCGCCTCATCCTCGCCGCTGGCACGGTGCTGCTGGATGGCAGGCCGCTCGCTGCGCCGCTGCAGGTGAGCGAAGACGGCGCCGCGGAGCACACGGACGCATGAGTAGCGCGGGCTCGTGCTGGCAGTTGGCATCCTTGATATCGCTGGTATCGCTGGCCCTGTCGGCGCCCGCATTGCGGGCGCAGGACCTTGCGCCCCCGCCGGCCAGTCCGGCCACCGCACAGCTGCAGCCGTTCCAGGCGAGCTATCTGTGGTATTGGCATGGCACGCCGATTGCGTTCTCGCGTATGAACCTCGTGCATCGCGCCGACGACCTATGGGTCTATTCCTCGACGACGCGACCACGCGGCATCGGCAGGCTCTATCCGATGCGGCCGGACCTGCAGAGCCTGATGCGCATCACTCCCGAACACGTGCTGCCGATGCATTTCAAAGTCACCGGCAGTGGACGCGGCCATGACTCCGACGTGAGCTTCGATTGGCAGAGTCTGCGCGCCACCGGGCTGTATGAAGGGGCGCATATCGACGAGCCGGTCCATCCGGGGGATCAGGATGATCTATCGGTGCAGATCGCCATGCTGACCAAGTTGCTCGCCGGGCAGACTCCCGATCGCGTCATGGAGATCGACAAGGATGGCGTACGCGAGTACGACTACGAGCGCGAGGGAGAAGAGCAGCTCGACACCGCGCTGGGGCGTATCGACACGACCGTCTACGCCTCGCATCACCCCGGCTCGCCGCGCACCACGCGCTTCTGGTGTGCGCCCTCACTGGGCTACATTCCGTTGCAGGTCCAGCAGCGGCGCGATAACAGCGTGGAGTGGACCATGAAGATCCGCTCGCTGGCGCATGCGCCCTAAGCCAGGTGGAGTCTCCGATCGAGATTCCCTACTCCGAGCTGTCAGCCGAGGCGCTGCGCGGGGTGGTCGAATCATTCGTGCTCCGCGAGGGCACCGACTACGGCGTTCGGCAGCATTCATTCGACGAGAAAGTCGCACAGGTCATGCTGCAGCTACGCCGCGGGGAGGCGCAGATCCTGTTCGACCCCGACACTGAAAGCGTCACGATCGTTTCCAGCTAACGCCGCAGCAGGCGCGGCGGTTACGCCTTGGGCAGGGTTACGCCGCGCTGGCCCTGATACTTGCCGCCTCGATCGGCGTATGAGGTCCCGCAGACCTCGTCGGACTCGAAGAACAGCATCTGCGCGACGCCCTCGTTGGCGTAGATGCGCGCCGGCAGCGGCGTGGTGTTGGAGAACTCGAGGGTGACATGGCCTTCCCACTCGGGTTCCAAAGGCGTTACGTTCACTATTATCCCGCAGCGCGCATACGTCGAATTGTGCACGATCAATCCGTTGGCAACGAAGTTATGCGGACCAGGTACTGAGATATCGAAGACTTCCTGCACACCCTTCGGTTCGATCGATTCCACGACATCCCAAAGTGGGCCGGTCAAAGGACCTACATTCAGATCGCCCGTTGCCAACATCACGCGAGCCGCGGCCCTCATTGGCACGGATTGCATGCGGCAGGCGTGCACACCCAGGCTTTTCAGACTGACACCGCCGACACGGACGGCCGTATCCAGTACAGCCCACGCCTCGCGCGGTACCGTGTCGAAGTTGCTCTTGCTGCGCCCGCGCTCCATCAGCAATGGCAGGACTTTTTGCTCGAGTAATTCCTGCTTCCGCGAGCCGGGTACGAACCCGATGGTTTCTGCGAAGCGGCGAATCTGCTCACGGTCGGTGATCTGTACGCGCCACGCGTCGGTGCCGATGGCTGTGATCTTATGCCGGATCAGCGAAAATATGCCGAATCGCAGCAACAGGTGATGAACGTCTTCGATGAGCCGCTGCGATTTGGAGTAGTACTCCAGGAAAATGCTCTCGCCCGACCAATAGATACTGCCATCTCCACTGAATAAGGCCTGCAGAAACAGACGCACGGCGGCCCGAGGTGCAGTGAAAATTGCCTGTGGAACAAATTTATCGCCGGCCCCGGCATTCAGGCTGTAACGCTGCAGCCAACGGTGCGCGCGATTATGCTCTTGAATTCCGCCTCGCCCCTTGCGATTTACCAATCGATATCCGTAGCGCGAGTTGTAGGTTATCTCACCAAGGCCGGATGCCTGCATGGTCATTTCGAGCAAGCGGACCAATGCGGGATCGGACGTCGTATAGGTCGGGCTATGCCCGGGTGTATGACACTGACCCTCTGAGATCATCAGACCGAGCAACGTCGCCTCCCAGTCCGGAAGCGGCGTGTGTCCGAAAACGGGTATCTCGCGCGCAACTGCGATGCGATCTCCGATCTTTAGGTCGCTCAGAGGCACCCACCCGCCGACCATCTTGAAGGGGTGATTGGCGGTGGCGCGAATGCGTAATCCCGCCCGAGTTTGCAGTTCGAAAACCTCACGCTCCCCCTGCGGAATCAATTCCGATACCGACGACGGTCGCAGGCGCCAGCCATCCCAAGCCAGCGTCTTGCGGCCCCAACTCATCTCGGTAATCGGAACGTAAGCTCCGGTCTCAGCGTCAACGACGCGCGTGTCGCCCGTGACGCATTTTCCCAGGCACACCGTCAATACGTTACGCGGAATGCGGAAGTACTCGATGGTGCGCGCGAGCGCGAAGGAGTTGGGCGGAATAATGCAGACGTCGGCGGCGATGTCGACGAAGCTCTTCTCGTCGAAGCGCTTGGGATCCACGATCGTCGAGTTGATGTTGGTGAAGACCTTGAACTCGCGTGCACAGCGGACGTCGTAGCCGTAGCTGGAGGTGCCGTAGGAGATGATGCGCTCGCCGCGCTCGCTGGTGCGCACCTGGCCGGGCTCGAACGGTTCGATGAGCCCATGCTCGGTGGCCATGCGACGGATCCAGTGATCGGACTTGATGCTCATGGTGCGGTCTCAGCTGTCCTCGACGACGATCTTTGGAAACAGGCTGCTGCGATCGCGCGTGCGGCGCGCGAGCGCTGCTGCCGTCCGGCGCGCGGCCTCGATGTAGTACTGCGCGCGGGCGCTCTGCGGCTCGGCGACCACGCTCGGGCGACCGCCGTCGGCTTCCTCGCGGATGCGCACATCGAGCGGCAGCTCGCCCAGGAGCGCCACACCATTCTGCGCCGCCAGTCGCCCCCCGCCACCGGCACCGAAGATGTGCTCGACGTGGCCGCACTGGCTGCAGACATGCACGCTCATGTTCTCGATGATGCCGAGCACCGGGACCGCGACCTTCTCGAACATCGCCAGCCCCTTGCGGGCATCGGCCAGCGCGATGTCCTGCGGGGTCGTCACGATGACGGCGCCGGCCACCGGCACACGCTGCGCGAGAGTGAGCTGAATGTCCCCGGTGCCGGGGGGCATGTCGACGACCAGGTAATCGAGCTCGCCCCACTCGGTATCGGCGAGCAGCTGCGAGAGGGCTTGCGTGACCATCGGGCCACGCCACACCACGGCCTGCTCCGGCTCGACGAGAAAGCCAATGGACATGGCCTTCAGGCCATGGGCCTCGAGCGGCGCGAGGTGCTTGCCGTCCGGCGAACGCGGCTTCTGGCCGGAGAGGCCCAACATCAGCGGCTGACTTGGTCCATAGATATCGGCATCGAGAACGCCGACCGCCGCTCCCCCGGCAACCCAGGCAAGCGCCAGATTTACCGCGACGGTGGACTTGCCCACCCCGCCCTTGCCGCTGGCGACCGCGACGATGTTCTTGACCCCGGCCAGGGGCTTCAGGTTGCGCTGCACGGAATGCGGCACGATGCGGCTGCTCAGCTCGAGAGTGAGTGGCGCGGCCAGACCGGCAGCCTGCAGATGCTGCTCGAGCGCCCCCTGCAGCGCGTGGGCATAGCCGACCGTGGGGAACCCGAGCTCCACCGCCGCCGTGACGCGGTCCTCCAGCACCTTAACGCTGCGCAACGCGCCGGCCTCCCCGAGCGTCTGCTGCAGGTAAGGCTCGACATAGCTCGACAGCGCCGAGCGCACGCGCTCCTCGGAGATCGACATACAACCCCTCTGCCCGGCCTATCCGGGCTTCATTCACCAGGCTGGCGTGCCAAACGAGCGCGACTTCAAAGAATCGGCAAGATCGGCCGTTGACTTAATCAAACATGGCATAATCCGCTACCAAGAATAACCGGGTCGAGATGTCGGGTGGCGGATGCTCCTGACGGCCATGGAAGCCTGTGGGCGTCGCAGCTTGGCCGCCGGCAATCGAACGGGAGCTTCAGGTTCGGGCAGGGACTGGCAGGACGATCGTGACGCAGTCGTGGATGAACAAACCACTGGGCACACGGGCGATTACGGCATGCGACATTAGCACGGCGTAATGAGTCTTTTCACCACCCTGCGCGCCGACCGGCTGATACTGCAGATCCGGAGCGCGACCAACGTGATGGCGCCGGAAACGCAGAAGGCCATCGCGAAACTGAAGCAGGCGGGACCGGGCGTCATCGAGCCGGTCATCGCCGCGTTACCGGAGGCCGACAAGCACGCGACCGTCGCCTTCGTCGACGTGCTGGCGACCCTCGCCACCGCCAAGACCTTCCCGCAGTTCACCCAGGCACTCGTGCAGGGCAGCCAGCGCGTCATCGCCGGTGTCGCCTGGGCGCTCACCAGCAGCCGCGGCTATCCGCCACAAATGCTGCTCGATGCGCTCACCATTCCCGGGATCGCCAAATCGGCGCTGCTGGACGTCATCAATGGGCAGCGCGGACGCTTTTCGGTACGCGAGCTGCTCAACGCCGCCTACGCACAGGAGCCCAACGAGAAGGCGGCGCTGTTTCGCATCATTGGGGAGATCGCCGATGAGGCGGCGCTGCCCGAGCTGATCGGTCGGCTGCAGGGCAAGGACCCCATCGCCCGCCTGCACATCATCAATGTGCTCGCCCGCTTCAACCGTCCCGAGGTGCAACGCGCGCTGCAGGAGCTGCTCGGCGACACCAACAAGATGGTGCGCTCGGCGGTGCTGAACTCGATGGCGAAGATGGACGGGCCGATCGAGGTGGCGCGCGTCTGTACGCTGCTGCGCGACCCGGAACTCGACGTGCAGAATCGCGCCGTGGAGCTGCTGGCCAAGGCGCGCGATCCGGAGACGGTGCGGCATCTGGTTCCGGTCCTCAAGGACGAGAGTGAGCAGGCGCGACGCGCTGCGGTCGAGGTGCTCAACGAGGTCGGCGATGCGCGCTCGGTCAAGTACCTGCTCGAAGCGATCAAGGACGATGACTGGTGGGTGCGCAGCCGCGCCGGCGATGCGCTCGGCAAGATCGGCGGGCCCAAGGTCATCGACGCGGTGCTCGAGCTGGTGCGCGACAAAGATGAGGACATCCGGCGCGCAGCCATCGAGATCCTCAACCTGACCAAGGACGAGCGGGCCATCAATCATCTCATCGAGGCCACGCGCGATCAGGACTGGTGGGTCAGTGAGCGGGCCGTGGATGCGCTGGCCGAGATCGGCAGCAAACGCGCCGTGCCGCGCCTCTACGAGATGCTGCGTGGCGGTAACTCGCGTGCGCTGCCCATCGTGGTACGCGCCATCGGCAAGCTCGGCGATCTGAAATCGATCGAGCTGCTCTCCCCGCTGCTCAAGAGCGGCGAGAAGGAGGTGCGCATCGAGGCGATCCAGGCACTGACGCGCCTGGCCGATGAGCAGCGCGCCGACCAGATCCGCGTGCAGCTGCAAACGCAGGCCGAGCAGCAGGATCCGACCATCGCGCGCATCGCCGTGCGCGCGCTCACCGAGCTCGAGGTGCG
>DATAXJ010000047.1:0-182043 GCA_036266795.1 Steroidobacteraceae bacterium | reverse complement strand
ACCTGGGCGGATCACTATCGCGACTCGGACCGCGAGGGCACGCGCCTGCGCTACGCACACACCTGGCGGTGGCACTTCGTCGATCTGGAGCTGCGTGCCCCCGACCTCGCGAGCGCCTGTTTCGGCGAGCCACGCTTGCCGCCCGGTGTGCCGGCCACCGACGGACCGGCGCGCGACTGCGTGGTGGACAAGATCGATGAGTTCGAAGCCGAGCTCGCCGCGCCGCGCACACCGCCCGACGAACGGCTGCGGGCGCTCCAATTCCTGCTGCATTTCGTGGGCGATCTGCATCAGCCGTTGCATGCGGCCGACGATCACGATGCCGGTGGCAATCGCGTGCGCGTCTCGGCGCGCGGGCAGCGCGCGGGGAGCCTGCATCACTACTGGGACACCGTGTTCGTTGCCGATCTCGGTGAGGATGCTCCCGAGCTCGCCGATGCGCTCGTTGCGCGCATCGGGCCGCGCCAGCTCTCTGCGTGGCGCCGTGGTTCCTCGAGCGACTGGGCGATGGAGTCCTTTGCACTGGCTCGCCGTGTCGCCTATGGCGAGCTACCCGAGCCCACAGCGCGCGGGGGCTACCGTCTACCGACGGCCTATATGAGTGAGAGTCGCGCGATCGCGGCGCTGCAGCTCAGCCGCGCCGGCGTGCGTCTGGCGTGGCTGCTGAATCGCGCGCTGGACGGCGGCGCGGCGGGTTCCGCGGTTCCGCGCGATGGGACTAACGCGGCCCCGGCCCCGGCCGCAGCAGCGGCGCGATCAGATCCAGCGGCAGCGGGAAGACGATGAGCGAGCTCTTCTCGTTGGAGATGTCCGCGAGAGTCTGCAGGTAGCGCAGCTGCAGGGAGGCCGGTTGAGTGGAGAGCAGCTGCGCGGCCTCGGTCAGGGTGGTTGCGGCCTGCTTCTCGCCCTCGGCGTGGATGACCTTGGCGCGTCGGGCGCGCTCGGCCTCGGCCTGCTGGGCCATCGCGCGGATCATGGTCTCGTCCAGGTCGATGTCCTTGATCTCGACGTTGGTGACCTTCACGCCCCAGGCGGCGGTGTTCTGATCGAGCACCTGCTGGATCGCGGCGTTGAGCTTGTCCCGTTGCGCCAGCAACTCGTCCATCTCGTGCTGGCCGGCGACCGAGCGCAGCGTGGTCTGCGCCAGCTGACTGGTGGCCTCGTAGGGATTCACCACCTGCAGCACGGCCTTCTCCGGATCGACGATACGGAAGTACACCACGGCGCTGACCTTCACGGAGACGTTGTCGCGCGAGATCACGTCCTGCTTGGGCACGTTCAGTACCACGGTGCGCAGCTCGAGCTTACGCATGTGCTGCACGGCCGGCAGCACCAGGCGCACTCCGGGGCCTTTCACGCCCGTGAAGCGCCCGAGCGTGAACATCACGCCGCGCTCGTATTCCTTGAGGATGCGCAGCGAGCTGGCGATCAGCACCAGCAGAATGACGATGATGACGACTAGAGAGGAATTCATGTGTGACCCCGCGGCAGTGGCAATGCGGTTGCAGTGGTGGAAAGCGGCTCGATCCAGAGAATCAGTCCGCTGACGCGCACGATACGTGCCGCGGCGCCCGGCGGCAGCGACGTGGAGCTACGAGCGCGCCACAGCTCCCCACCATAGCGCACCAGGTATTCTCCGGCGGAGTTGCTGATGACCTCGACGGGTTCGCCGATCATGGCCTCGGCGCCGGTGGTGACCGGACGGCGCCGCGCGCGCGCGGCGAGCGCCGCAATCGCGGCGATCACCAGTGCTCCGGCAATAGCGACCCCGATGATCAAGGGCAATGCCACCTGTAAAGCTGCCCCGCGATTGCTGAAGAGGATAATCGATCCGATCACGAAGGCCGCGAGCCCACCAATGCCGAGCGAGCCATACGTCGGCAAGAAGAACTCGCCCACGATCAGGCCCACCCCGAGGCCCATCAACGCCAGGCCTGCGAAGTCCACCTGTAACAGCTCGAGCCCATAGAGCGCCAATAGCAGGGCAACGGCGCCGGCCACGCCAGGCAGCACCCCCCCGGGGTGATAGCCCTCCAGCAGCAGTCCCCAGATACCAGCGAGCAGCAACCCGTAGGCGATGGTCGGGTGGCTCAGAAACAGCAGCAGCCCCGTGCGCCAGTCGGGTGCGATCTCAACGATGCCCACCCCGGTCGTATGCAACACCGCCGGCTGACCGGCCACGATTGCCTGCCGGCCGTCCAGACGCATCAGCAGCGTTGGCACGTCGGGAGCGATGAGGTCGATGACATGCGCCTGCAGCGCGTCACGCGCCGGCAGGCTCGCCGCCCCACGCACCGCGCTTTCGGCCCAGTCGGCATTACGCCCATGCAGCTGCGCGAGCGAGCGGATGTAGGCGACCGCGTCATTGACGGACTTGCGCTCGCTGGCCGTGGACAGCGCGGGTGCCGCCCCGGGCGTGGCGGTGGGTGTGCGCGAGCCGGCGGCAGGTGGCTGCGCAGGGGAGATCGGTGCGCTCGGCTGCTCCTCGCCCCCGAGGGAGATGGGCGTGGCCGCTCCGAGGTTCGTCGCCGGCGCCATGGCCGCCAGGGCGCAGGCGTAGAGGATGTAGGTGCCGGCGCTGGCGGCACGTGCTCCGCTCGGAGCGACATAGCCGACGACCGGCACGGGCGAGGCAAGGATCGCCTTGATGATCTCGCGCATCGCCGTGTCCAGCCCGCCCGGCGTGTCGAGCTCCAGAATCACCGCGGGGGCGTGCGTGTTGACGGCGCGGCCGAGCGCCTGCTGCACGTAGCGGCTCATCGCGGGCCCGATGGCGCCGTCCACCTGTACCACGAGCACGCTGGCGCGGGGCGCGCCATGGACGGCGGCGGGCGCCAGAGCCGCGAGGACAGCCAGACCCAGCCACAGCAGCGTCCCGGCGGCGGAGCCGCAGGTGCCCCGTGCGTCGCTGCCCCCCAGAGGTTCGAGCCCTCTCACCTGCAGTCCTTGCCGTGTCTGACCGCGCCATGGTAGCCCGAAGGCGGTATGAGCACACGCGCCCGTCTTGCAAGCGATGAGCAGCCGTCTTGCGAGGGCGGGGGGTCTTCAGTAGAGTGCCGGGGTTTTTTTGCCGCCCGGCCAACGGCGATGAGTGCGCCGGCCATGCAGCCCGTACAATCCCAACTTAGTCAATGAGCAAGACCGACCTCCCGGCCTGGGTGGTACATAAATTCGGTGGATCCAGCGTGGCCGACGCCGCCTGCTTTGAGCGCGTCGCCGCCATCGTGGAGTCCGAACGGGCCCATCAGGGGAGCGCCGGCTCGACGCCGGTGCACCTGGGCATCGTGCTGTCAGCCTGCAAGGGGGTCACCGACCGCCTGCTCGAGTTGGTCGCTCTCGCCGAGCGCCAGGATGATGGCTGGCAGGCCCGTCTGGGGCCACTGCGTGAGCGTCACGCCGCCATCGCTCAGGCCCTGCTGACGCCGGCCGCCGCCGCCGCCTACCTGCGCGAGCTGGACGAGGATCTGAAGGGCATCGCCGGGGTTCTGCAGACCACGCGCATGATGCGCTCGGCCGCGCAGACCGTGCACGACCTGGTGGCGGGCTTCGGGGAGATCTGGTCGACGCGGCTGTTTGCACGCTATCTTCCGCTGCGCGGTACGCGGCGCGGAGTTCAGTGGATCGATGCACGGCGCTGCGTGGTCGTGGAGTGGGGCGCACTGGGTCCCGCAGTGCAGTGGGACGAGTCGCGTCGTCGCCTGCACGGGCTGCTCGGCGAACAGGCAGCAGCCTCGGAGCCGAGGACGCTGGTCATCACCGGCTTCATCGCCAGTGACCCGCGCGGCGTGCAGACCACGCTCGGGCGTAATGGCTCGGATTTCTCGGCGTCGATTTTCGGGTCCTTGCTGGACGCCGCCGAGATCCAGATCTGGACCGATGTGGACGGGGTGCTCTCGGCCGACCCACGCCGCGTACCCGATGCGACCATCATCGATTCGCTCTCGTACAACGAGGCGATGGAGCTGGCCTATTTCGGCGCCAAGGTGATCCACCCGCAGACGATGGCGCCCGCCGTAGGCCGCGGCATTCCGATCTGGATCCGCAACACCTTCGCCCCCGAGAAACCCGGCACGCTCATCTGTGCCCACCCGGCATCCACGCAACCGGTCAAGGGCATTACTACGATCGAGAACGTCGCGCTGATCAATCTCGAGGGCGCCGGCATGATCGGCGTGCCCGGTACCGCCTACCGACTCTTCGGCGCGCTGCGGGAGGAGGGGATCTCGGTGATCCTGATCTCCCAGGGCAGCTCCGAGCATTCCATCTGCTGCGCCATTCCGCGCCCCCAGGCTGCGCGCGCCAAGAGCCTGCTGCAGGCGGCCTTCGCGCGTGAACTGGCCGAGGGCCAGATCCAGGACGTGGACGTAACCGAGGAGTTGGCCATCCTCGCCGTGGTGGGCGATGGCATGGCTGGTATGCCCGGGGTGGCCGGTAAAGTGTTCGACGCGCTCGGCAATGCTCAGATCAACGTGCGCGCGATCGCTCAGGGGGCATCCGAGCGCAATATTTCGGTGGTCGTGGACGGCAAAGATGCCACGCGCGCGTTGCGCGCCGCGCATTCGAGCTTCTACTTATCACCACATACCCTGTCCATCGGCATCATCGGGCCAGGGACCGTCGGGCGCGTGCTGCTCGACCAGCTGGCCGGCGAACGCGAGCGGCTCGCACGGCAGTTCAAGATCGATCTGCGTGTGCGCGCCATTCTGCGCTCGAACCAGATGCTGCTGGCCGATCAGGAGATTGCACTGGACAGCTGGCGCGAGCAGCTCGAGCAGCGCGGCCTGACCCCCGATGTCGCGCGCTTCACCGCCCACGTGCACGCCGACCACCTGCCGCACGCGGTCATCATCGACTGCAGCGCCGATGCGCAAGTCGCGGCGCACTATCACGACTGGCTCGCAGCCGGCATCCATATCGTGACGCCCAACAAGAAGGCCAACAGCGGCACCCTTTCCTACTACGAATCGCTCAAGGCCGCACGCCGTGTCAGCGGCGCGCACTATCTCTACGAAGCCACCGTGGGGGCGGGGCTGCCGGTCATTCAGACGCTGCGCGACCTGCGCGAGACAGGCGATGCCATCCAGAGCATCGAAGGCATCTTCTCCGGTACGCTCGCCTATCTGTTCAACGTCTATGACGGCAACACGCCGTTCTCGGCGATCGTGCGCGAGGCCAAGCAGCGTGGCTACACCGAGCCGGATCCACGCGATGATCTGTCCGGCATGGACGTGGCGCGCAAGCTCATCATCCTCGGTCGCGAGATGGGTCTGCAGCTCGAGATGAGCGACGTGCAGGTTGCAAGCCTGGTACCCCAGGAGCTGGTCGCCGGCAACAGCGAACAGTTTCTGACCGGTCTGTCGCGCCACGACGCCCCGATGAAGCAGCGCTATGAGGCGGCGCGCGCGCGCGGCCGCGTGCTGCGCTACGTGGGCGCCGTGCGCGCCGACGGGCATGCCACCGTGGGCCTCGCCGAGCTCGATGCGCGCCATGCATTTGCCAACATCGCGCTGACCGACAACGTGGTGCGCTTTGCCACCGCCCGCTACTGCGACAACCCGCTGATCGTGCAGGGGCCGGGGGCCGGGCCCGCCGTCACGGCAGGCGGCGTGTTCGCCGATCTGCTGCGGCTGGCGACCTACCTCGGGGCACGTCTGTGAGTGCCCCGTCCCGGGTCGGCGCAGGTGGCTCAGCCGGCGCGCGCGAGGCGGCCACTGCCTTTGCGCCCGCTTCGGTCGGCAACGTCGCGATCGGATTCGACATCCTGGGTTTTTCCATCGAGGCGATCGGTGATCGCGCAACCGTGCGGCGCAGCCAGCGCGCGGGTGTCACCATCGAGGCGATCGAGGGAAGCGCGGATCTGCCGCGCGAAGCCGCGCGCAATACGGCGGGCCGCGCGCTGATCGCCATGCGCGAGGCGCTGGATCTGCCGTTTGGCTTCGAGCTCACGCTGAGCAAGGGGATTCCGCTGTCGTCGGGGCTCGGTGGCTCGGCCGCTTCCGCGGTCGCCGCGGTGGTCGCCGCCAATGCGCTGTTGTCCGAGCCACGGCCGCTGCTCGAGCTGCTGCGCTTCGCCATGCACGGCGAGGCGGTGGCCAGCGGCTCGATGCACGTGGATAACATCGCCCCGTCGCTGTATGGGGGCCTCGTGCTCACGGTCGGCATCGATCACCCGCGCATCAAGCAGATCCCTGTCCCCGGCTCGATCCGCGCCGTGGTGGTGCATCCGCACATGTTCCTGTCCACGCGGCAGGCACGTGCCATTCTGAAGAGCAGCGTGCAGATGACTGACTTCGTCTGGCAGACTGCCAACCTCGCGGGTTTCATCTCCGGCTGCTACACGAGCGATCTGGACATGCTGCGCGAGTCATTCGAGGACGTCGTCATCGAGCCGCAGCGCGCCGCGCTGATTCCCGGATTTGCCGAGGTGCGCCAGGGCGCCCTCGACGCGGGCGCGATCGGCTGCTCGATCTCCGGCGCCGGTCCGACGGTATTCGCCTGGTCGCAGGAGGGCGAGGCCGAGGCGGTCTGTGCGGCGATGACGCAGGCGTTTGCGCGCCATGGTCTGCAGTCGGATCCCTGGATCACCCGCGTGCAGTCCAGCGGCGCACGCGTCGTCGACTGATGCGCTTCGCCAGCACGCGTAACCGCACCGAGCAGGTGTCCCTGAGCAGCGCGCTTGAGCGCGGACTCGCCACCGACGGCGGGCTCTACGTGCCCACCGAATGGCCGCAGCTCAAGCCCACGGCCGACCCCGAGGATCTGCCAGCACTCGCTCTGCAGCTGCTGCGGCCCTTCGCCGCGGGGGATGCCCTGCAGGACGAGCTGCCGGCGATCGTACGTGAAGCCTTCGATTTTCCCGCGCCGCTGACCGGTGTCGCGCCCGGCACGCAAATCAGCCGCGAGTCGCCCAACGTGCTCGAGCTCTTCCATGGGCCCACGGCGGCGTTCAAGGACTTCGGCGCGCGCTTTCTGGCCGCGGCGCTCGCACGGCTGCCGAGCGAACGAGCACTGCAGATCCTGGTCGCGACCTCCGGAGATACCGGTGGGGCGGTGGCGGCCGCGTTCCATCGACGCGAGCGCGTCGAGGTCGCGGTGTTGTACCCGCAGGGGCTGGTTTCCCCGACGCAGGAGCGGCAGCTGACCTGCTGGGACAGCAATGTGCGCAGCTTCGCGGTGCGCGGACGTTTCGATGACTGTCAGCGGCTGGTCAAGCAGGCATTTGCCGATACCGAGCTGCAGGGGCGCTTCCGTCTTTCCTCGGCCAACAGTATCAATCTCGGGCGGCTGCTGCCGCAGATGGTGTATTACTGGGCTGCGAGCCTCACCGTGCAACGTCGCTTCGGTCTGGCGGCCTGCTTCGCGATTCCGAGCGGCAATCTCGGCAATGCGACCGCCTGCGTATGGGCGCGGCGCCTCGGGGCGCCCATCGGCACGATTCTGCTGGCGCACAATGCCAACAGCACCGTGCCCGATTATCTGCGGGCTGGCGTGTTCACTCCGCGGCCAAGCATCGCCACGCTGTCCTCGGCCATGGACGTCGGCAACCCGAGCAATCTCGAGCGCCTCAACGCTCTTTATCCGGACGCGGTGGCCCTCGGCAGCGCGCTGCTCGCGGTCAGCGTCGATGATGAGGCTACCCGTGCGCGCATCCAGGCGGACTTCGCCGCGCACGGACGGATCTGGTGTCCGCACAGTGCCGTGGCCGCGGAAGGCTACGCGCGCGCGCGCGCTGCGGCCGCGGCCGGCGTGGCCGCGTCAGGCGATGCAGCGCTCACACCGGGCGCCTGGACCGTGGTGGCGACGGCGCACCCCGCCAAGTTTCGCGAGATCATCGAGCCGCTGATCGGCGAGCCGGTACCGATGCCTGCGACGCTTGCGCGGCTGTATGAACGTCCCGTGCGCTGTGAGCGGATCGATGCGACGCTGCAGGCACTCAAGCACTCCCTCTGAAGCACCGCCGCACCGCTGATGCAATCGTCGCCCCTGCAAGCCTTGCCAGTGTCCCTGACCCCCGCGCAGTGGGAGCTGGCAGGCTGGCTGCTGCTCTCTGCGGTGCTGATTGCACTGCTGCTCTGGCTGTGGCGCTGGGATCGCCGGCGCCGACAACGCATCGCGCGCGTGCTGGCCGTGACCGGCTGCGGATTCGATCATGTGCGCGACGTGCTGGTGCCGGATGGACAGGGCGGCTCACTGCACGTGGATTTCCTGCTGCTGACGGTGCGCGGTGTGGTGATCATCGATCTGCGCGATGTGGCCGGCAATATCTTCGGTGGCGATCAGATGAATGCCTGGACCGTGATGAATCGTGCGCAGCGCTACACCTTCGTGAACCCGCAGACGGGACTGTACGATCGGATCGCGGCGGTACGCGCGCTCGCGCAGGAGCTGCCGGTCGAGGGCCGCGTCGTCTTCACGCCGCGCGGCCGTTTTCCGAAGGGGCTGCCGCGCCACACGCTCTCGCTCGAGTCGCTATCGGCGGAATTTCCAGTGTCCGATCGCGAGGCAGTCAGTGAGCTGCTGGCGCGCTGGACGCCGCTGTGGGACAGCCTCAAGGGAGCGGTGACCCCGAGCAAGCTCTCCGCGCCCAAGCCCGCGATCTAACGCGGCTCCGGCAGCCCGAAGAAGGCGCGCGCATGCGCGCTGGTATGCGCCGCGCAGTCCGCCAGCGTCTCGCCGCGGGCACGCGCGACAGCAGCCCCGATGTGCGGCAGGTACATCGGCTCATTGCGCCGCATCGGCGCGGGTGGCGACAGATCCCGCGGCAGCAGATAGGGCGCGTCGGTCTCGAGCATCAGGCGCGCGGCCGGAATGCGGCCGACCAGTGAGGCGAGGTGCGTACCTCGCCGCTCGTCGCAGAGCCATCCGGTGATACCGATCGAGAGGCCGAGCGCGAGGTACGCCTCCAGTTCGGGCTCGCCCGCCGTGAAGCAGTGTGCAACGGCGCCGCGCAGTGCGCCGATATGCTCGCGCAGGATTGCCGTGAAGTCCGCATGCGCATCACGTTGATGCAGGAAGACGGGCTTGCCGCACTCGGCCGCCAGCTGCAACTGCAACTGGAAAGCGCGGCGCTGCGCCGCCGGCTGCGAGAAGTTGCGGAAGTAGTCCAGTCCGCATTCACCCACGGCCACAACGGCGCTTTCCTCAAGCAGCGCGCGCAGCGCCGGCAACTGCGCCTGCGTAAACTCCTCGGCGTGGTGCGGATGCACGCCCGCTGTCGCAAACAAGCGACCGGCATGCAGACGTGACAGTTCGATCGCGCCACGGCTGCTCGCAACACTCGCGCCGGTGACGAGCATCTGCGTGACGCCCACGGCGCTGGCGCGCGCGATCACTGCTTCGCGGTCCGCATCGAAGCTGTCGTGCGTCAGATTCGCGCCGATGTCAATCCACTGCATGCCGCTACTGTAATGCACCGAACACGGCACGCGCGATGCATCCGATCGAGACGTTGCCTGTTATCATCGATAGGTCGACACCATGGCCGGAAGTTCATGGAGGCAAGCCGCAGAGGCCCAACGTACGCGACACATGATGAGACAACTGCAGCTCTGGAATGCGCAAGGAGATGAGCACGGCTGGTCGGTGCGACAGAGTCCGCGCGCCCGCCGGCTATCCGTGCGGGTGTTTCGTCATGGCGGCGTTGAGATCGTGGTGCCGCCGCGCACCTCACCGGCACGCGTCAGTGCGTTCGTCTCCGAGCATCGCGAATGGATCGAGCGACAGCGACGTCGTTCGGCGCCGCCGATTCAATGGCCACTGCCGCCGCCGACCCTGGTGCTCAGCGC
The DNA here is from genome assembly GCA_036266795.1 of Steroidobacteraceae bacterium. Taxonomy (GTDB): domain Bacteria; phylum Pseudomonadota; class Gammaproteobacteria; order Steroidobacterales; family Steroidobacteraceae; genus FEN-1191. The sequence goes on along the minus strand of DATAXJ010000047.1, from coordinate 172,258 downwards.
GCTGAACGAGGAGTGGTCCTGTCTGCCGGGCGTGATCGGGGCGCGTGTGCGCGTGCGCGAGGAACACGACCGGGCGGGTGGCCGCTTGATCCTCGACGGCGATCTCGCGCAGCGAGATCGATTGCGCCATGCACTGACGCGTTGGCTCGTAGACCGCGCGCTGCTGCGTTTTGAGCAGCCGCTGGCCGCGCTGGCGGCGCGTATGGGCGCGTCACCCGAGCGCCTGCAGGTGCGCTGCCAACGCACGCGCTGGGGCAGCTGCTCGCGGCGCGGTACGATCAGCCTGAACGCCTGTCTGCTGTTTCAGCGGCCGGAGGTACTGCGTTACCTGATCGTTCACGAGCTCTCGCATCTGAAGCACATGAACCATTCGACGCGCTTCTGGGCGGAGGTTGCGCGCCACGAGCCGGACTGGAAGGCGCTGGATCGCGAGCTGCTGCAGGGATGGCGGCGCGTGCCATCCTGGATCTTCAAGTGAGCCGCGCGCCGCGCGAAGGCGACGTAGACGTATCCGAGGGCGGCGCAGGCGAGGGCGGCGCCCACGCCGGGCCCGGCGCACGCGATAGCCAGTCCACCGAGGGCGATACACGCGTCGATCTGTCGGACGAGGCGATCCACTGGGATCTGGGCAGCTCGCAGTCTTATGCCGAGTACCTGCACCTGGACCGGCTACTGTCGGCTCAGGAGCCGCTGTCCGCCCAGCACGATGAGATGCTCTTCATCATCGTGCATCACGTCTCCGAGCTGTGGATGCGGCTGTTGCTGCACGAGCTGCGCGGGGTCATCGATTGCGTACGGCGCGATGACCTGGGGCCGTCCTTCAAGATGTTCGACCGTATCGGGCGTGTACAGGCACAGCTGCTGGCAGTCTGGGATGTGCTCTCCAGCATGTCGCCGGCCGACTATTCGGCGTTCCGCAATCTGCTCGGGCGCGCCTCGGGCTTTCAGTCGCTGCAGTATCGGCTGGTGGAATTCACACTCGGGAATCGCAATGCGAGCTATGCCAACGTGCACAAGACCGGTACAGCGGCGCACGCGGCGTTGCTGCGCGCGCTGGCGGCGCCGAGCCTGTACGATGAGGTGCTGCAATTGCTCTCGCGGCGCGGCTACGGCATTCCACCGGCGCTGCTGACGCGGGATTTCTCCCAGCCCTATGCACCCTCCAAGCAGGTGACCGCGGCGTGGCTCGGCGTCTATCACAATGCCGACAAGGATTGGGATCTCTACGAGCTCGCCGAGCGTCTGGTCGATCTGGACCATCGCTTCCAGCTCTGGCGCTTCCAGCATATGAAGACGGTGGAGCGCATCATCGGCTACAAACCGGGCACCGGCGGCACGGCGGGGGTGTCCTACCTCGCCAAGGCGCTGCGGCTCAGGCTTTTCCCTGAGCTTTGGGAATTGCGGACCTCGATGTAGCCATGCTGCCGGCCAGGGGGCGGGCTGCGCTGCTGCGCAGATGGCTTTGCCAGCGTCGCCAGACTCGCCAGCCCAGCAGCACCGCCAGTATGCCGGCATACAGCAGAGGCTCTCGCCAGCCAAGCTTGAGCATCTTCCAGTAATGCAGCACGCCGAGAGGCGCGATCAGATAAATCAGCCGGTGCAGTTGCTGCCAGCGGCGCCCGAGCCGGCGCATCATTTTCTGCGTGGAGGTGACTGCGAGCGGCACCAGCAGCACCAGCGCCGCGAAGCCGATGGTGATGAAGGGACGCTTGGCGATGTCCTGCGCGATCGCGTGCCAGGAGAAGCCCTGGAAGGGGCCGATGTACATCGTCAAGTGCATCAGCCCATAGAAGAACGCGAACAGACCGAGCATGCGTCGCAGACGTAGCAGGTTCGACCAGCCCGTGAGCTGACGGACCGGGGACACCAGCAGCGTAATCAGCAGCAGGTTCAGCGTCGTCTTGCCAAGCACGTCCAGCACGTAGCGCACGGGATCCACGCCCAGATCGAAGCCGCGCGCCCAGCCGAAGCCCTGTAGCGCCAGGATCCCGCCGAGGCAGCCGGCCAAGGGTACGAGGCAGGCGCAGAACACCACCGGCTTGTAGAGGTAGCGATAGCGCAGATCTATGGGACGCTTTGGCACGGGCTTGCGCTAGTGAGAGCGGCGGCGGCGCGGGCAGCGGCTGCGGGCGGTGGGTCAGCGGGAAAGGAGGATCTGCTGGTTGTGCCGCTCAGAAATAGCGGTGCAGATCCATGCCGCTGTACAGGCTCGCGACCTCGGTGTAGCCGTTGAACATCAGCGTCGGCTGGCGCTCCTCGAAGAAGCCTGCCCCGATGCGTCGCTCGGTGGCCTGACTCCAGCGAGGATGCGGCACATTCGGGTTGACGTTGGCGTAGAAGCCGTATTCGTTCGGCGCCACGACGTTCCAGGTGTTTTCCGGCTGCCTACGCATGAAGTCGATCTTGACGATGGACTTGCCGTCCTTGAAGCCATATTTCCACGGCGTCATGACGCGCAGCGGCGCCCCATCCACGGCCGGCAGTTGCCGCCCGTAGAGTCCCACGACCATCAGCGTCAGCGGGTGCATCGCCTCGTCCATGCGCAAACCTTCCACATACGGCCAGGGCAGGATATTGGATCGCTGGCCGGGCATCTCGGAAGGATCGAAGACCGTCGTGAACTGCACGAACTTGGCCGCCGACGTCGGGTTGAATCGCTTCAGCAGATCGCCCAGCGGGAAGCCGACCCACGGAATCACCATCGACCAGGCTTCCACACAACGGAAGCGATAGATGCGCTCCTCGAGCGGATGCGGCTTGAGGATATCCTCGATCGTAAAGGTGCCAGTCTTCTCAGCTTCTCCGGCGATGGTCACGTTCCACGGATGGCTGCGAAAGCGTCCGCTGTTTTCGGCAGGATCGGTCTTCTCCTCGCCGAACTCGTAGAAATTGTTGTAGTTGGTGATCTGATCGTAGGTATTGGGCTTCTCGGTGACCGAGTAGCGCTGATTGAGCGTGTACTTCAACGGCGGCGGCGGTGCAGGATCGGCCAGCGCGGAGCTTACCGGTCCGGCGGCAGCCACCAGGCCGCTGGCGACGGCCCCGGCCAGCAATTGGCGGCGCTGCAGGAATATGGACTCCGCTGTGATCTCGGAGGGTTTGATATCTGCACGCTTTTTGATCAGCATTGCCAACCCCTTGTCTCTTCACACATCTTACCCGCGCACGCCACCGTTTGTCAGGGCGGGGCACCCCCAGGTCGCGACCAGTTCACGCGGTGCAGGGTGGCCGGGATCCGCAGGCGCCGTGGACCATTGACCAGATACCCCTCCTGCGCCAGCAGCAGGTGCGGCACATCCGCTGCGCTGTTGCCATAAGCATAGACACGCGCGGGGCGCTCGCGTTCGATCAAGGCCTGCAGGCGACGCTGCTTTTCCAGCCCACGACAGTTGGCACCCTCCAGCCGTCCATCCAGACGCCCGTCATCCCGCCAGCGCACGCGCGAGCACTGCACCAGCTCGAATCCCAGCGCCTGTGCGATTTGTGGAACATAAAGATCGGCGCTCGCCGACATCAGCACGAGGCGATCGCGACGGCGGCGATGCGTATCGATCGCCATCAGAGCCTCCTCGTAGAGCGCGCTCTGCAGCAACCATTGCACGAATGCCGCAGCGCGCTCGCTGAGCCAGGCTCTCGGCAGGCCGCCCAATGTCGCATGTAGCAACGAGCCTTTAAGCGCGCCGCGATCCCGATCGAACGGATAGCGCCCCACTGCCGGCACTATCACGGGCAGGCGCGTCAGCCGCCAGGGACGACGCGCCAGGCAGCCGAGTAGGAAGGGGCCGAGCGTATCGAACCGGGTGATGGTGCCATCCAGATCGAACACTGCCAGCGCTCGACCCGCGGGGAGCGTGCTCGAGCTCACCGCGAGGTCGCCTTCCTGACCGGACGCGCCGCTCCCGTGTGCGGCTGGTTGTGCTCAGGCGGCGCGCGTCTGCGCGGCGAGCTGACGCAGCACGTAGTGCAGGATGCCGCCGTGGCGGTAATACTCACGCTCCTTGGGTGTATCGATGCGCACGCGCACTTCGAACTGCACAGGTTTGGCTCCCGGCGCTGCGTGGGCGGTGACCTGTGCCGTGCGCGCGTCGCGCGCATCGAAGCCGGTGATGTCGAAAGTCTCCCGACCCGTGAGGCCGAGGGACTGCGCGTTCTGTCCGTTCGTGAACTGCAGCGGCAGTACGCCCATGCCGATCAGGTTGGAGCGGTGGATACGCTCGAAGCTCTCTGCGATGACCGCACGCACGCCCAGCAGCATGGGTCCCTTGGCAGCCCAGTCGCGCGAGGAGCCGGTGCCGTACTCCTTGCCAGCCAGGATGATCTGGGCGATCCCTTCGCCCTTGTAGCGCATGGCGGCGTCGAAGATGCTCATCTGCTCGCCGTCGGGCAGATGCACCGTCACGGCGCCCTCGGTGCCGGGCACCAGCAAATTGCGCAGACGAATGTTCGCAAAGGTGCCGCGCATCATCACCTCGTGATTGCCGCGCCGTGCTCCATACTGATTAAAATCCGCCGGCTGTACGCCCTGTTGCATGAGGTACTGCGCCGCCGGACTGTTACGCGCGATGTTGCCGGCGGGCGAGATGTGATCGGTCGTCACCGAGTCGCCCAGTAGCGCCAGCACACGCGCGCCACGAATCGCGGCGATCGTCGGCGGCTGCATGCCCATGCCTTCGAAGTAGGGCGGATTCTTCACGTAGGTGGACTTGGCGTCCCAGGCATAGAGCTTGCCCGGCGGTACGTGGATGCCCTGCCAGCGCTCATCGCCACTGAACACGCCGGCGTAGCTGCGCCGGAACATGTCGGAGTCGAGATTGCGCTGCACCGACTCGGCGACCTCGCTGGCCGCGGGCCAGATGTCGCGCAGGTAAACGGGCTTGCCATCCGTTCCCGTGCCGAGCGGCTCCTGATTCAGATCGATATCGAGCGTGCCCGCAATCGCGTAGGCGACCACCAGCGGCGGGGAGGCGAGGAAGTTCATGCGCACCTCCGGATGCACACGTCCCTCGAAGTTGCGATTTCCTGACAGCACCGAGCAGCCGATGATGTCGCCGGCCTTCACGGCGGCGGAGATCTCGGGCTTGAGCGGACCGGAGTTACCGATGCAATTGTGGACGCAGACCGTGCCTGCCACGAAGGCATGCAGTCCATCGACGGCAATGTCAAACACCTCACGGATTCCGACCTCGCGCCGATCGATGACCTGCAGCGCGAAGGTCGGCAGGGTCATTGCATCCTTCTCGAGGCAGTAGCGCTTTGCCGATGAGTCCGCCTCCTCGCTCGATTCCTCGCCGGGCCCCCGGCCGGCGAACCAGTCCCGCGCGCCGATGTCCCTGAGCAGCTGTGCTGGGGATGGAAAGCCGCAGCTTTCCCGATGCAGCGGCTTGAAGCGCGACTGCGTCTGGCTGGGCAACCGCTCGTATCGGTCATGGCCATCCAGCAGCGAATAATGCGCAAACACCGGAGTGTCCTGCGTAATCAGCTCGGCGGCAGCGATGCGGCGACTGTCTGTAAAGGAGAAGTCGTGCTGCTGATGCAGATCCTCCAGCCGATCAGCCATCCACAAGCGCTGCCGATTGATGCAATCGATGGTGCGCCAGTACACGGCCGCAGCACTGGCACGCAGCGCCTTGTCGGCGCAATAGCGAAAGCCCACGCGAGTCGCGAACGAGAGACCCTCGGGGAGCTGCAGGTGCACCTCGATTCGCGGGATCTCATTGCGCGCCGCCGGATAGCTCGATTCGGCATGACGTGTTGGGTACTGGTGGATTTTCGCGCCGCGCGCCTTGACGCCACAGCGCATGAGCAGGCCGGTCAGCGACCGCATGCATTGCTGGAGCTGAGGAACGTGCTCGGGTTTGGCGCTCTGCGAGAACGCGGGCGCATTCAGGCTCGCGCTGTCTTCGGTCGGTCCGTAGCGACGCAGGGTAGGGGCGTGTCCATCCGCGCCGAATAGACCGCCCAAGAACTCGCGCACCAGGGCCACGGGGCAATACGGCTCCAGCATAAACTGCGGCAGCGAGGCGGGCTGATCGATGCGACGTCCGACCACGACGCCCGGCAGCGCCGTGATGGCGCGCGTCAGCTCGAGGGGCAGCACGATGCTCCATTTGCGCTCGTCATAGCGGCTGCCCCGCGGACGCTTGCCGGTGAGCAGTTCGATATCGTTCAGCGCCGCTTCCCGATCGAGCGCTTGCCCGACGTTCATTCGGCCCTGGCCCGCGACGCTGATCGATCCGTCGCTGAGCAGATGTCCGAGCAGGCGCGCAAATGCCAGTGCGCGGCTGCGCTCATGAGGAGTCTCGAGATTGAAGCTCAGCTCGCCGGCTTGCAGCGCGTAGCCCGCTTCGTCTGCCGCCGGTGCATCGAGCGGCGCCTCCAGGCCCATCACGACCCGATCGCGTCCAAGCACGAGCTCATCCGCGCGCACCCAGCGGCCGTCCGAGCGCAGCAGCTTATGGTCCGGGGTGCACTCCAGCGTGCGACCGTCCTGCAGCACCAACGAGACGCATTCGCGCTCTGCTTGGACCATCATCTCCGTCTGCAGGGCCAGCCCTAATCGATTGTTGCTGTCGGGACCATAGACCCTGGCCCCGCCGGCAGGCGGCAGCGTTTCGATTGCGCGGCTGGTACCGTCCGCCAGCAACACGGGAGTCCCTGCAGCGATGCAGGTAGTACAGCCATAGCCGACGAGGTCAAAGCCGATGCTTTCCAGCTCGCTGAACAGCCCGGCGCGCTTGAGGTAATCGGTGACCACGCGCGAGCCGGGGGCGAGGCTGGTCTTGACCCAGGGACGGGCGGTGAGTCCGCGGCGATGCGCATTGCGTGCCAGCAGGCCCGCGGCCATGAGCACCGACGGGTTGGAGGTGTTGGTGCAACTGGTGATTGCCGCGATGAGCACGGCACCATCGGTGAGCTGCATTGTTTTGCCGTCCAGCTCGAGCGCAGCGCGACCGAGCGCGCCCGCTTCGCCGGCACCCTTGTCGCTCGCATGGCGCTTGCTGCGCTCCTCGGACATGCGCGCATGCTGTTTTTGATAGACGCTCTTGGCCGTGCGCAGCGGCACGCGATCCTGCGGACGGCTCGGCCCCGCCAGCGACGGCTCGACGGCGCCGAGGTCCAGCTCCAACACGTCCGAGTACTGCGCGGGCGGCGCGCCGTTGATGCGCCAGAGTCCCTGGGCGCGCGCATAGTCCTCGACCAGGCGCACCTGCTCGGCGGGACGACCGGAGAGTCTCAGATAGCGCAGTGTCTCCTCGTCGATCGGAAAGATGGCGCAGGTGCTGCCAAACTCGGGCGACATGTTGCCGATCGTGGCGCGGTCGGCCAACGGCAGGTTCGCCAGCCCATCGCCGAAGAACTCGACGAACTTGTCCACCACGCCCTTTTTGCGTAGCAGCTCGGTGACCGTGAGCACGAGGTCGGTGGCCGTGGCGCCGGGGGACAGGCTGCCGATCAGACGCACGCCGATGACCTGCGGGATCAGCATGGTTACCGGCTGGCCGAGCATCGCCGCCTCGGCTTCGATGCCGCCCACGCCCCAGCCGAGCACGCCGAGGCCGTTGATCATGGTGGTGTGCGAATCGGTGCCGACCAGCGTGTCTGGATAGGCCTGACGGTGGCCGTCCTCGCTCTTCTCGAACACCACGCGGCCGAGGTACTCGAGATTGACCTGATGCACGATGCCGGTATTGGGTGGCACCACCTTGAAATTGCGAAACGCCGACTGACCCCAGCGCAGAAAGGCGTAGCGCTCGCCATTGCGCTCGAACTCGATGCGATTGTTCTGCGCGAGCGAATCGCGCGTGCCGTAGCTATCCACCTGTACGGAGTGGTCGATGACGAGCTCTGCGGGCGCGAGCGGATTGATCTCATCGGCGCTGCCGCCGAGCCGCTGCATGGCCTCGCGCATCGCGGCCAGATCCACGATCGCCGGCACGCCGGTGAAGTCCTGCATGATGACGCGCGCCGGCGTGAAGGAGATCTCGTAGCTTGGCTGCGCCTTGGGATCCCAGTTGAGCAGCGCCTCGATGTCGGCGCGTGTCACATTGGCACCGTCCTCGAAGCGCAGCAGATTCTCGAGCAGAACCTTAAGCGAGTACGGCAGACGCGCGACCTTCTCGGCGCCGAGCGCGGGCAGGCTGAAGATCTCGAAATCAACCGCTCCGGACTTCAGAGTGGTGCGGGCCTTGAAGCTGTCAGCCATAGATCCCTCCGCGCTGGCACGCGCGGCAGAGGGCCGCGCGTTGAGACCTGGAATTATAACGGTGCGCCTGATCGGCGTGTGACAGTGGCGGCATTCCGAGCCCCCGCCGCGGCACCCTCGGCGGCGCCGCGCGTGGCGGCCGGTGGATCGCCGAAGGTCAGCACGGCCAGCCCGTGGGCCGGTACCGTCACGTCCAGTGTGCCGGCCTGCAGCGTGACGTGCTCGGGGGCAGCCGGCGCCGCCGCGGCCTGCAGGCGTTGCACCTGCTCGCGCGTCAGATCGCCGGGGGGGCGCCCCATCGCATCGAAGGCCTTGATCACGTTGCCGTGGTCGTCATCGACGCGCCAGATGCTCACCTCGGTGGAGGGCGCATTGCGTATCAGCAGGTGAAACGTGCGGGCAGGCCCGGCTGGTACTTCAGGCGCGGTATAGGTCGGCCCAATGCCGGACGGCGGCGCGTAATTCCATAAGGCCAGGGTCAGGCCATGAGCGGCGCTGCTGGTCGCCAACGCGGAGTCTGAATCGAGTGCGATTCGACGATCGCCAAGCTTGTGAAGCAGCCGAAAGGCATTCAGCGCAGGCTTGTCGATGTGATCGGCGGCCACCAGCCCAAAGCCGCCGTAGAAGGGCGTGCGGACCACGCCCTGCTCTTCGAAGACGTCCGAGAATGCCCAGTAATCCAGGCTCTGCACCAGCCCGTCGCATAGCCGGATAGTGTTCGCGAGCCAGGGCCCCATGTAATCGGTATCGGTGACGTCGGGCTCATTGGCAAAACTCGCGTTGAATTCGGAAAAGATCAACGGCAGGGTGGGGTAGGCGGAGCGCTGGATCTCGCGGTGTACCTTATCGACGGCGCGGCACACCATTTGCTCACGCGGGATCGACTCGTGCGTGCCAAACACGGCACGCGTGCTGTCGTTCGCATAGACATGGGTGGACACGAAGTCGACCGGTACGCCGGCCCGATGAGCGTGTTCGAGGAAAGCCACCACCCAGGCGGCCATCGCCGTGGAGGGGCCGCCGACCTGCAGCCGCGGCGAGACCGACTTCAGCGCCCGTGCCGTGTGATCGTACAGCTCGAAGTAGCTGGACTGCTTCGGTAGTCCCTGCCAGAAATCCAGGTTCGGTTCGTTCCAGACCTCGAACTGCCACTGGCTGACCTCATCCAGGCCGTAGCGCGCGATGAGATGCTGAGCAAAGGCGCGGATCATCGCATCCCAGGCGGCGTAATCCTGCGGCGGAGACGGATTCGGGTGGTACCAGAACGGCTGCGCGGCGTCCGGCACCGCTGCGAGCTTCTTCGGCATGAAACTCAGCTCGACGAAGGGGCGCACGTCCTGAGCGAGCAGACCGTCGTAGATCTGGTCCACATAGGAGAAGTTGTAGATGGAAGCATCATTGGCTGCGACCGCGGCTTGCCCGGGATTGCGCGTCCTGCGCGCCGGATCGTAGAGTCCGACGTCATCGTCCAAGATGCCGTGAAAGCGGATCGACTGAAAACCGGTGGCCTGCTTCACGGTGGCGAGGTCCTGCCGATAGCCGGCGCGCAACGCCAGGATGGCGCGCCCGGAGCCGAAGGTGCGCTCCCAGAAATGCGGAAATGGCGTAGTCGGGGCACGGGCATCGATCGTGAGCGACTCCTGCCGCCGCTGGCTGCCCTCGCCCGAGGCGCGCGCAGGCGGTGTCCGAGCGGGTTGGCCAGAAGTGATCGCAGGGCTCTGACCACAGGCCGAGAGCATCATCGTGGCCAGAGCTATCACCAGGGTTGTCGCTGGGATTATGGCCCGAGCGATCGGCATCGCGGCTCGGCGCGGCGATGCCATGAGATACCGCCACGGCGCGCCGGTGTCGGACGGTCGGAAAATGCGGGAATCTGAGTCAGGCATTGGAGAGCGCAGCGGATGAGCCCAGAATACGGCCGCCCATGATCAGCGACAACCGTGTGTCCTCGAACGAGCGCACCAGCGTGCTGCGCGTCTGCGTCGTGGGGCTGTTCTTTCTGTGGGGCTTCTCCACGGTTTTGAACGATACGCTGGTGCCACGCTTCAAGGCGCTGTTCGCGTTGAGCTATGCGCAGGTCATGCTCACGCAGTTCGCCTTCTTCCTGGCGTACTTCATCTGCTCGGTGCCGGCAGGGCTGCTGGTCGCACGCATCGGCTATGTGCGTAGCATCGTGGTGGGCCTGGCCATCATGACGGCAGGTTGTCTGCTGTTCGTGCCGGCTTCCGCGGCGGTGGTGTACACGCTGTTCCTCGTGGCGCTGTTCGTGGTCGCCGCGGGGATCAGCGTCCTGCAGGTGGCCGCCAATCCGTTCATCGCTCAACTGGGGCCGAGCGCAACTTCCCACAGCCGGCTGAATCTGGCACAGGCCTTCAATTCTCTGGGTACGTTCGTGGGACCTTACTTCGGTGCCTGGTTGATCCTTGGCGCGGTTCCGGGCGCGTCGGCGGGCACGCCGAGCACAGCGATCGAGCGGGCGCAGCAGGCACATGCGTTGCAATTGCCGTTTGTGATTATCGCGGGTGTTCTTGCCGTGGCGCTGGTCGTGTTCGCGATGTTCTGGAATCGCAGCGGCATCGTGGCGAGCGCACCGCAAAGACAGGCGGGCATCGGCGAGGCGTTTGCGCTGCTGGGCAACCCGCGCACCGCATTCGGGGCACTGGCAATCTTCGTCTATGTGGGCGCCGAGGTGACGATCGGCAGCCTGATGATCAACTACCTGATGTCCCCGCACACGCTCGGGCTGGCAGCGGTCAGCGCCGGACGCATGGTGTCGCTGTACTGGGGTGGCGCCATGGTCGGCCGCCTGGTCGGCGCGGCGCTGCTCAGACGCGTCAATGCCAGTGTGCTGCTGTCCGCCTGCGCGATCGGTGCAGCACTGCTCGCGACACTCTCGGGGCTGTCGAGCGGAGCGGTGGCCGCCGCCGCGGCGCTGACCGTGGGGTTGTGCAATTCCATCATGTTCCCGACGATCTTCTCGCTTTCCATCGAAGGACTCGGCGAGCGCGCGCCTCAGGGGGCGGCGCTGCTGTGCCTGGCAATCGTCGGCGGCGCGATCATCCCGCCACTGGCCGGGAAGGTGGCCGATCTGTCCAGCCTGTCGGTGTCGCTGTTCGTGCCGGTGCTCTGTTATATCTGGATCAGCATTTTCGGTGTGCTGACGCGCACCCGTGCGCTTGCCGTGCGCCTCTGAGCTCGAGTGGGCAGCGCTGCGCGCGCTTAATCAGGGCGACTCGCGCTGCCCGGCGCGACGCTCGTCGCCCGCGGCGCCGCCCTCATCGGCCGCATGCGCTTGATGATGGACACGGCGGGCGGCTTCCAATTCACGACGCCGCGTGGGTCGCTCGGCCAGGATCCATACCGCCAGATCCCAGACGTTGTGAATGCCGATGAACACCAGCAACAGCGCCGAGAGTCCGATTAAGTAGCCGGAAGCGACCGGATCGAACCACAGCAGCGCGCCACCCACACTCAGCAGCGCGTAGCCGCACAGCGGCAGCGCACCGTTCCAGAGCCAATCCTGCAGTACGGGTACATAGTCCCTGCGATCCATGCTCGCCATGCGATGCATCGTCCGCAGCGTGTAAGCGACGCCGAGGATGCCGCTCGCCAGCCCCAGGACCCCAAGACTCAGCGCCGTCTGCCGTGGAACGCTACACATCGCCGTGATCCATAGCGCAGAGCTGAAATGGATCACCGTCGGGGATACGAAGGTCTTCAGACCCGGCAGATTGACCATGTTGGCATCGGCCGCGAGCGCCACGACGACGAAGGTGAGACCGGTCAGTCCCGCCGCGGCCGAACCGAGGATGACATAGAAATTTTCCCAACCCGCCAGTGCCGGCAGCGGGTTCACGGCGAGACGTTCGTGCGCGGCTGCGCGGCGCCGGCACTGACGACACTGATGGCGGGGGCGGCCGAGTCGACGGGCTCGACCGCATCGATGACGCCGCCCCCCAGACAGCGCTGCTCCTCATACAGCACGGCGTACTGCCCTGGCGTGGCGGCGCGCTGCGGTTGCTCGAAACGCAGCTCTGCGCCGCCGTTCGGCAGCGGCTGCACCCAAGCGCTCTGGGGAGGCTGGCGGTGACGCAGCTGCACGCTGGCGCGGAAGGGTGCCGTGCGGGCTCGACATAGCCAGTTGAGCTCACCGACACGCACCGCGCCGGCCTCGAGATCGCGCTGCTGGTGGCGCTGTACGACGATCAATGCGTTTCGCTCCGGCAGCTTGGCAAGCACGTACCAGGGCTCGGTGGGCAGGCCGCGCGCGCCGCCCAGCGCGAGGCCCGCGCGTTGCCCGAGAGTGTAGAAGGGCAGTCCGCGATGTGCCCCGAGCAGGCGTCCATCGACACTCTCGATCGGGCCGGGCGTCGAAGGCAGGTACTTCTGCAGAAACTGCGCGAACGGGCGCTCGCCGATGAAGCAGATACCCGTGCTGTCGGGCTTGGCGTGAAGGCGCAGTCCCGCGCGGCGTGCGAGCTCGCGGACGCGCTCCTTGCGCAGCTCCCCGAGCGGAAACATCACCCGTGCAAGCCGCTCACGCGGCACACCGTGCAGGAAGTAGCTCTGGTCCTTGGCCTCATCCACGGCGCGCGCGAGCACCGGTCCGTCCTCGTCGCTCAGCCGCTGCGCATAGTGGCCGGTCGCAAGCCAATCGGCACCCAAGCGTGCAATGTACTCGAGGCACAGGCCGAATTTGATTTCCCGATTGCACAGCACGTCGGGATTGGGCGTGCGGCCGGCGCGATACTCGCGCAAAAATTGGGCAAACACCTGTGCGCGATACTGCTCCGCGAAACTCACGCGATGCAGCACGATGTCCAGCTCGCGGGCGACGCTACGCGCATCCTGATAATCCTGCGCCGCGGTGCAGTAGGTATCGTCCTCGTCCCAATTGCTCATGAACAACGCCTGGACGTCGTAACCGGCTTCCCGCAGCAGCAGCGCCGCCACCGCGGAGTCGACTCCGCCCGACAAACCGACGATGACGCGTGTGCCGGGCGCCGGACTAGCAGTTGCGTTCATGAATCGCGTCCAGCAGGTCACTCGCCAGTGCGCTCAGCGGCAGGCGCTGTCCTGACAGGAAGTCATCGATGCAGCGCAGGACCAGCGGTGTGCGCAGCTGCGCGCGGCGCGCCTCGAGCTCGCTGCGCGTCAGCCAGTGCGCCGCCAGTACCGGGGGATCGAGTGTTCGCTGCGCTTCGTGGGCGCTCACCGAGCCGGAGAAGGCAATGCGCAGCGTGCTATGACCGCGGGGGCTGCGCCAGAGATACAGGCCCAGCAGCGCCTGGGGCTCGAAATGCCAGGCGCTCTCCTCGAGGGTCTCGCGGATGACCGCGGCGCGCAGCGACTCGCCGTCCTCGACATGGCCGGCGGGCTGGTTGAACACCAGCCGGCCGCCGATGCGTTCCTCGACGATCAGAAAGCGTCCCGCGCGCTCCACGAGCGCGGCGACGGTTACATCGGGTTTCCAGACCATGCCAAAGCATAGCGCAAGGTCCGGCGCCAACGGCGCAGGTCAATGGCGCAGGTCAACGACGCGCGGCGCGCACCTCGGGTTCCTCGCCGCCGCTGGCGTGCCAGACGGCATCGAACTCCTGCAGGAACTGACGAGCGATGGGCGGGTTGTTGAAGCCGGCGATCCCTTCGGCGCGATCGGCGCGCAGGCGGTAGACGATCGCGCGGTCATCGGCGATGCAGTAGGCCGCTGTCAGGGCCTGATATTGCGGGGCGCGAACGCGGATTTCCAGGTAGCTGGTGAGTCGGTGCGCCATCGCGATGAAGTGATTGGCGCCGCTGACCAGCCGGGCCTGATCCCGAATCAGCACCCGTACCTTGGCAAAGCTGTGGCCCAGCACGAAGCGCTTGAGGACATCCAACAGCGGCGCCTGGTCGTAGATATCCGGCTCAAGATCCGGCGTCATGATCGAGATGAGCCGCTGGCCGCTGGCGGCCACCGTCTCGGTCGCCGTGCGCACTTCCTCGAGGGTGGTGAGCACATGCAGCGTCTCGGCTGCCGGCTCGCGCTCGCGGCTTGGCTGACCGGCGAGTGAGCCTGACGGCACGTCCTCGAGCGCAAAGCTCGCAAGGCGCGCGCTGGTGGTATTGAGCGAATTTCCCCGGGTGGCTGTCATTTGCCGGGCCATGGTAGAGACAGGCCGCTCGGTAAATTGCCAAACGGGTCACAGATATTGCCGCTGTGGCGCGCGGATGCGCGCAAATGACGGCTCCGCGTGGCTCGGGAAGACCGTCAGGGCCCTTCCGCCGCATAGCGGCGCGCGAGCTCGGCGGCCAATCCGACATATTCTGCCGGCGTGAGAGCGGCTAAGCGTTGCCGCTCGGCAGGGGGCAGCGGCAGGTGCTCGATGAGCTCGTGCAGTGCGCGGGCGTCGACGTCCTGACCACGCGTGAGATCACGCAACAGCTCATAGCCGCCGGGCACGCCGGAGGCGCGCAGCACGCTCTGCACGGCTTCCGCCAGCGTCGCATGTGCAAGGGCGAGGTCCGCGGCCAGTCGCTCCCGGTCGGGGGAGAGCTTGCTCAGGCCGCGCTGCAGCGCCTTCCAGCCGATCAGCATGTGCGCCAGCGCCACGCCGAGGTTGCGCAGCACCGTGGAGTCGGTGAGGTCGCGCTGCCAGCGTGAGATCGGCAGCTTGTCGGCGAAGAAGCGCAGCAGCGCATTAGCGATGCCGAGGTTACCCTCGGCATTTTCGAAGTCGATCGGATTGACCTTGTGCGGCATCGTTGAGGAGCCGACTTCCCCGGCGGTGGCGCGCTGGCGTAGATATCCGAGCGAGATGTATCCCCACAGGTCGCGGCACAGATCGATGAGAATGACATTGATGGCCGCGCAGGCATCGCAGTACTCGCCGATCCAGTCGTGCGGCTCGATCTGCGTGGTATAGGCATTGAACTGCAGCTGCTGGGCCATCACGAACTCGCGTGACAACGCCAGCCAGTCGATATCGGGTCGCGCAATGCGATGAGCGTTGTAGTTGCCGACCGCGCCGTTCCACTTGCCCAGTGCCTGCACGGCCGCGAGCCGCCGCCGCGCGCGCGTCAGGCGCGCCGCCACGTTGGCAATCTCCTTGCCGAAGGTCGTGGGACTGGCGGCCTGGCCGTGCGTGCGCGCCAGCATCGGCAGCTCGGCATGCTCGCGCGCCAGCGCCTCGAGCAGCGCGCCGAGGCGCTCGAGCTCGGGCAGCAGCACGGCGGCGCGCGCCGCGGACAGTAGTCGCGCGTACGCGAGGTTGTTGATGTCCTCGGAGGTGCAGCCAAAATGCACCAATTCCAAGGTGGCTTCGCTGGCTCCGGCCACCGCCAGACAATCGCGCACGTAGTACTCGACGGCCTTGACGTCGTGATTGATGCGCGCCTCGATCGACTTGATCGCGGCCGCAGCATCGGCGGGTGGCTCGTGCGCAAGCTCATCAGCTTTCGCCAGCACGCTGGCACCGACCGGAGGGGCAATCAGACGGCGCTGCGGATCCGCCAGCGTCTGAAACCACAGTGCTTCGATGCGCACGCGCTCGCGCATGAGAGCGGCCTCGGAAAAGTATGGACGCAGCGGCGCGGCGGCCGCGGCGTAGCGCCCATCCACGGGGGAGAGGGCAGAGAGGCTGGATGCTTCCATGGAGGCCGCTGTCGGAATGCTAGACTGATGATAACGCAGATCGGAGCACCAGCATGACCGCCGCCTCGTTTCGTCTCGAACGCGATAGCATGGGGGAGCTGCAGGTTCCCGCCGATGCGCTCTGGGGAGCACAGACTCAGCGCGCTGCAGAGAATTTTCCCGTCAGCGGCTATCGCATGCCGCGCGCCTTCATCCGCGCGCTGGCACTCATCAAGCAGGCCGCGGCCGCGGCCAATGCTCATCTGGGCCTGCTCGACACCGAGTTCGCCGTGGCGATCGCGGGTGCGGCCACGCAGGTCGCGGCTGGCGAGCACGATGCACACTTTCCGCTCGACGTCTTTCAGACCGGCTCGGGCACCAGCACCAACATGAATGCCAACGAGGTGATCGCGCACCTGGCCGCGCGCTCGGGTCCCCGTGTTCACCCCAACGACCACGTCAACATGGGCCAGAGCAGCAACGACGTGATTCCCACGGCCATTCACGTCGCAGCAGCGCTGCTGCTGAGCGAGCAGCTCACGCCGGCACTCAATCACCTCGTGCGCACGCTGCAGAACAAGGAGCGCGAGCTCGCGGACATCGTCAAGACCGGTCGCACGCACCTCATGGACGCCATGCCACTGACCTTCGCGCAGGAACTATCGGGGTGGCGCACGCAGATTGAAAATGGCGTGGCACGCCTGGCCGCATGCGAGCCGCGGCTGCTGTGCCTGGCGCAGGGTGGCACCGCCGTAGGAACCGGCATCAATGCGCCTGCCGACTTCGGCGCGCAGGTCTGCGAGGAGCTGCGGCGGCTCACGGGCATCGCTTTTCGACCCAACCGCAACTATTTCGAATCGCTCTCGACCCAGGACGCGGCGGTGGAGCTCTCCGGGCAACTCAAGGTCATCGCCGTCAGCCTGATGAAAATCGCCAATGACCTGCGCTGGATGAACAGCGGGCCGCTCGCGGGACTGGCCGAGATTGCGCTGCCGGCGCTGCAGCCTGGCAGCAGCATCATGCCCGGCAAGGTCAATCCGGTGATCGCCGAGGCCACCACGATGGTGGCCGCCCAGGTCATCGGTAATGATGCGGCGATTACCATCGGGGGGCAGTCGGGCAACTTCCAGCTCAACGTCATGCTGCCGATGATCGGCTACAACCTGCTCGAGAGCATCCGGCTGCTCGGCAACGTCGTGCGCCTGCTGGCCGACAAGGCGATCGCGGGCTTCACGGTCAATCGCGCGCGGCTCGCCGAGGCGCTCGAGCGCAATCCGATTCTCGTCACTGCGCTCAATCCTGTGATTGGCTACGAGAAGGGGGCTGCGATCGCCAAGAAGGCTTACGCCGAGGGTAAGCCGATCCGCGAGGTGGCCGCGGCCATGACAGGCCTGCCACGTGAGCAGCTGGACCGGCTGCTCGACCCGAAGGAGCTGACACGGGGCGGCGTCGGGGCCGGTGGCGGCGCGGGCGGCTGAGCGCCACCCGGCGATTGCAGCAGGCGGCAGGCGTGGCGGCGCAACTGCTCGAAGCGGACCAGGAGCTGCCAACCGACTGGCTGGACCGACTGCGCCGGCGCTTGCGCTCCACCCCGGACCACGAGCTGGCGCATTGCTTCTTCGGCGGCCCTCTCGCGGAGGTGCCGCAACGTCTGCGCGCCGAGCTTGCAGCCTCCCTGCCCGAGCCCCTGCAGGCCGCTGCCGTGCTGGTGCCGATCGTGCTGCGCGCCGACGGGCCCAAGCTGCTGCTGACGGTGCGCGCCAGTCATCTGCGCCATCACGCGGGGCAGATCAGCTTTCCCGGCGGGCGCGTGGAGCCTGGGGATCGCGATCTGGCCGCCGCGGCGCTGCGTGAGACGGCCGAGGAGCTCGGCATTGCACCCGCATTCATCGAGCCGCTCGGCTACCTGACCGATCACGTGGTGCGCACCGGTTTTCGCATCACCCCGGTCGTGGGTCTGCTGCAGAGCGGATTCGCGCTGACATTGGATCAGACCGAGGTTGCCGAGGCCTTCGAAGTGCCGCTGGACTTTGCGCTGGCAACGGCCAACTACCGCGCCCGTCGCCGCACATTGCGTGAGGTCGAGCTGGAGGTCTGGGAGCTGCCGTACGGGGAGCATGTGATCTGGGGCGCCACTGCGGGCATGCTGGCGCAGCTGCGCACTGTCCTGCACTCGCCGCACGACCCGACCGCCGACAGCGAGCCTGGCGCATGAGCGAGCGCATGAGCGAGGCATGCGCGTGAGCGGTGCGGCCGAGGAGCTCGAGGCGCTGCTGTCCCTCATGCGCCGCCTGCGCGATCCGGAGCAAGGTTGCCCTTGGGATCGCGAGCAGACCTTCGCATCGATTGCGCCCTTCACGATCGAGGAGGCCTATGAGGTGGCCGATGCCGTCGACCGCGCCGACAGCGCGCGGCTTCGCGATGAGCTTGGAGACCTGCTCTTCCAGGTGGTGTTTCACGCGCGCATGGCCGAGGAACAGGGGCTGTTCGACTTCGCCGCGGTGGCCGCAGGCATTCGCGACAAGCTGGTGCGCCGGCACCCGCATTTGTTCGCCGAGCCGCGCGCGGTGGCCGTCGCGGAGCTACACGTTTCCTGGGAAGCGCAGAAGGCTCGCGAGCGTGCCCAGACGGGCCTCACCGGCGTGCTTTCGGACGTACCGCGATCCCTGCCGGCGCTGACGCGATCCGCCAAGCTCGGCCGTCGCGCACGACGGGTCGGGTTCGACTGGAGCGAACCCGCCGCAGTCCGGGCCAAGCTCGATGAGGAACTCGCCGAGACCGACGCGGCGCTGGTCGAGGGCCGGCCCGAGCGGCTGGCCGAGGAGCTCGGCGATCTGCTGTTCACCGTGGCCAATTGGGCGCGACATCTGCAGGTCGATCCGGAGGCCGCGTTGCGCGCCGCCGCCTCCAAGTTCGAGCAGCGCTTCGAGCGCATGGAGGGCCTGGCGGCCGCGCGTAGCCAACGCCTGGAGAGCCTCTCGGCGGCGCAGTGGGACGCGCTCTGGAACGAGGCCAAGTCCGCTGACGCGCCGCGGTAGCCGATTCAGCCACCGTTCACGGCTTTCTGCGTAGCCTCTTGGTTTCGTTAAACTATGGTTGCGCAGAGACAAGGAATGAGAGGGTTTCGGGGCAGGCAGGCAAACGGGCTACACAGCGCCGGTGCGCGCATCGCATTGACGGGCGTGGGTCTGTCGCTGATGCTGGCGTTGATCGTTCCGTTCGCGTTGCTATCCCATCCGGCGCAGGGCGTGGTATTGCCGAGTACGAGCGGGGGCACGGATGCGCCGGCGGGCATTACCTCCGCTGCGGGAGTGCAAGGTGAGCAGGGAAACGCCGATGGGCTCATTAGCATCGATCAGCAGCGGCATCAGCTCTCGCGCGCCGAGGCTGTGGCACTGGTGCAGCGGCGCTACCGCGCACGCGTGGTACGTACGCACTTTCTACAGGATGCCAATGGCCGTCCGATGTACGAATTTCGGCTGCTATCCGCCGGGGGCAAGGTCTGGACCGTGCGCATTGATGCGTTTAGCGGGGCCGAGTTGCCCTGAGAGCGCGGCGTAACTGCGATGCGGGTGCTGGTCGTCGAGGATGAAGCTGCGCTGCGCGAGGCATTGAAGACCGAGCTTTCCGCGGCCGGGTATACCGTGGATCTGGCCGTCGACGGCGAGGAGGGTCTGTACGCGGCCCTGGAATTCCCGATCGATGTGGCCATCGTGGACCTGGGCTTGCCGAAGCTGTCAGGCCTGGATCTGATCCGAAAGCTGCGCGCGCGCGGCAAGACCTACGGGGTGCTGATCCTGACCGCCCGTGACCGCTGGCAGGACAAGGTCGAGGGGCTCAGCGCCGGTGCGGATGACTACGTCGCCAAGCCGTTTCACTTTGCCGAAGTCCAGGCGCGCCTGTCTGCATTGCTGCGTCGCTCTGGCGGCTGGGCGACGCCGCAGCTGGCCTGCGGCCCCATCGAACTGGACACGCGCGCGCAGACGGTGATGGTCAACGGGGCACCCATAGAGCTCACCAGCTTCGAGTACCGCATCCTCGAGCACCTGATGCTGCGTGCCGGAGAGGTCATCTCCAAGACGGAATTGACCGATCGGCTCTACGAGCAGGATTACGACCGCGACAGTAACGTCGTCGAGGTGCTCGTCGGACGCCTGCGCCGCAAGCTCGATCCAGCCGACACGCTCAAACCCATCGAAACGCTGCGGGGCCGCGGCTATCGGCTGAGCCTGCCGCGCCACCCGGCCTAGCGACGCGCGGGCCGTCAAATGGTGGCCCGCTTTCCGCCGTCGGTCTCGCGACGCCTGCTGGTCGCGGTGGCTGTGCCGCTGCTGCTGTTCTTCATGCTGACGGTAGTGGTGCTCGATTTCCTGTTCCGCCAGCAGATCACCAAAACACTGCGCCAGCAGCTCGACGAGCAGGTCGTCGCACTCGTCAATGCGGTCGACCTGGATCCAAACGGCAACATCGAAGTACAGCTGCAGGCGATCGGCGATCCGGACCTGCACTGGGATCTGCCGGGGTCCGGTCAGTACGCGACGCTGCGCGACGAGCAGGGCAAGCTGTTGTGGCGCTCGCCCTCGCTGGGCGGCACGACACTCGATCTGGGCGAGAACGTGCCCGCCGGCACGGGAGAATACCTGGGCTATCTGCGTACGCCGAACGGCGCGGAGGTGGCGCAGCTCAGCCGGCGCCTGTCCTTCGAGCAAGGCAGCGGCGATACCAAGATCACGCGCCGACTGATCTTCACCGCGGCCGACCGGACCGATGCCCAGAGTCGCGAGCTGTGGGCATTCCGCCGCGAAATGGCCGTGTGGTTCAGTGGACTCGCGCTGGCGCTGATCGCGGCCATGGCTTGGATGATGCGCCGGGCATTGGCCCCCGTGCGACGCATGGAGCAGGAGATCGAAGCCGTCGAGAACGGCGATGCGCTGCTGCTGGGCGAGGGCTATCCGCGCGAGCTCGCCCGTGTCACGCAGGGGTTGAATGCGTTGCTGCAGTCCGAGCGCACCCGCATCAGTCGCTACCGCGACACGCTGGGCAATCTCGCCCATGGCCTGAAGACGCCACTCGCCGTGATCCGTGCCAGCCTGGGTCCCCCCGAGGCGCTCGGCGAGAGCGTCGACGCCACGCAGAGTGCGTCGAGCGCGGTGCCGGAGCCGGTGGCGGCCAACATTCAGCGCGAGGTCGACCGGATGGCGCAGATTGTCGAGCATCAGCTCAAGCGCGCCGTTGCCGGTGGCGGCGTCACACTCGGACAGGCCCCGGTAATGCTGCTGCCACCATTGACGGAGCTGCGCGTGGCGCTGCTGAAAGTGCATTCGCGCAAGGACCTGAGCATCGATATCGACGTGCCAGCGGACGCCGGCTTTCTCGGCGATAGCGGCGATATTCTCGAGCTGCTCGGCAACCTGCTCGACAACGCCTGTAAGTGGTGCAAGTCGCACGTGCGCGTGAGGGCGCAGGTGGATGCGGATCGCGAGCCTGCGCGCCGCCTGGACATCGTCGTGGAGGACGACGGTCCGGGCATCGACAGCGCGGATCGCCACCGCGTCATGGAGCGGGGCGTGCGCGCCAGCTCCGAGCAGGTGCCAGGCCACGGCCTGGGGCTCTCCATCGTGCGCGAGACGGTGGCCTTATATGGCGGCCGCTTTTCAATCGGCAAATCCGAAGCACTCGGCGGCGCGTGCATCCAATTGCAGCTGCCAGGCCGGGCGGCTGAGCCCAGAAGCCGCGACACCCAGGAAGGGACCGCACCGGTACGTGGATAGGGACTGTGCGAAGGACTTTGTCTGACAAAGTCCTTCACACAGCCCCTATCCGCGTGCAGAGCACGCGCCTTATATGGGCGTCGTGTCTTCTCGGCTTCAGCCGTCCGGTATGTCGAATGAGATTCCCTGCGCGAGCGGCAGGGTGCTGCCCCAGTTGATCGTATTGGTCTGGCGGCGCATGTAGGCCTTCCAGGCGTCCGAGCCGGACTCTCGGCCGCCGCCGGTGTCCTTCTCTCCGCCGAAGGCGCCGCCAATCTCCGCGCCGGAGGTGCCAAGGTTGATATTTGCAATGCCGCAATCGCTGCCGCGATGGCTGAGGTACAGCTCGGCCGCCGCCAGGCGCTGCGTGAACAGGCCCGAGGACAGGCCATAGGCCGTGGCATTCTGCTGCTCAATGGCCTGCTCGAGCGAGTCCACCGCGATCAGGTAGAGGATGGGAGCGAAGGTCTCCTGCTGAACGATCGGCCAGTGGTTCTGCGCAAGCACGACGGCCGGCTCGACGTAGTGACCGGCGCGCTCCAGCACGCGCCCGCCCGCGAGTAGCCGCCCGCCGGCTGCGCGTGCGGCCTCGAGGGCGTCGCGATAGGCCTGAACGGCGCGCGCGTCGATCAGCGGTCCCATGAGCGTGGCGGGATCGCGCGGATCGCCGATGCGCACCTGCGCGTAGGCATGCGCCAGGCGTCGCGATAGGTCTTGCAGCCGTTGGCGCAGCACGAACACGCGCCGCGTGGTCGTACAGCGCTGGCCGGCCGTGCCGAGCGCGCCGAAGACGATGGCGCGCGTGGCCATCGCGAGGTCCGCCGATTCATCCACGATGATCGCACCGTTGCCGCCGAGCTCGAGCAGGCTCCTGCCGAGTCGTGCGGCCACGCTCTGAGCGACCTCCCGCCCGACCGCCGTCGATCCGGTGAAGGAGATGAGGGCGGCGCGCCGATCGGCCATCAGCGCGCGCGCGCGCGCGGTGCCTGCATCCAGCAGCAGCTGGAAAACCGGCGGTGCCGACAGCTCACCGAGCGTCTCGTCGGCCAGACGCTGCACGGCCAGGGCGCACAGCGGAGTCTTCGGTGAGGGCTTCCAGACACAGGCGTTACCGCAGATCGCAGCCAGCAGCGCATTCCAGGCCCAGACGGCCACCGGAAAATTGAAGGCCGTGATGATGCCGACGACGCCGAGCGGATGCCATTGCTCGTACATACGATGCGCGCTGCGTTCCGAGTGCATCGTGCGGCCGTAGAGCATGCGGGACTGGCCGACCGCAAAGTCGGCCATGTCGATCATTTCCTGCACCTCACCGAGGGCCTCGGCCAGGATCTTGCCGTTCTCCAGCGCAATCAGCGCGGCGAGGTCCTGCTTATGCGCTCGCAGGCGCTCGCCGAAACGGCGCACCAGCTCACCACGCCGTGGCGCCGGCACCTGTGCCCACGTGCGCGCCGCGGCTGCGGCGCGCCCCATGGTCGCCTCATAGTCCGCGCTGCTGCTGGCGGCCACGTGTCCGATGAGTGCGCCGTCGACGGGACTGAAACAGGCGATGGGGGCGGAGTCGCTGGCGGGGTCGCCGGCGGCCGATGGCTCACGGGCGGGTGGCGGGGGCTTGGGGGCCACGCTGACGCCCAGTCGTCTCAACAACGCGGCGTTATCGTCGGGCATCGCCTTCAGCCTCCGACGGTGCGCTGGCGGCCCGAGCCGCCAGTGAGCACCACGTCCCCGGACAGCTCCTTGCTGCCGCCAGCGGCGAGGTGACGGCCGAAGCGATTGGAGAGAATCTCGGGCAGACGGAAGCTCTCCTGTGTGACCAGACCGCGGTAGCGGTCCGGATGGGTCAGCACCATATCCAGCACCGCGCACAGCGCCGAGGCCGTTGTGACCTGGATGGCCGACCACAGCCGCCCGGCGATCATCTGCGGATACACCTTGCTGACGTAGCTTTCCTCACGCAGTTCCCCCTGTTGCAGACCCGTCACCGCCGCGTAGACGATGACCACGTCCTGCAGCGTCTGCGGCACAGCACTTTCCAGAATGCGTTTGAGCGTGGCGCGATCGTGGTTGAGCTTCAGATCGTTCATCAGCAGTCTCATCTGCGCGCAGTGGCCCGGATAGCGGATCGTCTTGTAGTCCATGCTCTCGCAGCGCGAGCCGCAGGACTGCGCCAGCGAACCCAGTCCGCCAGAGGTGTTGAAGGCTTCGTAGAGCGTGCCGTCGATCTCGATCTCCTCCAGGCCCTCGAGCGGGCGCAGCTCCATGAGCCGGCCCTCGACGATGGCTTCGCAGGCATTGCCGTATTCGTTAATGAGTCCCTCGGTGGACCAGGTCAGCGAATATTTCAGTACATTATGCGGATGCTGCGGCAGGGCCCCGACCCGCAGGCGTACGCTGCGCAGGCTGTCGAAGTGGCGGATGAGCTCGCCGCCGGCGATGCTGATGAAACCGGGCGCGAGGCCGCACTGCGGCACAAAGGCGCTGGCGGCCTCGGCCGCCAACGCACTGACCCGCCGCGTCACTGCGACATCCTCGGTCAAATCGAAGTAGTGGCTGCCGGCCTCGCGTGCGGCGGCGGCGACGGCCGGATTGCAGTGATACGGCAGACTGGAGACCACCGCATTGACCCGTTGCAAACGCAGTCGTTGCGCGAGCGCTGCGGCATCGGTGGCATCCAGTCGCAGCGGCTCTATGTTGGCCAGGCCGTGTGCGCGCGCGACGCCGGCCGCCGCGGCGACGTCCCTATCGGCCAGCGTGACCTGGTAGGACTCGGAGTGCGCCAGCAGCCCGGCGATGAGTGCACCGATCTTGCCGGCGCCCAGCACCAATACCGTATGCATGGCTTGTTCCCCGGCAAAGTACGCATGGTAGCATTGCCTCGTGCGCTCGACCGATACCAACCCGTGGCACCCGGCGAGCTGGCAGTCGCGCAAGGCCGCGCAGCAGCCGCAATACGAAGATCCCGCAGCGCTCGAGCGCACGGTGGCGGAGTTGTCGCGTCTGCCTCCCATCGTCGTCTCCTGGGAAATAGAGAAACTGCGCGATGAGCTGGCTGCCGCGCAGCGCGGCGAGGCGTTCCTGCTGCAGGGCGGAGACTGCGCCGAGAGCTTCGCCGACTGCGAGTCCGATCACATCGCGAAGCAGCTGAAGGTTCTGCTGCAGATGAGCCTGGTGCTGGTGTCGGGGCTGAAGCGCCGTGTGATTCGCATCGGGCGCATGGCCGGCCAGTACGCCAAGCCACGCTCGGCGGACCTCGAGACGCGCGATGGACTGACACTGCCCGCCTATCGCGGCGATCTGGTCAATCGCACCGAGTTCACTCCTGAGGCACGCCGCGCGGATCCGGCGCTGCTGCTGCGCGGCTACGAGCGCGCCGCGCTAACGCTGAACTTCGTGCGCGCGCTGGTGGAAGCCGGCTTCGCCGACCTGCATCACCCGGAATACTGGGATCTTGCCTTCGTGCGCCGCGCGCCGCTGCGGGACGCCTACGAGCGCACGGTACGCTCGATCGGTGATGCGCTGGATTTCTTCGAATCGATGACCGGCCAGAAAGTCCACGACGCGACGCGTGTGGAGTTCTTTGCGAGCCACGAAGGATTGCTGCTGCCATATGAGCAGGCGCAGACGCGCTTCATCGCCCGGCAGGGCCGCTGGTACAACCTCTCCACACATATGCCGTGGATCGGTATGCGCACAGCTCAGCTCGAGGGCGCCCACGTGGAATATTTCCGCGGCATCGCCAATCCGATCGCCGTCAAACTCGGTGCCTCGATGGATGAGGCCTGGCTGCAGGAGCTGGTGGCGCGTCTCAATCCGCAGAATCAGCCCGGGCGGCTGACCCTGATCCATCGCTTCGGCGTCAAGGACACCGAGCAGTTGTTGCCACGTGCCATCGAGGCCGTGCGACGCACGGGCCATGCAGTGCTCTGGTGCTGCGATCCGATGCATGGCAATACCGAAACGGCCATCGGGGGACTCAAGACGCGGCGCTTCGAGAACATCCAGCGCGAACTGGAGATGGCGTTTCGCGTGCACGAGGAGCTCGGCTCCTACCTCGGTGGCGTGCACATCGAGCTGACCGGCGAGGACGTCACCGAATGCACCGGCGGGGCGCGCGGCCTGACCGATGCGGATCTGCAGCGCGCCTACCGCTCGCAGGTCGATCCGCGGCTGAATGCCGAACAGGCACTCGAGCTCGCGATGCAGATCTGCGAGCTACGCAAACGGCAGCCGTGAGCGGCGTCGGCCCGTCCGGGCCCGTGTTCGATGCCAAGAGCTACGTGGCGACCCTGCCGCTGCGACCGGGCGTGTATTGCATGTACGCCGCCGACGGCGAGCTGCTGTACGTGGGTAAGGCCAGCCGCCTGCGCGATCGGGTCGGCAGCTACTTCTCCGGCCGGCACAGCTCGCCCAAGATCGATGCGCTCGTGCAGCGGATTGCACGCATCGAGGTGACGGTCGCGCCCAACGAGCCCGAGGCGCTGCTGCTGGAGAGCAATCTCATCAAGGCACACCGTCCGCGCTACAACATTGCCCTGCGCGACGACAAATCCTATCCATATATTCTCTGTCAGCCGGGCCACGACTATCCGCGGCTGGTGTTCTACCGCGGCCCGCGCCAGCCCGGTAGCCGCCAGTTCGGCCCATTTCCGAGCGCCTATGCAGTCAAGGAAGTGCTGCAGCACCTGCAGAAGGTGTTCCGCATCCGCAACTGCCGCGATTCGTTCTTCGCCCACCGCAGCCGTCCGTGTCTGCAGCACCAGATCGGCCGCTGCTCGGCACCCTGCGTGAATCTCATCAGCCGGGAGGACTACGCGCGCGACCTCGCCGGCGCGATCGGTGTGCTCGAAGGACGCAATGCCGAGGTCATCGCCGAGTTGCAGCAGCGCATGACGCGTGCCGCCGAGGAGCTGCAATTCGAGGAGGCCGCACGTCTGCGCGATCAGCTGCGCGAGTTGCAGGAAATCCGCGCGCAGCAGACCGCCCAGTCACGCCGTGCAACCGACACCGATGCCATCGCCATCGCCGGGGAGCCGGGACGCTATGCGATCAGCGTGCTGCCGGTACGCGAAGGGCAGAGCCTCGGCACGGCGAGCCACTTTCCGGGCCATGCCCTGAGCGAGCCGGCCGAGACACTGGCGGATTTCCTGCTGCTTTATTACCGCGCGGAAAGTGCTCCGCCCGAGATCCTGATCAACCTTACGCTGCCGGACGCCGAGGCATTGAGCCAGGCGCTCGAGCGCGCCGTTGGCCATCCAGTCCAGCTGCGGGTGCCCCAGCGCGCTCTGCCGGCGCGCTGGGTTGAGCTGGCAGCAGAAAATGCGCGCACGGCGCTGGCCATGCGGGCGCTCAAGGCGGAACTGCTGGCCGAGGGACTCGCGATGCTCGCGCAGCTGCTGCATCTACCGGCCGCGCCCGAGCGAGTCGAGTGCTTCGATGTCAGCCACACGGCCGGGGAGGGCACCGTGGCCTCGTGCGTCGTGTTCACGCCGGAGGGCGCGCGCAAGCGCGAATACCGTCGCTACAACATCGAAGGCGTCACACCCGGGGATGACTACGGTGCCATGCATCAAGCACTACGCCGGCATGGCGTACACATTGCACGCGGAGAGCGGCCGCGTCCGGATCTGTTGCTCATCGACGGGGGCACCGGACAGGTGGAGGCGGCCGTGCAGGCGCTGCACGAGGCCGGCTGCGAGGGTCTTGCCGTGGTGGGAGTAGCCAAGGGCGCCGACCGCCGTGTCGGTCAGGAGCGTCTGATACTGCCCGGAGAGCCGGTGGCCCTCACGCTCGAGCCCGACAGTGCCGCACTGCACTTCATCCAGCGCGTGCGCGATGAGGCGCATCGCTTTGCCATTACGGGCCATCGGCGGCGGCGTGCGCGACGCTACCGCGAATCCATCCTCGAGACGGTGCCTGGGTTGGGGCCCGCGCGCCGCCGAGCACTGCTGACGCATTTCGGCGGCCTGCAGGGGGTGATGCGTGCCGGCGTCACGGACCTGGAGCGCGTCGAACAGGTGGGACCTGCGCTGGCGCGTTCCATTTACGAGCATCTGCATCCGGGGGCCGGATGATCTGGAATCTGCCCAATCTGCTGACCTGGCTGCGCATCCTCGCCATTCCGCTGGTGGTGGTGCTGTTCCTGGTCGGCGGGCACCATCCCGGCAGCGTGGCTTACCCGCTGGCCGGGGTGCTGTTCGCGCTTGCCGCGATCACCGACTCGCTCGACGGCTACCTGGCACGCCGGCTGGGACAGATCACGCGTCTGGGTGCCTTCCTCGACCCGGTCGCCGACAAGCTCATTGTCGCCGTCGCGCTGGTGCTCATCGTCAGCCGCGACCCGCGGGCGCTGATGGTGCTGACTGCGGCGGTCATCATCGGCCGGGAGATCGCGATCTCGGCGCTGCGCGAGTGGATGGCCGAAATCGGTCAGCGCACCGCTGTGGCCGTGTCGCGCATCGGCAAGCTCAAAACCATCCTGCAGATGGTAGGGCTGACCTTGTTGCTGTTCCGCGCGGATCTTGGGCCGCTGCCGATCTACCTGATCGGCCAGTGGCTCACCGTGGTGGCGGCGCTTCTGACTCTGATCTCGATGGCGCTGTATCTGCGCTCGGCGTGGCCGTACCTGCGCGCTTCGGGCTGAGCTGGCGCGCCCTTCCGGTCCCTTTCTGTGAAGCGCGTCGCGCGGCGCGCGGCGCGCGAACGCGGTTGCGCGACTTCAAGCGTAAATGCCGGTATATAACCCGCAGGATACTTTGCACGAGGAAGACCGGCGGCACCCTCATGAGCGCCCAGCAGAATCTGAACTT
This sequence comes from Steroidobacteraceae bacterium, assembly GCA_036266795.1. Lineage (GTDB taxonomy): Bacteria > Pseudomonadota > Gammaproteobacteria > Steroidobacterales > Steroidobacteraceae > FEN-1191. Next base: position 143,887 of record DATAXJ010000047.1, on the reverse strand, counting down.
CCTGGTGGTGGACGACTTTTCCACCATGCGGCGCATCATCAAAAATCTGCTCAACGACCTCGGCTACGCCAACGTCACCGAGGCCGATGACGGCACGACCGCTCTGCCGCTGCTGAAGGCCGGTCAGTTCGACTTCCTCATCACCGACTGGAACATGCCCGGCATGCCGGGCCTCGAGCTGCTCAAGCAGGTGCGCGCCGATGAGCGCCTCGCGAAGATGCCCGTGCTGATGCTGACGGCCGAGGCCAAGCGCGAACAGATCGTCGAGGCCGCGCAGGCGGGCGTCAACGGCTATGTCATCAAACCCTTCACTTCTGCGACGCTCAAAGAAAAGATCGACAAGATTCTCTCCGCCCAGGCGGCAGCGTGAGGTCCCATGAGCGAGCGGCTGGATATCGACGCCTACGCCGATGCAGTTGCCGCGCTCTCCGGAGCGTTGGCTTCCCGCGATGAGCTGGCCTTTCGCACGGCGCTGTCCGCCTTCGACAGCGTGCGGGACGGCGAGGTGCTCACGGGGGTGCGCAGGATCACGGTCGAGCTACAGAGCGCCCTGCAACGCTTCGAGGTGGATTCCCGTCTGATTGGGCTGGCACAGCACCAGGTGCCCGATGCGCGGCGGCGTCTGGCGCATGTCATGAAACTCACCAGCGAGGCGGCACATCAGACCCTGGATCTGGCCGAGCAGTGCACGCCGCTCGCCGCGAACATCGCGGGCGATGCCGCCAAGATGCTCGAATCGCCGACCTCGCGTGCTGCCGCCGATCCGGACGTGAAGTCGTTTCTGCAGCGGGTGGTGGAGGGCATGGGCCTGCTGCGCTCGCGTCTGACGGAGGTGCGACTCGCGCAGGGATTCCAGGACCTGACCGGCCAGATCGTCGGCAGCGTTCTGGGGCTGGTCGATGAGCTCGAGCGCTCTCTCGGTGAGCTCGCGCGCATTACCGACGCCGCCGGAGGCATGGCCGCCAAGGAGCAGACGATCTCACGCGGACTCGGGCCCACCGTGCCGGGAGTGGGCAAGGGGGATGCGCTCGCGGGTCAGCAGGATGTGGACGAGCTGCTGCAGGCCCTGGGAATGTAGGAGCTGGTGGCCGCATGTCCATCGATCTGACGCAATTCCACGCCACCTTTTATGAGGAGAGCTTCGAGGCCCTCGACGCGATGGAGGCCGCGCTGCTGAGCCTGGATGTCGGCACGGTGGATGCCGAGGCGATCAACACCATCTTCCGTGTGGCCCATTCCATCAAGGGCGGTGCGGCGACATTCGGCTTCGGCCAGATCGCCTCATTCACTCACTCGCTGGAAAATCTGCTCGATCAGCTACGCGGGCAGCGCATGGCGGTCACCAGCTCGCTGTCGGAGCTGCTGCTGCGCTCGGTGGACATCCTGCGCGACATGCTGCGCGCCCAGCAGGTACAGCAGCCCATGGACGCGCAACGCGTCGCGGATCTGCAGTTCGATCTGGAGCTGGCAGTCGCACAGAACGGCGTGGCCGCCGAAAGCGCCGCCGGAGCGCTGCTCGCGCGCGTCATGACCGCGCCGGCCGTGCCGCTGCATCCCTGGCAAATCCGCTTCCGCCCGCTCGAGCACATGCTCGCGCGCGGCAATGATCCACTGCGCCTGTTTCGCGAGCTGCGCTCCCTTGGCGAGCTACGCGTGCAGGCCGATCTGTCGAGCCTGCCGCGGCTCGGACAGCTCGATCCGGAGCGCTGCCACCTGGCCTGGACGCTGCAGCTGCACAGCAATGCAACGCGTACTGCGATTTTGGAAGTCTTCGACTGGGCAGAAGGCGATTGTCTGCTCGAGATCGAAGGGCCGGCGGAAGGCCCCGCCGCAGCGGTGCCCCGTGTATCGGGCACGCTGGCCGGCGATGCCTCCGGCAGTGCAGGCAGTGCAGCTGGCACAGTCGCGGCCGGTGCGGCCGTAGTTGGCGCGGCCGTGCCTGGCGCGGCCGTGCCTGGCGCGGTAAGGGCGGCGGGTACGCCATCGCAGAGCAAGACGGCGGCCACGGGTGCTGCCGCGCCCGGCGCCGCGCCTCCCACGGCTCCCGAGATCGCGAGCGGTGTGGATGCGGGGTCGCTACGCGTCAGCGTCGAGAAGATCGACGACTTGATGAATAGCGTCAGTGAGCTGGTGATTACCCAGTCAATGCTGCGGCAGTTTTCCGGCATGCTGCAGGGGGCCGCGGGCGAGCGGCTGCGCGCCGGTCTTGCGCAGCTCGAGCGCAACGTGCGTGAGCTGCAGGAGAGCGTCATGCGGGTGCGCATGGTGCCGATCACGTTCGTTTTCAGCCGCTTTCCGCGCATGGTGCGCGATCTGAGCCAGCGGCTCGGCAAGCTCATCGATCTGCGTCTGCTGGGTGGGGAGACCGAGCTCGATAAGACGGTGCTGGAAAAGATCGGTGATCCACTGGTACATCTGGTCCGCAACAGCATCGATCACGGCATCGAGTCCCCGGCGCAGCGCCGTGCGGCCGGCAAGAGTGAGCGCGGCCAGCTGCAGATGCACGCCTATCATCGCGGCAGCAACATCATGGTGGAGGTGCTCGACGATGGCGCGGGCCTCAATCGCGAGCGCATCCTTGCAAAGGCGCGCGAGCGCGGATTGATTGGCGCGGATGTCCAGCCGGGCGCACAGCAGATCGATGAGCTGATCTTCCTGCCGGGCTTCTCCACACTCGATCAGGTCACGGACGTGTCGGGTCGAGGGGTCGGCATGGACGTCGTGCGTCGTAACGTCGAGTCGCTGGGCGGCGGCATCGAGGTCAACTCGACACCGGGACAGGGTGCGCGCTTCGTCATCACTCTGCCGCTGACGCTGGCCATCATCGATGGGCAGACGGTCGCGGTGGGCGAGGAATCCTACATCGTGCCGCTCACCGCCATCGTCGAGTCCCTGCAGGCGGCGCGCCACCGGATCCAACACATCGTCGGCCACGGCGAGGTGATCGTGTTTCGCGGTGAATACCTGCCGGTACTGCGGCTGGGACAGCAGTTTGGTGCGCATGACAGAGACGCCGCCGCGGACAACGGCTTGCTGATGGTCGTGGAGGGCGAGGGGCGACGCGTCGCGCTGCTGGTGGATGAGCTGCTCGGTCAGCAGCAGGTGGTCGTCAAGACGCTCGATACCAACTACGGACATGTGGAGGGTATCGCGGGTGCCACGATACTCGGCAATGGCTCCGTGGCCCTGATCCTGGACGTGGCCAGCCTGACGCGCCTTTCCGGCGAGGCGCGTGCCGCCTGAAGCCTCCGAAGTGCGACGCAGGCCGAGGACAGGGATTGGCCGGACCCTGATCATGCAGCGGTGCCATGTGCTTGGCGCGCATGGCCGGCAAGGCGAGAGCTGGCTCGAGGGCGAGCCGACTCGAATTTGAATTAATGGAACGCTCCATGCCCAAGACGATTCTGGCGGTCGACGATTCGGCCTCCATGCGACAGATGATCGCCGTGACGCTGCGCGAGGCGGGCTACGAGGTGGTCGAGGCTGCCGACGGAGCCGAAGCACTCGAATATGCGCGCAAGCACCGGGTCGATCTGGTGCTCGCCGACGTCAATATGCCGAATATCGACGGCATCATGCTGGTCGCGCATCTGCGCACGCTGCCAGCTTATCGGCTGACGCCACTGCTGCTGCTGACCACCGAATCCAGCCAGGAGCGCAAACAGCAGGGCAAGCAGGCCGGTGCCACCGGCTGGATGCTAAAGCCCTTCAATCCGCCGCAGCTGCTGGCGACACTCGAGCGCGTACTCGGCAACGGCGCGACTGTATCGGCCTGAGCAGCATGGACGCCGCCGCCGCGACCACTGGTCCGCAATCTACGCCCCGCCTGCCGGCGCAGCAGTACCTGACCTTCGAGCTGGCAGGCCAGGACTACGGCGTCGAGATCCTGCGCGTGCAGGAGATCAAGGGCTGGGAGCGACCCACCCGACTGCCGCATTCTCCGCCGCACATCCAGGGAGTCATCAACCTGCGCGGCGCGGTCGTACCGATCATCGATCTGCGCCGCCGCTTCGGGCTGCCCGAGAGCCCGCAGACGCACACCACCGTCGTCATCGTCGTGCGGGTCGAGGCCGCGCGCGGTGAGCTCACTGCAGGCCTGGTGGTCGACGCTGTCTGTGAGGTGTGCAGCCTGGAGAGTGAGCAGCTGCGAGCGCCGCCGGAGATGGATACGGGTGTCGATGCGCAGTTCGTGCGCGGCCTGGCAATGCTCGGCGAGCGCATGCTGGTGCTGCTCGATGTGCCGCATCTGGTCGGCACGGCCCTGGGTGAACGCACGGCCGCTTCGCGCGCCGCCTGATCAGACCCATGGTCATACAGAAAAATTCCTCCCGCGGGAAAGCCCGCAGCGCCACACGCCGCCGCGCGGCGGCAGTGCCACCGCCGGCACTGTCGCTCGGAGCGACCCTGACAATCGCCGAGGTGGCTGAGTGTCATCGCGCCCTGCAGGTGTTGCTCGCCGGCGGAGCCGCCTGCATCGACGCACGCAACCTCAAGAGCATCGACACCGCCGGCCTGCAGTTGCTGCTGGTGGCCGGGCGGGCCGCGCGCGAGCGCGGTGTAACCCTCAAGCTCCTGGGTGGTGTGGAGTTTCTGACCGGAGCAGCCGCCGCGCTCGGCCTGCGCGAGGAGCTGACGGCCAACGTGGAGTTGTCCTCATGAGTGCAGTAGATGCCAAGTCCCCGACCTCCGCAGCGAGCGATGTCGTCGCCGAGCTGCGCCGCTTCCTCGAGCTCGGTGCCGCACAGCTGGATGCCGCGATGCGCGAGAGCGACGCGCGCGTGGATAAGCTGGCCACGGCCGTCAGCGGCGTGGCCGCCGACGCCCGCGCGCTCGAACAGGCCGCGCGCACCCTCGACTCGGAAGATGCAGCCGCCGTGCAGCATGCTCGGCAGCGCATCCGCGAGCTCACGCAGGCCCTGAGCGCACATGCGGACGCAACCATCACTGCGCTGCAGTTCTACGACAAACTCATCCAGCGCCTGACGCACGTGCGCGAGGGGCTCGTCATGCCGTCGGATTCGGCAGCGGCCAAACCTGCGTCCGTGGACTGGAAGGGGCTGCTCGAGCAGGTGCGCGCTCGCTACAGTACGGTCGAGGAGCGCGTGCTGTTCGATTTCATGATGCGCGGCCTCAACTCCGATCAGATGCTCAAGGCGCTGAGCGGTTTGCGTGCTTCGACCTCGGCCGGCGAGTTCGAAGCCTTCTGAAGACTCGACGCAAGATGGCGGCCGGCGTCGATCACGCGCTGCTGCGCGAATATGCTTTCTCGGACGAGGATTTCCAGCAGATCCGCCGTCTGGTGAAGGAGCGCATCGGCATTCATCTGGCCGCCGGCAAGCGCGAGCTGGTCTACGGACGCATCAGTCGGCGGCTGCGTGCCCTCGGACTGGCCGGCTTCGGCGAATATCTGCAGCGCCTCGAGCGGGGTGACGTCGAGGAACTGCAACAGTTTTGCAATGCCATCACTACCAATCTGACCGCGTTCTTCCGTGAAGCTCATCATTTCCGCTTCCTGGCGCGCGAGCTGCTGCCTGCGCTGACGCGCGACAACGCCGACACGCGGCGGCTGCGTATCTGGTCGGCCGGCTGCTCCAGCGGCGAGGAGCCCTGGTCGATCGCCATGGTGGTGCTCGAGACGCTCGGCGCGCTGCGTCAGTGGGACTTGCGTATTCTCGCCACCGATGTGGACACCGGTATGCTCCGGCTTGCCAGGCGTGGGTTGTATACCGGGGAGCGCCTGGAGAAAGTCGCGGGTGAGCGTTTGCTGCGCTGGTTCGAGCCGGGCGCCGAGGAGCATCAGTACCGCGTGTGTGAGGAGCTGCGCCGGCTGGTGAGCTTCAAGGCGCTCAATTTGGTGGGGTCCTGGCCGATGCGCGGGCCTTTCGATGTGATTTTCTGCCGCAACGTGCTGATGTACTTCTCGCGCGACACGCAGCGCGAGATCGTGCGACGCATGGCCAGCCTGCAGCGAACCGGCGACTACCTCATTCTAGGACACTCCGAGTCATTGCTGGATGTCAGCACGCAGTATCGCCTCGCCGGTCAGACCGTCTATCGGCGGAGGTCGGATGGATCGGTCCGATGAGCGCGATGCCAGTGCGGCGCAGAGCGACTTTGCGCACATTCAGCGTCACTTCGATGCGCGCATCAAGGCTACGGTGGCAGTGCTGCGTCCCGGCGACTACTACATCGGGGCTCCCGGTGAGGTGCTCGGCACGCTGCTTGGCTCGTGCGTTGCCGCCTGTATACGCGATGCCCGCCTGGCGATCGGCGGGATGAATCACTTTATGCTGCCGACACAGCAGGGCGAGGGTCTCTACGATGCAGCGGGGTCCACGTGGCCCGCGACGCGGTTCGGCGATGTGGCCATGGAGTGCCTGATCGACGAGTTGCTGCGCCGAGGTGGGCGTCGCGAAAACCTCGAGGTGAAGCTGGTCGGCGGTGGCAAGGTGCTCGATGCCCTCTCGGATGTCGGTGCGCGCAACATCCAGTTCGCGCGCGAATACGTGCGCAGCTGTGGACTGTCCCTGTTGGGGGAGGACCTGGGTGATCGATATCCGCGCAAGGTGCTGTATGACCCGGCCAGCGGAGCGGTGCGTGTCAAACGCCTGCCGCGCAGCGGGCAGCACCAGCTCGCCGAGCAGGTGCGTTACAAGCGCCCGCCCGACAAAACCAGTGACGAGATCGAATCCTTCTAAAGGCAAGCGAAGCGCATGGCAATGGATCTGCAAGCGAACGCACCGCGACTTATACGTGTCCTGATCGTCGACGATTCGGCGCTGGTACGCTCGCTGCTGGCTCGTATCCTTGGGGAGGATCCGCAGATCGAGGTGGTGGGCGCGGCCGCCGACGCCTTCATTGCCCGCGACAAGATCAAGGCGCTGCGTCCCGACGTATTGACGCTGGACGTGCAGATGCCGCGCATGGACGGCCTGCAGTTCCTGCGCAATCTGATGCGCCTGCGGCCCATGCCGGTGGTGATGTGTTCGTCCCTGACGGCCCGCGGGGCGGAGGTGACGCTGGCTGCGCTGGAGCTGGGCGCAGTGGATTTCATCACCAAGCCGCGGATCGACCTCGAGCATGAGCTGTCCGCCTATGCGGGAGAGCTGATCGAGAAAGTCAAAGCGGCCGCCAGCGCGCGCGTGCGAGCGTTGGTGGATGAGGCCGATCCGGTGAGCGGACCAGCCAGCACGCGGCCGACGGCCGGGCCGCCGCGGCCGCGCCATGCACTGACCCGTGGCAGCGCCTCGCAAACCAGCGACCAGATCATCGCCATCGGCGCTTCGACGGGCGGTACGGAGGCGATCCGCCAGGTGCTCTCGCGCCTGCCCGCGGATAGTCCGGGCGTGGTCATTGCGCAGCACATTCCGCGTGCCTTCAGCCAGCAGTTTGCCGCGCGCATGGATGCCTGCTCGGCGTTGAGCGTGCAGGAGGCGAGCGACGGGGCATTGATCCAGCCGGGCCGCGCCTACATCGCGCCCGGCGACCGACACCTGCTGGTCGAGCGCGATGGCGCCCACTATCGCTGCCGCCTGCAGGATGGAGCGCCTATCAATCGTCATCGCCCGAGCATCGATCTGCTGTTCGGCTCCATGGCGCGGCAGCTGGGCGCGAAGGGAATCGGGGTCATCCTCACGGGTATGGGGGCCGACGGCGCGCGCGGTCTACAGCAGATGCGCTCGAACGGCGCCTACACGCTGGCACAGGACGAGGCGAGCAGCGTGGTCTGGGGCATGCCCGGGGCGGCAGTGGCACTGGACGCCGTCGAGCGCGTGGTGCCCATCGAGGAGATGGCCGCAGCGCTGCTGCTGCCGCGCAGCGTGCAGCTGCTGCGCGGGAGTACCGTCAGTTGATCTATCAGCCGGCCAGCTTTCAAGTTTCTGTCGCATTGGCCGATAGCCATCAGGTCCGCCTGCTGCGCGCCCGCGATGGCGAGGTGCTTCCCGGTTGTGACGCAGTTCGCAGCGCCGGGGCAGTGGATCCGGTTGCGGAGAACATACATGAGCCGTTGGATCCGTAGTCTCAATTTTTCGACCAAGCTGCTGGTGATCATGATCGCCGGCATCTTTCCTCTCATGTTGCTGAGCGGTCTGTATCTGTCGCAAGAGCAGAACAACATCGCCAATGTGCAGCACGAGATTACGGGGCTGACGCGCTATCGCAATCTGCAGGCCATGCTGCTGCCGGTGGGCGTGCACGAGATCTGGAGCACCGCGGCGGCTGCCGGCGAAGGCGCCGCCGATAAGCTGCAGGCGGCGAGCGATGACCTCACGCGTGTGATGTCGCAGCAGGATGCTGCGAACCAGCGGCTGGATGGGCAGAGCGACGAGGACGCGCATCACTGGAGCGAGGTCAAGGCAGCCTGGAATGCCATCAACGCCAGCAAGCCCGCTGCCGTCGCCGACGTCATCCGCATGCACAGTCTGCTGCGACAGAGAATCCTCGACTATCGCGATTACATCGCGGCCGACTCGCGCCTGATGCTGGACGGAGATCCGGTCACGCACTTCATGATCGACGCGACGGTCATGCAGATTCCGAACTACGAAAGCTATGTGACTCAGATGCGCTCGCATGCGGCGAGCGTCGGCGCGGCCGGCAAGGCCACGATTGCCGATGTGGAGCAGATCACGCGCGATCAGGTGCTCGCCGAGGGCGCGCTCGATGAGATCGAGGCCGACGTGCACCACGCCGCCGAGAACGGCGCCGCCGGCGCTGCGACGCACGCTGATGCAGACTCAGCTCTGACGCAGGTCAAGTCGGCATTCGATGGCTTTACACGCTACGTGAAGGACAACGTCACCAGCGGCACGCTCAGTGATCCGCTGGATTCGGTACTGCAGAATGCCTCGCAGCTCACCGCGGCGATCGCGAGCTACCACGATTCCATGCAGCAGGGGATCGACCAGCAGCTCGAGCAGCGCGAGGCGAGGCTGCGCGCCACGCGCAATCACATGGCGCTGCTGGTGGTACTGGCCGTGGCGCTGGGCATGGGCTTCATGGGGCTGGTCATCCTCACCACCGTCAACGGCATGCACGCGGCGGTCGGCGTCGTGTCGCGCGTTGCGGAGGGCGACTACACCCAGCTGATCGTCGCGGAGGGCACGGATGAGCTGGCGCACATGATGCGCGCGCTACAGGCGATGCAGGCCAAGCTGAGCGGAGTGCTCAGCAGCGTCAAGGACAGCGCCATCACGGTCGCGACGGGTGCCCGCCAGATCAATGCCGGAACCTCGGATCTGTCGGCGCGCACCGAACAGCAGGCCGCCAACCTCGAGGAGACGGCCTCTTCGATGGAGCAGATGACCGCGACGGTCAAGCAGAACGCCGATAACGCCAAGCTTGCCAACAAGCTTGCGCAGGCAGCGCGCGATCAGGCCGAGCATGGCGGTTCGATCGTCGAGCAGACCGTAGCGGCCATGGCTGCCATCGACGTGTCCAGCAAGAAGATCGCCGACATCATCTCGGTGATCGACGAGATCGCCTTTCAGACCAACCTGCTGGCGCTGAACGCCGCGGTGGAAGCGGCGCGCGCCGGCGATCAGGGTCGCGGCTTCGCGGTGGTGGCCAGCGAGGTGCGCAGTCTCGCGCAGCGCAGCGCCTCGGCAGCCAAGGAGATCAAGGATCTGATCCACGACAGCGTGGGCAAGGTGGCCGAGGGCAGCCGCCTGGTCAGCGAGTCGGGCAAGCACCTGAATGAGATCGTCGCCTCGGTGAAGAAGGTCAGCGACGTGGTCGGCGAGATTTCCAATGCCAGCCAGGAGCAGGCCGCCAGCGCCGAGGAGATCAGCCGTGCGGTGCTGCAGATGGATGAGAGCACGCAGCAGAACGCCGCCATGGTGGAGGAGGCCAGCGCCGCGGCCGGCTCCATGAATGATCAGGCCGCGCGCCTCACGGAGCTGACGGCGTTCTTCCGCCTGGCGGATGCCGGCGGTGACCCTGATCGTGCGGAGTCCGGCAGGGATGCGCGGCTCGTCCCGGGCGAACGGCCGGTCGGTTCGGCGCGCGCCCCAGGCATCGTCGCGCCCAGCCGCCGTCGCCCTTCCGGGCGCACCGCGCAGGGCGTGCGCCGTGGCGCGCCCGCCGATATGCGCAACGGGCGCGATCGCGACGTACGAGAGCAGTCCTCCGTCGGGCTCGCCCCGCCAGCCGGACCGCTGGCGCCGTCGCAGGAGCTGCTGGGTGCCGCCTCGGGTGCTGATTGGGACGAATTTTGAGGGACCATGATGTGCAGGAGCAGGCTGGGAGTCATAGCAGCATGAGCGCGCCCGGAAGCGATTCTCTCGCCCCCTTGGCGGTGCAGCGTGATGCGAGCATGGAGGCCTTCGAGTTCGTGCGGGCGCTGGCCACGCAGCTCTCGAGTCACGCGATCGAGCTGCCGAGCTTTCCGGACGTGGCCATGCGCGTGCACAAGGTGCTCTCCGATGAGCAGGTGAGCACCGATCGCATCGTGCGCGTGCTCGGCGCCGAGCCAATGATCGCCACGCGCGTGCTGACCATGGCCAACTCCGCGGCGCTCAATCCGGGCAGCAAGGCGGTCACGGAACTGCGCGCTGCGGTTACGCGTCTGGGCATCGACGCGCTGCGCTCCGCGGTCATCAGTTTCGCGATGGCGCAGCTGCGGCTGGCGAAGAATTTCAAGGGCATCGAGCGGCACCTGAGCGCGCTCTGGCAGCACAGTGTACTGGTGGCCTCGCTCTCGTACGTGATCGCCCGGCGCGGTAATCGCGCCAATCCCGACACCACCATGCTCACGGGACTGCTGGCCGGCGTCGGCAAGCTCTACATTCTCACGCATTCGATGAGCCATCCGGCACTGTTCGCCGATCAGGTCACCTACCAGCGCATCATTCGCGACTGGCACGCCAACATCGCCAAGGCGCTGCTGGAGAGTTGGGGCGTCGCCGATGAGATCGTCGACGCGGTGCATGGTTACGAGGACGAGGCCCGGGATCTGCGCGGCAACAGCGGCGTGCTGGCCGATGTGCTGGAGGTCGCCGACGTGCTCTCGCTCTGCAAGGACGCGCCGGAGCTGATGCGCGAGCGCCTCAAGGATCGCAAGGCGATGGTGCGCATCGGGCTGGATCTGGAGAGCTGCCGCCGCGTGGTCACCGAATCACAGGAGGAGCTAGTCGCCCTGCGCGAGGCGCTCGGCACCTAGCGCAAGCGCTCGGCAGCTATGCCGGCTCGGCGAGCGCCCACGGACGCACGTGTCCGGGCGTGAGCTCGGTAAGATCGTTCAGCCCCATCAGCGCCATGTCGCGTGAGATCTCCTGCGTCAGCAGGTGCGCGGCAGCGTGCACCAGCCGCGCACCCCCGAGCGCTGCGGCATACAGAAAGGGGCGACCGAGGAACACGAAACGCGCGCCGAGGGCGAGCGCCTTGAGCACGTCCGTGCCGCGGCGCACGCCGCCATCGAGCATCAGCTGCATATCGGGCAGCCGCGCGGCGATCTGCGGCAACACCTGCAGAGGCGCGATCGCGCCATCGAGCTGACGGCCGCCGTGGTTGGAGAGGATCAATCCGTCGGCGCCGCAGTCACGTGCGCGCACCGCGTCCTCGATCGAGAGGATTCCCTTGACCACCAACGGCCCCTTCCAGTGGCGCCGGATCAACTGCAGGTGCTCCCAGCACAGTCGGTCGCGCGCCCCGAGCTCGCGCACGAGGTTGCGTGACAGGATGGGAGGGCCACGTGCGGCATCCATGTTCTCGAAGTGCGGCATGCCATGCGCGCTCAGCGTGCGCAGCAACGTGCCAATGGACCAGCGAGGATGCGTGACAGCCTGCCAGTACAGCCGCGGTCCGGGTATCAGCGGCAGGCTGAAGCCGTTGCGTAGATTGTTTTCGCGATTGGCCGGTACCGGCACGTCGGCCGTCAGCACCAGTGCCTCGTAGCCCGCGGCAGCGGCGCGCGCCACCAGCGCCTCGATACGTGCGGGGTCGCCGGGCAGATAGGCTTGAAACCACGCGGCGCCGGCTGCGCGCACCTGCTCCAGGGGGATCAGCGAGGTCGCGCTGAGGATCATCGGCAGGCCGGCCTGCAGTGCCCCGCGCGCCAGCTGGAGGTCGCCGCGCCAGGCGCACAGCGCCGCGGCGCCAAGCGGCGCGATGCCGAAGGGCGTCGCGTAGCTCTTACCGAAGAGCGTGACGGCCGTGCTGCGCGCGCTGGTATCCGTCAGCACGTGCGGCACCAGCGCGTAGCGCTGGAAGCTGGCGCGATTGGCGCGCACGGAGCCTTCCGTCTCCGCGCCGCCAGCGATGAAGCCGTAGATCATGCGCGGCAGGCGCCGGCGCGCCGCACGCTCCAGATCGTCGAGGGCCAGGTATTGCCTCGCGTACCTGCGCTCCGTGGGGGCACGCGCGGCGACGTGCGAGGTCACGGGACTGGCGGCGACTGCACGCTGTTGCGCGGACGGATCGTCGGGTTCGGCGGTTGAGATCGACATGCAGGGGCTTTTCGGATCGGGCGGCGCTGTCCGATCATAGCAACTGCTCTACACCGGGAGCGCTGCGGGCGGCTCGCTCAGGCGGCGCTCAACACGGAATAGGAGGCCCGTGCGCTCCGGGCCGACCGAGTAGAATCAGCGCGCGGGCAATTGGGTTAGAATTTAATTCAGGAAGATATTATAAGTCGTGAATATCCGAAGTATTTTGGTGCCCAGGAGAGGACTCGAACCTCCACGGGTCGCCCCGCTAGTACCTGAAACTAGTGCGTCTACCAATTCCGCCACCTGGGCATACGGTGGGCGGCGCAATGTACGGAAGGGGTTGGAGGCTGTCAATTGAGACGCAGAGGTACCGGTGGCGCAGAGCGCCGCAATCGCACTCATCGGCAACGGCGCGGCGCACCGCGCGGCGGGGCGGACGGCGCAGAGCGTATGCGCGCTCCTCAGCTTGGGCGCAAGGGTAACGCCGGGGGAGCGGACGTGTTGAAGCGTACGGAAGGCACCGTGAGCGCCAATCGAGCCGGCTATGGATTCGTGCGTAGCGAGGATCTGCCCGAATCGGTGTTCCTGCCGCCCGGCGAGATGCGTGGGTTGATGCATGGAGATCGTGTGCGAATCGCGGTGCGGGGCGATTCACAGGGGCGCTATCTCGGCGAAGTACTCGAGGTGCTCGAGCGCGGCGTGCAGGCCTTCCTGGGCGTTGTCGAGGGGCCAGAGCATCGCCTGGCCGTACGTGCCGCCGATGCGCGCTTGGGCTTCGTGTGCCGCGTCGTCAGCAACGAGCCGCAGGCCGCCCACGGCGACTGGGTGATCGCGCGCCTGCTGCGTTATCCAGGCGACAGTGAGCCGGGCCAGGCGCGCATCGAGCGGCTGCTGGATCCGCAGCGACCGGTGGAGATGGCCAGCGAGGCGGCGATTGCCCGCTTCGCGCTGCCGGTGGAGTTCTCGCGCGAGGCATTGCTTGAGGCGCAGCGCTACGGTGGAAGCGTCGATCCGCACGAGGCCGCACGACGCATCGATCTGCGTGAGATGCCGCTGGTGACCATCGATGGCGAGGATGCCAAGGACTTCGATGACGCCGTGCATGCCGAGTCTCTACCCGGCGGAGGCTTTCGCCTGCGCGTCGCGATCGCCGATGTGAGCCATTACGTGCAGCCGGGCAGTGCGCTGGATCGCGAGGCGCGCGAGCGCGGTACGTCCGTGTACTTTCCGACCCGGGTGCTGCCGATGCTGCCCGTCGCCTTGTCGAATCATCTGTGCTCGCTCGAGCCGCAGGTGGACCGGTTGTGCATGGTCGCCGACATGCAGCTCTCGCGCCGCGGCGCACTGGAAGAGTCGCGTTTTTATCCGGCCGTGATGCGCTCGGCCGCGCGGCTGACGTATACGCTGGCGCACGAGGCGTTGTTTCTGGGCGTGCCCGCGGCGCGCGAACAGCTCGGCGCGCCGCTGCTCGAGGCGCTGCTGCCGCTGGTGCAGGTTTACCGGCTGCTCGCCGCCGCGCGTCGGCGCCGCGGCGCGCTCGACTTCGACGCGCCCGAGGCGCGCTTCGTGTTCGACGCGAGCGCACAGCAGGTTCACTCGGTGCGCTTCGCCACGCGCAACGACGCGCATCGGCTCATCGAGGAGTGCATGATTCTCGCCAACGTCGCAGTTGCGCAGGAGCTGCGGCGCCGGCGCGTGCCCGCGCTACTGCGGGTGCACGCGCCCCCGGACGAGAAGAAGCTCGAGCAGCTGCGTGCGACGCTGCGGGTGCTCGGCATCGAGCTGATGCTCTCCGATCCGGTGCATGCGCGCGACCTGGGCGCGGTCGCCCCGAAGGTTCGCGACCCCGAGGCCCGCCCGTTCATCGAATCGCTGGTCGTGCGCTCGCTCGCGCAGGCGCTGTATCAAAGCGAAAACCTCGGTCATTTCGGTCTCGCGCTCAAGGACTATGCCCACTTTACCTCGCCGATCCGGCGTTACCCGGATCTCATGATCCACCGCGCGCTGCGCGTTGCGATCGGCGCGGCAGCCGCCGATTCGCTCTCGTCCGGCGAGGAGCTGGCCGCAGCGGGCGCGGAGCTATCGCGCCTGGAGCGTCGCGCAGACGAAGCCGCGCGCTTCGTCAGCACCTTTCTGAAGTGCGTCTATCTGCGCGATCGTATCGGCCAGACGTTCCAGGGCCTGGTCACCACGGTCATGGAATTCGGCTGCTTCGTGCAGCTGCTGGAGGTCGGCGCGGATGGACTGTTGCCACTGACGGCGCTACGCGATGATGAGTACCAGATGGCGCGCGATGGCGGGCAGTGGATCGGCGCGCGCACTGGCCGCCGGCTCGCCCCCGGCGTGCGCTTGCGCGTCACGGTCGCCGCGGTCAAGCCGGTGGAAGGACAGATCGATCTGGAGCTCGCGAGCGATGCCGGCGACACCGCAGGTTGAAGCGATCTATGGCGTACACGCGGTTCGCGCGCTGCTGCTGCGCGATCCGCGGCGTGTGCGCCGCGTACTGCTGCAGCGGGGCCGCCAGGACGCGCGTGCCCAGGAGATCGAGCGGCTGGCGCGCGCGGCGGGCTGCCCGCTCGATCGCGTGGAGGGCGAGCGGCTCACGCAACGGCTCGGTGATGTGGTCCATCAGGGCGTCGCTGCCGAAGTGGTGGCCCTGACGCCCTGGGACGAGGATGCTCTCATCCAGGCGGTGACCGCGGCTGGTCCGGGGACCCCAGGGGCGCGGGGCGATCCACTGCTGCTCGCGCTCGACGGCGTACAGGATCCGCATAATCTGGGCGCCTGTCTGCGCACCGCCGATGCCTGCGGTGCGCTGGCCGTCATCGTGCCCCGTGATCGCGCCGCTCCATTGAATGCGACGGCACGCAAGGCGGCGGCGGGCGCCGCGGAGAGCACCCCGGTCGCGGTCGTGACGAACCTGGCGCGCACGCTGCGGCTGCTGAAGGATGCGGGTCTGTGGATAGTCGGGGCAAGCGCGGAAGGTGTGCAGCGCGCGCAGGACATCGAGCTGACGGGGCCGCGTGTGCTGGTGCTGGGCGCGGAAGGCGCGGGCCTTCGCGAACTGACCAAACGGCATTGCGACTGGCTGGTGCGCCTGCCCAGCGTTGGGGCCGTGGAGAGCCTGAATGTTTCAGTGGCTGCCGGCATGCTGCTATACGAGGCTGTGCGGCAGCGCGCATTGAGCGCCCAGGCGCCTGCCGGCGGAGCCGGCGTTGCCTGAGGGGCGGCTTTTCTGTAAGCTTGCGCGCCATTTTACACCGGGCGCTTCGCGCCAATCTCCTTGCCGCACCAAAGCCTTACGGGCGGCATCACACCACGAGGGGCACACATATGAGGCACTATGAGATCGTGTTTCTGGTCCACCCGGACCAGAGCGAGCAGGTTCCGGCCATGATCGAGCGCTACAAGGGCATGATCGCGGCCGGCGCTGGCAAGGTTCACCGCATCGAGGATTGGGGCCGCCGTCAGCTGGCCTATCCGATCGCCAAGGTCCACAAGGCCCATTACGTGCTGCTCAACATCGAGTGCGATCAGAAGACGCTCTCGGAGCTCACCGGCGCCTTCCGCTTCAGCGATGCCGTCCTGCGTCACCTGGTGACCGGCGTCGAGACCGCGATCACCGAACCCTCGCCGATGGCCAAGTCCGAAGAGGAAGGCGAGGTTCATCGCGAGCGCGATGACGAGGACGATAGCGAACCAGTCCCGGCGAGCGTCTGAGGAGACCACATCATGGAAAACAATCGCACCTCCCGCTTCGTTCGGCGCAAGAAATTCTGTCGCTTCACGGCCGAAGGCGTGGCGATGATCGACTACAAGGATCTCGCGACGCTGAAGAACTTCGTTACCGAGACGGGCAAGATCGTGCCGAGCCGCATCACCGGTACCAAGAGCTTCTATCAGCGTCAGCTTGCCACCGCGATCAAGCGCGCGCGCTTCCTGGCGTTGCTGCCCTACACCGACCAGCACTGAGGCCGCCATGGAAATCATCCTGCTGCAGAAGGTCGCCAATCTCGGCAACATCGGCGATCGGATCAAGGTGAAGTCCGGCTACGGTCGCAACTACCTCTTGCCCCAGGGCAAGGCCACGCTCGTGACGGCCGAGAACGTCGCGCGCTTCGAGGCGCAGCGCGCCGAGCTCGAGAAGCGTGCGCACGACGAGCTCCAGGATGCGCAGCGGCGTGCCACCGAGCTCGAGGGCACGAAGCTCACGATCACCGCCAAGGCCGGCACCGAGGGCAAGTTGTTCGGCTCGGTTGGCACCGCGGACATCAGCGAGGCGGCCACGGCGGCCGGTCATCGCCTGGCGCGCAGCGAGGTGCGCCTGCCGACCGGCCCGCTGCGCAGCGTCGGTGAGCACGTCGTACAGCTGCACCTGCATACCGATGTCAATGTGCAGCTCACGGTGACGGTGGCAGCCGAAGAGAGCGCCTGAGCGCCCCGGGGGGTGCGGGCATGAGCACGCCGCTGCGCTCGCGCCGTGACGAAGACGCTGGCCTCGAAGGCCTGATCCCGCCTCACTCGGTCGAGGCCGAGCAGTCCGTGCTCGGCGCGCTGCTGATCGACGGCACCGCCTGGGACCAGGCGGCAGATGTCGTCACCGCCGAGGATTTCTACCGTCCGGATCACCGTGCGATCTTCGAGGCGATTGGCGAGCTGGTGGCCGCTGGCCGGCCAGCCGATGTCATTACCGTCTCCGAGCAGCTCGAGCGTCGCGGCCGGCTCGAGTCCGCCGGTGGCCTGGCCTACCTGGGAACGTTGGCCCGCGATACTCCCACGGCCGCGAACGTGCGCACCTACGCCACGATCGTGCGCGAGCGGGCGCTGTTGCGTCGGCTGCTGTCGGCGGGGCGGCAGATTGCCTCATCGATATTCGGCAACGAGGGGCTCTCGGCGCGCGATCTGGTCGAGGGTGCCGAGAAGTTGGTGTTCGATATTGCCGAGCAGGGTGCCCGCGGCCGCGAGGGCGCCGTCCGTGTCAGCACTTTGCTGCCGCCGCTGATCGACAAGATCGACTCGTGGCACAGCGATCCGGACAAGCTGCGCGGGCTGGCCACCGGCTTCACCGACTTCGATCGACTCACCGGGGGGCTGCGGCCGGGTGATTTGGTCGTGGTCGCTGGACGGCCGTCCATGGGCAAGAGCACGCTGGCGGTCAACATGGCCGAGTATGCGGCGGTCAATCCGGCGATTCGCGCACCGGTGGCGATCTTCACGCTGGAAATGCCCTCCGAGCAGGTCGTCACGCGCATGCTGTCCTCGATCGGCCATGTGCCGCTCAACAGCATCCGCAGCGGTCGAATCTCCGACGACGATTGGGTGCGGCTGACGGCCGCGACCAGCCAGCTGTCGGAGGCCAAGATTTTCATCGACGAGACCGCCGGCCTGACGCCGACGGAGCTGCGCGCGCGCGCACGCCGCCTGAAGCGCGAGCACGGGCTCGGCCTCGTGGTGGTCGATTACCTGCAGCTCATGCAGGTTGCGGGTAACAAGGAGAACCGTGCCACGGAGATCGGCGAGATCTCGCGCGGCCTCAAGGCACTCGCCAAGGAGCTGGAGCTGCCGGTCATCGCGCTCTCGCAGCTCAATCGCGGCGTCGAGCAGCGCACCGAGAAGAAGCCGGTGATGTCGGACCTGCGCGAATGCGTCACCGGCGACACCCTGGTTTGCCTGACCGACGGCCGACGTGTTCCGATCCGCACGCTGGTCGATGCGACGCCGGAGGTATGGGCGCTCGATGCGCGGCACCGATTGGTGGCGGCGCGTTCCGACCAGGTCTGGTGCGTGGGGCGCCGCCCGGTGTGCAAGGTACGGCTCGCAAGTGGCCGCCTCATACGCGCTACCGCCGAGCATCGCCTGCTGGGCGGTGCTGGCTGGACGACAGTTGGCAGCCTGCGGATCGGAGACCGCCTGGCGTTGTCGCGCCAGCTACCTGAGCCCGCGCAGCCGCTCCCTTGGGACGAGCACGAACTGATTCTGCTGGCCCACCTGGTCGGCGACGGCAGTTACCAGCACCTGCCGCCGGAGGTGTTCATGCTGGGTAACGAGCAGATTGCGTTGCTACTGAAGCATCTTTGGGCAACAGATGGCTCGGTCACGCTGCGACCGGTGGGACAAAAGGGCTCTGCGCGTGTGTACTTCGCTTCCTGCAGTGAACGATTGGTGCGGGATGTTGCCGCGTTGCTGCTGCGGTTGGGCATCGTTGCCCGCATACGCTCCATGGTGCAAAAGGGTGGCCGGCCGATATACACGGCTGACGTGAGCGGAGCGGAATCGCAGCTGCGCTTCGGGCGCCTGGTCGGCGGTTTCGGACCTCGTGCCCGCGCAGTGGCACGATTGCTCGAGCACCTGGCTGCAGTGGAATGCAACACCAACGCCGACACGTTGCCCCTTGGATTCTTCAAGGAAGTGCGCACGCTGATGGTTCAGCAAGGTGTCAGCACGCGCGCGATGGCTGCCGCGCGGGGTACGGCATACGGCGGCACCAGCCATGTTCGCTTCGCCCCCAGCCGACACACGCTGGCAGACTATGCGCGGCTGCTCGAGTCGCCTCAGTTGGCCGCGCACGCGGAAAGCGATCTCTTTTGGGATCGCGTGATCTCTGTGGAGCCCGACGGCGAGGAAGAAGTCTTCGATCTGACGGTGCCCGGACCCGCCAACTGGCTGGCCGATGGCATCGTGACGCACAACTCGGGCGCGATTGAGCAGGATGCTGACATGATCCTGCTGATCTACCGCGACGAGGTCTACGACAAGAACACCACCAAGAAGGGCATCGCCGAGATCGATCTGGCCAAGCATCGCAACGGCGAGATCGGCACCTTTCTGCTGACCTTCCAGGGACAGTACGCACGCTTCGTGAACTTCGCGCCCGACGCCTACGCGGAAGGGGTGCTGCGTTGACGCTGCGGCATTGACGCGCGGCCAGCCTCACGCAGCGGAGCCGCCGCCATGATGCGCCTGATCCGTGCTCGCGTGGACAGCAGCGCTCTGCGCTCGAATCTGCAGCTGGTGCGCACCTGCGCGCCCGGTTGCCGCGTCATGGCAGTGGTCAAGGCCAACGCTTA
Organism: Steroidobacteraceae bacterium; assembly: GCA_036266795.1. Taxonomy (GTDB): domain Bacteria; phylum Pseudomonadota; class Gammaproteobacteria; order Steroidobacterales; family Steroidobacteraceae; genus FEN-1191. Next base: position 124,392 of record DATAXJ010000047.1, on the reverse strand, counting down.
CGGTCACGGACTCATCGCCACCGCGCTGGCACTGGCGGATGCCGACGCCTTTGCGGTGGCGCGCCTGGAGGAGGCGATCGCGCTGCGCGGCGCGGGGCTCAAGCGGCGCATCGTGCTGCTCGAAGGCGTGTTCAACGCCGAGCAGCTGGCCGAGGCCGCGCATCTGCAGCTGGACCTGGTCATCCACCAGGAGCTGCAGATCGCACTGCTCGAGCAGGATCGCCAGCAACAGCGCTATCGGCTCTGGCTGAAGATCGACACGGGCATGAACCGGCTGGGCTTTCGGCCCGAGCGCTTTCGGGCGGCCTGGGAGCGCCTCACGCAGCGGCCGCCGCCGCCGCTGGAGCTGCGCGTGCTCACGCACCTGTCAGGTGCCGATGAGCAGGACGGTCAGAGCACCGCCGATCAGCTGGCGCGCCTGGAGCCGCTGATCGCGGGGCTGCCGGCGGAGTTGAGTATTGCCAATTCCGCCGCCATCCTCGCGCAGCCACAGACGCACGCGCAGTGGGTGCGGCCGGGGCTCGCGCTCTATGGCATCTCGCCCTTTGCCGGGCGACGCGGAGCGCAGTTCGGCCTGCGGCCGGCGATGACGCTGGAGAGCACCGTGATCGCCTTGCGCGAGGTACTGGCCGGCGAGCGCGTCGGTTATGGCGGTAGCTGGCAGGCGCAGCGTGCCTCGCGCGTGGCCATCATTGCAGCGGGCTATGGGGACGGATTGCTGCGCAGCCTGGCCGGCGGCACGCCGCTGCTGATCGGCCGGCAGCGCGCGCCGCTGGTGGGGCGGGTTTCCATGGACATGATCGCCGCGGACGTCACCGATCTGCCAGGTATCGCCGTGGGCGATCGCGTCGAGCTCTGGGGCGCAGAGATGCCGGTGGAGGAACTGGCCGCGGCAGCCGGTACCATCCCCTACGAACTGGTTTGCGCGGTCAGTCAGCGGGTGCCGATCGAGCTGGTCTGACGCTCAGTGGCGCGCAAGATCCTTTCAACGCGAGACGTTCCTTCGGCACGCGACATCCCCTTCACAGACAGCTGCTAAAGTTCACGCGTGGTGGAAGCTATCCTGCAGCTCGGCAGTCGCCTGCTCGATCGACTCGAGCGCCTCGGCCGCGCCGGACTGAACGCTGCCAAGCACGAAGAGCTCTCGGGAATCATCTTCTGGGCGGCGCTCATCGGCGTGTGCGGCGCCTTCAGCGGCGTGGCGTTTCGGGCCTCGGTGCGCTTGGTGCAGTACCTGCTGACCCGTCAATCCACCGGCCTGGTGGAAACCGCCGAAAAGCTGCCATGGTGGGCGCGCATTGTCATCCCCACGGTCGGCGGCGCCTGTGCGGGCCTGCTGTTGTGGGTCGGTCAGCGCGTGAGCGTGCTGCGCACCGCCCGCAAGGTGGACTACATGGAGGCGGTGGCGGTTGGCAATGGGCAGCTCAGTGGCCGCTCGGCGCTGCTGTATGCGGCGTCCTCGTTCTTCACGATCGGCTCGGGCGGCTCCATTGGCCGCGAGGGCCCGCTGGTGCAACTGGCCGCCACTGCGGCCTCCAAGATCGGCCAGTGGACGCAGGCTCCGGTGCCGCGGCTGCGGCTGCTGGTGGCCTGCGGCGCAGCTGCCGGCATCGCGACGGCCTACAACGCGCCCATTGCCGGCGCGCTGTTCGTCGCGGAGGTCGTGCTCGGATCGATTGCGATGGAGAGTTTCGGGCCGCTGATCGTCTCCTCGGTGGTCGCCGACGCAGTGGCACGCCATTTTCTGGGCTACGGGCCGGTCTATAAGGTCCCACACCTGAACTTCGGGGCCACCTGGGAGCTGATGCTGTATGCGCTGCTCGGCGTGCTGCTGGGGCACGGCGCTGCGCCTTTCCTGGCGCTGCTGGAGCGTTCGCGGCGCACCTTCCGCCGTCTGCGCTGGTCGCCTCCGGCCACACTCGCTCTCGGGGGGCTGGGAGTCGGTCTGATCTCGGTGTGGATCCCGGAGGTGTGGGGTAACGGTTACAGCGTCGTCAACGCCATGCTCAATGACCAGCTGCCCGTGCAGCTTATGGCCATGGTGCTGGTGGCGAAGATCGTCAGCACGGCTGCCTCGGTCGGTTCTGGGGCCAATGGTGGAATTCTCACGCCCACGCTGTTCATGGGCGCCGCCTTTGGCGCGCTGTTTGGCGACGCCGTGCACATCATGGATCCACACTCGCAGTCGCAGCTGGCCGCCTATGCCGTCGTCGGCATGGGCAGCTTCCTGGCCGCGACGACCCATGCACCATTGACCTCGATCCTGCTGATCTTCGAAATGACGCTCAACTACGATGTGGTGCTACCCCTGATGCTCGCCTGCGTGACCGGACACTACGTGGCGCGCATTTACCGGCACGGCGAATCCGTCTATACGCGCTCGCTGCAGTCGCGCGGCCCGGGTAGCGAGGACGAATGGCGGCTGCGACAGATCACGGCACTCATCCGTCCGCCCGAGCTGGTCGTGCAGCGCGATGAGCCGCTCAGCAGTGTCGTGGAGCGGCTCACCCCGCGTATACCCGGACATGCCTATGTCAGCGATACGCAGCACCAACTGGTTGGCGAGGTCGATGGTACTGACCTGCGGCGTCTGAGCCGACTTCCGCCGGAGCAGCGCACCGGCACGGTGGCAACCCTCATGCACAGCGCACCGCCGGTGCTGACGCCGGAGATGTTGCTCGGCGACGCGCTCGATGTCTTCATCGCCAATCACTGCAAGCGTCTACCCGTGGTCTCCGGACATTGGAGCCCGGTGCTGATCGGCGAAGTACAGCGGCACGACGTGCTGCTGGCGCTGCAGGATCGGATCTCCGAGCGGCCGGATCGGGCAGCGGACATGAAGGAGCTCTTCAGGGGATAGCCTCGTGAACCACGGCACCTGATTGCCGACCCTCACTACCGTTGCCAACGTGCCGGAGCGGGCGGATCATCAGAGTCTGCGATGGAAGAGCTGGACGCAGCGGGTCTGCTTGGACGCGTGGCCGCGCGCTATGCGAAGGCCAGCACGTATCGGGACAAGGGCATCGTGCGCACGACGTTTCAGACGCCGCAGCGCGCGTGGTCCAAAGAGATGGCGTTTACCACCGCATTTGAACGCGCCACCCATAGCTTCCGCTTCGAAATCGTTCTGCCGCTGCCGACACCCGAAGCCGTCGAGAATCACGATCGACGATGGATCGTCCGGCGCGAGGGCGATCGCCTGGAAGTGCGTACTTTTCTGCCGCCATCGGCATCTTCTGGCGGCACTTTCCCATCGGCGATAGCGGCGGCGACCGGCGTATCGAAGGGCGCGGCACACAATATCCCGGCTTTGCTCATGCCTGAGGAACTTGGGGGCCGCAGAGTTACCTGCTGTGACGATAACGCCCGCCGCATCGAGGACGAAAACTGGGCCACAGCGGCCTGCTTTCGCGTGCACCGGACCCTGCAGACGGATAGGGGATTTACGACCGAGACATTATGGATCGAGAAGGCGTCATTCCTGATCCGCGGCATCGAGCATCAATCCAAGACTGATGATCTGTGCGTGGACAGTGTTACCGCTTACGAGCCGCTGATGGACGCGCCGCTGCCGATCGGTGCGCCCATGAGCGACAGCTGATCAGGCGCGCCGACTGCCCTCGAGGATGCGAACCGGCAGCAGCAGAATCGCGCGCAGCAGCCCGAAGACTCCCTCGACCGCGATGCCCAGCACCCGGAAGGGAATCGAGATCAGCCAGACAATCGGCCAGAGTACCAGCGCGAGCAGCGCCAACGGCCAGCACAGGATGAACAGCAGCAGCCAGAGCAATAGCGTCAGCATAGTGGATCACTGGCCATCATACGCCCCGCTGTCCCACCTCGTCTGGCCCAGCGGACCCCGCCATAAGCGCCCACCAGCAGCGCCGCGGCGGTCAGGGTGATCACCGTAGCCCGCAGTACGGCCTTCAGGATTGGCATGAATCGTCCTCCCTGCGCCACAGGCATGGAGGTTCGCGAGCTGATTTCAAGCCGCCGGCAATGAATGGTCTCAGGAGTTGATGCCCCGATGCCCGGCAGCGAATTTGAAGCAGTGAAAGTGAGTGGTTGGGAGTTACAGCAGTAACTCCCAGCCGCTCGCTGCCACTGCCTCTTGATCGGTCAGACGCCTCGGTCGGCGCCTATTCCTGGAAGAACCCCATCTTGACGCCCGCGAGCTGGATGACATCGTTGTCTGCCAGGCGCCGTGCCTGCGGGCCGATGGGGGCGCCGTTGACCAGCGGGAAGCTGTTCTCGCCTTCGCCATCGACGTGCACGATGAAGTAGCCCTCTGAGCGCCGCGTAATGGCGGCGACCTGTACCCCGGGACGCCCGAGGGTGGTGAGAGCTTTGTTCAATTCCAGTTCTCGGCCCGCAAAGGCACCCGACAGTACCTGCAGCTTGGCCTTCTTCGGGGCCGAAGTGCCATTTGCCAGCGTGCGACGCAGAATGGCATTGGCATTGACGGCATTGGCATTGGGCGCACTGGCGCGGATGCCGGATTGGGTGTCGGACAGCTTCGCTTCGCTGACGGCCGCACGAATCTTCTCCACCGGGCGCGCCGAGGGCTGGATAACCAGGGTCTTTTCGAACTCATCCTGCTGGGCTTCGTCATCCTCGACGAACCGCAATTGATGATGGCCCGCCGTGATCACGTCGCCGTGCTGCAGCGCATGCTTCTTGATGAGCTTGCCGTTGACGTAGGTGCCGTTGGTGCTGTTCAGATCCTCCAGGAACGAGTCATTGAGGATGTTGATGATCAACGAATGATGGCCACTGACGGCCGAATTATCGATGCGAATGTCATTATCCGGCAGGCGGCCGATCGTATAGCGCTCGCGGTTCATGTTGTATTCCGCGAGCACGCTGCCATCCAGACTCAAAACCAACCTAGCCATGCAGTTTGCCTCAGGTAGAGCCGAACCAGCTCAGCATCTTGTCGAACACGCCGCGCGGCGCGGGAAAGGTCTCCACGACTTCGGCGACCAACACTGAGATGTTGTCTTTGCCGCCGTTATCATTGCCCAATTGAATCAGCTGCTTGGTTGCATTGTCGAGATTAGCACCAAAGGTGCTGATGGTTAAGTGTATGTCGTCATCCTCAACCATATCCGAAAGCCCGTCGGAGCAAATGAGGTACAGGTCTCCTTTGTAAACGGGATGCTCCTGGACCTCGACATCGACGTTGGGCTCCACGCCCAGTGCACGTGTGACGTAGTTCTTATTTGCGGCGCGCTGGGCTTCCTCGGCAGAGTAGAAACCGCGATCGACCAGCTCCTGCAGCAGCGAATGGTCCATCGTCAGCTGCTCGAGCGCATCGCTGCGCAGCCGGTAGAGCCGGGAGTCACCGACGTGGGCGATCGAGACGCGATTGTCGAAAAACAGCGCACCCACCACGGTAGTTCCCATGCCTTCGCACTGGGGCTGGGTACGCGCTGTTTGGAAGATGATTTTGTTGGCGCGCACAATCGCATCGCGCAGGATGATCGAGGCGCGCGTCAGGCCGGCCTGCGGGTCGTGTACACGCCAATCCTCGCGCTCCACGGCCTCGCGCACCAGCCCGACGATGGTCTTGACGGCGATACCGCTGGCGACTTCGCCGGCGTTATAGCCACCCATACCGTCGGCCAGCACCATCAGGCCGATTTCCGAATCAAAGGCAATGGTGTCCTCGTTGTGGTCCCGAACCCGTCCGGTATCGGTCAGGCCCACACAACGCAGCTTGCCCTTGAGATTCTGGCGGCCCCTACCGCGCGGCATACGAATGGTCTTGGCTGGCTCTTGAAAGTTTGAACTGCGTCACACTGCGGCTCTGCGGCTGCCCCCTGCGGGGGGATGTGCTGGCGACACTCCCTGCACCAACTCGATGCTTCCGGCATAACTTAGCATCGCGGCGCAGCCAATGCGCGTCTCTGATCACAGTTGCACCGAGGCCACTCAACCGGCGTTCACGATCTGGTCGGCTTGTGGCGCCATGCGCACACGCACGGTGCGGATGGCATTGTCCGCTATCTGCAGGATTTCGAACTCATAGGGTCCGATGCGCAGCGCCGTTCCTGGCGCGGGGATGGTCTCCAGCTGCTCGAGTAGCAGTCCGTTGAGCGTGCGCGGCCCGAGGGTGGGCAACTGCCAGCCGAGCGAGCGGTTCAGTGCGCGGATGGTCGCGCCCGCGTTCACGAGCCAATTTCCCTGGGCATCGCGATGCACGTCCTTGTGCACGATCGTGGCGGGGTCATTGGTGAACTCGCCGACGATCTCCTCGAGGATGTCCTCCAGCGTCACGATGCCGGCGATATCGCCATATTCATTGACGACGAAGGCCAGACGGCGGCGCGTGCGCTGAAACTGCGCGAGCTGCTGGGTGAGCGGCGTACCGTCCGGCACGAAGTAGGGCTCGCGTGCCGCGGAGATCTCGATCAGCCGCTCGCGCGTGAGCGTGCCGCGGGCCAGCTCCTGTGCGACGCGCTTCATATGAAGTGTGCCGATCAGCTTGTCCATCTCGCCATCGAAAACGGGCAGTCGCGAGTGCGGCGTGTGGCGCAGCCGCTCGAGGATGTCCTCGAAGCTCAGCGAAATATCGATGCCGGCGATCTCCTGGCGCGGGATCATGATGTCGTTGACGCTGACACGCTCCAGATCAAGGATCGACAGCAGCATTTGTCGATGCCGCTGCGGGATGAGGGTGCCAGCCTCGGCCACCACGGTGCGCAGCTCGTCGCTCGACAGCGCCTGCGGCCCATTGCCGTCACGCCTGACGCCGAACAGGTTGAGAAATCCCTGGGCGATGCGGTTCGCCAGCCAGCTGATGGGGCCGAGGATCCACAGCAGCGCACGATAGATATAGGCGGAGCCCAGTGCCACGCGCTCCGCGTGCACCGCCGAGAAAATCTTGGGCGCGAATTCGCAGAACACGAGCATGACCACGGCCAGCAGCCCGGCCATGATCAAGGGCGCGAGGCGCACACCAGTACGCAGCGCGAGCAGCGTCGCATCGGTCGTGGCCCCGACGCTTGCCAGTGCCAGGATCACGAGATTGGCGCCCAACCAGCGATCGGGCTGCTCGAGCAGCCGCTCGAGCTGACGGGCCCGCCGCTGCCCCTGGTTCACACGATGGCGGATGCGGTAGCGGTTCACCGAGAGCATCGCCACCTCCGTGCCGGAGGCGAAGGCGATGATGAACAGCAGCACGAGCAAAACCAGGATCAGCACCGGCGTCGGCGTTTTGTCCACGCGTCTCTTATAATCGGTCGCTCGAGGGCTGTATAGGGCCGCTGACCCGCGCCATCAGCCACCTCGGCGATCCGCATGCACAGGTTTCCAATCCAATATGTTCGATAAATTGACCGAGCGGCTCGGCCGCGCCGTACAGACACTGCGCGGCCGCGGCCGTGTGACCGAGGAGAACGTCGCCGAGACGCTGCGCGAAGTGCGCATGGCGCTGCTCGAGGCGGACGTGGCGCTGCCGGTCGTCAAGAGCTTCATCGAAAGCGTCAAGACGGCTGCGCTCGGCGCCGAAGTGTCCACGAGTCTCACACCGGGACAGGCCTTCATCGGCATTCTGCATCGCGAACTGGTCAGCCTGCTCGGTGAGCCGCAGCAGGGCTTTGCGCTCAACGTGCAGCCGCCGCAGGTGGTGCTGCTGGCCGGCCTGCAGGGCGCGGGCAAGACCACGACCGCCGGCAAGCTCGCCCGCTGGCTCATCGAGCGCCAACGGCGGCGCGTGCTACTGGTGAGCACCGACGTGCGCCGACCAGCCGCAATCCTGCAGCTGCAGCGGATTGCCGAGACGGTCGGGGCGGACTTTTTCCCGAGCAGCTCGAGCGAGCAGCCGGTCTCGATTGCAACCGAGTCGTTCGCGGCCGCGCGCCGCGGCGTGTTCGACACACTCATCATCGATACGGCCGGGCGTCTGCACGTCGATGAGGAGCTGATGCGGGAAGTGCAGGGCATCGATCGCGCGGTGCCCGCACATCAGCGGCTATTCGTGGTGGATGCGATGGGCGGTCAGGATGCCGTGAATGCCGCGCGTGCCTTCGGCAATGCTCTGGCGCTCACCGGCATCGTACTCACCAAGGCGGACGGCGATGCGCGCGGGGGGGCCGCGTTGTCGGTGCGCTTCGTAACCGGCAAGCCGATCGTGTTTCTCGGTGTGGGCGAGAAGCTCGATGCACTCAGTCCCTTCGATCCCGAGCGCATGGCCTCGCGCATCCTCGGCATGGGCGATGTGGTCTCGCTGGTCGAGGACGTGCAGCGCAAGGTCGATGCGCAGCAGGCCGAAAAGCTCGCCCGCAAGGTCGTGCAGGGCAAGCGTTTCACGCTGGTCGATCTGCGCGAGCAACTCGAGCAGGTACGCAAGCTCGGCGGCCTGTCTGCCGTGATGGACAAGCTGCCCGCGCAGCTGGCGAACCGCGCCTCGGCAATGAAAGGCGATCAGGCCGACCGGGAGCTCAAACGCCAGATCGCCATCATCGACTCCATGACGCGCCAGGAGCGCACCCAGGCCGGCATCATCGATGGCTCGCGCCGCCGGCGCATTGCTGCCGGGGCCGGTGCCCAGGTCCAGGACGTGAACCGGCTGCTCAAGCAGTTTCTGGAGATGCAGCGGGTCATGAAGAGCATGAAGGGAGGCAAACTCGGGCGCCTCCTGGCCGGACTGCGGGGCACTCTGCCTCCGGGCCCCCCGCGCTAGCCGACCGTCGTCCCTTGTCGGGCGGCCGCCCCCTGGGTGCGCTTGACATGGAGTACTCTGTATGGCAGAGTACTCTGCACAAAGCGAGGATGTGCATCGACCGCTCGTCGGGGGAGTGACGACCAATGGAGATTTCATCAGATCAAGCCTTGGATGCCCTGCAGCAGGTACACGACGCGCAGCGGCGCATATCGATCCAGATGGGTTATGGACGTGGCGCACCGCACTTTCTGCTGTGGGGTGTCATTTGGATCGTGGGGTTCACGCTGTCGTACCTGTATCCAGCCGAGGCCACCCGCCTCTGGCTGGTCCTGGATGTGGCCGGTTTTGTCGGCAGCGTGCTGCTCGCACGCCATTACCGTGCGCATTGTGAGGCCAGCTCCTCCGCGATCATGTGGCGCATGGTGGCGCTGGTGCTGACAGCCGTCGGCTTCGTGATTGCGAGCTACGCGATCTTCCTGCCGCATGAGGCTGCGCAGTTCGCGGTGTTTCCGGCGCTGCTGTTTGCGGCGATCTATATCGGCCTGGGACTCTGGCGAGGAATGCGTTGGGTGGTCGCCGGCCTGGTACTCGCAGCGCTGGCGCTGGTGGGTTATTTCCTGCTGACTCAGTATCTGATGCTGTGGATGGCGGCGGTGGGTGGCGGGACGCTGCTGACCACCGGCTTCTGGCTGCGGCGCGGCTGAGTCGCCATGGGCGCTTCAATAGATGCCTCGGCGGGCCGGGCGGAGCGCGAGCCGGGCGGGGCGGATTGCGCCGCGCTGCACCCCGACGGGGCCGACGAGATCATCCATCAGCCGCTGCGGCTGCGCATTATGGCAGTGCTCAATAGCCTGCCGACCCGCGAACCGCTGGACTTTACGCAGCTACGCGCCTCGGTACAGGCCACCGATGGCAATCTCGGAGCTCATCTGGGCACGCTCGAACGGGCAGGGTACGTCGAGATCCATAAGGACTTTGTGGGCAAGCGACCGCGGACGCGGGTGTCGATCAGCGCGGGCGGCCGCCTGGCCTTTGCGCGGCATGTGGCATACCTGCGCGGCGTGATCGATCTGGCCTCGCCTCGCCCCTGACCGTTTGCATCGCGTTGGAAGGCCGCCGGCCTTTCTTGTACGGTCCAATTTGCGTAGAATCCGCCCTCTTTTTTTGGGGGCCCGCGCGCCGGGTATGACGGACACGGTTATGGTCATCATTCGCTTAACGCGCCGCGGCGGCAAGAATCAGCCCTTCTACCACGTCGTGGTCACCGACAGCCGCAAGCGGCAGGGCGGGGCCGCGCTCGAGCAGGTTGGCTATTTCAATCCAGTCCCGCGCGGCAAGGATATCGAGCTGCGGCTTGATCTGGATCGCATCGATTATTGGCGGCAGCGCGGTGCCAAGGAGTCCGAACGCGTGCGCGCGCTCGTGGCCGGATACCGCAAGAGCCAAGGCGCGCAACAGGTCCCGGCGGCGGCCTGAGCCGCTACCTGTTGCTCGGCCGCATCGTCGCGCCGCACGGCGTGCGCGGCGCCCTGCGAGTGCAGTCCTATGCCGAGCCCGCCGAGTCCCTCGTGCAGCATCGGCACTGGCGACTGCGCATGCGCGACGGCAGCGAGCGACAGGTCGAGGTCCTCCAGGCTGTCTGGGACGGACGCTCGGTGCGAGCCAGTCTGGCCGGCGTCGCGGACCGCGACGCCGTCGAGCCGCTCCGCGGCGCCGAGGTGCTCATCGAGCGCAGTGAGCGGCCGGCACCCGGACCGCACGAGTACTACCGCGATGATCTGCTGGGGTTTGCCGTGCGGAACCGCGAAGGGCGGATGCTGGGTACGCTGCAACACTTTCTGGATGCGCCGGGCGGTGCACTGATGGTGATCAGGGGTGAGCGCGAGCATTGGTTGCCGGCAACGACCGCGTGTCTGCGCCGGGTCGATCTGCTACAGCGGCAGATCGAGGTGGAGTGGCCGGACGAGCTGTGAGGGCCAGGAGGCTCCGTGCGGATCGAAGTGGTGACGCTGTTTCCGGCCCTGATCGTGCAGGGGCTGCGTCATGGAGTGCTGGGCAGGGCGGTGGATCGGGGCCTGCTGCAAGTGGGCACGGAGGATCCCCGCGAGCACACGCACGATGCGCACCGCACGGTCGATGATCGTCCCTATGGGGGTGGCCCGGGCATGGTCCTCAAGCCCGAGCCGCTGTGTGCAGCGATTCGTGCCGCCAGTGCGCGGTTGCCGACGGGAAGCGTGCGCATCGCGCTCTCGGCGCAGGGCGCGCTGCTGACGCAACGCGAGGTGCGTGCGCTGGCCTCTCTGCCGGGACTGCTGCTGCTGGCGGGGCGATATGAGGGGATCGATGAGCGCGTGCTGACACTCGCGGTCGACCGCACGCTCTCGATCGGCGATTATGTGCTGTCCGGTGGAGAGCTGCCGGCGCTGGTGCTGATCGATGCGCTGGCGCGGCTGCAGCCCGGGGCGCTGGGCGATGAGCGTTCCAGTGCCACCGAGTCCTTCAGCGAGGGCGTGTTCGACTGGCCGCACTATACGCGGCCGGAGATCTTTGAAGGCTGTGCGGTCCCCGCCGTACTGAGCTCGGGGGATCACGCGGCCATTGAGCGCTGGCGACGTACAGAGGCGCTGGGGCGCACCTGGTTGACACGACCGGAGCTGATCGGCCGCGCGCCGCTGGATGCACAGCGACGTGAGCTGTTGGCGGAATTTTTGGTGGAGCGCGCACGCGCGCACGAGAAAAGGAACGAGCCATGAGCAACATCATTCAGACGCTCGAGAGCGAGCGCATGACGCGGGAAGTGCCGGATTTCAAGCCCGGCGATACCGTGGTGGTCCAGATCAAGGTCGTCGAGGGCGATCGCGAGCGCATCCAGGCTTACGAGGGTGTGGTCATCGCGCGCAGCAATCGCGGGTTCAATTCCTCATTCACGGTGCGCAAGATTTCCCACGGCGAAGGCGTAGAGCGTACTTTCCAGTCCTACAGCCCGGCCATCACCTCCATCGCGGTGAAGCGTCGTGGCAGCGTGCGGCGCGCGAAGCTCTACTACCTGAGAGATCGCGCCGGTAAGGCCGCACGTATCGAAGAGAAGGTCTAACGGCCGGCCGCCGGCAGGGGCCGCTCCGGCATGCGCTTCCTGCAGCGGTTCTTCTCCGTGCTGTGGCGTGGGCTGGATGGCCTGCGCCGCGTGTTGCATCTGTTGGTGCTGCTGGCACTGCTGGTGCTGGTCATCGGTGCCTATGAGGCCTCGCAGGGCCCGCGCCTGCCGCCGCTGGCGGCGCTGGTGGTACGCCCCTCCGGTCAGATTGTCGAGCAGCTCAGCGGCGAGCCCGTGCAGCGCGCTGTCGATGAGGCCCAGGGGCAGGGCGCGCCCGAAACGCTGCTGTGGGATCTGACGGCGGCGATCCGCGCCGCGGGCGCCGATCGTCGCATCGGGGCTCTGGTGCTCGAGACCGACGACATGAGCGGCTCGGGGCAGGTCAAGCTCGAGGAGCTCGCCGATGCGATCCGCGACTTCCGTCGCAGTGGCAAGAAAGTCATCGCCTTCGGTCATGCCTTCACGCAGAGTCAGTATCTGCTCGCCGCGCAAGCCGACGAGGTTTATCTGGACCCGCTCGGTGCCGTGCTGCTCGACGGCTACGCGCGCTATCGCCTCTATTACCGCGATGCCCTGAAGAAATACGACGTCGACATGCACCTGTTCCGTGTCGGCAAATACAAGAGCGCGGAAGAGCCGTTCATTCGCGATGACATGTCGATGGCGGATCGCGAAGAGAGCCAGGCGTACCTGGCTGCTCTGTGGCAGGGCTACGGTCGCGCGGTCGCGCGCGCGCGCAAGTTGCCCGACGATGCCGTGGCCAGCTACGCCGACAACTACGTCGCCGCGGTACTCGCCGCCGGCGGCGATACCGCTCTGGTGGCGAAAAACAGCCACCTGGTCACCGACCTGCGTACCGAGCCGCAGGTCGAGGATCGCATCAGCCAACTGGTGGGCGCCGATCCCGGCGGGCGCGGCTTCCGTCAGATCAGTGTGGATGACTACCTGCGCACGAGCCACGCCGTGCAACGCGAGCGCGGCCATGGGCCGGCGGTTGGTGTCATCGTGGCCAGCGGGGACATCCTGGATGGACGTCAGCCTCCCGGCACCGTCGGAGGACAGTCGACCGCGGAGCTGCTGCGCGAGGCGCGGCTCGACAGCGACATCAGGGCCGTGGTGCTGCGTGTCGACAGCCCCGGTGGCAGTGTGCTGGCTTCCGATCAGATTTATCGCGCCGTGCTGCAGCTCGAACAGGACGGCAAGCCGGTGGTCGTATCGATGAGCGACGTGGCCGCCTCCGGTGGCTATTACATCGCTGCCGGTGCCAACGAGATCATTGCCAGCCCCAACACCATCACCGGCTCGATCGGCGTGTTCGCGGCCTTCCCGACCTTCAGCCGCACGCTGGCGAAGTTTGGCGTACACGTGGACGGCATCGGCACCACGCCGCTGTCGGGACAGGCAGAACTGGATCGGCCGCTAACGCCGGCCACGGAACAGCTGCTGCAAACCGTGGTCGATCACACTTATCAGCAGTTCCTGGCCCGCGTCGCCAAGGGACGCAGCAAGCCCGTGGAGAGCATCGACGCTATCGCGCAGGGACACGTATGGGCCGGCAGCGATGCGCTGCGCATCGGCCTCGTGGATCGGCTCGGCAATTTTGAGGATGCCGTGCAGGACGCGGCCATGCGTGCGGGACTGCGTACGCCGTACGGCGTGCGCCGCATCGAGCCGGCGATCGGCTGGGCCGAGCAGCTGCTGCTGCAGATACAGGGTGATTCACAGGGTCTGCTGGCGCGTTTCGCCCCCATGTCACTCGCGCCTGTGGCCGCACTGTCTCCACAGCCGGGTGGGCTGCTCGCGCCGCTGGCGCCGCTCGAGCAGGATCTGGCGCGCTGGATGCACCTGTCCTCACGCAACGGCCTGTACGCCTACTGCTTCTGCGAGGTGCAATAGGGGCGAGCAATCGCGCCAGCCGAAGGGACGCGCTCTCGGTACTAGGACAACAGCGTCACATCCGTGACGCCCGACTCGATCGCTGACCAGGTACCGCTCGCGAGCTCGATGCGACACAGTCCTCCCGTGGACAGCTCGGGCGGCTCGGCACCGGAGCGGCCGGCCGATGCGAGCGCCGCCAGTCGGCGTGCCAGTGCGCTCAGACCCGGGTTGTGGCCCACGAGCAGCGCCGCTTCGCTCTCGTCAGGCAGTGTGCTGAGCAGTTGCAGCAGCAGCTCGGGGGAGCCGGGATAGGCGAGCGGTTCGTAGCGCAGCGCCTGCAGGCATTCCAGGCGCGCCGCGACGATCGTGGCGGTCTCCCGCGTGCGCAGCGCGGGGCTCGCGAGGATGGCATCGGGGACACATCGGGTCCGGCGCAGGCGGCGCGCGGCCTGCAGCGCCTGGGCACGTCCGTGAGCTGTCAGAGCTCGTTCGAAGTCGCTGGCCGCCGCACCGGCCGGCTCGGCCTCGCCATGACGCAGCAGCAACAGGCGCTTCATGCGAGCCTGCGCCGCCCGCACTACCAGGTCATGCCGGTCTGCAACCTCGCCGCCTCGGACATCATCGACTGGCTCCAGGGGGGCTCGAAGGTGAGTTCCACCCCGACTTCTGTGACCGTCGGGATGGCGGCGAGCTTTTCCTTGATGTCCTGCACCAGCACATCGCCCATGCCACAGCCCGGTGCCGTGAGTGTCATGATCACATCGATGCGACGCGTCTGGTCCGCATTCAGCTGCACGCGGCATTCGTAAACCAGTCCCAGATCTACGATGTTGATGGGGATCTCCGGGTCGTAGCAGCTGCGCATCTGCTGCCAGGCGAGCTCGCGTACATCTTCCTCAGTCGCGTTCGGCGGCAGCTCGGGCGCTCGCACGACCTCCTTGCCGATCGCGTCAGCCTGCTCGCCCGAGAGTCGATAGAGATTGCCCTCGATGTAGAGCGTAAAGCTGCCGCCCAGCGCCTGGGTGATATAGCCGGCCAGTCCCAACTTCAGCCGGATCGGCTGTCCAGAGGGAACCATGACGGCGTCCACCTCGCGCATGATGACCACAGGCTCATTCTCGTAGGCGCGCATCGCTCACTCCGTACTGACCGTCGCGCGCGACCGTGCCGGCTCGGGCGCCGCAGGTGGATCGGATGCCTGCGCTGGAGCGGATGCCCGGACAGACTCGCCGGCGCGCTCGAGCGCCGCATGTAGCGTATGCCAGCAGAGGCTGGCGCATTTCACGCGCGCCGGGAATTCTGCCACCCCGCCCAATGCAGCGAGCTTGCCGAGCCCGGCGGCCTCACCGGGGCGCTCTCCGGTGAGCAGCGCATGCACGCGCTCGTAAAGCACCTGGACTTCCTGGCGGGTGCGTCCCTTGACGGCCTCGCTCATCATGGAGGCGGAGGCCACCGAGATCGCGCAGCCGCGTCCCTCGAAACGGACGTCGGCAAGCCGATCATCCTGCAGGCGCAGCGACACGTGCAGCTGATCGCCGCACAGCGGATTGTGCCCGTCAGCCGCGGCATCGGCCGGATCCACGCGCCCGAAATTCCGCGGGCTGCGGTTGTGATCCAGAATGACTTCGCGGTACAGATCCTTCAGTTCCATGCTCTCTCCGTCGGCCAGCGACGTCGGCGTCGCTCAGCCGAACAGCTCGCGCACCTTGCGCAGCGCATCTACCAGCCGCGCGATCTCTTCGGCGCGGTTATAGAGCGCGAACGAGGCACGAGCCGTCGCGGCCAGGCCGAAGCGTTCCATGATCGGCATCGCGCAATGATGTCCGGTGCGTATCGCGATGCCCTCGCTGTCCAGGATGGTGCCGATGTCATGCGGATGAACCCCCTCCATCGTGAAGGAGAGCACCGCAGCCTTGACGGGCGCAGTACCGACCAGACGCACGTACGGCAGGGCTGCGAGCTGCGCGGTGGCCAGACGCAGCAGCATCTGTTCATGGGCTGCGATGCGCTCGCGCCCGATCGCCTCGACGTAGTCGAGGGCGGCTGCCAGGCCGATGGCGGCCGCGATCGGCGGGGTGCCGGCTTCGAACTTCCAGGGCAGCTCGTTGTAGGTCGTATGCTCGATGCTGACCGTCAGGATCATGTCCCCGCCACCCTGCCAGGGCGGCATCTGCCGTAGCAGCGCCTCGCGCCCGTAGAGCACGCCGATGCCCGTGGGGCCGTAGATCTTGTGGCCCGAAAACGCATAGAAGTCGCAGTCCAGCGCCTGTACGTCCACCGGCGCATGCGCAATGGCCTGCGCGCCGTCCAGCAGCACCGGGACGCCCTGCGCGTGTGCGAGCTGCACGATCTCGCGCACCGGCAGCACCGTGCCGAGCGCATTGGACACATGGGCGAGCGCTACCAGCCGCGTGCGCTCGCCGAGCAGCTCGCGAAAGGCCACCATGTCGAGCGAGCCATCGGGCAACACGGGTACGGCGCGCAGACGCGCACCGGTGGCCGCGCAGACCAGCTGCCAGGGAACGATGTTGGCGTGGTGCTCGAGGTGCGTGATCAGCACCTCATCGCCGGGCCGCAGCGCGCTGCGCCCGAAGCTATTGGCCACGAGGTTGATGGCCTCGGTCGTCCCGCGCACGAACACGATCTCGCGGGTGGACCGGGCATTGATGAAACGGCTTACGCGCTCGCGCGCCTGCTCATACGCGTCCGTTGCCCATTGGCTGAGGCTGTGTACGCCCCGATGCACGTTGGCATGCATCGTCGTGACGTACTGCTCCATGGCCGCGAGCACCGGCGTCGGACACTGGGCCGAGGCGGCGCTGTCCAGGTAGACCAGCGGATGGCCGTTGATCTGACGCGAGAGAATCGGAAAGTCCGCGCGCAGCCGCTCGACTTCCAGGGCGCTCAAGGGTAGCCCGGCAGGCTGCGCCGAAACGACCGTCTGATCGCCCTGATGGCCGTCGGCACGCACAATCTCGGCGCGTACCTCCGCGCTCATGTCCCGCTCCCGGAAGCGACGGCCAGCTCGGCCAGGGCAGCGGCATCGGGCAGCTGTCCGGCGGCGGCCTGCTCGGCCTGGGCGCGCAGCTCCGGCAGCTCGATGGATCGCAGCACATCGCCGAGGAAGGCCCACTTCAGCAGTGCGCGCGCCTGGCGCGGCGGAAGGCCGCGCGACAAAAGATAAAACAGCAGATTCTCATCCAGCCGACCAGTCGTCGCGCCGTGCTGGGCGCTCACTTCGTCTACGTCGATCTGCAGTCGCGGCCGCAGGTCGATCTCTGCATTGGCGCCCTCGATGAGCCCGCGTAACGATTGGCGCGCTTGCGCGCCCGGTGCGCCGGCCTCGATGTGAATGTGCCCGCTGAAGGCCACCCGTGAGCGTGCATCGGCGATACCGCGGAAGATCTCCTCGGTACGCGTGTCCGGAGCCGCGTGCACCACCGCGAGAGAGGTGTCATGTACCTGCTCACCCTGGCCGACGGCCAGCGCCTGCCAGCCGAGGGCTGCGGCGCGTCCGGCCAGCCGCACGCGCGCACTGGTGCGCGCGGCAAGCGCACCGATGCCGATCTGACGCACTTCGTACGAGGCGCGCTCCTGCAGCGCCGCCTGTAGCGAATCGTCGAACAGCACATGGGCGCCGCATTGCTGCAGCCGGTAATGCGTCAGCTGTGCACCGCGCGCGAGCTCGGCCCTGACGGTGACACTCACCAGCGTCGGCTCGCGTGTCTCGCCGAGGTGTCGCTCGATGAGCGTCAGGCGCGCATCGGCGGCGAGCTCGAGACAAAGCCGCGGATAGACCGCAGCCCCCGAGGCGCGCTCGCTGGTCAGGAACACCACTTCTACGGCCGCCTGCCCCGCGATGCGCAGCACCGCGGCGTCCTGCGCGAACATGTCACCGAGCAGCCCCAGGCGCTGCTCGGGCGGCCAGCCTGCCGCCGATGGCGCAAGCGAAGAGGGTGCCTGCTGCCGGGCGTTCGTCGCGATTTGGATGCCATCGATGAACACCAGACGCTCGACTCCCGCTGGCAGGGCAGGCAGCCCCGCAAGGGCCGCACTCGCACTCGCAGTTGCGCTCGCGTCCGCGGCGCGCTGCGCGGGGCCCGTGTGCCGCCGCGCCGGGATGAAACTGGCGATGCGCTCGAGTGCGCGCAGGTTGGCGTAGCGCCACAGCTCATCGCGTGCCTGCGGCCATCCCAGACGTGCCAGCTCGCGCGCGGCCTGCTGTCGAGTGCTCTGCGGTACGGTGTCCTCGGGCAGCTCGGCAGCAACGGTTTCGAACTCACGCAGCACCCGTGCGAGTGTCTGCTCGCGCCGGGAGGTTGCGGCGGCAGGGACTGCGCTCATGGCTTACCTCACGCCGCCCGCTCGCCGACCCAATCGTAGCCGCGTCGCTCGAGCTCGAGCGCGAGCGTGCGATCGCCGCTCAGGGCGATGCGTCCGCGCGCGAGCACGTGGACGAAATCGGGTACGACGTGGTCGAGCAGTCGCTGATAGTGGGTGACGAGCACGATGGCGCGGCTGGCACTGCGCAGCGAGTTGACGCCGGCGGCCACCACCTTCAAGGCATCGATATCCAGTCCCGAGTCGGTCTCATCCAGCAGCGCGAGCGTCGGCTCCAGCACCAGCATCTGCAGAATCTCGTTGCGCTTCTTCTCGCCGCCCGAGAAGCCCTCGTTGACGCCACGGCCGAGGAAGCTCTCGTCGATCTGCATCAGCGCCATCTTTGCGCGCACCAGAGAGAGAAACTCGAAGGCATCGACCTCGGGCAGTCCGCGTGCACGGCGGGCCGCATTGAGCGCGGCCTTCAGCAGGTAGGCGTTGTTCACGCCGGGCACCTCCACCGGATACTGGAAGCCGAGGAACAGCCCGGCGCGCGCGCGCTCCTCCGGGGGCAGCGACAGCAGATCCTTGCCCTGGAAGTTCACGCTGCCCGAGACGATCTCGTAGCCCGGCCGGCCCGCCAGCACGTGCGCGAGCGTGCTCTTGCCGGAGCCGTTCGGCCCCATGATGGCGTGCACCTGTCCGGCCTCGACCGACAGGCCCACGCCGCGCAGCACGGGCTGCTCGCCAATCTTGACGTGCAGGTCCCGGACCTCCAGCAGCGTGCTCATCCCACCGCTCCTTCCAGACTCACGGCCAGCAGCTTCTGCGCCTCCACGGCGAATTCCATCGGCAACTCCTTGAAGACCGCGCGGCAGAAGCCGCTGACAATCATGTTGACGGCATCCTCGGCACCGATGCCCCGTTGCAGGCAGTAAAACAGCTGTTCCTCGCTGATGCGCGAGGTGCTCGCCTCGTGCTCCACCGTCGCGCTCGGATTGCGCGTCTCGATGTACGGGAAAGTGTGCGCACCGCAGTGCTTGCCCATCAGCAGCGAGTCGCACTGCGTGTAGTTTCGTGCGCCGGTGGCCGTGGGCAGGATGCGCACGAGGCCCCGATAGGCATTCTGGCCGTGGCCGGCGGAGATGCCCTTGGAGATGATGGTGCTGCGGGTGTTCGGCCCGATGTGGATCATCTTCGTGCCGGTATCGGCCTGCTGGAAATGGTGCGTTGTCGCCACCGAGTAGAATTCACCGACCGAGCCCTCGCCGCGCAGGATGCAGCTGGGATACTTCCAGGTGATCGCCGAGCCGGTCTCCACCTGCGTCCAGGAGATGTGGGCATTGCGGCCGCGGCATTCGCCGCGCGTGGTCACGAAGTTGTAGATGCCGCCGCGCCCCTGCTCATCGCCGGGATACCAGTTCTGCACGGTGGAGTATTTGATGTGCGCATCGTCGAGCGCGACCAGCTCCACGACGGCAGCGTGCAGCTGGTTTTCATCGCGCATCGGCGCACTGCAACCTTCAAGATAGCTTACGTGAGAGCCCTCATCGGCGATGATGAGCGTGCGCTCGAACTGGCCCGTGTTGATCGCATTGATGCGGAAGTAAGTCGAGAGCTCCATCGGACAGCGCACGCCGCGCGGCACGTAGACGAACGAACCATCGGAGAACACCGCGGAGTTGAGCGTCGCAAAGAAATTGTCCGTGTATGGGACGACCGAGCCCAGGTAGCGTTCCACCAACTCGGGGTGTTTCTGCACGGCTTCGGAGAAGGGGCAGAAGATGACGCCGGCGGCGGCCAGGCGCTCCTTGAAGGTCGTGGCCACCGAGACGCTGTCGAACACCGCGTCCACGGCCACGCCCGCCAGACGTGCGCGCTCATGCAACGGCACCCCGAGCTTGTCGTAGGTGGCCAGCAGCTTCGGGTCGACCTCGGCGAGACTCTTGGGGGCGTTGGCCGCCTGCCTGGGTGCGGAGTAGTAAGAGATCCCTTCGTAGTCGATCGGTTTGTAGCGCAGCTGTCCCCAGTGCGGCTCGCGCATGGTGCGCCAGTGGGCCAGCGAACGCAGCCGCCAGTCGAGCAGGAACTGCGGCTCGCGCTTCTTGCGCGATATCAGTCGTACCACGTCCTCATCCAGGCCGGGCGGCACGGTGTCGGCGTCGATGTCGGTCACGAAGCCGTGACGGTAGCTGCGGCTCACCAGCTCCGAGAGATCAGAGGATTCCTGCGTTGCGCTGCTATCCGGGGAGCTGCTCATACGGGTTCCCGCTTGCCCGGGCGCAGGCCGGGGGATGTCAATGGAATGCCACGATCCAGGGGCGAGACAGCACCGCCGGGCGCCGCAGCCCCAAGGCCCGCAAGCTCGAGCAGCGTGATGTCCTGCAGTGAGCGGCGAATGGCCTGCGTGACGCGCTGCCAGGCGCGGCCCACCAGACAGGTATGCTCGATGCAGCAGTGACTGGCACGCCCGGCACACTCCGTGAGCGCGACCGGACCCTCCAGCGCATCGATGATGTTCGCAGCGCTGATCTCGTCGGCCGGCCGGGCCAGCAGATAGCCGCCGTGCAATCCGCGGGTTGATTGCACCAGCCCCTGGCGGTGTAGGTGCTTGAGCAGCTTGGAGACCGTCGGGACCGCCAGCCCCGTTTCCGAGGCGATCTGCGCGGCCGTCAGGCGGCGCCCGGGTTGCCAGGCGAGCCGCGCCAGGATCAGGGTGGCGTAATCGGTGAGTTTGCTGATGCGGAGCATTAGGATTCCTGCAAAGTGGGACTATTTTAGTGCCATATGGGTTCCTTGGAAAGCGCGACGCCAGCGTAGGACGCGTGGGCGCCCTGGGCCGCACCGGGGCGCTGGCCCGCACCGGCGCGCTCGCCTGCAGCCGCTGAGGGCTTTTGCCGATCCAGGGCCTGCTTCCGCTTTGCTATCCTTGCCCGCCCCATGGATCACAGCCTCCGGAGGATCTGTCCGATGAATCGCAATGAGCTCGAAAGCGTTGCCCGAGCTATGGTCGCCAAGGACAAGGGACTACTGGCGGCGGACGAGAGTACCGCTACGATCAAGAAGCGGTTCGACAAGATCCAGCTTGAATCCACCGAGGAGCACCGGCGTGCCTACCGCGAGTTGCTGTTCACGACCCCGGAGGTCGCGCAGTGGATCAGCGGCGTCATCCTGTACGACGAGACGCTGCGTCAGGCAACCCGGGAGGGGGTGCCCTTTTCGCAGTACCTGACGAAGCTCGGCATTCTGCCCGGCATCAAGGTCGATGAGGGGGCCAAGCCTCTGGCGCAATTTCCCGGCGAAACCATCACCGAGGGGCTGGATGGGCTGCGCGAGCGGCTCGTCGAGTACTACCGCCTCGGCGCGCGTTTTGCGAAGTGGCGTGCGGTCATCGACATCGGCGAGCAGATCCCGACACGATTTGCCATCGAGGCCAATGCCCAGGCGCTGGCCCGCTACGCCGCGCTGTGTCAGGAGCAGGACATCGTGCCGATCGTCGAGCCGGAGGTGCTCATGGACGGCGCGCATACCATCGAGCGCTGCGAGGCGGTGACCGACGAGGTGCTTGCCACCGTGTTCGATCAGCTGCACCTGCATCGCGTCTACCTCGAAGGCATGATCCTCAAGCCCAATATGGTGATCGCCGGCAAGAAATGTCCCACGCAGGCCTCACCCGAGCAGGTCGCCGCCGCCACGGTCCGTTGCCTCAAGCGCCATGTGCCATCGGCCGTTCCGGGCATCGCTTTTCTGTCGGGGGGCCAGACGCCAGCGCAGGCCACGCTGCATCTGTCGTTGATGAACCGTGGCGCGAGTCTTCCCTGGCAACTGTCCTTCAGCTACGGCCGTGCTCTGCAGGATGCGGCACTGAATGCCTGGAGCGGCAAGAGCGCGCAGCTTCAGGCCGGGCAGCGCGAGTTCCATCGCTGGGCGCGCCTCAATGGCCTCGCCCGCAGCGGACGCTACCAGCCGGGCATGGAACAGCAGGCAGCATGAGCGCCGAGCCGCCGGTCGTGCGGGTGCAGGACCTGCACTACGCGATCGGCGGACGGCCGATCTTCGCGGGCCTGTCGTTGCAGGTACGCCGCGGCAGCATCACGGCCGTCATGGGACCCAGCGGCACCGGTAAAACCACGCTGCTGCGACTGATCATGGGCCAGGTGCGGGCCGATCGCGGCGAGCTCAGCGTTTTCGGCGAGCAAGTCGGCCGGTTATCACGCGAGCGGCTCTACGCGCTGCGCCGGCGCATCGGGCTGCTGTTTCAGAACGGGGCGCTGTTGACCGACTTATCGGTGTTCGAGAACGTCGCGTTTCCGGTGCGCGAGCACGCCCACCTGCCCGAGTCGGTGCTGCGTGAGCTGGTGCTGATGAAGCTGCAGGCCGTGGGCCTGCGCGGTGCCGCCGAACTCATGCCCTCCGAACTCTCCGGCGGCATGGCGCGCCGGGTGGCACTCGCCCGTGCCATCGTCATGGATCCGGAGGTGCTGATTTACGATGAGCCCTTCGTGGGGCTCGATCCGATCTCCATGGGCGTCATCTGCCGGCTGATCCAGTCGCTGAATCAGACGCTCGGTATTACCAGCATCGTTGTGTCGCATGACGTGCACGAGATCGGCATGATCGCGCATTACAGCTATCTGATGTCAGGCGGCAGCGTGGTCGCCGAGGGCACACCCGCACAGCTGGCCGACGCCAGTGGCGAGGTGGTGCGCCAGTTCATGAGCGGCAGCCCGGACGGGCCGGTGCCGTTTCATTATCCGGCCGGCGATTACTTCCAGCAGCTGCTCGAGCGCGAACGATGAGCTGGCTACTGGAGGGAGTCCGCAAGCTCGGCGCGGTGGGGCTGTTCCTGGTGCGCGTGCTGGGCCAGAGCGTGCTGGCACTGGGCCGACCCGGCCCGATCGCCATGCAGATCTACAACACCGGTTCGCGCTCGCTGGTCATCGTCATGCTCAGTGGGCTGTTTCTCGGCATGGTGCTCGGGCTGCAGCTGTTCGACCTGCTGCAGCGTTTCGGCTCCACTTCCGCGCTCGGTGAGGCCAGCGCCCTGGCGCTCATCAAGGAGCTGGGTCCGGTCATCACTGCGCTGCTGTTTGCGGGGCGCGCCGGCACCGCCCTGGCATCCGAGATCGGACTGATGGGCGCCACCGATCAGCTCGCGGCGATGGATATGATGGCCGTCGACCCGGTGCGCCACGTGGTTGCGCCGCGCTTCATTGGCGGACTGATCGCCCTGCCGCTGCTGACGGCGATCTTCGACTGTATCGGCATCTACGGCACGCAGCTGGTCGGTGTCGGCATGATGGGCGCGGAATCCGGCACCTTCTGGTCGCAAATGCAAGGCTCAGTCGCAGTCCACGACGTCTTCGAGGGGATCGTCAAGAGCTTGGTATTCGGCGCGCTGTGCAGTCTCATCGCCGTGTACGAGGGCTTTCATGCGGAGGCGACCGCCGAGGGCGTAGGACTTGCGACCACGCGCACGGTGGTGAACTCGGCGGTGCTGATCCTGCTGTTCGACTATGTGCTGACCGCGGTGTTTCTGTAGGCTCGCATCGGGAGATCCGTCATGGCTAGGAGCAATCACACTCTCGAGATCGGCACCGGGCTGTTCGTTCTGCTTGGATTTGCCGCGTTGGCATTTCTGACTACGCAATTGCCCGGCAGCGGCTTACAAATCTCCGGCGGCGCCCCCAGCTACAGTGTCACGGCGGAGTTCGATGACATTGGCGGTCTGAAAGTCGGCGCGCCGGTCACGATGGCAGGCGTGCGTATCGGCAAGGTCGCCGTCATCGGCATCGACCCGGCGGACTACCGGGCCAGGGTGACGCTCGGCATCGAGAAGCGTTATGCACAGATCCCCGATGACAGCGATGCCGCCATCAACACCGCGGGCCTGCTCGGTGCGAACTACATCGCCGTCACGGCCGGCTCGTCCGACAAATTTCTGCACGCCGGCAGCGAGATTTCTTTTACCCAATCGGCGCTGGTACTGGAGAACATCGTCAACAAGTTCTTCGCCAATTCGGCCAGCGGCGGCTCGAGCTCGAGTGGCAGCGGCTCGGGTGCGAGCGGCGCGCCGGGCGCCACGAGTTCCGGGGCCTCCGGTGGCGGCGCCAACGGCGCCGAGCGACCGAAAAGCCCGCCCGGATCGCCCAGCCACTGAGGCGCCGTGGGCCGCTGACACGTCAATCCACTGAGGGATCGCAACCATGTTCCAAGAGCCAGCTATGCACAGCAGGACAGCCACCAGAGCGTGGGTCGGGGCGATTGCCGGGGTTCTGCTCGGATCTGCCGCGGCGGCCTATCCCGCGGCCGCCGCAGCGCCGGCCTCGGGCGGCGCCAGCGTGACGGCCTCCTCAGCAGGGCCTGTCGACAGCGCCAGTCCCTATGCGCTGGTCAAGAGTGCCGCCAGCACACTGTTACAGGATCTGGATCAGCATCGCGCCGAGTACCGCCAGGATCCGGCCAAGCTTCGCATGCTGGTCGACCAGGTGCTGCTTCCACACTTCGATACCGAATTGGCAGCGCGGGCGGTACTGGGTCAAAACTGGAAAAAAGCTACGCCCGATCAGCGCCAGCATTTCATCCAGGCGTTCTACAACTCGCTGCTCAACAACTACGGCAGCGCGCTGCTGGGTTTCACCTCGAACACCATGGAGGTATTACCCTTCCGGGCGGAGCCTGGCAGCGCCTATGCGGCGGTGAACACGCGCATCCGGCGCAGCAACGGCTCACAGGTCGCCGTGAACTATCAGGTGCACAACGATGGGCAGCAATGGAAGGTCTGGGACGTGGTCGTCGAGGGCATCAGTTACGACAAGAGCTTCCAGCAGGATTTTTCCGAGCAGATCCAACGCCAGGGAATCGATGCAGTGATCACGCGTCTGGAGCACGGCGAGACGCCGGCTGCCATCAAGCAGACCACGGGCGGTTAGCTTGACGGCACCGCAGGTCCGCGCGCCGCTGCCCGACACCCCCTTCTTGCCGGAAGAGGGCGGTTATAGGCTGCAGGCGCCGCTGCTGTTCGGCACCGTGCCCGAGTTGCGCGAACAGGGCGTGGCGCTGATCAGCGCGTCGCACGAGCAGTTGCGTATGGACCTGTCGGCCGTCGCGAGCGCCGACAGTGCCGGACTGGCCCTGCTGATCGATTGGCTGGCATGCGCGCGCAGCGCCGGCAAGCAACTGCTCTACCTACGCGTGCCGGAGGCACTGCTGGCGTTGGCGCGGCTCAGCGATGTCGCGGCCCTGCTCAAAACGGATAGTTGATCCCGGTGAACACGGCAGGCCCCTCGCTGCCATAGCCCACATCCACATAGCCGACGATGAAGGGCGGTGCCAGGGCGCGTATACCCAGGCCCGCGGCGCTATGCAGCTGAGACACAGGGTTGGTGCTCGGACGTGCGAACACGCGTCCGGTATCGACGAAGGGCGCAAGCTGCAGATCGATCTGCGAAGAGGCGATGTTCAGCGATGCGATCGTGCGGCGAAACTCCGCCGAGAAGGAAAAGGCGTTGCGATCGGTAAAGCGCCCGAGACCATAGCCGCGCAGCGGCTGCGCGCCGCCGAGGAAGGCGCGGTCCCCGCCGATGCTGCTGAGTGCCCAGAAGGGCAGGCGACGCCCGTAGGGCAGGTAGCGGATCGCTGTGTGCAGGGCCAGTACGGCCCGGTGCCCGATTGCCAAATATTCGCGCGCCTCCAGCCCAGCCTCGCTGTACATCGAGTCGTTGAAGAAGCCGCTGCGCGCGGCCATACCGCCGTAGATGACCACCTGCGTGCCGCGTGTGGGCAGGTTCAGACTGTCGCGCGTGTCATAGGTCAGCTGCAGCCGATGCAACCACAGGCTCACAATGCCGAGGCTGGACGGGGCGCCGAAGCGGCGCTCGATGGAGGTAATGCCGGGAATGGAGCCGGGCGTGACCTCGACGGTTTCGGCGCGCAACGTGTAGCCGAGCTGCAGCTGCGGCGTGATGTTCCAGCCCGGTGTGGCCTGTGCCAGCTCGGTCGCGCTGGTGTAGTTGGTCTCGTCCGCGATGGACGTGTCGTTGCCGATGCCGAAGAAACGTGGCGTGCCGTTGCGGTCATAGAGCAAGCGGCCGGTAAGCGACAACGGGCCCTGGCGCAGCACTCCCTGCTGATAGTTGAGGTCCACGGTGCGCTCCACGCGCTGCTCGACGTCCCCCTGCAGTGACCATTGAACGTCGGCGGAAGGGTAATCGAAAATGCTGAGGCCTACGCCCCAGCCGAAGTAGCTGTTGCGGTAGGCCTGCGGGGCGATGATGCGGGTGATGCTGCCCTGAGCGTCGCTCTGCAGAAAGGTGGGGATGATGCCGAAGGTACGCCCGCTGTCCGGATCGGTATCGATTTCCGGAATGGGGATAAAGGGCGCCGTCGAGGGATTGAGCCACTGGCTGAAGTCAAGCGCCTGCGCGGGGAACGACACAGCGCTTACGATGAGGCTGCAAATCAACGCCAGACAGGCGATACTCGGCGAGCGCGCGCCGACCGCAGGCTGGTGAGTGGACCGCCCATCGGCAGACGGCAGGTTATGCGGACGCGGAGGGTGCAGGAACACGATGGGAGGCCACGTTGCTCGGTGCGGTGAGTGTGAGTGATTGGGTGATAGCCAGGGCGCCATGACAATCGACGGCACAACGCCCGTGGACGCTGCGGATGATAAATACCAGCGGCAAATCCTGGTCCATGTATCGCGCACCTTCGCTCTGACGATTCCCCAGCTGCCCGGCGATCTGCGCAGGGCGGTGACGACGGCTTACCTGCTCTGTCGTATCGCGGATACGATCGAAGACGAGGCCAGCCTGTCCGGGGCTGAAAAGCTGCACTATTTGACCTGCTTCAGCAAGGTCGCCGCCGGCGCAGCCGATGCGGCCGCCCTGGCAGCCGAGCTCACGCCGCTGCTATCGGAGAAGACCCTCAGTCACGAGCGCGAGCTCGTGGCCAACATGGACCGCGTCATGCGTGTCTGCCAGAGCCTCGATCCGCGCGCGCAGCAGGCCATTGGTCGCTGCGTGGAGATTATGTGCGTGGGCATGCACCACTTCCAGCGCAGTGCCAGCACACAAGGGCTGCCTCGCTTGACGGATCTGGACAGCTACTGCTACCACGTGGCCGGTGTGGTCGGCGAGATGCTCACCGATCTGTTCTGCACCTACTCGCCCGAGATCGCCCAGCACGGGGCGACGCTGCGCCGTCTGGCGCCCTCCTTCGGGCAGGGGCTGCAGATGACCAACATCCTCAAGGACCAGTGGGAGGATCGCAGCCGCGGCGCCTGCTGGCTGCCCCAGGACGTGTTCGCACGGCGCGGCTTCGATCTGGATCTGCTGCGTGCCCGGGACGAGGAGGGCTTTCGCGACAGTCTGCAGGAGCTCATCGGCATCGCCCACGGGCACCTGCGCCATGCACTGTCTTTCACGTTGCTGATTCCGACCCACGAAACCGGGATCCGGCGCTTCTGTGCCTGGTCGATCGGTCTGGCACTGCTGACGCTGCGTTCCATCAAGGATAATCCGCGCTTTACCGCCGGTGCGCAGGTGAAGATTTCCCGCCGGGAGGTAATGTTGGTGACGGCCTGTTCCAATCTGACGGTACGCAGCAACCGCATGCTGGCGCGTCTGTTCGAGTTCGCGGCGCGCGACCTGCCGCTGATCACGCAATCGAACACGCCCGGTGGCGACGCGCTGCATGCCCCCATCCGCCAGCAGTGGGAACGGGAGCGCGAGGCGAGTCTGCGCTCGGCGCCGAGCGGCTGAGTTTCATGGCAGTTGAACGGGCATTGGAGTCGGCGATCCCCGGCGGCGTCGGCGCGTCCGAGTTGGACCGGTCCGTGCAGCGGGCACTGGATGCGCTGCTGAAGCTGCAGC
Organism: Steroidobacteraceae bacterium; assembly: GCA_036266795.1. GTDB lineage: Bacteria > Pseudomonadota > Gammaproteobacteria > Steroidobacterales > Steroidobacteraceae > FEN-1191. The sequence continues at coordinate 96,557 of DATAXJ010000047.1, read as the reverse complement.
ACGCCAATGGTCATTGGTCCTTCGAGCTGGAGGCCGACTGCACCATTCCGGCCGAGTACATCCTGATGATGCACTTTCTGGCCGAGATCGATGCGCCACTGCAGGCGAAGCTGGCAGTGCATCTGCGCGAGCGGCAGGCCGAGCATGCTGGCTGGCCGCTGTTTCACGGGGGCGCCTTCGACATCAGTTGCAGCGTCAAGGTCTATTACGCTCTGAAGATGGCCGGCGACGATCCACAGGCGCCGCACATGCAGCGCGCACGCGCCGCCATCCTGGCGCACGGCGGGGCCGCGCGCTGCAACGTGTTCACCCGTATCTTGTTGGCGATGTTCGGCCAGGTGCCCTGGCGCGCAGCTCCGTATATCCCGGTGGAGATCATGCTGCTGCCGCGCTGGTTTCCGTTCCACCTGGACAAGGTGTCCTACTGGTCGCGAACGGTCATGGTACCGCTGCTGGTGCTCTGTACGCTGCGTGCACGTGCCATCAATCCAAGCGGCGTCGACATCGCCGAGCTTTTTGCCGTGCCGCCCGAGCGCGAGCGTCACTACTTTCGCCGCGGCGGGGCCGTCAATCGGCTGTTCCTGCTGCTCGACCGGGTCGGGCGTATCGCCGATGCCTGGGTCCCGCGCAGCGTTCGCGCGCGCGCCATCGCACGCGCCGAGCGCTGGATCATCGCGCGGCTCAACGGCGAGGATGGTCTGGGGGCGATCTTCCCGGCGATGGTCAATGCGCTGGAGGTCATGGTGTTGCTCGGCTATCCGCGCGATGACCCGCAGCGCCAGATCGCCGAGCAGGCGCTGCGCAAGCTGCTGGTCGTCGAGGAGCGACGCGCCTACTGCCAACCTTGTCTGTCGCCGGTGTGGGATACGGCGTTGGCATCCCTGGCGCTGCAGGAGGAGGGCAGTGAAATCTCGCTGCAAGCCGCGGCGCGCGGTCTGGCGTGGCTGCGACCGCTGCAGCTCGATGCGCACCCAGGAGACTGGCAGGTACGCCGGCCGCAACTGGCCGGCGGCGGCTGGGCCTTTCAATATCGCAATGACTACTATCCTGACCTCGACGACACCGCCGTGGTCGTCTGGTCGATGCAGAACGACCGCCAGGCCGAGGGGGCCGAAGCCTCCATCGTCCGGGCGCTGGACTGGCTGGCAGGCATGCAGAGCCGCGGCGGCGGGTTCGCTGCTTTCGACGTCGACAATACCTACTACTATCTGAACCACATCCCCTTCGCCGATCATGGCGCGCTGCTCGATCCTCCCACTGCCGATGTGACCGGTCGCGTCGTCACTGCGCTGGCGCGCGAGGGCCGCGCGGGCGATCGTGCTGCGCTCGATCAGGCCATGGCGTACCTGCGCGCCGAGCAGGAGCCCTGCGGTGCCTGGTTCGGTCGCTGGGGGACCAATTACATCTACGGGACCTGGTCGGTGCTGATGGCGCTCTCCGCCGCTGGCCTCACGACTGAGGATCCCTGCGTCGCGCGCGCCGTGCGCTGGCTGCTGTCACGGCAGAACGTGGACGGTGGCTGGGGCGAGAGCAATGACAGTTATCAGAATCCGGCGCTGGCCGGCGCCGGCCTCGCCAGCACGCCCTATCAGAGTGCCTGGGCGCTCATTGCCCTGATGGCGGTCGATTGCGATGACGATGCGGCGATCCGGCGCGGCATCACTTATCTGCTGCGCACGCAGCAGTCGGACGGTGCCTGGGAGCACGCCAGCTATACGGCGCCCGGTTTCCCGCGCGTTTTCTATCTGAAGTACCACGGCTACTGTGTCTATTTCCCGCTCTGGGCGCTCGCCAGCTATCGCCGCAGGAGGCGCTCGTCCCAAGCCCGACTCTAAGAGCCTGCGCGTGACTGCTGCCGGCGAACGTGTCACGGGAATCGTGGCAGCCCTGCGCTCGGAGGCGCGCTGCCTGCCTCAGCGCAGTTCGAGGCCGCAGCCTGGTACCGCCGGCACGCGCGTGTCGGTACTGGCAAGCGGCATGGGATGCGTGCGCGCCGCGCGCGCCGCACAGCGTCTGGTGCGCGAGGGCGTCGGCGCTCTGCTGTGCTTTGGGGTTGCCGGGGCACTGGATCCCGCGCTGCGCTGCGGCGATGTTGTGCTCGCGAGCGAGGTCATCTGCGCACAGCCACTGGCATTGCAGTTGCCCGGCATGCGACCCATCGCGCTGCCCGCGCAGGCGCGGGTGCGAACCACGGAGCGATGGCGCGCGGCGCTTGCCGCTGCGCTGTCGAGCCATGGATCGCTGCTCGAAGGTCCAATGCTGACCAGTACGGAGCTCATCTGCGAGGCACATGAGAAAGTGCGCCTGTTTCGACAGACCAGTGCGGTCGCGGTCGATATGGAGAGCGCCGCCGTGGGCGTCGTAGCCAACCTGCATGGGTTGCCTTTCATGGTGCTGCGGGTGATCGCCGATACGGCAGAGGATGCCCTGCCTGCGGTGCTGCGCTCCATCGCGGGTGCCGATTCGGGCGCGCCTGCGTGGGTATCATGGCTGCCGATGCTGGGCGCACCGACCGCCTGGCCGGGGCTGGTGCGAATGGGGCGGCGCTACCAGCGTGCACTCGGGGTATTGCGCGAGTGTGCGCGACAGGCGTGCTCGGCCGGAGCGCTGGAGGCCGCATCGTGAGGGCGCTGGTGACAGGGGTGAGTGGCTTCGTCGGTGCCGCCGTCGCGCGCAACCTCTTGCAGGCTGGCTGGCAAGTGCGGGCGCTGCTGCGTGCCAGCTCAGATCGGCGCAATCTGCAGGGACTCGCGCTGGAGTGCGTCGAGGCAGATCTACAGCAACCCGCCTCCCTGCGTGAGGCGCTGCAGGGCTGCGAGGCGCTGTTTCACGTGGCGGCGGAATATCGTCTGTGGACGCGCGAGCCGGCGAGCCTGTATCGCAGCAACGTGGCGGGCACGCAGCATCTGTTGACGGCTGCCGGCCAGTTGGGCATCGCGCGCATCGTCTACACCAGCAGCGTCGCAACGCTGCGGCTGCACCCGGATGGCAGTCCCGCCGACGAGAGCGACGTCGCGCAGCTCGCCGAGATGATCGGACACTACAAGCGCTCGAAATTCCTTGCCGAGCAGTGGGTGCAGCAGGCGGCGCGCGGCGGACTGCCCGTGGTGATCGTGAATCCGTCCACGCCCGTCGGCCCTGGCGATGCCAAGCCCACACCCACGGGGCGTCTGGTGCTCGATGCGGCCACGGGCCGTATGCCGGCCTATGTGGACACGGGTCTCAACATCGTGCACGTCGACGATGTCGCGGAGGGGCATCGGCTGGCCTGGCAGCATGGACACATCGGCGAGCGCTACATTCTTGGCGGAACGGATCTGACGCTGCAGCAGATTCTACGGATGATTGCGCAAATCGTCGGCCGGCCGGCCCCGCGTATCCGTCTGCCACACGGACTGGTGCTGCCAATTGCCTACGTTGCCGAGGCATTTGCCCGGCTGAGCGGGGGGGATACGCGCATCACTGTGGATGGTGTGCGCATGGCGCGCCATCACATGTTTTTCTCCAGCGGGAAGGCTGCACGCGAGCTTGGTTACCGGGCGCGTGCCCCGGAGCTCGCGTTCCGCGACGCTATCGACTGGTTTCGCGCCAATGGGGCCATACAGCGCGGCGCCGCCTGAGGTTGATAGCGCCGCCGCCGACTCGCACGCAGGACCGCGCCAGCCAATCCATTGGTCAGCTGCGCATTCGCAGCACCAGCTTGCCGATGTGTCCGCTGCGCTCCATCAGCTCATGGGCTTGCCGCGCCTCATCCATGGGAAAGATGGCGTGCACATGCGAGCGCACCCGGCCATCGGCCAGCGCCGGCCAGATGCGCCCGCGTAAGGCGTCACGAATTGCGGTTTTCTCGGCGATCGAGCGCGGCCGCATGGTCGAGCCGGTCAGGTGCAGGCGCCGTGCGAGGATATCGCGCAGGTCCAGCTCGCCGCGGCCACCCTGTTGAAGTGCAATCAACACCAGCCGGCCGTCACGCCGCAGCACGCGCAGGTTGCGCGCGAGGTAGGCGGCGCCGATCATGTCGAGCACTACGTCCACTCCTTCGCCGCCGTAAAGCTGCTCGATAGCCGCCGCGAAATCCTCTTGACGGTAGTCGATGGCTGCACGCGCGCCAAAGGCGACGCAGAACTGGGCTTTTTCCTGCGAGCCGACGGTAACTACCGCTTCGGCCCCCAGCTCGCGCGCCAGCTGTATGGCGGCCAAGCCGATGCCGCTGGAGCCGCCGTGCACCAGCAGCCGCTCCCCGGCGTCGAGCCTGGCGAGCTGGACGAGGTTGGCCCAGACCGTGAACCACACCTCCGGTAGTCCCGCCGCCTGCGCCATGTCGAAGCCGGATGGCATTGGCAGTACCTGACCTGCCGGGGCCACGCAGTAGTCGGCGTAGCCGCCTCCGGGCACCAGCGCACAGACGGGCTGGCCCAGCTGCCAATCGCTCACGCCTTCGCCGAGCGCCGCGATGACGCCGGCCACTTCCAGTCCGAGGATGCTCGAGGCTCCCGGTGGCGGGGGGTAGCGGCCCTGGCGCTGCATGATGTCGGGGCGGTTCACCCCGGCGCAGTGCACTTCGATGAGTACCTGGCCCGCCGTCGGCGTCGGCGAGGGTGCCTGCGCCAAGTGCAATGAGGCGGCACTGCCGTCGGTGCCGTAGTCGATGTATCTCATGTGCGCCAGGGCGGCTGCACGCGTCGCCCCAATTACGCTGCGAAGCGTTGGTTGCGCAGTCTCACCAGATCGCCATAACCGCCGCACACCGTGCGTGCCTGGGAGAGTGCAGTGCGAATGCGCGGGCTGCGCAGCGCTGCGAGCTCATCGGCATGCCGGTAGCCGCTCATGGAGCGCGCGATGGTCGCGCCCGACTCGGTCGCCGGGTGTAGATAGATTTCGGTAACGCCGCGGGGCAGCCGCTTGAGCGACTCGAGCAGTGTCGCCTCGCTCATGGCACCGCTGTGGTGAATGCCAAGCAGATGGTCGTTCGAGAGTACGCCGGCGCGCTCGAGGCGATGCTGCATGAGTCGCAACCAGGGCGTCATGCTCCAGCCGGCCAGCGAGGCGAGCAGCGAGGGCGGTTGAACCAGCTCTGCCGGCTCGTACGGCAGACGCACGGCGCGCACATCGAAGTCGCGCCCCACGCGCAGCAGCAGTCCCAGTACGGTGGGATGAATGTGAAAATGCTTGTGCGCATTGACGTGGTCGAGCGGCAGCCCGGTCGCTGCGAACGCCTTGAACTGCGCACGAATCTCCGCCTCGAGCTGACGGCGCGCACGCGGCGAGAGAAAGTAGCGCGCCGCATCGGTGACCAGACGGCTGCGAAAACGGCCGTGCGAGTCCACCAGCGCCTTGATCTCAGCGGGTGGCAAGGTCGGTATGCCGTCGGTAAGCACCAGATGCAGCCCGATCCGCAGGCCGGGCAACTCGCGCGCACGACGCACCGCGTCCTCGCTCGCGGCAGCACCAACCATCAGGCTTGCAGCGCACAGCGTGCCTGCGCGGTAGGCGAGCTCGACGGCCTCATTGACCGCCTCGTGCAGGCCGAAGTCGTCGGCCGTGACGATCAGGAAGCGTTCAGGCCTCATGCGCACGCAGGAAGCGAAACAACTCGATACCCTGGCGCAATCGGCGCTTGGTCGTGTCCCAGCTGCTCATCATCTTGCGCGAGCATCGCGAGTCCTCCGGGCATGCTGTGCATCGATCAACCGACGCGGTAGAGCGTTCCATCCTGGCCGATTCCGTAGCGCTGTTCTCGCCACACGATCTCGCGACGGCGGAAACTCCAGGCCCATAACCCCACCAGCAGTGCTTCACGCAGCGGCAGCAATGCGAGCCGCCGGGTCCGCTGCCATGTCCCACCGCTGGTTACAAAATAATGTAGCACGATACGGGCGAGTGCAGTGATGCCCAAAAGCCACAGCGTCGCTGCCTGAGCGTGCGCGACGATGACCGCGAGCAGCGCCATCGCCAGCGAGAAGCTCGGAAAGCAGCAGGCATAGCCGAGCGGTTGCGAGGATTGGATGGTGCGCAGCCAGCGCAGCTCATGACGACATAGTGTGGCAAGGCCAGCCTCGGAGGTCGTGGTCTCGACCGCAAGCTCGGAGAGGCGCACGGTCAGCCCATGCCGGCGCACCAGCTCCCCGAGGCGGTAATCGTCGGCCAGCAGATCCGCCAGGCTGTGCAGGCCGCCGATGGCGGCGAGCACCTCGGCGCGCATGGCGATCGTTGCACCGGAGACGAAGTTGCGTGCGCCAAACGCGGCCGCCAGCAGCACCGAGGGCATGAACCATTCATTGATGAACTGCGCTCCCAGCTCCGAGGCCAGCAGCACGGCTCGCGGCGGCGGCTGGGGGGGGCAGGGGTGGGGTCCGAGCGGCAGCTCGGACGCATCACTGCCGGGGTCGGTAGCGGGACGCCCAAAGTAGGCGCACGTGACCAGTCCTACGCGGGCATTGGCCAGCGGGGCGGTGACGCGCGCCAGATAGTCCGGCGGCACGCTGATGTCGCTATCCGCCATCACCAGCCAGCCGTGGCGCGCATGGGGCAGCATATTGATCAGGTTGCTGACCTTGTTGTTGCAGCCGTGCAGCGTGGCATCGACGACCACCGCGATGTCGAGCGTTGGGTACTCCGTCTGCAGCCGCCGCACAATCGGTAGCGCCGGGTCGTCCGATTCGCGCACACCGAATACCAGCTGAAAGGTTGGGTAATTTTGGCGACAGAAGGATCGCAGCTGCCGGTAGAGCCCTGGCTCTGCGCCGCAAAGCGCCTTGAGCACGCTGACCGGCGCAGCCCCCTGCGCGGGGCCGGGGATGGCAGGACGGGCGTGGCGGTGCAGGGCCGTAACGGCCATGGTCAGCAGGGCATAGACAGCCGCCACCGTTGCCAGCATTACCCCTACAATGGCCGATACTTCGTGCACCGCGATCAATAGAACTGACTAAGTTATGGTGACTGTGTATTATCTGCGCGTCTGCACCGTTCTGGTGGGCAGACGCGCTGCGCGCAAGCTTGCATCGGATTGCTGACGTCGGCCACTAATACGAACGGAGAAAATGCTTGACGGAGTTGCGCAATACTGTAGGTAAAAAGCCGCAGATAGTCGATTCCATCAGTGCCGAGTCTCTGATTCTGGTCGATGACGCTGACCGTGAGGTCGGTCAGATGAGCAAGGCTGATTGTCACGCGGGCGGTGGGGTGCTACACCGGGCGTTTTCGCTGTTCATCTTTAACGGGCGCGACGAGTTGCTGCTACAGCAGCGCTCGGCTCACAAGCGTTTGTGGCCGGACTACTGGTCCAACAGCTGCTGCAGCCATCCGCGCTCGGGCGAGAGCATGACGACGGCGATTCACCGACGGCTCATGGAGGAACTGGGGCTGCGCTGCACGCTCGAGTTTCTATTCAAGTTCAAGTACCAGGCCCAGTACGATCGCCAGGGGGCCGAGCATGAATTGTGCTCCGTGTTCTTCGGTCGCAGCAGCACCACGCCGGTGCACGCGAACCGTGAGGAGATTGCAGACTGGCGATGGGTTGCATTGCCTGAACTGCAACGTCAGTTAACCGACGAAGCCGACCGCTTCACGCCGTGGTTCAAGCTCGAATGGGAGCAGATCCGCCGCGATCATCTCGAGGACATTCTGTCACCCGGAGGCATGCGCGCATGGGTATACCGCTGATCCAGAAATATCGTGTGGGCCAGTACGTTCTGGCACGCAAGCTGCAAGGAGACGCGCGTTATCCGCTCGTGTTGATGCTCGAGCCTCTCTTTCAGTGCAACCTCGCCTGCGCCGGTTGCGGCAAGATCTCCTATCCCAAGGAGATCCTGCAGCAGCGCATGAGCGTGGAGGACGCGCTGCGCGCAGTCGACGATTGCGGCGCGCCGATCGTCTCCATTCCCGGCGGCGAACCGCTGATCCACAGGGAGATGCCGCAGATCGTGCAGGGCATCATCGAGCGCAAGAAGTTCGTGTACCTGTGCACCAATGCGATCCTGCTGAAAAAGCACATCGATGAATACCAGCCCTCGCCGTACCTGACCTTCTCGATTCATCTGGATGGCAATCGCGAGCGCCACGATGAGTCGGTTTGCGAGGAGGGCGTATTCGACAAGGCAGTGGCGGCGATCAAGCTGCTGCGCGAGCGGGGCTTTCGCGTCACCATCAACTGCACGCTGTTCTCGAAGGAGAATCCCGACGAAGTCGCCGAGTTCTTCGATTTCGCCACCTCCCTGGGGGTCGAGGGAATCATGATCTCGCCGGGATATCACTATGAGCGCGCCCATCGGCACGACGTGTTCCTCGGGCGCACGGAGAGCAAGCAGCTGTTCCGCGAGATCTTCGCGCGCGGCCGGGAGCGCCGCGAGCGCTGGGTTTTCAACCAATCCGGCCTGTTCCTCGATTTCCTCGCTGGCAATCAGACCTATCACTGCACGCCGTGGAGCAACCCGACCTACACCATCTTCGGCTGGCAGAAGCCCTGCTACCTGCGTGCCGACGAGGGATACGTAGCGACCTATCGCGAGCTCATGGGCAGCACCGACTGGAGTCGCTACGGGGTTGGTGTGGATCCCAAGTGCGATAACTGCATGGCGCACTGTGGCTTCGAGGGCACGGCGGTCGAGGATACGCTGCGCCATCCTCTCAAGGCGCTTTCGGTAAGGCTGCGCGGCCCGACGGTCGAAGGTCCCATGGCTCCCGAAGTGCCCTTCGTGTACGACGAGCGGGCGCATCATGAGGGTGTTCCGGCGGTGCGCGAGGCGATCGTGCCGGTGCCCTCGCTCAAGCGCAGCTCGCGCAGTGACGCTGCGGTAGGCAGCGAGCCGTAGGTCCCGTGGCCGTCGTCCCCGGACGCGAAACACGAGTCGACGCGCAGCACCCCGCGCCGGGCGGTTTTGCCGCCCAGCTGGCCGCCTGGCAGGCGCGCATGGAGAGCGCGCTGTCGGCCCGACTTCCCCCGGAGTCGGCGATGCCCGAGCGGTTGCACGCTGCCATGCGCTATGCGGTGCTCGGCGGCGGCAAGCGGGTGCGGCCGGTGCTGCTGTTTGCGACTGCGCGCACGCTCGGACTGTCCGAGGATGAGGTCGAGGGGGCGGCCTGTGCCGTGGAGCTCATCCACGCCTACTCGCTCGTGCACGACGATCTGCCTGCCATGGACAATGATGACCTGCGACGTGGCAAGCCCACCTGTCATCGCGCCTATGACGAGGCCACGGCGGTGCTGGTCGGTGACGCTCTGCAACCGCTCGCATTCGAGCTGCTGGCACGCGATGCCGCTCTGCCGGTTGCGCCGCACGTGCGGCTGCGGCTCATCGAGCTGCTCGCGGTGGCCAGCGGCAGCCTTGGCATGGCCGGCGGTCAAGCCATCGATCTGGCTGCCAAGGGCCGGCGCCTCGAGGCTTCCGAAGTCGAGGTCATGCACCAGCGCAAGACCGGCGCGCTCATCCACGCCAGCGTGCTGATGGCCGCGGTCTGCAAGCCGCACCTGCCGTCGGCTGCCTACGCCGCGCTCGAGCAGTACGCGCAAGCCATCGGACTGGCGTTTCAGATCAAGGACGATGTGCTCGATGCGACCGGTGACACGGCCACGCTCGGTAAGGCGGCCGGCGCGGACGTACGCCAGCATCGACCGACCTACGCGGTAGTCTCCGGTCTGGGCGGCGCGCGCGAGCGCATGCAGGTACTGCATGTGCAGGCCTCCGAGGCGCTCGTGTCATTCGGGGCGGCGGCAGAGCCGCTGCGCCAGGTCTCGGATTGGTTGGTGGCCCGTCGCAACTGACACGGAGCGCACGCCATGCAAGCCATGGACGCCTATCCGCTGCTGAACGCGATCGACTCGCCCGAGGATCTGCGTCGTCTGCCCGAGGCCGAACTCATTCCCGTGGCCGACGAGCTGCGCCGCTACCTCATCGAGGCCGTCAGCCAGAAGGGCGGGCATTTCGCCGCTGGTCTGGGCGTGGTCGAACTCAGCGTCGCGCTGCATTACATCTATCAGACGCCGCACGATCGGCTCGTCTGGGACGTCGGTCATCAGGCCTATCCGCACAAGGTGCTCACAGGGCGGCGCGCGCGCCTGCCGACCATCAAGCACAAGGACGGCCTCGCCCCCTTTCCTGCGCGTCACGAGAGTCCCTACGACGCCTTTGGTGCCGGCCATTCCAGCACCTCGCTGAGCGCGGCATTGGGCATGGCGATCGCCGCGGCGCGCACCGGCACGCCGCGGCGCGTGGTCGCGGTCATCGGCGATGGGGCGATGAGCGCCGGCATGGCTTTCGAAGCACTCAATCACATCGGCGCGCTCGATCTGGACATGCTGGTCGTGCTCAACGACAACGATATGTCCATCTCCGAGGCGATCGGCGCCTTCTCCAACTATCTGGCGAGACTGCTGTCGAGCAAGCGCTATGTGGATCTGCGCGCTCGCGGTAAGCGGCTGCTGCGCCAGGTGCCTCCGGCGCTTGCACTGGCGCGCGGCTCGCAGGCATTCGTGCGCGGCATCATGCGGCCGGAGACGATCTTCGACGACATGGGCCTGAACTATGTAGGGCCGATCGATGGCCATGATCTGTCGGCCCTGCTCGATACGCTGCGCAATCTGCGTGAGTGCCGCGGTCCGCAGCTGCTGCACGTCGTGACGACCAAGGGCAAGGGCTACGCCCCAGCCGAGGCTGACCCTATTGCCTGGCATGGGCCAGGCCCCTTCGATCCGCGCACCGGGGTCGTCCATAAGGAAAAGAGCAGCGGACCGACTTATTCGCAGGTCCTCGGGCAATGGCTCATCGATATCGCCTCGGTCGACGAGCGGGTGGTGGCCATCACGCCGGCGATGCGCGAAGGCTCCGGCCTGGTGGAATATTCGCGCCGTTTCCCCGAGCGCTACTTCGACGTTGGTATCGCCGAGCAGCATGCCGTCACGGTAGCCGCAGGCATGGCCTGTGATGGGCTCAAGCCCGTGGTGGCCATTTATTCGACGTTCCTGCAGCGTGCCTATGACCAGCTCATCCACGACGTGGCGTTGCAGAACCTGCCGGTGGTGTTCGCGCTCGATCGCGCCGGCCTGGTCGGCAGCGACGGGGCGACCCATCAGGGCAGCTTCGACCTGAGCTTTCAGCGTTGCGTGCCCAATCTGCTGATCATGGCCCCGGCGGACGAGAACGAATGTCGGCAGATGCTCTACACCGCGCTCACCTGCGGGCAGCCCGCGGTGGTGCGCTATCCGCGCGGCAGCGGACCGGGTGCGAGCATCGCAGCGCAAATGACGGCTTATCCGCTCGGCAAGGCGCAGGCGCGCCGGCTGGGACAGGGCGTGGCGATACTGGCGGTCGGGCCGATGGTGGATGCGTGCCAGGCGCTCGCGGAGGCTCAGGATTGGACGCTGGTGAATTTACGCTTCGTCAAACCGCTCGATTCCGAGACGATTCTGCAGATGGCCTCCGAGCACGAGGCCCTGGTTACGGTCGAGGAGAATGTCGTGGCCGGCGGTGCCGGCAGCGCGATCAACGAGCTGTTGGTTGATGCGGATATGCGCGTGCCCGTGCTCAACATCGGCATTCCCGACCGTTTCATCGAGCACGGCTCGCGGCAGGACTGCCTGGTCAGCGCGGGACTGGACCGTGCCAGCATCGAGCAGCGCATCCTCGACTGGTGGCAGGCGCAGTTCCCGGCGGCCGCCATGCGCGCGCGCCTGCGTCAGCGCTTCAGTGCCCTCGGGTTGCGCGTGCGCCGCGGCTATCGCAGCGACAGCGGTCGATCGTAGCCGGTCAGTTCCAGATAGCCTCGCCCCGCGGCCCCAGAGGCAACGGCGGGCCCAGCGGCAAGTGCGGGCCCAACGGCAAGTGCGGGTGTAGTGCCAACCGCGGGCCCAGCCGTTACAGCGCCTTCCCAGTAGAACGCGCCGACGCTTTGGCGGGCATCGAACTCTTGATCGTCCATCAACGGCTCGAGCAGCAGGCGCAGGTCCCCTGCGCGCAGTAGCTCGGCGACCGGATAGCTTACGTTCGAGCGCGGTGAGCGCCAGCGCCGCAGCGCGGTGAACCGCACCTGCGCGGCAGACAGGATCTGCACGTGCCCCTGGGCATCGCGCAGCGTGCCACCGCCCCAATAGTCGCGGCCCTGACGATCGCGGATTTCAAAGGCCATCAGTGAGCCGCCGCCCTGCAGGTTCACGCCGGCCCAATCCCATCCTTCCGCGGATGGGTCGAGGTATTCGCTGGCCCACTCGTGATCGAGCCATGCCTCGCCGGTGACGCGGTCGCGTCGGCCCGCGCGCACGACGCTGCCGCGCACCTGCAGGTGTGGCTCGCTGTAGTAGTAGCTCGCCGAGCGCAATGCCGGCCCCTTCTGGCTGAAGCCCTGCATGCCGTTCAACAGCGGCGCGCTCGCATCCGTCAGTGTCAGCTGCAGGGCGAAGTTGTCAGCGGGCACGCTCGCCTCGTAGATCGACTGCGTACCCTCGCTGTGGCGCTGCAGCCGCCAGTCGTCCATGACCACGTCGGTATCCCCCGACGCCGCCTGCACGAGGCCGAGACCGGCGCGGCGCACGCGCTGCTCCTGCCAGAGCCGCCCACGCTGCGGATCGCTGATGGCCACATGTGCGATGAGGATCTGGTCGGGGGCGAAGCTGCTGGGGTTGGGTGCGTCCAGTCTGCGGTGCACGCGAAAGAAGGTGATCTGAAAGCCGAGCGGCTTGCCACCTGCGCTCTGCAGCCAGCCGGTGATATACCACCATTCAATGCCGAACTGCGGATGACTGCCATAGTCTCGCGGGAATTGCAGCACGGCGCCTGGCAGCACTGCCGCGCCGAATGTCGCGGGTGTGGATTGCGTGGCAGCAGCGCTGCCCGACAGCCAGGGCAGCGCTGCCAGGGCGGCCATCGCCGCCAGGGCACGCAGGCACTGTACGAGCATGCCTACCAATCCTCGCGCACGGCGCGGATCACATCCTCGCCCAGGGCAGCGCGGCCACTCAGCCAGGCAGTGAGGGCTGCGGTGGCGATCAGCGCCAGGCCCAGCGCGGCGAGTTCGCCCCACGGGATCGCAAGGTCAATGCTCCAGTGAAAAGACTCGCGATTGATGACGTAGACGAGGATGACGCTCAGCAGCCCGCCGAGCGCCAGTCCGCTGATGACGGCCAGTGCACTCTGCAGCACCCCTTCATAGGCGATCATGCCCAGCACCTGTCGCCGCAACATGCCCAGGTGCCGCAGCATGCCGAACTGTCCACGGCGCGCGAGTGTCGCGGCACTGCTGGCCATGCTGATACCGGCCAGGCCGATGAGTACGGCGACCGCCTCCAATGCATAGGTCACTAGAAAAGCGCGATCGAAGATCTGCAGCGAACGCTCGCGTAGCTCCGGGGTGGCAAACATCTGCAGAGCGCCGGTGTGCGGCAGCAGCGCGCGGATTTTGGACTCCGTGCCGGCCGTATCGTTGCCGGCGCGCTGCCAGAGTGCCGCTTCGTTGGCAGTGCGATCGGCGGTGAGGGCGACGTAGTCGGCGCGGCGGATGACCACCGCCCCGGCGGGGCGCACATAGTCGCGCCACACGCCGGCCACGAAGAAGCGCTCGGTGCGACCGGCAAGCGGTAGATCGAGCCATTGCCCCGAATGAATGCCATAAAGGTCCCGCAGCGGCTCGGAGACCCAGGCGGGACGCGCACCCGCCGGCGCAGGTGTTGTCTGCACCAGCGGTAGCACGCTGGCGGCGTCGGCGGCTGACACGGAGCGCGCGATGAGCGTTACCGGAGCGCGACCGGCGCTGAGGTACAGAGGCGTCAGGCGCATGAATTGCGCCCGCGCAATCTCCGGCAGCGTGGCCAGTCGCGTCTGATCCGATGCGCTGAGTGTGGCGGTGTCCGCCAGCGGATCGGCGCGCAGCGTCAGGTCGGCCGGCAATAACGTGACCAGCCAGCGCTCGAACGAGTCCCGAAACGAATGCACCATGATGGCCATGGCCACCATCAAGCTGAAGCTGACGATGACTCCGGCCAGACCGATGGTGGCAGCACCGGCGCTGCCGCGCAGGTGCGCGATCGAGGCGTTCAGCACGACCCCTCCGCGGCCGGGCAGACGCGCGAAGGCCACGCGCACCAGCAGCGGCACCAGCAGCACCGCGCCGAGCAATAGACAACCCACCGCGGCGTAGCCGCCGACGGGCACGGAGGCGAGCGGCGGCAGCCAGGCGAGCGCCCCTCCGATCAGCAGCAGCGACAGGCCGGGCGCCAAACGCGGCAGGCGCGCCAGGACCGGTTCGACGTCGGCGGGCTTGAGCGCTGCGGCGGGCGCGCGCCGGGCGGCTTCGCGCGCCGGTACCCATCCGCCCAGGGCGGCTGCCAGCGTACCGAGCAGCGCAAAGGCCAGCATTCCCAGCGGGTGGAGGGCAAAACTTGCGCCGATGGCGGCGAACTGTCGATTGCCCAGGTCCGCGCCGAGCCAATCGAGCACGGCGCCGGCAAACAGCGCGCCGAACAGCACCCCGAGCAGGGACCCTGCGATGCCAATGAGCAGACCCTCGGCAAGCAATGCGCGCAGCAGTTCGCCTTGCGTGACGCCGAGCGCACGCAGCAGCCCCAGAATGACGCGCCTGCGCAGCACCGCCAGGGACTGCGTGGTGAAGACCAGAAAGGCGCCCGTGAGCAGCGCGACCAGCGCCAACATATTCAGGTTGACGCGATAGGCACGCGTGGCGCTGCGCGCGCGTTCATTCTCCAAACCCGGCGTGGTCACGACGACGCCGGCTGGCAGCTGCCGGCGCAGCGAGCGCGCGAACTGTGCCGCCCCGACGCCGCTGCGCAGACGCAGATCGACGCGGTCCAGACGTCCGAGTCGTCCCAGCACCCACTGCGCCGCGGCGATGTCCATGATGGCGAGTGGCTCGGGATCGGCGTTGCCAGGCAGCACGTCGATTACTCGCAGCATCTGCTCGCGGTTACCCACGATGACGGGTAGCGCGCTGCCGCGCGACAGGCCGAGCTGGTTGGCCGCCGCCTGCGTCAACACTACGGCGTCATGGTCGAATAGCTCCGTGACGTCGCCGCCGAGGGCACTGATCAGCGTTGTCTGCATCGAGGCGGCCCGGAACGGGTCGAGCGCCAGCAGCGGCAGCGTAGGTGCTGCGAGCGCATCGCGCAGCTGCGTGCTCGCCGGCAGCGCCAGCTGCAGCTGCAGCAGCGGGCTGGCCTCTGCCACGCCGGGATTGCGTGCCAGCTGCACGAACAGGGTCTCGTCGAAGCCCGAGGCCGGACCCTGCACGATGAGGTCGGCATCCCCGGTGATGCGGCGGGTGGCCTGATTGAACTGATCGAGGGCCGCGGCGTTGATCAGGTAAACGGCGCTGCCCAGCGCGACGCCGAGCGCGACCGCCAGCAGCGCCAGCAGCGCGCGCAGCGGCTGCTCATGCCACTGCAGTCGGCAGAGAATCCGCCAGGCGACGGCACTGGCATCGCTCGAGGCGCTCACAGACTCTGCGCGGCGGAGATCTGCGGGCGCGCTGTCAGCCGGCCGCCCGCCAGACGCAGCGTGCGATCGGCACTGGCAGCTGCCGTGGCCGAATGCGTGATCAGGATCGCCCCGGCGCCGGTGTCGCGCAGCTGCTCGCGCAGCAGCTGCAGGATCTGAGCGGCGGCACGCGCGTCGAGGTTGCCGGTAGGCTCATCGGCCAGCAGCAACCGGGGTCGATGCACCAGCGCGCGGGCGATGGCGATGCGCTGCAGCTCTCCGCCGGAAAGCTCGCGTGGATAGCGCGCCTGTAACGCGCCGATGCCGCAGCGCTCCAGACATTCCTGCGCGAGCCTGACGCCGCGTTCTGCCGGCATGTGGAGCAGCTGCAGTGGCAGCAGCACATTTTGCAGCGCCGTGAGGTAGGGCAGGATATGGAAGGCCTGAAAGATGAAACCCATGCCGCTGCGTCGCAGGCGCGTGCACTCATCGTCTCCCAGGCCTGCGAGATCGAGGCCCTCAAACAGCACGCTGCCCTGATCGGGCCGATCGAGCCCGGCGATCAGATTCAGCAGCGTCGATTTGCCGCTGCCCGACTCCCCCATGATGGAGACGTATTCTCCCCCCTGGAGTGTCAGGTCAAGTTGCTCGAGCACCGCCGTGCGCCCCCCGTACCCCTTGCGCAGCTGCTGAATCTGCAGCAGGGGCGCCGGACGGGTCGCGCCGGGGGTCATGGCTGCCGGGGTGGTGTCGTGTCTGGGGACAGGTCCTCGGGCGTCTCGGGCCGCTCGGATGGGCCGGCACCGCGCACCTTGAACTCGCGGTTCTGCACGTAGGCGTCGCGCACGAAGCTATAGGAATCGTAGGCGCTGTCGATCAGACGATCCTGGTCGAGCAGGCCCGCGCGCTTATCGACCTCGTTGACGACGAAGAGACTCCAACGGGCATAGGGATCCTGAATATAGGCCCGTGGGGTCAGATACTCATCGGCTGCCGAGCCGAACGCATCGCGCACATCGGAGGGGCCGAGGAATGGCAGTACCAGATAGGGTCCGCGTCCCAACCCCCAGATGCCAAGTGTCTGCCCGACATCGGTATCGTGTCGGTCCAGATCCATGTGCGAGGCGGGGTCGAACAGGCCGCCGATTCCGAACACCGTGTTGACGACCAGTCGCGCGATGTCGTTGGCGCCGTCGTTGAACTTACCTTGGAGAAAATCATTGATGACGGTGTCGGAATACGTCAGATTGGTCATGAAATTGTTGATGCTGTGGCGCACGGGCGGCGGCGTATAGCGCACATAGCCGCGCGCGACCGGCCGCAGCAGCGCATGATCGAACGCGTTGTCGAACGTCCAGATCGAGCGATTCATGCGCTCCCAGGGATCCCCTGGAGTGGGTTTGCCGTTCGGCAGAGTGGCACAGCCGGCGAGGGTGGCCGACAGCGCGAGCGCGGCCGTCAGGATGATGCGATGCATGGGCCGCTAGTGTAGCAGTCCGCTGCAGCTCGCTTGGTCAACCGCCGTGACGCGCCTGCTGCTGCTCGCGCATCCAGTCGCGCACCTGCAGCAACTGCGCACGAAAGCGTTCGCGCTGCACATTGGAGAGCTGTGGCGTGGCGAGCGCCAGCTCGAGTTCCTGATTGGCCAATCCCAGCTCGCCGTTCGCGAGGTTGTACTGTGCCATGTAGTAGTAGGCGTCGCCGGTATCTCCCGCGGCGCTGGCAGCTTGCGCGGTGAGTTGAATCTGTGGCGGAGTGGGGTCGACATTATTGAATAGATCCAGCAGCAGCGCGTGCGCTTGATCCGGCTTGCCATTCTTGATGAGCATTTCCGCGTAGTGCACCGTCAGCGGCACATTGCGCGGAAAGAGTCGCTCCGCCTGGGCGAACTGCGCTCGCGCCGCGCGCTCCTGGCCGGCGGTCGCATAGGCCTGGCCGAGCGCCGAGTAGAGCATGATGAGCTCGGGATACTGCCCCTGCAGCGCCTGCAGCGTCGGCACGGCGGCGGCGGCGCGACCATCCTGGATCTGCGTGAGCGCCTCACCGTAGCGCTCTGCCGCCGTCAGTGGGCGATTCACGCGCAGATTCGCATAGTACTGGTCGATGCGTTGCTCAGGCGTCGCCGACAGCACGCGGACGCGCTCTTTGATGAACGCGTAATCTTCCGACTCGCTGTAGCGTGCGAGCCGTGGGAACTGCGCCGCGCGCGCGCGTGCGGCAGCCAGGCGCTCGGGGGTGACAGGGTGGTTCTGCAGGATCGCGGGGATTTCATTGCCGTCCAGTCCTTCGGACTGCGCGAGAGTCTCGAACATATTGGCCATTTGCGCAGGATCGAAGCCTGCAGCGGCCAGCAGCTGGATGCCCACGTAATCGGCTTCGCTTTCCTCGCTGCGCGTGAAATTAATGCTCTTCTGGAAAGCCGTGGCCTGCGCCATGGCCATGGCGCCTTCCGAAGCCTCACCTGCCCCCGGGTTGCCGCGGCTTGCCACGCCGATCAGCACGGCCGCGAGCATGGCAGCCGTCGATACCAGCGAGAGATGGCTCTCCGCCTCCACGGCGCGCGCCATGTGTCGCTGCACGACGTGGCCGGTCTCATGCGCCATGACCGCGGCGAGCTCGCCCTCGCTGCGTGTCTGCAGGATGAGGCCCGTGAACATGAAAACATTGCCGCCAAAAGTCGCGAACGAGTTTATTTCGTCGTCGTTCATGCAGCGATAATGAAAGCTTTGATTCTCGTCGTGCGCCTGCGAGGCCAGGCGCATACCGAGCTGCTGCAGGTAATCGTCGACCTCGGGGTCCTCCAGCAGCAGATGTGCGTTGCGGATCTCCGCAACGATCATCTGCCCGATCTGATCCTCGTCCGATCGGGTGATCATGGCGTAAGCGGGGCCGCCCAGGTCGGGGAGTGTCCCGAACAGACTGGTATCGGCTGTCTCGGTCTGGGGTACGGCACTGGACAGCGCGGAATTGCCGAGCGCGGCAGCCGCTGGATCCGGCAGAGTCGTGCCAGCCGCAGCGCCTGGTTGCGCCGGGGCCGGGTGCGCGGGCTGATCGCCATAGGGGCCGTACGGGCCCGGGGCGGCGGCAGCAAAGCTCATGGAGCTGCTGAGCGTCAGCAGACTTCCAATACAGGCGGCGAGGGTGCGGCGCATAGACTCCTACGATAACGCGGCAGCTCGACCTTCGACTGACCGGCTGCGGGCGAGTTTCAGGCTGGGCGCGCGCGGTCGGCTGGACTATAACGCCTCGGAGGCGAAGTCCGCGAGTCGGGATCGCTCGCCCCGCACCAGCGTGACATGCCCGGCGTGCAACCAGCCGCGAAAACGGTTCACGACATAAGTGAGGCCGCAGGTCGTCTCGGTGAGGTAAGGCGTGTCAATCTGCGCGATGTTGCCCAGGCAGATCAGCTTGCTGCCCGGGCCGGCCCGCGTGACCAGCGCCTTCATCTGCTTGGGCGTGAGATTCTGGGCTTCATCCAGGATGATGAAGCGGTTGAGGAAGGTGCGACCGCGCATGAAATTCAGCGAGCGGATCTTGATGCGGTTGCGCAGCAAATCGTTGGTGGCCGCACGCCCCCAGCTGCCACCCTCCTCGGAGTGGGTCAGCACCTCGAGGTTGTCCATGAGCGCCCCCATCCAGGGCTCCATCTTCTCTTCCTCGGTCCCGGGCAGAAAACCAATGTCCTCGCCCAGTGGCACGGTGACGCGGGTCATGATGATCTCGACGAAACGGTTGCGCTCCAGCGTGAGCGTCAGACCGGCCGCGAGCGCCAACAGCGTCTTGCCGCTGCCGGCCGGCCCCAGCAGCGTCACGAAGTCGATGTCCGGATCGAGCAGCAGGTTCAGCGCGAAATTCTGCTCGCGATTACGCGCGCTGATTCCCCAGACGCCGTGCCGCTCGCTTCTGAAGTCGCGTGCCAGCTCCAGGCGCGCCGACTGTCCCTCGACGTTGCGTACGATGGCTTCGATGCCCTGTGGATCCTGCTCGTGGACGAAGAGATTGGGCCACCACGCCTCGGCCAGGGGACCGTTGACCTGATACCAGGTGCGTTCGCCTTCCTTCCAGGAGCGCATGTCCTTGTCGTGGCGCTCCCAGAAGTTCCCCGGCAGCGTCTCGACACCGGTGTACATCACGTCCGCATCTTCGATCGTGCGATCGCTGTAGTAGTCCTCGGCATGTACGCCGACGATTGCAGCCTTGATGCGCAGGTTGATGTCCTTCGAGACCAGCGTGACACGTGTGCGCGTCTCCTCGCGCTGCAACGCCAGGGTCTGGCCGAGGATTAGATTGTCCGCCCCGCCGCCCGGCAGTCCCTCAGGCAGTCCGCCCGACAGCGCGCGTGTCTGAAAGTAGAGCCGTCCGCTGGACTGCTTCTTGCCGTGATTGCCGCTCTGGGTGCCGGGAATCGTGAGGCCCGCATCGATCTGCTCCTTACCGACATCGCGCATCATGTCGTCCAGGAAGCGGCTGACCTGCCGTGCATTGCGTGAGGCCTCCGAGAGGCCTTTTTTGTTCGCGTCGAGCTCCTCGAGCACCACCATCGGCAGGTAGACGTCGTGCTCCTCGAAACGGAAGATCGCCGTCGGGTCGTGCATCAACACGTTCGTGTCGAGCACGAACAGCCGGCGCTGCGCAGCTTTCACAGCGACTTGGCCGCCTCGAGCACTTCGGCGGCGTGCCCGGCGACCCGCACCTTGCGCCATTCGCGCCGCAGTACGCCCTGTGCATCGAGCAGGAAAGTACTGCGCTCAACGCCCAGCGAGGAGCGGCCATACAGGGTCTTCATGCGGATCACATCAAACAGTCGGCACACCTGCTCTTCCTCATCCGACAGCAACGGAAACGGATAGCCCATCTTGTCGCGGAATTTTTCGTGCGAGGCAAGGCTGTCGCGCGAGATGCCTGCGATCTGCGTGCCCGCCGCCTTGAATCGCGCGGCCAGGGCGGCAAAGTCCGAGCCCTCCTGCGTACAACCCGGCGTGTTGTCCCGCGGATAGAAATACAGCACGAGCTTGCTGCCGCGGGCAGTACTCAGGCTCCACTGCTGCCCCCCCGTGGCCGGCAGACTGAAATCCCCGACCGCTTTGCCGACGGCGACCGCGGCGGCCTTGGCCGTCTTGGCGGCGCGGCCTGCGGGAGCCGACCGGGCAGGTTTGCGGGCGGCGCTCATGATTTCACCGGTTCGAGAATGGCGTCCAGATTCAGCGAGTCGCAGAAATCCATGAACTCCTCGCGCAGCTGGGCGATGTGCAAGCGGGTGGGTACCTGCACGATCATCTGGGTTGCGAACATGGGCGCTCCGGTATGTGCGGCCGCGTAGGCGCGTGTCGAGACGTCATTGATGTCGATGCCGCGTGAGGAGAAGAAGCCCGACAGGCCGGCGACGATCCCGCTCTGGTCGAGACTGACGATGTCGACCGAGTAGGGCAGCATGTCCGTGCGTGGCGTGCGCGGCTCGGTGCGTTTCAGGTGCACTGACAGGCCGCTGCCCTCCGAGAGGCGCGCTAGCTCCGATTCGATGCGCGCCAGCGCATGCCAGTTGCCGCTGACCAGCAGCAGCATCGCAAACTCGGCACCCAGCGCGGTCATGCGGCTCTCGGCGACGTTGCCGCCGCACTCGCTGACGATGCGCGTGAGTTCGTGGACCATACCGGTGCGGTCGCTGCCGATGGCGGAGACGGCGAGGTGTTGTTTCATCGGGTCGGACATTGGAGCGCTGGCGGGCAGTGTACCGGGACTTGCCCGGCTTGCGAACGGAGGGACAGGGCCCCCGGCGCGCGGTGGCGCTTGCATACGGCGAGGCCGCCCCCGTAACATCCCGCGCCTCCCCGACGGCATTCCGTGCTATTAATCCCACACTATGTTCTCCGGCAGCCTGGTCGCGATCGTCACGCCAATGCATCCGGACGGCAGCATCGACTGGCCGGCCTGGGAGCGGCTGCTGCGCATGCACGAGACGGCCGGTACGTCGGGCATCGTCATTGGCGGAACGACCGGAGAGTCCGCCACGCTGCTGGAAGCCGAACTGCTGCAGTTGCTGTCGCGTGCTCGCGCCGTGCTACAGGGGCGCGTCACGCTCATCGCGGGCGCCGGGGAGAGCAGCACCGCCGCTACCGTCGAGCGAGCCCAACGCCTGTCGGCGGCCGGTGTCGACGGTCTGCTGGTGGTTACGCCGGCGTATAACCGGCCGACTCAGGAGGGGCTATATCGCCACTTCGAAGCCGTAGCCGCTGCCTCCGATGTGCCATTGGTGCTTTATAACGTGCCGACCCGCACGGCCGTGGATCTGCTGCCGGCCACCGTGGCTCGCCTGGCGCGGCTGCCACGTATCGTGGCGATCAAGGAAGCCGTTTCCGTGCGACCGGTCGAGCGGGTGCGCGAGTTGCTGGCTGTGACCGAAGGGCGCTTGACGGTGCTCTCCGGTGATGACGGCAGCTGCGCGCAGGCCATGCTGAACGGCGCGCGCGGCGTCATCTCGGTGACGGCCAATGTCGTCCCTGCCGCCATGGCCCAGCTGTGCAGCGCCGCGGTGCGCGGTGAGCGCGAGCTCGCTGAACAGATCGATGCGAGCCTTACCGGCCTGCATCAGGCACTGTTCCTGGAGACCAGTCCCATTCCCGTGAAGTGGGCGCTGGTCGATCTCGGTTGGATCGAGGCGGGCATCCGCCTGCCGCTCACGCCCCTGTCCAGCAGCTGCCATGCGCGCCTGCGCGCCGCGCTCGAGCGCACCCAGGCGGCCGGGGAGGCGCAGCCGCGCCACGGTCTTTCGCAGGCGAGCGTCGCGTGATTGGTCCGCTACGAGCTGGACGCGCCGCCGCCGGTGCGTGTCTGTTCTGCCTGTCACTGCTGGTGCTCAGCGGCTGCGCGCATCACCGCGCCAACGATGTGAGCTGCCGCCGGCCAGAATTCAATTTGGCAGCCCAAAGTCTGCCAGCGCTGCGAGCGCCGTCGGGCCTCAATACTCCCAACACCGCCAATGGCATTCACGTCCCGGCGCTCAATCAGCCCGCGCCCGTGCGCGCGCACACCGCTCCGTGCCTGGACTGGCCGCCGACCTACGTCAGCGAGCCTCCCGTTCCTCCCACGCGACGGTCGAGCCAGTCGTAACCACGGTGGCAGGCGCAGCCGCTAGAATGCCCATTGCGGCGGTCCTCAACGCCGTCGCGAGTATTGAAAGGAGAGGTGGCCGAGCGGTCGAAGGCGCTGGACTGGAATTCCAGTAACATCTTCACGGGTGTTCGTGGGTTCGAATCCCACCCTCTCCGCCATCCATCCGGCGGGCGTTGAGCATCAGGGGTTATGCGATCCCCGTCGCGACGACCAAAGCGGGGTGGGATTGCGGCCGCAAGCCGCCCCGAAGGGCGAGGCGCGCAGCGCCGAGTCATCCCACCCTCTGCGCCACCCGTTTTTCATGCGCTAACAAGCGCTTAGCCGTCAGCTGTCACGTAGTGGCGAAAGGGGTGGCGAAACGCACGCCAAGGCGCGCACAGCGTCAAGGCGAGGCGGGCACACCAAGAATGGACAGCCGGGCAAGCGCGTTGCTCGCGGCTTCGATCCATCAGGCCTCATGAGCGCGCCGCGGCGTCGAAGGAGCGTAGGGCGGCGTAGGCCTCGTTGGCCGAATCCTCCTCGCGCATTGCCGCGCCGGTTTGCAGACATGAGGCGTATTCGCCCGGCCCCAGCGCGGCCCGCGCGGCAGCATGCGCCGCCCGGTGGTGCGGCAGCCAGAAATTGAACAGAGGAATCTCCGTGCGCTCGCGCACCGCGCGCGCAGCGCCGAGGAAACGCGCGCCATCCCGGTGGAGCCCGACCGCCACCGCGAGATAGCCGTAAGCTTCCACGCACCCCGCCGCGCCGCGCACATTACCCTGCTCGATCGCTACACCCATTGCTTCGCTCAGCTCCCGGGCAGCGGCGGTCCATTCCTGCAGTCCAATGAGTGTGAGTGCCAGGTACACCCGGATGAAATGCCGCTGGTGTTGGTCCTCGCCCAGGTCGCGGACCGCCCGCAGTGTCGCCGCCGCAGCGGTTCCGTTGCCTTTGGCCAGGTGGAGCCAGCCCTCGGCCAATCCGGCCAAACCACGCAGGACATCGTCATTCAGTTGCTCCGCCAGTCGACGGGTGACGGCAAGATTGCCGGTGGCCCCAGCCAATCGCTGCTCGTTCACTTCCCACAGGGCGTAGTAGCCGCAGGCGCAGGCCTCTGTCCAGAAATCCTCGTGCCGGCGGGCCAGTCTGATCGCTTCCAACAGCAAGGGCTCCGGCGGCTCGTGCGCGCTGCGCATGTGCACGGCCGAGATCCCCAGGCACAGCAATGCGCGGGCGCGTTCGGCCGTGTCCAACCCTTCGGACCCCGTCAGAGCCAGGCGGCACCAGCGCAGAGTCCAGTCCAGCTGCCCGCGGGCCCGGATGTACAAGGTCAGCGAACCCGCGATGTCCAGTGCAAAGCCACGAAGTCGGCCGCTGCCGGTGGCGTATTCCACGGCGCTGCCAATGTTGCCGAGCTCATACAGGAGCTGCGTGAGCCGCTCCTGCATCCGGCCGCCCAGGATGTCCTGATGGGTCGCGCGGGCCAGCTTGACCACGCAGTCCAGATGCGCATCTCGCGCGCGCTGCTCCTCGCGGGCGCAGCGCAGCTGCTCGAGCGCATATTCGCGCACGCTTTCCAGCAAGTGATAGCGCGGCGGATCCATGCCTGGCAGGATCGATACCAGCGACTTGTCAACCAGGCCGCCCAACACCTCGATCAGCGCTTCCGGATCACAGCCGAGAAATCCGGCCAGAGGCAGCATCGCCTCGATACTCCAGCCCTGTACGAACACGCTCAACCAACCCAGCAGCCTGCGTTCCTCATGGGACAGCAGCGCGAAACTCCAGTCCAGAAGCACCTGCAGGTTGCGGTGGCGCTGAGCGCGTCCGGACGTCCCGCTTCCGAGAAACCTGAAGCGGTGCTCGAGGCGCTGTAACACCTGGTCGGCCGACAGCAGCGCAAAGCGCACCGCAGCCAGTTCCAGAGCGAGCGGCATGCCGTCCAGCCGGCGGCAGATCTCGACGACGGTGGGTGCGACGGCCGCGCTGAGCGCAAAGTTCGGCTGGATGGAACGGATCCGCGTCAGCAGCAACGCTAATGCCGGTGCGCGCTCGATTTCCGGCAAGAGGGGCTGGCCGCCCGCGCTCGGATCGGGCAACCCCAAGGGTGGCAGACGCATCAGCTGTTCCCCGATGAAATTCAACGGTACCTGAGATGCGCTGGTGGCTGTGAGCACGGCAACCCGAACTTCGACAGTGGCATCGCCCTGGTCGATACCCATACGCATCAGTGGCGCGAGGTCGCGGACCTCGGTAAATGGGAGCTGGCTCATCCCGCGACCGACGTGACCTCGGACGTGGAAGTCTCCGGGGTGCCCTACAGCATGATTGCCTTCGGAGACTCACTGTTGGTCGTGGAAGCCAACCATGGACAGCTGATCCGCATCGCACCGCGCAGCGGTGCAATCGACCTGTTCACGGACATCCAGGCTCTGGAGGGCCACATCGTCCCGACCTCCCTGGCGGAACGTTATGGGCAGCTGTACCTGGGCAATCTCGGCCTGTTTCCCGTCACGCAAGCGTCGGCGCAGGTCCAGGTCCTTGCCTACGGAGGCTTCTTGCCGCTGGCACCGGGATTCAGCGACGGCGATCCCAACTATCACGTCGTGGACCAGAAGTCGGGCTTCACGACCGTGGTGGCCGTGGACTTCGGTCCCGATGGGCTCCTGTATGCGCTCGAGATTGCCGATCTGAGCGGTTTTCCGGTTCCTCCCAACAGCGACCCCACGGGCGCGGGCAAGGTCGTGCGGGTGACTCGCGCAGGCGTGATCGAGGACGTCGTGACCGGCCTGACGATGCCCACGGGCATGACATTCGGGCCCGATGGCGACCTGTACATCGCAAACTATGGCGATGTGCCCGGCGGGCAGGGACAGATCCTGAAGATGCTCCTGCCTCGCGACCAGTAGGCTGGCTGGAGCGCCGCGGACGCGTCGAGCCGTTCGCCGCCGGCGCGGCTGGATCTTCGGCGGCTACCCGCCAGCCACTATCCCCGTCCGGTGCAGCGTACCGCATCCTCACAGCAGGGGCGGTGCGGCTGCACCGCGGCGGGCCGACACCCTCTCCGCCATCCAGTGCTGCATAACGTGGCAACTTTGGTCGGCCGTGACGGCCGTCCCGTCCCGCGCGTGAGGTCGCTCTAGACTGCGACGTCCTGTATGGGCCGGAAGAATCCTGCAGATGTCACGTATCAGCCGTCTGAACGTCGATGAGCTGCCCGATTTGACCTATACGCGCGAGCTGCGCGCAGGGGTCGATCGGCTGCGCTTCGACGAGGATTTAGAGCGCCAATACCGTACCGCCCACCTGCGCCGCGTGCGGTGGCGCGCGCGCATATGGTTCACGCTCAGCTCGGTTCTATCGTTGGTGTTCACTGCCGCGCAGCTGCGCAGCACCGGGCTAGGCAGTCCGAGCTTCTGGTTGCACTTATTCGTAGTACCGTGGGGGTTGCTGCTCGTCTGGCTCGCCTGGAGCCGGCACTATGAGCGTCTGTTCCTTCCGATCGCCAACATTGTGGCGCCGCTGCTGGGGGTGTTGGTCGCGGCTTTCGTTGCAGTGAGCGTCGCCAGGGGCGAGGGCTATCGGATGGGCGTGCTGACGGTCGATGTGGTCGCAGCGCTCTTCTTCATGGGGCTGCAGTTTCGTGCCGGTATGCTCACCGCCCTCGGGATGTTGCTGGGGTTCACCGGGACGATCGCCACCTTCGGTGTAATGAATGGCGTCGCCTGGAGCAATGTGCTCACGGTCGGGCTCACGGCGTTGCTCAGCACGATCGTCAAGAGAGACGTGGAAAGCGCCTATCGCAGGAGCTTTTTGGAAAGTGCCTTGCTGGCGCAGTGGGTCACGCGCGATGCGCTGTCCGGACTCATCAATCGCCGCGCCCTCGATGCCGAGCTGGGGCGCGTGTGGGAACAGGCGCAACGCGACCGGCGCACGCTGGTGCTGATGATGATCGATATCGATCACTTCAAATCCTATAACGATAGCCACGGCCATCAAGCGGGCGACGAGGCGATCCGCGCCGTTGCGCGCGTACTTGCAACGGCGGCGCGCCGGCCGCTGGATCTCGCGGCGCGTTACGGCGGCGATGAGTTCGTACTACTGCTCTATGACGTCTCCGCGCAGCTCGCTGAGGAAACGGCCGAGGCGTTGCGTGAGGGCATCGAGAGGGCCATCACCCCGGCGGACGCGCCGGCGCAGAGCCTCATGGTCACCGCCAGCATTGGCGTGTCCGTCATCAGCCCGATGCAAGGCCGAACCCCGCAAAATGCTCTGCGCCTGGCAGATGAGGCGCTCTACGAGGCCAAGCAGGGCGGGCGCAACCGCGTCGTACTGCATGGAGCCGAGCCGTATCCGCTGGCGCACACGGGCCGATTCGCTACGACAGCGCAATAGCAACCGTTATACTGCGGCGCGGCTGCAACGTTCCACCCACTCACATTGATGACGCTGCGCGCACTGCGGTGACGGGCCGAGCTGAGCGTCCCGTGTGGTAACATTCGCGCCTCGATCCCGGAAATTCAAGGGAATGGGTTTTGAGTTCTTTCAAATAGATACGGCAAATAGCTGTTTTTGTTTCTAACTCATAACCGACCCCTTCCGCCGTCGCTTGATGTCCGCAGGTCTACGGTGATCCGCGCCGGTACCTTCGCGACGACCTACCGTGAACCCCGTCAGGCCCGGAAGGGAGCAGCGGTAACGGATCGGTCGGGTGCCGAAGTTCGCACTGGTGCGGATCACCTCCCGCTCCGACAATGACGAGGCCATGAGCTCCTATACCGCACTGGCGCGTACCTGGCGCCCACGACGCTTCAGCGAAATGACAGGGCAGGAGCACGTACTGCGCGCCCTGGCCAATGCGTTGGAGAGCGGCCGCGTGCACCACGCATTTCTGTTTGCCGGGACGCGCGGAGTGGGTAAGACGACAGTGGCGCGCATCCTGGCCAAGTGCCTCAATTGCGAGCGCGGGGTGAGCGCCACACCCTGTGGGGAGTGTGCCAGCTGCCGCGAGATCGATGCCGGTCGCAGCGTGGACCTGATCGAAGTGGATGCAGCTTCGCGGACCCGTGTGGATGACACTCGCGAGCTGCTGGACAACGTGCAGTACGCCCCGACGCGCAGTCGCTTCAAGATCTATCTCATTGACGAAGTACATATGCTCTCGGCGCATTCCTTCAATGCGTTGCTAAAGACGCTGGAGGAACCGCCGCCGCACGTGAAGTTCCTGCTGGCGACGACCGATCCACAGAAGTTGCCGGTCACCGTGCTGTCGCGCTGCCTGCAGTTCAATCTCAAGCCGCTGCCCCAGGCGTTGATCACTGCAAGGCTTACGCAGATCCTCACCGCGGAGGGTACCGAGTTCGAGCCTGCCGCCCTTGCACTGCTGGCGCACGCCGGCCAGGGCAGTTTGCGCGATGCGCTCTCGCTGCTCGATCAGCTGCTCGCCTACGGTAACGGGCGCGCGCTCGAGGGGGACGCGCGTGCCATGCTCGGTACGGTCGAGCGCGAGCACGTGGTGCGTGTCGCGGAGCTGCTGGCGCGCGCCGATGGCGCGGTGCTGATGGAATTCCTGCGCACGCTCGAGGAGCGCTCTCCCGATTATGCCGAGCTGCTGCAACAGCTCGCCGCGCTGCTCGAGCGCATCGCGCTCAAGCAGCTGGTGCCGGCGTACGAGGGCGATGAGCTGCACCCCCCCGAGCTGTTGGCGCGTCTGGCGGCGCAGATCCCGGCCGAGGATGTACAGCTGTACTACCAGACGGCGATTCTCGGACGGCGCGATCTCGGACTGGCGCCCGATGCGCCGACGGGATTTCGCATGAGCCTGATCCGCATGCTCGCCTTCCGACCGCCCGGCGCGCCGGACAGCGCGGCTGAGGCGGTGCCTGCGCTGCCACGAGCGACGCGGCCCACGGCTGCGGTGGCGCTGCGCGCGGCCGATGACAATGCGCGGCCGGTGGCGTCTTCCCCGAGTGCTGCGAGCACGACCCCGAGCGCCGTGGCAGCAGCATCGGGTGCTGCGGGGTCGCCTCCGATTCCCTCCCAGGAGGAATGGGTGGCGCTCGTGGCGTCGCTCGAACAGGGACTGACGCGACAGTTGGCAGCCAACTGCGTGATGCTCGGTCGCGAGGGCATCACACTGCGGCTTGGCCTCGATGCGCGGCGTATATCGCTGCGCACGCCGGCGCTCGAAGAGAAGCTCGCGCAGGCTCTGACACGGGCGCTGGGCAGTGCCGTGCGCGTGCAGATCGACGTGACGGAAGGCCAGCCACCGACGCTTGCGCGCGCTCAGGAGCAGGGCGTTGCGGCCCGCCAGGCCGAGGCGCGCGCCGCGTTCGATGCCGATCCCATGGTGGATGCGTTCAAGCAGCGCTTCGGCGCCAGCGTGGTGCCCGAATCGGTACGTCCGGGCGAGCCCAACGATTGAGGTGAACGATTGAGGTGAAAGGATACTTATGGCCAATATGAATCAGATCATGCGACAGGCGCAGGCGATGCAGGCCAATCTGCAGAAGGCGCAGGCGGAGGTGGCCGCGCTCGAGGTCATCGGAGAGGCCGGAGGCGGCATGATCAAGGTCACGATGACCGGCCGTCACGAGGTCAAGCGTGTGCAGATCGAGCCGAGTGTCATCGGCGAGGATCGTGAGATGCTCGAGGATCTGATCGCCGCGGCGATCAACGATGCCGTGCATCGGGTCGAGAGTGCCACGCAGGCAAAGATGTCGGCCGCAATGGGCGGCATGTCGCTGCCGCCGGGCGTGAAGATGCCATTCTGATCCCGGGATGCCGCGCGATACGTGAAGCATTCCGCCGCACTCGCCGCACTGATCGACGCCCTGCGGGCGCTGCCTGGCGTCGGCCCGAAGGGCGCACAGCGCATGGCGTTTTATCTGCTGCAGGAAGGCCGGCCTGCAGCGCGCGGATTGTCGCAGGCGCTTACACAGGCGCTCGAGCGGGTCGGTCGCTGTAATCGCTGCCGCATGCTGACCGAGGGAGCGCTGTGCGCCATCTGTGAACAGCCGTCGCGTGATACCGCGACGCTGTGCATCGTGGAGTCTCCGGCGGATGTCGTGGCCATCGAGCAATCGGGCGGCTTCCGCGGCCGTTACTTCGTACTGATGGGACATCTCTCACCGCTCGATGGCGTCGGTCCCGAGGAGCTCGGGATTCAGGACCTCGAGACCCAGTTGCAGGAGGGCACCGTACGCGAGGTCATTCTCGCCACCAATCCCACGGTGGAAGGAGAGGCTACGGCGCATTTCCTGTCGGAGCTCGTGCGCGCGCATGGCATCACCGCCAGCCGTATTGCACACGGGGTGCCGGTTGGCGGAGAGCTCGAATACGTCGACGGCGGCACCCTCGCGCACGCCCTGGCGGGGCGGCAGGCGCTGACATAGCCCTCACGTCTGGGCGCGCGACAATCTCTGATACAGACGCCGCAGCCGTCGATAGCTCTCATAACGGCGTGCAGCCAGCTGCGTGCCTAGCGCGGCGCGCACGGCGCAGTCCGGCTCTTGCAGGTGCAGGCAATCCGTGAAGCGGCAGGCTGCACCGAGTGTCTCGACCTCCACGAAGCCCAGGGTATCGTGCGGCAGTTGTTCGACGGCGGGGGCAAAGTCGCGCACGCCCGGCGAATCGAGCAGCTCCGCGTCCCGCGGCAGCGGGTACAGGTGGGTGGCCGTGGTCGTGTGCCTGCCGGTCTGATCGCGGGCCAGGGAGCCGACTGCGGCATCGGCCCCGGGAACCAGGACACGCAGCAGCGATGACTTGCCAGTGCCGGATTGGCCGACCAGCATTGCTGTCTGTCCTACGAGCGCCTCGCGCAGCGTCTGGATCCCGATGCCCGCGTGCGAGGACAGCTCGAGACAGCGGTAACCGGCCGCCGCAAACACCGCCAGCTCTTCGCGCAGAGCCTCGTCGGCCAGCTCGCACTTGTTGAGTAGAATCTGCGCATCGAGGCCCGCGCTGCGCGCGGCGCACAGGTAGCGGTCGACGACGAACAGGTCCGGTTGCGGCACCGGCGCGAAAACGACCAGCAGCAGCGACACATTGGCGGCGATGAGCTCGCCGCCGCCCCGCGCATTGCTGCGATAGAGCGCGGTGCTGCGCGGCTCCACCGCCAGCACGCGCAGCTCGGCGTGCTGACGGTCGTAGGTCACGCGTACCCAGTCCCCGCAGACGATGTGCAGATTGCGCTGGGCCGATCGTGCGGCAATCTCCTCGCCCTGCAGCGTGCGCACCCGCAGGTGCCGGCCGTGCGTGACCGAGACACGCGCCCGCTCGGTGGGCGCAATCATGGCCTGCCCGCGCGCGGCAGGGCGCCCGCGTAGGATCGTGCCGATTGCTGGAGCGGAAAATGCGCCGACATTCCTTGCTATGATGCCTGAACCCTCGAGAGCCGCCGCAGGAGAGCATGGTCAACCACGAGCATCTCATCTGGATAGATCTGGAAATGACCGGGCTGATGCCCGACACCGATCAGATCATCGAGATCGCCACCATCGTCACCGACAAGGAGCTGAACGTTCTCGCGGAGGGACCGGAGATCGTCATCCATCAGTCCGATGAGGTGCTGGCGCGTATGGATTCCTGGAACCAGCGGCAGCACAGCAGCTCGGGTCTGATCTCGCGGGTGCGTTCCAGCCGCATGACGGCGGCGGAGGCCGAGCGCCAGACACTATTGTTCCTGAGCATGCACGTGCCGCCTGGCGTATCGCCGATGTGCGGCAACAGCATCTGCCAGGACAGACGTTTTCTCGCGCGCCTGATGCCCGAGCTCGAAAAATTCTTTCACTATCGCAATCTCGATGTGAGCACGCTCAAGGAACTTGCGAAGCGCTGGATGCCCTCGGTGCTGTCCGGATTCAAGAAACAGTCGGCGCATCTGGCGCGCGCCGATATCGAGGAATCCATCAACGAGCTGCGGCACTATCGTACCCACATGTTTGTGTCCTCCTGAGCATTTGACAACTCGTCCGGCAGCGCCGGCGCGGCGCTGCGTTGCGCGCGTGAGCGGCCGCACATTTCCGGAGCGCAGTGGCAGGCGGGTGCCGCACAGCACATGGTATAGTCGGGGCATGCTCTGCGACACGGATCTACCGGTGTCATGGCGCGCGCAGCCCCGCAGCTTCGTCGCGCTGATGAGCCTGTACGAAAGCAATCATGTGCGCTTTCTGCGCCTGGCAGGGGATCCCGCGCGCCTCTCGGGCACGCTGGTGTCGCGTGTGTCGGGAGACTGTGAACTGCAGCTGTCGGTGCTCGAGCACATGCCTTACACGAGCTCCCTGGAACTGACGTACCTGCTGTCTCTCGATGGTGCCCGCGGCGCCGGGCGACCGACGCTGCGCATACCGAACCTGCGCCTGCGGGCCTATCACGATGCCCGGCTGCTTGAAGTCGAATGCCCGCCGTCGCCGGCGGCCACAGGACGGCCAGGGCGGGCAGAACGTGAACTGCGGCAGCGCTGGGCGCGCAACATGATGCTAAATAAATGGCTGGAATACTGCGCGGAGCGTGGCCATCGGTTCGCGGAAGCAGCTTCCGGCAGCTAACCCCAAGCTGATTCCGGCCGCGGCGCCGGACGGTCGATGGCCGGCAAACGGTCATGGGGCCACTCTTACAAATCTTGCGTCAATTCGGTTTCCTACGCCTGGGCACTGCGGCTGCGAACCGCGGTATCGACGACGAGCGCGTGCTGCATTTGTTTCGCAATCGCGCCGAGCTGAAGAAGGCGTACAGCGGATTGCAGGACGAGATCCATCGCCTCAAGGAGCGCAGCAAGCAGCAGGAAGGGGCAACGGCACGCGTCCAGGAGATGCTGCAAGGTCTGGAGGCGCGACTGGGGCAGCCGGAGACCGGCTATCCGGCGCTGGTGTTCTATCAACTGCGCGAGCTCTGGGGGCAGGGCAGAACGCTGCTGACGCAGTTCGTTGCCGAGCTCGCGGCGCAGCAGGAAGAGCGCGAGCGGCGCGCCTTCTTTGCCGAGCGCAACCGGCGGCTGTTCGCGAAGCGGCAGAGCGCCGAGAGCACATTGCGCGAGGCAGAGGCCCGCGCCGCTGAAGCGCGCTCGCAGGCGGCAGAGCTCGAGCAGCAGCTGCAGCAGCTGCGCCGTTTCTGGCATTACTTCCGGCGCCGCGCGCTGCGTGGCCAGCTGCAGGCGGCGGGTTTGCAGGTGCTGCTCAGCACGCAGGATCTGGAGGCGGCGCGCGCGGCCTGCGAGCAGATCGAGAACGAGACGCTGCCCGAGTTTGGTGGATTGTCACTCGATGCGCGCCGTGCGATCAATCTGGCCGCCATCGCCTATGGACAGGTGCTCTGCGAGCGACTGCAGCACACCTCACTGGTCGAACTGGCACGCGAGGCAACCTCGCTGCGCGAGCCGCCGCGCGAGGACTACGGCGATCGGGGCGCCTGCGAGGCCACGATGGCGCAGATCGGCGCAGCCCGCGCAGTGCTGCAAGGGCGCAACGGTCTGCAGGCCGAGGTCAAACAGCGTTCGGATCGCCTGCGCGAGTTGGGCAAATACCGCAGCACCACCGACACCGTGCCCACCGCCGAAAGTCTCACCGCGACCATAGACGGCTCCAAGGTACTCGCCGACGATCTCTGGGAGATCTATCGGGTACTGCTGCGCTAAGGGGTGGGGCTGGTCGGTGCTTGGCGGCGCACAACCTGCGGGTCGTTGCTTGCCGGCGCACGCGCGGCAACGTCGTCGGCCATGATGTCCGCGGCCTGCGCGAGGATGACATCCGGCTGGTCCGCGACGTTGATGTCACCCACGGCCTTCAGCGGCATCAGGCCATCGGCCGCGCGCCGGGTATTCTCGTCGGCAAGGCGCATCTGATCCTGCTGCGTACGCTCCTGCTGGCGCTGCGTCAGATTCAGCGACAGCGTCTTTTCCTGCCGGTCCTGATCCAGCATCGCCAGGCTGGCGAGCAACCATTGATAGTCGGCGTTGTGCTGAGCCCGCCCCCTCTGTTCGCTGGCGAGCGTCTGTACGAGTGTGGGTGACGGCGGCAGGGCATGGAAATTGGCCGGCTCGATGCGGTCCCAGGGTAGCGCATTGTCCATCATGCTCTCGCCCACATCGCTCGGACTGATGGGTGAGGGTAGCGTGATATCCGGCGTAACGCCGCGCAGCTGCGTGCTCTCACCAGTCACGCGATAGAACTTGCCAATCGTAACGGTGACCTGCCCCTGCACCGGCTGGGATGACCAGCGATCGAGCGGGATGACGCTCTGCACGGTTCCTTTGCCGAAGGTGGTCTGGCCGATGATCAGGCCGCGGTGATAGTCCTGGATGGCACCCGCGAAGATTTCCGAGGCCGAGGCGCTGGTGCGGTCCACCAGCACGGCGAGCGGCCCGCTATAGGCTTGTCCGGAATCCGGCTCGTCGAGAACTTCCAGCTGGCCGGTCGTATCGCGCAACTGGACCACCGGGCCGTGGTTGACGAATAAGTGCGTCAGGCCGATGGCCTCGGGCAGATAGCCTCCGCCATCGCCACGCAAATCGAGTACCAGCGCATCCACCCCGCCTGCGGCGCTGAGCTGCTGCAGCAGGCGGCGTACGTCATTGGTGGTGCTGCGGTTGGTGGTATTGCCGCCGCCTTCTGCTTCACTGTCGTTGTAGAAATTCGGCACGGTGATGATGCCGATCTTGTAGATGTGCCCATTGTGCGTGATCTGGCGCACTTCCTTCTTGGGCGCCTCACTTTGCAGGGTCACCTTGTTACGCGTGAGCGCGAGCATGTGCTCGGCCGTTCCCGGGGTGGCCCCGGCCGGCAGAATCTGCAGCCGCACGACCGTGCCTTCGCGACCGCGAATCAATTGCACCACGTCGTCCAGGCGCCAGCCGATGATGTCGACCATCGGGCCACTGCCACCCTGGCCGACCGCCGTGATGCGATCGTTGGGCTTGAGCGTCCCATCGGCTGCGGCCGGGCCGCCCGGAAGAAGGTTCGTGACGGCCACGTAATCGTCGGTCTGGCCGAGCGTGGCGCCGATGCCTTCATAGCTCAGGCTCATCTGGATGCGATATTCCTCCGAGCTGCGCGGCGAGAAGTAATTGGAATGCGGATCGTAGGCGGCGCAATAGGAATTCATCAGCGCCTCGAATACGTCCTCCGGTGACACCTCACCGATGCGCCGAAGCATGCTCTGGTAGCGCTTTCGCAGGAGATCGGCAGTCTGCGGCCAGGTCTTGCCGGTCAGCATCAGCGAGATCGCATCGTTCTTCACGCGCAGGCGCCACAGCTCGTCCATCTGCGCCTGAGTCGTCGGCCAGGCGGCATGCTCGCGATCGACCGTGACGCTCTCGTCGACCGTCCAATCCGGCTCGGTATCCAGGAGTTTCAGCGCATAGGCGATGCGCTCGCGATTGCGCTGCTGATAGACGTTGAAGATCAGGTAGGCCGGATCCAGCTCGCCGGTGTGGATCATGTCCCCGAAGCGATACCTCCAGCGATCGAAGGAGGCGATATCGCTCGCCAGGAAATAGCTGTGCTGCCCGTCGAGCGTGCTCAGGAAATGTTGATATACCAGTGGCGAGAGATGCTGATCGATCGGAATATGACGGTAATGATTCTGCTCCAGGATGCCGGCGATGCGCGGTGCGAGCATGCGCTGCTGGGCCGTGGGCGCGATGGCCCCGGTGGGCAGCAATCCGGTGGCCGCTGGTGCACCGGTCGAGCCGGCAGCAGACAGCACCAGCAGAGCGAGAGCGACGAGGCTGAGCGGCGCACCGACAGGGCGCCAGAAACGAGGCGTCTGGGACATGCGAGTGAGGAGCCTTGCGGCGGTTTACGGCTGATAAGCCAGAGTCTGACAGCTTTGCGGCCGATATGGCAGTCGGCGCAGTATCTTGGCAACAGCGGCGTCGACCGATTGCCCGGCTGCCTCAACCGCGGCGTCGGCCCTTCCAGGGGTCGCTGCCGTTACGTCCCGGGGCGCTGTCATAGGGGTCGAAGCCGCGCGCCGTACGCCGCCGCTCGTCCAGCCCCAAGCCGTCGATCGCCAGCGCAAGTTTGATGTCGCGCAGGATATCCTCGCGACTGCGCCGCGTGCCGGGCACGTTTTCCCCTGGTTTCATTTTTTCCGGCTCGCGCATCTTCTGCAATGCGAGACAGTCCCCTGGCGGCGTGAAATCTGCCGTCAGACTAGGATGACATACGGGGGCCCCGCGTGCACGCCCGCGGTGGAGCCGCCAAAACACGCGCCGGGCTTCAGCGTGGGTTATGTAACAGGCGACGCAGCAGCCGCAGCACGCACAGCAGCAGGAAGGGGGACAGCGCGACGAACCAGAACGCCTCGGAACCGTGCGACAGACCAAGCAGGAAATCGCGCCACAGCGCAAATACGCCGCCATGCTCGTAGGGTCCGAGGCTGGCGCGACCGATCGCG
The DNA here is from genome assembly GCA_036266795.1 of Steroidobacteraceae bacterium. Lineage (GTDB taxonomy): Bacteria > Pseudomonadota > Gammaproteobacteria > Steroidobacterales > Steroidobacteraceae > FEN-1191. Next base: position 60,657 of record DATAXJ010000047.1, on the reverse strand, counting down.
AAGATCAGGCACGGCATGACCAGCACACCCAGCAGCAGGCACAGCCCCGCCAGCAACAGCTCTCGCAGCAGCGTGCGCGAGGGGAGCGGTCCCTCCTGCGGTGGCTGCAGCGGTGTATTCACGGTGTCATTCACTAGCCAGGTCCCCGTGGTCCAAACCCTTTGGGCATAATAGCCGGCGCATGAAAAATATCAGAGCGGCTGTCATCGGTGCCGGCTATTTGGGCCGCTTCCACGCTCAAAAGTACGCTCAGCTCCCCGACTGCACGCTCGTCGGAGTGGTCGATACGCTTGCACCCGCGGCCGAGCGCGTCGCCGCGGAGCTCGGCGTGCGGGCACTGCAGGATTATCGAATGCTGCTCGGGGAGGTCGATGCGGTCAGTATCGCGACCCCGACGCCGACGCACAGTGAGATCGCTCTGGCGTTCCTGCAGTCGGGCGCGCACGTGCTGGTCGAGAAGCCGATCACCGAGAGCCTGGGGCAGGCCCAGGTACTGATCGATGCGGCCCGCAATGCCGGGCGGGTCCTGCAGGTCGGGCACCTCGAGCGCTTCAATCCGGCGATCCTGGCCGCCGAGGCGCTGCTGGTCGAGCCGCGCTTCATCGAGTGCCAGCGACTCGCGCCGTTTCGCGAGCGAGGCACCGACGTGAACGTGGTGCTCGATCTGATGATCCATGACATCGACCTGCTGCAGATGATCGTGGGCAGTCCGCTGGCGGCGCTGGATGCCATCGGCACGCCGGTATTTTCCGGCGAGGTGGACATTGCCAACGCGCGGTTGCGCTTTCAGAACGGTTGCGTGGCCAATGTGACGGCGAGCCGCGTGAGCATGAAGACCGAGCGCAAATTGCGCGTGTTCCGCGACGATGCATACCTGTCGATCGATCTGCAGCAGAAAATCCTTACCGTGATCCGCAAGCGCCAGGACGCTACGCCGGGCGCGGCCCCCTCGCTCGCCGAACTGCTGGCCGGCGGCGGCCTGCCGGTGCACATCGAGGAGCAGAGCTTCGAGCAGGGGGATGCGCTGCGGGCCGAGATCGAGGCCTTCCTCGCCGCGGCGCGTGGCCACGCGCCGGTCAAGGTATCCGGGGAAGATGGTCTGCGGGCGCTGCGCACGGCCATCGCCATCACCGCACGTGTGGGCGGCGGCGCGGATGCCGTCGCCGCCGTCCCGAGCGGCATGTCGCCGATCGACCCTTGAGCGCCAGCGATGTCCCGGTCGGTGTGACGGCGCGCGCGGTGAGCATCGCGGCCGTGCAGCTTTCCTGCAGCTGGGATCTGGCGGCCAATCTCGACAATGCCGAGCGCCTGGTGCGTCGCGCCCACGCTGGCGGTGCGCAGATCATCCTGCTGCCCGAGCTGTTTGCGACTCCCTACTTCTGCATCGAGCAGGACAGCGCCCATCTGCGTCTGGCGCAGAGCGTGCAGGACAGCGAGCTGCTGCGGCGATTCGGGGCGCTGGCGGGCGAGCTTGGGGTGGTGCTGCCGATCAGTTTCTTCGAGCGCGCCGGCAATGTGTACTTCAATTCGCTGGCGATGTTCGATGCGGATGGCAGCCGGTTGGGCGTGTATCGCAAGTCCCATATTCCGGACGGCCCTGGCTACCAGGAGAAGTTCTACTTCACGGGCGGTGACAGCGGCTTTCGCGTCTGGGCGACGCGCTTCGGCCGTATCGGCGCCGCCATCTGCTGGGACCAATGGTTTCCCGAATGCGCGCGCATTCTGGCGCTGCGCGGCGCGGAGCTGTTGCTCTATCCCACCGCCATTGGCAGTGAGCCGCCGCCCGCGCCGCCGGTGGACTCGCGGCTGCACTGGCAGCGCACCCAGCAGGGGCATGCGGCCGCGAATCTCATGCCGCTGGTGGCTGCCAATCGCTTCGGCATCGAGCATTCGCGGCAGGACCCGGCCATCGCGATTCGCTTCTATGGATCCTCTTTCATCGCCGATGCGAGCGGGGCGCTGCTCGCCGAGGCGCCCCAGGAGGCGGAGGCTATTTTGTCTGCCTCTTTCGACCTCGCGGCGTTGCGGCAGGCGCGCGATAATTGGTTCGTGTTCCGCGATCGGCGTCCCGATCTCTATACGGCGATTACCTCTCACGGGTAATCAATTTGCAGTGCGAATGATAATGAAAATATACTACTACGAGCACAATGCCCGGTAATTATCGATAAATGACGGGGTCGCGTGACGTATGGAAGCAGGCGGTAGCAGCAACGGTTCACGCAGTCGCGACAAACGTTCGGGCTCGGCCAAGCGCACCGAGCGCACCGAGAAGACGGACAAGACCGAGCGCATCGAGCGCGCTGCCGGGGCCAAGGTGGATCTGGGTGTGTTGCCCAAGCTGCTCGGCTATAACCTTCGCCGCGCCAATCAGGCCTCGTGGCGCACCTACGTCAGCTTCATCGGCGAGAACAAGATCCGGCCGGGCCTGTTCAGTCTGCTGTGCCTGGTGCGTTTCAACGCGGGTATCGCCCAGATCGAGCTCGGCACTCACCTCGGTGTCGACAAGGCGAGCATCGTAGCCCTGCTGGATCGCCTCGAGCGCGCCGGACTCATCGAGCGGCGGCGCTCCACGCGTGACCGCCGCCGCCAGGGCATCTCGCTGACCCAGGCCGGCGAATCCGAGGTCGACTCGCTCATGATGCAGGTACGCCAGCTCGAGCGGCACATGGCGAGCCGCTTCAACAAACAGGAGCTCGATCAGTTCCTGACCTTCCTTCACCGCATGTACGAGTAGCTCGTCGACGCCGCGGCGTGGACAGGTCCGGGAGCAGATCCCCTGAAAGGCGGGCGCACACAGAATGGATGAGACCCATTTTGTGCGATTGATCTGAACAATCGCACAAGATGGGTCTCATCCACTTTACGTACGACCATCTTCCTGGTGACCGTTCGCGGCCCGAGCCGCGGACGACATCGCTTCGACGAGCGCTGCCGTCAGCGGCTTCATGAACCAGGCACTCGCGGGCATGGTCTTGACGACCACGCCATGCTCGGCGAGCGCGGCGGCGACCAGCGGACCGACCGCGGCGACGTTGCTGGCCGCCAGCGCGCGACGCACGCCGTCGGCGTCCCGGGAGCGGAACAGCCTCTGTACCTGTGCCTTGCTGGTGAAGGCAATGGCGTCTATCTCGCCGCGACGCATACGCTCGAGCAGCTGCTCGAGCGCCGTGTCGCTGACGGCGTCGGCATAGCGGTAGGGCGCCACGCTGTAGACCTCGGCGCCCGCGCCCCGCAGGTAGCTCACCAGCGCCTCGTTGGGATCCTCACCATAGAGCTGCAGCCCGATACGATGACCGGACAGCGATAGCGTGCGCAGCGTCTGAATCACGCCCGCGCTGGTGGGCTCGGCGGCCGCCACATCGGCGCTCAGCCCGAGCTCGCGCAGGGCGCGGGCAGGCTTGGGACCGCGGGTGATCTTGCGCAGCGCGCAGAGCGCCTTCAGGAAGGGCTCCTGCAGGGCTGGCTCGTGCAGCTGGAGGCACCGGCAGATGCGCCGCAGTCCCTCACCTGTGAGCAGGATTACATCGTCGAGGCCGCCCGTGGCGAGGCAGCGCGCCCATTGCAGGATCGGCACCGGATCGGGGGCGTCGACGATCTGCACGAGCGGATAGCGCAGCACCTGCGCCCCGCGCCGTTGCAGCAGACCGGCGAAGACGTCGAGCTCGCGGCTCTCGGCAAGCGCGATGCAGCGGCCGGCGAGCGGCTCGGTGCCGTTCCGGCTGTCGGCGCCGTCTGTTTCGGCTGCGCTCATATGAACGTGTGATTTGGCTCTCGGATGGGCTGCTGCGCACAGCGAATAGATAAGCACATAACGGACACGAGTCGATAGAATCGCTGCTGCGTCAAGTGCTTATCGGCCACGGGGGCCGCCGTACCTAATGCGTCATTCACCTGCATGAGCAAATTATCTCATCTGTCCAGACTCGAGGCCGAGAGCATCCACATCATGCGCGAGGTGGTGGCCGAATGCGCCCACCCGGTGATGCTTTACTCGATCGGCAAGGACAGCTCGGTGATGCTGCATCTGGCGCTCAAGGCGTTCTATCCGGCGCCCTTGCCCTTTCCGCTGTTGCATGTGGACACCACCTGGAAATTCCGCGAAATGATCGCGTTTCGCGACGCCACCGCCCGACGCCTCGGGCTGCAGTTGCTGGTGCACGTCAACCAGGAGGGGGTGGCGATGGGCATCAACCCGTTCGACCACGGCTCGGCGGTGCATACGGATGTCATGAAGACCCAGGGCCTCAAACAGGCACTGGACCGTCATGGCTTCGATGCTGCCTTTGGCGGCGCGCGGCGTGATGAGGAGAAGTCCCGTGCCAAGGAGCGGGTGTTCTCGCTGCGCTCCGCGCAGCATCGTTGGGATCCCAAGCGCCAGCGGCCCGAACTCTGGCGTCTGTACAACACGCGTCTGACCAAGGGCGAGAGCCTGCGGGTCTTCCCATTGTCCAATTGGACTGAGCTGGACATCTGGCAGTACATCTATCAGGAGGGAATCGAAATCGTTCCGCTGTACTTCGCTCGCGAGCGGCCCGTCGTGGAGCGCGATGGCGCCCTGATCATGGTCGACGATGAGCGTATGCCCCTCGAGCCGGGTGAGCGGCCGCAAATGCGCAAGGTGCGCTTCCGGACGCTCGGCTGCTACCCGCTGACCGGTGCCATCGAGAGCGACGCCGAGACGCTGCCGGCGATCATCGAGGAGATGCTGGCGTCGCGTACTTCCGAGCGGCAGGGGCGCGTGATCGATCGCGACGGCGCCTCCTCGATGGAGAAGAAAAAGCAGGAAGGCTACTTTTGATGAGCGCGAAACCCGACCCGCTGCCGGCCGAGCTGGACGCTTGGCTGGCCAGCCAGGCCGATAAGGATCTGCTGCGCTTCATCACCTGCGGCAGCGTCGACGACGGCAAGAGCACTCTGATCGGGCGTCTGCTGTACGAGTCGCACGTGCTGTTCGACGATCAGCTCGCCGCGCTCGAGCAGGACTCGCGCCGTTTGGGTACTCAGGGGGGAGAGCTGGATTTCGCCCTGCTGGTCGATGGGCTCGCTGCCGAACGCGAGCAGGGCATCACCATCGATGTGGCCTATCGCTTCTTTGCGACCGAGCATCGCAAATTCATCGTTGCCGATACGCCCGGCCACGAACAGTACACGCGCAATATGGTCACCGGCGCATCGACCGCCGAGCTGGCCGTCATCCTGGTGGACGCCCGCAAGGGCGTGTTGACGCAGACACGGCGGCACAGCTACCTGGTGTCGCTGCTGGGCATACGGCGCATTGTGCTGGCCGTGAACAAGATGGACCTGGTGGACTATTCCGAACAGGCTTTCCGCAGCATCGAGCGCGAGTATCGCGAGTTCGCCGCGCAGATTGGCTTGTCCGACATCGTGGCCATACCGCTTTCGGCGCTGCGCGGTGACAACGTCATCGAGGCCGCCGGCACGATGCCCTGGTATCGCGGCCCGACGTTGATGGCGCATCTGGACGTTGTGCCGCCACCGCAGCGTGGCGCTGTACGGCCGTTTCGCATGCCCGTGCAGTGGGTCAACCGGCCCAATTCCGAGTTTCGCGGCTTTGCCGGTCTGGTGGCAGCCGGCAGCGTGCGCGTCGGCGATCCGGTCGTGGCGCTGCCCTCGGGGCGCTCGAGCCGCGTCGCGCGCATCGTGTGCGGCAGCAAGGATGCCGCCGAGGCCCTGGCCGGGCAGTCCGTCACGCTGGTGCTGGAGGACGAGATCGACGTCAGCCGCGGCGACATGCTGGCCGCCGCCGCGTCACCCGCCGCCGTCAGCGATCTGTTCGAGGCCACCATAGTCTGGATGAGCGAGGAACCGATGCTGCCTGGCCGGCCGTACCTGCTGAAGTGCGGTACGCGCATGGTGTCGGCGACCGTGGCGCCGCTGAAGCACAAGATCAACGTCAACACCCTGGAGAAGCTGGCCGCGCGCCAGCTCGAGCTCAACGAGATCGGTGTGGTCAATCTGAGCACCGACCAGCCACTCGCCTTCGACCCCTACGTGGACAATCGCGATACCGGCGGATTCATCCTCATCGATCGCATCAGCAACGGTACCGTCGGAGCGGGGCTGCTGCACGCCTCACTGCGCCGTGCTCAGGACCTGCACTGGCAGACGCTGGACATAGATCAGACGGCACGCGCCGCGCAGAAGAATCAGCGCGCCTGTGTGCTGTGGTTCACCGGCCTGTCCGGCGCCGGCAAATCCACCATCGCAAACCTGGTCGAAAAGCGCCTTTTTGGCCTCGGCCGTCATACCTACCTGCTGGATGGGGACAACGTGCGGCACGGATTGTGCCGCGACCTGGGCTTCACGGATGCCGACCGCGTGGAGAACATTCGCCGCGTGGCAGAGGTCGCGCGCCTGATGACCGACGCGGGACTGATCGTGCTGGTGTCCTTCATCTCTCCGTTCCGCGCAGAGCGTGCGCTGGCACGCTCGCTGCTCGGGCCCGGCGAGTTCTTCGAGATCTTCGTCGACACTGCGCTGGCCGAGGCGGAGCGGCGCGATCCCAAGGGCCTCTATCGCAAGGCCCGCGCCGGACAGATTCGCAACTTCACCGGCATCGACTCCCCCTACGAGCCGCCGGAGAGTCCCGAGATCCATCTGGACACCCGTGCACTTTCGTCCGAGGAGGCGGCCGAGGCCATCATCCAGCACTTGCGCAAGGCGGCCGTGATCGACCGCGAGTGGGTCTTCATTCCTTGAGGGCCCTCATCGCCTGAGGGTGCGCGGTCGCTGAAGAGCGCTGCCTACCAGAGTGGGTTACCGCGATTGTCGGCAATCTCGCCGACGTCCACCGGGTCCGCCGCATTGCCCCACGCGCCGCGCACGTAGCTCAGCACAGCGGCGATCTGTGTATCGTTGAGGGACTGTGCGTAGGGCGGCATACCTACCGGCCGCGGATCCCCACGAGTTCCGGGCGCGAATCCTCCAAACAGCACCACTCGTACCGGATCGGTCGCCGAGCTGCCGGTGACCTCGCGGTTGCGCGCCAGCGGCGGTCCCAGCGGCAGGCTGCCCTGGCCCTGATCCCCATGGCAGGCGGCGCAGTGTCCCTGATAGAGCGCCCGACCATCGTAAACAATCTGGTCCGGAGCGCGTATGAGCGTGGCGGGCAGGCGCGTGGCAGGCTCGGGCAGCGACTGCAGGTAGAGCGCCATCGCCAGCAGATCCTCGGGTGCGGCGTATTGCAGGCTCGAATGCACCACCTCGGCCATGGGTCCGAGCGTCACGGCGTGCGGTCCCTGGTCGGAGTGGCTGCCGATGCTGCCGGTGCCCAGTAGCGTCACGATGTCGGGGATGCTCCAGGCGGACAGTGACGCCTGACCGGGCCCGGTCAACGAGGGTGCATACCAGCCGAGCAGCTCCCCTCCGGTGGCCGGCTGTGTGTCGCGCAGCGCCCCGAGTGAATTGCGTGCCTCGTGGCAGGCGCTGCAGTGGGCCACGCCTTGCACCAGATAGGCACCGCGATTCCACTGTGCCGTGTGCCGTGCGTCGGACTGATACACGCCAGGGCGGAAATACAGCAGTCGCCAGGCGAGCAGCAGCGATCGATGACCATAGGGAAAGCGCAGTTGATGAGGCTGATTAGTCTGCTGTACCGGGCGCAGCGTGCGCAGGTACGCATACATCGCATCGCTGTCCGCACGCCGGATGCGCGTGTAGCTGGTGTAGGGAAAAGCCGGATAGAGCACGTGGCCCTCGCGATCGACTCCGTCGTGCAGCGCGCGCCAGAAGTCATTGGCGCTCCAGCCCCCGATGCCAGTGGCGCCATCCGGCGTGATGTTGGGTGAGTAAAACGTCCCGAAGGCCGTGGGAAGGGCCCGGCCCCCGGCAAACGTAGCGCCGCCACGTGCCGTATGGCAGGCCTCGCAGTCTCCGAGCGTCACCAGCGCCCGACCTCGCTCCAGCGTGGGATTGGACAGCGGGGCCGGCATGGCACGGGGGGCGTCGACGCTGCCGGCAGCCTGGGCAATGCTGCCGCAGCGCAGGGGCGGTGTGCCGATGAAGCGGGCATCGGGCTCGGTGCCTTCGGGCACTGTCTGAGAGGCAAGCCAGCCGGCAAGCGCCTGGATTTCCTCAGTACTGAGCCGGCGGGCGATCTCGGCCATGCAGTCGGGCGCAAAGGCTGCGCGCGCGCCACTGCGCCACGCACCCAGCTGTCCAACCAGGTAGTCCTGCGACACGCCGATCAGACCCGGCACCGCCGGCTCGGTGCCAAGCAGGTGCCTGCCATGGCAGGCCATGCAGGCAGGAACCTGTCGCGCCGCGTCGCCGTGCGTCGCGATCTGCCGACCGCGCGCGAGCTGCGCCGGATCCGCCTGGCTCGGCTCGGGGGCGGGATAAGGAATTCGCTGGGCAGCGAAGTATTCGGCCATCTCCTGCAGATACGGCATGTCCTGCAGCTGCAGCAGGTAGATCATCAGTGGGAAATGACGTCGGCCGGCCTGGAAATTCAGCATTTGATTGAGCAGGTAGCCGGCTGGCTTCCCAGCAATGCGCGGATAGTAGCCGTCGGCGCCGGCAAAGCCGCGCGCGCCGTGGCAGGCGGTGCAGGGTTGTACACGCGCGGCGATGGAATCGGGCTGTGCTGCCGCTTCGGTCGGCTGCGCACGGGCACATGGCAAGACGCACAGCGCGCAGAGCACGAGCAGGACGGCAAACCGGTTGGGCACGGCGGCGCGCAGCTCAACCGCGATGCGGCGGGGCGCCCACAGGTTCAACCGCCACGATCTATCGTGACGCTGGCGCGGGCACTGGGTGAACGCTCCGTGGCACCGGGACTGCCGAGCGCGACGTAGAACGTGGCGGTCTCGTGGCGCAGCGGATTGGAGATGATCGGCACGTAGAGCGTCATATGATCCTGCCCGGGAAGCATGTACTCGGTACGCCGGCCGAGCGGTGCGTAGTCCACATCTGCCTTCGCCGTGTCATCGAGTGTCCACCACACGAACCGCAGCTCATCCTGCGTGTCGCCACTGCGACGCACGATGACGCGCGCGGCAGGGGAGGCATTGTTCACTTCGTAGCTCGTGGAAGAAAATTCGACGCCGTGGATCCTGGTCGCCGTGGGGTCTGTGGCGGTCGGCGCGCCGATCGCCGTTGGGGCTTTTGCCGGGGCGGTTTGCGCCGACTGTGCCGTTCCCACCGCCGCGGAGCCAGGCGGTGCCGCACTGGCGACCAGAAGCGGCGGGTTGCTGTGCTGGTGCGTAGCCTCTGGCACAGCGCGCTGCGCAAGGGGAGCCACGCCACCGGGCGCAGTATCGGTGTGAGCGGTCAGACCCGGCGATCCTGCGAGGCGCCCCTGTACGGTCTCGCGTGCCTCCTGCAGAGAGCTACGGGCGGAGGCGAGCAGTGCGTTCCAACCCGGCCGTCCGGGATTTTGCCGCACCAGCACCACTGTCGCGCCGACACAGAGGATCAGGCTTGCGGCCAGCGCGACCCATCGTCCCCAATAGCTGCGCGGCGGCGGCGTGCGCAGCTCAAAGGAGGGCGGTAGCCGCACGGGCGCCGCGGCCACGCCCAGCTGCTCGAGCCAGAGGCCGATATTGCACGGTCGCTGCGCCCGTCTGAAGGACAGGGCTCGCCGCAACGCGCGCCAGCTGCGGGTCGTGAGTGCGCGTGGACGGCGCGCATGCATATGTTGTGCGCGCGCCTGCAAAGCGGTGTGGCCGTCGAAAGGGTGACGGCCCGTGAGCAACTCGTAGCCGATGCAGGCGAGGGCGTAGATATCGTCGCGCGGATCGACCTGCTGGCCCTCCAGCTGCTCGCAGCTGGCATACGCCGGCGTTGCTGTCCGGTAATGCTCGGGAGCGGGGCTCAGCGCGGGCTCATTGAGCCAATGGGCATGCAGCGGCATGCTCAGTCCGCCGAAGTCCAAAACCCGCACTTGGCCACCGAATGTGACGAAAACGTTCTGCGGCTTGAGGTCCGCATGCAGAACTCCCCGCGAGTGCGCATGCTCGATGGCCGCACCGATATCACGCACGACCGCCAGGGCCTGGGCGATGGGCAGCGGGCCGCCGAGACGCCCGAGCAGCTCGTCAAGCTGTTCTCCCTCGAGCAGCTCCATCGTATAAAAAGCCGCGCCGGCCTCGTGATCGATCTCGAAGACGTTGACGATGTTCGGATGCGAGAGCTGCTGCCCGTTGTGAAACTCGCGGCCGAGTGCATCGTCCGCCGGCTTGGCCGAATTTGGCGTGACGATCTTCAGTGCCACGTGACAGTCGGGCAGACCCAGACTGGCCCGATAACGGTCCAGCGCCTTGTAGACCTTCGCCATCCCACCGCATCCCAGCAGGCTCTGGAGCTCGTAACGCTCCCGCAGCACGGTACCGGGCGCGACCACCAGGGCAACGTCTGTGCGACGGGTGTCCGGGCTCTTCGGCGCCGGCAGGTCACGTAGCTGGGGTGGGGGGGGCGGCGCGACGCCCGTGGGCTTGCGGGGTGCGAGCGGCGGCGTCACCACCGGGCGTTCGGCAGCCGCAGGCGCCGCAGCAACCGGGGCGGGCGACGCCGCCACCGGCGATGCAGGGCTGGAGCGCGACATCGGGACGGCGGGAGCGCTCGGACCAGCCGGTCCGGGCCGGCGTGCTCGAGGAGGCGCGGGACGGGACTGGGCGGATTCGGTCGCCAGCGGTGCGGTCACCGTGGCTTCGGTCGGGAGTGCTGGGAGCCGGGCAGATTTACGTGCGCCGGCGGAATCGGTGGTGCGAGGATCATCACGCTGTCGCGCGCTCACCTGCGCGGGCATGGATTGCTCGATCTTCTGGCGAACGCGGTTGAACTGCGCCGCCGGCATCTGTCCCAGCCGGCTGTAGCGCTCGATGAGGGCGAGCAGACTTCGTCCGAATTCCGGTTTGGCGCGGCACTGCGCGCTCACATCCCGCAGCCAGACCTCTTCCGGGTAGCTGCCGCTGAGCATCGCGCTGACCATCGAGCGCAACCGATCCGCATCGTCGCCGGGGGGCTCGCTGAGCGATTGGGTGTCATGCCGGGGTTTCGCAGACATGGCCCAAGCATAGCGACTCGGGGCGCCGGACCCCAACACTCCGTCCTTCCGCCTCCCGTCGGAAGTCTCCGACACCCTGGGAGGGCGCACCGGACATGCGGACTGACGGATATGCTGCGCCGTGTTATGCCCTTACCGATCAACCGCATTGTGGCCGCTGCGATAGCACTGCTGGTGACAGCCGTCATCGTCGTCGCGATCATTTTCGGCGCTGGGAACCGGCAGCTGGCGACGGCATCGAGGAGCGTGGTGGGTCGGGATTCCTACTGCAGGGGCTTCGCCGCCGACACCGCAGTGTCGGCTGTCACGCAGCCCCAGAGGGGCCGATACGCCAATCCGGTGTACGGTTACGCCGTCACTATTCCGAATGGGCGCGCGGGCTTCGCCCCCGCAGGGGCCCCGGCGCGCGGCATCGTCATCCCGCTGGCAAACCAACCGCATGCGCTGCTGCGCGTCGACGCAGCCTACGATGCACTCTACGACATCACCGCCGCGGGTGTGCACACGAGCGATCGTGTGGATGTACAGTTGTTCGACCGGCTGCTGTCAGACCAGGCGCAACCCTTCAGTCTGGGAGGCATTCAGGGAGGACGCTACCGCATGCAGGTGCTGTGTCGGGGAGCTTCCAGGCCCTACGAATTCGAGTCGATCATCGTGATTCGCAAGCGGGAAATCTACCGGTTGGATCTGCAGACGCAGACGGATCGACTGCGCCAGGACGAGTCCCTGCTGGAGGCGATGGCCGGCAGCTGGAGCTGGATACCCTAAGACAGGCCGCCGCCGCTTCAGCGCCAGCGCTCTGCGATCGAATCGGCGACCCGCAGCGCATTGGCGATAATGGTCAAGGTTGGATTCACGGCGCCGATGGATGGAAAAAAACTCGCATCCGCGACGTAGAGATTGTCGAGCTCGTGAGCCTTGCAGTTGAGATCGAGCACACTGCTGGCCGGATCGGTGCCGAAGCGTGCCGTGCCGGCCTGATGCGCGGTTCCGCCGATGGGAATGTCCTTACCAAGGTACAGATTGCGGTCCAGGAGCACCGGATGAGCACCGACGGCATCGAGCAGGTGCTGCAACTTGCGGCGCAGGCGGTGATGCGCTTCCATGTTGTTCTCGGTGACGTCCAGGATCACGCGCTCGCCCTGGTAGTAGATGCGGTTCTCGGGATGCGGCAGATCTTCGCTCGAGAGCCAGAAATCCATCGAATGGCGCGCCATCTGCTCAAACGGCATCTTGGGCGCCCATTCCAGCCATGCGGGTAGCGCCTCGCCGCGGATCTGCGCACCGTGCGAGGTGGCGCACATCTGGATCAGGCCGAGCGGATACTGCCAATCGTCCGAGCGCAGATAGAAGTCGCTGAGTGCGAGGGTCTTCTGAAAGATCGTGTCGTTGGCCTCGCGCATCAGTGCCATCAGAATGGACTGGTTGTGGCGCATGTAATTGCGCCCGACCTGCCCCGAGCCATTGGCCAGACCTTGAGGGTGTCGCTCGTTGGCGGAGCGCAGCAGCAGCAGCGCCGTGGAGAGTGCCCCACAGGCAGACACGACAATATCGGCGCGGTATTGCTCGGTGCGGCCCTCATGCATCACTTCGACGATGTCGATGGCGTTGCCGGAGGCGGTGGTGCGCAGTCGTTGCACGTAGGCGCCAGTCAGCAGCGTTACGTTGGGATGCGCGCCAAGCATCGGGTCGATACAGACGACCTGCGCGTCGGCCTTGCCGTTCAACAAGCACGGGAAGCCATCGAAAGCGTCGCAGCGGATGCAGATACTCGTGGGTGTGGGCTTGCCATCCTTTTCATCCAGCAGAATGCCCAAGGGAAGATGAAAGGGATGCAATCCCAGGCGGCGCCAGGCGTCGCTCAGCGCGGCGATGCGCGGTTCGTGGGATACCGGCGGATAGGGGAACGGGCCGCTGGCCGGCGGCTCGGTACTATCCTCGCCGCGCAGTCCATGCACATGGAAGAGCCGCTCGGCTGCGGCGTAATAGGGCTCGAAATCCGCATAGGAGAGTGGCCAGGCGGGCGAGAGCCCGCCGTGATGGCGGATGAGGCCGAAATCCGCCTCTCGCATGCGCAGCAGCGCCGCGCCGTAAAACTTGGAGTTGCCGCCGACATAGTAGTGCAGACCAGGATGGAACGAGCGCCCGTCGCGCCCATACCATAGCTCCTGCGCCTGATAGGCAGCGTCGACGAAAACCGTCTGCGCATCCCAATTGGCGCGCGTGCGCGGCAGGTACTCGCCGCGCTCGAGCAGCAGGATGCGCTTACCACTTTGCGCGAGACGGAAGGCCAGGGAGGCGCCTCCTGGACCGGTGCCGATGACGATGAGGTCGTAACGACCTTCGGCCATGGCGATCAGCCGCCCGTCGCAAAGCCGGGATAGAGTGTCATGCCGCCATCGACGAACAGCGTGGTACCGACGACATAGTCCGACTGATCCGAGGCGAGCCAGACGGCCGCGCGCGCAATGTCCTCGGGCTCCCCGATGCGCCCATAGGGCACGAGCGTCATCAGGCTGGCATACGCCTGCGGTGTCTGCCAGGCCGACGTATTGATGGGGGTGCGGATCGCGCCCGGCGCGATGGCATTGACGCGGATGCGATGCGGCGCGACCTCCTGGGCCAGACTCTCCATCATGAGCTTGATGCCCCCCTTGGAGCTGGCGTAGTTGGGATGCCCCGCCCAGGGGATCTCCTGGTGGACCGAGCTCATGCAGATGATCTTGCCGGCAGCGCAGGACACGGACGGCACCACTCCACGCCGCAGAAACTCGCGCACGGCGGCCCGTGCGCACAGAAATTGACCCGTCAGGTTCACGCCGATCACCGTATTCCACTGCTGCAGGGTCATGCTCGCAAACGGTGCGTCGCGCTGTAGTCCGGCGTTGTTGACCAGGATGTCGATCGTGCCGAACTCCTGGCACATGCGCTCGAACATGGCGTTCACCTGGGGCTCGCTGGAAACGTCGGCCGGATGCGCATAGGCCTTGACGCCGGTGTCGCGAATCTCGCGTACCACCGCTTCGGCGGCATCCTCGCCCACGACGTAGTTGACGACGACGTCGGCGCCGGCCTGGCCCAGGGCGATGGCAACGCCGCGGCCGATGCCCGAGTTCGCGCCCGTCACCAGCGCCTTCTGTCCCATCAGCAGGCGAGGTGGCGTGAGCGAAGGGGCGGTCGTCGTGGAGGGTGTGGTCGTCGTGGAAGGTACCGGCACGTTCTGGCTGCTCACGTGGAGGCTCCTCTGTAGGACATTCGGCATAAGTGCAACGATACCGGGCGTACCGGCACTGCAAATGTTGCCAGAGCGCGCCCTTCCGCGACAATGTAGCAAACTCCGACGGCTGTCGCGGGACGAGGGAGCGCCTCTTGCTGTCCATTGTTGCCATTGCAATCGTGCGTTGTTTGCTGGTGCTGCTGTTCTTGCCCTTCAGCGCTCTCGACAAGCTGCTGAATTTCGAGGCGGCGGTTGATCAGGCCGCACAGGCAGCGCGCTCCCGGGTGCTCGCGACGCTGCTGATCATCGCTGGGTTGTGCATCGAGGTGCTCATGTCGCTGGCGATCGTCTCGGGCGTATTCGATCGGCTCGCGGCCCTCGTGCTGGCGCTCTACTGCATCGTGACCGCGCTGCTCTGGAAGCGTTTCTGGCGCGAGCCGGATTTCAAGCTGCGCGGCACAAGCCGCGGCCGCGATCTGTTCTGGGACTTTTGGAAGAATCTGGCATTGGCCGGCGGCTTTCTCGTGCTCGCCCTGGGCACCAGCGCCGATGCGGCGGCGCGCTTCTGGCATGACCCGCTCGCCTCGACGCATCCGTACCAGCTGCACAGACCGGTGGGCCAGCCATGAGCGAGGCAGAGCGGGCTGCGCCGAGCATCGGATACTGGCACGTCTGGGCCGATGCAGACGGCATGAGCCACCAGAGTCGTTGTCACATCGATGAGTTCGTGCTCGAGTCGATGCAGCCCCCGGCCGAGCCTCAGTGGCAGGGCCGGCGCATGCGCGGGACGACGAGCACGCTGATCAGCGTGCTGCCGGTAGGCTGGATCGGCCAGTGGCACGAGAATCCCCGACCGCAGTGGATCATCCCGCTGGCGGGACGCTGGTTCGTCGAGACGATGGACGGCACGCGCGTGGAGATGGGACCCGGGGAGTTTTCCTTTGGCGCTGATCAGGGCTGCCGTGAGCGAGAGGGTCGTCGCGGCCATCTGTCCGGGACGGTGGGTACTGTGCCGGCAGTGCTGATGATCGTGCAGCTGGAGGACGCCCAGCTGCCCTCCGGTCCCTGTATCTGGCGATAGGAGAGACCACGGTGCAGGGATTTGACATCCGCGATCCAATCTTTCGGTCTTACATCGTCGACAACGCGCCGCTGGAGGTCCTGGCCAGCGGCTTTCGCTGGATCGAGGGGCTGGTGTGGATGGGCGATGCAGGCTGCCTGCTGTTCCAGGATTTGCCGCGCGATCGGACCATGCGCTGGATCGAGGATGCCGGCGTCAGCGTCTATCGACAGCCTTCCGGCTACGCCAATGGCCAGACACGCGACCGGCAGGGCAGACTCATTTCCTGTTCGCATCGTGAGCGCTGCCTGTTTCGCACGGAGCTCGATGGCGGCGTTACGCGGCTCGTGGAGCGATACGAAGGGCGACGGCTCAATTCCCCGAATGACGTCACGGTCAGGTCCGATGGATCGATCTGGTTCACCGATCCGCTGTACGGCATCCAGTCCGATTACGAGGGCGGCCGGCAGCGTTCCGAACGGCCCGCCGCCGTCTATCGCTTCGACCCGGACGGCGGCGAGCTGCGCATCGTAGCCGATGACTTCGACGGCCCGAACGGGCTCGCTTTCTCCCCGGACGAGAAGAAGCTCTATGTCGCCGAGACCGGTGTGCAGAGCGCCGCACAGCCTCGTCAATGGATCCGTGTCTTTGATGTGGGAGCGCGAGGTCGACTCAGCGGCGGACAGGTCTTCCACAAGATCGAGCCGGGTTACGCCGACGGCATGTGCGTGGATGAGGACGGCAACCTGTGGTCGAGTGCCGCCGATGGCGTGCATTGCATCGACCCGTGCGGGAGGCTGCTGGGAAAGATTCTGGTACCGCACCGGGTCGCCAACCTGACCTTCGGCGGAGCCCTGAAGAATCGGCTTTTCATCGGCGGATCACACACGCTCTACGCGATCTTCCTCAATCGCCGCGGTGCGCGCTGGCCGTGAGGCAACAGCTGCCGTCGCAGACTCGCCGCGCCGGCGGGACAGGGATGCTTGCTGCACTGACGCGCTTCAGCCTGACCAGCGCCGATGCCGAGGCGCTCGCCGCGTTTTACGAGGCGGCCCTGGGATGCCGGCGCCTGCAGGTCGAGCGGCGCGAAGGCCGCAATTTCGAGCAATTGATGAATGTGCGGGGAGGTGCGTGCGCCGTCACGCTCACGCTCGGCGCACAGACCCTCGAGTTGCTGCAGTTCGATGCACCGGGGCAAGCGTACCCAAGCGGCGGCAGTGCCAGCGATCTGAACTTTCAGCATTTCGCGATTCTCGTGACGGATATGCAGCAGGCGTTCCGCCAGCTTGCGGCGGTACCCGGCTGGACGGCGATCTCGCGCGAGGGACCGCAGCGGCTCCCACAGAGCTCGGGCGGCGTCACCGCGTTCAAGTTTCGAGACCCCGAAGGTCATCCGCTCGAGCTGCTGGCGCAGCCCGTTGCTGCGGCATCGCATGCCGCGGCGCCCGGGCTCTGGTGCGGCATCGATCATTCGGCGATCAGCGTCAGCGACACCATGCAAAGTGTCGCATTCTATGAAGAGCTCGGGCTGCGCCTGAGTGCCACCTCCTATAATCACGGCATCGAGCAGGCGCGTCTGGACGATGTGAGCGCGCCGAATTTGGAAGTCACTGCGTTGAGTCCGCTGCGCGCCAAACCGCATCTCGAACTGCTGTGTTATCGGCGGCCGCGACCGCGCAGCAACCCGATCGCGGCCAACAACGACGTCATCGCCACGCGACTGGTGCTCCAGCGCGAGGTTGCGGCGAGCCCCACAGCGCACGAAGCCGTGCATCGTGTCGATCCGGACGGACATCACCTGATCATCGAGTGATGGCGCGCGGCGCGCCGCGATGCAATTGCTGCGCGGGCAACAAGCGCCAGCGACACAGCCGTCCTGCGCGGAAATATCTTCAGCGGTAGTGACTAAAATTGACGTTCGCGCTGCAACCTGCGCTGCAGCCCGCGGCGCCTTGACGCAAGCGCAAGGGGATTCTCCTGATAATCCGCGCACCTTGATTGGTGGCGCTTGCGCGGCATGACGATTGCAGCCTAAATGGTTCCGTCAAAGTAAGGAGGAAGCAGGTGATGGCTAACTCGAGCAATGGGCAGCAGTCCCGGGATACTTCGCGTCGCGGCTTTGCCTCGATGGATCAGGATCAGCAGCGCGAGATTGCCAGCAAGGGAGGCCACAGCCAGGGCAAGGGCAACAACCCCGGCAATTTCGCCAACGATCGCCAGCGTGCAGCCGAGGCAGGCCGCAAGGGCGGAGAGAGTCAGGGCAAGGAAAATAATCCCGGCAATTTCGCCAATGATCGCGAGAAGGCTGCCGAGGCGGGCCGTCACGGCGGGCAGGCCCGCGGCGGTGGTAACCACTGAACCATCACCATCTACGGCGGGGACGGCAGAGGAGCCGACCCCGCCGCCGCGCCGACCGCAGGTGGTGCGACTGTCTTCAGTCCCAGGTGCTGGGCCAGAAAAACGTACGACAGCGCCCAGTAATCGGCCTCTTCGGCATGCGTGGCGCCGGCGCCATGACCACCCTCGAGCGCCTCGCTGAATATCACGGGATGACCCTGCGCCTGCATCTTCGCGGCCATCATGCGCGCGAAGACCGGAGTGACACGGTCGTCGCTGGTCTCGGTGATGAACAGGATGGGCGGATAGTTGACATGGGGAAGGACATTTTCATAGGGGGAATAGCCGCGCAGATACGCAGCCATGCGCGGGTCCGCCGGATCGCCATATTCGGCGATCCAGGATGCGCCTGCGCCATATTGCGTATATCGCAGCATGTCGATGAGCGGCCGCTGACAGACCACGGCACCGAATAGCGCTGGTTTTTGGACCATCGCGGTGCTGACCAGCAGCCCGCCGTTGGAGGCGCCGAGGATGCCCAGGTGTGCGGGCGAGGTCAGGTGACGCGCCTCCAGGTCGGCCGCGACCGCCTCGAAATCGTCGAATGCTCGCTGTCGATGCACGGTCAGCGCGGCCTCGTGCCAGGCGGGGCCGAATTCTCCGCCGCCGCGGATGTTGGCGACCGCGATGGCACCGCCGCGTGCGAGCCAGATCTGGCCGGCATCGAGAGGTCGATGCGGGTCGTCCCAGTACCAGGGTGTCAGCGATTCCTGGAAGCCGCCATACGCGTAGAGAATCGTAGGTGTGTCAGGGTTCGAGCCCCGCGGTCCGATCAGAAAGTAGGGTATGCGCACGCCGTCGGCCGAGGTGGCCCAATATTGATGTACGCTCAGCGCGCGCGTCGGGAACTGGTCGGGCTGCCGTTTGATCGGCCGCGGCGCTGCGTTGCCATCAAATTGATACAGCGTCGGTGGCGTCAGGAAGCTCTCGAAGGAAAAGTAGGCCTCCGGTCCGCGGTCGTTGACCGTCACAATGGAGGTGGAACCCCCCGCGGGTAGTGGTAGGCGGCGCCGATGCCAGCCGCTCGGGCCGGCATGAAATTCCTCGATCGCACCGGTTACATCGTGATAAACCGAGGCGTAGACCGCGTCGCGACCCGTAGCAACTTCGTCGATCGTGGTGTGCTCCGCGGGAGTGTAGAGCACGGTGGCGGCAGGGGCCTGACCCGTGGCGCGGTAGCGCAGCAGATCAAAGCTGATCAGCGAGCCGGACGGCACTACACCGGTGCGGCGATGCCAATCGCGCTGCAGAGTCGCAATCAACATGCCGCGCGTGACGCCCTGCACCTGGGCGTCCTGTGGTAGCGGCAACTGTTGCAGCGTGCCGTTTGCGCGCAGCACGTAGTAGTCGGTATTGAAGAAATCGGGTTGGCGCAGCACCAGTCCAACGCTGCCATACGGTCCCTGGAATACCTGCGGGGACGCCTGCACATCCTGCGGGCGCGCGACGAAGAGCGTGCGGGCGGCGCTCAAGCGCTGTCCACGCCTCCAGAGCTTGACGATGCGCGGATAAGAGGAGCTCGTCAGCGACTTCGGACCGAAGAAACTGGCGAACAGAATCGTGTCGTCATCGAGGTACGTCGCGGTTGACTTGGCCAGGGGCAGCGAGAAACCGCGCAGAAGGAATTGGTGACGCTCGAGGTCGTATTCCTGCACGATGACCGCATCGCCACCGCCCGGTGACAGACTGATCAGGCAGCGACGCAGATCCGGTGCACACTCCGCACCCTGCCAGACCCAGTCGTGTCGCATGCGTTGGTCCAACTCGTCCAGATCCAGCAGCGTCTGCCAGTGAGGCAGGCGTTGGGCGTAGTCCTGCACGGTGGTTCGACGCCACAGGCCGCGCGGATGGCCGGCACCTTGCCAGAAATTGAATACCCACTGCTGCTCCACAACGCCGAAGGGGATGCGATCCTGGGCGTTGAGCACCGACTGGATGCGCGTGCGCCAGCGCGCGTAGCGCGAATCCCGGGTGAGCTGGCTGTCGGTGCGTGCGTTCTGCTGTCGCACCCAGTTGAGTGCACGAGTGCCGCGGATCTGGGCCAGCCACAGATATGGATCCTGACCGGCGGCGGCAGCTGCAACCTGTGGGGCGGCCCAGTCCGGCGTGCCGGCCGCCAGGCCCATTACCGCGAGCGCGGCCAGCAGCGCAGGGCGCACGGCGACGCGGCTGAAGCGCAAGCGCAGGAATGCTACAATCATCGCGAGGTATCTGTATGAGTGCCGTGATGTTGAAGAGCAAAGGCTTTTACTGGTTCGTGGTGATTGCATCAGCGGTGCTATTGCTGTGGGGCTGGTCGATTGCAGTGAAGAATCTGATCAACGGTACGACCGTCGTTTCCTGAAGTCAGCGTGCGATCCGGCCGCGCCAATCGGCGGGCCAACGGAGCTGTGGCTCCGACGCTCAGCCCCTGGACGCTCAACCCCGATGATAACCGTTGCGGGCGGTCTCGGTCCTTACCGGAGCCAGCAGCGGCGCGCCGCTATGCGGCTCGCCGGGGGCGCCGACCCCGCCGTGGCCCGAAGGGACAGGCCAGAATCTGCGTAGTTTGGTTAGCAGCGGCCACTTCGCTGCGCCCTCGGTCGCGTGGCGGCTTTGCCGGGGCGCCCAGCGCTCCCGCTGCGTGCGGTCCATCATCGCCAAGGCCGCCTGTCGCAGGTTTCGTTCCGCCCGCGCGTCGTGAGGGCGCCGCGCGTGCGCCAGACGCACATCGGCCGCGGCACCTTCGGCGCACGCGATCCGCGCGGCGCTCGCCTGCCCGGCGGCGACGAACAGTTCGCCCACCCTTTGTTCCACCGACTCGTAGAACGGCAGCTCGTCTGGGGCAAATGCCATGCCCGGGGTGCTGATATCGGTCAGATCGAGGGCCTCGCCGAGAAGCGCGGCCAATTGAGTCATGCAGGCGCCGTTGTCCGCCTCGCTGAATGCGATCCGATCGACGCTGATCGAGGCATCGGCAAGCTCGCTGAGCGCCAACCACGAGTGCAGCCATAGACCGTAGTAGAGCGCATAGTTCTGTCGTGCAGACAGCACTGCCGTCGAAGCGCGCGGGTCGAGCATCTGGTGGCGCAGCTGCGCCAGGGCCGCCGGCAGACCCGGTGCGTCGTAGATGCGCCGGCTGACGCTGTCGAAGTAATCACCGACCTTGTATGACCACCATTGCGCGCGCGGCTCGCGCCACAGGTGCAGATGAACGCCGCCAAACGTGGTGCGTAATGCCGCCGCGCGGCCCGTGCTGCGACAGAACTGCAGCACCGCGCAGCCCTGCGCGTGCGTGAGCAGCGCGGCGATCCAGCGCTGCTGCGCGGCTGGCAATGTCGAGCCGGCAAAGTATTCGCGGTATGCAAAGGTGCGGCGGTATAAGCCCTGCAGTTGTTGCCGTCGCAGCCAGAACTCGAAGAAGTAGGGTTTGTCCAGGCGCGGATGTCGAAGCAGTGAGCCATCCGGGGATGCGAGCAGACGCACCTGTCGCGAGGGGCGGTTCAATGCCTCGAGCGATTCGTTGAAGGGTTCCTGATAGCAGGTGAACTTCGCGCCGAGGGCCCGAAACTTCTGGAAGAAGAAAGTGCTCGCACAGCGGAACAGGGAATGGATGAAGATTGGCCCAGTCTGCGCCATCGGCGCGCCGCTCCCGACTTTATTGTCGAGCAGCCACCGCACTTACCGGCTTTGGCAACGCTCCCGTCAACCGCGCGACGCCGGCCATGGCGTCGACCCAGCCACAGCCTAACTGTATGAAAGGCCTCGTAAGCTAATTTGAAAATTAAATCTTGCTAATGCGATCGCCCTGGCTAATACCTTGCCGCACGTCAGCGGCATTGCTGTTTCCACAGCAGGTAAGATTTCAGCGTCACGCCGAGCACCACCGCCAGGATCACCGGGAGCATAAGCGTGGTGGCCGCGGTCGCCTGCGGGGCCGCAAACGCGGCCACCAGCATCACAGTCCCCCCAGCCACGAATGCCCAGCCGCCAAAACGATGCGTCTGTTCCCAGACGTGCTCGTCGGCGAGCGTCCAGGGCGTGCGAATGCCCAGAAAGTAGTTGGGTCGGATCTTGCCGAGCACGTTGCCGAGTACGATGAAGAGTGCGCCGAGCATGGCGACTTGCAGTCGGGCCGTGGGCAGCTCGATGCGCATGCTGCGCGCGATGAGTGCCCCTGCTGTATGCACAGCAGGGTGGTGACGGCGATCCAGACGGTGCCGTAGGCTGCCGCAGATCGCGCCAGGTTGGCACCGCGTGGATCGATCCGTGGCAGTAGCGCCATCAGTCCCCAGAACATCGCGGCGATTACCGGTAGGGTAAAAAATGCGCGCGCCGCACTGTTCCAGCCGTTGGCGTGGCCGGCAGCGTCGAAGTGAACGGCGACATGAGCGGCCACAGGCGTGTTGCGTAGCGCCCAGATGCCTGCCCCCAGCATCACGAAGACGAGGGCAGCCGAGATGAGAGCCGCGCGCCGATTGATCACTGTCAGGCGGCCCGGCTGATCTAGCCGGCTGCTTCGCCGGAACGGCGACGGATTCTGGAGCCATCCCGCCCGATACCGAAGGCCTCCGCAAACTCCAGCAGTGCCTCCTGCAGGACCGACAGGTTCAGCCGATAAATGATTGTCGAGCCTCTCCTCTCGGCGTCGATCAAGTCCGCGGCGCGCAGTATCGCGAAGTGGCCTGAGAGTGTCGCCTTGGCGAGCGTGAAGCGATCGGCGATCTCCCCCGCGCTCATCGCCCGGGTGCGAAGCAACTGCAGAATCCGCCGGCGGGTGGGGTCGGCCAGCGCCTTGAAAACCTTTTCCATACGGTATTTAGGCAAATACCGAAATATATGTCAAGCCACACCCCAGGCCCGGAAGCTGGCAGTGCTCCTGGCCTTCACAACAGCAGATCTCGGAGGGGTCCCAGCAACTCTGCTGAGACCCCCGCATTGGTGGAGGCGGCGGGAATTGAACCCGCGTCCGCAAGCCCTAGACTTCAGGATCTACGCGCATAGCCCATTCTTTTTTTCTCATCCGACGCTACCCGAAGGGCAGGGAAGACGCCGAACCAGCGACGGTAACTCTTAACACGTCCACCCCGTAGCACGATGGCCGGCGATCCTATGAGCGCGTCCCCTGATACAGTCGCATAGGCACGAGCTGGTCAGAGGTCAGCTGCGGTTAAGCAGCTAGAGCGTAGTTGTCGTCGTTGGCAACTAAAGTTTGCAGCAGAGTTTTACGAGGGCTACTGCACCTCGGCAACGCCCCTGAAGGTTCGTGACCCACGTCGAAACCGGTCGCCCCCTTCGAACCCATTGTACCACCGTGGCCTTACCCATCGCGGTGGGTGGGTAAAACCGTGCGCCACGGCATCGTTATCAAGAGATATCATCAAGTTGCCGCCGCGTCGTCACCCGCGGGGCATGGGTGCGGCTAACCACGTCGCATCAGGCGCGCCCGATCCCGCTGCCAGTCGCGGTCCTTTTCCGTGGCGCGCTTATCGTGCTGCTTCTTGCCCTTTGCCAAGCCGATCTGCAGCTTGGCACGACCGTCCTTCCAATACAGTTCCAGGGGTACGACCGTATAGCCGCGGCGCTCGACGGCTCCGACGAGGTGATCGATCTGATTGCGGTGCAGGAGCAGCTTGCGCGTGCGTACCGGGTCGGCGCTCTTGTGAGTCGAGACGGTTCGCAGGGGCGAGAGATGCGCTCCGATGAGGAAGGCCTCGCCATTACGCAAATAAACATAGGCCTCGGCCAGTTGCGCCCTGCCGGCGCGCATCGACTTGACTTCCCAGCCCTCCAACACCATTCCCGCCTCCAGCCGCTCTTCGATGAAGTAATCGAAGCGCGCACGGCGGTTCTCGGCAATGACACGGGGCGTGGCGTTGGCGGGTTTGCTCATGGCTGCATTCTAGGACACGCCGGGACGGCAGATCGGCGCGGGTCTGCCGGCGCTTGACGGCCCCGGGCCTTAAGCCAAACTTGTTCGATGCGCGAACTGACCCGCTCGGCCCTGGTTTCCCGCCCGCCCGAAATGCTCTACCGGCTGGTGGAGGACGTGGAGCGCTATCCTGAATTCGTGCCCGGCTGTACGGAGGCCAGGGTGCTGGAGCGTGCCGATCACGAGATGCTCGCGCGCCTGGCAGTGCGTCGCGGTCCGCTGCACACGGCCTTCACCACGCGCAACCGCCTGGAACCCGGGCGCGCCGTGCAGATGCACCTGGTCGAGGGACCGTTTCGCTTGCTGGAGGGACGCTGGAGCTTCG
This sequence comes from Steroidobacteraceae bacterium, assembly GCA_036266795.1. Taxonomy (GTDB): domain Bacteria; phylum Pseudomonadota; class Gammaproteobacteria; order Steroidobacterales; family Steroidobacteraceae; genus FEN-1191. The sequence goes on along the minus strand of DATAXJ010000047.1, from coordinate 36,718 downwards.
TGCCGATCGCCGACATGGGCTGCCGGATCGAGCTGTGGCTGCGCTTCCAATTCTCGAACGCGCTGAAGTCCGCGCTATTCGATCCGCTGTTCGAGGAGACGGCCGCCTCGCTGGTAAGGGCGTTCGTCGCACGCGCCCAGAGCCTGCCGGCCTAGCATGAGCCGGCACTGCAGCGTCGTCTGGGACACCGCCCAGGGACTGCTCACCTGCGAGCTGTGCCTTGCGGCAGGCGCCACCGTGGCCGAAGCACTGGCAGCTGCGCAGCAGCAGCTCGGAGCGCAGCTCATCGGTGGGCAGGCCGTGGGCATCTTTGGACAGCTCTGCTCGCTCGATCAGGTACTCGCCGAGGGCGATCGCATCGAATTGTACCGGCCGCTACGCGCCGATCCGCGTGCGGCGCGCCGTGCACGTGCGGCGCGCGGCGCAGGTAGAATCAGAAGGGGACGGGGTATTTGACGCCGCCGTGCGTCTGGGTGGTGATCGGGGCTTTCTTTACATCGCTGACCACCCGCGCCACCAGGTCCTTCTGGAAGTAGACCGTGACGTGCGCGTGTTGGGTCCTGGTCAGGCCCGTGTTATTCAGATAGTAGTCGTAGTCCCAACGGGCGTTATCGAACGCATCGGGCACCATGGGGGTGCCGAGTAGGTAGCGCACCTGGCTATGCGTCATTCCTGGCCGCACCTGCGCGACCGCGGCAGGGTCGAGATAGTTACCCTGGCGCACCGGCATGTGATAGACACAACCGGTCGTTACCGCCATTGTGAACGCTGCCAGAGCGCTACCGCAAAGCAGCGCTCGCGGGCTGGAGTGGACGTCAGGTGCCGGGCGGCGTACCGAGTGGGTGAATCGGATGAATTGGGCGATAATCTTCATGCGGCGATCATATCTCATAGCAAGCCGCCGACGGGTGACTCCGACCGAGGTGTACCTTGGAAAGCAATGAACTGCGCAAGGCGGGGCTCAAGGTCACCTTGCCGCGCCTGAAGATCCTGGAGATCCTCGAGCGCAGCCCCACGCGTCATATGTCCGCGGAGGAGATCTACAAGACTCTGCTGGATTCCAGCGAGGATATCGGCCTCGCGACCGTCTACCGCGTGCTCACGCAGTTCGAGGCTGCAGGGCTGGTCAGCCGGCGGCATTTCGAGGACGGCATGGCCGTGTTCGAGATTAATCATGGTGCGCATCACGATCACATCGTCTGCATGGACTGCGGACGGGTGGAGGAATTCGTCGATGCGGAGATCGAGACTCGCCAGAATGCCATTGCGCAGCGTCTGGGCTACAAGATTGCCGAGCATTCGCTGGTGCTCTATGGGCGCTGCCAGCGCCATGATTGCCCCGCGCGCAAGGAGGGGCGGGTCAAGCTCATGTCCCCGGCGGTGAGCTGAGGGTCGTCTCGGCCGCTGAAGCCTGCGCGAGCATCTCGCGCGCATGAGCGCGCGCGCGAGCCGTGATCTCCACCCCGCCGAGCATGCGGGCGATCTCCTCGACCCGCCCCAGCGGGCTGAGCGTGTTCACGGCCGTGTGGGTATGGCCTTTTTCCGAGGCCTTGGTCACGCGCAGATGCTGATGGCCCTGCGCTGCCACCTGCGGCAGATGCGTCACGCACAGCACCTGTGCACGCGTGGCCAGTGCGCGCAGCTCGCGTCCGACGATCTCGGCGACCGCCCCGCCGATGCCGGCATCGACCTCATCGAACACCATGCTGCGTCGACTCTCGCCTGCGCAGGTGACCTGAACCGCCAGTGACAGGCGCGAGAGCTCTCCGCCCGAAGCGACTTTGGCGAGTGCGCGCGGCGGTTGGCCGGGATTGGTGCTGACGCGAAATTCGACCCGATCCAGCCCGTGCGGTGCGGGTTCGGCGCCCTCGGCCGGCTGCACATCGATCAGAAAGCGTCCGCCGACCATGCCGAGCTCCTGCATGCGCGCCGAGATCTGCTTGGCCAGAGTGCGTGCGGCCGTTGCCCGCCGCGCCGACAATTGCCGCGCCAATTCCAGATAGGCTGCCAGCGCGCCCGAGAGCTGCGCGCGCACGCCCCCCAGGTCCGCGACGGCGTGCTCGAGTTGCAGGAGTTCCTCGGTCATGGAGGCGCCACGCGCCATCAACTCCTCGGGCGCGATGCGGTGCTTGCGCGCGAGCTCTTCTATCGCGGCCAGGCGCCGCTCGATCTGCTCGGCCCGCTCCGGGTCGATCTCGAGCGCGTCCAGATACTGCTGAAGCGCATGGCTTGCGTCCTGCACGCGGATCTGCGCCTCCTCGAGCAGCGTGAGCTGGGGGGTGAGTTTCGTGTCCGTCGTGGCGGCCGCGCGCAGCGTCGTGAGCGCGCGAGCCAGCAACGCCTGCGTGGTGGGTTCCTCGGATTCGTACAGGCAGCCGAGCGCCTCGCGCACCGCACCGACCAGGCGGCTGCGATTGGCGACCCGCGCGCGCTCCTCCTGCAGAGCGGCGAATTCGCCGCCGGACAGGGCGAGCGCCTCGATTTCCTGGACCTGGTAGCGCAGCAGGTCCAGCCGGGAGGTGCGCTCATCGGCAGCGCTTTCGAGCTGCACACTGCGATTGAGCAGGGTCAGCCATTCGCCATGCGCCGTAGCAACCTGCCGCGCAAGCACCTGCAGCTGCCCATAGGCGTCCAGCACTGCACGTTGCTCGGCCGGTCGCACCAGGGACTGAAATTCATGCTGTCCATGAATGTCGATCAGCAGTTCGGCAACCTTACCGAGCAATTGCAGCGGCACTGATTGGCCGTTCAGCCAGGCGCGACTGCGCCCGTCGCTGCCCACCACGCGACGCATCACCAGTCCCTCGCTGCATTCGATGGCCTGCTCCTCGAGCAGCCGTTGCAGCGCCGGACCGCCGGACGCAGCATCGACGGTCGCCGCGATGTCGGCACGCTCAGCGCCCGGGCGCACGACCTCGGCACTGGCGCGCGCGCCCGCGAGCATCTCGAGCGCATCGACGATGATGGACTTGCCTGCCCCCGTCTCGCCGGTCAGTACGGTAAGGCCGCCGCCCAGCTCGAGCTCGACCAGCTCGATGATCGCGAAGTCGCGAATCTGCAGATATCGCAGCATGGCTGTTGACCCTAGCGCTCGTGGGACAGGCCGCCCCGGCCCCAGTGCAACTTGGAGCGCAGCAGTCGGAAGAAGTCATAGCCGGGCGGATGCAGCAGGGTGATGGCCCGCTCGCTGGGTGAGATCTCCAGTCGTCCGCCCAACCGTAGCTCTCCGAGCACGCTGGCATCGCAGGTGACCTGGGCGACGGAGTCCTGATGTCCGATCAGACGGATTTCGACCGTGGAATCCCCCGGTACGACGATGGGCCGATCCGAGAGCGTATGTGGGCAGATTGGTGCAACCACCAGGATCGAGAGGCGCGGATCGACGATCGGACCACCACAGGAGAGTGCGTAGGCAGTCGAGCCGGTGGCGGTGGCCACGACCAAGCCGTCGCCGCCGCCCGAGTTGACGTAGCGGCCATCGATGCGAGTCTCGAAGTCCAGCATGCGGCCGGTGTCCAGGCGGTTGAACACCACATCGTTGAGCGCGAAATGCGCTACTTCCGCGCCGGTCGGCGGGTACAGGCGGGCTTGCAGCAAGCTACGGCGATCGGCGACGCATTCGCCCGCCAGCACCGCATCCATCGAGCGCCCTAGGTCCTGCGGCAGTACGTCGGTCAGAAAGCCGAGCCGCCCGCGGTTGATGCCGAGCAGAGGAATGCCATGCTCGGCCACGAGCCCGGCGGCATACAGCAGCGTGCCGTCCCCGCCGATGGCGATCACCAGATCGGCACGGCGCGTCAGCTCTGCCACATCGATGCGGGCGACGGCATCCGGCAATACCGCACGGGAGGAAACATCGTCCAGCGCGAGGATGGCCAGCCCGCGCGACTGCAGGGTCTGCACCAGCGGCAGCGCGCACTCAGCCACGCGTGCATCTTGAAATTTTCCGATCAGCGCGCAGGTTCGGATTGATCTGTCCATTAAAGACCCAAGCCTGGTGGACCCACACCCTGAATTGGATGCTGTTGTAGCATGCGGCATCGCGCGGGACCAACGCGGGCCCACTTACCATAGCGACGGCCCGCACACTTTTGCGGCCTCGTCACCGGCGGCAGGTGGCGGCAGGTGGCAGCCGGACGCGCTCGCCGTCACCCTTTCGGGAATGCTTGACGGCGCTGCGTGGCGCTGGTTAGCTGAATGGCAACGATGACGGGCGATAGCAGGGAAGAGGGACTCAACGAACGCGCCCAGCGGCTGCTGCGGGTGCTGGTACAGAGCTATATCCGCGACGGGCAGCCCGTGGGCTCTCGCTCGCTGTCGCGCGAATCCGGCCTGGTGCTCAGCTCCGCCACGGTGCGCAATGTCATGGCCGATCTGGAGGAGCTGGGCTTCGTGACCTCCCCGCATACATCCGCGGGCCGCGTACCGACCGACAAGGCCTATCGCTTCTTCGTCGATACGCTGTTGCGGGCACACGCGCCCACGGACGATGCGAGCCTGGAGGAGATCCGCCGCCAGCTCGATGCACCGGCCGAGAGTAACAAGTCGCTGGCCGCTACCGCCTCGCAGCTGCTGTCGAACATCACGCAGCTGGCCGGTGTGGTTACCTTGCCGCCCAAGCAGGTCTCGGTTCTCACGCATATCGAGTTCCTGCCACTGTCGGAGAACCGCATTCTGGTGGTGCTGGTGCTCGACGACCGGGAAGTGCAGAACCGCATCATTCAGCTCGGACGTCACTATGGCGCCGAGGAACTGCGCCGCGCGGCCAACTTCCTCAACGAGCACTGCACCGGGCTCGCCCTATCGCAGATCCGCCAGGAACTGCTGCGCCAGCTGCAGGAGACACGCGAAAGTCTCAACCAGGTCATGCTCGATGCAATCCAGATGGCCCAGCGCTTCTTCGAGGAGGGCCAGGAGGCCATCGAGTACGTGATCGCCGGGGAGACCAATCTCATGGGCTTCGCCGAGCTTTCCAGCGTCGACAAGCTCAAGCGGCTGTTCGAGGCGTTCAACGAGAAGCGCGACATGCTGCATCTGCTCGATCAGAGCCTCAAGGCCGAAGGCGTGCAGATCTTCATCGGTCAGGAGTCGGGCTATCAGATTCTTGACGATTACAGCCTGGTCATGGCCCCGTACAGCTCCGACAAGGGGGTCATCGGGGTGCTGGGTGTCATCGGGCCTACGCGCATGGCGTACGAGCGCGTCATCCCGATCGTCGAGCTGACCGCCAAGGTACTCGGCGCCGCCTTGAATTTCCGTCGCTAGCCGCCATGGTGGGTTTGGGTGGGTGCGAACCCCGCCGTGGTTTTTCTTTATGTTCGTATTTTAATAGATTGATTTTTCACAGGAAAAAGAGACTTTAGTGAGGTAACTCGTGGATCCTGAGTCCGGAAACGCTTCCCGTGCCGCACAGCGTGCGGGCGACGCGGCACTCCCCGACGCCGAGTTTGCAGCGAGCGGCGAGGAGCAGCCCAATGCAGCACAGCTCGATGCATTACGTCGCGAGCTGGCAGTCTCGGAAGAGAACGCACACGCGCAGCGCGAGCTGTACTTGCGTGCCGCCGCGGAGATCGACAACGTGCGCAAGCGCGCCCAGCGCGACATCGAGCAGGCACACCGATACGCCATCGAGGAATTCGCTGCAGAGCTCCTGGCGGTACACGACAGCCTCGCCCTGGGACTCTCGAGTGCCGGCAACAGCGATGCGGCGACACTGCTGGCCGGGCAGGAAGCGACCCTGCAGCTGCTGGATCGCGCCTTCGCCAAGTTTGCGATTCGCCAGCTCGATCCCATGGGGGAGCGCTTCAATCCCAATCAGCACGAGGCCATGCTCATGCAGGAGACGGCCACGGCCGAGCCCAACACGGTGCTGCAGGTCGTACAGCCGGGCTACGAGCTCAATGGTCGACTGCTGCGCCCGGCACGTGTCGTGGTAGCCAAGTGACCCCCGGGCCCGTTGCGCGGCGCTTTAAGGGGCAGTAATCGTGCGCAGTCGACTTGAAACAGCCGTGTCCAGCCCAAGAGAAGCGGGGAGCGAGCAGCCCTCGCGAGTATTTAACAAAAGATCCCGGCGAGTGGATCTTCAGCGAACAGCATCTGCGGAGTAACGACCCATGAGCAAGGTTATCGGCATCGATCTGGGCACGACCAATTCGTGCGTGGCGATCATGGAGAGCGGCAAGCCGCGGGTCATCGAGAACAGCGAGGGCGACCGTACGACCCCCTCCGTGGTGGCGTTCACCAAGGATGATGAGGTGCTGGTCGGGCAGTCCGCCAAGCGCCAGGCGGTCACCAATCCGCAGAACACCCTGTTTGCGGTCAAGCGTCTCATCGGACGCAAGTTCACTGACGATGTGGTGCAGAAGGACATCAAGATGGTGCCCTACCAGATCGTCAAGGCCGACAACGGCGACGCCTGGGTCGATGTGCACGATAAGAAGATGGCGCCCCCGGAGATCTCCGCGCGCGTGCTCATGAAAATGAAGAAGACCGCCGAGGACTATCTGGGCGAGCCGGTCAGCGAGGCGGTCATCACCGTGCCGGCCTATTTCAATGACTCGCAGCGTCAGGCTACCAAGGACGCCGGTCGCATCGCGGGCCTTTCCGTCAAACGCATCATCAACGAGCCGACCGCCGCGGCGCTGGCCTATGGGCTGGACAAGCAGGGCGGTGACCGCAAGATCGCCGTCTACGATCTGGGCGGCGGCACGTTCGACGTCTCCATCATCGAGATCGCCGAAGTCGACGGCGAGCGGCAGTTCGAGGTGCTCTCCACCAATGGCGACACCTTCCTCGGCGGCGAGGATTTCGATCTGCGCGTCATCAACTTCCTGGCCGATGAGTTCCAGAAGTCCTCGGGCGTGGACGTGCGGCGCGATCCGCTGGCCATGCAGCGCCTGAAAGAGGCGGCCGAGCAGGCCAAGATCGAGTTGTCCTCCAGCCAGCAGACCGAAGTGAATCTGCCGTACATCACGGCCGATGCCGCCGGTCCCAAGCACCTCAACGTCAAGCTGACGCGGGCCAAGCTCGAGTCGCTGGTCGAGGATCTGCTGCAGAAGACCATTGGTCCATGCCGCGTCGCGTTGAAGGATGCAGGAGTCGAGCCCCATGACATCGCCGAAGTCATTCTGGTGGGCGGCCAGACCCGCATGCCGCTCGCGCAGAAGTACGTACGCGATTTCTTCGGCAAGGAGCCGCGCAAGGACGTGAATCCCGACGAGGCCGTCGCCGTCGGCGCGGCCATTCAGGCGGGCGTGCTGGCCGGAGAGGTCAAGGACGTGCTGCTGCTGGACGTGACGCCGCTGTCGCTGGGCATCGAGACCCTCGGCGGCATCATGACCAAGCTCATCGAGAAGAACACGACTATTCCGACCAAGGCCGCCAATACGTTCTCGACCGCGGACGACAATCAGACCGCCGTGACGATCCACGTGCTGCAGGGCGAGCGCGAGCGTGCCGCGGACAACAAGTCGCTGGGCAAGTTCGATCTGTCGGACATTCCGCCCGCGCCGCGAGGCATGCCGCAGGTCGAGGTTACCTTCGACATCGACGCGAATGGCATTCTGAACGTTTCGGCCAAGGACAAGGCCACCGGCAAGGAGCAGCGCATCGTGATCCGCGCCTCCAGTGGCCTGTCGGACGACGAGATCAAGCGCATGGTCAAGGACGCCGAGGCGCACGCCGCCGAGGACCGCAAGTTCCGCGAGCTCGTCGATACGCGCAACCGCGCCGATGCCATGGTGCATGCCGTGGAGAAGGCGCTGAAGGACCTGGGGGAGAAGGTCAGCGCCGAGGAGCGCGCCAAGGCCGAGTCCGCCTTGAGCGATCTGAAGAACGCCCTGAAGTCCGATGACAAGGAGCTCATCGAGAAGAAGACCGAAGCACTCGGTCAGGCGTCGGCGGGCATTGCCCAACGAGCTTATGCCGCCACCGGCGAGGCCGGCGCTGGGGCCGCGGGTGGCGCTGCTGGTGCGCAGGGACCGGCGGGCGCGGGCGCCGAAGGCGCAGCAGGCTCGCAGAGCAAGCCCGAAGAAAACGTGGTGGATGCGGAGTTCGAGGAAGTGCGCGACAAAAACCGTCGCGCCTCCTGACATGGCGGACATGGCGCACGGCGATGCGCCGTGGGCTGTGAGATGATCCACGCCGTCGGACGCGACAGTGTCCGGCGGCGTGCGCCTGCCTAGCGCGCACGGCACCGCGACGAGACTGAAGACACAGGGACAGCAACGACGAGGGCGCCGGCGAATCGGTCCGGCGAACGCTGACGAGGCAGCCGACTCATCCATGGCCAAACGCGACTATTACAAGGTGCTTGATCTACCCCGTAATGCAGCGGAGGCGGAGATCAAGAAATCCTATCGTCGCCTCGCCATGAAGTTTCACCCCGACCGCAATCCCGGTGATCGCGAGGCGGAGGAGCATTTCAAGGAGGCCAAGGAGGCCTATGAGGTGCTGTCGGACACCACCAAGCGCGCGGTCTACGATCAATATGGCCATCAGGGTGTCGAGGCGCAGCGCAATGCCTCGGCGGCCGGCGCCGGCTTTCACGGTGCCGAGGCCTTCAGCGATATTTTCGGTGATGTCTTCGGCGATATCTTCGGCGGCGCGCGCCGCGGCGGCGCGTCGCAGGTATTTCGCGGCGCGGATCTGCGCTACGAGATCGGTATGGATCTGTCCGAGGCGGTGTTCGGGCGCACGGTCGAGATCGATGTCAATAAGTTCATCGAGTGCGATGTTTGCCACGGCAGCGGCGCGGCGCGCGGCAGCAATCCCGCGACCTGCGATACCTGCAGCGGCACGGGACAGGTGCGCGTCTCGCAGGGCTTCTTCACCCTGCAGCAGACCTGTCCGCATTGCCGCGGCAGCGGCCGCATCGTGCGCAATCCCTGCGACAACTGCCTCGGCCAGGGCCGGGTCCGTCGCAGCAAGAAACTGTCGGTCAAGATCCCGGCCGGCGTGGACACCGGCGATCGTGTGCGGCTGTCGGGCGAGGGCGAGGCCGGACGCAACGGAGGTCCGCCCGGCGATCTATACGTTGAAGTGCAGGTACGCGAGCACCCGATCTTCGAGCGCGACGGCGTGCATCTGTCCTGCGAAGTGCCGATCAGCCTGAGTACCGCGGCGCTCGGGGGCAGCGTGGAAGTGCCGACGCTGGACGGCCAGGTGGTGCTGAAAATCCCAGCCGAGACGCAGTCCGGCCGGGTGTTCAGATTGCGCGACAAGGGCGTGAAGTCCGTGCGCGGCAATGCGCGCGGCGATCTATTCTGCCGCGTGGCGGTAGAGACGCCGGTGAATCTTTCACCGGAGCAGCGTGAGCTGCTGCGCCAGCTCGATGAATCGCTGCGCAATGACGGCAATCGTCATGCGCCACGCCAGAAAAGCTTCCTGGAGGGCGTGAAGCGCTTCTTCTCGGGCAGCTCCTCGTGAGCGCACCGCGCGCGGTGCTGATCGGCGCCAGCGGGCGGATGGGCCGACAAATCGTGCGCGAACTCGCCGGCAGCAACCCCGGTATCGGCGGCGCCTCCGATGCGGCGGCGACGCAGGCACCACTGCGCCTCGTGGGCGCCGTGGCTTCGGCGGCAAGCCGCGCGCTGGGAGCGGATGCGGGCGTGCATGCGGACACCGCTCCCCTCGGTGTGCGCATCGCCCCGGTTACGCAGCTGCCGCAGCTGCTCGCAGACGCCGATGTGGCGCTCGATTTTTCGCGCGGCGCCTCGCTCGCCGCGCACCTGACCGACTGTATAGCCGCGCGTGTGCCGCTGCTGATAGGCACGACGGGCGCAGCTGCAGGGTTGGAAGCACAGATCGATGCGGCCGCGCACGGTATCGCGGTGCTGATCGCACCCAATACCAGTCTCGCCGTCAACGTGTTGCTCGATCTGGTGCGTCGCGCGGCGCAGGCACTGCCCGAGCAATACGACATTGAGATCGTCGAGACGCATCATCGGCACAAACTCGATGCGCCGTCGGGTACGGCACTGGCGCTCGGTGCCGCCGCGGTCGAGGGGCGCGCCGGGCCGCCACTGCATGAGCGTGCTGTGTACGGTCGCTCGGGGCACGACAACCCGCGCGTGGCCGGGCAGATCAGCTTTGCGAGCTTGCGCGGCGGCGATGTGGTCGGTGAGCACCAGGTGCGGCTGCTCGGCCCGGGCGAGAGCCTCGAATTGGTGCACCGCGCAACGGACCGTGCGGTATTCGCCCGGGGGGCGATTCTGGCGGCTGCATGGCTGGCCGGACGCAGTGCCGGGCGCTATGCCATGAAGGATTTTTTATCTGACAGTACAAAGGCTTAGGTAATATTTGGCCGGTTGGTGGCGATGCGATGCACACAAGGCCGGTGCCACTACGACGCATGCCGGCGACAGATATTCACATGGACAGGGGCGGTGGGGCTCTTTAAACTTTCCCTGAATCCGAGAGATCGGGTTAGTCCGCACAAGGCGGGAGGATGTTCCAAAAGAACTCCTCCCGCTTTGTGCATATACGCATCGAAAAATCCCGCTGCGCCTCTCTCGGGCGCCTGTCCCAAAGCGGTATGGCACGCTCGCGGTCGCGCCACGGGTGTATCGGTCAGGAGAAGGATGCGGTGACGGTTCCGGCGGTGCTGGCTCTGGGTGATGGCTCGATCTTCAGAGGCCAATCCATTGGAGCCGCCGGCAATACCACCGGAGAGGTCGTATTCAACACGGCCATCACCGGCTATCAGGAAATCCTCACCGACCCCTCGTACGCGCGACAGATCGTCACGCTGACCTATCCGCACATCGGCAACACCGGTGCGACGCCCGAAGACATGGAGTCGCAGCAGATCCATGCGGCGGGTCTGGTGGTGCGCGATCTGTCGATGATCCCGAGCAACTGGCGTGCGGCGGGCAGTCTCAACGAATTTCTGCAGCGCGGTCGCGTCGTGGCCATCGCTGGCATCGATACGCGACGCCTCACGCGACTGCTGCGTGAGAAGGGCGCACAGGCTGGGTGCATCATGACCGGCGAGCGCATCGACGAAGCCGCAGCGCTGCAGGCCGCACGCGCCTTTCCCGGGCTCAAGGGCATGGATCTCGCCAAGGTCGTCACCACGCGCGAGGCCTATCAGTGGAACGAGGGCACGATCGGTCGTGAGCTGCCGCTGCCGCTACGAGCCAGCCAGCGTTTGCACGTGGTAGCCTACGACTACGGCGTCAAGCGCAACATTCTGCGGCTGGTTGCCGATCAGGGCTGCCGTCTCACGGTGGTGCCTGCGACTACCACGGCGCAGCAGGTCATGGCGCTCAAGCCCGACGGTGTGCTGCTCTCCAACGGTCCCGGCGATCCGGAGCCCTGCGATTATGCGATCCGCGCGATCCGCGAGCTGCTCGAGGGCGATGTGCCGGTGTTCGGTATCTGCCTGGGACACCAGTTGCTCGGTCTGGCCTGCGGGGCCAGGACGGTGAAGATGAAGTTCGGTCATCACGGTGCCAATCATCCGGTGCAGGAGCTTGCGAGCGGCCGCGTGATCATCACCAGCCAGAATCACGGCTTCGCGGTCGACGAGACTTCGCTGCCCGGCAACGTCGTGCCCACGCACCGCTCGTTGTTCGATGGCACGCTGCAGGGGCTGGCGCTCACCGATCGGCCCGCCTTCAGCTTCCAGGGACATCCGGAGGCGAGCCCCGGCCCGCACGATCTGTCGCCGCTGTTCGAAGGCTTCATTCAGGCGATGGTGCGCCGCCTGCAGAACCAGCTGCGCGGCCTGCGTGCCGGGCACTGATCAATGTGAACTCCTGCCGCCATGCCCAAGCGCACTGACCTGCACAGCATCCTGATCATCGGCGCCGGCCCGATCGTCATCGGTCAGGCCTGCGAGTTCGACTATTCGGGCGCACAGGCCTGCAAGGCGCTGCGCGAGGAGGGCTATCGCGTCATCCTGGTCAATTCCAACCCCGCGACCATCATGACGGATCCCGAGACCGCCGATGCCATCTACATCGAGCCGGTCAACTGGCGCACCGTCGCGCGCATCATCGAGCGCGAGCGTCCCGACGCGTTGTTGCCGACCATGGGTGGGCAGACGGCGCTGAACACGGCGCTGGATCTGGTGCGCGAGGGCGTGCTGGAGAAGTACGGCGTCGAGCTGATCGCCGCCTCGCGCGAGGCTATCGACATGGCCGAGGACCGCGAGCGCTTCCGCAACGCCATGCGCGAGATCGGACTCGCGGTACCGCAATCGCAGATCGCGCGCAGTCTGGAGGAGGCGCTGGCCGTCCAGAGCGTCATCGGCTTTCCGATCGTCATTCGTCCGTCCTTCACGCTGGGCGGCAGCGGCGGTGGCATCGCCTATAACCGCGAGGAGTTCGAGGCCATCGTGCAGCGCGGGCTCGATGCCTCGCCGACGCGCGAGCTGCTCATCGAGGAGGCGGTGCTCGGCTGGAAGGAATTCGAGATGGAGGTGGTGCGCGACCGCAAGGACAACTGCATCATCATCTGCTCGATCGAGAACCTCGATCCGATGGGCGTGCATACCGGCGACTCCATCACCGTGGCTCCGGCGCAGACGCTCACGGATAAGGAATATCAGCTGATGCGCGATGCCTCGATCGCCGTGCTGCGCAAGATCGGCGTGGAATGCGGCGGCTCGAATGTGCAGTTCGCCTTGAATCCCACCGACGGGCGCATGCTGGTCATCGAGATGAACCCGCGTGTCTCGCGCTCTTCAGCGCTGGCCTCCAAGGCCACCGGCTTCCCGATTGCCAAGGTCGCCGCGAAACTGGCGGTCGGTTACACGCTCGATGAGCTGCGCAACGAGATCACCGGCGGGGCGACGCCCGCGTCTTTCGAGCCAACCATCGACTACGTAGTCACGAAGATTCCGCGCTTCACCTTCGAGAAGTTCCCCGCGGCAAACGATCGGTTGACCACGCAAATGAAGTCGGTTGGCGAGGTCATGGCCATCGGACGCACCTTCCAGGAATCGCTGCACAAGGCACTGCGTGGGTTGGAAACCGGTCTGGATGGTTTCGATCCGCTGCTGCCCGCGCAGCCGCTCACCGAAGAGGCCGCCAACCAGCTGACCTACGAGCTGCGCTCGCCCGGTCCTTCGCGTCTGTTGTACGTCGCCGATGCGTTTCGGGCTGGCTGGGACGTCGAGCGGGTGTACGAGCTGTCCGCAATCGATCCATGGTTCCTCGCGCAGATTGCCGATCTGATCGCCGAGGAGGCGCGCGTGCGGCGCGAGGGTGAGGCTGCGCTCGGCAAGGAGCGCCTGCGGGCTCTGAAGCGCAAGGGCTTCTCCGATCGGCGGCTTGCGACGCTGACCCGATCGAACGAGGCGGCGATCCGCGGCAAGCGGCGCGAGTTCGGCATCGCGCCGGTCTACAAGCGCGTGGACACCTGTGCCGCCGAGTTTGCGACCTCCACCGCTTATCTGTACTCCACCTATGAAGAGGAGTGCGAAGCGGCGCCGAGCCGCCGGCGCAAGATCATGATCCTCGGCGGCGGCCCCAACCGCATCGGCCAGGGCATCGAATTCGACTACTGCTGCGTGCATGCGGCGCTCGCGCTGCGCGAAGACGGCTTCGAGACCATCATGGTCAACTGCAATCCCGAGACCGTCTCGACCGATTACGACACCTCCGATCGACTGTACTTCGAGCCCCTCACGCTCGAGGATGTGCTCGAGGTCATCGCCAAGGAGCGCCCCGAAGGCGTGATCGTGCAGTTCGGCGGCCAGACTCCGTTGAAGTTGTCGCGGGCGCTCGAGGCTGCCGGCGCTCCCATCATCGGCACCTCGCCTGATTCCATCGACGTTGCCGAGGATCGTGAGCGCTTCCAGCAGCTGGTGCGCCGGCAGGGCCTGAAGCAGCCGGCCAATGCAACGGCGCGCACCGAGGAGCAGGCGGTGTTGCTGGCCCGCGAGGTCGGCTATCCGCTGGTGGTGCGGCCTTCTTATGTGCTCGGAGGCCGGGCGATGGAGATCGTTTTCAACGAAGATGATCTGCGTACCTACATGGGTCACGCCGTGCAGGTCTCCAACGATTCACCGGTACTGCTCGATCGATTCCTCGATGTGGCCATCGAGGTGGACGTGGACGCCGTCTGCGACGGAGAGCAGGTGCTGATCGGTGGCATCATGGAGCACGTGGAACAGGCCGGCGTACACTCTGGCGACTCGAGTTGCTCGCTGCCGCCCAACAGCCTTTCGGCAGAGGTGCAGGCCGAGCTGCGCGCCCAGACGCGCAAGCTGGCCCGCGCGCTCAACGTCGTGGGACTGATGAATATCCAGTTTGCCATTCAGGCGGGCACGATCTACGTGCTCGAGGTCAATCCACGTGCCTCACGTACCGTGCCATTCGTCTCCAAGGCGACGGGGCTGGCGCTGGCCAAGGTTGCCGCCCGCGTCATGACCGGCCGCAAGCTCGCCGACATGGACGCGCTTGCCGAGCGAGTGCCGGGTTACTTCTCCGTCAAGGAGGCGGTGTTCCCGTTCGTGAAGTTCCCGGAGGCCGATCCGATCCTGGGCCCAGAGATGAAGTCCACCGGGGAGGTCATGGGCACTGGTCGGACCTTCGGGGAAGCCTATGCGAAGTCGCAGACGGCCTCCGGGGTGATGCTGCCGCGCTCGGGCTGTTGCCTGATCAGCGTGCGCGACCGCGACAAGAACGGTGCGGTCTCTTTGGCGCGCCGTCTGCTCGGCCACGGCTTCACGATCGTTGCGACCACCGGCACCGCCGCGGTTCTCAAGGCGGCGGGCATCGAATGCCGCCGCGTCAACAAGGTACGCGAGGGTCGGCCACACATCGTCGACATGATCAAAAACGATGAGATCGACCTCATCGTCAATACCACCGAAGGCAAGCAGGCCACCGTCGAGTCGCACTCCATTCGCCGCGAAGCCGTGCATCGGCGCGTGACCTACTACACGACGCTGGCGGCGGCACTGGCAACCTGTGAGGCGCTCGATCATATCGATGAGGTCGGCGTCAACCGGCTGCAGGACCTGCACCGCGAAGTGTTGGTACAGCCCCAGATCGCGCCGGAGCCGGCAGCGCGCGAGGTCGGAACATGAAGCGCTCACCGATGACCTTGCGCGGGGCGGAGCTGCTGCGCGTCGAGCTCAAACGGCTGAAGGGCGAGGAGCGCCCGCGCGTCATCAAAGCGATTGCCGAAGCGCGCAGCCACGGAGATCTGTCCGAGAACGCCGAGTATCACGCGGCACGCGAGCAGCAGGGCTTCATCGAGGGACGCATCGGGGAGATCGAGTCGCGCCTGTCGACCGCCGAGGTCATCGACGTGGCGACCCTGTCCGCAGGCGGCAAGGTCGTGTTCGGCGCCACCGTCGAGCTCGAGGACGGGGAGGGCCACGCGGTGGTGTATCAGATCGTGGGCGAGGATGAGGCCGATATCCGCACAGGGCGCATCTCCATCAGCTCGCCGATTGCCCGGGCGCTGATCGGCAAGGTTCAGGGCGACGTCGTGGATGTGGCTGCGCCCGGTCGCACCGTGAGCTACGAGATCGTCTCGGTGCGGTACGTCTGAGGGAATCGTGGCCTCGCGTCGCTCCCGAAGCAGCGAGCGCTGGCTGCGCGAGCATTTCGCCGATCCGTATGTCAAGCGCGCACGGGCGCAGGGGGCTCGATCGCGCGCCATCTTCAAGCTCGAAGAGATCGACCAGCGCGAGCACCTGCTGCGATCGGGCATGCTGGTGCTGGACCTTGGGGCCGCCCCGGGGGCCTGGAGCCAGTACGCACGGCGGCGCGTGGGCCCCACTGGCCGGGTGATCGCCAGCGACATCCTGCCGATCGAACCGATCCCGGGTGTGCAATTTTTGCAGGGCGATTTCCGGGAGGACGCGGTTCTCACGGCCCTGCGGGCGGCCCTGGGCGGTGCGGCCGTGGATGTGCTGCTGTCGGATATGGCGCCGAACCTCTCGGGAATGGATGCGATCGATGCGCCCCGGGGGCTTTACCTGGCCGAACTGGCGCTCGATCTGGCCGACCAGACCTTGAAACCCGACGGATCGGCCCTGATCAAGGTTCTACAAGGCGCAGGTTTCGAGGAACTGGTTCGCAATGCCCGCCGACGTTACCAGCAGGTGCGATTTGTGAAGCCGGCCGCGTCGCGCTCGCGGAGCCCGGAAACATACTTACTGGCCTCTGTTAGACGGATGGTGTAGCGTCCTGATCATAGGTCCGTGCCTTTTTTGTCTGGCGGCGCGGCAAGATGGTGAAATGAAGTTGACCGATCTGACAAAAAACATCCTGCTCTGGGTGGTGATCGTGCTGGTCATGCTGGTGGTTTTCAGCCGCTACATGCAGCCGGGGACCCAGCCGCAGGAGATCAGCTATTCGGAGTTCTATAGCGACCTGCGCAGCGGCAAGATCGACAGTGTCGTTCTGCAGGGCGACGAAATCCGCGGAGTTCTCAAGGACAAGGGCAAGTTCGAGACCTATAACCCCGAGACCACGCAGACCGTGCTGATCGGCGATCTGCTGAAGAACAATGTCAGCGTGACGGGCGAGCCGCCCAAGCAACCGAACTTCCTCGCACAGCTGCTGCTGCAGTTGGCCCCGGCGCTGCTGCTGATGGTGGTATTCGTCTACCTGCTGCGCCAGATGCAGGGGGCGGCCGGCGGACGCGGGGCGATGTCTTTCGGCAAGAGCCGTGCGCGGCTGCTCGGCGAGGATCAGGTCAATGTGACCTTTGCCGACGTCGCGGGCGTGGATGAGGCCAAGCAGGAAGTGGGCGAGATCGTCGACTTCCTGAAGGACCCCGGTAAGTTCCAGAAGCTCGGCGGCAAGATTCCCAAGGGCGTGCTGATGGTCGGCTCGCCCGGTACCGGCAAAACGTTGCTGGCGCGCGCCATCGCCGGTGAGGCAAAGGTGCCGTTCTTCACCATCTCGGGCTCCGACTTCGTGGAGATGTTCGTCGGCGTGGGCGCGAGCCGCGTACGCGACATGTTCGAGCAGGCCAAGAAGCACGCGCCCTGCATCATCTTCATCGACGAGATCGACGCCGTGGGCCGCCATCGTGGCGCGGGTCTGGGCGGCGGCCACGATGAGCGCGAGCAGACGCTCAATCAGCTGCTGGTCGAGATGGACGGCTTCGAGGGCAACGAGGGCATCATCGTCATCGCGGCGACCAACCGCCCCGATGTGCTCGACCCGGCCCTGCTGCGTCCGGGCCGCTTCGATCGTCAGGTCGTGGTACCACTGCCGGACGTGCGCGGTCGCGAGCAGATCCTGCGCGTGCACATGCGGCGCGTGCCGCTGGCCGACGACGTCAAGCCCGGCGTCATCGCGCGCGGAACTCCCGGTTTCTCGGGGGCTGACCTGGCAAATCTCGTGAATGAGGCGGCACTGTTCGCGGCGCGAGCCAACCAGCGCCTGGTCAGCATGGACCAGTTCGAGCGCGCCAAGGACAAGATCATGATGGGCGCGGAGCGGCGCTCCATGGTCATGACCGATGCAGAGAAGCGCATGACGGCCTACCACGAGGCAGGTCACGCGCTGGTGGGCATCAGCGTTCCCGAGCACGATCCTGTGTATAAGGTCACGATCATTCCGCGCGGCCGTGCGCTGGGCGTCACGCAGTTCCTGCCCGAGCAGGATCGCTATTCGATGAGCAAGCGGCGCCTGGAGAGCTCGATCGCGACGCTGTTCGGCGGGCGGATCGCCGAGGAGCTGATCTTCGGCATCGACGCGGTCACCACGGGTGCCTCCAATGACATCGAGCGCGCCACGGAGCTGGCGCGCAATATGGTCACCAAGTGGGGCCTGTCGGATCGGCTCGGGCCGCTCACTTATTCCGAGGAGTCCGGCGAAGTCTTCCTCGGTCGCAGCGTGACCCAGCACAAGCAGGTCTCCGACGAGACCGCGCACGCGATCGACGAGGAAGTCCGCCGCGTGATCGAGAACAACTACAAGCAGGCGCGCGCGATCCTGCAGACCAACCTCGACAAGCTGCATCTGATGGCCGAGGCGCTCATCAAGTACGAAACCATCACCGATGAGCAGATCAAGGACATCATGGAGGGCCGCGCCCCGCGTCCGCCCGACGGCTGGGACGATTCGGCTTCCAGCAGCGGCCCCACCAGCGGCGGCAAGCCGGTCGTCGTGCCGCCGGTACCGGCGCCGACCGAGCCGCCGATCGCCCCACGGCCCGCCGGGCAGCACTGAAGCGCGGCGCAGGTCGCGGTAGCAGCTCGGCGCAGGGGCGGAAGAGTCCCGCGGCGGGCGCATCGCGTTGAGAGAAATCGAGCCCTTCTGCGCGTTTGTTCTGATCAAACGCGCAGAATAGCTCGATTTCTTCTAACACCCTGACGGCAGCCATGGGCTCGTCTTCACTCCTGCATCCGGGCTCTTTCGCGCCGCCTGCGCTGCGTCTGCAGTGTGCTGGTCGGGTGCTGTCGCTCGAGCATCCGCTCGTCATGGGGGTGATCAACGTCACGCCGGACTCGTTTTCGGACGGGGGGCAGTTCGGCTCGGTCGCCGAGGCGGTGGCGCGCGGGGAGGAGATGGTCGCGCAGGGGGCGCGGATTTTGGATGTGGGCGGGGAGTCGACGCGGCCGGGCGCGACGCCGGTAGAGCTGGAAGAGGAGCTGCGGCGGGTGCTGCCGGTCGTCGAGGGGCTTGCGGGGCGCGTGGGAGACGGGGCCGTCATCAGCGTCGATACGTCGCAGCCGCAGGTCATGCGCCGCGCGGCCGACGCCGGCGCGCGGATGATCAACGATGTGCGCGCCCTGCGGGTACCGGGAGCACTCGAAGTGGCAGCTGCGGGCTCGCTGGGAATATGTCTCATGCACATGCTCGGCGAACCGGCCACCATGCAGCAGGCGCCGGAATATGCCGATGTGGTCAACGAGGTGCGCGACTTCCTGGTCTCACGGGTGCGAGCCTGTCTCGAGGTGGGAATTGCGCGCGAGCGGCTGTGCGTGGACCCGGGATTCGGCTTCGGGAAGCGTCTGGCTCACAATCTGCAGCTGCTGCGCCGGCTCGATGCGCTCGCGACACTGGGATTGCCGCTGCTGGTGGGACTGTCGCGCAAGTCGATGAGCGGGGCGCTGCTGGCGCTCGGCGCGGGACAGCGCCCCCAGCCGGCGCCGGGGCAGCGACTCGCAGCGAGCTTGGCGCTCGCCTGCATGGCGCGGCTCAATGGCGCGTGCATCATACGAGCGCATGATGTCGCAGCCACGGTGGACGCACTGCGCGTCATCGAGGCGGTCTATGGCGGGGGAGATATGCACGGGGAGGGCAACTAGACGTGGGACGAGTGCACTTTGGCACTGACGGTATACGGGGGCGCGTCGGCAGCGAGCCGATGACCGTGGACTTCACGCTGCGCCTGGCCAGTGCCGCCGCGCACGTGCTCGACGCCGGCAGCGGCACGGTGCTGATCGGCAAGGACACGCGCGTTTCGGGCTATATGTTCGAGGCAGCGCTGGAGGCCGGGTTCGTTGCCAGTGGAGTCAATGTGCTGTTGACCGGGCCTCTGCCGACACCGGCGATCGCGTACATGACGCGGCACCTGGCGTGCCGCTTCGGAGTCGTGATCAGTGCCTCGCACAATCCCTATGAGGACAATGGCATCAAATTCTTCGATGCGCAGGGACTGAAACTCTCCGATGAAATCGAGGAGCGCATCGAAGCACAGCTCTCGGCACCGCCGCGCACGCGGGCCTCGCGCGAGCTCGGGCGTGCGCGGCGGCTCGATACCACGCTACCGCACTATCAGGAATTCTGCGCTGGCATTCTGCCGGCAGGCATGAATCTGGCGGGTATGAAGCTCGTGGTGGACTGCGCCAATGGTGCCGCTTACAAGGTTGCGCCGCGCATTCTCGCTGATCTCGAGGCCGAGATCGTGCCGATCGGCTGCTCGCCCAACGGCCGCAATATCAACGATGGCTGCGGCTCGACGCAGCCCGAGCTGCTGCAGCTGACAGTCTCCGGCGTGCGCGCGCACGCGGGCATCGCCTTCGATGGAGATGGGGATCGTGTCGTCATGGCCGATCACCTGGGCCGCCTGGTCGATGGCGATCAACTGCTTTACGTCATCGCCGCGGAGGCACACGCGCGCGGGGAGCTGCGCGGACCGGTCGTTGGCACCGTCATGAGCAATCTCGGGCTGGAGTTGGCACTGCGCCGTCTGGGCATTCCGTTCGAGCGCGTGCCGGTCGGCGACCGTCACGTGCTCGCGCGGCTGATGGACATCGGTGGCACCCTCGGTGGTGAGACCTCCGGACATATCCTGAGCCTCGATCGCACCACGACCGGGGATGGCCTGGTCACGGCGCTGCGGGTGTTGGCCATCATGAAGCGCACCGGCCGCCCGCTGGCCGAGTTGATCGCCGGCATGGATAAGCTGCCCCAGACGTTGCTGAACGTCGAGGTCGCCCGGCGCTTCGATCCCGCGCGTGTGCCGGAGATCTGCGAGGCTGTGAGGCGCATGGAACAGCACTTGGCGGGCGAGGGACGCATCGTGCTGAGGGCCTCGGGCACCGAGGCCGTAATCCGGGTCATGGTCGAGGGCCGCGACGCCGGCGAGGTGCGTGCTTGCGCGGATGAGCTGGCGCGTGTCGTGCGCAGCGTCGCCCCGACCTGAGGCGTATCTTTGCTTTGCCGGCCCGCCCACTCGTGACTGTTGGGGGTAATCAACCATGCGACGCAAACTGGTGGCGGCCAATTGGAAGATGCATGGCTCGCGGGCCGAGAATGCGCCGCTGGTGGATGCAGTACTCGGTTCCCGCAGCCTCTCCGACGTCGAATGTGTGATCTGCCCGCCCTTCGTATACCTGAGCGAGGTGGCGCGACTGCTGCGCGACACACCGGCGCGGCTCGGCGCGCAGGATGTGTGCGCCGAGACCGGCGGCGCCTACACCGGCGAGATCGCAGCGAGCATGCTGCGAGACGTAGGCTGCGAGTACGTGATCGTGGGGCACTCCGAACGCCGCAGCCTGTTTGGGGAGGACGACGCGCTGGTGGCCCGCAAGTTTGCCGCGGCGCAGTCCCGCAGGCTGATCCCGATTCTCTGCGTGGGCGAGCAGCTCGCCGAGCGCGAGGCCGGTCGCACCGCGGAGGTCATCAACCGCCAGCTGGATGCGGTGCTGGCGCTCAGCGGCATCGGCAGCCTGGACCGCGCGGTGATCGCCTATGAGCCCGTGTGGGCCATCGGCACGGGACGTAATGCCACCCCCGAGCAGGCCGAAGAGGTTCATGCGGCTCTGCGCGCACGGCTGGCCCGGCAGGATGCTAGAATTGCCGGCGGCTTGCGGATCCTGTACGGGGGCAGCGTCAAGGCGGGCAATGCCCGTGAACTGTTCACCCAGCCCGACGTCGATGGCGGCCTGATCGGCGGTGCGTCGTTGAAAGCCGAGGAGTTCCTGAACATTCTTGCCGCGGCGCGCGGTTGAAGAGCGCGGGTTTTTTCATGCTGCATACAGTGCTTTTGATCATCCAATTGTTCTGCGCGATCGGTATCGTCGCGCTCGTGCTGCTGCAGCGGGGCAAGGGCGCCGACGCTGGAGCCGGTTTTGGCGCGGGCGCTTCCGGCACCGTGTTCGGCGCGCGCGGCGCGACGACGGCGCTGTCGCGTGCCACCGCGATCCTGGCGGCGTTGTTCATGCTGACCAGTTTGACGCTCGGCTATCTCAGCTCGCACGGCGGCGCCACGCCCGCCTCGAACAGCAGCCTGCTCGACAGGCTGTCGCAGCAGCCTGCCGCAGCGCCGGCGGTGACTCCGGCGCCACGCAGCGCCGCGCCTGCCGCTGCCCCTGCTGCAAGCAGCGGCGGTGCAGTGGCACCCGAGGGTAGCGCGTCACCCGCGACCCCTGCGACGTCCGGCGCGCCAGGTGCAACAAGCGCAACAGGCGCTGCGCCTCCTGCTGTCCCCGGGGGGGCGCACTGAAGGCAGGCGAGCGCCGCTTCGATTCAACGCCGACGTGGTGGAATTGGTAGACACACTAGCTTGAGGGGCTAGCGCCGCAAGGTGTGGGAGTTCGAATCTCCCCGTCGGCACCAAAAATTCGCATCGCCTGTTACAATAGGCGCATGCGGGGCGGAGCGGTTGTATGGCAACTGTCCGCCCCTTTTAATGCGTGGTTTTCCCGATGCTAGCGAACTACCTGCCGGTGTTGATCTTCCTCGCTCTGGCGACGGCGCTGGCGGCGTTGCTGCTCACGCTCGGCACGGTGCTCGGACGACTGTCTGCCAGGCACCCCGGGGACCCTGACAAGCTCTCCGCTTATGAGTGTGGCTTCGATGCGTTCGGGGACACACGCATGCGCTTCGATGTGCGCTACTACCTCGTGGCGATCCTGTTCATCATCTTCGATCTGGAGATCGCCTTCCTGTTCCCGTGGGCGGTGGCGCTCGATCGAGTCGGTAATGTGGGTCTTACCGCGATGGCAGTGTTTCTGCTGATCCTGGTGATCGGCTTTGCCTACGAGTGGAAGAAGGGGGCGCTGGAGTGGGACTAGCGGCAGCGGACACAGGTTATGCGCCGGACGCGCAGGGCTTTGCGCAGCGCGGCTTCTTGACCACGCAGGTCGACAATCTGGTCAGCTGGGCGCGCACCGGCTCGCTCTGGCCCATGACCTTCGGACTCGCCTGCTGTGCCGTGGAAATGATGCACGCCGGCGCCTCACGCTACGATCTGGACCGCTTCGGCGTGGTGTTCCGTCCCAGTCCGCGCCAGTCCGACGTCATGATCGTGGCCGGCACGTTGGTGAACAAGATGGCCCCGGCACTGCGCAAGGTATACGACCAGATGCCCGAGCCTCGCTGGGTCATCTCGATGGGTTCCTGCGCCAATGGCGGCGGCTATTACCACTATTCGTACGCAGTGGTGCGCGGCTGCGATCGCATCGTGCCCGTGGACGTGTACGTGCCCGGTTGTCCACCGACTGCCGAGGCATTGCTCTATGGAGTGCTGCAGCTGCAGCGCAAGATCGCGCGGCATGAGGCCGCGACGGCGTAGGGCCACGACGGCCAGTTTCGTCAGCCGCACCGGGGACCTGCCTTGCCAGCCGACATCGAGGAGCTTGCCGCGTGCATTCAAGCCCAGCTGGGCGAGCGCGCGCACCGCTACGCGTCCCTGGCCGAGGAACTCGCGATCGAAGTGGGTGCGGGCGAGCTGCTCGAAGTCATGCGCACGCTGCGTGATCATCCGCCGCTCGCCTTCGAGATGCTCGTGGATCTCGCTGGGGTCGACTATCTGGACTACGGCCGGGCCGAGTGGCGTACGAACTCGGCGACGGCCACGGGCTTCAGTCGCGGCGTCAATCACGCGGCACCCCACACCTTGGCGGGCGACAAGCGCTTCGCCGTGGTGTATCAGCTGCTCTCCGTGCGTCACAACCGACGGCTGCGCGTGCGGGTGTGGTGCGAGGAGGTCGAGGACCCGGTGATCGACTCGGTGACTCCCGTGTGGGCGGGCGCCGACTGGTTCGAGCGCGAGGCTTTCGATCTGTTCGGCATCCTGTTCCGCGGCCATCCGGACATGCGGCGCATCCTGACGGACTACGGCTTCATCGGCCATCCGTTTCGCAAGGACTTTCCGCTCATCGGCAATGTCGAAGTGCGCTATGACCCGCAGTTGAAGCGCGTGGTCTACCAGCCGGTGAGCATCGAGCCGCGCACACTCGTACCGCGCGTGATCCGTCACGACAATCGCTACAACCCTGCGCTGGAGGACGTGCCAGCCCAGGACCGTAGCGCGGTACTCGGCGCCGTCAATCCGTCGGCCGCTGCACCGGGACTTGCGGCGGCGCCTTCGGCAACGCAGTCCGCTGCGGTGCCTGCCGCGGCCGCGCCGGTGACAGGAGGCAGCGGTGGCTGAGATCCGCAATCTGACGCTGAACTTCGGACCGCAGCATCCGGCGGCGCACGGCGTGCTGCGCCTGGTGCTGGAGATGGATGGTGAGACCATCCAGAAGGCCGATCCGCATATCGGGCTGCTGCATCGCGCGACCGAGAAGCTCGCCGAGTCCAAGCCGTTCAATCAGTCCATCGGCTATATGGACCGGCTCGACTATGTGTCGATGATGTGCAACGAGCACGCCTATGTGATGGCCATCGAGCGGCTGCTGGGGATCACGCCACCGCCGCGCGCTCGCTACATCCGCGTCATGTTCGACGAGATCACGCGCATCCTGAATCACCTGATGTGGCTCGGGGCGCATGGCCTGGACATCGGCGCGATGACGGTATTCCTATTCTGCTTCCGCGAGCGCGAAGACCTGATGGACTGCTACGAGGCAGTCTCCGGTACGCGCATGCACGCGACCTACTACCGTCCGGGCGGGGTCTATCGTGACCTGCCGGAAGTCATGCCGAAGTACCAGCCGACGCGTTGGCGTACGGCACACGAGGTCGATCGGCTCAACCAGGCGCGTGCCGGCTCGCTGCTGGATTTCATCGAGGCCTTCACGCGTAAATTCCCGGCCTGCATCGATGAGTACGAGACGCTGCTGACCGATAATCGCATCTGGAAGCAGCGCACGGTCAACATCGGCGTGGTATCTCCCGAGCGGGCTATGCAGCTCGGCTTCACCGGCCCGATGCTGCGCGGCTCGGGTATCGCCTGGGATCTGCGCAAGAAGCAGCCGTACGAGGAGTACGCCGCTGTCGACTTCGACATTCCGGTGGGCGTGCACGGCGACTGCTACGATCGCTACCTGGTGCGCGTCGCCGAGATGCGCCAGTCCAACCGCATCGTCAAACAATGCGTGGACTGGCTGCGCGCCAATCCCGGCCCGGTCATGGTGGATGAGCGCAAGGTGCGTCCGCCGAGCCGCGAGCAGATGAAGGACAAGATGGAATCGCTGATCCATCACTTCAAATTCTTCACCGAGGGCTACTGCGTGCCCGAGGGCGAGACCTACGCGGCCGTCGAGGCACCCAAGGGCGAGTTCGGCATCTACCTGGTATCCGACGGTGCCAACAAGCCCTACCGCGTGAAGTGCCGCGCGCCGGGTTTTGCGCATCTCTCGGCGCTCGGCGAGATGGTGCAGGGCCACATGCTGGCCGACGTCGTGGCCGTGATCGGCACGCAGGATATCGTGTTCGGAGAGGTCGATCGCTGATGAGCGGCATCGAGGGACAGGGCGAGCAGGGGCGGGAAGTGAGTGTCGAGGCGCGTCCCGCGGCGCGGGTGCAGCTCGCACCCGAGGTGTGTCGCGAGATCGATCATTGGGTGGCGAAATTTCCGCCCGGTCGGCAACGCTCCGCGGTGCTCTCCGCGCTGCGCGCTGCGCAGGAGCACAACCACGGCTACCTTACGGTCGAGCTGATGGATGCGATCGCGGCCTACCTGTCGATGCCGCCGATCCAGGTCTACGAGGTCGCAAGCTTCTATTCGATGTACGAGACCCATCCGTGCGGCCGCCATCACGTCAGCGTCTGCACGAACATCTCCTGCATGCTGCGCGGCGGTCAGGACATGGCCGCATACGTCGAGAAGAAGCTCGGCATTCGCACCGGAGAGAGCACCGCCGATGGACGCATCTTCCTCAAGCGCGAGGAGGAGTGCCTGGCCGCCTGTACGGGCGCGCCGATGATGATGGTCGATCACGTCTACTACGAGCATCTGACGCCCGAGAAGGTCGATCAGGTGCTCGATGCGCTGAAATAGCAGCCGAGTACCTATGGGAAAGTGGGACGACAAGCTGAACCTGACCTGCTTCGAGCCGCTGCGCTACGAGCGCTCCTGGACACTCGAGGTTTATCAGCGCATCGGCGGTTACGAGGCGTGGCGCAACATCCTCGCCACCAAACCGCCACGCGAGCAGGTCATCGACGCGGTCAAGGCCTCGGGGCTGCGCGGCCGCGGCGGCGCCGCCTTCCCGGTCGGCGTCAAGTGGAGCTTCATGCCGCGCAACGCTCCCATGCAAAAGTACCTCGTCTGTAATTCCGACGAGAGCGAGCCAGGCACCTGCCATGACCGCGACATCCTGCGCTACAACCCGCACGCGCTGATCGAGGGCATGGCGATTGGCGGCTATGCGATGAATGCCACCGTGGGCTACAACTACATCCGCGGCGAGTTTCTCGGCGAGCCGGTGCCACGCTTCGAGGCGGCGCTGGCCGAGGCGTATGCGGCGGGCCTGCTGGGCAAGAACCTCCAGGGCTCGGGCATCGACTTCGATCTACACACCTACGTCGGCGCGGGCGCCTATATCTGTGGCGAGGAGACCGCGTTGCTGGATTCGCTGGAAGGAAAGACCGGCAAGCCGCGCTTCAAGCCGCCGTTTCCGGCCGCCTTCGGCCTCTACGGCATGCCCACGACGATCAACAACACCCAGAGCTTCGCCTCCGTGCCGACGATCCTGCGTCGGGGCGCGCAATGGTTCGCGGATCTGGGGCCGAAGAATTCGGGCGGCACGGCGATCTTCTCGGTCTCCGGCCACGTGGCCAAGCCGGGTAACTTCGAAGTGCCGCTCGGTATCCCGTTCGCGGAGCTGCTGGAGATGGCCGGCGGCGTGTGGCGCGGACGGCAACTGAAGGCCGTGATCCCCGGTGGCTCCTCGGTGCCAGTCGTGCCGGCCGAGATCATGCTCAAGACCAACATGGACTATGACTCGGTCAAGGCCGCGGGCTCGGGCATCGGCTCGGCAGCGGTGATCGTCATGGACGAGACCACTTGCATGGTGCGTGCGCTGGAGCGGCTGTCGCGCTTTTATATGTCTGAATCCTGCGGCCAGTGCACGCCCTGCCGCGAGGGCACGGGCTGGCTGAATCGCACGCTCAATCGCATCCTCGACGGCAAGGCGCGCATTGAGGATCTGAATCTGTTGGTCGACGTGGCCAATCGTATCGAAGGTCATACCATCTGCGGCCTGGGGGACGCGGCCGCGTGGCCCGTGCAGAGCTTCCTGAAACACTTCCGTCACGAGTTCGAATACATGGTCGAGCACGGCGGTCGCAGCATCGTCGGCACGCAGGCGCAGGCTGCCTGAGGTGCCTATGGCCGAGGAACTGGTCAACATCGAGGTCAACGGCGTCGCGATCAAGGCGCGCAAGGGTGAGGTCCTCATCCGCGCGACCGATCGCGAGGGCATCTACATTCCGCGCTTCTGCTATCACGACAAGCTGCCGATCGCGGCCAACTGCCGCATGTGCCTGGTCGAGGTCGAGAAGGCACCCAAGCCGCTGCCCGCCTGTGCCACGCCCGTGGCCGAGGGCATGAAGGTATTCACCGCGTCGGTCAAGGCGATCGGGGCGCAGCGCGCGACCATGGAATTCCTGCTCATCAACCACCCGCTCGACTGCCCGATCTGCGATCAGGGTGGCGAGTGCGAGCTGCAGGATCTGGCGGTCGGCTATGGTCGGGACGTGTCGCGCTTCGTGGAGCGCAAGCGCGTCGTCAAGGACAAGAACCTCGGTCCGCTCGTGTCTACCGACATGACGCGCTGCATTCACTGCACGCGCTGCGTGCGCTTTGGACAGGACATCGCCGGCATCCAGGAGATGGGTGCCACCGGTCGCGGCGAGCACATGGAGATCGGCACCTACATCGAGCACAGTGTCGATCATGAGCTTTCCGGCAACATCATCGACCTCTGTCCGGTCGGTGCGCTCAACAGCAAGCCGTTTCGCTACCGCGGCCGCGGCTGGGAGATGACGCAGCATCCGCTGATCTCCCCGCACGACGGCATGGGAAGCCAGCTCTACGGGCACGTGCTGCGCGGGCGGCTCATGCGCGTAGTGCCGCGTCCCTGCGAGGAGATCAACGAGACCTGGATCGCCGATCGCGATCGCTTCAGCTACGAGGGCATCTACAGCGAGGATCGGCTGCAGGCCCCGGCGTTGCGGCAACCCGACGGTAGCTGGCGCGAGGTCGAGTGGGACGCGGCGCTCACCGCCGCGGCCGAATCGCTGCGGCGTGCGGGCCCGGGCCTGGGTCTGCTGGCACATCCTTCCAGCACGCTCGAGGAGCTGTACCTCGCCGCGCGTCTGGCCGAGGGATTGGGTAGCGCCAACATCGATCATCGGCTGCGGGTGCGCGATTTCCGCGAGCTGCACGATGATGCGACCGCGCCATCACTCGGGCTGCCGATCGCCTCGGTCGATCAGCTCGACGCGCTGCTGGTGGTGGGCTCGAACCTGCGCCAGGAGATGCCGATGCTCGCGCATCGCGTGCGCAAGGCGGCGCTGCGCGGTGCGCGCATCAGCTTCATCAATCCCGAGCGCTACGAATACTTCTTTCCCGTCGCTCACACACTGCAGGCCGCGCCCTCCGCTGCGCTGGGCGAGCTCGCCGCGCTGCTGCAGGCGGCTGGTGGTGCGGCCCCGGCAGGGCTGGCCGATACAGTCGCACGTGCCCAGGTCGGCGACGCGCATCGCGCGCTGCTCGAGTCGCTGCGTGCCGGCGAGCGCCGCGCGCTCTGGATAGGCGCACTGGCGGTGCGCAGCGCCGACTATGCGTCGCTGCGCGCCCTGGCGCGCGCCCTGGCGCAGGCCACCGGCGCGAGTTTCGGCGAGCTGGCCGAAGGGGGCAATGCTGCCGGCGCCGCGCTGGCCGGAATGCTGCCGAATCGCAGCGCGGGCGGCATGCGCCGTGCCACACCCGGACAGAATGTGCGGCAGATGCTGCTCGCGCCGCTGCCCGGTTATCTGCTGCTCAATACCGAGCCGTGGGCCGATGCGCTGTTACCCGCATCGCTCGAGACACTCGAGCGTGCCGGCAACGTCGTGGCTGTGACACCGTATGCGAGCGAAGCCATGCGGCGCGTCGCCACGGTGCTGCTACCGGCCGGTACCTTCGCCGAAACCTCGGGCACCTATGTGAATCTGGAGGGGCGCTGGCAAAGTTACGCGGCCGCGGCCCGCTCGCTGGGCAGCGCGCGTCCGGCCTGGAAGATCCTGCGGGTGCTCGGCAACCTCACCGGACTCACGGGATTCGAATACCAGTCCTCCGATGAGGTTCGTGATGAAGCTGCAGCTCGTGCCGAGGCGGCAGCTGCGGCCGCGCCGGGCGCCGCGGCGGCGGCACCGGGCGAGGCCGGCGCATCACGCGCGCCTCGCGCGCCGGGTGAGCAGGAGGGCGCAGAGGGCGATCTGGACGTGCCGATGTACGCCATCGATCCCATTCTGCGCCGCGCCGCGCCTCTGCAGCGCACGCGCGAGGCTCGGGCGGCTGCGGCGCGAGCCGAAGCGGCGCGGGCGCAGGCTGAACGGGAGGGGCGCAGCGCATGAGCGCGCTCACGCAGGCCTGGGCTTCCTGGCCCTCGTACGTGCACTCCACGGTCATCACCGTGGTGCTGATGATCATCCTCATCCTCTCGGTGGCTTACCTCACGCTCTGGGAACGCAAGCTCATCGGCTGGATGCAGATGCGACTCGGTCCCAACCGCGTGCGCATTTTCGGGTTGCTGCCGGGCATGGGGCAGCCGTTCGCCGATGTCATCAAGCTCCTCATCAAGGAGATCGTGATGCCAGCGCGTGCGAACAAGCTGCTGTTCGCGCTGGCGCCGGCCATCACACTGATCCCGGCGTTCGCGGCATGGGCGGTCGTGCCGATCGCGCCCTATTACGCGATCGCCCACGTGGACGCCGGCCTGCTGTACGTGTTGTCGCTGACCTCGATGGGCGTCTATGGGGTGATCCTCGCCGGCTGGGCCTCCAATTCCAAATACGCCTTCCTGGGTGCCATGCGCTCGGCGGCGCAGATGGTGGCCTACGAGATTGCCATGGGGTTTGCGCTGGTCGGGGTGCTCATGGCCTCGCGCAGTCTGGATCTGGGCAACATCGTGCTGCGCCAGCAGGGCGGGGTGCTTGCCTGGAACTGGTTCTGGCTGCTGCCGCTGCTGGTGGTGTACTTCATTTCGGGGGTGGCCGAGACCAATCGGGCGCCCTTCGACGTCGCCGAGGGTGAATCGGAAATCGTCGCGGGCTTCCACGTCGAGTACTCGGGCATGGCGTTCGCGCTGTTCTTTCTGGCCGAGTACGCCAACATGATCCTGATCGCCGGTCTGACGGCGGTGTTCTTTTTCGGCGGCTGGCTCAGTCCCGTCCAGGGCTATCCGCTGATCGGCGGCACGGTGCTGGCGCTGCCGGGGACACAATGGCTGGTCATCAAGATCTTCGTGCTGCTGTGTTTCTTCCTCTGGTTCCGCGCCACCTTCCCGCGTTATCGCTATGACCAGATCATGCGGCTGGGCTGGAAAGTGCTGATTCCGGTCACACTGGTGTGGATCGCGGTGGAAGGGGTCATGGCCTGGGGGCATGTGGGACCATGGAAATAGCCAACCCGATCAAGACTTTCCTGCTGACCGAGCTGCTGGCCGGCATGGGCGTGACATTGCGCTCACTGTTTCGCCGCAAGGTCACCCTGTACTACCCCGACGAGAAGACGCCACAGTCGGTGCGCTTTCGAGGCCTGCACGCACAGCGGCGCTATCCGAACGGGGAGGAGCGCTGCATTGCCTGCAAGCTGTGCGAGGCGGTATGTCCGGCGCTGGCCATCACCATCGATTCGGAAGTGGCGCCCGACGGCACACGGCGCACGACGCGCTACGACATCGACCTCTTCAAGTGCATTTACTGCGGCTTCTGCGAGGAGGCCTGCCCCGTGGATGCGATCGTCGAGACGCGCATCCACGAGTACCACATGGAGCACCGCGGCGAGAACATCATGTCCAAGGACAAGCTGCTGGCGGTCGGGGAGCGCTATGAGGCGATGATCAACGCCGACAAGAGCGCCGATGCGCGCTATCGCTGAGCCGGCACGCCCATGACACTGCCCCTGATCCTGTTCTACTGCTTTGCGGCGATCCTGGTTTGCGCGGCACTGGGCGTGATCGTCTCGCGCAACCCCGTGTATTCGGCGCTCAGCCTGGTCCTGTGCTTCGCGACTTCTGCGGCGATCTGGCTGCTGCTCGAGGCGGAGTTTCTGGCGCTGGTGCTGGTGCTGGTCTACGTCGGGGCGGTCATGGTGCTGTTCCTGTTCGTGGTGATGATGCTCGATATCAATCTCGAGCAGCTGAGGGCGGGATTCACCCGCTATCTGTGGCTCGGAGTGATCATCGCGGCGGTGGTGGTATTCGAGATCGTCGGCGCAGTGCTCGGCCATAGGTTCGGCGCGGAGGTTTTGCGTCCCGCGATACCGGTCGCCGCCAATGCCAGCAACACCACCGAGCTCGGTGCGCTGCTCTACAGCCGTTACGTCTATCCGTTCGAGATTGCAGCGATGCTGCTGCTGGTGGCGATCGTGGCGGCGATTGCTCTCACACACCGGCACCGCCAGGGGCTGAAGGTGCAGGACATCACCCGACAGGTTGCGGTGCGCGCCAGCGATCGCGTGCGCCTGGTGAAGATGGAGGCGACGCGGCGCAAATGATTACGCTGGCGCACATCCTGACACTCTCGGCCGTGCTGTTCTCGCTGTCGGTCGCCGGCATCTTCCTGAACCGTAAGAACGTGTTGCTGCTGCTGATGTGCATCGAGCTGCTGCTGCTGGCGGCGAATTTCAACTTCATCGCCTTCTCGCGTTACCTGCACCAGCTCGACGGCCAGATCTTCGTGTTCTTCGTGCTGACGGTCGCGGCCGCGGAGGCGGCGATCGGGCTGGCCATCGTCGTGGTGCTGTTCCGCGACCGCCGCACCATCGATGTCGACGAGCTCAACCGCCTGGAAGGCTGATCGCGCATGAATCCGACCCTCAATCCCACGCTGCTGGCGGCGATACCGCTCGCGCCACTGGCCGCGGCGATGCTGGCGGGGCTGGCCGGCAAGACCATCGGCCGGGCGGCATCGGCGGCCGCGACCATTACCGCCGTGGCGCTCGCCTGCGTGCTCTCCTGTGTAGTGCTCTGGCAGCAGACGGCCGGGCACGCCGCCACTTACAACGCCACGGTCTACACCTGGCTGGTGACCGATGGCGTGCGCATGCAGGTGGGTTTCCTGGTCGATCACCTCACCGCGCTCATGATGGTGGTGGTGACCTTCGTGTCCCTGTGTGTGCACGTCTACACCATCGGCTACATGCACGATGACCCGGGCTATCAGCGCTTCTTTGCCTACATCAGCTTGTTCACCTTCTCGATGCTGATGCTGGTGATGTCAAATAACTTCATGCAGCTGTTCTTCGGATGGGAGGCCGTCGGCGTGGTCTCCTACCTGCTGATCGGCTTCTGGTATACGCGCCCGAGCGCGATTTTCGCCAATCTCAAGGCGTTCCTGGTCAATCGCGTCGGCGACTTCGGCTTTCTGCTGGGTATCGCGGCGGTGCTGTACTACACCGGCTCGCTCGACTACCAGACGGTGTTCGCCGCGGCCCCCGCGATAGTCGCCAAGAGCGTGCCGTTCGTCTCGGCTCAGCCGGGCTCGGCGATCACGCTCATCTGCGTGTGCCTGTTCATCGGCGCAATGGGCAAGTCGGCGCAGATGCCGCTGCACGTGTGGCTGCCCGACTCGATGGAGGGTCCGACGCCCATCTCGGCGCTCATCCATGCCGCCACGATGGTGACCGCGGGCATTTTCATGGTGGCGAGGATGTCGCCGCTGTTCGAGCTGTCGCAGACGGCGTTGTCGCTGGTGCTGATCATCGGGGCGACCACGGCGTTGTTCATGGGTCTGTTGGGCATCATCAACAACGATATCAAGCGTGTCATCGCCTACTCGACGCTCTCGCAGCTCGGCTACATGACGGCGGGGCTGGGGGCTTCGGCCTACAGCGTCGCCATTTTTCATCTCATGACGCATGCGTTCTTCAAGGCACTGCTGTTCCTGGCGGCCGGTGCCGTGATCATCGCCATGCATCACGAACAGGACATGCGCAAGATGGGTGGCCTGCGTCGTCGCATGCCGGTGACCTACTGGACTGCGATGATCGGCTCGCTGGCGCTCATCGGCACGCCATTCTTCTCGGGCTTCTTTTCCAAGGACGCGCTGCTGGACGTCATCCATCACTCGCAGCACTGGGGCGCGGGCTATGCATACGCGTGTGTGCTGATCGGCCTGTTCGTCACCGCCCTCTATACGTTCCGCATGATGTTCCTGACCTTCCACGGTGAGGAGCGCCTGGATCATCACACGGCAGAGCATTTCCATGACGTCGGCTGGGACATGAAGGGTCCGCTGGTGGCGCTGGCCATCCCTTCACTGCTGATTGGCTGGTTGACGATGGATCCGCTGCTGTTCGGCGGCTTCTTCAACGGTGCCATCCGCGTGCTGCCGGCCCAGGACATGGTCGCGGAGATGGCGCGCACCTGGACAGGAGCCACCAGCTTCGCCTTCGACGCGTTCCGTTCGCTGCCGATGTACATCGCCGCGGCGGGCGTCGCGACCGCCTGGGTGTTCGTGCTGTGGCGGCCGCAGTGGGGCGATGCCGTGCGGCAGCGCTTCGCGGCAGTGAACGTCATCCTGGACAACAAGTTTTACTTCGATTGGATCAACGAGAACATCCTCGCGCCGCTGGCGCGTGGCGTGGGTTACCTGCTCTGGCGGGCAGGGGATCAGGTCATCATCGATACCACGGCGGTCAACGGCTCGGCGCAGACCATCGGCTGGCTGGCAGGTGTGACGCGCAGGATTCAGAGCGGCTTTCTCTATTCCTACGCGTTCTGGATGATCATAGGCCTGGCGGCGCTGCTCGGGTGGTTCCTGAGCGGACTGTCGGGCCTGTAACGCTGCCGGGATAAGGACAAGGAACCGGACAGATGCAGGGAATCGGATTGCTGTCGATCGTCGTCTGGCTGCCCATTGCCGGTGGCATCGTGACACTCGCGATCGGCGATCGGCATGCCGCAGCAGCCCGCTGGGCGGCGCTCATCACGTCGCTGGCGACCCTCGCGTTCTGCGTTCCGCTCTATATCGGCTTCAGGAATGGCACCGCGGCCTTCCAGTTCGTCGAGCGGGCCAGCTGGATTCCGGCGCTGCATGCCGAGTACTGGCTCGGGGTCGACGGCATCTCCCTGCCGCTGATCCTGCTGACCGCCTTCGTCACCGTGCCGGTCATCATCGCCGGCTGGTCGGTGATCGAGCGGCGCGTGTCGCAGTACTTCGCAGCCTTCCTGATCATGGAGGGGCTGATGATCGGCGTGTTCGCCGCGCTCGATGCGTTGCTGTTCTATTTCTTCTGGGAGGCAATGCTGATCCCGATGTTCGTAATCATCGGGGTCTGGGGCGGTCCGCGACGGGTGTATGCGACGCTGAAATTCTTCCTCTACACCTTCCTCGGCTCGGTTCTGATGCTCGTCGCGCTGATCTACCTGTACGAGAAAAGCGGCAGCTACGCGATCGCGGTCATGCAGCAGCTGCCGCTGCCGCTGAACGAGCAGCGCTGGATCTTCCTGGCGTTCCTGCTGGCTTTCGCGGTCAAGGTTCCCATGTGGCCGGTGCACACCTGGCTGCCCGATGCGCACGTGGAGGCACCGACCGGCGGTTCGGTGATCCTGGCAGCGATCATGCTCAAGATGGGCGGCTATGGACTGCTGCGCTTCAGCCTGCCGATCACCCCTGACGCCAGCCGCCAGCTCGACTGGTTGATTCTCGTCCTGTCGCTGATCGCGATCATCTACATCGCCTTCGTCGCGCTCGTGCAGACCGACATGAAGAAGCTCATCGCCTATTCCTCGATCGCTCATATGGGTTTCGTGACGCTCGGCGCCTTCCTGGTGTTCCTGATCTTCTCGGCCACGGGCTCGCTGACCGGTGCGGTCTCCGGCATGGATGGGGCGCAATTCCAGATGATCTCTCACGGGCTGGTGTCCGGCGCGCTGTTTCTCTGTATCGGAGTGATGTACGACCGCCTGCACACGCGCGAGATCGGCGCCTACGGCGGTGTCATCAACGTGATGCCGAAGTTCGCCGGCTTCATGGTGCTGTTCGCGCTGGCCAACTCGGGGGTGCCGGGAACTTCTGGCTTCGTCGGGGAGTTCCTGGTGATTCTTTCCAGCTTCAAGGCGAGCTTCTGGTATGCGGTGCTGGCCGCGACCATTCTGATCATGGGCGCCGCTTACAACCTCTGGCTCATCAAGCGGGTGATCTTCGGGCCGGTCGCGAACGAGAAGGTCGCGCAGATGCAGGGCCTGAACGCACGCGAGTTCCTGGTACTGGGGGTGCTGGCGGTATCGGTGGTGCTGTTGGGCGTCTGGCCTGCGCCGCTGCTGAACATGATGGAAGCCTCCGTGCAGCATCTCGTGCACCAGGTCGTTATCAGCAAGATTCCGGGACCCTGACGTGAACGCTACTTCCACCTGGCTGGCCGCTCTGCCCGAGATCATTCTGGCGGCTTCGGCCTGCCTGGTTCTGCTCGTCGACGCTTATGCGGGCACGGCAAGGCGTACGTTGACGCCGACCCTGACGATGGTCACGCTGCTCGTGGGAGTGGCGCTGACGAGCCAGTTCGCGCTGGTCTCGCATCGTGAGCTGCTCTTTGCGGGGCTCTATGTCGCCGATCCCCTGGCGTCGTTCCTGAAGCTCGCCGGCTTTGCGACGATGGCGACGGTGATCTTCTATTCGCAGGATTACCTCGATGGGCGCGGCCTGCACGGGGGCGAGTACTACGTGCTGTGCCTGACGGCGCTGCTGGGCGTGTTCGTGCTGATCTCGGCCAACAGCCTGCTGACGGTGTACCTGGGCATCGAGCTGCTGTCGCTGTCGCTGTACGCCATGGTGGCCTTCGACCGTGACTCGGGCATCGCCGCCGAGGCCGCCATCAAGTACTTCGTACTCGGTGCCATTGCCTCGGGCGTGCTGCTCTATGGCATGTCGATGCTCTATGGGTTGACCGGTACATTAGATCTGGATGTGCTGGCCCACGCCGTGCGCCATGGAGCGGATGCGGGGCTGATCATCGGCGTGGCGCTCGTCGTGGTCGCAGTGGCCTTCAAGTTCGGCGCCGTACCGTTTCACATGTGGGTGCCCGACGTCTATCACGGCGCCCCGACCAGTGTGACGCTGTATATCGCCACCGTCTCGACGCTCGGCTCCTTCGCGCTGTTCGCGCGACTGCTGGCCCATGGACTGGCGGGTTTGCCGGTGATCTGGACACAGATGGTCATGGCCGTGGCAGTGCTGTCGCTGCTGATCGGCAACATCGTGGCCATTGCGCAGACGAACCTGAAGCGCATGTTGGCCTACTCGGCGATCGCCAACGCCGGCTTCGTGCTGCTCGGCTTTGCGAACGGGACCGCCGCGGGCTATCAGGCCGCTCTCAATTTCACCATCGCCTACGTGCTGACCACGCTCGGGGCCTTCGGTATGATCCTGATGCTTGCGCGTGCCGGCTATGAGCACGACGAGATCGCCGACTTCAAGGGACTGGCCACGCGCGATCCGTTGCTGGCGCTGTTGATGCTGGTGCTGATGTTCTCGACCGCCGGGGTGCCGCCGTTCGTCGGCTTCTGGGCCAAGCTGTGGATCATCCAGGCACTGCTGGGTGGAGCTCACGTGTGGGTCGCCACCTACGCGGTGGTGATTTCGGTCGTGGGCGCCTACTACTACCTACGCGTGGTCTGGTACATGTACTTCGAGGGCCCGGGCGAGCGGCCGCGGCCCGAGACGCGCGCGCGCATGCGTTTCATTCTGGCGCTGAACGCCGCCGCCGTGCTGCTGCTGGGACTACTGCCGAACGGGCTGCTCAGCCTGTGCGGCCGGCTGATCGGCGCCGGCTAGCAGCCTGTCGGACTGACGTCGCCGGATAGCGGGGACGCCGGAGGGAATGCGGAGGTGAAGGCGAGAAGAAGTGTGGCCTGGCTCATGCCAGCACCAACCTCTGCATGCGCTTGAGGTTGTAGGCCAGGCTCACC
>DATAXJ010000036.1:0-12320 GCA_036266795.1 Steroidobacteraceae bacterium | reverse complement strand
GGTGAGCTGTACATTGCAGGCGCGGGTCTGGGGCGCGGCTACTGGCGACGGCCGGGCCTGACGGCTGAGCGCTTTGTCGCCAATCCGTTCGCTGAAGAGCCCGGGGAGCGGCTGTACCGCAGCGGCGATCTCGCATCGTGGCGCGGTGATGGGCAGTTGCTCTTTCACGGCCGCGCCGATCAGCAGGTCAAAGTGCGCGGTTTCCGCATCGAGCCCGGTGAGATCGAGACGGCATTGCTGTCTGCACCCGGCATTGCGCAAGCGCTCGTCGTTGCGGGGGAAGATACGAACGGTGAGTTGCGGCTGGTCGCCTATCTTGTATTGGACAGGCAGGCGCCGGGGGCGCTCGATCTCGGCGTGCTGCGCCGGCACCTCGGCTCGAGCTTGCCCGAGTACATGGTGCCATCGGCATTTATGGTACTTGATGCGCTGCCGTTGACGGCGAACGGCAAGCTCGATCGCAAAGCGCTGCCGGTGCCCGAGGGTGGTGCGGTGATTGCGGGCTATATCGCGCCGCGAAGTCCGGAGGAGATTTTGCTGTGCGAGCTGGTGGGCGAGCTGCTGGCAGTCGAGCGTGTGGGTTTGGCCGATCATTTCTTTCATCTGGGCGGGCACTCGCTCTTGGCGACGCGGCTTGCGGGGCAGGTTCGCGTCCGGCTGCATCGGGAGCTGCCGATCCGCACGATCTTTGACTCCCCCGTGCTGGGCGATCTTGCGCGGGCACTGCGCTCGTTGCCGATGGCGGGGCAAGCGTTGAGGGTAGCGGTGCGGCCTGCGTTGCTGCCGCTCTCCTTTGCCCAGCGGCGGGTGTGGTTTTTGCACCGGCTCGAGGGAGGCAGTGCCAGCTACAACATTCCGGTCGGGCTGCGGCTGCGCGGGGCGCTCGATGTGGCGGCCCTTGGGCAGGCGCTGTGCGATGTGGTGCTGCGCCATGAGAGTCTGCGCACCGTGCTGCTCGAAGAGGACGGGGAGCCTTGTCAGCGGATCCTTGCGCCCGCCGCGCTGCCTTGTCTGCTGCAGACACGGTCCAGTTCGCCGGATGCTTTGCAGGCTGATCTGGCGCGTGCGGGGAGCGAGGGCTTTGATCTGGCCTGTGAGGTGCCGCTGCGCGCAACGCTCTTCACGCTCAGTCCCGATGAGCACGCGTTGTTGCTGGTGGTACACCACAGCGCCGCCGATGGCTGGTCGATTGCGCCGCTTCTTGAGGATATGAGCGTGGCGTATGCGGCGCGGCTCTCGGGGGAGAGCCCTGAGTTTATGCCGCTGCCGGTACAGTATGCCGACTACACGCTGTGGCAGCGTGCGCTGCTGGGGTCCGAGCAGGATGGCGCGAGCCCGCTCGCGCGGCAGATCGAGTACTGGGTGAGCCGGCTCGCCGGACTGCCCACGGAGCTGAAGCTGCCGACCGATCGGGCGCGTGCGCTGAGTCCAAGCTATGCGGGCGCAGTGGTGCAGTTGTGTCTGTCCCCGAGTCTGTACGCGCAGCTGAAGGATCTGGCACGCCGGCAAAACGTCACGCTGTTCATGGTGCTTCAGGGTGCGCTGGCCGCGTTGCTGAGCAAGTTAGGTGCCGGCAACGACATTCCGATCGGCACCGCCATCGCCGGGCGCACCGAGGCGGCGCTTGATCGGCTGGTCGGGTTTTTCGTCAACACGCTGGTTTTGAGGACCGATACCGGCGCCGATCCGAGCTTCATCGAGCTGCTCGAGCGGGTGCGCAGCACTTGTCTGGAGGCCTATGCTCATCAGGAGCTGCCCTTCGAGCGGCTGGTGGAGTTGCTCGATCCGCCGCGCGCCTTCGGCCGCCAGCCGCTGTTCCAGACGGCGCTGGTGCTGCAGAACGCGGCTCCAGCGAGGGTTGAGCTCGAGGGGCTCGAGGCAAGCGCGCTGCCGGTGGGCACCCGCACCACCAAGTTCGACCTCTCGTTCGAGTTCCGTGAGGGGCACGATCAGGCGGGCGGCTTGATCGGTGAGCTGGAGTACAGCGCGGATCTGTTCGAGCAAGCTTCGGCCGAGCGGATCGCGGCGTACTTCAAGCGGCTGCTGGAGCAGATCGCTGCGGCCCCCCGGACCCGACTCTCGCGGCTCGAGCTGCTCGATGGCGATGAGCGTCATCGGCTGCTGCACACATTTAATCAGACTGCGGCCGAGTGTTTGCAAACGACTCTCATCGAGCGCTTCGAGCAACAGGTTGCGCGCACGCCCGAGCACACTGCGCTGGTGTTCGAGCACGAGCGGGTCAGTTACGCCGAGCTCGAGGTGCGCGCGAACCGCCTGGCGTGGCAGCTGATCGGTGAGGGCATCGGGCCGGAGGATCGGGTGGCGATCTGTCTGGAGCGCTCGGTGGAGCTGATCGTGGCGCTCATCGCCGTGCTCAAGAGCGGGGCTGCCTATGTGCCGCTCGATCCGGATGCGCCGCCCGAGCGGCTCGCCTTTCAGCTCGAGGATGCAGCGCCGCGCTCGGTGCTGAGCAGCACCGTGCTCGCTTCGCGGCTGCCGCAGGGGCTGCGCGATCGCTCGGTGTTGATCGATGATCCCCAGCGGCTCGGCGCACTCGAGGAGTTGGCGCAACGCGCGCCCACCGACGCCGATCGCCGCACCCCCGTGCATCCGCACCATCCCGCTTACCTGATCTACACCTCAGGCTCCACCGGACGACCCAAGGGCGTGCTGATCAGCCGGCAGAGCATCGCTCATTACCTTGATCTGATCAGCCGGCTGCTCGGACCCCACGTTGCGCGGATGCCGCTGTTCACCCCGACGGTGTTTGACCTGACGCTGACGACGCTGTTCGCACCGCTGTGCGGCGGGGGCACGATCCGCATTCACTCGAGCAGCCGTCCCGAGGAAGCACTGGCGGAGATCTTCAAGGATAGCGCCTCGAGCGCGATCAAGCTGACGCCTTCACACCTGTCGCTGCTCGCGACGCTGCCGCCCTGTGCTTCGCCCTCGAGCTTGCGCATCGCGATCGTCGGCGGGGAGGCGCTGAACCCGGCGCAGGTGCGGGTGCTGAGCGAGCGCTGTCCCGGCATTCAGATACTCAACGAGTATGGTCCCACCGAGTCCACCGTCGGTGCGGTTGCGGGGTTCGTCGATGAGCGGGAGCTCTCGATCGGCAAGCCCTATCCGAACACGCAGGTCTATGTACTCGATGCCGCTCTTGAGCCCTGTGCGCTCGGCGTGATCGGCGAGCTGTACATCGGCGGGGTCGGTCTTGCGCGCGGCTACTGGCAACGGCCGGGCTTGACGGCCGAGCGGTTCATCGCAAGCCCGTATGCGCGCCGGCCCGGCGAGCGGCTGTATCGCAGCGGGGATCTCGCATCGTGGCGCGGTGATGGGCAGTTGCTCTTTCACGGGCGCGCCGATCAGCAGCTGAAGCTGCGCGGTTTCCGCATCGAGCCGGGGGAGATCGAGGCGGCGCTGATGAGTGAGCCGGGCATCGCGCAAGCCGCTGTCATCGCGCGCGAGGATGTGGCAGGCGAGCCGCGGCTCGTTGCGTATTTGGTGTCGCACGCGGGAGCGCAGGGCGAGCTGCAGCCGATCGATACTCGCACCCTGCGTGAGCGGCTCGCGAGCCGCCTGCCCGAAGCGATGGTGCCCGCCGCGTTCGTACTGCTCGAGGCGCTGCCGCTGAGCGTGAACGGCAAGCTCGATCGGGCGGCGCTCCCGAGGCCAAAGGGCAGCGGGCTGACGAGCGAGTATCTTGCCCCGAGCACGCCCGAAGAGCTCGTGTTGTGCGAGATCGTCGCGACGCTCCTGGGCCTCGAACGCGTCGGCATCACGGATCATTTCTTTCATCTGGGCGGGCACTCACTGCTCGCGGTGCGTCTGGCGGCCAAGGTGCGCGAGCGCCTCGGCCGCGAGTTGCCGCTGCGCACGATCTTCGAGACGCCGGTGCTCGGCGATCTGGCCCGCCTGCTCGCCGCGCTCGAGCCCCTCGCGGGTGAGTCGGCGCTGGTGGCTGATCCGGCCAACCGATATGCGCCGTTCCAGCTGACGCCGGTGCAGCAAGCTTACTGGCTCGGTCGCCAGCATCTGGTCGAGCTCAGCGAGGTGGCCTGCCACGTCTATGCGGAGCTCAAGCTGCGCACTCTGGATGTCGAGCGGCTCACCGCCGCCTGGCGCACCCTCATCGATCGTCATCCGATGCTGCGCGCGGTCATCGGGCCGGACGGCACGCAGCGCATTCTCGAGAACGTCCCCCCGTTCACCATCGCCTTTGATGATCGAAGTACTGCTCCGCGCGAGGAGGCACAGTCTGCGGCCCTGGCGGTGCGTGAGGCGCTCTCGCACCAGATACTGCCGCCCGACCAGTGGCCGCTGTTCGAGGTGCGCGTGACGCGTCTTGCAGCCGAGGACTGGCGGCTGCACCTGAGTCTTGATGCCTTGATCCTCGACGGCGAGAGCAGCAACCGGCTATTGCAGGAGGTGTTCGATCTGTATCGCGGCAAGTTGTTGCCGCAACGCTCATCGGAGCTCAGCTTTCGCGACTACGTGCTGTACCTGCACAGCTCCTGCGCGGCGATCGAGCGTGCCCGTGCGTACTGGATCGCCCGCCTCGACTCTCTGCCGCCTGCCCCGGCGCTGCCGCTGGCCGTCGATCCGGCGCGACTGACCGATCCGCGCTTCGCCCGCCTGCACGCGGTACTGGCGCCGGCTGTCTGGCGACGGCTCACCGAACGAGCCCGGGCGGCGGGCCTCACGCCCTCGAGCCTGCTGCTCAGCGCCTATGCCGAAGTGCTCGGCACCTGGTCGCGGAGCGAGGACTTCACGCTCAACCTCACGGTCGGGGACCGGCGGGTGTTGCATCCGGACCTTG
This sequence comes from Steroidobacteraceae bacterium, assembly GCA_036266795.1. Lineage (GTDB taxonomy): Bacteria > Pseudomonadota > Gammaproteobacteria > Steroidobacterales > Steroidobacteraceae > FEN-1191. The sequence continues at coordinate 7,501 of DATAXJ010000036.1, read as the reverse complement.
CCGGGATGCTCGGGGTGTTCACGACGCTCTTGCCGCTGGAAGTTCGTGGCGCCTGTCGCGGCGCGTTCCTGACCCGGGCACAGAGTCAGCAGCGCCAGCTGGTGCGCGATCTGGATCATCGCGCGCTCAGCGGCGTCGAGGTACAGCGGCTGCTGGCGCAGCGTGCCGGCGAGCCGCGGGCCGGCCTGTTGCCGGTGGTGTTCACCAGCGTCCTCGGCGAGGCCCAGGTGCACTGGCCCGAGGAGGTCATCGAGGTCGTCCACAGCATCACGCAGACCCCGCAGACCTGGCTCGATAACAAGGTCTACGAGCAAGACGAGGGGCTTGGGCTCGACTGGGATGCGCCCGCCGCGCTGTTCCCCGCGGGTCTGCTCGAGACGATGTTCGATGCCTATGTGGGGCTGCTGCACCGGCTTGCCGACTCGGACAGCGCCTGGCAGCTGAGCGGGCGCACACTGCTCCCAGCCTCAGAGCGGGCGCTGCTCGCGCGCGTCAACGCGACCCAGGGTCCACTCCCGACCGAGCTGTTGCACGAGCCGGTGTTCGCCGCCGCAGCGGCCCATCCGGAAGCGGTCGCGATCCTTGCCGGTGAGCGCACGTTGAGGTTCGGCGAACTTCAGGCGCGCGTGCTGCGCGTGGCTCAGCAGCTGCAGGGGGTTCTGGCGGTCGAGGATCAGCTCATCGCCATCGTCATGGAGAAGGGCTTCGAGCAGATCGTGGCGGCACTGGCGATCCTCGAGACCGGCCGTGCCTTCCTGCCGATCAGCGCCGGACAGCCCGATCAGCGCATCAGTACGATCCTCACGCAGGCCGCTGTACGCGTAGCGCTGACCCAGCCGCGCATCCGGCGCGGCCGTGCTTGGCAGCAGCAGGTCCTGCTGCTCGATGTGCCGGGCGAACAGGCCCACAGTACTACCGAGGGTGCTGCATGGCCGCGCCTGGCGCAGAGCGCCCGGCCGGACGATCTCGCCTACGTCATCTATACCTCCGGCAGCACGGGCACACCCAAGGGCGTCGCCATCGCCCACCGCGCCGCCCGCAACACGCTGGCCGATCTGCACCAACGCCTCGCGCTCAGTGCGAAGGATCGCGTGCTGTGGGTGTCCTCACTCGAGTTCGATCTGTCGATCTTCGATTTGTTCGGCGTTCTGGGCGCCGGCGGCAGTGTGCTCATCCCGCCGGCCGACGGTCATCAGCAGCCGCTCGTGTGGGCCGAGGCGGTCGAGCGTCACCGGGTCACGCTGTGGAACTCCGTGCCGGCGATCGCCGAGCTGCTGCTGTCCGCCTGTGCAGAGCGTGCCGGCGAGCGGCTCGCAAGTCTCAGGCTCATCATGATGAGCGGCGACTGGATCCCAATCACCCTGCCCGGCCGACTGCGGGCCGCCCTTCCGGACACCGCGCTTTACAGTCTGGGCGGCGCCACCGAAGCGTCCATCTGGTCGATCATCCATCCGATCGATCAGGTCGAGCCGCAGTGGGTATCGATCCCGTATGGCACGCCGCTGCGCAACCAGACCTTCCAGGTGCTCAAAGAGGATCTCTCGCCCTGCCCGATCCACACCACCGGCACGCTCTACATCGGCGGCGCCGGCCTCGCCCTGGGTTACTGGAAGGATCCGGCACAGACCGCGGCGCGCTTCATCACTCATCCTGCAACCGGCGAGCGGCTCTACCACACCGGTGATCTGGGCCGCTACCGCCGCGACGGCTCCATCGAGTTCCTCGGCCGCGAGGATCAGCAGATCAAGCTGCGCGGCTTTCGCATCGAACTCGGTGAGATCGAAGCCACCCTCACCCGCCACCCCGAGATCCACGCCGCCGCCGCCATCCTCGCCGCCCATACCGAGCATCGACGGCTCATCGCCTACGTCGTGCCGAAAGAGACGGGCTCGGGCGATCTGCGCAACCTCGATCCGAAGGAGCTGCGCCAGTGGGCGATGGATTACTTGCCCGACTACATGGTGCCCGCTGCATTCGTGGTGCTGGGCGCGCTGCCGCTCAACGTAAACGGGAAGCTCGACCGCGGTGCATTGCCCCGCTCCGACGACGCCGGCCGTACGAGCGCGCCGATTCCGCCCTCCACGCACGAGGAAATCCAGCTGTGCAGCCTCGTGGCGGGGCTGCTGGGACTCGAGCGTGTCGGTCTCGGCGATCATTTCTTCCAACTGGGTGGCGACAGCATCAGCGCCATTCGTCTCGCCAATCGGGCGCGGGAGCAAGGCCTGCAATTGCTTCCGCGCGACATCTTCCTGCACCCCATCATCGGGGAACTGGTTCGCTGCCTGCACGAGGAGCCGAAAGCCGCGCCCGCATCGCCGCCGGCGATCCAGCGCTTCTTCACGCAGAACAATGTCGATCATCTGCGCCGGCAGCATGACGACCTCGAGGATGTTTGGCCTCTTACGCCGCTGCAGGCAGGATTGCGGTTCCATGCCGGCTATGAAGGGGGTGATGAAGACCCTTATCTGGTACAGCTCGCGCTCGAGATCGAGGGCAGCGTCGATCTCGGCCGCTTGCAGCAAGCGTTCGCCGCGCTGCTTGCCCGTCACGCCAGCTTGCGGATCTCCTTTGGGCAGCTCACGGACGGCGAGCCTGTGCAGATCGTCCATGCCGCCGTGGAGCTGCCGTGGATCGTTCATGATCTGACATCGTTGAGCGACGAGGAGCGGGATGCTCGCGCTAAGACGATCGAGGCGCAGGACCGTCGCACCCGCTTTACCCTTGAAGCCGCACCCTTGATTCGCGTCAACTCGCTGCGCCTCGCGCCGGAACGCTATCGGCTGCTGCTCACGCAACATCACCTGCTGGGCGACGGCTGGTCGGGCACGGTGTTGTTCCGCGATCTGCTGGCGCTCTATCGGCATCACCCCGAATCGGGAGCACTGCCGCCTGCACCGGAGTTCAGACATTATCTGGCGTGGTTGCAGGCCCAGGACAAGACGGTCGCGCGAGCAGAGTGGCAGCGCTATCTCGAAGGGGTCGACACTCCGACGCTGATCGCGCCGTACCCGCACAGCGAGGCCTTGACCGGCCGAGCTCGCCGTGAACAGGCTCGCCATGAGACGAGCCTTTCGCCGCAGCTGACCGCAGAACTGGAGAGCGTCGCCCGCCGGCACGGTCTCACACTGGGAACTGTTCTGCAGGGAACGTGGGGCCTGTTGCTCGCGGGGCTGATCAATCGCCGAGATGTGTGCTTCGGGACGGTCAACTCAGGCCGGCAGGCGCCCGTCGCGGGCATCGAGGACATGCTCGGTCTCCTGATCACCACGACGCCGGTGCGCCTCGTGCTCACGCCGTCCGACACCGTGGCGTCGTTGTTGCAGCGGCTGCAGCGCGAGCAAGCAGCGTTGCTTGGCCACCAGCATCTACCGCTGAGCGCGATTCACAAGCTCCTCGATATGCCGTCGCTGTTCGACACGCTGTTTACGTATGAGAATTATCCGGTGGCAGCGGCACCGGCGCCCGTGTCGGCGCGCGACCTGCCGCTGCGCAGCGTCAGCGGCCACAATAGCAACCACTATCCCTTGAGTCTCGCGGTATTGCCCGGCTACCGGCTTGGATTGCGCCTGCACTTCGCCGCCGACCTTTTCGATGCGCTCTGGATCGAACAAATTGCGGGACGCCTGCAACGCCTGCTCGAGCAGATAGCCGAAGTTCCCGCTCAGCCCATCTCCAGGCTCACACTACTCACCCCGGCCGAGCGTGGCCAGGTACTGAACGAATTCAACGAAACCTCGCGACCGCTGCCGGCCGTGACATTGGTGGAAATGATCGAGGAGCAGACTGCGAGAACGCCCCACCACCCGGCAATGACGTACCAGCAGGAAACTCTCACGTATGCGCAGCTCGACGCGCGCGCCAACTCGCTGGCCTGGAAGCTCATCGGCGAGGGCATCGGTCCTGAGGATCTCGTCGGACTGCACCTTGAACGATCGCCCTCGATGGTCATCGCGCTGCTCGGCGTTCTCAAGGCCGGCGCGGCATATCTGCCGCTGGATCCGCGCTATCCGCGCGAACGCCTCGGTGTCATTCTGGCCGACGCCGGGCCGGCACGGATCATCACGACGGTGGACCTGCAGCACGGCTTGCCTGAGGAGCATCGCGGCCGTTGCCTGCTATTGGATGCGCTGCCCGTGGTCACCGATCTCGCTGCCCGACCCACCGTGTCGCCCACGGATGTCGATCGCAACGAACCGCTGTTGGCCGGACATCCCGCCTATCTCTTGTACACGTCCGGCAGCACCGGCAAGCCGAAAGGGGTGCTGGTGACACACCAGGGACTTCCCTCGCTGGCGGTTGCGCAGAGCAGCCGGATGAACATCACTGCCACCAGCCGAGTGCTGCAAGCAGCTTCGATCACCTTCGATGCGTCGCTATCGGAAATTGCCATGGCGTTGACCCGCGGCGCAACGCTGGTGCTCGCGCCGACCGATGAGCGCAGCGGCGAGCCGCTCGATCAGCTGCTCGAGCGGGAGGCCATTACTCATGCGACGTTCACGCCGACGGTGCTCGGCACGCTGAAGCGCCGTCCCGCCGGCGCCTTGCGATCACTCATCGTGGCCGGCGAATCCTGCCCGGCCGACCTTGCCTCGGTCTGGGCCCAGACCTGCTCGGTGCTCAATGCCTACGGCCCCACAGAGACCACGGTGTGCGCCACGATGAGCGCCGCCCTGGTGAGCCAAGCCGCCCCGCCGATCGGCGCACCGATCGAGAACCTGCGGGTATATGTCCTCGACGGGGGCCTGCAACTCTGTCCGATCGGAGTCGTGGGTGAGCTCTATATCGCGGGGCCCGCTCTCGCTCGCGGATACTGGAAACGCCCGGATCTGACCGCGGAGCGCTTCATCGCGAATCCTTACGCAAAGGAACCCGGCGAACGGCTGTACCGCTCCGGCGATCGTGCGGCGTGGCGCGCGGACGGCCAGCTCCTGTTTCACGGTCGGGACGATGCCCAGATCAAGCGGCGCGGCTTCCGCATCGAACCCGGCGAGATCGAAGCGGCTCTCCTGGAACACCCGCAGTTGCGTCAGGCGGCCGTGGTGAACCGCGAAGGGAGAAGCGCCGACAAAGTCTTGACCGCATACGTTGTTGCCGATGGTGATGGGCCGGCCATGACAACCCTGCGACGCGACCTCGAGCTCGAACAATCAGCGCAGTGGCGCGAACTCGAAGAAGACGCCGCGCGCCAGGGTCACGCTGATGATGACACCACGTTCGATGCCACGTTTGACACCACGGGCTGGAACAGCAGCTATACGGGTTTACCCCTGCCCGCGGAAGACATGCGTGAATATGTCGAGCACGCTGCCGAACGCATCCGGTCCCTGAACCCGGGGCACGTGCTCGAAATCGGCTGCGGCGCCGGCCTCATCTCGTTTGCGCTGCTGCCGCATTGCGAGTCGTATACAGGCACGGATATTTCGCCCGCCCGACTCGATCGACTGCGGCGCCTACAGGCGCTTCCCAACCTGCAGGCACGGATCCGGGGGCTCGAGAATCTTCGGCTTCATGAGGGCCGGGCGCACGAGCACCACCTCCTCGGGCGCCGCGCGTATGACACCATCATCCTGCCTTCGGTCATTCAATACTTTCCGGGTATGGACTACCTGCTGCGGGTTCTGGACGGGGCCTTCGAGCAATTGCTGGCACCCGGCGGATCTGTGTTCATCGGCGATGTCCGTCATCAGCTCCTTCAAGAAGCCTTCCACGCTTCCGTGCAACTTCACAAGGCCGGGTCCGCCGAGCGCTCGCAGGTCCTCGGCGAGCACGTGCGACGATGCCTCGATCAAGAACAGGAACTGGCAGTGGACCCAGCTTTCTTCCCGGCGCTGCGCCGGCGATTCCCGCAGATCCGCCATGTCGAGATCCTGCCGAAGCTCGGCGGCCGCCTGAATGAGCTGACTCGGTTTCGTTACGATGTGATCCTCTCAACCAAGGATCTGTTGGCGTCCGGTGGTTCCCCGTCGTGGCGCAATTGGCAAGACTCGCGTCCGAGTATCGCAGAACTCCAGGACATGCTGGCCACGGAACAGCCGGCCGCGCTGGCGCTGCGGCGCGTCGGTAACGGCCGCCTCGCGGGCGCCCTGCTCGCCGCGCGGGAACTGTTGCACGCGGGGCAAGATGTCGAAGTCAGCGAGATTCGCGATCGCGTCGGGCTGGCAAGCGAAGGGCTGGAGCCGGAAGATCTGATGCGCGTGGGTGTCGAGTGCGGCTATTCGGTCGATCTGAGTCTCGCGGCCGCTTATGCCGATGGGAGCTTCGACGTAGTTTTCCGGCGCAGCAGCGCGGTTGCCCCGCCACCTTTGTTTCTGCCACCGCTCTACGAGGTGCGCCCCTGGCCGCAGTATGCGAACGATCCGCTGAAGCACAAACTTCGCCAGCGCCTGACCGCCAACGTGCGCGAAGCGTTGGCATCCCGCCTGCCGGACTTCATGATGCCAGGCGCCTGGGTCGTGCTCGATGCCCTGCCGTTGACACCGAGCGGCAAGCTCGACGTCAAGGCGCTGCCCGAACCCGACTACGACCGGGCAACGAGCGGCCTCGTCGCGGCGGCCTCACCTGTGGAGTGGCTGCTGTGTTCGCTGGTCGCCGAACTGCTGGGGGTGCAGCGCGTCGGACCGACTGACCATTTCTTTCATCTTGGGGGCGACAGCATCAGTTCGATCCAGCTCGCCAGTCGCGCCCGCGAGCGGGGCATCCTGCTCACGCCCCGGGACATCTTTCTGAACCCCGTGCTGGGGGAACTCGCGCGGGTCGCACAGAACGTCCCCGCCAAGGCTCCTGTCTTCGAAGAGGGCTCTGCTACCGGGATTGTGCCGGCGACCCCGATCATTCACTGGCTGCTGGGGCAGCGCCGACACGCAAGGCGATTCTGCCAGGCAGCGCTGCTGCAAGTACCTGCGGGCCTCGATGTCACCTCGTTCGAATCTGCGTTGCAGACGCTGCTCGATCATCATGACGTCTTGCGGCTGCGTATCGCTGCCGACGGCGTGCTGACGATCCCGCCCGCCGGGTCGGTCGCCGCGCCGGAATGCATGCACGCTTTGCGTATCGCTGGATTGGACGGCGGTCAGCGAGAGGCTGCTCTACGCGGGGCGTTCTCCGAAGCGGCCGATCGGCTCGATCCCGCCGCCGGGCTGCTGCTGCAAGCGGTGTGGGCCGACGCCGGGCCGGAAGTACCGGGACGAGTGCTGGTCGTGATTCATCACATGGCGGTCGACGGTGTCTCGTGGCGCATCCTGACGCAAGATCTGGCCGCAGCGTACGCGGCCGCCGTGCAGCGGCGTCAGCCGGCTTTGCCGCCCAAGACCACCAGCTTTCGGCGCTGGGCCGAGCACCTCATGAGAGTCGTGCCGAGTTGCCGCGACGAGTCGGCGTTCTGGCAATCGATGGCCCTTCGAGCTGCGCCCGACCTGATGGCGGGGGCTCTCGATCCCAGCCGCGACACCGTCGGTGCGGCCGGATACGTGCAACAGTTGCTCAGCGTCACGATGACGACGAG
>DATAXJ010000010.1:0-1715 GCA_036266795.1 Steroidobacteraceae bacterium | reverse complement strand
GACAGGCTTCTGGAAGAACTCGGCGTGCAGTTAATCGGCTAGGAGTCGGTTCGCGCTGGCGGCATCGATCGCAGGCGCTTCATCGAGCGGAGCGTCGCGCCAAACACTTATGGAGGGTCGAACGCGCGGCGCTTTCGCGCCCTGCGTTTGTCGAGCGACGACGATTCGTCCTGCTGCTCGACGCCCTAGAATCTCCTCCGTGCCCCCGCATCCGGCGCTTTCAAATCGGCGGGCTTGATCGTTCCGCAGAACGACCATCCAGTTAGTTCGCGCTCGGCCGAGGGGCGACACCCACACGCACTGTTCTCGATAGGCGCTGTCCTCCAAGAGCTGATGAATTCAAAGCCGGCCGACGCGTCGCGCAATCCAATCGTCGGGCTCGGGGCACTAGTAGCGCAGCGGGAGCCGAGGACGGGATGAGCCGCGCAGCGGCTCTCCTAAAAGTGGCTCCTGCGATCGCGCTCGCCCCCTCCGGGCCCAGTTAGGCGCTGAGCTGACGCGTCGGCGCGGCTGTGTTACTTCAAGAATCGTTTGGCATCGAACGCCTCCTTGCGCTTGAGCATCCAGTACACCGTGCGCGCCAGGCGCGCTGACAAAATCGACAGCGCCTTGGCCTTGCCGTGCTTCTTCTCCAAGCGCGTCACGTAGCGCTTGGCCTCGGGCAGCTCGCGCAGCATGAGGCAGGCCGCCTCGCCAAACGCCCAGCGCAGCTGCGCGTTGCCAATCTTCTTCTTCCCAGGACTGCTGCTCTTCTTGCCGTTGCTCTCGTGCGCGCAGCGCACCAGCCGGCAGTAGCTGACGAACTGTCCGACCCGCGCGAACCGCCGAATGTCGTGCAGCTCGTACAACAGCACCAGCGCGAGCATCGGGCCGATGCCCGGCGCCGTCTGCAACAGTTGATACGTTAGCGGGTCGTCGATCCGCGCGTGCTGCTTCAGGTACAGCTCGATCGCGCGGCGCTGCTCGTCGAGATGATCGGCCAGCGCCAGGTCGCTTTCGACCATCCGCCGTACGCTCTCGTCGCAACCGCCGTGTGTGAATAGCTCGGCCACCCCCTCGCGGTTGGCGGCGTAGCTGAGCTTCTTCTCCAAGGCCGGCAGGTTGTACTGGCTGGCGGTGTTGGTGACGTGCGCGATCGCCTCGGCCCGCAGCCGCACCAGCTGCATGCGGCGACGCAGCAGGTCGCGCGTGGCGCGCATCCCAGCGGGATAGGCGTAGGCCAGCGGGAAGTTGCCGCCGCGCACCAGCCGCGCGATCTTCTCGCTGTCGATGCGGTCGTTCTTCGTCTTGCCGCCGTGGATCGCCTTCATGTACAGCGCGTGGCCTAGGATGAACGCCAGCCCTTCGGCCGCGCACAGGTCCGCGAGCCAGTACCAGGCAAACATGCACTCGCAGGCCACGACCAGGTCGCCGCGGTAAGGCTTGACGAGCGCCAGGAAGCGCTGGGGATCGGCGTCGACCTGCTGGTGCACGAGCTTCCGCCCGGCCTGGTTGACGATGCAGACGTGCAGGCTTCTCGCGTGCAGATCGACGCCGCAGTAGAATGCGTGCTCTCGTAGATACAATCTCATCATGGTCTCCGTGGGATCGAGCGTAGTGGAGCCCGTCAAAATCCGCATCGGCTGCACGTCAGCCGACGGTTGGCGAGCCCTGGTGGTTACGCCGTTTTACTTGGGAACGCTGCCTCCTGAACCGGAGGCCATGATGAGTATCCA
>DATAXJ010000025.1:0-210893 GCA_036266795.1 Steroidobacteraceae bacterium | reverse complement strand
TGCTCAATCGGCAGCAGGGTAAGACCGTCGTCATGGTGACCCACGACCAGAAGGCGGCCGACTACGCCTCGCGCATCCTGCACGTGGACAAGGGGCAACTCGTCGAGGCCGCCGAGCAGCGTGCGGCGACAGTCGCGTGAGCGCCGCGACATGAAGTTCTTCGGCCTCATTTGGACCGGTCTGTGGCGCAAGAAGGCACGTACGATCTTCACGCTGCTATCAATCGTCGTGGCCTTTCTTCTGTATGGGATGCTGCAGGGAATCGATACGTCCTTCGATCAACTTGGCGCCCAGGGCCGGCTCAACGTGCTCGACACGACGAATCCAGCGGGCTTGCCGCTGCCGCTCGCCGACTTGTCGCGGATCCAGGCGGTGCACGGCGTGACCCACGTGACCTATCAGTCGATCTTCGTCGGCACTTATCAGTCGCCGCGAAATTTGGTGGTCGCAAGGGCAGTTGATGCGGACAGCTTCTTCGGCGGGAATTCTATGTACAGCGTCCCTGCCGCCGCGCGCGCGGCCTTCCTGCGTACCCGCACCGGAGTGCTGGTCGCGCAGCGCCTTGCGCAGCGGTTCGCCTGGAAAGTCGGCGACCAGATCCCGATCCACGGGCTCCTGAACGCGCAGAAGAAAGACGGCAGCTCGGACTGGACCTTCCAGGTCGTTGGGACCTTCGACATCCCCAACAGCCCGCAAGGGGAAGCGCCGCTCTTGCTGGTGAACTATCCGTACTACGACACCGCCCGCGCGAGCGACAGGGGCACGGTGCAGGTTTATGAGGAGACCATCGCCGACGCCTCTCAGGCGACGGTCGTGAGCAACAGGATCGACGATCTGTTCGCCAACTCCTCGAATCCCACCCACACTGGTACCGAGAGGGCGAATCAGCAGGGGGCGCTCGCCCAGATCGGGGATCTAGACTTCTTTGTCGAGGCCATCGTCGCAGCCGCCTTCGCGACGTTGCTGCTGCTCACCGGCAGCACGCTCATGCAAGCCTACCGCGAACGCATTCACGAGTTCGCGGTGATGAAGACACTGGGATTCACCGATGGGGGCATTTCGGCGCTGGTGCTGAGCGAGGCCATGCTGCTCACCGTGGGGGCCGCCGTGCTCGGTCTGCTGCTCGCCTATGCCCTGCTGGGGGCGCTGGGCGCCGCGATGGCTTCGGTCGGCGGGGGAGCTCTCAACCTGCGCCTGCCATGGATCGTATTTGCGGTGGGCTTCGGTTTCGCGATGCTGCTGGCGCTGGTCAGCGCCCTGCCACCGGCGTGGCGCGCCCGCAGGCTTTCCATCATCAATGCGCTCGCCGTGCGCTGAAACACCCCCCATGAGCGCATATAGGCAAGTCACTGCGGTCGTCGGCATGAACCTGCGCAATCTGCCGCAGCGGACTGGCGCCTCCCTCGTGATCGTCATCGGCATCGCCGGAGTGGTAGGGGTGCTGCTGAGCGTCCTGGCGATGGCGGTGGGATTCGCGAGTACGATTGCGGGGGCGGGAAGCCCCGATCGCGCCCTCGTCCTGTCCAGCGGCGCGTTCCAGCAAGCCCTGAGCAGCATTCCAAGCGATGCGGTGCCGAATATTCTGCAAGCTCCGGGAATCGCAAGGGACGCCCAAGGCCGTCCCATTGCAGCCGCCGAGGCACTGGCACAGGTGCAGGTGCGGCCGAAAGGCGGCGGCAAGCCAAGCAACGTCGCGCTACGCGGCGTGGCGAGCATCGAAGCGGAGCTTCGCCCGGAGATCCATCTGGTCGAAGGCCGGACATTCCGTCCGGGCCTGCACGAGCTGGTCGTGGGTCGTAGCCTCGCGACGCGCTATGGCCTCGGCCTCGGTAGCCATCTTCAGTTCCAGAACGGGGACTGGGTCATCGTCGGGGTCTTCGCGAGTGCCGTACCAAGCTTGTTCGACTCCGAGCTCCTCACGGATGCGCAGACCCTGCTGGCCGCGTATCAGCGCACCGCCTTCCAGAGCGTCACGGTACGCCTGTCCAGCCCCGGCTCGCTTGACCAGCTGCAACACGCACTTGCCGCTGACCCGACTCTGCATGTCAGCGCTTATAGAGAGTCCACCTATGAGGCCTCGCAGTCGCAAGCCTTGAATGGGCTTCTCACGCGGATCGGCTACTTCATCGGCGGCATGATGGCCGCCGGTGCTCTGTTCGGCGCGCTCAACACCCTGTATGCGTCGGTCAGCGCCCGCTCACTCGAAATCGCCACGCTGCGTGCGATTGGCTTCAGCTCCGGTGCCGTGGTAGCCTCGGTGCTCGCCGAGGCGCTGCTTCTGTCGGTTGCCGGCGGACTGGTGGGAGCGCTGTGCGCATGGCTGTTCTTCAACGGCCATATCTCCAGCATGCAGCTAAGCGGGGTCGCGCCTGTCGCCTTCGCGATGCAGGTGACGCCCGCGCTCGTCGTGCTCGGAATCCTCTGGGCGTGCGTGATCGGATTCGCCGGCGGACTCTTCCCGGCACTCCGCGCGGCTCGGCTACCGGTTGCCCGAGCGCTCAACGCCGTGGCGTAGGGCAGCTGCGATGAGCTCCCGCGTTTCCACACCAGTGTTTGCGCACACGACGGACGGGCGCGGCAACGCTATTGCACGCCCCAATCCGGCCGCCGCGCGCGCAGCACGCCGGCGCTGGCGCGCCCTGACCATCGTCGACTATCGCCGCTACGCCGCCTTCTCCTGGGACTGGTCATGGCGCCGGTGCATCCTGTTTGCAATCTTCGCGAGCGTGTACGGCATCTGGGCGGGGCTGACCATCGGGGTCGTGCTTCAGAATCGGCACGTCGGCCTGGCATTGGGACTACGCTCGGCCGAGATATTCATCATCGCCTTCTGTGTGGGTCCGCTCGCCGCCACCTGGGTGCGCCGCCGACAATGGCCGATGCGGTGGGAGATGATCGGCGTCATCGCGGCCGTGATTGTGGGCGCAGCTGCGACCCAAGCGTTGCAGTGGATCGCAGAAAGATACGCCAGCGTGCTCTCTCCAGGTCTGGAAGCTCGAGGGATCGCGGCGACTCTGCTGGTGCGCGAGCGCGCAGCCCTCCAGCACTCGCCGCTCGTGCTGTTGGGCGGATACGTCATATTGCTGCTGCTCAGCGGGGGCCTCGCGCTGCCGTCGTACATCGCCGAGCAGCGGCGCCTCATCGAGGAAGTGCGCGAGCGCAAAGTCAACGAGTTGCAGCTTCAGAAGCAGCAGACGGACCTGGAGCTGCTCATCCTGCAGGCGCAGATCGAGCCGCACTTCCTTTTCAATACGCTCGCCTCCCTGCGCTCGTTGCTGCGACAGGATGTGGGGCGCGCGGAGGTTATGATCGATGCCCTGGTCGAGCACCTGCGGGCCACGATACCGGTATTTCGCCAGAGCACGCAGCGCTCGACGTTATCCGAGCAGCTGCGAATCTGTAGCAGCTACCTGGAGCTGATGCGCGTGCGGCTGCCCGACCGCTTGACGTACTTCATGGACGTCCCGGAATCTCTCGGCAGTGCCGCCTTCCCGCCGCTCATTTTATTGACGCTCGTCGAGAATGCGATCAAGCACGGCATCGAGCCCAAGCCGGGGTCGGGCCACATCCGGATCGATGCCATTCGGGAGCACCGCGCGGACGGCGTTCACATCAGGGTGAGTGTCACGGACAATGGTGCCGGCCTGTCGGCGGGCCTGGGCCATGGCGTCGGACTGTCGAACATCCGGGTGCAGCTCGCGCTCAAATACGGCGATCGCGCAGCGCTGTCACTGACGAGCGGCTTGGAAGGGGGTGCGGTGGCCTGCATCGATATTCCCGAATCCGATGCCGACGAAGCCGATGCTCTCAGCTGAGAGGTGCGCCGCCTCGTGAAGGTGACCGCACTCATCGCGGAAGATGAGGCGCCGCAGCGCCAGGCATTGCGCCAATTGCTCGCCTCGCAGTGGCCGGAGCTCGACGTCGTTGCCGAGTGCGGCGACGGACTCGCTGCGCTCACGGCGCTCGACGTGCACCGCCCGCGCGTCGCCTTTCTCGACATCCGTATGCCGGGCGTGAACGGCCTGGACGTCGCCCAGCGTGCCTACCAGACAGCGCATGTCGTGTTCACCACTGCTTACGATGAGCATGCCGTGCACGCCTTCGAGACGGGAGCGCTCGACTATCTGCTGAAGCCCATCACCGCCGAACGGCTCGGCAAGACAATCCTTCGACTGCGCGAGCGTCTGAGCGGCAGTGTGCCGGATATTGCCGCTGCAATCGAGAATCTGCGGCAGAGCGTTATCGTCCCGCAGCGCAATGCCTACATCCCATGGATCACCGCGGCCGTCGGCACGGTCATCAAGCTGTTCCCAGTCGAGGAAATTCTGTTCTTCAAGTCCGACGAGAAGTGCACGCGGGTTGTCACCCGCCGCGAGGAGGCGGTGATCCGCGCCTCGCTCAAGGAGCTGCTCAGTGCGCTCGATCCCAATGCCTTCTGGCAGATCCACCGCAGCGTCATCGTACAGGTGCGCTCGATCAGGCAGGTTCAGCGCACCGATCTGGGTACCATGCAAGTGAGTGTTGAGGGGCGCTCCGAGACCTTGCCCGTCAGCCAGGCGTATCAGCACCGCTTTCGAGGGATGTGATCGCGCGCCAGGCTAGGGCGGAGCCGCGAGCGTGCGCAGGCTGGCGACCGCGGCGACGAGCTCGGCAGCCTCCAGGGGCTTCGCCATATGCATCTGAAAGCCCGCCAACAGCGCTCGCTGTCGGTCCTCGGGTCGCGCATACGCGGTGATTGCGATGGCCGGAATGCGGCGTACGGGCGAATTCAGCGCGCGTACGCGCTGCATGAGTTCGTATCCATCGATGACCGGCAAGCCGATGTCGCTGAGCACGATGTCGTAGGATTCCTGCTGGATCGCACTGAGAGCCTGCTCGGCGTCATGTACACAGCGTGCGCTCGCGCCATGGGCGCCAAGGATTCGAGCGATGACATCGCAGCCGTCGATGTCATCATCGACGAGCAGCACGCGCGCGCCATCGAGTGTAGGCAGCTTCAGCTTGTCGAGCGGATCAAAGGCGAGCTTCGGGGCCGGGATCTCCTCGGATACCACGTTGTACAGCGGCAGGGAGACGATGAATGTCGCGCCCTGACTCATCCCTGCGCTCTTGACCCGCACCGACCCACCATGCAGCTCGACCAGGCTCTTGACGATGGACAGCCCGATGCCCAGGCCGCCGTATTTGCGCGAGATGCCCGGATCGGCCTGGCGAAATCGGTCGAAGACAAACGGCAGGAAGGAGGCGTCGATTCCCACGCCGTTGTCTTCGATGGCAATTTCCACATGCGAATTTACACGCTCGAGTGTGACCTTGATGCGGCCCTCCTTCGGTGTGAACTTGATGGCATTGGCCAATAGATTCCACAGCACCTGCTGCAAGCGGGTAGGATCGCCGCGAACCGTGCCGACCTTGGAGTCGAGCATCATATGGATACGGATGCTCTTGCTGTCGGCGGAGGGACGCACGCCTTCCAGGGCGTTCTGGATCACATCCTGCAGGTGCATGGGCCGCACCTCCAGCAGCATTCGACCCGAAACGATGCGGCTCATGTCGAGGAGGTCGGCGACAATCTGCGCCTGTGCCCTGGCATTGCGCTCGATGGTCTCGATGCCGCGCGCGACGTCTGCAGGGCCCACGTTCGGCATACGCAGGATGTTCACCCAGCCCTGGATCGCGTTGAGTGGTGTACGCAGCTCATGGGAGAGCGTGGCGAGAAACTCGTCTTTGAGCTGACTGAGGCGTTCCGCGGCGTTGCGTGCCTCGCGCTCGGAGACCAGCAACTGCTCGCGCTCGGCCGCGACGTGCTGCAGGTCTTCCTCCCGCTGGCGCAACGCGGTCACATCGTGGGCAATCTTCGCTGCTCCAACGATCTGGCCGGCGGCGCTGCGTACCGGTGAGATCGTGAGCGAGATGTGCAGCTTTGTCCCCGACTTGTGCAGCCGGATGGTTTCGTAGCGCTCGATCCTGTGCCCCTGGCGCAGCTGATCGAGGATGCGCTGCTCCTCGGGATGCAGCTCCTGGGGAATGATCTTCAGGATGGACTGGCCGAGCATCTCCTGCGCGGTATAGCCGAACATGCGCTCGGCACTCTTGTTCCAGTAAGTGACGATGCCCTCGAGGGTCTTGCTGACGATCCCGTCTTCCGAGGACTCGACGATCGCCGCCAGCAAGGCACGCAGACGATGCGGTTCGCCGGTGACCTGCGAGAGCAGGGCGGCTGGCAGTGAATCGGGCGTGGCGGGATCGGGGGCGGGGTGGGGGTCGGATGGATCGGTCATCAAGCGCGTCTGTTCCAGCGGTAATGTCACCCGTAACCATAGACCAGTCCGCGGCCGCGATCCTATCGCAGAGGACTGGAGGATTTTTCCTACAGGCTGCAGAGGGCAGGTTGCCGACGTGACATTGGCATGACAGGCCACTACAATTTCTGTAAGCCGGCATTGCAGCGGGGCGGCCTCATGGAAGTTGGCACGTGCCCGCATTAAGACATGATCGGCGATCTTTGGCCTTCGGCACGACATACAGGGATGTAAGCGAACCCATGGTTCGGCGATCCGGATAGACGCGCACCGCTGTCAATCGGACAGCAGCGCTACCAGAGCCTGTTGCACTACTTAGGCTGCCTGGCGTCGGCGGCGCGGTACTGCTGCACGCTCGAGTGCATCCAAGCAGGCGCCGTGTGGCCGCTGGGCGGCCAGCGCGCCGTGATCGCCCTACCGTGCTTGCACCATGAGCACCAGCATTGCCTGGCCTGCGGGGACCGCACAACACACGGGGCCTTCCCGCTCGCTCAGTTACCGATTCGGATACTTCGTGTTGCGCCACTACCTTGCTGGCGTCGCCCTGACGCTGCTGCTGGCGTGCGTTAACTGCTTTTGGCGGCTATCTACCAACGTCGTCTCCGACCTCGATGAGGCGCGCTATGGTGTGGCTGCCAGCGAAATGCTGCGCAGCCACTCCGCTCTCGTCGCCACTTACGCGGGACGGCCGGAGTATTGGAACCTGAAGCCACCGCTCGGTTACTGGATGCAGGAGCTCGCTTTCAGGCTGCTCGGACCGACTGTGTTTGCCATGCGTGTGCCCTCGGCGCTGTGCGCACTGGCACTCATCAGTCTGACTCTGGCCATTACCCGGCGCTGGTTTGGACGTCGCGAGGCTCTGCTGGCGGGCCTGATTCTCACCAGTTGCTTTGGCTTCATGAGCTACCACGGCGCTCGCAGCGGTGACCTGGATTCGGCGTTGAGCTTGCTGCTGCTCATCGCGACCGTGCAGACGCCGCGGCTTGCCGCGTCCTCGAGCGCCCGAATGCTGTGGGCAGCCATGATGTCGCTGGGTTTTCTGCTCAAGAGCTTTGCGATCCTGCCGTTTGTGTTCACAACCGGACTGTATCTGCTGTGGAGCGGCGACTGGCGGCGCATGCGCGTGCGGGACTGGATCCCTGGGCTTGTTCTCTTCTGCGCCGTCGTGCTCGGCTGGATCGTGGCGCGCGTGAGTCACGACGGCTCGATGTACTTCGTGAGCCGGATGTTCCGAGAGGATCTTCTCTGGCGCAGCACGCGCGTGCTCGATAACGAAACGGCGCGGCCGTTGGGGTATCTGGCGGTGCTGCTCGACCGCTTCGCTCCGTGGTCACTGTTGCTGGCCGCGGTGCCGCTGTACATGCGTGGCGGCTGGCAGCCGCGCAATCCGCAAACGCGCCTGCTGCTGCTGTGGGCGCTGGTGCCGCTGCTGACGTTCTCACTGGCGCGCACTCAACACCACTGGTATCTGGATCCCACCTATCCGGCCTGGTCGATGCTGACGGCGATCGCGGCGCTGCGCCTGATGGGCTTGAGCGCGCAACCGGTGCGGCTGTTGGTGGTGGGACTGGTGATGATCGGGCTGCTGCTCTGTGAGGTTCGTGTGCTATGGCGAATCGGCTGGACCGATCGGCCACCCGCGAGCCAGACCTTCCTGATGTCATTGCGCTCGCGCCTGCCGGCCGATGAGCTCATCTATGTCTGCTTTCCGCTGGCACATTCCGAGCGATTTATTCTGGAAGTGGTCGATGGATATCGCATCAGAGAAGTGACTGCACCGCCTGAGCCGCAGACCGATGCGTCAGCGCCGCAGCATGTGACTTTACTGGTGCGCTGGCGCAACCTGCATCGCCGCGCCGGTGCGCTGATCCAATGGCGGCCGCTCGTCGGCAACGGTGACTACGTCCTGCTGGCACCGCGCGTCTCGTCCGGGCGCGATTTAATTGGCGCGAAATTGCCGATGACACTGGGCGCAATCCGAGTCGAGAGCCTGGATCATGGGCTGCACATGCGCTGAATCTTCGCTTAGAGTGGATCGCTGCAGCGCGGCCGCAGCCTTCTGCATGCGCTGCACAGCGGCGGCGAAGGAGCGCGGGTCACTCCATACGTACGGCAGCGCCGCGGTCTGTAGGTGGGAGGAGGAGCGGGTATCGCGTGCAAACGCGTCGCCCACCATGCCGCTGAGCACCGCAAGTTGCATCGAACGCTTGCCCACCAGAGCGCTGTTGTAGGTGAGCTGTCCGCGCTGCATGCGGAACAGGGGCTCGGTGACGTTATCGATCACCGTCATCAGTGCCTGGCGGTAGTCCACGGCCTGCTCATCCGCGCTTGGTCCGTTGCGAGCAATCACGATGCCGAGCGCGATTGCCACCAGCGCCAGCATGACCACGATGGCTCGCTTCATCCGCCGCATGATGCCAGATGTGGCCAAGAGCCGCTGCGCGTAGCATTTGGGGCCGGGGAGACGAAATGGAGGAAGGGCGATGCGCAGCATGCTGTGGTGGTGTGGATGGCTGGTAACTCTGGGCTGGGCAGGGTTGGCAGGTGCCCAGAATGCCGATGCTTACCGCGGAGGCTGGGAGAGCGGCGGCGGCGACCCGCACATCTATGAGTTCTCGATTCGCGGCCAGACGGTGCGCGGCATCTACTGTACCCGCTGCAGCGATGCAACCACCTTGGCGTTCGTGGATGGCGCCCTGGGTTCGAACGGGCTGTCCTTCACCATCACTCACGTGCGCGATGATGGCAGTACCGCCTATATCGAGCACGCCAGCGGTACGCTCGAGGGCGTGCAGCTGGTTGTGCGGGGCGAGCGCGTCGGCCCAGACGGTGGACATTTCACCTATCGGCTACACAAGGATCCACGTGGACCGGATCCGCTGGTCTTCGTGCCGGTGACCCGCCTGCCACGCGGTACTCCTCCGGTTGCACCCATCATCCCGCACGGTCCGATACCTGCCGGCGCTGCAGCGCCTTGGGTGGCGCCGGGGCCCTGGGAGCAGTTGACGCCGGCAAAAGTCGCGGGCGTATGGATTGGATTCGGCACGGGTATCAACAAGCAGTACTTCATCATCCGCCGCGTCGGCAAGGAACTGCGGGGGATGGTCTGTGGCCGCTGCGATAATCCCTTCACGATGGCCGCGCTGGACGACTTTCGAATCGAAGGCGACACCATGCACTTCAACATCCTGCACGAGGATTGGGGCGATGGCGACATTCCCTTCTACAAGCACGTCACCGTGCACGTGGCCGCCAACGAGATGCGCGCGGTGTTTCAGGCCGACCACCCGCCCAAAGAATATGCACTATTCCCGAAAAACCCGCATCCAGGCACCTCGCTGATCGGACCAATCGCAGCCGGTGCCACCGCGGGCAACGACCTGTAGAGCCGGCGGAGCGACCCCGGGAGAAACTAGCGATGCGGCTGCGGCGGCTGCTTAGGTGAGATGATATAGACGCCGGTCTCGGGCTCGCGACGGAACGACAACCCCACCGACTGCAGTCCAGTCAACAGCTGATAGAGACTCACCGACCCGTCGATGCGGATGGGCGTACAACGCTGTGGGGGAGGCGTGCGAATTCCGGGCGACTGCAGGGATTCGCAGCAATAGCTGGGCGATGCGCGCCGTGGGCGAAATGGAACGACGGTGGCGCTCATGGCAAGCCTCCTCGGGCATCCGTGGCCGATTGGGTGTTTTTACCGGCAAACGCAGCGTCGCCACAGCCCCGCAGCGTCGCAATGCAACCCTCCATCCCTCCGACGGATCAATCGAATCGCGACTTTCGTGAGAGTGTCGCGCGACGCTGGAGGTGACAATGGCGACTCAATCACAAAGTGATGCCACATCGAAGCAAGGTTAGAAGCCGGGTACCGACTCGTCGAAGGACGGAAGCATTGACGAGCAGGTCAACTAGTCGCAGGTCGCGACGCTGCGGCACTTCTGTAGGCGCACGCCTACAGGAGTGCCATGCATTCACCGAGGCGTGCGAGGCGTGT
Source organism: Steroidobacteraceae bacterium (assembly GCA_036266795.1). GTDB lineage: Bacteria > Pseudomonadota > Gammaproteobacteria > Steroidobacterales > Steroidobacteraceae > FEN-1191. Next base: position 200,594 of record DATAXJ010000025.1, on the reverse strand, counting down.
CATGATTGGCCAATACCAGCGTCCGGTGCTGTAAAGGGTTTGCGGCTGCACGGACCCTCGAACAATCAAATCTAAATCGGAGAGCTGACGACGTGACGGCTGAGAGCACTCCCCGTGTGGGCACGGGCATAGGGGGACTGGATGAGATACTGCATGGTGGCTTGATTCCGCGGCGGCTGTACCTCGTGGATGGTAATCCGGGTTGCGGCAAGACGACGCTGGCACTGCAGTTTCTGCTCGAGGGAGCAAAGCGTGGCGAGAAGTGTCTGTACGTCACCCTATCGGAGACACGCGAGGAGCTGGTGGAGGGGGCGGCTTCGCACGGCTGGTCGCTCGATGGACTGGAGATCGTTGAGCTGATCACCGATCAACAGCACGCAATGCTCTCCGAGGGACCGCTGACGATGGTGCAGCCTTCGGATGTGGAGCTGTCTGAGACCACGCGCCGGATTCTGGACGTGATCGATCGCGCGGCTCCGGCGCGTCTGGTGTTCGACTCGCTCTCGGAGATGCGGCTGTTGGCGCGCAATTCGCTGCTGTATCGCCGCCAGATACTGGCGCTCAAGCAGTATCTGATCGGTCGTCGCTGCACGGTGTTGATGCTCGATGACCGCACCGCCGAAGGACCGGACCTGCAGCTGCACAGCATTACCCACGGCGTGATTGCGATGTATCTGGAGGCACCCGCCTACGGGCAGGCGCGTCGCAGGCTGCAGGTCCTCAAATTCCGTGGCAGCGATTTCGCCACCGGCTTTCACGACCTTTCGATCCGGGCCGGAGGCCTGTCGGTGTATCCGCGGTTGGTCGCCTCGGAGCATGAGAAACGTTTCGAGCGCTCGCTGATCGCCAGTGGAGTGGCAGCGCTGGACCGGCTCATGGGTGGCGGTGTGGAGCGCGGCACCAGCACGCTCATGATCGGGCCGCCGGGTTCCGGCAAGTCGACGCTGGCGCTGCAGTACGCGGTCGCGGCCGCACGCCGCGGCGATCATGTGGCGAGCTACATCTTCGACGAAACCAAGACCGCGCTGCGTGCACGTGCCGGCGGCATCGCTCTGCAATTCAGCGAGGGCAGCGGGCCGGGCGAGATCGCGCTGCGCCAGGTCGATCCGGTGGAGATCACTCCTGGAGAATTTGCCGCGGACGTGCGCCGCGCGGTGGAGCGCGACAAGGCTCGCGTGGTGATCATTGATAGTCTCAATGGCTACCTGAATGCGATGACGCATCAGAATTTTTTGACGGCGCAGCTGCACGAGCTGTTGACGTACTTGGACAATCAGGGCGTGACGACCTTCCTGGTCCTGGCGCAAAGCGGCTTGTTCGGTGCCTCGATGACCTCGCCGGTCGATGCAAGCTACCTGGCCGATTCGGTGGTTCTGCTGCGCTACTTCGAGCATGCCGGGGCGGTCAAGAAGGCCATCTCGGTCATGAAGAAGCGCACCGGAGGTCACGAGGAGTCGATCCGCGAGCTCTGGTTCGACAGCAACGGGGTGCACCTGGGCGACCCGCTGCTTGGGCTGCGCGGCGTGCTCACCGGCGTACCCACGGAAATCGGCGGTGCGGCGCCCGCTGCGCGCCGCGAGCATTGATCGCACGCAGCATCAGGAAGCATTCTGTGGATGACCGGCGCGTTCTGATTCTTCCACCGACCCGCAGGGACGGTGAGGTGACGCGTGATCTGCTACAGCGCTCGGGCCTGTCCTGCGTGGTGTGCCGGGATGCGGTGCAATTGGCAACTGAGATACTCGTGGGCGCAGGCGCGCTGCTGCTGACCGATGCGGCGCTGCTTTCCCCGGGCATCGAGCAGATATTCGAGCAACTCGGCACACAACCGGCCTGGTCGGACGTGCCGGTGGTGCTGCTGTGCGCGCCGGACATGCACTCCACCGTCGGCGAGCGCATGCTGGGGCGGCTGACGAACGTAACGCTGTTGGATCGACCGAGCTCGGCGCAGGCGTTGGTGAGTGCCGTGCACGCGGCCATCCGCGGTCGCGGCCGACAATACGAGACGCGTGAGCAGCTGCAGGCCTTGCAGCAGGCGGAGGAGGCGCTGCGACGGCGCGAGCGCCAGCTCGAGACCCTGGCCGAGCAGCTGCGGCGCGCGGATCGCCTGAAAGATGAATTCCTTGCCATGCTGGCGCACGAGCTGCGCAACCCGCTCGCGCCCATCCGCAATGCCAGCGAGCTGCTGGAGCGTTCGTTGCCGCCGGATTCAGCGCTGCGTGATTTGGTGGGTGTGCTGAAACGCCAGGCGAGGCAGCTGTCGCGTCTGGTCGATGATCTGCTCGATGTCTCGCGCATCACGCAGGGGCGCATCGAGTTACACCGCGAGACCATCGACGTCGCCTCCATCATCGATCAGGCAATCGAGAGCGTCGAGCCGCTGACGCGTGAGCACCGCCACGAAGTGCGTGTGACGGGTGAGCGCGCCTCCCTCTATGTCAGCGGCGATCGCGCCCGGCTCGTGCAATGCCTGGGAAACCTGCTCAACAATGCCGCCAAGTACACCGATGACGGCGGCCACATCGACATCGAGCTAAGCACCCGCGCGGGCCGCGTGCACATTCGCGTCAGGGACGATGGCGTAGGTATTTCTGCGGAGCTGCTGCCGCAGGTCTTCGAGCTCTTCGTGCAGGGGGATCGCTCGCTGGATCGCTCGCAGGGGGGCCTTGGCATCGGATTGTCGGTGGTGCAGCGGATCATCGAAATGCATGATGGCCGCGTGACGGCGCACAGCGAGGGTATCGGGCGCGGGGCGGTGTTCGAGCTGGTTCTGCCGCTCGCCTCAGCGCCGCTGCAGCAGATCTTCCCAGTGAGCATTCGGCGCCCCGCGGGCAAGCGCGTGCTGGTGGTCGATGACAACGTCGATGCGGCGGACTCCCTGGCCCTGATCCTCAATTACGAGGGCCACAACGCCACGACTGTCTACAGCTCGGCCGATGCGCTCAAGCAGGCGTTCACCGACTTCGATCCGCACGTCATTTTGCTGGATATCGGCCTGCCCGGAATGGACGGCTACGAGGTGGCGCGACGCCTGCGCTCCGGGGGCAGCAACGCCCAATTGATCGCGCTGACGGGCTATGGCCGGCGTGAGGACGTACAGCGCGCCAAGGCCGAGGGCTTCGACATGCATATGGTCAAGCCGGTGGACATTCCAGCCTTGCTGCAGCGGCTGGCTATCTGACCGGGGCCGCAGGGCTAATCTCTAAGCCACTGATCCGGCTGGATTGTTGGGCGGAGTTACGCGGTCGAGCGTGACCGCCCGAGGGCGTTCGGCTCTGGGTATGGCCGGGTCCGGCACTTGACGGCGTGCCGGAAGTCTGCGGCAGCGCGCCCCCGGCCGGCGGCTCCAGCCGCGCCTGGGCAGGCTCGCTGCGCGGCGGGATTGAAAAGGTATTTGGCAGCAGGCTCGAAGTGGCATAGCTTTAGTGGGAATCCGGCCCGGCGGGCCAGACATCACGGTCATCCGCCATGAAGAGGCAGCCTTTATACAGTCGCGCGACGCGCACTCGCAGTGCCGGTTTTGCGCGTGGGTGGGGGCCCGAGCGCAACGATTCCCAGGCGCAGCAACCCGATGCATATGCCGACGTGTACGATCAGGGCCCTTCCGGTTGGGCGCAGGTCGGGGGCTGGCTCAAGCGCTTTTACGGGCGTCACGAGCGGGCAGTGATGCTGGCGGCCAGCGTGCTCATTGCGCTGACCGTCGTGGGGGCGCACGCGTGGCTGTATCCAGCGCCGCGCCCGCTGACCCAGCGCGATATCGATGGCGCCGTGCGCTACACGATTGCCCATAGTCCGCGTGACCCGGCCGATACCACACTCGCCGCGGCCACTATCGCGCCCGACGTGGTCGAGGTGGAGGGATTCCTTTCGCCGCAACATGCTGCGGAGCTCGAGGCCAAGGAAAGCAAGGAGAGCAAGGGAAGCAAGCAAGGCAAGGGTGGGCACGAGGCATCCCCGTCTGTGCCGTCGGCGGGTTCGGACAAGGCCAGCCCGGCCCCTAAAACGAGTCCTGCCCCGTTGCCCGATCATCCCCTGGCCAACGCACATCCGGACGAGCCTGAACCCGACGCGATCGGCAGCGGCGTGGTCATGGACCAGACCGGCAAAGTTCTGACCGCGCTGCACGTGGTGGCAGGCACCGATCGCTATGTCGTGGTATTCGCTGATGGCAGCGAGTCCGATGCGGAACTGGTGGGCTCGCAGCCTGAGAACGATCTGGCAGTCCTGCAGCCCAAGCATCTGCCCGACGAGTTGCAGCCGGCAACGCTGGCTTCCACCGCCGGGCTGCGGCCCGGCGATCAGGTCGTGGCCACGGGGTTTCCCTTCGGTATCGGGCCCTCGGTCAGCGCGGGAGTCGTCTCTGGACTGAAGCGCGAATTCATCGATCCGGACAACCCGAAGATCAAGCTGACCAATCTCATTCAGTTCGATGCGGCGGTAAACCCCGGTAATTCCGGCGGCCCGCTGGTCAATCGCGACGGGGAGGTCGTGGGCATCGTCACTGCGATCGTCAATCCGTCCGGCGCGCACGTTTTCGCGGGCATCGGATTCGCCGTACCGATCGAGAACGCGGCGCGCGCCATTGGGGACAATCCGCTTTAGCTCTCTGCTTCAGCAACAGACAAAAGAGGTTCGTGGCATGGCAATCGCCAATAACGGTGCGGGCGCGGCGCCGGCGTCGCAGATGGAACATCTCCTTTACGAGGTCAAGAAGATCGTCGTCGGCCAGGATCACTTCCTGGAGCGCGTGCTCGTCGCGCTGCTGGCCGGTGGGCATCTGCTCGTCGAGGGCGTACCGGGGCTGGCCAAGACGCTGACCGTCAATACGCTCGCCCGTGCGATGCAGGGCCGCTTCCGGCGCATCCAGTTCACGCCTGATCTGGTGCCGGCGGATTTGATCGGTACGCGCATCTTCAACCAGAAGAGCGGGGAATTCAGCACCACGCTGGGACCGGTATTCGCCAATCTGCTGTTGGCCGACGAGATCAATCGCGCGCCGGCCAAGGTGCAAAGTGCACTGCTCGAGGTGATGCAGGAGCGGCAGGTCACCATCGCCGGGGACACACATCCGGTGCCCACACCGTTCGTGGTCATCGCGACGCAGAATCCCATCGAGACGGAAGGCACCTATCCGCTGCCCGAGGCGCAGGTCGATCGTTTCATGATGAAAATTCTCGTGGGCTATCCGAGCCACGATGAGGAGTTCGCAATCGTCGAGCGCGTTACCGGCACGCCACCGGTGATCTCCGCGGTGACCACCGCCGAGGAGTTGCTGGCCGCACAGCGCGCTGCGCGCGCGCTGTACGTGGATCCGGCACTGATCAGCTACGCGGTGCGACTGGTCACGGCCACCCGCACGCCCGAGCGTGTTGGGCTCAAGGAGCTGACCAACAAGCTTCTCTATGGCGCCTCGCCGAGGGCGAGCATCTACCTCATCGAATGCGGACGCGCGCTCGCCTACCTGCGCGGCCGCGACTATGTACTGCCCGAGGATGTCACCGACGTGACGGCCGATGTGCTGCGCCATCGCATCGTGCTCTCCTACGAAGCGCTCGCCGATAATCTGTCCACGGACGAGATCATCCGGCGCATCATGCGATGCGTTTCGGCGCCCGATAAGGTTCTGGACACGCATGCCCGGCTCAGCGCAAGCGCCTGAAGCCCTGCTGCGCCGCCTGGAATGGACGGTGCTGCGGCGCCTGGACGGTCTGCTCCAGGGGGATTACCGCAGTCTGTTTCGCGGCTCGGGAATCGACCTCGCCAACCTGCGCGAATATCAGGAAGGCGACGACATCCGCTATGTGGACTGGAACCTCACAGCGCGCATGGATGCGCTCCATGTGCGCGAGTATCAGGAGGATCGGCAGCTGACCGCCTGGTTCCTGCTGGATCTGTCCCCCTCGGTGGACTTCGGCTCCGATGCGGTATCCAAACGGGTCGTGCTCGCCGAGTTCGTGGCAGCACTGGCACGGCTGCTGACCGGACGCGGCAATCGTTGCGGTGCGGTGCTGTTCAGCGGGGGCGTGGACCGCATCGTGCCGCCGCGCAGCGGCCGGCGCCACGTGCTGCATCTGTTGGAGCTGCTGGGGTCGCGGCCGCGGCTCGTGCGGGCGCCTGCGACCGATTTGGGGGCGGTGCTACGACAGACCGGCAACCTGCTGCGGCGTCACTCGCTGGTGTTCGTCGTATCGGATTTCATCAGCCAGCCCGGCTGGGAGACAGCGCTGGGATTTCTGGCCCGACGCCATGACGTCGTCGCGATCCGCCTGTTCGACCCGTCCGAAACCCGTCTGCCCGACATCGGCATGGTGGCCTTCCAGGATGCCGAGACCGGCGAGCAGTTGCTGGTAGACACGCATGATCGCGCTTTGCGCCGTCGCTTCATGAGCGCAGCGCAGCGCGAGCAGGAGAATCTGCGTGCCGGATTTGCGCGCGCCGGGGTTGATTGTCTGGAACTCTCCACGGAAGATGATCTACTCGATGCCCTGATGCGCTTTACACAGATGCGTAAGCAGCGCACGGGCGCTGGCGCGTCGCTGCCCGCGCACCTGTTCGATTCGACAGCGGGGATGGCCTCATGAGCCCGACGTCCAACGCGTCCGCGCATTTGCCGGGGATACACCTGCCGGCAATGTCGTTTCTGTCGCCCGAGTCACTGTGGCTGCTGCTGCTGCTACCGCTGGCCGTAGCGACATACGTATTGCTGCTGCGGCGGCGCAAGCGCGCCGCCGTGCGGTACGGCAACTTCGGCATGCTCAAGCAGGCCGTGGGAGGCGGCAGCCGGTTGCGTCGCCACATTCCACCGGCGCTGTTCCTGGCCGCCCTGGCGCTGATGCTGATCGGCATTGCACGGCCCACGGCCGTCATGAGTGTGTTCTCGCACAAGTCCACGGTCATCCTCGCCATGGACGTCTCGGGCAGCATGCGTGCCACGGACATCAAGCCCTCGCGCGTGGAGGCGATGCAGTCGGCGGCCAAGTCCTTCATCGCTCAACAGCCCCGCGGCGTCATCATCGGTATTGTCGCTTTCGCCGGCAGCGCCTTTCTTGTCACACCGCCGACTTCGGATCGAACTGCTCTCGATAAGTCCATCGACCACTTCGAGCTGCAGCCTCGCACGGCCGTTGGCGCGGGTATTCTGACCTCCCTCGCCGCGCTGTTCCCCGATGAGGATTTCGGCGTCAATCCGTTCACTCCCGGCGGGGACTCCTTCGATCCTTTCGGCAATGTCGTCAATCGCGGCACCGCCCTCGGCAGCCCGCAGAAGAAGAAAGCGGTACCGGTCGAGCCCGGCTCGGACAAGTCCGCAGTCGTGATCCTGCTCACGGATGGGGCGACCAACGCCGGCCCGGACCCGATCGATGCTGCGCGCGACGCAGCCAACCATGGTGTGCGCGTCTACACCGTGGGTTTCGGTACTCCGGAAGGGGAGATCGTCGGTTTCGGCGGCTGGCGCATGCGCGCGCAGCTCGATGAGGACGCGCTGAAGAAGATCGCCGATATCACCCGCGCGCAGTACTTCCGCGCCGGCAGCGCAGAGGACCTGCAGGCGGTCTATCGGCTGCTGAGCAAGAGCATCATCGTCGAGACCAAGGAAACTGAGATCACCTCGCTGTTCACGGCCGCGGCCGCGCTGCTGGCGCTGCTGGCGGCCGGCCTGTCGCTGCTGTGGTTCGCCCGCATCCTTTGAGGCGCAGGTCATCGCCTACACCGCGATGATTATCAGCAGCTGACTGTTGGGCTGCAGCGCGGCAGTCAGCGCAGGCCGACGGGCTGCATCGGAGGGGCCGGGCGCTGCTTCGGGCTCGCCTGCCGCCGCAACATGGCGCCCTGCAGACGGACGTGCGTCGCACACGCTCCGACAATGCGCCCCTCTGAACTCGCTACACAGGAAGCCCCTATGAAATACCATCTGAAGACGGTTGCAGCCTTGTTTTGCGCGGGTGTCATGGCCGCTACGGTGGCCATGGCGGATGCGCGCGGAGAACTCGATCACCGTGCCCGCGAGACGCTGGATCAGTTTTACTCGCTGCATCACCGGAACCATGATCTCGCCGACCGCGCGGCCGGCGTTTTGGTCTTCCCGCGGGTCACGAAGGGCGGCCTCGGCGTCGGCGGTGAGCATGGCGATGGCGTGCTGTTCATCCATGGGCACGTGAATGGCTACTACAACGTCTCCAGTGCGTCCTTCGGTCTGACGGCGGGTATTGCGCGGCATAGTGAAGTGGTGCTGTTCATGGACCACCACGCGCTTGATCGCTTCCGCGACTCGCATGACTGGTCGATCGGCGCCGATACCGACGTGGCCGTGGTACACGCCGGTGCGGGCGGCGAATACGACAGTGGCACGCTGAACAAGCCCATCCTCGCCTTCATGTTCGGCGAGCACGGCCTGATCGGCGATGTCTCACTGGCCGGCTCGAAGATCACCCAGGCCCATCCGCGCTAAGGCGCCGGTGCGCAGTCGCGCAGTGATGCTGCGCGTCACCTGCGGCTGAACGTCTTTGATGCGGCCCTTGGGGCGCCGTCCGCGGCCACGGATTGGCAGCGGCACGGCGCCCTCGGTTTGTCAGGGCCGCAGCGCCAGCGGCGTCGGCGTCAGGAAAGCAGCGCCGGCGGCGGCCCCGGTGCGCCCAGGGCGGCAGTGCGGCGCCGGCCGGCGCTTGCCGCTGTGGGCAGCCATCACGGTCCGACCCGGATGACTTGAGAACGACGCCACGCTTTGCACGCCGCAGCCAGCGTGGCGCCCCTTCTGGCATCTGCCGTGCAGTCAGAGGATGACCATCCCTCACGAGCCGATTTCATGACAGCGATTCGACGCCCGGTATTGAAGATTGTCGACCGTTCCGCGAGCGCGCCGCCAGAGTCACAGACCCAGCGCGTCCAACACGATGCGCGTGGCAATGCGGTCTGGTCCACACCGATCAGCCTGGAGGACACCGGTGACCTGGTGCTCGAGCCAGACCCGCGCAACCAGCCCGCGACGGAGGGCGATCCGTACAACCGCGGATTACGTACCCGGCAGCCCCGCTGACAGGGCAGCCGCGCAAGGTTGGTGCGCACACGCCCAAAACGAGCGCTTGGGCGCTCATGACGCAAGCGGTATTTTCAGGTCCACCCCGCTGGTAACAGGCAAGACAGCAGCGCCGAACATGGCACGGCGCGTGCTGGATCAGAGCGGTGAGCGGCCCGGGCCAATCCATCTCACCGCGTCACGCGGTGGTCGCGGAAGTCACCGCGCGCATACGAGCGCGCAGTGCGCCGCTGCGCGCCGCCTACCTGGCCCGTATGCAGCCGCCGCAAGGCGCCGCGCGAGGGCAGCTTTCCTGTACGAATCTTGCGCACGGGGCAGCGGCTTCGGGTGGCGAGGACAAGGCGGCACTGCGCGCGATGCGCTGGCCGAACCTTGCGATCGTCTCCGCCTACAACGACATGCTCTCGGCGCATCAGCCGTTCGAGCGCTTCCCCGCCCTCATCAAGCGCGCGGCGCGCGAGGCGGGTGCGATCGCGCAGTTCGCCGGCGGCGTGCCGGCGATGTGCGACGGCATCACGCAGGGGACCGGCGGCATGGAACTGTCGCTCTTCAGCCGCGACGTGATCGCCATGAGCACCGCGGTAGCGCTCTCGCACGGCATGTTCGACGGCGCGCTGTGCCTGGGCGTCTGCGACAAGATCGTGCCGGGGTTGCTGATGGGTGCGCTCGCCTTCGGCGCGCTGCCGGTGGTGTTCGTGCCCGCCGGTCCCATGTCCTCGGGGGTGAGCAATCACGAGAAGTCGCGTCTGCGACAGCTGTTCGCAGAGGGCAAGATCGACCGTGAAGCCCTGCTGGAATCGGAGGCGCAGAGCTATCACTCGGCGGGCACCTGCACCTTCTACGGCACCGCCAACAGCAACCAGATGCTCATGGAAATCATGGGGCTGCATGTGCCGGGCGCCGCGTTTGTGTCACCAAATACGCCGCTGCGCGACGCGCTGACCCGCGCGGCGGCCCAGCTCGCGGCGGCCAATACCTCGCTTGCCACGCGGTATCGTCCCCTGGCTGCGATGGTCGACGAGCGCGCGCTGGTCAATGCCATCGTGGGACTGCTGGCGACCGGCGGCTCGACCAATCACACCATCCATCTGATTGCCATCGCGCGTGCTGCGGGGGTGCTCATCACCTGGGACGACTTCAGCGCGCTCTCGGCGATCGTGCCACTGCTGGCGCGCATTTATCCCAACGGGAGCGCCGACGTGAACCATTTTCACGCGGCTGGGGGCATGGCCTTCCTGATCCGGGAGCTGCTCGGACAGGGGCTGTTACATGCGGATGTGCAGACGGTGATGGGGGAGGGATTGGGGCATTACACGCTCGAGCCAGTGTTGGAAGCGGGAGAGTTGCGATGGCGCGAAGCCCCGCAGCGCAGTGGTGATCTCACAGTGCTGCGACCCGTGAGCGATCCGTTCAGCACCGATGGAGGGCTGAAGGTGTTGCAGGGCAATCTCGGTCGAGCGGTTATCAAGACCTCGGCCGTGCAGCCACAGCATCGCGTGGTATGCGCCCCGGCGCGCGTGTTCGACAGTCAGGAGGCCGTGGCGGCGGCCTTCGAATCCGGGCGGCTCGACGCCGATGCGGTGGTCGTGGTGCGCTTTCAGGGGCCGAGAGCCAACGGTATGCCTGAGCTACACGCCCTGACGCCGATGCTGGCGGTCCTGCAAAAGCGCGGGCGCCGTGTCGCGCTCGTGACCGACGGGCGGATGTCGGGCGCCTCGGGTAGCGTCCCGGCGGCGATCCACGTGACCCCGGAGTGTCTGGCGGGCGGTGCCCTGGGACGTGTGCGCGACGGCGATGAGCTGCTACTGGACAGCTACGCGGGACGACTGGAGGCGCGCGTGCCAGAGCAGCTCTGGCAGTGCCGCGACGTGCCCCAGCCGGATCTATCGGCTTCACAGCAGGGGCTCGGGCGCGAACTCTTTGGTACCTTTCGTCATGCCGTGAGCGATGCCGAATCGGGAGCTGTAGCGTGTACGAGCCTCGCATGAAGCGCACGAATCTGCTGTCTATCCTGCGCCGGGCGCCGGTGATTCCGGTGCTGACCATCGCTCGGCTGGAGTATGCCGTGCCGCTGGGGCGCGCGCTGGTGCAGGGCGGACTGCCGGTACTGGAGGTCACACTGCGAAGCGCCTGTGCGATCGCGGCCATCGAGGCTCTGCGTCGGGAGCTTCCCGAGGCGACTGTCGGCGCCGGCACATTGCTCAATCCCGAGGATTTCACCGCGGCCGCGGCGGCCGGCGCTCAGTTCGGCGTCACGCCCGGCCTCACCCCGACGCTCGTGCAGGCCGCGGGCGGTGCCCCGTTTCCGCTGCTGCCGGGTGTCATGACGCCGAGCGAGCTGATAGCCGCGCGCGCAGCCGGCTTTGGGGCCTGCAAGCTGTTTCCGGCGCAGCAGGCGGGCGGTGTGGCCATGCTACGCGCGCTCGCCGGACCCTTTCCGGATCAGCTCTTTTGTCCGACCGGTGGCGTGACACCCGACAATGCCGCACAGTACCTGTCGCTGCCGAACGTTCCCTGCGTCGGTGGCTCCTGGCTCGCGCCGCCAGCGGCCATCGAGGCACGGGATTTCGATGCCATCGAGCGTCTCGCACGTGAGGCCTCCGCCCTGCGGCCGGCGCTGGCGCGCTGAGCAGTGGGATAACCGTGCCAAGGATTCAGGCTCTGCTGGTGGCCAACCGCGGCGAGATTGCGATCCGCGTGATGCGCGCCGCCTCGGAGCTCGGCATTCGCACGGTGGCGATCTACTCACAGGAGGATCGCTTCTCGCTGCACCGGACCAAGTCCGACGAGGCCTACCTCGTCGGCGAGGGTCGGGGAGCGCTCGGCGCCTATCTCGATATCGCAGACATTCTGCGCATCGCGCGCGACGCGCGCGTGGACGCGATTCATCCCGGCTACGGCTTCCTATCGGAGAATCCTGAGTTCGCCGAGCAGTGCGAGGCCGCAGGTCTGATCTTCATCGGCCCCTCTGTCCAGAGCATGCGCGTACTCGGCAACAAGGTCGCGGCGCGCAACCTCGCACGCACCGCCGGCGTTCCGGTCATGCCGGCGACCCCGCCACTGCCGGCCGATGCCGCGGAATGTCGCCGGCTCGCCCAGCTGATCGGCTACCCGCTGATGCTCAAAGCCAGCTGGGGCGGGGGCGGCCGCGGCATGCGGGTCATCGAGAGCGATGCGCAGCTCGATGAGCTTGCGCCCGTGGCGCGCGCCGAGGCTGCGGCAGCCTTCGGCAACGGCGAGATCTACCTCGAAAAACTCGTGCGCCGTGCCCGTCATCTCGAAGTGCAGATCCTCGGCGACCGTCACGGCAATCTGGTACACCTGTTCGAGCGCGACTGTACGGTGCAGCGACGCAATCAAAAGGTTGTCGAGCGCGCCCCGGCGGTATTCCTCGCAGAGTCTGAGCGCGTGGCCCTGTGCGAGGCCGGCCTCGCCATCGGGCGCGCCGCGCATTACTACAACGCCGGCACGGTCGAATTTCTGCAGGATGCCGACAGCGGACATTGCTATTTCATCGAGGTCAACCCGCGCATCCAGGTGGAGCACACCGTCACCGAGTGCGCCACGGGAATCGATCTGGTCAAGGCGCAGATCCGCATCGCCGCCGGAGCGTGCATCGGCGCGGCCGACAGCGGTGTGCCGCTGCAGCAAGGCATTCGCCTGCAGGCGCACGCGCTGCAGTGTCGCGTCACGACCGAGGATCCGGACAACAAGTTCATTCCGGACTATGGACGGGTGACGGCGTATCGCAGCCCCGCCGGCTTTGGTGTGCGCCTGGACGCCGGTACGGCCTATTCAGGTGCCGTGATTACACGCAGCTACGACTCGCTGCTGGTCAAAGTGACCACCTGGGCGTCTACAGCGCAGGAGGCGATCGCGCGCATGCACCGCGCGCTGTGGGAATTCCGCATCCGCGGTGTCGTGACGAACCTGCGCTTTCTCGATCAAATCATCACGCACCCGCGCTTTGCGCGCGGCGAATACACGACGCGGTTCATCGATGAGACGCCCGAGCTGTTCACGGCGCCCGAGCGCCGCGACCGCGCCACACGCGTGCTGACCTTCCTGGCGGACGTCATCGTGAATGGCAATCCGGAGGTGCGCGGGCGCCTGCCAGCGGAAGCGACCGCAGTGCCGGTGAATGTCAGGCCACCGGCACTGTCGGGCACGCCGGCGCCGCCGGGCACGCGTCAGCGCCTGCAGCAGCTTGGACCTGCGGCATTCGCGCGCTGGATGCTCGCTGAGCCACGGGTGCTGCTGACCGATACCACGATGCGGGATGCGCATCAGTCGCTGCTCGCAACGCGTATGCGCACGATCGACATGCTGGCCATCGCGCCGGCCTATGCGAAGTTGTTGCCAGAGCTCTTTTCGGTCGAGTGCTGGGGTGGGGCGACCTTCGATGTCGCCATGCGCTTCCTGAAGGAAGATCCCTGGGAGCGCCTGGCTCGTCTGCGTGAGGCCATGCCCAATCTGCTGCTGCAGATGCTGCTGCGCTCGGCCAACGCCGTGGGCTATACGAACTATCCAGACAACGTGGTGCGCTACTTCGCGCAGCAGGCTGCGCAGGCGGGCATCGATCTGTTTCGCGTGTTCGATTCGCTCAACTGGGTCGAGAACATGCGCGTGGCCATCGACGCCGTGTGCGAAAGCGGGGCGCTGTGCGAAGGGGCGATCTGCTACAGCGGTAATCTCAGCGATGCCGCCGAGCGCAAGTACACGCTGGAGTACTACCGTCGCGTGGCGCGGGAGCTGGCCAAGACGGGCATCCACATCGTGGGTATCAAGGACATGGCCGGCCTGTGCCAGCCTAAAGCCGCCTATGAGCTGGTGAAGGCGGTCAAGGAGGAGACCGGGTTGCCGGTGCATTTCCATACGCACGATACCAGTGGAATCTCCGCCGCGAGCGTATTCGCTGCCATCGCCGCCGGCGCCGACGCCGTGGACGGGGCCATGGATGCCATGAGCGGTCTGACCTCCCAGCCCAACCTCGGGTCCATCGTCGAAGCGCTGCGCCACGGGCCGAACGATCCGGGTATCGATCCGGCGGCGATTCGCCTGATCTCCAACTACTGGCAGCAGGTGCGCCACCTGTACGCAGCCTTCGAGAGCGACAACCGCGCCGGCGCTTCCGAGGTCTACGTGCATGGCATGCCCGGTGGGCAATACACGAATCTGCGTGAGCAGGCACGTTCACTCGGGATAGAGGATGCTCGCTGGCCAGAGGTGGCGCATGGCTATGCAGAGGTCAACCAGCTGTTTGGCGACATCGTCAAGGTGACGCCGACCTCGAAGGTCGTGGGAGACATGGCGCTGTTCATGGTGTCGAGCGGCTTGAGCGCGGCCGAAGTGCTCGATCCGGACAAGCCGCTGGCGTTTCCTGAATCGGTGGTGCAGTTTTTTCGCGGCGAGCTGGGTCAGCCCCATGGCGGCTTTCCGCAAGCGCTCCAACGTAAGGTGCTCAAAGGCGAGCGTCCACTGAGCGGCCGAGCCGGCCTGAGCCTGCCGCCCGCGGACCTCGAGCACGCCCGCCAGGAGGCCGCCGAGCGCATCGGACGCAGCGTCAACGATCGCCAGCTCGCTTCTTACTTGATGTATCCGCGCGTGTTTACGGACTATGCCGCCGATCGGAGGCGCTTCAGCGACGTGTCCATACTGCCCACCGCAGTATTCTTTCACGGTATGCGTCCCGAGCAGGAGATCAGCGTCGATCTGGAGCCGGGCAAGACCCTGATCGTGCGCTACGTGACGCTGAGCGCGCCGCATGAGGACGGCACGCGTACCGTATTTTTCGAGCTCAATGGCCAGCCGCGCCCGATCCGCGTGACCGATCGCAGCCAGACGCCCAGTCGAGCGCCGCAGCGCAAGGCCGTGCTCGGGGATGCGCGACAGGTCGGGGCGCCCATGCCGGGCGTCGTGGCCGAGGTGCGTGCCGCGGTGGGTAAAGCGGTGACGCGCGGGGACGTGCTGCTGACGCTCGAGGCGATGAAGATGCAGACCAGCGTGCACGCGGAGATCGACGGCACGGTCGCCGAGGTGCTCGCGCAGCGCGGCGAGCAGGTGGATGCGAAGGATCTGCTGGTGGTACTGCAGTAGGCGAGGGCGACGCTGCGGTCGCTACGCTTGAGGCCCTGCCCTGGGAGGTGTACGCTCAATCCAGTTTATACACATTCATGGGCGCCGGCTGCAATGCGAACCAATATCGTCATCGACCCCAAGCTCATGAGCGAAGCATTGCGCCTGTCCGGAGCCCCGACCAAACGACAGGTCGTCGAAGATTCCCTGCGGTTGCTGATCCAGGTCAAGCGGCAGGAGCGCCTTCGCAAGGTGCGCGGGAAAATGCCGTGGACGGGCGACCTGGATGCAATGCGGAGCGGCGATTAGAGTATTAGATTGCGCTGATGGTACTGGTCGATACCTCCGTTTGGATCGATTTCTTCAACGGAGCTGCAACCGCCGGGGCAAATGAGCTGGACGCGCTGCTGGGATCAGGCCGTATCCTCATCGGAGACCTGATCCTCGTGGAGGTCCTGCAGGGATTCGGCCGAGATGCCGATTATCGACGCGCACGCGGGCTGCTCACAGTCGTTCCATACGTCGATCTCGTCGGGCATGACATCGCGCTCGCGGCGGCCGAGAACTACCGAAGGCTGCGTCGTCGCGGTATCACCGTGCGCAAGACGATCGATGTCATCATTGGGACGTTTTGTATGCTAAACGGCTGCGAGCTGTTGCATGCCGATCGGGACTTCGACCCCATGGAGGAATTACTCGGTTTACGCGTCTATGGGCGAACACGATGAGTTCGAGTGGTAGAGGACCGCGTACCGGTTACTGCAGCAATCCGGCCTGCAGGTCCGCCTCGCCGGTCAGCTCGACCGGCACGCGCGGCACGTGCCAGATATCCCGACAATACTCACCGATGCTGCGGTCCGAGGAGAAGCGGCCCGAGCGCGCGGCATTCAGAATGGACATGCGTGTCCAGCGCTCCGTGTCCCGGTAGACGGCATCCACGCTGCGTTGGCACTCCGCGTAGGCGGCGTAATCCGCCAGCACGAGGTAGCGGTCGTGGTAGAGCAGATTATCGAGCAGCGGACGGAACAGCTGCGTGTCGCCGCGCGAGAAGAAGCCGTCGCGCACCAGGTCGAGCGCCGCGCGCAGCTCGGGCTGGCTGTGATAGCAATCCATCGGACGATAGCCGCCGGCGAGCCGCGCCTGGGCCTCGGGGGCGGTGAAGCCAAACAGGAAGAAATTCTCAGGGCCCACGGCGTCGCGGATCTCGATATTAGCGCCGTCCATGGTGCCGATGGTTAGCGCGCCGTTCATCTGAAACTTCATATTGCCGGTGCCCGAGGCCTCCTTGCCGGCCGTGGAGATCTGCTCTGACAGGTCCGCCGCCGGATAGATGCGCTGGCCGTTGGTGACGTTGAAGTTCGGCAGGAACACCACCTTGAGCAGGTCGCGCACCGCCGGATCCCGGTCGAGCGTGGCGCCCACCGCCGTGATCAAACGGATGATGAGCTTGGCCAGCTCATATCCCGGTGCAGCCTTGCCGCCGAACACGAACACGCGCGGCTCGATCGAAGTGCGCGGGTCGCTCTTCAGGCGATGATAGAGCCCGATGACGTGCAGGATGTTCAGGTGCTGCCGCTTGTACTCGTGGATGCGCTTGACCTGCACGTCGAACAGCGCCTGAGGATTGACCACCACACCGGTGCGCTCGCGGATCAGCGACGCCAGCGCGATCTTGTTGGAGCGCTTGATGTCGCGCCACTGGGCACGAAAATCCGCGTCCTCGGCCAGCGGCACCAGGCCCTGGAGCCGCTCGAGGTCGAGCAGCCAGCCCTCGCCGAGGGCGTGGGTGATGCAGCGGGCCAGGCGCGGATTGCACAGCGCGATCCAACGCCGCGGTGTCACGCCGTTGGTCTTGTTGCTGAACTTTGCCGGCCACAGATCGTGAAAGTCGCGCAGCACATGACGCTGCAGCAGCTCGGTGTGCAGCTGTGCCACGCCGTTGACGGCGTGGCTGCCCACGGTGGCCAGGTGCGCCATGCGCACATAGCGCTCACCGCGTTCGTCGATCAATGACATGCGCGCGACGCGCTGCTCGTCGCCGAAAAAGGCGATGCGCACCTCGTCGAGGAAGCGCGCATTGATCTCATAGACGATCTCCAGGTGCCGCGGCAGCAGCGCGCCGAACAGACTGACCGGCCAGAGCTCGAGCGCTTCGGGCAGCAGCGTATGGTTGGTATAGCCGAAGGTGGCGCGCGTGATCGCCCAGGCCCGCTCCCACTCCAGGTGCAGATCGTCCACCAGCAGGCGCATGAGTTCGGGAATGGCGATGGACGGATGGGTGTCGTTCAGCTGCACGGCGAACTTCTCGTGGAAGCGCTCGGGCGGAATGTTCTGCACGCGGATGATGCGCAGCATGTCCTGCAGCGAAGCGCAGACGAAGAAGTACTGCTGCTCGAGCCGCAGCGACTTGCCCTGCAGCTGCTCATCGTTGGGATAGAGCACCTTGGAGATGTTCTCGGAGGTCACCTTTTGATTGACCGCGCCCCAGTAGTCGCCGCGGTTGAATACCGAGAAGTCGAAGGATTCCGGCGCCTCCGAGCGCCACAGACGCAGCGTGTTGGCGGTCGTGACGCGATAGCCGAGGATCGGCGTGTCGTAGGGCACTGCGTTGACGATGCGTGCCGGAATCCACCGCACCCGCACGCGACCGCGCTCGTCGCTGTAGCGTTCGGTATGACCGCCGAACTTGACCTCCACGGCCCATTCCGGGCGGGCGATCTCCCAGGGATTTCCGTGCCGCAGCCACTTGTCGGTGTTCTCGACCTGCTGGCCGTCGACGATTTGCTGCTGGAAGATGCCGTGCTCGTAGCGAATGCCGTAGCCGAGACTGGGGATCTGCAGCGTCGCCAGCGAGTCGATGAAGCAGGCCGCAAGGCGCCCGAGGCCGCCGTTGCCCAGCCCTGGCTCATCCTCCTGGCGCAGCAACTCATCCAGATTGAGTCCCAGCTCGGTGACCGCCTGGCGCACCACCTCGTGGATGCCCAGATTCAGGAGGTTGTTGGCCAGGTGCGGTCCCATGAGGAATTCCGCCGACAGGTAGGCCACGGTGCGCGAGCCGGCCACGGTGTAGCAGGCGGCGGTACTGATCCAGCGCTGCATCATGCGGTCGCGCACGGTGTACGCCAGGGCCAGGTAGTAGTCCTTGCGCGTGGCGAGCGCCGGAAACTTCCCCTGGATGTAGTAGAGGTTGTCGAGGAAGGCGCGCTTGAGGGATTCTTTGCTCAGGCTGATGCGATCCCGGTCGGGAAGCACGGAGGAGCTGGCCGGCAGCGGTAGGGCGGTGCTCACGTTCGGTCACCTGTAGTCGGGCGCGTGCGCCCTTCAGTTGAACAAGGCCAGCGATCGCGGCGTGTCGGGTACGAGCCGGATCTGCTGCTGCTGAGTGGCGCCGGCTGCGCGCGGGGGAAAATAACAGCCGGCAATCGTGTCGTGCACGGCGGTGATGTGTAGTTGCAGTTGATCGATCAGCTCATGCAGACCGGGCTGATCGAGGCTGCCGAGGCTCGCGGCTGACAGGAAGCGGCAGGCTGTGACCAACGCATTGCGCGCTTCGGCATTGCGCGGCAGGCCGTGCAGGCAGAGCTCCATCTGCCGCAGACAGAACAGGCAGGAGCGGGGAAACTGCTCATTGCGCAACACGAACTCCAGCACGTCCGTGCGATTGACACGGGAGCGCGGACCCAGTCGATACATCTCGTAGCCTGACAGCGAGCGCAGCACGCTCATCCACTGGATGGTATCGAAGGGGCGCAGCTCCGCTGCATCCTCCGGCAGCAGCTGGGCCGAGCGCACGTCGATGATGCGGCTGCTCATGTCGGCCCGCTCGAGATTGCGCCCGAGCATCATGAAGGTATGCGCCTCGTTGCGGCTCATGGTGCCCTCGAGCATCCCGGTCAGCGTCTGCGACATCAGGACGCTCTGCTTGAGAAAGTCGAAGCGGGTGCGCCGCGACAGCCCGGCGGGCAGTTGCTCGGAGAACTGCATGAAGAACCGGTTCAGCTCCTCCCAGGCCTCGGCGGGCAGCACGTCGCGCAGCGTACGCGCATTCTCACGCGCCAGGTCGAGAGAGGAGACGATCGACCCGGGGTTGCTGCGATCGGCGATCAGGAATTGAACCACATGACGCTCGTCGGTGTGCTTGTAGCGGGCATCGAAGAGACTGCGATTGCCGGTGATATCGACCAGCGGCAGCCAGCCGGGAGCGAGCCCGCGCGGAAGGTCGAGGAGCAGGTGAGTGTTCACGCTGACCAGGCGTGCGGTGTTCTCGGCGCGCTCCAGATAGCGCGCGAGCCAATAGACGTTCTCGACGGTGCGGGCGAGCATTTAAGCGGCACCGCACAGGCCGTCATGGCCGAGCTCGGTATCTACGATCCAGGTGTCCTTGCTGCCGCCGCCCTGACTGGAGTTGACGATCAGCGTCCCCTTGCGCATGGCCACGCGCGTCAGGCCACCCATGGTCACGTGGGTTTGAGGGCCGCTGAGGATGAAGGGGCGCAGGTCGACGTGACGTGGCTCGAGGCTGTCACCGGTAAAGGTCGGGACGGTGGAGAGCGTCACGACCGGTTGGGCGATGTAGTTGCGAGGCGCCTCCTGCAGCGCCACGGCGAACTTGGCGCGCTCCGCCTGGCTGGCAGACGGACCCATCAGGATCCCGTAGCCACCCGAGCCATTGATGGTCTTGACGACTAGTGAGTCCAGATGCGCGAGCACGTGCTGCAGCTGTTTTGGCTCGAAGCAGCGCCAGGAGGGGACATTCGGCAGGATGGCCTCCTGGTCCAGGTAATAGCGGATCATGTCCGGTACGTAGGTATAGACCAGCTTGTCATCGGCGACCCCGGCGCCCGGGGCATTGGCGAGCGCGACATTGCCCTTGGACCAGGCGCGCATCAGCCCGCGCACCCCAAGCGTGGAATCCGCGCGGAACACCTCGGGATCGAGAAAATCGTCGTCGAGGCGCCGGTAGATGACGTCCACGCGGGTCCAGCCGTGCACCGTGTGCATGTAGACGCAGTCATCGTCGTGCACCGCCAGATCGCGCCCCTCGACAAGCTCGCAGCCCATCTGCCGCGCGAGATAGGCGTGCTCGAAGTAGGCCGAATTGTAGATGCCGGGGGTGAGTACGACGACCTCGGTGCGTCGCTGGCGCTGCGGACAGAGCGATACCAGCATGTCGTGCAGGCGCGAGGGATAGTCATCCACGGGCATGATCGCCGCGCTGTCGAATACCTCCGGGAAGACGCGCTTGATGACCTGGCGGTTCTCGATCATGTACGAGACGCCGGAGGGTACGCGCAGATTGTCTTCCAGCACGTACACGGTCCCGTCTTTATCGCGCACCAAGTCGGTGCCGCATATATGGGCCCAGCAGCCTAAAGGCGGGCTGATGCCGACGCATTCCAGACGGAAGTTCACCGAGGTTGCAATGATCTCGCGTGGCAGGATGCCGTCCTGGAGAATGCGCTGGCGGTGGTAGATGTCATCGATGAAAAGATTCAGCGCCTGCACGCGTTGCCGCAGTCCCGTCTCGATGCGCGACCACTCCTTGCGCGAGATCGTGCGGGGAATGATGTCCAGTGGCCAGGCACGATCGATCGACCCGCCCTGCTCGTGGTAAACCGTAAAGGTAATGCCCATCGATTTGATGGCGAGCTCTGCGGCCTGCTGACGCAGGCCTATCTCCTGACCATCGAGTGCGGACAGGTGGCGCATCAGGGCACGACCGGCGGCGCGTGGGCCGCCGTTCGGTCCTACCAACTCATCATGCAGTCCCCGCGCCGCATAGGCGCTCCAATCCATCTGCATGCAGAGCGCTCACTGTTAGGTGGCCCGCAGGCCCTCGCGACCGACCATAGCAATGCCATGAGGCGTGGCGCAATCGCTTGCTGCGATTTGTCGTGTTTTGGTGCAGGCCGCGCCAAATCAGTGCAGCCGCGCGGGGCGTGGCTATCCGTATAATGCAGGTCGTGTCCATTCATATCGCTCTCAATCATCAGACGCGCTATCGCTATGACAGGCCGGTGCGCCTGAGCCCGCAGATCGTGCGCCTGCGGCCTGCGCCGCACTGTCGTACGCGCGTGCTCTCGTACTCGCTAAAGGTCACTCCAGCCAAGCACTTCATCAACTGGCAGCAGGACACGCATGCCAATTATCAAGCGCGCCTAAGCTTCCCGGAACGCACGGAGATGCTGTCCGTCGAGGTCGATCTGGTGGCCGAGATGTCGGTCCTCAATCCATTCGATTTCTTTCTGGACAGCTACGCGCGCACTTTTCCCTTCGTCTACGAGGCCGGAGAGGCGCGCGAGCTCGAGCCTTATCGGGCCCTGACCGAAGGCGGCGTGCGCTTGGATGCCTACGTGGCAGATCTACCGCGCGCCCGATGCGACAGCGTTGATTTCCTGGTCGATATCAACCAGCGCGTTGCGCGCGACGTGCGCTATCTGGTGCGCATGCAGCCAGGCGTACAAACGCCCGAGGAGACGCTCGAGCGGGCCTGCGGCTCCTGCCGCGACTCCGGGTGGCTGCTGGTACAGATTCTGCGTCGGCTGGGTCTGGCCGCGCGTTTCGTGTCCGGGTATCTGATCCAATTGAAAGCCGACGTGCCGACAATCGAGGGTCCTTCGGGGCCCGTGGATGACTTCACCGACCTGCACGCCTGGTGCGAGGTCTACCTGCCGGGCGCAGGGTGGATCGGGCTGGATCCGACCTCGGGACTGCTGGCCGGCGAGGGGCACCTGCCGCTGGCCTGTACGCCCGAGCCAGCAGGCGCTGCGCCCATCGCCGGGCTCGTCGAGGAGTGCGAGGTCGAGTTCGATCACAGGATGCGCGTCGAGCGGGTCTGGGAGTCGCCGCGAGTCACCAAGCCGTATAGCGAGAACCAGTGGGCCGACATCGATCGGCTCGGACGCAGCGTGGATGAAGATCTGCACGCGCTGGATGTGCGCCTGACGATGGGCGGAGAGCCGACGTTCGTATCGGCCGACCATCCGGACGGGCGGGAGTGGAATTTCGAAGCACTCGGCGATGAGAAGCGGCGGCTCGCCAGCGCCTTATATCGACGTCTGCGCGAGCGCTATGCCCCGCAGGGACTGGCACACTTCGGTCAGGGCAAGTGGTATCCGGGCGAGCCGTTGCCGCGCTGGTCCTTGAACTGCTTCTGGCGGCGCGACGGCGAGCCCATCTGGCGGAAGCCGGGGCTGCTGGCATTGCATGCGGCGCCCGGAGTCAGCCCCGGGCCGACCCCGGATGCGGATGTGCCGCGGCGATTGCTGGCCGCCGTCGCCCAGGCGCTCGAGGTCTCGCCGGAACATGCATTCCCGGCCTATGAGGATGCCTTCTATTACCTATGGCGGGAGCGGCGCTTGCCGGCGGATGTCGATCCATTCGATTCGCGCCTCGAGGACCCGCTGGAGCGAGCGCGCCTCGCGCACGTGTTCGGGCGTGGGCTCGATACGCCAGCCGGGCACGTGCTGCCGCTGGTGCGCGAGTCGGGTGCCGCGCGCTGGCGCTCGGCAGCCTGGCGCCTGCGCGGGGACCGTTGTTATCTGCTTCCGGGCGACTCTCCTATCGGCTATCGCCTGCCGCTGGACTCGTTGCTCTGGGTGTCGCTCACCGACTATCCGTACATCCATACTCCCGATCCCACGCAGTCGTTTGCGCCGCTGCCGGCTGCAGCGCAGATCGAGAGCCAGCTCGGCGCGATCAGCGACGCATCAAGCGTGCCTAAACCGCAGGAATCTGTGGCACAGATCGCGCGTACTGCGATGTGCGCCGAGATCCGCGATGGCTTCGTGTATGTATTCATGCCGCCGGCCGAGACGCTCGAGGACTATCTGCAGTTGGTGGCGGCCCTCGAGGCCGCGGCCGCCTCGCTCTCGCAGCCGGTCATGCTCGAGGGCTACGAGCCGCCACGTGATCCGCGGCTGGTGAACTTCCGTATCACGCCCGACCCCGGAGTGATCGAGGTGAATATTCACCCGTCAGCGAACTGGGACGAACTCGTCGAGCGAACCTCGGGATTGTACGAGGATGCACGGCAATGCCGGCTCTCGACGGAAAAATTCATGCTCGACGGGCGGCACACCGGTACGGGCGGCGGCAATCACTTCGTCATGGGGGGGGCGACAACGCTCGATTCCCCATTTTTGCGTCGCCCGGATCTGCTGCGCAGCCTCCTGGCCTACTGGCACAACCATCCCTCGTTGTCGTATCTGTTTTCGGGGTTGTTCATTGGCCCCACGTCGCAGGCGCCGCGGGTGGATGAGGCGCGCAACGACTCGCTGTACGAGCTCGAGGTGGCGTTCCGCCAGGTGCCCTCCGTGGCCGATGAGTCGGCGGCCTGGCTGACGGACCGGTTGTTCCGCAATCTACTGGTCGATGTGACGGGCAATACCCATCGAGCCGAATTCTGCATTGATAAGCTATATGCCCCGGAGGGTCCGGCGGGCCGCCTCGGGTTGCTCGAGCTGCGCGCCTTCGAGATGCCACCGCACGCGCGCATGAGCCTGACGCAGCAGCTGCTGCTGCGCTCGCTGGTGGCGCGCTTCTGGCGCAATCCCTACGTGCCGGCCCGTCTGGCGCGCTGGGGGACGCAGCTGCACGATCGCTTCATGCTGCCGTACTTCGTCGAGCAGGATTTTGCGGATGTCATCGCCGAGCAGAATGCCGCCGGCTATGCGCTGCGTCACGAGTGGTTTGCGCCGCACTTTGAGTTCCGCTTTCCCAGGTACGGCGATTTCGCCGTGCAGGGAATCGAGGTCGAGCTGCGTCAGGCACTCGAGCCCTGGCCGGTGCTCGGCGAGGAGGGTGCCGTCGGTGGCGCCGTACGCTATGTGGATTCCTCCCTGGAGCGCCTGCAGGTGCATGTCACGGGCCTCGCTCCGGATCGTTACTGCATCGGCTGCAACGGCCGGCGTGTGCCGCTGCGCGCGACCGAGCGCGCCGGCGAGTACGTCGCGGGCGTGCGCTATCGGGCTTGGGCGCCGTCCTCCAGTCTGCATCCGGGCATTGCGGTGCATGCTCCGCTGGTGTTCGATCTGATCGACCTGTGGATGCAGCGCTCGCTCGGCGGTTGCCAATACCACGTGATGCATCCGGGCGGGCGCCACTACGAGACGTTTCCGGTCAATGCCTTCGAGTCCGAGAGCCGGCGGCGCGCTAGATTCTTCCGCATGGGCCATACACCTGGCGCCGTGCAGCCGCCGCTGGAGGCTGCCGGGCTGGACTTTCCGTTCACCCTCGACCTGCGACGCGAACGCAGCACCTGACGATGACGGCCCCTGCCGATACCGCAAGCGGCCTGGATGGATATCAGACCGAACCCGGTCGCTACGACGAGCTGCTCGATGCGCGCGCGACGATCCGCCCGCATTGGCAGGTGCTGATGGATCGGCTCGCGAAGGCGGACCTGCGCCAGAGCACACAGCGCTGCCTGCAGCTCACGCGCCGGCTGATCGCCGAGAACGGCGTCACCTACAATGTATACGCCGATGCACAGGGCGCCGATCGCCCCTGGACTCTGGATCCACTGCCGCTGGTATTGACGGCGACGGAGTGGCGTGACATCGAGCGCGGTGTCGAGCAGCGCGCGCGGCTGCTCAATGCGCTGCTGGCCGATCTGTACGGGACACAGCGGCTGATCGCCGAGGGACTGGTCCCGCCGCAGATTCCCTTTGGTCATCCGAACTTTCTCTGGCCCTGCCATGGTGTGGTGCCACGCGAGAGCCTCTGGCTGCGCCTGTATGCCGCCGACCTGGCGCGCGCGCCGGATGGGCGCTGGTGGCTCATTGCCGATCGCACCCAGGCCCCTTCCGGGGCCGGCTATGCGCTCGAGAATCGCCAGATTATGGAACAGGTGCTGCCGCACGCCATTCGCGAGCTGGGTGTGCGCCGCATCCGCGGCTTCTTCGCCGAATTGCGCGAGCAACTGCTTGCGGGCGGTGGCAGCGATGAGGGGGGCCTCGCGGTCATCCTGACTCCCGGCCCGCTCAACGAGACTTATTTCGAGCAAGCGTATCTCGCCCATCAGCTCGGTTGGCCCCTGGTGGAGGGCGCCGATCTGACGGTGCGGCGGGACACGGTCTTTCTGAAGACTCTGGCGGGTCTGCGCCGCGTTCACACGATCATCCGACGCGTGGACGACGACTGGTGTGATCCGCTCGAGCTGCGCAGCGGGTCGGCGCTGGGCGTCCCGGGCCTGATCGGCGCGGTGCGCGCCGGCCGCGTGACGCTGGCCAACGCATTGGGTGCCGGTGTGCTCGAATCACCCGCCTGGCTCGGCTTCATGCCGGCAATCGCCGAGCGTCTGCTCGGCGAACCACTGCGCCTGCCCTCGGTTGCGAGCTGGTGGTGCGGGGAGCGTCCGGCGCTCGAGCACGTGGTACGCCACATCGACCGCCTGGTGATCAAGCCGACCTATCCGAACCAGCGCCTCGAGCCGCTGCGCGGCGGGACGCTCGAGGGGCGAGAGCGCTCGGAGCTGATCGCGCATTTGCGCGCTCAGCCACATGCCTACGTCGCGCAGGAGCCCGTGGTGCTCTCGCAGGCGCCCAGCCTGCGCTCCGACGCCACTTCTGGCATCGAGCCGCGATCGCTGTCGCTGCGAGTCTTCGCCCTGGTCGGTCCGCAGCACTGCGTGATACTGCCGGGCGGTCTGGCACGCGTGGCAGCCTCGGGCGCGCTCGATGTGGTCTCCCATCAGCGCGGCGGTGGCAGCAAGGACATCTGGGTTCTGCCGGACAGCGCCGCTCTGGACACTCACGATGGCGCGGTGCGGCCCCCCGTGACACTGGTGCGGCATGAGGAGCTGCCCTCGCGCCTCGTGGAGAATCTCTACTGGTTCGGCCGCTACAGCTCGCGCTGCGAGGACAAGGCCAGACTGCTGCGTGCGACGCTTGCGGCGCGCATCGATACAGAAGTCTATGAGACGGCGGTCGGGATCTGTCGCGAGCTCGGCGCGGCGGCCGCAGACGCCGATCCGAGTGCGGCGCTGCGGGGGGATGTCACCGCACACGGCATCATCGCCGATGCGCGCCAACTTGTGTGGTGCGCTTCGCAGATACGCAGCCGCCTCTCGGCTACCTACTGGCGCACGATCGCAGAGTTGCAGCGCCAGTTGCAGGACAGCGGGCGCCGGGGCGATCCGCGCAAGGCCCTGGAGGGGTTGTTACTGTCATTGGCGGCCTTCGCAGGCTTGGCGCTCGATGATATGCGACAGGACCAGGGATGGCGGCTGCTGAGCATCGGTCGGCGCATCGAGCGCTTGCAGTTCTGCACGCAGCTGCTGGCTCTTTACCTGACGACTGCGTCGGCGACACAGCAGGCGCACGTGGAGTGGCTGCTGACGGCTTGCGACAGCCTGCGTGTCTATCGCCCGAGATATGCAGTGGCCCCACGGCTCGGTCCCATGCTGGATCTGCTGGTGCGCGACAGCGAGCATCCACGCTCCCTGAGTTTTCAATGCCAGGCGCTCACCCGCGACCTTGCCCTGCTTTGCGCACACGATGCCGCGGACATGCAGGGTCTGGGTGAGCCGTTGCCGAGCCTCAGCGATGCCGATCTGGTGGCGCTCGAGGGCCCCGAGGCACAGCCGCGCATTGCGCTGTCGCGCGCACTGCGCTCGCTGTGCGAGGCCGCTGAACGACTGTCCGATCGGTTATCGATGCGTTATTTCTCCCACACCCGTCTGGACAGCCACGCGCTCGCCAGCTGAAACCCGTTCTAATCTTGCGTTATCACATCCGACATCAGACGCTCTACCGCTACAGCGCGGACGTCGTGCACTCGCATCAGCTGCTGCATCTGGTGCCGCGACCGGCTCCCTTTCAGCAGTGTCTGGAGCATGTGCTGCAGATCACCCCGACGCCACGCGAGCGGCGCGATGAGGTCGACGTGTTCGGCAATCCCATGACCAGCATCGAGCTCGAGCATCCGCATCGCGAGCTGAGCGTGGTAGCCGAAATGGACGTGCACGTGCACACGCGCCCTGTGGTGCTGGCCGGAGACTCCTGGGCATGGGAGCAGGTCAGGGATGCACTCAGCTATCACGCCGGCATGGCTCCGTCGCGCGAGCACCTGGAGGCCGGAGTATTCCGCCACGAATCTGCGTATGTCCGCATCAAGCGCGCATTCATGGACTATGCGCAAGATTGCTTCTTGAGCGGCAGGCCGATCCTGGCGGCCGCCGATGCGCTATCCAGCAAATTGCATCGGGACTTTCAGTATTCACCCGGCGAGACCACGATCAGCACGCCGCTGCTGGAGGTTCTAGAGCAGCGCCGCGGTGTTTGCCAGGATTTCGCCCACATCATAATCGCGTGCCTGCGCTCGCTCGGTCTGGCCGCACGCTATGTCAGCGGTTATGTGTGCCACCTGCCAGCGGCGGACGGCGCCTCACATGCCTGGATCGCCGTCTATGCACCGCCGTTCGGCTGGGTGGAGCTCGACCCCACCAACGATACGCGCGTCGCCACCGATCATGTCGCTGTCGCCTGGGGGCGCGACTTCGGGGATGTCTCGCCGCTGCGCGGCGTGATACTGGGAGGCGGTACCCACGAGCTGTCGGTCAGCGTGGCCGTCGCGCCTCTGGACGCGGCGTAGCAAGCGGCAGATTGCAGCGCAGCGCGCTGCGGCCGAGACCCTTAATCGGCGGTGATCTCCACCTTCACCGTCATCGATTCAAAGGCATCCGGGGCGCCCTTGAAGCTGCCGGCAAGGGGTATGGCCTGCGACGGGTCGCGCGTGACAGCCACGCGGATAAGGTTGCGCCCGCCGATCAGTGCGTTGGTCGGATCGTATTCGACCCAGCCGGCGCCGGGCAGGTAGATCTGTAGCCAGGCATGCGTTGCGCCTCCGCCGACGAGCTTTTCTCCCGACTCAACCTTGCCCTCATCGTAGAGGTAGCCGGAGACGAAACGCGCGGCCAGCCCCAGGCTGCGCGCCGCCTCCATCATGAAGAGCGCGAAGTCCCGACAGCTGCCACTGCCGCGATCGAGCGTCTCGAGAGGCGTCTGCACGCCCTCGCTCTCGCGTCCTTGATATTTGAACGTGCTCTTGATCGAGCGGGTCATGGCGCTGAGGGTCTCGAGCGTGCTCGCCTGCTCGACCTGCTGCAGCTGGCCGTGCGCCCAATCATCGACGCGATGCTCCGGGTCGGGGTAGTGACGCTCCTTGGTGCGACCGAGATCCTCGGCGTCACCGGCCGAATAGCTGAAGGGGAAAGTCTGCGCGTAGGGCTCGATCGTGATCTCCCGCTGTGGAGTTGGATAGTGTTCGGCTCGAAAGTCGGAGGTGAACGTCAGGATCTGGGCCGAGGACTCGAAGCTCACGATGGCGATCGAATTACCGAAAACGTCGTGCATCCAGCGCATATGGCTCGCCGCCGGTTCGATCGTCAGAGCAGTATCCAGCAGCCGCAGGTCATGGCTGTCGCGCGGCCGCGTCATCAGCCGGTGTTCACCCGGCTGTACGGGGCTGCGATACCGATAAGTCGTGATATGGCGGATATGAAGCAGGCTCATGCGCGCTCCCTCTTGAGGGTCGCGCAGTCTACGGGCAGCAGCGAGCGGCCGGCAATCCGTTCCTCGGCTACGAGGCCTGTCGGTGTCCCGCCCTGTCAGCGTATCGGCGGTTTGTACCGCCTGGCGGCCGGCTTTCGCGCGCGCCGCAGGCGACCTATGATCCTCGAGGCATGAAAGCGCTCGTCAAGTCGCAGGCCGCAGCGGGCCTCTGGAGTGCCGATGTGCCGGTGCCCGAGCCCGGCATCAACGATGTGCTGATCCGCGTGCACAAGACCGGTATCTGCGGCACGGATCTGCACATCTACGAATGGGACGCTTGGGCGCGCTCCACCATCGTCATACCGCTGGTGATCGGCCACGAGTTCGTCGGTGAGATCGCCGCGGTGGGCTCCAATGTGGTCGACTTTCACGTCGGAGAGATCGTCAGCGGCGAGGGGCACGTCGTGTGCGGGCGCTGCAGGAACTGCCTCGCCGGTCGGCGGCATCTGTGCGCAAATACGCAGGGTGTCGGCGTAAACCGTGCGGGCGCATTTGCCGAATATATTTGTCTACCGATGAGTAACGTCTGGCGCCATAGCGCCCATGTCGATGAGGACATCGCGGCAATCTTCGACCCCTTCGGCAATGCGGTGCATACGGCGCTGTCGTTCCCGGTGCTCGGAGAGGATGTGCTCATTACCGGGGCGGGACCGATCGGCATGATGGCCGCGGCGGTGGTGCGACACGCCGGGGCGCGGCATGTCGTGGTCACCGATATCAATCCCCGACGCCTGGAGCTGGCGCGTCGCATGGGAGCCACGCTCGCCGTCGATCCGCGCAGCGAGCCGCTAGCGCGCGTCCAGGAGCGTCTCGGCATGAAGGAGGGGTTCGACGTCGGACTGGAAATGTCCGGCCAACCCGCGGCGCTGCAGGAGATGCTCGACAATCTATGTCACGGCGGCAAGATCGCGATGCTGGGCATCCCGTCACAGTCGGTGGCCATCGACTTGCGCAAGGTCATCTTCAACATGATCACCATCAAGGGCATCTACGGGCGGGAGATGTACGAGACCTGGTACCTGATGACGGTCATGCTCGAGTCAGGTCTGGACATCTCCCCGGTGATCACGCACCGCCTGCCCTGGTACGAGTATGAGCGCGGCTTCGCGGCGATGCGCGCCGGGGAGGCCGCCAAGGTGCTGCTGGACTGGCAGGTATAGCCTCGGAGGTGCGCCGTGTATGGGAAGCTGCCGACGGAGCTGCGGGGCGATCTGCAGCAATTACGCGCTGACGGCCTATACAAACAGGAGCGACAGCTCGAGTCGCCACAGCGCGCGCACATCCAGGTGCGCTCGGGCGAGGTCATCAACTTCTGCGCCAACAATTATCTCGGCCTGGCCAGCGAGCCGCAGGTGCTACAGGCGGCGCATGAGGCGCTCGAGCGCTGGGGCTACGGCATGGCTTCGGTGCGTTTCATCTGCGGTACGCAGTCGATTCATGTCGAGCTCGAGGAGGCGATCAGCAGTTTTCTCGGCACCGGGTCGACCATCCTCTACAACTCCTGCTTCGACGCCAATGGCGGCCTGTTCGAGACGCTGCTCGATGAGCAGGACACCGTGATCTCGGACGAGCTCAATCATGCCTCGATCATCGACGGAATCCGTCTGTGCAAGGCGCAGCGGCTGCGCTATCGCAACGGCGACATGGGCGAACTCGAGCAGCGGCTGCGCGAAGCGGCGCCGCGCAGCCGTCGCGTTCTCATTGCCACCGATGGCGTGTTCTCAATGGATGGATATATCGCCAGATTGCGCGATATCTGCGATCTGGCGGAACGCCATGGTGCATTGGTCATGGTCGACGACTCGCATGCCGTCGGCGTGCTCGGTGCGCGTGGGCGCGGCACGCCCGAATATCACGATGTCATCGATCGCGTCGACATCCTCACCGGCACGCTCGGCAAGGCGCTCGGCGGGGCTTGTGGCGGCTACACGTCGGGACGGCGCGAGATCATCGACTGGTTGCGCCAGCGCTCGCGGCCGTACCTGTTTTCCAACTCTCTGCCGCCGCCGATTGCGGCGGTGACGCTCAAGGTGCTCGAACTGCTGGCCGGCTCAGGGGAGCATCGGCGCCGACTGCTGGACAACACCGCATGGTTTCGCACGCAGATGAGCGCGCAGGGCTTCGACATCCTGCCCGGGGAGCACCCGATCGTGCCGATCATGATCGGTGCGGCGCACGGCGCGCTGCAGCTGGCCGAGCGGCTGCTCGAGAAGGGCATCTACGTAGTGGCCTTCTCCTATCCGGTCGTGCCGCGCGAGCGTGCACGCATCCGCGTACAGATCTCCGCAGCGCACTCGCGCGAGGATCTGGCCCTGGCCGTGCGCAAGTTCGCCGAGGCGCGCGCGGAACTGGCAAGCTAAGCGGCCGCCATCACGTCTCCAGACCGTGCTGCGCCTCCAGCGTCTCCCAGCGCGCGAACTTGTCGGCCAGCAGCGCCTGAATGTGTCCCAGCCGCTCGCTGTCCGCGCGGGCGCGTTGGACGTCATTCCAGTAATCACCGGCGCTCATGCGCTGCGAGATATCGGTCTGCTCGCGCTCGAGCGCCTCGATCTCCTGTGGCAGCGCCTCGAGCTCGCGTTGCTCGCGCCAGCTGAGTCTGCGGCTGCTGCGGTTCACCGCGGGGTCGCGCGTACCCTGCGTATCGGGCCGGGAGGCAGCTACAGCGCCGCCCGTGCTCAGCGGCTGCGCGGCGCGCAGTCGCTGCCAGTCGCTGTAGCCACCGGCGTACTCACGCCACTGGCCGCCGCCTTCGGCCACCAGCACCTGCGTGACGACGTTGTCGAGGAAGCGCCGATCGTGACTGACCAGCAGCAGTGTGCCGGCATAGTCCTGCAGGCGCTGCTCGAGCAGCTCGAGAGACTCGATGTCCAGATCATTGGTCGGCTCGTCGAGTACCAGCAGGTTGGCTGGCTGCGCGAACAGGCGTGCGAGCAGCAGTCGGTTGCGCTCGCCGCCCGAGAGCATGCGCACCGGGGCCTGCGCGCGCGCAGCGGAAAACAGAAAGTCCCCCAGATAGCCGATGACGTGACGGCGCTCCGCGCCGATCTGGATCCAGTCCGAGCCGGGGCTGATCATCTCGGCGAGCGTGGCGTCGGGCACGAGCTGCTCGCGCAATTGATCGAAATACGCGATGCGCAGATTCGTCCCGAGTCGCACGCTGCCCTGATCGGGAGCGAGCTGCCCGAGCAACAGGCGCAACAGGGTCGACTTGCCGGCGCCGTTGGGACCGATCAGCCCCAGTCGATCGCCGCGCATGATGCGCATCGATAGCGCTGCGATGATTTGGCGCCGCCCGAAGCTCTTGCCGACCTCGCTGAGCTCCGCCACCAGCTCGCCCGAGGCGTTGCCGGCATCCAGGCGCATGCGCAGGGCGCCGATGCGATCGCGCCGCGCCGCCCGTTCGCTGCGTAATTGCTCCAGGCGCCGCACGCGTCCCTCATTGCGTGTGCGGCGCGCCTCGATTCCGCGCCGAATCCAGACTTCCTCCTGTGCCCAGAAGCGCTCGAAGATGCGGCGCGCGGTATCCTCCGCGGCCAGTTCCTGTTCGCGCCGCCGCTCGTAGGCGGCGAAGTTCCCGGGATAGGAGCGCAGTCTGCCGCGATCGAGTTCCACGATGCGATTGGTGGTGGCATCGAGGAAGGCGCGATCGTGGGTGACCACGATCAGCGCCGGGAGTTTTGCGAGCAGCTCCTCGAGTTGCTGGATGGCTCCGATGTCCAGATGATTGGTGGGTTCATCGAGCAGCAGCAGGTCGACCTCGAGAGTGAGCGCCAGGGCCAGCGTCGCACGTTTGCGCTCCCCGCCCGAGGCTGCCGCAGGCGTGAGATCGCCCGGAATGCCCAATTTGTGCATGACGGCGTTCAGCCGGGGCAGCAGCTGCCAGTCGAGCGGTGCGCCCTGGGCGGCCGCACGCGCCAGCAGGCTCTCGCGCAGCGTGGGCGCGTCGGGCAGGAGCGGCTCCTGCTCAACCAATGCAAGCCGCAAGCCCTCGGCTCGTTGAACGCCGCCCTCATCGAGCGACAGCCGCCCCGCGATCACACCCAGCAGCGTGGACTTGCCGGTGCCATTGCGCCCGATCAAGCCGAGCCGCTCGCCGCGATGCACGGCCAGCTCTGCCCCATCGAGTAGCGGACGCTCGCCGAAGGCGAGCAGGGCATCCTGAATCGATATCAGCAGCATGGGCAGATTGTGCGCAAGGCGGCGCCGTATTGACACTGCTGCGAGGCCTCATTAAGTTGCCCCAGCATCGCAGGCGCGCCACGGGTCGAGGCTTCCTCCATGCCCTCGCAGCAGCATTCGCTCGTGCGCCGTCTGGCCACACGTATCCGCCTGAATGCCACCCGCATGGTCGCGATCCAGGGATTCGGCTACCTGGGCCAGGCGCTCTCGTCGGCGGAAATCTTCGCAACGCTGTTCGGCGGCGCTGTACTGCGTCCCGGTCGCGATCGCTTCGTTTTGTCCCCCGGTCACTACGTCATCGCGCTGTACGCCGTCGCGGCCGAGGTTGGACTACTGGATCCAGCCGAGCTCGCGACCTACGGCCGCGACGGCACGCAGCTCGAGGCGATCGGCTCGGAGCGCACGCCTCTCGTTGATCTGGTGTGCGGCTCGCTCGGGCAGGGCTTGTCGGCGGCCGTCGGCTTTGCACTCGCAGCGCATTTGGGAAGTGAGGACCGCGATACATTCGCCTTCCTCAGCGATGGCGAGATGGAGGAAGGGCAGGTCTGGGAGGCCGCGATGTTCGCTGCGCATCAGCGTCGGCGCATGGGTCGGCTGGTCGCCATCATCGATGCCAACGACTCGCAGGTCGACGGCCCGGTGAGCTCCGTGACCACGCTCGAGCCGTTGGCCGACAAGTGGCGCGCCTTCGGCTGGCAGGCGCTGGAGATCGACGGGCACGATGTCGAGGCGCTGGCGCGGGCGCTGAGGCGCCGGTCTGAGGGCGCCTCTGAGGGCGCGCCGCTGGCGCTGATCGCGCGCACCAGCTGTCGCGGCCGCCTGCACTGCCTGCCCACGACGCTCGATGCGCATTTCTTCAAGCTCGATGAGCCGCTGCGTGCTGCGCTGGAGCAGGAGCTGACGCGCGAGTTGGAGAGCGCCGATGCGTGAGGCGCCATATGAAACGGTACTCAAGCCCTATGGTGAGGCGCTCACGGCGCTGGCGCGCACACGACGCGAGATCGTCTGCGTGGGTGCCGACCTGACGCGCCAGACGGAAACCGACTTGTTTCGCGACGCCATTCCGGAGCGATTCTTCAATGCCGGTATGGCCGAGGCCAACATGATCGGCATTGCCGCAGGACTGGCGCGCGCCGGACACGTGGTGTTCGTCAACACCTTCGGGGTGTTCTGCACGCGTCGCTGCTTCGATCAGATCGCGATGGCCCTGGCCTATCCGCGCCTGAATGTGCGCCTGGTCGGTTTCATGCCGGGACTGTCAAGTCCCGGCGGTCCGAGTCACCAGGCGATCGAGGACGTCGCACTGATGCGTGCGCTGCCCAACATGATGGTGCTCGAGCCCGCCGATGCGATCGAGATCCGCCAGGCCGTGACGGCGCTGGCCGACCATGCCGGCCCCGTATACATGCGTCTGAAGCGTGGCGAGAGCCCGCTCATCTTCGACGAGTCGCACCGTCTGCAGCTCGATCGCGCGCAGCATCTTACCGGCCATGGCAGCAGCGATGTCTGCCTGGTCGCCGCGGGCATGATGCTGCCGGCGGCGCTCGCGGCCGCGCGCACTCTCGAACGCGAAGGGCTGGCCGTGGCAGTGATCAACTCGCCGGTCATCAAGCCGCTCGATGGCGACACCATCCTCGCCGCCGCGCGCGGGACTCGCGTGATCATCACCGCCGAGAACCACTCGATCATCGGCGGGCTGGGTTCGGCCGTGGCCGAGGTGTTGGCCGCCGCAGGCGTCGGTGCGCCGCTGCGCCGGGTCGGAATCGCCGATGTGTTCGCCGAGTCCGGCAGCCGCGAGTATCTTTTCAGTCGCTATGGTCTGGATACCCTGGCGATCGTGCGCACGGCCTGGGAGGCGCTGGCGCGCGCAGGTCCCGTGCCGCGCGTGATCAGCGCGCCCGCCGCGCCGGGCAGCTACGCTCCCGTCTAACGCCGCAGTCGACGGTCACGGCACCGTCATGGAGGAGTTCCATGTCATTGACATCGTTCGTGTCCGCGCCGCGGTTCGAGGAATACCGCGAGCGCTTCAAGGAGCATTACCGCATGCAGCGCCGTGCCGACGGCGTGCTGTTGGTGGAGGCGCACACGCAGGGCGGCCCGATACAGCTGAGCGTCGAAAACCATCGCTCCCTCGGCCAGATGCTCAAGGCCATCGGCGCCGATCCCGAAAACGAGCTGCTCATCCTGACCGGCTCGGGTGAGGAATTCATGATGGACGCCGATCCGCAGGGCTTCGCGCTCGAGGAGCAGGACGGCGATTATTGGGCTTATGAATATGCCTACAAGGACGGCCGCATCAACGTCAGCGCGCTGGTCAACGATCTGGAAATACCGACCATCGGGCTGCTCAATGGACCGGGGTTCCACAGCGAGATCTGTTTGATGTGTGACATCTCGCTGTGCGCCGAGGACGCAGTGATCTTCGATCTGCACTACGATATCGGCTCGGTGCCCGGTGACGGCATCCACTGCTGCTTTCAGGAGCTGTTGGGCGTGAAGCGGGCAGCCTATGCGCTGCTGACGGGCGAGGCGATCGACGCACGCAAGGCGCTCGAGTACGGCATGGTCAACGAGGTGCTGCCGCGCGAGCGGCTGATCGAGCGCGCCTACCAGATCGCCGATCACATCATGACGCAGCCGCGCACCACGCGGCGACTCACGACGCAGATCGTGCGTCGTCCCTGGCGCCAGCGCCTCACCAACGATCTGGACGGCGGCTTTGGCATCCAGATGTTTGCGCACGTGGCCAAAAAGCATGCGGTGCATGGACGCAACCACATCCGCTCTACCGTCGACTACGTGCGCAAAGGCAAGAAGAACAACTTCGATTGATCCGGAGGTCCGTATGCAGATCGGTTGGATTGGTATGGGGCGAATGGGCTACGCGATGGCGCAGCGGCTGCTCGCGGCGGGTCACACGCTGCACATCTGGAATCGCACGCGCTCCAAGGCCGAGCCGCTGGTGGCGCGCGGCGCGCGGCTCGCCACGCGCAGCGCCGAGCTGGCCACCTCGGAGGTGTTGTTCACGATGGTGGCAACCGGCCACGACCTCGCGGACGTGCTGTTTGGCGCCCAGGGGGTGTTTGGCGAGCCGGGTGGCACAGGGGTGCCCGGCATCGTCGTGGACTGCTCGACCATCGGTGTGGAGGAGTCGGTGGACGTGCGTACGCGCCTGGCTGCGCTAGGCAGCCGCTATCTGGCGGCGCCGGTCAGCGGCAATCCGCGCTGCGTGGCCGCCGGCAAACTCTCCAGCGTCGTGTCGGGTCCGAAGGACGCTTTCGAGGCGGTCGAGCCGCTGATCCGCAGCTACGCGGTACGTGGCGTCTCCTACGTGGGAGAGGGGGATCTGGCACGCATCTGCAAGATTGCCCACAACGTGTTCCTGGCCGCCGTCATCGAGAACCTCATCGAGGTGACGCTGCTCGCGCAGAAGGCCGGAGTACCGCGCCATGCGTTTTTGCAGTTCATGAACGACAGCGCGCTCGGCTCCATTTTTACGCGCTACAAATCCCCCGCACTGGTGAATCTGGATTTCACTCCAACCTTCACCATGCAGCTGCTGCGCAAGGATGTGGAGCTCGGACTCTCAAGCGCCCGCGAGCTGGGTGTGGCCATGCCGGTGACCGCGGCGATTCGCGAGGTCCTGCAGGGCCACGTTGGGGTTGCCAGTCTGCGCCAGGACGCGGAGGCCTATCTCGGCCAGGATTTCGCCAGCCTCATCGAAACGCTGGCCGCGCAGGCCGGCATGCATTTGACCAGCGAGCACCTGCCCGTCGCCAGCGGCCTGGAAATTCAACAGTAAAACCGCTCGCTATATTTTTTCGTATACAGCGTAGGCCGGGATTCGAGCGAGGCACGCTCACAACAATCGTTCTCAGAGCTGTTTGATTGTGGGAAGATCCGCGCGCGACAGTGCCGCTGCCATCTGCGGTAACGAGGCGTGAGGGGGAGCGGTATGCCACGATCAGTTGCAAAGCTTGCGGTCTACGCTGCGCTCTCGGCGGCGCTGTTGCTGACGGGTCGTCTCGTGCTCGGCCAGGCACCCACTCCGGCACCGGCACCGGCACCGAATGCAGCGCCGGTAGCTGGCCACGGTGAGGCTAATGCGGCGCTGCTGCCGCAGGGCGAATACCTGGCCCATGCAGCCGACTGTGTCGCCTGCCACTCCGCGCCGGGTGGTGCGGCCTATGCCGGCGGGCGTGGCATGGGCCTGCCGATGGGTACGATCTGGACGACCAATATCACGCCGGATGCCGACACCGGCATCGGCGGCTACAGCCTGCAGGATTTCGATCGGGCGCTGAGGCGCGGTATCGCGCGTGACGGGCATCATCTCTACCCGTCGATGCCCTATCCCTCGTACGCCAAACTCGCCGATGGCGACGTGGCGGCGCTGTATGCCTATTTCATGCTCAGCGTAAAGCCGGTGCACCAGGTCAATCATCCTCCGCAGGTCTCCTGGCCGATCAGCATGCGCTGGCTCATGGTCTTCTGGAACGCGTTCTTTCTGGATACCCATTCCTATCAAAACGCCACCGATCACGATGCGCAGTGGAACCGCGGTGCCTACCTGGTGCAGGGCGCCGGTCATTGCGGTGCCTGTCATACGCCGCGCGGCTGGCTGTTCGAGGAGAAAGCGCTCTCCGAGCGTGGCGGCGACTACCTGGCCGGCGCTCCGCTGGATAACTGGTCAGCTGCCGATCTGACCGGGGACGGCGCCTACGGTCTGGGTCGCTGGAGCGAGGCGGACCTGGTGCAATTCCTCAAGACCGGCCACAACGCTGGCGGCACGGCCTTCGGCTCGATGATCGATGTCATCAACTACAGCACGCAGTATCTGAGCGATGCCGACAACACCGCCATCGCGCACTATCTGAAGTCCCTGCCGCCGGCGCATCGGGATGCACCGCAGACCTGGCAGGCAAACCCGGCCAGTGCCGCAGCGCTCAATCAGCTGCAATTCGGTGCGCGCGGCTCGCAGATCTACTATCAGTACTGTGGCGACTGCCACCGCCGCGACGGCTCCGGCCAGGCGCCCTACATTCCGCCCTTGGCCGGCAACCCGGCCGTGCTCGACAGCGATCCGATCTCGCTCGTCAACGTCACGCTGAACGGCTCCTCACCGGTGGTCGTGGCGGGAAATCCGGACTTCTACCGCATGGCTTCCTTCCGTGGGCTGTTGGACGATGAGCAGCTCGCCGATGTGCTGACCTATCTGCGTAGCGCCTGGGGCAACTCCGCGGGAGCCGTCAATCCGGAACAGGTCCGCTCGCTGCGCAGCACGACAGGTGCCGTGCAGGTCGAGGAGCTCAACCTGCTGCGCATGCGCTGAGCAAGCCTCAAGGGGAGTAACTCATGCGCCCCAGATTCGCAGCCATAGGTATGGCGCTCGGGTTGACTACGGCATCGGCCCTGACGCGGACGCTGGCACAAACGCCTGCGGCGAATTCAGCGCGAACCCCCGAGCAGGTCGTGCGGCATCATTTTGCGGCCAGTGCGGCGCGCGACTTGAACGCCGTCGTCAGCGACTACGCGGATGATGCGGTGTTGATCACGGCCAACGGGGTGGTACGCGGCAGGGATGGCGTACGTGCAGCCTTCGCCCAGCTGCTGCGCGGGCCGCAGCCGGCAGCGCGCATCGCGGCGGCGCACGCCGCGCGCCCTGGCCCTCGGATCGTCGTCAGTCATTTCACCGCTGACGTGGGTTGGGTGATCTGGACGCAGAACGCCGGCAAGCCGAACGAGCTGCGAGGTGTAGAGACCTATCTGGTCCGGAACGGCCGCATCGAGCTGGAGACGGTGGGAACCGTGGTGGTGCGCCCAACCAGCACGGCGCTGGCCAAGCCCTGAGCTGACCGAAGGCTCAGGCGGCCGCGCTCGGCAAACCGAGCGAGCGGGCGACAGCCGCATGCACGACCCGTCCGCGCACGACATTCAGGCCCGCGCTCAGCCCCGGCGTCTCCCGCACGGCGCGTTCCCAGCCGAGATTGGCCAGCGACAGCACGAAGGGCAGGGTGGCGTGGTTGAGCGCGAAGGTCGAGGTGCGCGGCACCGCGCCCGGCATGTTGGTCACGCAGTAGTGGGTGACGCCGCGTACCGTGTAGGTGGGCGCGGCGTGCGTGGTTGGGCGGCTGGTCTCGAAACAGCCTCCCTGGTCGATCGCAATATCCACCACCACTGACCCCGGCCGCATACGCCCGATCATCGCCTCGCTGACCAGTCGGGGTGCCGCGGCGCCGGGCACCAGTACCGCGCCAATGAGCAAATCCGCATCGGCCACCGCCTGCTCGATCGCCTCGGTGGTGGAATAGAGCGTGCGCACGCTGCCTTGAAACTGCGCATCGACGCGCCGCAACTGTGCAAGCGAGCGGTCGATGGCGGTCACATCGGCGCGCAACCCGTGCGCCATTTCGATCGCGTTGGTGCCGGCAACGCCTGCCCCCAGCACGACGACGTTGGCGGCCGGGACCCCGGCCACCCCGCCGAGCAGTACGCCGCTGCCCCCCATCGGCTGCTGCAGATAACTGGCGCCCACCTGGATCGCCATGCGACCGGCCACCTCGCTCATGGGTGTCAGCAGCGGTAGCGATCCGTCGAGGGCGGTCACGGTCTCGTAGCCGATTGCCACGCAGCCCGAACGGCACAGCGCCTCGGCCTGAGGCTGGTCGGCCGCCAGATGAAGATAGGTGAAGAGAACCTGGTCGGATCGCAGGCGCGCGCACTCCTCCAGCTGCGGTTCTTTGACCTTGACGATCAGCTGCGCATCGCGGAACAGCTCGGGGGAGTCGGCTGAAATGCGCGCACCGGCCCGACGGTAATCCTCGTCGCTGCAGCCGATGCCGGTGCCTGCGCCACTCTGCACGAAGACCGTATGGCCCGCGCTGCAGAGCTCGCGCACGGCCGCCGGGACGAGGCCCACGCGATACTCGTGAACCTTGATTTCTTTGGGTACACCGATGCGCATGGGGCCTCCGGATCAGGCATAGGAGCGATCAGCCTGGCGCTGATTTTCCGCCGCGATGGCTGGCAGGAGCTGCGAAATCAATGGCCATTTGCTCGATGTTTCGCAGAAATCATGCAAAAGTTGGTCATGCATCGTAGAATCTGCCACTTACGGAGGGCCCCCATGCAGATTGATCGCACCGACCGTCGCATCCTGCGCGAGCTGCAGCAGCAGGCGAGGCAGAGCAATGCTGCCCTGGCCGAGCGGGTGGGTCTGTCGGAGTCGGCCTGCCTGCGTCGGGTGCGCCTGCTCGAGCAGGCCGGCGTCATCGAGCGCTACGCGGCCGTATTGAACCCCGCGCGCGTGGGCATGCCGGTCAGCTTCCTGGTGCGTATCACGTTGCGCGGACAGACGGACCGGGACCTGGACGGTTTCGAGCGGGCCGTGGCGGCGGTGCCGGAGGTCACTGAGTGCGACCTGACTACTGGTGAGTCCGATTACATGCTGCGTGTGGCCGCTCGCGACGCGGCGGATTTCGAACGTCTGCACAGCAAGGTACTCACCAAGCTTCCGGGCGTGGCTCGCGTGGACTCAAGCTTCGTACTGCGCTCGATCGTCAAGAACGCCGGCCTACCCATTGCGCCGTAACAGGGTGGCGGGGGCAGGGCAGCGGGGCGCACGCATGGCTATGGCGATAAAATGCGTGGTGGATCATTGATTAATACAGTTTAATTTGCGGCTTAGCTGTACTTAACCCCTCCTGTTGTAGGGTGCTGGCAGACCCCAGAGACTCCCAATGACCTTCGCGCAGAGACACACTCCTCGCGGCGCCGGCGGCGCTCGCGGTTTGATCGCACCCATCTGCGGCATACACCGTCGCTGGGCGGCGCGTGCCCTCGTCGGCACGAGCGGCCTGGCGCTGTGCCTGGGCCTCGGCGCCTGCAGCGTAGGGCCCGCGTACCATCGTCCCGCAGCGCCGCTTCCACCGGCGTGGCAGCTGAGCTCTGCAGCGCAACAAGCCGCCTGGCCGACGGTGGACTGGTGGCGCGGCTTCGGCTCGAGCACGCTCGACGATTATGTTCGCCAGGCCCTGGCCGGCAGCGACGACATTGCCGCCGCTGTGGCGCGCATCAACGAGGCCGAGGATCAAGCCCAGGTGGCCGGTGCCGCCCTCTACCCCTCACTCTCAGCGCAGCTGGGCGCAGAGAAGACTCGCCAGTTCACGCCGCCCAACAAGACCGCTACCTTTGGAGCCTACGAGCCGCTGCTCAGCGCCAGCTACGAGCTGGATTTCTGGGGTAAGAATCGCGCCGCGCACGAGGCTGCGCTGCTGACAGCCCAGGCCAGCGCCTACGATCGCCAGACGGTGGTGCTGACCGTGCTCAGCGGTGTCGCGACGGATTACTTCCAGGCCCTGGAGATGCGCGACCGGCTGGGCGTGGCCACTAACGATCTGGCCAATGCGCAGGCAATCCTCACCGGCCTCGAGACCGAGGAGCGAGTTGGCACCGCCAACGCCCTGGACGTGGCGCAGCAGGCCGCGGTAGTCGCGGTGGAAAATGCGACCATCCCGCCGCTGCGCCAGCAGTTGCAGCAGAGCATGGATGCGCTGGCCATCCTCCTGGGCCGTGCTCCCGAGACGCTGCAGTTTCAGGATGCAGGGCTGGCGAGCATTACTGCACCGCCGGTCCTTGAGGGGCTGCCCTCGCAGCTGCTGGGCCGACGACCCGACATCGCCGAGGCCGAGGCGCAGCTGCATGCCGCCAATGCCAACATCGTCGTGGCGCGTGCCGCCTTCTTTCCGAGCATCACCCTGACCGGCAGTGGAGGCTATGCCAGCTCCTACCTGGACCGGCTTATCACGCCCTCCAGCACCATCTACACCCTCACAGGCTCCATTGCGCAGTCCATCTTTCAGGGCGGGGCACTGCGCGGGCAGTACCACTATTCCCAAGCGCGCTATGCCGAGCTGCTGGCCGACTATCACAAGAGTGTGCTGTCGGCGCTCGGCGATGTGGAGAACGCATTGGTTGCCGTGCAGCAGACGACGGATCAGCAACTGCGCCAGCAGGATGCGGCGGACAAGGCGCAGCGGGCCTTTGATTTCGCGCAGCAACAGATGCGCGCCGGCGTGACCAATATCTTGACTGTTTTGAATACGGAGACGACCTTGTTTACGGCGCAGGACGAGCTGGTGCAGGTCAAATTCCAGCACCTGCAGGCCCTGGTCGCTCTCTACCAGGCTCTGGGCGGCGGCTGGCAGCAGGGGCAGACATCTCTATGAGCGGCGAGATCGACACTCAGACAGCACAAACCCCGCGACGCTCGCGGCCGCGCTTGTGGCTCGGCGTCGTCGCCACGCTCGCGTGTGTCGCCGCTGTCATCGGCTACCTGCATCAGCCGGCGGGCGCGCGCGAGGCGCCGCGCCCCGACGGTCCTGTGCCCGTGCAGACTGCGCTGGCGCAGCGCTCGGATGTGCCGCTGTACCTGCAGGGCATCGGCACCGTGCAGGCCTTCTATACGGCCACAATGACGGCGCGTGTGGACGGACAGCTCGACAGCGTGCATTTCACCGAGGGCCAGCTCGTCAAGAAGGGTCAATTGCTCGCGCAGATCGATCCGCGGCCCTATCGCGCCGCCCTCGATCAAGTCATGGCTACCGAGCAGAAGGACGCTGCGCAGATGCAGAGCGCCCAGGGTGACCTGGCGCGCTATGAGGAGCTCGAGCCGCAGCATCTCTCGAGCAAGCAGCAGGTGGATGATCAGCGCGCCCTGGTCGCGCAGCTCGCTGCGCAGGTGCAGATCGATCGGGCCGCCATTGACAACGCGCGCACTCAGCTCGCCTACACGACCATCACCGCGCCGTTCGATGGACGCACGGGAATCCGTCTGGTGGACCCGGGCAATAATGTCCACGCCACGGACACCACGGGCATCGTCGTGGTCACGCAGGTGCAGCCCATTTCGGTGGTGTTCACGCTGCCCGAAGGTGTACTGACGCAGATTCAGGACGCGCTTGCCGCCGGACCGGTGAGTGTCACGGCGTTGTCGCAGGACGGTTCCACAGTGCTGGATACGGGCACGCTCACCGTGCTCGACAACCAGATCGATGCCACCACGGGCACCATGCGCATGAAGGCCACCTTCCCGAATACGCGCAACCGCCTCTGGCCTGGCCAGTTCGTCAATGCAAGAGTACTCGCCGCCCGCGAGCGCGGTGTCGTGACGTTGCCCAGCGCGGCCGTGCAGAACGGGCCCGACGGGCCGTTCACTTACGTCGTCAATGCAAACTCCACGGTCGAGGTGCGGCCGCTGAAGCTCGGAGAGCAAAGCGGGGACGTGACAGTTGTGCGCGGCGGTTTGAGCGCTGGCGAGCGCGTGGTGACGAGCAATCAGTTCCGCCTCGAGCCTGGCGCGCGGGTGAGCATCTCGTGAGCATCTCCGAGCCGTTCGTCCGTCGGCCCATCGCCACCTCGCTGCTGATGGGCGGCATCCTGCTGGTTGGCCTGGTCGCCTTCCCGCTGCTGCCGGTGGCGCCGCTGCCGCAGGTTGACTTCCCGACGCTGCAGGTCAACGCCAACTTGCCGGGCGCGAGCCCGGAAACCATGGCCTCTGCGGTCGCCCAGCCGCTCGAGTACCAGTTCTCGCAGATCCCCGGGCTGTCGCAGATGACCTCCACCAGTGTGCTTGGCAGCACCTCCATCTCGCTGCAGTTCGAGCTGGATCGCAACATCGACGGGGCAGCGCAGGACGTGCAGCAGGCCATCTCGGCAGCCGCCGGGCAGCTGCCCAAGAACCTGCCGTCGCCGCCGACTTATCGCAAGGTCAACCCGGCCGACTCACCCATCATCATTCTGGCCGTGCACTCAGACGTGCTGCCGCTCACCACGGTCGACAACTACGCCGAGAACGTTCTGGCGCAGCAGGTTTCGCAAATTCCGGGAGTGGCGCAGGTCAATGTCGCCGGCCAGCAGAAGCCGGCCGTGCGCGTGCAGATCGATCCGGCCAAGATCGCCGCGCTCGGCATCCAGCTCACCGATGTCGCGAACGTCATCAGCGCTGCCTCGGTCGATGCGCCCAAGGGCTCGATCAACGGCACGACGCACAACTATACGATCTACGACAACGACCAGCTGCTCAGTGCCGCGCCCTGGAACAACATCATCGTTGCCTACCGCAACGGGGCGCCGGTGCGCATCAAAGACATCGGAGTCGCGGTGGACGGCGCGCAGAATACCCAGGTGATCGGCTGGCAATGGGTTCGCGGCTGGGCGCAGAGCAAGCCCGGTGTGCTGCTGATCATCTTCAAGCAGCCGGGCGTGAACGTCATCGATACCGTCAGGAGCGTCAAGCAGCTGCTGCCAAAAGCGATGCTGTCGGTACCCAAGTCGATCCAGGTCGATGAGATCGGCGATCGGACCATCACCATCCAGGCGGCGCTCCATGACGTCGAGTTCACCCTGGCGTTGACGGTGTGCCTGGTCATCATGGTCATCTTCCTGTTCCTGCGCAATGCCTGGGCGACGATCATTCCGGGCGTCACCGTGCCGCTGGCGCTGCTGGGCACCTGCGCGATGATGTATGCGCTGC
Organism: Steroidobacteraceae bacterium; assembly: GCA_036266795.1. Taxonomy (GTDB): domain Bacteria; phylum Pseudomonadota; class Gammaproteobacteria; order Steroidobacterales; family Steroidobacteraceae; genus FEN-1191. The sequence goes on along the minus strand of DATAXJ010000025.1, from coordinate 156,220 downwards.
ACTTCAGCCTGGACAACCTATCGCTCATGGCCCTGACCATTGCGGTGGGCTTCGTCGTGGACGATGCCATCGTGATGCTGGAGAACATCTACCGGCACATCGAGGACGGGCTCTCGCCGATGCAGGCGACGCTGAAGGGCGCGCGGGAAATCGGATTCACGATTTTGTCCATGAGTATTTCGCTGGTCGCGGTGTTCATCCCGCTGCTGCTGATGGGCGGCATCGTCGGGCGCCTGTTCCGGGAATTTGCCATCACCGTGACGATGACCATCGCGGTGTCCGCCTTCGTGGCACTGACGCTGTCACCGACGATGGCGGCGCAGTTCCTGCGCAGCAGTCACAACGTGCAGCACGGGCGCTTCTATCGCGCCGTGGAGCGCTTCCTGACGGGCATGCACAACGCCTATGAGCGCGGGCTGGACTTCGTGCTGCGCCATCAGCGACCCACGCTGTACGTGTTCTTCGCGACCATGGCCCTCACGGTCGTGTTGTACGTGTTGATTCCCAAGGGGTTCTTTCCGGAGGAAGATACCAGCCAGATCTCGGGCCAGAGCGATGCGCCCCAGGACATTTCCTTTCCGGCGATGGTGCAGCGGATGCACCAGCTCACCGATGTGTTCCAGCATGAGCCGGACATGCAGGGTTACGTGGCCTTCGTCGGCGGCGGCCGGCCGCTCAACAACGACATGGTGTTCTCCGCACTGCTGCCGCGTGCCGAGCGCAAGGATGGCGCGAACGCCACGCAGATCATCGCACGCATGCGCAAGCAGCTCGTCAACGTGCCGGGCGCAACGATGTTCCTGCAGTCCCGTCAGGACATCAATGTCGGCGGACGCTCGTCGCGCACGGAGTATCAGTACACGCTGCAGGATATCGATCTGACCGAGCTGAATAACTGGGCGCCCAAGCTGCTCGCGAAGTTGCAGACGCTGCCGCAGCTGCGTGACGTGGCGAGCGATCAACAGAACGACAGCACCATGCTGTCGATGACCATCGATCGCGATGCGGCCGCGCGCTTCGGCATTCAGCCCGCGCAGATCGACGCGACGCTTGCGGACGCGTTCGGTCAGGCGGACATCACGCAGTACTTCACACAGCTCAACAGCTATTTCGTGGTGTTGGAGATCACCCCGGCGCTGCAGGCCGACCCGGCCACCATGCAGAAGATCTACATCAAGGCCAATACCGGGGCCATGGTACCGCTGTCCACGTTCGTGCATTACGACACGCAGCACGTCACGTTCCTGTCCATCAACCACCAGGGGCAGTTTCCGGCCGTGACTCTGTCGTTCAACCTCGCCCCGGGCGCAGCGCTGGGCGATGCCGTGGATGCCATCAATCGCGAGGCGGCCAGCATCGGCATGCCAGGCACGATCCAGGGCAGTTTCCAGGGTACGGCGCAGGCCTTCCAGAGCTCGCTGAAGAGTGAGCCGTACCTGATCCTCGCCGCGCTGGTCGTGGTGTACATCATTCTCGGCATGCTCTATGAGAGCTACATCCACCCGCTGACCATTCTCTCCACACTGCCCTCGGCGGGCGTCGGCGCGCTGCTGGTGCTGATGTTGTTCCACTACGACCTGTCTGTGCTGGCCATCGTCGGTATCCTGCTGCTGATCGGTCTGGTGAAGAAGAACGGCATCATGATGGTGGACTTTGCCATCAACGCCGAACGCGTCGATGGCATGGCGCCCGAAGCGGCCATCCGGCGCGCCTGCCTGCTGCGCTTCCGTCCGATCATGATGACCACGATGGCAGCGCTACTGGGTGCGCTGCCGCTGGCGCTCGGCCACGGCACCGGCTCGGAGCTGCGTCAGCCGCTCGGCGTCACGATGGTCGGAGGTCTCATCTTCAGTCAGGCCATGACGCTGTTCACCACGCCGGTGGTGTATCTGTATCTGGACCGTCTGGCGAACCGGCGCCATGCACGCGGCGTACGCGTGCGCACACCCGAACAGGCCGTGGCCGCCGCGCTCGGTGCGGCCGGCACATCCGACGCGCCGCATCCATCCCTGGCGCACAATCCCCGACACGCCGGACGGCCGCTCGGTGACGCCGAACCGGAGGGCGCTGCATGAAGGTGCTGCTCGTTGAGGACAACGAGCGCGTCACGCAGTTCGTGCTCAAGGGGTTGGCGGAATCGGGACACACGGCCGATCATGCAGGCAACGGCCGGGACGGCATGTTTCTCGCGGCCAGCGAGCCTTACGATGCCATCGTGCTCGATCGCATGCTGCCGGGAGATATCGACGGGCTGGCGATCATCGAGGCGCTGCGCAAGGCCGGCAAGCGCACCCCGATTCTCATTCTCAGTGCCCTCTCGGATGTCGATGAGCGCATTCGTGGTCTGCGTGCGGGTGGGGACGACTATCTGACCAAGCCGTTCGCGTTTGGCGAGCTGCTGGCGCGACTCGATGCCCTGACGCGGCGCTCCCAGGCCGAGAGTGTGCAGACGCGCCTCGAGGTGGCTGACCTGCGGATGGATTTGCTCACCCGCAAGGTGACACGCGGGGAGCGCGATATCGTGCTGCAGCCGCGCGAGTTCAAGCTACTCGAGTACCTGATGCGTCATGCGGACCAGGTCGTCACGCGCACCATGCTGCTCGAGAATGTATGGGATTATCACTTCGATCCGCAGACCAATCTGATCGACGTGCATATCAGCAAGCTGCGCCAGAAAATCGATGCGGACTTCGATCGTTCGCTGCTGCGCACGGTACGCAACGCGGGCTACACACTGAGCTCTCACGATTGAGCATGGAGGTGCGCTTGAACCTACATGATGGGGGGCCCCGGCACGTGTGGGCATTGCGTTCCTCGGCGCTGAAACTGTCGGTGGGTTACATCGGGCTGGGACTGTTGGCCCTGGCGCTATTCGCTGCGCCTCTTTGGTACGCCTGGCGCGTCACCATCGAGGACAGCCGCATGGCGATCCTGCAGGCCGATGCGCAACGGCTCGCCCAGGTATTCCTTCGCGAGGGCCCTCAGGCGCTGGCGGGCGTGCTGTCCGAACGGGTGGGACTGCAGATCGCCAATGAGCGGCTGCTGCTGTTCGCCGATCCGCACCTCAAGCCTCTGGCCGGCAATATCGACCGCTGGCCCTCGCAGGTGCCGCTGACTCCGGGGTTCAATACGCTAAGTCTGCAGCTGGAGGGGCATGCCGCCGACGTCGCGCTCGTGCATCTAAAGTTGCCCGGCGGCTATCACCTGCTGGTAGGACGCGACACGGAGTTCTACGTGCCGCTGGAGCAGCGTTTCTGGTATGCGTTGCTCGGCGCGGCCGTCATCCTCTCCACCTTCGGGGCGCTCGGCGGCATCCTGATACGCCATGCGCTCATGGCGCGTGTGCACCTCGTGCGCCAGACCGTCTCGGCCATCATGCTCGGGGATCTGAAGCATCGGCTGCCCGCCGAGCCAGTGGGTGATGAGCTCAACACACTGTCCCAGACCATCAATGGCATGCTCAATCAGATCGAGCAGCTCGTGCACGGCGTGCGCAACGTCTCCAATGCCGTGGCCCATGATCTGCGCACGCCGCTGGCGGAGCTGCGCGTACGGCTGGAGGAATTGTCGCTGACACGGCCAACGCCCGAGCACACCTTCGCGGAGATCGAAGCGGCGGTCAGTGACGTCGACCGGGTCATCAGCATCTTCAACGCGCTGCTACGGCTCGCCGAGATCGACAGCGGCATGCGCCGTTCGGGGTTCATACCGGTGGATCTGGGCGAGATCGCCGCGGCCGCCGTGGATTTCTACCAGCCGGCCGGGGAGCTCAAGGGTGCACGGCTGCAGCTACTGCGCGCCGACATCGCCCCGGTGCGCGGCGATCCGGTGCTGCTGGCGCAGGCAATCAGCAATCTGATCGACAATGCGCTCAAGTACACCCCGGCAGGTGGCAACATCATCGTGTCCGTCAGCCGTCAGGGCGGTCAGCGCATCGAGGTCGCGGTGGCCGACAGTGGCCCGGGTATCGCCGAGGCCGATCGCAGGAAGGTCATCGAGCGTTTCTACCGCGGCGATGCCAGTCGAGGCACGCCAGGCGTGGGGCTGGGGCTGAGTCTCGTCGAGGCGGTGGCACGCTTGCACGGCACTATGCTCGAGCTGCAGGACAATCATCCCGGCTTGCGGGCTTCTATCGTGCTCGGGCAGGATACGCGGCCGATCGACCGGCCGGCGCCCGCCGTGCCCAAACAAGGGGAGCTCCAGCATGAACCTGTCTATTTATGATGTAACCGTCCCACCCTATGTCCGCGCGCTGGGCGCGCTGGGCGCCGTACTCGAAAAGGGACGCGCGCACGCCGAGAACGACAAGATCGATCCGAGCGTACTGCTCGGCATGCGTCTGTATCCGGACATGCTGCCACTGAGCAAGCAGATACAAATCGCCACAGACAACGCCAAGGGAGCCGCTGCGCGCCTCGCGCAGGTCGAGTCACCGAAGTTCGAGGACAACGAGACGACCTTCGCGCAGTTTCGCGAGCGTATCGAAAAGACGCTCGCCTTCCTGAAGGGCCTGTCTGCGCACCAGTTCGAGGGCGCGGCGGAGCGCCCCCTGACGCTGAAGTTCCCCCATCGCACCTTCGAGTTCAAGAGCGGGCTGGAGTATCTGACGTCCTTCGCCACGCCTAATGTGTATTTCCACTGCACCACCGCCTACAACATCCTGCGCCATGCCGGGGTGAAGGTCGGCAAGGGCGATTTTCTGGGCAACGGCTGAGGAATCCCCGATCCGGGCGCCGGGCAAATGTGACAGCGACATGTCACATTTGCCCCGCGTCGGCGCTGATCGAGGCTTGGCGCTGATCAAGGCTTTATAACCCGCACTGTTGCCGGTAATCTGCGCTCGCACGACGGCATCGCTGCCTATGGCCGGATTTCCAAGGTTGTTACCATTTAATGAAACGTGCATTGATCACGGGTATCACCGGCCAGGACGGTGCCTATCTCGCCGAGTTGCTGCTCGACAAGGGCTACGAGGTGCACGGCATCAAGCGGCGTGCGTCCTCCTTCAACACCGATCGCATCGACCATCTCTATCAGGATCCGCATGGCTCGCACGTGCGCCTGCATCTGCACTACGGTGATCTGACCGACGCCACCAATTTGATCCGCATCATCCAGCAGGTGCAGCCGGATGAGATTTACAACCTTGCAGCGCAAAGCCATGTGGCCGTGTCCTTCGAGACACCTGAGTACACTGCCAATGCCGATGCGCTCGGCACGCTGCGGTTGCTGGAGGCGATCCGCATCCTGGGGCTGAGTGAGCGGACGCGGTTTTATCAGGCTTCGACCTCGGAAATGTTCGGGCGGGTTCAGGAGACTCCGCAGCGCGAGACGACGCCGTTCTACCCGCGCTCTCCCTATGGTGCGGCGAAGGTATACGCCTATTGGATCACGGTGAACTACCGCGAGGCCTACGGCATGTTCGCCTGCAACGGCATCCTGTTCAATCACGAGTCGGCGGTGCGCGGCGAGACCTTCGTCACGCGCAAGATCACTCGCGGGCTCGCGCGGCTGCACGAGGGTCTCGAGGATTGTCTCTACCTCGGTAATCTCGATGCGCGACGCGACTGGGGCCATGCACGCGATTTCGTGCGCGCACAGTGGCTGATGCTGCAACAGGAGAGCGCGGAGGACTTCGTGATTGCCACCGGCGAGCAGCACTCGGTGCGCGAGTTCTGTGAGCGCGCGGCGCAGCTGCTCGGCATGCGGCTCGAATGGCACGGCAGCGGCGTTGCCGAACAGGGCGTGCTGGCGGATACGGGCCGCACCATCATTCGCGTCGATCCGCGCTACTTCCGCCCCACGGAGGTCGATACGCTGCTGGGGGATGCCGCCAAGGCGCGTCGTGTGCTCGGCTGGCAGCCGCAGATTGGTTTTCCGCAGTTGGTTGAGGAGATGATCAACGAGGATCTGGCGATCGCCCGTCGCGATGCGCTCATCGCCCGCGAGGGCTTCAAGACCTACCAGCATCGCGAATAGGCCGTGGGCGAGCTGCACGACAGTCCCATCTACGTGGCCGGCCATGGGGGCCTGGTCGGCTCGGCCATGGTGCGCCGTCTGCGCGCCGCGGGCGCGCGCCGACTGCTGCTGCCGACGCGTGAGCAGCTGGATCTGCGCCGGCAGGATCAGGTCGAGCGCTTTTTCGCCGCGGAGCGGCCGCAGCTGGTGTTCCTCGCGGCTGCCCGTGTCGGGGGTATCGAGGCCAATCGCAGCCACCCGGCGCAGTTCCTGGCTGAAAATCTGCAGATCCAGACCAACGTCATCGATGCGGCCTGGCGACACGGGGCGGTGAAGCTGCTGTTCCTCGGCTCCAGCTGCATCTACCCGCGCGATGCACCTCAGCCGATGCGCGAGGAGTACCTGCTGACCGGTGCGCTCGAGACTACCAACGAGTGGTATGCGATCGCCAAGATCGCCGGCCTGAAGATGTGCCAGGCGTACCGCCAGCAGTACGGCTTCGACGCCATCAGCGCAATGCCGACGAATCTCTATGGGCCCGGTGACAATTTCAGTCTGACCGATGCGCACGTGCTGCCGGCGCTGATGCGCAAGTGCGACGAGGCACGCGAGCGCGGGGCCGACGTGGTGGAGGTCTGGGGGACGGGACGGCCCCGGCGCGAGTTCCTGCACGTGGATGACCTGGCCGATGCCTGTCTGTTCCTGATGCAGCACTACAGCGAGCTTGACCCGATCAATATCGGCTGGGGGCAGGACGTGAGTATCGCGGAGCTGGCAGAGCAGGTGGCCCGGACCGTGGGGTTCACCGGCAGCCTGCGCTTCGATTCGACCCGCCCGGACGGTACCCCCCGCAAGCTGCTCGACGTCTCGCGCCTCACGGCGCGGGGATGGCGGGCGCGACTGCCGCTCAGCGAGGGTCTGGCGGCGACCTATGCCTGGTATCGCCAAAACCGTCACGAACTGCGCACTTGACGTGCCCGTCGCCGGCCGGGGTGCGGAAAGTTCCCCCAAAGCCGTTAAGCACTCGTTAAGGTTGCCGCCTTTACGCTCAATTTCGCTGTAAAATCGGGACTCAGCCCTCGAGGCTGACAGTTCCATCACTCGTTAAGGACCTAAACCGATGAAGTTCAACGTTGCAGTACTGGCGGTTCTGGCTGCTACCCTGGCCGGTGCGCCGCTCCTCGCGTCCGCTGCCGACTCCAGCAGCGACACGACGACCACGACCACCAAAACCAAGCACACCAAGCACCACAGCAAGAAGGGCAGCAAGAAGAGCTCCAGCAGCTCCGACAGCAGCTCGCCCCCGAAGTAAGGCTTGTTGTCCGCGGCAGCCTGTCGCCACAGTGGCGGGCTGCCGCGATCTCTCGGCGTTGCGGCGTGCCGCGCCGAGGCCTTGCGGCCTAATCCACCCGGTGCGACTGCGGTAGCGGGTCGCTGGCTGGGAATGTCTGGGCGAGTTCCTCGTCCAGCTGGTTTTGTTCTGCCTGTTCTGCCCGCTGCTCGTCGGAGTCCTGAGCGCCGTCCGAGGGCGCACCAGAACCGGCAGCTACGCTTTGCCGCCGTGTACGCCGTTGTGCCGCAACGGCCAGTGTCAGGCCGGCAATTGCACCGGTCAGGCCGACCAAAACGCCGGCCGTAAAGCCCCAGGCCCCGCGCGAGCGCGCGACTGCCTGGCCACCCAAACCCATCAGTGCTCGGTTGCTCATGACGCCATCCTAGCCGGCTGCTCGCCGGCAGCGCAGTGCGCGCTGACGCGCGCGAGAGTGGGAGCTCTCCGACGCGCTCAGCCGCCGTCCTCGAGCTTGGCCGACAGCGAGATCTCCGCCCGCAGCAGGCGCGATACCGGGCAATTGGCCTTGGCGTCGGCTGCGATCTGCTGGAACTTCGCCTCGTCAATCCCAGGTATCCAGGCTTCCGTCTGCAGGTGCACGCTGGTGATGGTCCAGTTGCCTGCGACCTGTTCCAGCGAGACGCTCGCCTGCGTCGCCAGTCGCTTGGGCGTAAAGCCCGAGCGGCCCAGCGCGGCCGACAGCGCCATCGTGAAACAGCCTGCATGTGCCGCTGCGATCAGCTCCTCGGGATTGGTACCCGGGGAGCTTTCAAAGCGTGAAGCAAAACCGTAGGGGGTTTCTTTGAGCACGCCGCTGTGCGTCGCGAGTGCTCCGTGTCCCGACTTCAGATCGCCGGACCAGATCGCCGATGCAGTACGCTTCATGGGCGGCTCCTTGATGAATGGGTGGACGGAGGGCCGATGACTCTACAGTCGCAGGCCGAGAGCGTGCAATGGAGGCGGCGGTGACCTCGCAGGGTAGACCTGACGGCCCGGGTGATACAAGCGAGCCCTCGGGGCCTGTCGCGGAGCCGCGGTGGCTGACGTGGGCGCGCGAGCTGCAGGCGATGGCACAGACCGGCCTGACGTTCTCGAAGGACCCCTATGATCTCGAGCGTTATCGGCGCTTGCGCACCCTGGCGCTGCAGATGATGGCCGTCGGCGCTGCCACAGCGCTCGAACCGCTGGAGGCGCTGTTCGCGCAGGACCTCGGCTATCCCACGCCGAAGGTCGACGTGCGTGGCGCGGTGATCCGCCACGATCAGATCCTGATGGTGCGTGAGGCGAGCGACGGGCGCTGGACCTTGCCGGGAGGCTGGGCCGATGTGAATCAGTCGGCAGGCGAATGTGTCGAGCGAGAGATTCGCGAAGAATCCGGCTACGAGGCTCGCGCCATCAAGCTCGCGGCGGTGTGGGACTCGCAGCGCCAAGGCTACGCATATCCGCATCCTTACACGATCTACAAGATGTTCTTCGTCTGCGAGCTGGTGGGGGGCAACGCCCGGCCGAGCCTGGAGACCAGCGAGGTGCAATTCTTTGCGCCGGACGACTTGCCACCGCTATCGCTCGGGCGCGTCAACCCGTGGCAGATCGCCCGCATGTTTGCGCATTACCGCGATCCGGCACGAAGCACGGACTTTGATTAGCCATAGCCGCAGGCTCGCGTGGCGGCAGCAAAATCATGTGTCTGATATGCAACATGATTATCGGAGCGTGTTCCGGTCCTCGAGATCGGCCGTGAGTTGCGGCTTGCCTGCCGCAAGATGGTGCGCTCGCGCCCTCTATAGCCCTGAAGCGGTGCACGAACGCTCCGCCACGCCCTGATTTCTCCCCGCGTTCGAGCGCTGGACGCGTGGAGCATTCGGCGGTGGCCAATAAGACGAACAGCGGAAAGTGAGTCTTTTTATAGCCACGGAAGCCGCGCCAGGCCGGTCGCGTGGTTCGCGCCAGCGCCCCTGGCACGAACACTGCATCCCGCTCACGCATTGGGGAGCCTGCTGTACCGCAAAAGACCACATCGGGTGATATAGCTTGTGGATTACACCGTCTACATACGAATGGTTTGTGCCGCGCACATTGGTATTGTTAATAAGCAACAATAGCGCGCAGCGGACGACTGGGGTAAGCGGCACCATCATCCATTTATCAGTCTGGGAGTCTGCACGACATGCATAGCAAGATCAGAATTTCTCTCGCGGCCGCGACCACTTCGCTGGCCCTGCTATCGGCGGTTGGTGCCGCATGGGCCGACAGCGCGCCCGCGGCGCCCGCCAAGCCACCGATCCCCTCTCTCGCCGATACGCTGGCCGCGTGGGGATTGACTGAGACCGGTTACGTAGATGCTACGTTCGGCTATTCACACATTGACGAGAGCCTGCCGGCGGGCGTCCCAACAGACTACAACAGCTTTGCCTTGAACCAAGCCGGACTGACGGTGGCCATGCAACCGTCTACGGGTTTTGGTGGCTTGGTGAACGTCGTCGAGGGCTCCAGTCCCTACGCGGCGATTGGCGACGGTCTGCTCAACGGTAAAACCAACACGCTCTTCCAGTCCTCACCACAGTTGTACTTGATGCAGGCGTTCGCCCAGTACCTCACTGGGCCGTGGACCGTTGAGGCGGGCAAGTTTGCGACGCTCGCGGGAGCCGAAGTGTTCGCGCCCAATGGCAACACCAACGTGACGCGATCAATCCTGTTCAATTTTGAGCCGGTCACCCATACCGGGGTGCGGGCGACGTATGCCGTCAATGGCATGCTGAACTTGATCTTCGGCGTCAACAACGGGTGGACGTTGAGCCAGGACATATCCGATGGCTCGGATAAGACCTTCGAGGCGGGACTGGCCTTCACTCCGAACAAGGTGGTGAGCTGGACGCTGCAGGGCTACTACGGCCGCGACAACTTGAACTGGTCGCCAACTGGAGGTACTACCAAGGGCAACCTGCTGCTGCTCGACACCGTGGTGACCTGGACTGCGACCTCGGCGCTCACGGTGATCGGCACCGTCGATTACGGCAATGTCGGCAACACTTCGACGGCCGGCGCAGGTGTCACGGCAACCTCGCCGTCCGCCTCCTGGTGGGGCGCCGCCGGGTACCTCAATTATGCGATCAATCCCGAGTGGCGGGTATCGCTGCGTGGTGAATACTTCGACGATACCGACGGTTACGAGACCGGATTGTGGTCGACCAATGTAAACGTAGATGGCGACACGAGCGTCCTGACCATGGACGAGAAGCTGGCGGAAGCCACGCTGACCTTCGGCTACGATCCGATCAAGAACTTCGAGGCGCGCATCGAAGGACGCTACGATTTTCCCAGCCCGAGTTACAGCACGACCGAAACGGCCAACTATCAAGTCAAGGCCTTCCAGGGTTGGCTCGAAGCGCTCTACCACTTCTAGTCCACAGTCGATATTTCGGCGAATGCCGGCCGGCGCGGGGTGATCTCCGCGCCGGCCTCATTTTGGCCCTGATTCGTGCCGGCGTCTGGGGCCGGCACCGTGCTGTTTGACAGCTTCCGGCGCCGAGGCCAGATTGTCGGCACATGACTGACGTTCCCGGTCTGGCCGATGCAAGCACCTGGCGCGCGCGAGCGCGGGCGGCGCGCCCGTCCGGGCTCGCCCTGGTCAACGGCATTCTCGTGTCGGCGCGCTCGCGGGCGAGCTTTGCAGATCTCTCGCCGATCGACGGGCGCAAGCTGACGGACGTGGCGGCCTGCGATGCCACTGATATCGATGCCGCGGTCACGGCGGCCCGCAGGGCATTCGAGCAGCGCGTCTGGGCCGACCAACCCCCGATCGAGCGTAAGCGGGTGCTGCTGCGCTTCGCCGAGCGCGTCGAGTCGGCGACCGAGGAGCTCGCGCTGCTCGAAACGCTCGACGTCGGCAAGCCGATCCGCGACAGCCTGACCGTTGACGTCCCGGCCACGGTGCGATGCCTGCGCTGGTACGCGGAGGCCATCGACAAGATCTACGACCAGATAGCACCGACGGGCCCTGAGGCGATTGCGATGATCCGGCGCGAGCCGGTGGGCGTGGTCGGCGCCATCGTGCCGTGGAATTTTCCCATGATCATGGCGGCCTGGAAGATCGGCCCGGCGCTGGCTGCCGGCAACTCCCTGGTCCTGAAACCGTCCGAAAAGTCCCCGCTCACGGCGATCCGCCTGGCGCAACTCGCCCTCGAAGCGGGCCTGCCGCCGGGAGTGTTCAATGTCGTTCCTGGTGAGGGCGCCACTGCCGGCCACGCGCTTGCCGCGCACCGCGACGTTGACGCGGTGGCCTTCACCGGCTCGACCGCCTCGGGCCGGGCAGTTATGCAAGCGGCCGCTCAGTCCAATCTCAAGCGTGTCTGGCTTGAGTGCGGCGGCAAGTCGCCAAACATCGTTCTGGCCGACTGTCCAGATCTGGCACTGGCGGCACAGAGCGCGGCCGCGGCGATCTTCTTCAACCAGGGCGAGATGTGCTCGGCCGGCTCGAGGCTGCTGGTGCAGGAATCGGTGCGCGAGCCGCTGCTCGAGCAGATCATCGCCATCGCGCGCACGCTCACCCCGGCCGATCCACTGGATCCGGCGACGCGGCTCGGGGCGATCGTCGATGAGACGCAGACTCGGCGCGTGCTCGACTACATCCAGATCGGCACGCGCGAAGGGGCGCGCCTGGCCTATGGCGGGGCGCGCACCCGCACAGACAGCGGTGGCTGCTACGTCGAGCCCACCGTGTTCGATCAGGTGCGCCCGCAGATGCGCATCGCGCGCGAGGAGATCTTCGGGCCTGTGCTCGCGACGCTGAGCGTTCGGGATCTCGAGGACGCTTTGCGCATTGCCAACGATGTCGACTATGGGCTGGCCGCGGCCGTCTGGACGCGTGATATCTACGCCGCGCATCGCGCCGCCCGAGCGCTGCGCGCCGGCATGGTGTACGTCAACTGCTATGACGCCGACGACATCACGGTACCCTTCGGCGGCTACAAGCAGTCGGGCTTCGGTCGCGACAAGTCGCTGCATGCCTTCGACAAGTACACCGAGCTCAAGACCACCTGGATCAATCTGGCCTGACGTGAGCTCCCGGCATCGATTTATCGCCACATCCCCGCGCGGCTTGACGGATCTGCTCGCACGCGAGCTATCCGCCATAGGGGGAGAGCAGGTCGTTGAGTCGGCCGGCAGCGTGCGCTTCGAAGGCGCGCTGGCGGTGGGCTATCGCGCCTGCCTCTGGTCACGTGTCGCCAGCCGGGTATTGCTGTGTCTGGCGGAGCTACAGGCCGACAGCGCGGACGAGTTCTACCGGCAGGCGCGGCAGATCGAGTGGGAATCGCACCTCTCGCCAAGCGGTACGCTGGCCTGCGACTTCAGCGGGATACATCCGGGCATTAACAATTCGCATTTCGGGGCGCTGCGGCTGAAGGATGCGGTCGTGGATCGATTGCGTGAGCGCTGCGGTAGCCGCCCGCAAATCGAGCTGTCGCGTCCCGGCGTGCGCCTGCACGCCCACGCACGTGGCGCGGGCATCACGGTCGCGCTGGATCTATCGGGTGAGAGCCTGCATAGGCGCGGCTATCGGCTGCAGGCAGGCGAGGCGCCGCTGCGGGAAAACCTCGCGGCAGGCGTGCTGCTGCGGGCACGCTGGGATGAGGCGGCCGCAGCCGGCAATGAATTCCTCGATCCGCTGTGCGGCTCGGGCACACTCGTGATTGAGGCAGCGGCGATCGCCGCGCAAAGGGCCCCCGGACTGCATCGCGACTACTTCGGATTCCTCGGCTGGCACGGACACGACGCCGCGCTGTGGCGCACGCTGTGTGACGCGGCGCGTGCGCAGGCGCGCACGTCGCTGCCCAACCTCATCCACGGCAGCGATGCCGATGCGCGCGTATTGCAGCAGGCTGTAGCCAATGCCAGGCGCGCGGGGGTGGATGCATTGGTGAGGCTCGAGCGACGCGCTCTCGTGGCCGTGCGGCCCGCGGGTCCTGCGCCGGGCATGCTCTGCACCAACCCACCTTACGGCGAGCGGCTCACTGATGCCGCGTCCGCACGCGCACTGCACGCCGAGCTCGGCCGAGTACTGCGTGAGCACTTCCAGGGCTGGGACGCGGCCATCCTGACTGCCGCACCGCACGCAGCACGCGAGCTGCGATTGCGGAGCTACCGCGTGCATGAGCTCTGGAATGGACCGATTGCCTGCCGACTGCTGCGCATCGATCTGGCGGCCCCCGGAGCGACGGATCTGATGCATCGCTCCCTCACGCCGCAGTCGATGACTGAAGAAGCAGCGCGCGCGGCTGCGGCGGACACGCGCGGCACGAGCGTCGCGGGTGCGACGATGTTCGCCAATCGGCTGGAGAAGAACCTGCGGCGGATGAGCCGCTCGGTGCGTGCCGCTCAGGTGAGCTGTTACCGACTCTATGATGCGGACATGCCCGAATATGCCTTTGCGATCGATCGGTACGAGGAGGCGTCGCTCGCCGCCGAACCGATGCCGCGCGTGCATCTTTATGTCCAGGAGTACGCCGCGCCGGCGAGCATCGATGTAGAGGCAGCGCGGCGTCGGCGTCGCGAGGCGCTGTCGGTATTGCCGGGCACGCTGGGCGTGCCGCCCGAGCGGATTCACCTGCGCGTGCGCCGCCCACAGCGTGGGGCCCTGCAGTACCAACCGCGACGCTCCGCACGCCATGTCCCTGCAGCCTCGGCACCCCTGCAGAATATGATCACTGTCAACGAGGGCAACCTTAAGTTTCTGGTCAATCTCGATGACTATCTGGACACCGGGCTTTTCCTCGACCACCGATTGACTCGCGGCCTACTGCGTGAGCGGGCCAGCGGCCGCCGATTCCTGAATCTGTTCTGCTACACCGCCAGTGCGACGGTCTGTGCGGCGGCAGGCGGGGCGCGCGAGAGCCTCAGCATTGACCTGTCGAATCGCTATCTGCAGTGGGCGCAGGCGAATCTGCAGCTCAATGACGTGAATCCTGCGCATCACCGGCTGCTGCAGACGGATTGTCTCGCCTGGCTGCGAGGCGAGGGCAGCGCAACGGGTGATGCGCGGGAATGCTTCGATCTCATCTTCCTGGACCCCCCGACGTTTTCCAATTCCAAGCGCATGCAGGGGGTGCTGGACGTCCAGCGCGATCACGTCTCGTTGATCGTGCAGTGCATGCAGCGCCTCGCGCCGGGCGGTACGCTGATCTTTTCCACCAACGCGCAGCGCTTCAGACTTGCCGCCGAGGTGGGCGAGCAGTGGCGGATCGTGGACGTTTCGCGCCGCACGCTACCGTTCGACTTTCAGGCCAACCCGCGCATCCACCGCTGCTACGAGATCAGCGGCGTCTGAGCCCTACTGCGCGTCCTGCTCTGCCTTGTCGCGTTGCGCGGCGGCCGCGTCCTGCGCGGCTTGGACCTGGTCACGCACGTGCTGCTCGATCTGCTGGGCCTGCTGCGCCTGCTGGACCTCGGCCGCGGCGCCTGCGGTCCCGCTGGCCGCAGTCTCCGCCAGACCGCAGGCGGCGAGCGGTAGCGCCAACCCGCCGATGACGGCAAGCAGCGCGACATTATGGGCGATGGGTCGACGCATGGGGCCTCCTTGCAACGCATGCTAGGCCGAGCGGGTCGGCTGTTCTGCGCAGTACCTGGCAGTTTTTCGCGCCGCGCCGCGCCGCGCCGCGCCGCGCTGTGCGCGACTGCGCTCAATAGAGGCGCGGAACGAGACGCCAGGTCTGACGCATGTAGTCGAAGTAGGCGTTGCCGAGTCCGCGCTGCAGGGCGGCTTCCTCCACGGTAATCCGATAGTGATAGGCGGCCACGCAGGGCAACAGCAGCGCCGCGAGCGCCGGCAGGCTGCCGAGGGTGAGTCCCAGCCCCAGGAACGCGAGCAGCGCGCCGGCATAGGAAGGGTGACGGATCAGGCGGTAGGGCCCGCGGTCGATCAGCCGATGATCGGCCGCGATGGCGACGTCCACCGTGAACAGTCGTCCCAGGGACGCGATGGCCCACCAGCGCAGCGCGACTCCGGCGGCAAACAGCAGCAGCGCGCCTGCGTCCAGCGCCCCGCTCAAATGGAAGCGCCCGAGGGCCACGGCATCAGAAAGAAAAAACGCGAGCACCCACGCGGCCGTGATGACGATCCACAGCACATGCAACGAGCCGCGATCGGCGCGCACCGCAGCGGTACTCGATCGCTTGGCCAATGAGAGCGCCAGCTCGGACAAGCCGAAGGCCAGCGCCAGCCAGATCGTCAGGTCATGCAGGCTCATAGCAGATCGCGCAGTCGATACCACAGCATTGCCAGGGCCAGCAGCGGCCGGCGCAGTGCGCGCCCGCCGGGGAAATCCCGGTGGGGCAGGCGTGCGAACACGTCGAAGCGCTCGGCGGAGCCTGCGACCGCCTCGGCGATGAGTTGTCCGGCAAGGCCGGTGAGCGCGATGCCGTGCCCCGAAAAGCCCTGCAGGAAGAATACGTTCGGCGCGAGACGGCCGAAGTGCGGCGCGCGGTTCATCGTGATGTCCAGCAGGCAGCCCCAGGCGTAATCGATGCGCACGTCGTCGAGCTGAGGAAATACCTTGAGCATGCGTCGGCGCGTCGCCGGGCCGATGGCGCGGCCCTCGAGGCCGGAATAATTGACGCGCCCGCCGAACAGCAGACGGTCATCGGCGGAGCGGTGGAAGTAGTCGAGTATCCAGTTGGTGTCGCAGACGGCCGCGTTGTTGGCGATGAGCCGACGCGCGCGCGCGGCGCCGAGTGGCTCAGTCGCGATAATGTAACTGCCCACGCCGATGAGTTTGCGCGTGAGCGAGGGCACGGTTTCCCCGAGCCAGGCGTTGCCCGCGAAGATGAGCCAGTCGCAGGTCACCTCACCGCCGGGGCTGTGTACCCGCGTCCTGCCAGCAGCCCCCCCGAGCTCGTAGCGGATCACTTGGCTGGCCTCGTGCACGGTGACGCCGGCCTGCATCGCGGCCTCTGCCAGCCCCAGCGTATAACGCAGTGGCTGCAGGTGGCCCGCGGCGGGGTCGTACAGCGCTCCGAGGTAACGAGGCGACTCGAGCAGCGCGCCGAGCGCCTCGCGGCCGAGCAACTGCGTGCCCGAATAGTCCTGTCGTTGCAGCCAGTCCTGCCAGCGCTGCAGTTCCTGCCATTGTCTGGGCTTCAGGGCGGCGAGCAGTTGCCCGTCCTGCCAATCACAGGCAATGGCGTGATGGGTCAGACGCTGCTTGGTCAGCGCCACGGCCTCGAGGGACAGCCGCCAGATATGCAGCGCCGCCTCATCGCCCGCGATTTGCGCCAGATCGGGCTGCTCGACGGCAATGCCGGGCAGCACCTGACCCCCGTTGCGGCCCGAGGCACCCCAGCCGAGTCGCTGCGCCTCGAGCAGCGTGACGCGATAGCCGCGCTCGGCCAGCGCCAGGGCTGCCGAGCAGCCGGCGATACCACCGCCGACGACGCAGACGTCGCTGCGCTCGGACCCCTGCAGGGGGCGACTCGGAGCCAGAGGCGGCGTGACGGCGCTGTAATAGGAGGGCGGATAGGGCGCCAGCGCTCTGGCGGGAGGGCCAGCTGGCGAGGACGACGGTAGCGAGGCCATGGGATCGTTTGACAGAATCCGTGCAATGCATCAAGTGGCGCGCTATGACCAGGGTTCGGGACGCTGTCGGGGGCCCTATGGTCTAATGCCACCAGGGCCGGCGAAAGCGTCTGGGCTGTCCATGCATACAGGTCAGCTGTGAGGCCCGCCATGAGCGCAAAGCGTCCTGTGATCGGTGTACCGGCGGACCGGCGGCTGCTGGGCGCTCACCAGCAGCCCTACCACCTCGCCGGCGAGAAGTATTTGACGGCGGTGCTCGATGCGGCTGGCGCGATTCCACTCGTCGTGCCGGCCATCGGTCGGGAGCTGCAGCTCGAGGGGCTGCTCGACACGCTCGACGGATTGCTTTTCACGGGAAGCCCGTCGAATGTCGAACCGCATCGCTATCGCGGCGAGCCCAGTGAGATCGGCACGCTGCATGACCCGCATCGCGACGAGACCACGCTGCCGCTGATCCCCAGGGCGGTAGCCGCCGGTGTGCCGGTGCTGGGCATCTGTCGTGGCTTCCAGGAGATGAATGTCGCCTTCGGCGGCACGCTCTGGCAGAAGCTGCAGGAGGTGCCCGGGAATTTCGATCACCGCGAGGACGAGGAGCAGGCGTTGGAGGCGCAGTACGGACCGGCACACGAGGTCATCCTGGAGCCGGACGGGATGCTGCGGCGCCTGGCAGGCGCGGAGCGGGTGCGGGTCAACTCGCTGCACGGACAGGGCGTACGGGAGCTGGGCCCGGGGCTGGTGGTCGAGGCGCGTGCACCCGACGGGGTCATCGAAGCCTTCCGCGTGCAGCAGGCGCCGCGCTTCGCGCTGGCGGTGCAGTGGCATCCGGAATGGCGCGTCATGGACAACCCATTGTCGCTCGCGCTGTTGCGCGCCTTTGGCGAGGCCTGCCGCGAGACACGGGCCTGAGCCGGACAAGCATACAAAGGATCGATCATGGCGAGCGAGATTCAACAATTTTTCCGTGACCACGGCATCTCTGAGGTCGAAGCCATCATCCCGGACATGGCTGGCATCGCGCGCGGCAAGATCATGCCGTCGGAGAAGTTCGGTGAGGATGAGGGCATGCGGCTGCCGGAGAGCGTCTTCCTGCAGACCGTTACCGGGGACTATCCGCCCGATACCAGCGAGGCGATGAGCCCGGCGGAGATCGACATCGTGCTGCGCGCGGACCCCAAGACGGTGCGCGTGGTGCCCTGGACGGCCGAGCCGACCGCGCAGGTCATCCACGATTGCTTCTACTCGGACGGCCGGCGCGTGATGATGGCGCCGCGTCACGTGTTGCGGCATGTGCTGGAACTGTATGCGCAGCGCGGCTGGGAGCCAGTGGTGGCTCCCGAGCTCGAGTTCTATCTGATCGAGCCGAACGTGGATGCGGATTATCCGCTGAAGCCACCGGTGGGTCGCTCGGGGCGTGCCGAGCCCGGACGGCAGTCGTACAGCATTGCAGCGGTCAACGAGTTCGATCCGCTGTTCGACGACATCTATGCCTTTTGCGAAGCGCAGGATATCGCCATCGATACGCTGATCCACGAGGACGGCCCGGCGCAGATGGAGATCAATCTGCTGCACGGAGACGCCATGGATCTCTCGGACCAGGCGTTTCTCTTCAAGCGCACGGCGCGCGAGGCGGCGCTGCGGCACAAGATGTATGCGACCTTCATGGCCAAACCGCACGCGCGCGAGCCGGGCAGCGCGATGCACATCCATCAGAGCGTCCTGGACACCCGCACGCGCAAGAACATCTTCAGCAATCCCGATGGCACGCCCTCGGCGTTGTTCTTCTCACACATCGCCGGGCTGCAGCGCTACGCACCGGCGGCGATGTCGCTGTTCGCGCCCAACGTGAATTCCTATCGGCGCATGACGCGCTACCAGATCGCCCCGATCAACGTGCAGTGGGGATACGACAATCGCACCGCGGGTCTGCGCGTACCAATCTCCTCGCCCGAGTCACGACGCGTCGAGAACCGGGTCGGCGGAGCGGACGCCAATCCCTACATCGCCATCGCGGCATCGCTGGCCTGCGGCTATCTGGGCATGGTCGAGGGTCTGCAGCCCACCGAGCCCATCAGCGGCAGCGCCCACGAAATGCCGTTCTCCCTGCCGCGCTCGCTGGATGAGGCGCTCGCGCGCCTACGGGACTGCGATCCATTGCTGCAGATTCTCGGCGAGCCTTTCGTTGCGGCCTACACCATCGTCAAGCAGGCTGAGTATGAGGTGTTCCTGCAGGTCATCAGTTCCTGGGAGCGCGAGCACCTGCTGTTGAATGTATGATTGCTTTCGACCCATGAGGACGACACCTGACGGCGGCTGGCGGATGCGGCGCACCGAGTGCGCGCGCAGGCGGGTTGCTGCCCCGGGCACGCACCGCGCGCTCGGTCAGCTCGGCGCGGCGCTGTGGCTGGCTGCCGTGCTGTCGGGCTGTGGCAGCGCGGCTCCGGCCGGGGTACAGACGGCACCGGCAGCCACGCAGGCAGGGGCCACGGACCCCGAGAAGGTGCTGAACGTTTACAACTGGTCGGACTACATCGACCCTTCCGTAGTGCCGGCCTTCGAAAAGGAGTACGGCATCAAGGTCAATTACGATGTGTTCGACTCCAACGAGGTTCTGGAGACCAAACTCCTGGCCGGATCTACCGGCTATGACGTGGTGGTGCCGTCCGCGTCGTTTCTGCAGCGACAGATCCAGGCCGGCGTGTTTCAGAAGCTCGATAAGGCGCTGCTGCCGAACCTCAAGAATCTGGATCCGGCGATCACACATGCGATCGAGGTCAATGATCCGGGTAACCAGTACGGTGTCAATTATCTCTGGGGCACCTCGGGCGTCGGTTACAACGTCGACAAGGTCGCCGCGGCAATGCCGGCCGCGCCTGTGGACAGCTTTGCCATGCTGTTCGACCCGGCAGTGGTGCAGCATTTCAAGGCGTGTGGCGTCTCGATACTGGATGCGCCCGATGAAGTGGTGGGCGAGGTGCTGGTGTATCTCGGCCGGGATCCCAACAGCGAGGCGCCGCAGGATCTGGCGGCGGCCGAAAAGGTGCTGCTGTCCGTGCGTCCGTATATCCGCTACATCAACTCCTCGAAATACATCGAGGATCTGGCCAACGGCGAGATCTGTCTGGCGCTCGGCTGGAGTGGGGATGTCGAACAGGCGAGGGTACGCGCGCAGCATGCTGGCAATGGCGTGAAGATCCGCTACGGCATTGCGCGCGAGGGCGGCATGAGCTTCTTCGACATGCTGGCAATCCCGACGGATGCGCCGCATCCACGCAATGCGCATCTGTTCATCAACTATCTGCTGCGACCGGATGTGGCCGCGAAGAATTCCACGGCCGAGCACTATGCGACCGGTAATCGTGCGGCCTATGGTCTGTTGCCGGCCGACGTGTATGAGGATCCGGGAATCTATCCGACGCCGTCGGAGCTCGCGCGCCTGCATCCCAACGCGGCCCATGGCCAGACCTATACGCGCGAGCTCAATCGCGTTTGGACCCACTTCAAGACCGGCACGTGACCAGCGGGCACGTGAGCAGCGGGGCTGGCGGCGCGGACTACGTGCGGCTGGTGGAGCTCAGCAAGCGCTTCGGTGATTTCCTCGCGGTCGATCGGGTCTGCCTGGAAATCGCGCGTGGAGAGATCTTCTGTCTGCTCGGCGCATCGGGCAGTGGCAAGACGACGCTGCTGCGCATGCTGGCGGGGTTTGAGACCCCGAGCAGCGGCCGGCTGATGCTCGATGGCCAGGATTTGACGCAGGTGCCGCCCTACCGGCGTCCGCTGAACATGATGTTCCAATCCTATGCGCTCTTCCCGCACATGAGCGTGGAGCGCAATGTTGCCTTCGGCCTCGAGCAGGAGCACCTGGGGCGCGATGAGATCCACCGCCGTGTCGGCGAGATTCTCGAGGTGGTGCGCATGGGCGAGTATCGCGCGCGCAGGCCCCACCAGCTCTCCGGCGGGCAACGTCAGCGCGTCGCACTGGCCCGGGCGCTGGTCAAACGCCCGAAGCTCCTGCTGCTCGACGAGCCGCTCGCGGCGCTGGACCGCAAGCTGCGCGAGCACACCCAGTTCGAGTTGATCAATGTGCAGCAGCAGCTCGGGGTGACCTTCATCGTCGTCACCCACGATCAGGAGGAGGCAATGACGCTGGCCACGCGCATCGGTGTCATGAATCACGGTGCACTGGTGCAGGTGGGCTCTGCGCGCGAGATCTACGAGCAACCCGCCACGCGTTTTGTGGCCGACTTCGTCGGCTCGGTGAACATGCTGGAGGGACAGGTGCAGGAGCGCGGCGCCGCCGGCCTGCTGCTGCGCTGTGCAGAGCTGCCCGCGCCGCTGCTGGTGCAGCGCTGCGCGGGCGTTGCCGTCGAAGGACCGGGCGCCGGGGGGCTTTTGTGGGTTGCGCTGCGGCCCGAGCAGATCAGCCTGTCGCGCAGCGCGCCGGCGCAGGCGCACAACTGGGCACAGGGTGTGGTGCGCGAAGTCGCCTATCGTGGTGAAGTGTCGGTGGTGCTGGTGCGCCTGAGCTCCGGCCGGGAGCTGCGCGTCACACTGACGAATGCCGCTCGCGGCGATGCGCCCGTGCCGACGCGCGATGAGCCCGTGTACCTGAGCTGGCGCGGCGATGCCGCCGTGGCCGGTGCCGCTTGAGCGCGCAGGGCTCGGGGGCAGGGGTGACGCGCGCCTCCCGCACCCTCGTGGCGGGCGTGCCGATGCTCTGGCTGTCGCTGTTCTTTTTGATCCCCTTCGTGATCGTACTGAAGATCTCCTTCGCCGAGGCGCGGCTGGCGATGCCGCCCTACACGCCACTGATCGAATGGGTGCGCGGGCATGGAGCCGCGCTGCACGCGCACCTGGACAACTATCGACTGCTGTTCAGCGATCCGTTGTACGCCGACTCGTTGCTGTATTCGCTGCGCGTGGCGGCCGGCTCGACGCTGTGCTGTCTGCTGCTGGGCTATCCCATGGCGCTGTCGATCGCACGAGCGGCGCCCGAGCGACGTCACCTGCTGCTGATGGCGATCATCCTGCCGTTCTGGACCTCCTTCCTGCTGCGTGTGTATGCCTGGATCGGCCTGCTGCAGGATGATGGTGTCATCAACCACCTGCTGCAGGCTCTGCATCTCAGTCATCGGCCGTTGACGATGGTCAACACGACCTTTGCCGTCTATGTCGGAATCGTTTACTCGTACCTGCCCTTCATGGTCCTGCCGCTGTACGCCAATCTCGAGAAGCACGACATGGCACTGCTGGAGGCGGCCGCCGACCTGGGTGCCCGGCCATGGCAGCGGTTTCGGCGCATCACACTGCCGTTGTCGGTGCCGGGCATCATCGCCGGGGTGCTGCTGGTATTCATTCCGGCGGTCGGGGAATTCGTGATTCCTTCGCTCCTCGGTCCCGCCAGTCAACTGATGATCGGCCGCGTCATCTCGACCGAGTTCTTCGAGAATCGCGATTGGCCGGTGGCGAGTGCGCTGGCACTGCTGCTGCTGGTGCTGCTGCTCGCGCCGATCCTGGTGCTGCAGCGCTACCGCGGTCGGGAACTCGCGGCATGAGCGGCCGCATGCACGGCCGGATACGCAGACCCTTGCTGCTGCCCGGCGCGCTGGCGCTGGGCCTGGCGTTTCTCTACCTGCCCATCGTCTCGCTGGTGGTGTTCTCCTTCAATGCGTCGCGCCTCGTGACGGTGTGGGATGCGGCGCATTCCCCAACGCTGCATTGGTACGTCGAGCTGTTCCACAATGCGCAGATTCTGCAGGCGGCGCGGCTGTCGGTGCTGATCGCAACGCTCAATGCCTGCGGGGCCGTCGTGCTCGGGACCTTGGCCGGATTCGCGCTGACGCGCCTGGGCCGCTTTCGCGGCCGCGCATTGCTCTCGGCACTGACAACCGCGCCCCTGGTGATGCCCGAGATCATCACTGGCCTCTCGCTGCTGCTGCTGTTCATCGCCCTGCAGCAGCTGCTCGGCTGGCCGGCGCGACGCGACGCAACCACGATCGTGCTCGCGCACATCAGCTTTTCAGTCTCCTACGTGGCCATCATCGTGCAGGCGCGCCTCGCCGGTTTCGATCGCTCGCTCGAGGAGGCAGCCCTGGATCTGGGCGCAACCCCAGCGCACGTCTTCCGTCGCATCACCCTGCCGCTGATCGCGCCGGCACTGCTGTCGGGTTGGCTGTTGTCGTTTACGCTCTCGTGGGATGATGTGGTCATCTCGCAGTTCGTGGCCGGCCCGGGCTCGAGCACCCTGCCGATGGTAATATTTTCCAAGGTCCGCCTCGGGGTCAGCCCCGATGTGAATGCCCTCGCGACGCTGCTGATTACACTGGTGGCGACCGGGGTGATTGGCTCGACGCTGTGGCGCAAGCACGGCGACCGCCGGCGAGCTCGCGAGCTGCAGCTGGCGCAGGGGCAACTCATGACGGAGGGCTCATGACACAGACCGTACTGGGGTTGGACGTTGGTGGCTCCTCCATCAAGGCGGCGCTGGTGGACATCGAGCAGGGCCGCACGGTGACGCCGTTGCTGGTCGTGCCAACTCCCACGCCTTCCACGCCGCAGTCGGTGCTGCAGGCCTGCGCGCGCATCGATGAACAACTGGTGGCACGCGGTCCGGTCGGCCTGGCCTTCCCGTCGGTCATCCAGCATGGCATCGCACGCACCGCGGCCAACGTAGACAAGGCCTGGATCGGCTTCGCCGGCGGTGAGCATCTCGCGGGGCTTCTCGGCAGGCCGGTGGTGTTCATCAACGACGCGGACGCGGCGGGGCTGGCGGAGATCGAGGCCGGCGCGGGGCGCGGCGTCAAGGGAGTGGTTCTGCTGTTGACCTTTGGCACCGGTATCGGCTCGGGGCTGTTTCTGAACGGCGAGCTCGTACCCAATACCGAACTTGGCCACATGGAATTCCACGGTGTGGACGCCGAGACCATCGCTTCGGCGCGCGAGCGCACCACCGAGAAGCTCGATTGGGCGGCCTGGTGCGCCCGCGTCAACGATTATCTGGGACGTCTGCACGCGCTGTTCTGGCCGGACCTGTTCATCATCGGCGGCTCCATCAGCGAGGATTTCGATCAGTACGGGCATCTGCTGCACAGCCCGGCGCAGATCCGCCGTGCCGCCTTCGGTGCGCAGGCGGGCGTCGTCGGTGCCGCGTTCGCGGCGGTGCGCGCGCAGCGGTGAGCGTGGCGGCGAGGTGCATGGGGACGAGTCGATGACACTGACGAGCAAACTGCCGCGCGTGGGCACGACGATCTTCACGATCATGTCGCGTCGCGCCGCCGAGCTCGGCGCGATCAATCTGGGCCAGGGCTTTCCCGACTACGAGATGGACCCGCGGCTCGCCGAACTCATCTACGAGGCGATGCGCGCCGGGCACAACCAGTACGCACCCATGCCCGGTCTGGCTGCGCTGCGCGAAGTCATCGCCGAGCGCCTGCAGGCTCGGTACGGCGGCGTCTTTGACGCCGAACGCGAGATCACCGTGACGCTCGGCGCCACGGAGGCCATCTTTTCGACGGTGCAGGCGCTGGTCGGGCCTGGCGATGAGGTTATCGTCTTCGACCCCGCCTATGACTCGTACGAGCCGGCCATCGAACTCGCCGGAGCGCGCTGCGTGCACGTGCCGCTCGAGCCGCCGCGCTTTCGACACGACTGGCAACGCATCGCAGCAGCCTGCAATGCACGCACGCGGCTCATCATCCTCAATTCGCCGCACAATCCGGGCTGCAGCTGTGCGTCGGCCGAAGATCTGGCGGCACTGGCCGAGCTCGCGCGGCGCTTCGATCTCGCAGTGATCTGCGACGAGGTGTACGAATACATAGTTTTCGACGGCCTGCGCCATCACAGTGTGCTCGCCCATCCGGAGCTGCGCGAGCGCAGCGTCGCGGTCTACTCCTTCGGCAAGACGCTGCATGCCACGGGCCTGCGCGTGGGCTATGCCGTGGCCCCGCCGGCCCTCACGGGTGAGCTGCGCAAGGTGCATCAGTTCAATACCTTCACCATCGCCACGGCGCTGCAGTGGGGCATCGCGCGCTATCTGGTCGAGCGGCCGCAGACGGGGGAGGATCTGAGCACCTTTTTCGCGACGCGGCGCGACCGGTTCATCGCTGCCATAGGCGCCGGCAGCGCGACCTGGTCGCTGCCTCCGTCGGAGGGCTCTTTTTTCCAGTTGCTCGACTACGGACGGATCAGCGGCCTGCCTGACGTGCAGTTCGCCGACGAGCTGCTGACACAGGCGGGCGTCGCGCTGATCCCGGTTTCAGTCTTCTATCGGCAGCCGCCGCCGCGTATGACACTGCTGCGCGCCTGCATCGCCAAGCGCGAGGCCACGCTCGATGCGGGAGCCGCGCGCCTGGCCGAATTTGCGCGGGCCCGCACTCGCACTGTCGCGCCGGGCGCTGCCGGCACAGCGGTTGCCGCCGGCGCGTCCGTGCACGCGGAGTCGAGTCCATGAAGGGTGAAACCCGCGTCAATCATCCTCCCACAGTGGAGGTGCCAGCCGACAACCATCCGGTAGTGGCGCCGATCCATCAGACGGTCAAGTTCGAGTTCGACACGGTCGAGGACACGCTCAAAGCGCTGCGCGGCGAGCGTCCGGGATTCTTCTACTCCCGCAGCGCCAATCCCACCACGCGCCAATTGGAGCTCACGCTTGCGGAGCTACAGGGGCGAGAAGATTGTCTGGTGTGTGCGTCGGGAGTCGGGGTCGTGGCGCAGACGCTGTTGTCGCTGACGCGCGCCGAGGATCACGTGCTGTGCTTCATAGAGTGCTACGGGCCGACCCGTCAGCTCATCCGCCGCATTCTTGGCAAGTACGGCGTTGCCCACTCCCTGCTGTCGATCGAGGATCTGGCGGGCATCGAGACGCTGCTCGCCTCGCGTCCCACCCGCCTGGTCGTATTCGAAAGCCCGACCAACCCCGTCAATCGTATCGCCGACATCGCCGCGATCACGCGCCTGGCGCGCACGCACGGGGCGCTCACCGTGCTGGACAATACGTTCGCGGGCGTGCACCAGCACGGACGCTACGATGTGGATCTCTATTTGCACAGCCTCACCAAGTACGTCGCGGGTCATGGCGATGTCATGGGGGGTGCCGTGATCGGCGACGCGCGCACGATTCGCGCCATGCGGCCGGACTTCACCGTGCTCGGCGGCATTCTCGATCCGCATGCCGCCTTCCTGATTCAGCGCGGCTTGAAAAGCTACTTCGTGCGCTACCGCGCGCAATCGGCCGCGGCGCTGTGCATCGCGGAGTTCCTGTCGACACATCCGACGGTGGAGCGCGTGCGCTACCCGGGGCTGCCCGGTGACCCACAGCATGCTCTGGCGAGCTCGCAGATGAGCGAATTCGGCGCGATCGTGACCTTCGATCTGCGCGGCGGCGCCGAGGCCGGCAGACGCTTCGCCGAGGCGCTGGAGCTGTTCGCCATCACGCCGAGCCTCGGAGCCACCGAATCGTTGGTCATGCCGCCGCAACTGCTCGGCAGCCGCGATCTCTCCGAGGAACAGCAGCGCCTCTCGGGCATCGGTCCCGGTACGGTGCGGCTGTCGATCGGGCTGGAGGATGTGGAGGACCTGAGGGAGGATCTGCAGCAGGCCCTGGCGGCGGCGCAGACGGCCTGACCGTCAAAGGGTCACGTTAATCGATCATCCTCCGCATCCGGGTTGACGATGCCAAAAGTCACCTCGGTACGCGTGAAGAACAGACGGATGGTGGTACTTTCCAGCAACTCGAGCAGCCGCTGCAGCTGCTCCTCGCTCAGCAGTAATTCGACTTCTACAGTGAGGCTGCCGGCGAGCTCGAAGAATTTCTGCTCGTGCAGCACGTGGTGGCGCCCGAATCCGGCGACGGGCCGAAGCGCCGAGCCGCCGCGTGCCCCGAGCTCGCTGCCCCGGCGCAGCAGCCATTCCCACAGCAGTATGCCCTGATGGCGCTGCCCCTCGGGTACATGGAATCGCAGCAGGCTGCCCTTCATACTGTTTCATCCCCCGGCGCGGCCGTAGGGGTCGCGCTGCGCGCCGACATCTGCAGCGCCGTGTCGACTGCGCGGCCCCCCGAGCGCGTGTGCAGCCAATTGACCGTACCGATGCCCGCAAAGGTCATCAGCAGGGAGCCCGCCAGGTGTGTGCCGATCACGGCGCCGGCGGCGAGCATGCGCCCCTGCTGCATCAGGGTGGTGACTTCGGCCGAGAAGGTGGAGAAAGTCGTCAGGCCGCCGCAGAAGCCGGTGATGACCAGCAGGCGCCATTCCGGTGCCAGCGTCGAGAACACTGCGAAGAAGGCCAAGGCAGCCCCGATGATGTAGCCGCCTATGAGATTGGCCGCCAGCGTACCCAGTGGCAATGTCGGGAAAAGGGCATTGAGCCGATTGCCCAGTACCCAGCGCAGCAGCGCGCCAGCGGTGGCGCCGATGGAAATGGCAATGACCGACTTCCACATTATCCGTCCCTCCGTCGCGGCATCTTCAGCCGCAGAGCGACGGTTCAGGGAGGTATGCCATCGCCGTGATCGGCAGTCTAGTTGTCTCAGTTGTTGCCGTACAGGGCTGCCGGGCCCAGCTCCTGCTCGATCTCCAGCAGGCGGTTGTATTTGGCAATGCGCTCGGAACGACACAGCGAGCCGGTCTTGATCTGACCGCCGCCCATGGCCACGGCGAAATCGGCGATGAAGCCGTCCTCGGTCTCGCCCGAGCGGTGGGAAATAATGAAGCCCCAACCAGCGCGACGGCACAGGCTGATCGCATCGATGGTCTCGCTGACCGTGCCGATCTGGTTCAGTTTGATCAGCGCCGCGGTGCAGGCGCGCTCGCTGATGGCGCGCCGGATATAGATGGGATTGGTGACCAGCAGGTCATCGCCGACGATCTGCATGCGCTGACCAAGTGCTTCGGTCTGGGCGCGAAAGCCCTGCCAGTCATTTTCGGCCAGGCCATCCTCCAGCGAGATGATCGGGTAGCGTTCGGCCCAGCTGCGATACAGCTCAGTCATCTGCTCCGCGCTCTTGTCGCCTTGACGGCTGCGCGTCAGCCGATAGCTGCCTGCCTCGAAGAACGAGGAGGCGGCGGCATCCAGCGCGATCGAGACGTCCTTGCCAGGCTTGAGCTTGGCCCGCTCGATCGCCAGCACGATCAGCTCGCAGGCCTGCTCGTTGCTCTGCAGCTGCGGGGCGAACCCGCCTTCGTCCCCCACCGCGGTGCTCAGGCCACGCTGGTGCAGTAGTCCCTTGAGCGCCTGGAAGGTTTCCGCGCCGTGGCGTAGCGCCTCCGAAAAGCTCGAGGCCCCGTGCGGCACGATCATGAACTCCTGCAGATCCAGGCTCGAGTCCGCGTGCTTGCCTCCATTGATCACGTTCATCAGCGGGACGGGCAGGCGGCGCGCCCCGGCGCCGCCGAGATAGGCATACAGCGGTAGCCCGGCGGCGGCCGCTGCGGCACAGGCCAGTGCCTGCGAGACACCGAGGATGGCGTTCGCGCCCAGGCGGGATTTGTTGGGCGTGCCGTCAAGCTCGAGCATCAGCAGATCCAGTCGTCCCTGCTCAGCCGGATCGGCGCCGATGAGGCGCGGCGCGATGAGCTCATTGACGTTGGCGACCGCGCGGCGTACGCCCTTGCCGCCATAGCGCGCGGCATCGCCGTCGCGCAGCTCCACGGCCTCATGCTCGCCCGTGGAGGCGCCTGAGGGCACCGAGGCCGTGCCAATGAGGCCGTTCTCCAGATGCACGGCGACGCGCAGCGTCGGGGTGCCGCGCGAGTCGAGAATCTCCAGGGCACGCACCGTGCGAATGGCGCTGTTCATGCGGCGGACTCCGTGAGCGGGGAGGGGCCGGCAATTATAGCCGCGCCTCCCGGTCGGCGACCGCCGCTAATACGATCACCCGGCGCCGCTGTCAATCAGCCGCACGGCAGGGCGGACGGCAGCCTTTCACGAAGCCGACGAGCGGCGTTGGCGGTCAGCGTTGCCGTAACCCTCGCGCTACAATGAGCGCATGTCCCGCCGTCGATTTTTGCAGTCCGGCGCCGTTCTGGCGGCTGCCGCACGCTTTCCCGCAGCCCTGGGTGCCGCGGAGCGCCCCGCGCCGCGCCCCGGGGGGCTCAAGCGACTGGGGGCTGCGCAGCCCTTTGACTATGCCCGCCTCAAGGGTCTGGCGCGCTCGATGGCGGCCACGGCGTACCGTGGACCGACCACTCAGCTGCCGGCGCCGATCGCGCACCTGAGCTGGGATCAGTGGGAGTCGATCCAATTCCGCGAGGATCACTCGCTCTGGGCCAACGAGGGGCTGCGCTTCCAGGCGCGTTTCTTTCACCTCGGCTTCACGGTCAAGAAGCCCGTGCGGCTCTACGAGGTCACCGGTGGCATGGCGCAGCAGCTGGCCTTCGATCCGGCGCTGTTCGACTACACGCGCAGCGGCGTGAACTGGCGTCGCCTGTCCCCCGAACTCGGTTTCGCGGGCTTTAGGCTGCTGTTTCATAGCGACTGGCAGCGCGATATTGCCGCTTTCCAGGGCGCATCCTATTTTCGCGCGGTCGACGGTGACATGCAGTACGGCATGTCACAGCGCGGGCTGGCCATCGACACCGGCCTGCCCCAGCCCGAGGAGTTCCCCGACTTCGTTGCCTATTATCTGGAGCGGCCCTCGCCCGATTCCAGCCAGCTGACCGTGTATGGGCTGCTCGACTCGCCCAGCACCACCGGCGCCTATCGCTTCATCATCGGGACGGGCGATACCCTGGTCATGGACGTGGATGCGGCGCTCTATCCGCGTCGGGCCATCGAGCGGCTGGGGATCGCGCCGGGCACCAGCATGTTCTACTACGACCAGAGCCAGCACCGGCTGTCCGAGGATTGGCGCCCCGCGATTCACGATTCCGACGGCCTGCAGATCCACAACGGTGCCGGTGAGTGGCTATGGCGACCGCTGGTCAATCCCAACGTCGTGCGCGTGAACTCCTTCTTCGACAATGCACCGCGCGGCTTCGGCCTCATGCAGCGCGACCGGCGTTTCGCCGACTACCAGGATGACGGGGTGTTCTATAACCTGCGTCCGAGCGTCTGGGTCGAGCCCAAGAGCAACTGGGGGCATGGCTCGGTCATGCTCGTGGAGATTCCTGCAGCCGACGAGACCTTCGATAACATCGTGGCGTTCTGGAATCCGGCCGCCAAGCCGCAAGCCGGGCAGGAGCTGCTGTTCGCCTATCGGCTGTATTGGTGCCGCTATAATCCGACGCCCTGCCACCTGGCGCAGGTCTATGCGACGCGCACCGGTATCGGTGGCGTCGTCGGCCAGAAGCGCAGCTACTTTTCGTGGCGGTTCGTCGTTGACTTCGTGGGCGGGGATTTCTCCATGCTCGCCGCCGGCGCCGAGGTGCAGGCCATGGTCAGCACTTCGCGCGGGCAGATCGAGCTGCTATCCGCACGACCCCTGCAGCAGGTGCGCGGCTGGCGTGCCATGTTCGATCTGAAGCTCACCGACGCGAGTAGCGAGCCGATCAATCTGCGCTTGTTTCTGGCACTCGGTAGCCAGCCGCTCAGCGAAACCTGGCTCTATCAATACACGCCGCCGCCGCCGGCGCTGCGCACCTACTAGCGGCGGAATATCCGCAGCAGCAGGCTGACGATAAGGCTGACGAGGATCAGCGTCGTCAGCGGAAAATAGAATCGAAAGCCGGGACGTACGATTACGATGTCCCCGGGCAAGCGCCCCAGCGGCAGGCGCGACAGCCACGGCCATGCCAGGCCCACCGCGATCAGCAATGCCCCCAGCACGACGAGGATGCGCCGCATACCGACAGCATAACGTCTTCGCATCGTAGAATGACCCGATGACTCAAACGCTGCTCAGCACTCCCGCCGCCGACGGTTTCCGCATGCCGGCGGAGTTTGCCGCGCACGCCGGCTGCTGGATGCTCTGGCCGGAACGACCGGATAACTGGCGGCGCCAGGCCGCGCCCGCCCAGCGGGCATTCGCAGCCGTGGCGGCCGCCATCGCGCGTTTCGAGCCGGTCACGGTAGGCGCTTCGGCGCTCGCCTATGCCAGCGCCCGCGCGCAGCTGCCCGCAGCGGTGCGCCTGGTGGAGATCTCCAGCGACGATGCCTGGATGCGCGATGTGGG
The DNA here is from genome assembly GCA_036266795.1 of Steroidobacteraceae bacterium. Taxonomy (GTDB): domain Bacteria; phylum Pseudomonadota; class Gammaproteobacteria; order Steroidobacterales; family Steroidobacteraceae; genus FEN-1191. The sequence continues at coordinate 125,260 of DATAXJ010000025.1, read as the reverse complement.
GCCGACCTTCCTGCTGGATGCGGCCGGGCGTGTGCGCGGTACGCAGTGGCGCTTCAATGCCTGGGGCGGCCTGTATCGCAACTTCGAGCGCGATCGCTGCGTCGCCCAGAAGGTGCTCGAACTCGCCGGCTGCGAGCGCTATTGCGCGCCGCTGGTCACCGAGGGTGGCGCACTGCATGTGGACGGGCAGGGCACGGTGTTGGTCACCGAGGAGAGCCTGCTGGATATCAAGCGCAATCCGAGGCTCGGGCGCGCGCGCATCGAGACGTTGCTCAAGCGCTATCTGGGCGCAACGCAGGTGATCTGGCTCGGACGCGGGCTCATCGACGATGAGACGCGCGGACATATCGACAATCTGGCCTGCTTTGCACGTCCGGGAGAGGTGTGTCTGACCTGGCCGCAGGATGAGCGCGATACGCAGCGGCACATCTGCGAGGACGCTCTGGAGAGGCTGCTCGCGGCACGCGATGCGCGCGGCCGGCGCCTGCGCGTGCACCGCATTCCCGCGCCGCCCCCGCTGTACCTGAGTGCGCGCGAAGCGCGCGGAATTCTGCCGCGGCCTGGTATCCGCCCGCTGCGGGCGGGGCAGCGCCTGACGGGCAGCTACCTCAACTTCTACCTCGCCAATGGCGCCGTGATCCTGCCACTGCTCGACGCGCGCACCGATGCAGCGGCACGACGTGTCCTGCAGCGCGTCTTCCCGGACCGGCGCCTGGTCGGCGTGCCCGCCCGCGAAATCCTGCTTGGGGGGGGCAATATCCACTGCATCACGCAGCAGCAACCGCGCATCGCGCGGCCTCGCGTCAGGAGAGGGCGGACGACTCGTGCTCGGCCATGACCAGCCACTGGCGCTGCATGCGCCGGTAGTAGCGCGGCGCGATGCGCGCGTTGTCCAGCAGCTCCTTGAGAACGCGTCGTGCCTCCTCGGAACGGCCTGCGGCACGCAGCAGCTGCGCATAGCGCAGTGGCGCCTCGGCGCCAGCGAAGGAGCGCATCACCGCTGCGTATTCCTCCAGCGCGCGCGCGGTGTTGCCCTCCGCCTCGAGCGCGCGTGCGTACAGCAGGTGAGCCTCGGGAGAAGGAAACTGCCCATTGCGCGCCCGCAATGTCTCGAGCGTGGCGCGTGCCTCGCCCACCGCTCCGGAGGCAAACTGTGCACGCGCCAGTCCCCACAGCAAATTCGGATCGCTCTCGTACAGGCCGGTGAGCGCCTGGCGATAGACCGCGATCGCCTCGCTCGCACGTCCGTGGGCGATCAGGGCGTCCGCGTAGTGCTGGCGGCTTGCGACGTCGCCGCTGCGCTGCATTTCCGCCTCGTAGCGGCGCAGATCCGCGCCCGGATTCAGGGCGCGGCGCATGCCGCCCCAAGCCCGCGTCGTGCCGGCGCCCCCGAACAGGCCCGGCAGCAGCTCCACGACCGCGTAGATCAGCCAGCCGAGCGGGCCCAGCAGAACGATGAGCACGATCCACAGCGGATTGCGTCCGGTGCGCAGGCAGTGCGCGATCAGCGCAACTTCGATGACCAGACCAATGATCAGTCCAGAGCCGATTCCCATGTCACAAGCTTAATGGCTGCCCTGCGGTGGCGGTAGCGCATCCCGCATACATACTGATGCCGGCGAACCAGAGTTGGAGCGCATGCTAAGATTCCCCACGCCGGCCCGACGGCCGCAGCGGTTGCATGCATAAACCCAGACTCATCACGCTGGCGGTGTGCCTGCTTTCGTCTGCCGCCGCGGTCGCGCAGCTGCCCCCGACCAGTTCCGTCCCGCCTTCATCAACCCTCGCGCCGCCGCTGACGCCCGCGCCCTCGGCGAGCACCACCGTGTCCCCGCAGCCACGGCGCCTGCGCATCGGCCTGGTGCTCTCGGGGGGTGGTGCACGCGGGGCGGCGCACATCGGGGTGCTGGAGATGCTCGATCGGTTGCACGTACCGATCGACGCGATCGCCGGCACCAGCATGGGTGCCGTGGTGGGTGGCCTCTACGCGAGTGGCCTGTCCGGGCGTGAGATTGCACAGGCGATGGGCTCGGTCGACTGGCAGGCGGCGTTTCGCGATCGTCCGCCACTGGCAGCGCTGGATTATCGCCGCAAGCAGGAGGAAGAACAGTATCTGGTCAATCTTCCGCTGGGACTGCAGGGCCGCAAGCTCGTGATCCCCCGCGGACTCATCCAGAGCCAGAAGTTCACCGAGACGCTACGCGCCCTCACTCTGCCAGTGGCGCGCATCACCGATTTTGACCGCCTGCCGACGCATTTTCGCGCCGTCGCGACCAACCTGGAGAACGGCGAGGCGAGCGTGCTGGCCGGCGGCGACCTTGCGACCGCCATGCGCGCCAGCGTGTCCGTTCCCGGCGTGTTTGCACCGGTCGAATACCATGGGCAGGTGCTCGTGGATGGAGGGTTGGTCGACAACCTGCCGATCGACGTCGCGCGGGCAATGAACGTCGATGTTTTGATCGTCGTGGATGCCGGCTATCCACTGCAGTCGCGCAAGGGGCTCGTTTCGCTGCCGGGTATCACCAACCAGGTGCTGGCGATTCTGCTGCGGCGAAATGTCCGTCGGGAGCTTGCAAGCCTCGGCGCCCACGACCTGCTCATCAGTCCACAGCTCGGCAATTACTCTTCCTACGACTTTGCCGACACTCTGAAGATCGTCAGCGCGGGGGAAAGCGCCGCGGCGGCCATGGAGAAACAGCTGCGCGCGTTGTCGGTTTCGGACGCCGAGTATGCGCGCTATCTCGATGCGCGCCGCGCCGTGCGAGCGCCACCGCCCAAGGTGAGCTTCGTGCGTGTGGATCCGGATTCCACGGCTTACAACCGCCAGATCCATGACATGTTCGACCGCTTCAGCGGTCAAATGCTCGACGCGCAGGCGCTGCAGCAGCAGATCCAGCTGCTCTACGGCCGTGGTTACCTGGAGACACTCGACTACCAGTTGCAGCAGGGTCCCGGCGACCAATATGGGCTGGATTTCACGGCGCTGCGCAACTCCTGGGGACCGAATTATCTGCGGCTCGGGATGGACATGCAGGACGACTTCGAAGGCGATACCAGCTTCGACGCGGCCGGACGGCTGGATGTCACCGAGCTCAATTCCCTGGGCGCCGAGTGGGACTCGGTGCTGCAGGTGGGGACGGCGCCGCTGCTGTCGACGGAGTTTTATCAGCCGCTATCCAATGTCACGCAGTACTTCGTCGATCCGCATGCGGACATTGGGCAGTACCAGATCGCGCAGGTGGAAGACGGCCGACACGTGGGCGAATACCTGGTACGCAGCGTACATGCCGGGCTGGATCTGGGGCGCGCGCTGGGCAACTGGGGCGAGATTCGCATGGGCGCGGTGACCGATAACGGCAGCGAGCGCGTGAGTCTCGGCGACTTCAACGCCCCTGGCGCAAATTTCGACGTGGAGCAGTACTTCGTGCGCTTCGGCTTCGATGATCGGGACAGCCCGAGCTTCGCGCGCTCCGGGCAGGCGCTGACTACCCAGCTTACGGTCGAGAGCCGCGGGGCGGGGGAGGGTGCGGATGTCGCCACCGTCGACTGGCGCGGGGTGCACTCCTGGGCTCGCAACACCTTGGTTACCTGGGTTTCCGGTGGCATGACCGCCGGCGGCAGCCAGACCGCCATTCGCGATTACTTCCCGCTCGGCGGCTTTCTCAATTTATCGGGCGTGCGAGCCGATACGCTGGCCGGCCCCCAATATGCCATCGGACGGCTCATCTATCTGCACAAGGTCGGCAACGGCGGAGAGGGCATCCTGGACGTGCCCGCCTATATCGGTGCCTCGCTCGAATCCGGCAACGTCTGGAACCAGCGCAGCCAGATGCACTTCAGCGCGCTGCGCACCGACTTCTCACTGTTCGTGGCAGCCGACACCTATCTCGGACCCGCATATCTCGCGATGGGCTACGACCAGAGCGGCAGCACGGCGTTCTACCTGTACCTCGGGCATTCGTTCTGATCGCCGGCGTCGGGGTCAGACGCCGTGGCTGACCGCGAGGTTTTCGATCTTTTCGAACAGCAGTGCCGGCCTGTCGCCGACGCGCGAGTACTCGTGCTTACGACTCATGTCCGCCAGCGCTGCGTCGCGTTCGGCGGCGCTAGGGTACCAATGGCTGCGGTGCCAATCCGCCCCCATGATCTTGCGGAATGGATCGCCAGGGCGAAGACTGACGCGCACGCCGTAGGGCTTGGGGCCCTGGAAAATGGGCCGACGCAGGTTGTGGGGCTGACAGATCGCGTTCATGGGTGAAGTTTAGCGCAACATCGAAGGGATTGAAGGCGCCTGGAGAACGCGGCCCCTGCGGTCGCGAGGAGCAGTACATGCAGATTCCGGAAACACATTTTGTCAATGGCCAGCGCATTCAGCCGCCTTTTCCACCGGGCCTCGAGCGCGCCGTTTTCGGCATGGGCTGCTTCTGGGGCGCGGAGAAGCAGTTCTGGGAAATGCCTGGCGTGTACGCCACCGCCGTCGGCTACGCCGGCGGGCATACGCCGAATCCCACCTATCGACAGGTGTGCAGCAATACCACCGGACACGCCGAGGTGGTGCTGGTGATTTATGACCCGAAACGCGTTACCTATGAGCAGCTTCTCAAGGTGTTCTGGGAATCACACGATCCGACGCAGGGGATGCGTCAGGGCAATGACATCGGCAGCCAGTACCGCTCGCTGATCTATACCGACGGTGAGGCGCAGCAGCAGGCGGCGGAACAGTCGCGCAAGGAATTCCAAAGAGCGCTGACCAAGGCTGGCTACGGTCAGATCACCACGGAGATTCGGCCGGCTCCGCCATTCTTCTACGCGGAGGATTATCACCAGCAGTACCTGGCGAAGAATCCGGATGGGTATTGCCCCGATCACTCGTGCGGGGTCAGCTTCAAATCCGCGGAGTTGGAGCTGGGGGAGAAGGTGTAAGGGCTCGTGTTACTCTGTTTCCTGCCGGGAGACAAAGAGTTACGTGCTGGGGAATGGAAGACCCCGCGGAATTCTGCAGGAAAATGGCGGGTGTTTTCGGCGCTGAAGTCTACCGGAAGTCTACCGATGGTTCGGGCTTAGGATATTCCGCGGGGAAAGAATGTCGCCGAGGAGTACACAATTCCTCGGTGGCAGAGCCCCGTTGCCCGGTCAATATGATGAAAGTAAAAGCAAGGACGATATTCGTCGCATTGGCATTGGTCATCGGATGCCACGTCGGGTTTGCAGCGGCCCCGACCCAGAAAACTGCTCTCGACGTCTTGGAGGTTATCGATACCGTCTTCCGGAGCGACGTCCTCATGGATCCAACCTTCTATGCGACAAGCGGCGGCCTTAAGCGCTACTTTCATGCAGACAGCGTTACACGGTCTGCGCTTCCGGATCGGGATAAGCTCAAGCAGGAAGTCATCCATTTGGTGAATTATGATCCGGTGAACCGAGGCGGGCCGCCGATTGTTGGTTCGAATATTCGGGCCCAGCTGGACGGAAGATAGGCACGCGGAACGAATCGAGTTTTTTGCGGTCACACGAGAGTCGTTTAATCACCCGAGGTCACCAAAGACGCACCCCATGGGTTACGCGATCATATCGTATGTCAAGGAAGAAGCTGGCGTAAGGGAAACGCTAACGCTCGAGTTCACGAGCGATGGCCGTTTATGGACCGGGACGTTAGCTGATCGTCTCCTGTAGAGGACCGCAGGCGGGCAGAGCACGACGTCGCGGATAGCACGTCGGACCAACCGCCCACGAGCCCAGACCCTGAGCGTTCCCGCGCGCTGTGAAGACCTAAGTCCGGTCATCGTCCAGCGGAGCCACCTTGGGCACGCGTCTCAGATACTTGAGAAGGTCCTTAGGCTTTGCTGTGCCTGCTCGCTGCTCTAGAAATATTTGCGCCGTCTGCAACGAGCCTACCTTCTCCGCGACCGCAGCCGCAATGAACTGATTGAGTGACACGCCGTCTGCCTTCGCGAGCTCTGCCGCTGCATTCTTAATGGAATTGGGAAGTTTCAAAGGATAGGTACTCTTGCTCACTTTCGGAGCTCCTTCAGTAATTCCGCAGGAGTCAACGTCGCAACCCCAAATCGTTCCGCCCCGGATCTGAAGTCCTTGACGTTATGCGTCACAATGGCGCTGGCTTTTCCGTTCACCGCGGCCTCGAGTACCAGCTCATCAGCCGGATCCCGAAGCTGCGGGCGCCACAGGAAGTTGATTTCAACGGGCTCGGCAGCGCTCGCCAGCGCCGCTAGGAATCCCTCTATATCGGAAGGATTCAAACCGGTCGCGAGCTGATGCTCAGGTCGCAGCAGCACCGCTTCGTACTCCAGGAATAAAGCGGTAGTCACCAGCGGGGTGCAACGTTGTTCCGCGACCGCGACCAAGACCTGATTGCTCGCGCCGAGGCGACTCCTCAGTCCTGCGATGACCACGGATGTATCGAGTACGACCCGCACTCGAAAATGTTATGTGACATCGTATAGGATGTCAACCTCTATGAGATGTGGGCGCCGCTCTACCGATTCGAGCGCCCCCCAGCGTCTACTGGAAGTCGACCGATCGGCGACTACGAGGATATAACGGCGTGGGTTACGTGGCATTTCCGGCCTCAGCGCCGACTATCACCAGCATTACCTGGCGAAGAATCCGGATGGGTATTGCCCCGATCACTCGTGCGGGGTCAGCTTCAAATCCGCGGAGTTGGAGCCGGGGGAGAAGACGTAGTCATCGTTACAGCGAGGGTTCGGGCGGGAAGTCCGCGGGGAAGAATGCTGGGCGTATAGGAGAAACGGGACGCAGTTCTGGCGGCGGTGATGTCATCATGCCGTCGAAGGGTACGCAAGGGTGCGGTGCCCGCCAGAGATACTTGATCAGGTCTTTGGGCTTTGCGGCTCCCGCGCGTCCCTTTAGGAACCTGCTGGCCGTACGCAGCGTCCCGACTTTTTCAGCTAGACGCTGACCGTTGGCGGTCGGCGCAGCGAAGACCTAAGTCGGCGTCGAAGATGCATTGATCCGGGCAAGGCACTCACTGAGTCGGCTCGAGAGCATACGCACGGGGCCAGTCTGCACGATGGTGCGGTGGTCGCCGGGGATGTCGATGACGCGAACGCCGCCGCCGGCCAGTGCACGCCACCCAAGTGTCCGGGCGTAGGTGCGTGTGACTCGTCGATCGGTGGCGCGAAACAGCATGACGCCGCCGGCGTATTCCCGTGGACGGTAGCGCTCGACGGCGTGGTCCAACGCTGCCATCAGCGGATCGCCTGGCGTGTCAGCCGGCGCTGCAGGTTTTGCGGCGCCGGCGCGTGTGCGCCAACGGGCGCAGATCTTGTGCCAGAGATAGCCTATGGCCTCCAGAGGCCCAAGGCGCGCGAGATTATCGAGGTGAAAACGCAGCGGATCGATCACGACGCGCCTGGCGCGGGTGCCCGCATCGGTATCCAGGATAGCCAGCAGTGCCACCGTTCGCTCTCTCGCCACCAGCAGACGCGCCATCTCGTAGGCGATCAATCCACCGGCCGAGTAGCCGGCGATGGCATACGGCCCGACTGGCTGGCATGCGAGCACTTCCTCGACGTACCGGGCTGCGAGCGTCTCGATGGTGACACCGTCAGCAACTGCGCCGCCGCTGACTTCGAGGCCATACACCGGTTGCTCCGTTACGAGCAGATCCGTCAGCTCACGATAGCAATTGACGTTGCCGCGCACGTGATGGATGCAGAAGAGCGGCACCCGATCGCCCTCGGCCCGGAGCTTTACCAGGATTGAGGGCGTGGTGCTCGATTGCGGTGCGGCCAGACGCAGCGCGAGCGCCTCGATGGTCGGTGCCTCGAATAGCAATCCCGGCGGCAGATGACGCTTGAACTGCCGGGCGATCGCCGCGGCCAGCTGCACGGCCAGCAACGAGTGGCCACCGAGGTCGAAAAAGTCATCTTGGACGCCGATGGGGCGCACATCGAGCATCGCCTGCCAGATTTCCAGTAGCTGCCGCTCGATGGCGTCACGCGGGTCAACGCTGGCGGTCAGCTCGGGCAGCGATGCCGTTGCAGTCGCAAGGGCGTTGCGGTCGAGCTTGCCGCTCGGAGTGCTCGGCAATGCGTCGATCAGCACATAGCGGCCAGGAACCAGCGAGGGTGACAGGCAGGTGCGCAGGTAACGGCGCAGCTCTGCGGCCGAGAGGGCGCTGGCATGCGCCGGTACGACGTACGCCACCAACCGCTTGCTCCCGGGCTGCGGTTCATGACAGACGACCGCCGCGGCGCGCACCAGCGCATGGCTCAACAGGTGGGCTTCCACTTCACCCGGTTCGACACGTACGCCGTTGATCTTGACCTGCTCGTCGACCCGCCCGAGAAATTCCAACACACCATCGTCGCGCAACCGTCCGCGATCACCGGTCCGATACAGGCGCTCGCCGGGCGCGGCCGCGGTTGCGGCGGTGAAGCGCGCCGCGGTCAGCGCCGGCTGGCGCAGATAGCCGGCGGCCACACCGGCACCGCCGACATACAGCTCGCCTGGCACGCCGATCGGCAGCAGCTGTCCAGCATCATCCAGGACGTAGATCGTGGTGTTGGCGATGGGCCGGCCGATGGGCACCGACGCCCGCCGATCATCCGCACACTGCCAGAACGAGGATGCGATCGTGGTCTCGGTGGCGCCGTAGCCGTTGTAGAGTTTCACAGAAGGCAGCCGCTCGAGTACGCGCCGCTGCAGTGCCACGCTGAGTGTCTCGCCTCCCGTGGTCAGGCGGCGCAGCGAGACGCAGGATGCTGTCTGCGGCTCCTCGATGAAGGCGCGCAGCAGCGTGGGCACGAGACACGCCGCGCTCACCTGTTGCCCCGCCATCAGCGCGGCCAGATAGGCGCCGTCGTATTCGAAGTGCGGGCGTGCCAGGACGATGCATGCACCGGCTCCCAGAGGCTCGAGTATCTCCCAGACCGAGTCGTCGAAGCTCAACGACGCCTTATGCAGACACCGGTCGGTAGGCGTGAGCGGGAAGTAACTGTTGCGCCACTCGAGGTAGTTCACGACGCCACCGTGCGTGACCATGACACCCTTGGGTGTGCCCGTGGAGCCCGACGTGTACATGACGTACGCCGGATCCGCTCGACGTATATTCACGCCGGGATCGGCAACATCCAGCGACGCGGTTTCAGGCAGCGGCAGTAGCAGTATGGGCCTGGCCGCTGGAGTGAGCTGAGCCGCCAGAGTTTGATCCGTGATGATGATTGCGGCGTCGGTCTCTTCCAGCATGTGCTGCAGCCGCGTGGCCGGATAGGCCGGATCGAGCGGCAGATAGGCGGCGCCGCTCTTCAGCACCGCCAGCACCGCGACGATCATCTCCAGCGAGCGTTCCAGATGAATGCCAACCAGCGCGCCACGGCCGATACCCCGGCCCATCAGCTCATGGGCCAAGCGATTGGCGCGCCGGTTTAGCTGGGTGTAGCTCTCCGTACCCCCTCCGAAAGCCACGGCAGTGGCCTCGGGCCTGCGAGTCACCTGAAGCTCGAACGCCTTATGGCAGCCGCACTCGCGTAATCCGGCCGCCAGGTGCGGGCCGTAGCACAGGCTACGGATACGGTGTACTTCGCCGGCTGCGAGCAGGGGAAGGCATGCCAGAGACCGCTGAGGGTCAGCCACCGCGGCCTCGAGCAACATGCGGAACTGCGCTGCGATTCGCTCCGCTCCGATACTTTGCGCCAGGATGGCATTCACGTCGAGCCACAGCTGCCACGCGTGACCCTCGCGGGGCGGGGAAATGCTCAGTGCCAGCGCGTGTGCCCCATGGCCTGGATGGATGCGTCGTACGGTCAGTCCGGGCGGGGTCGTCACCAGCGGACGCATATAGTTGATCAGCGCCAGATAGTGGGGGCTGCGGCTCGAATTGGGCACGCTGTAGCCGCGATGATGCAGCGCCTCGCGCGTCACGCTGGCGGCTTGGCGCATGACTTGCGCGAGGCCGTCCTCGGCATCCAGCGTCAGCGCGAGCGGTAGCACCTCCATCAGCAGTCCGATCGTCCGTCGCTCGGTCTCGTTGCGGCGGTTGTGGGCAGTCGAGCCGATCGTGACCTGTCGGCTGCCGCTGACGCGAGTAAGAAACATGGCAAACGCCGCGCAGAACAGATTGGAGGCAGCGGCGTGCTCCCCAAGGCCGTCGCCGAACATGGTGCGTGCGAGCGCCGCGATGGCGCGACCGCGTTGCTCGTCGAGCTGGATCAGCACGCGTTCCTGGCGGGCTCCGATCGCAGTGATTCCGTAGGGCGGCGTGGGCGCGGGCAGACCGGCGAGTCGCTGTCGCCAATAGCATGTGTCATCGCGGTGGGTGGCATCGGTGAGCGCGGAGCGTCGCCGGGCAACCTGGTCCATGAACGACGGCAGTGGCGCGAGCGCGAGTGCACCCGGTTCCTCGTGGTAGATTCGGTACAGCCGCTCGATCAGCAGCTCGGCGGCCGCGGCATCGGCAATGACATGGTGCAGGTTCAGATACCAGACATGCTGGTGCGCCGAGGTGCGGATTACGGCGGTGTCGAACGCGCGTTGTTGCAGGACCAGCGGGCGCTCCAGGCGGGACTGCAGGTAGCACTCGAGCGGTGCGTCGCTGCCCTCGGCCCGTGGAAGCTCGACGTATTCGACCTCCAAAGGGTAGGGGTTGAGTACGCGCTGCCGCGGGATGCCATCGACTTCCTCGACGATGGTCCGCAGGGCATCGCACGTGTCGAGTAGCTGCTGCCACGCCAAACGAAAACGCGGCAGCGCCAGGTCCGGCCAGCTCACCGCATAGACTGCATCGTACAACAGGATGTCGGGGCTGAGCCGTTGGCCGGCGTAGATCAGCAGTTGCCGCGCTGTCAGGTTGGACCGCGCCAACAGCTCATCAACCGCCGCTGGCGAAGCACTCTCCGGCGTCACGGTCACAGCGCGGCAGCAGCTCCCCACAGGTGTGCCACGGACGCAATATCCGCGTGCAGCGCGCGACCCAGGGGACGGCGTACGCTTTCCAGCGATATGCCTTTGCGCAAGGCCAGCACGACGCCCGCCGCCTCGGGATAGGAGGCCACCTCGATGACGTTTCGCAGGCCCATGCGCTCGTTCGAGACGTCCAGGACCGAACCGTTTTCCCGGACCGCGATGATGGGGATCGCGTTGAAGTCGGCGGCCAGCACCGCAGTGCCCCCAAGGCAGGATGCGGGCGCTACCACGGCGCCGACGTTGTTGAGACTGATCAGATGGCTGGGGACGCGCTGCAGGTCCTCCAGGGGCACCAGCCGCGGAGCGCGTGCCAGCCCCTTGAGAACGCAAAAGTAATGCGGAGTCGAGATGAACTCCGCCGAGGCGCGCGGATTGTGCGTGCCACGCTGCTTGATTGCCTGATAGTACGGCAATGGCGCATGGGCCGTGGGGATGCGAAACACCCTGGATATCAGGTGCGTGATGATGGCCTCGATGCCTCCGGAGGGGTTGGGCAGCTTGCCTTCGAGGTGGCTGGAGAACTGCTGCGCACTCACGCCGTGGATGACGGATACACCGCCGATGGCCTCGGCGCCCTGGCTCAGCAGGTGGCCGACTACTTCGAGGATGACGTCGGGGTGCCGTACGGTGCCGACAGCACAACCATGCGCCGACCAATCGATTGCGACACCGAAATCCTCGCGCCCGACGCTGTGAAGCCCACAATCGATGCCGCCGGTGGCACGCGCAGCATTGAGCGCATGCACGACGTCGTCCAAGTATGCCGCGCCAGTTGGGTCGATGAACGTGCCGATGCGATTGGCCCGACTCGGGGCTAGCCCGAGCTGACCGAGCATCAGATCGTCGAGGCTCCTGCCTTCGACATACAGCACGTTGGCCGCCATCTCGTTGAGCTCGGAAGCATTGACGGCGTTCGGGTGAGTGATCAGTAAGTCGGCGCTGGCCGCGAGCAGGTTGGTCGCCGGACAGGCATCGCCGGCAAAGCCGCCGATCTCGCAGCGCACGCCCGTCGGAACGATCTGCACGACGGCAAACCTGCCTTCCTGGTGGGACTTACGACGCGGCGCGCTGACCTGCAGTCGAGCGAGCAGCTCGCCGCACGGTTCGTCCGCATCCCACTCCACGAAGGTCGCATCCGCCAGAGCCTCGCGATCATTGACTTCGCAGATGGCGGAGCGCACGGGCAAACGGTGCGAATGTGAAGCTGCACAGAGCGCCCGTTCGACTCTTTCCAACCACGTCCCTGCATCGCTTTGCGTGACGTGAACAACCCTATTCACGATTTTCATTTGCGCCAGATCATACCCGGATCAATGGCGGGCGGACTACGGGTGGCACAGCGTGGTTATGTCAATTCCTGCCACAGGGGATGAACGCGATCGCCTGCAGGTCTCTCAGCCTATTGAACCGTCGAATTCACAGTGGGTGGCGCGACTGCTGTGGCGGGAACAACATTCTCCCCCTCGGAACCGCTAGGGATCATACGCGGACATGCACGGATCGGGGCACGACCATCAAGCATCACACTGCGAACAGTGCATATTCGGCGTTACTCCGCGACGCGTCGTGTTCCGGTTCGGACACGCAAAAAAACCATGTCTGCGCAGAACTCGCGATCCATGCTGGTCTACCGATGGATCGGCGGCGACGTCTACCGAAAGTCTATCGAGCACTGGACAACAGTTATGTAAGCTACTAATTTAACTTGACAAAACGCCTCGCCTTAAGCGCCGACTATCACCAGCAGTATCTGGCGAAGAATCCGGATGGGTATTGCCCCGATCACTCGTGCGGGGTGTCGTTTAAATCTGAGGGTTACCGGAGGTCGAGAAGGCGTCGTAGAAGATGAGATACCGAACGCACCGGTCCGCGCGGGGACGCAGAAGACGGCGGGCAGCATTACCGCCGCCCGCCGTCGCACAATGTGGAACTCTAACGAGCGGCAACCAACGCTCTGCGCTTCATTCCGTGGTGCATTGCGGTAAGATCGGCGTTGCCCACCGCCCGGACCGCGGCATCCATAGCAGCCTGGGTGCATTCCAGGTAGGCGTAGTACGGGTCGCTCGCCACCTGTGCACACTCCGAGGCGGCGACAACCTGGAGGCGTCGATACAGAACCTGGATTCCTTTCGGGGTGGATAGATTCAGGTCCTGGTAGTGCACGGTCTTGCTGGCGGAATTGACGAAGCTGGGGCTCTCTGCGAACACGCCGCTGCTGAAGGCGAGCGCGATTGCCAGAACGGTGAAGCCGACGGTCATGTTGAGCTTGGTTTTCATGTGAATCTCCTGGTTGGTGGTGTCGAGCGCCTCGAGGGAAAGGATTTCCCGATCGCGGCGTGAAGCGAGATTCACGCTTTGGCTATGAGGAAGCTTGGGCGAGCCCGTGAGACGTTATGAGAATCTGTGAGGCGCGGTATGAAGGCGCCGAACAGCCTCCCGGAGTCCTCCGCACAACCCTAGGGCTTACCAGGATCGTCAAAGGGTCTACGCCTCGATAAAATGGCAATAGGCTAGAGCACGACCTGCTGGAGCACGACCTCAACGGCCCCGGACTATGGACGACAGTAGCGCACCAGACTACGAGTTCGGCGGCTTTCACCTCGACACGGCATTGCACGTGCTGATGTCGCGCGAGGGGGTGCCGATAGCCCTGCCGTCCAGGGCCTTCGAAGTACTGTTGCAGCTTGTAGGGCGCGCCGGAGAGCTCGTCGAGAAGTCCGCATTGATGGCAGCGGTCTGGCCGCGAGCGGTGGTCGAGGAGAACAACCTCAACCAGTGCATCGTGACCTTGCGGAAGGTGCTCGGCGAGACGGCAGGCGAGCGCCGCTTCATCCTCACCGTACCCGGTCGGGGCTTCAAGTTCATCGCTCCCGTGCGTGTTGTGCCGCACTCACACCTCGAGCTGGACTTGCGCGGCCAGATGCCCCCCGCGCTCGCGCTCCCGACGACCGAACTCCAGGCCTCCGCGATCGAGGCCGCCGCGATCGAGGCCGCCGCCCCTGTCAGCCCGATCGCTCCGAGCGCAGGGCGCATCCCGGGACGGCCCTGGCGCTGGGTGACGGTGATCGCTGCCGCAGTGCTCGCGGTTGCCCTCGGCCTCGCGGCTTGGCTCATCGGGAACTCACAGAAATCGCCTGCCTCTATAACGAGCCGAGCGGCTGGTTCTCAGGGGCCAGCCATGGTAGTCAAACCAGCCCGGGCATCTCGTGCTGCGACGACGCCAGACTCAATAGCGAAAGCCTCGATTGCGGTGCTGCCGTTCGACAACCAAACGGGCGAGAAAGACCTGGACTACTGGGGTGATGGAATAGCGGAGGAGCTGATCAATTCCTTGTCAAGGGTGACGGCCCTTCAGGTGCGGTCGAAAACCAGCTCATTTGCCTACAAGGGTCGGGCGGAAGATGTCAGAAAGATCGCGAGTGAGCTTCGAGTCGCCAAGATTCTGGAGGGAACAGTCCAAAAAGGAGGGGATTTGGTGCGCGTCAACGTGCAGCTTGTCGATGGCGCCACTGGCGAGGTTACCGTCTCGCAGAACTTCGAAGAGAAGTTCGCGAACCTGTTCAAGCTTTATGACGATGTCAGCAATGAAGTCCTCACCGTGATGAAGGTCGATAAGAGCGGACGACCGCCAGACTCCGTCGTAATTGCGCCACCGACCCGTGACGTAGGCGCGTACCGGCTGACTTTGCAGGGGCTCGCGATGCTGAACGACGAGGGGACGCCCGATGCCGAAAGCGCGCTGGATTTCTTCCAGCGAGCGATCGCTCGCGACTCCAGCTACGCTCGAGCCTACGCCGGAATCGCGACGGCGCACCTGGCGCTCTGGCACTACGACTCTTTGCAGTCACATATACTCGCCGCCGAGCAAGCCGACCAGCACGCGCTGAAGCTCGATCCCAATTCCGCCCAGGCGGAGTCTAACCTGGGCGTGATCGCCTTTCTGCGCCGCGACATGGTGGGTGCCGAGGAACACGATCGGAAAGCCGAAATGCTGGATCCCAATGACGCCTTGCTCCGGTTCACTCATGCGCAGGTGCAAGCCTACCTTGGGCACATGCGCGAAGCGGTGCAGGAAATGCGCGAAGCCTACGCATTGGCGCCAGCCATCCCTACGGTGGTGATGTTTGCAGGCACGGTGCATTCGTGGGCCGACCTGGACAGCGAGGCGCTCAACTACGAACAACTGGCAGTGGCGCTCGGTGTGCCTAAAGACAACCCGACATTGGGAGACATCCGTGGTTTGGCATCGGTACGCGCCGGGCGGTATGCCGTGTACTTGCGTGACAGCTTCTTGCTCAGCCCCAACCAACCCGAAACCGACGTCGCACCGGCCCAGGAACTGAACCGGCTGGTGCTGGCGGCAATTGCCGATCCCGGCAACCCCACCAAGCGGGCAGCGGCGCTGGTAGCGCGCACGCGGCTATATCCCCCGGGCCGCACGCTGACTCGGCAAGGGGCAGATCAATGCGGCTACAACGGCGTGCGGGCCTACGTGCTGCTGGGTGACCTGGACGCGGCGTATGCTTTGGCAAATCAGTGCCTTGACGAGGCGCCCGCCGGATTAATCGGTGGCGAATCGTGTCCGTGGCAGCCGGAGTGGCGGAAGTTTCGGGAGGATCCGCGATTTCAAGCGTACATTGCTCGCCGTGGAGCGCTTCCCTATTACGAGAGATACGGCCCACCCGATGACTGCGAGTACAAAGACGGCAAACTCACCTGTCACTGAGCGCGCTGGCATAGTGAGCATTCGTCTTGTCAGCGCTGAAGCGCCAATCCTGAAATAGCCGGGCGCACCTGAGGTCGAGGCGGCATGCTGGACAAAGTGGGAGCCAAAATCGAGCTGGGACCCGTCGCACGGCAAGGCGGCCGCCAGATCACAGGTTCCAGCGTCTACGTCCGCGACCCCGACGGAAATCTCCTGGAGTTCATGATTTATCCAGCAGGGAGTTTGGGGACTAAGGTGCCCTAGACGGCAGCGCCCCGGAAGTCTACCACTCTTCAAAATCGGAACCGGAGCCCGATCGTCGGATCAATGGTGTTCCGATGAAGGAACCCGTTCGATAATCCACCGGCGACTGTCTGGTACATCATTCCCTCGTAGGCATCAAACTTCGCGGCAATCTCCCAATCGATGGTGAAGGAGACGGCGTTGTACAGGCCGCTGCATGTCGCCTTCGCGGCGCTTTCGCACGTCGCACCCCCGCCGTAACTGTTCTGGAGGTACTGGTAGTAAGCTGTCGCTACAGTGAGCTGTGGAGTGACGGCGTATTTGGCCCCAAGCCACAATACCTGCAGGATTTTATCGTGGATGGTGAAGGCCGTATTGTTGATATTCGTATTGTTGCTTGTGCCACATCCCGCGCACAAAAAGCTTCCAGCTATATCGGTGAATTGTCTTTTCGGATCGCCAGGGGGCGCGTATTGGATCCATTCGTAGCCGCCATATAGTTTGGTAGCGCCATTCGAATATTTGGCGAGAGTCATCCAGCTGGTGTCATTGGAAAGCGTCGCAGTCAGTACCTGCGGCAACGCTACCGGCAGTGTGTTCCCCGCGAGCCCGATCGCCACGGCGTCTTTGACGCGGCTGTAAATGACGTCGATGGAAATTGAGCCCCTGGCCACGTGAGAGATGTCTCCGCCGGCTTGCAACTGGTAGGCGCCGCTCGATGCGTTATTCGAGTCGTAGCCGCCGAATTGCCACAGCGCCGCGGCCCGAAATGGACCGGCGGCGACACGATACTTCAGGGCCGTTGTGAACCTGCAGTCTTCGGTGTCTCCCACGCCGCATGTAATACCTTGATAACCGATCGGGGAGAATGCATAGGAGCCGCCCATCGGGTCGTAGGCAAGCACTCCATCCAACGTGAGTGAGTTCTGCCGAAACACAGTCAGAGTGCCGTAAGCGTGCGAACTTACGCCCATGTAGCCAAGGGAGTTATAGAACTGCCCGGCCCGGCTTGAATCGGTGTTCGAACTCTGGCTGGAGAGCGGGACCCCCGCATTCTGAGCAATAGATCCTGGCCCATTCGCCAAACGTAAGGAAACAGGGTCGAACCCCGTCTCGAGATCGAAAACAAATGTCCATCCGGGACTTAGGTTCTCATTTCCCTTGATTCCGATTGCTGATTGACTGACCGCGTCAGGCGCAAGACCAAATCCCACGCGGCTGCTGTTCTTTTGCAGCAGGTACTCCTCTCCGGGAGGGGAGGATGGATTGAACGCTGCCCCACGACTCTGCCAGGTCCCGCCGATGTCGATCGTGCCGTACAACGTCACTCCATGCCAGGTGAGAGAGCAGTTGTCGGCAAAAAATTCCGAAAGGTTGCCGCAGGTATGGACTGCCAATAGCACGGATGGACCAATGGACGCTGCTCCGGGCGAAGCCGTCCCTACAGTCTTGGGTACGCTCTGAGATAAATTAATGGCGCTCTCAGACGAATCCGCTGCGTATGGCGCACCTATGAAGAAAAACGACGCCGCGGCGGCCGAAGAGACGGCGAACACTTTCGCCGAGGAGAATTGAATTCGGACGGAGTGGCGCTGCTTTGACGTCGTCGTGCGCCTCATACAGGAAGTCATGGCATCGCATGTTAATCGTCCGCGGCGTTGGCCGGAATGGGTTCAGCGGCGCGAGGCAGGGCGTGCGTCCAATTCCTGGCCTGGTTCATGATCTGTTGCAAATTGGCACGCAATCTGTTCTCTCCGAACCGTTCGTAGCCGTTTGCTTCTCCGATATTGCTAACTTCGGAGATGCAGTTTCAGATCATCCAGCACAATCGCTTGTTTTGCTTTGTCCAGCACCTCATCTGGAATCTGACTTTCACGAGATGGATCGGCGAGGTCTTGGTTCAGCTCTACATAGCGCTTGGCCACGCGCGATCAGCGGCTCGGTGATTTCTATCGCCGCATCATAGCGACACTTGTCGGGCGCAGTAACGGTGGGATCATCATGACTTACGCCATACCGCGGCTTCCCCAGCAGGTGATTGGACACCATCCACGGCAGTAGATCCAAAACCTACAGATAGCGCGACGGATAGAACGGTTAGCCGGGGCTGGCCGATGAGACGGGTGGCGGACACCTCCAGACGACGGCCGCCCTGCTGCCTGAGATTGTCACGCCAAGGACATACTAACCGTGCTCGTCGGCGAATCGTGGGGAGAGCGGAAAATGGCACGGGCAATTGTCGTCAAGAAGGTAAGCCGCACGGCGACTGGAGACCCGGTTGCCAGCCCGCTCCGCAAGTCGAAGCAGAAGCCGAAGGCACACAAGCCCGGCGAGCACACGGCCGCGGAAGTCGTCGCCACGATGTTGCCGGTCGCCATGACTGGCTGGGCAAGCCTCGCAAAGACCGCGGAAGGGGACGAGCCCGTTTTTGCGTATATCCGCAGCCTGCCGCAGCCGCATCGCGGCATCGCCGAACGTGTCGACGCCCTGGCGGCCAAGACGCTGCCGGCATTGAAGCGCTCTGTGAAGTGGGGAATGGCGTGATATGGCGTTGGCGACGGCTGGTGACACCGGTTACACCGATCGGCATGGGCAAGGACTCCCGAGGCGTGGATACCGCAGGGCTAGGAGCTGCCGGACTCGCCTCCAAATGTGATCAAACCCATGCCCGTGGTCATCGGTGCATCGTAATTACGATGCACGCGCTTTGGAAAGTCCAACTGTTGCGTCAAAACTATTGCACCTTGATGACGTGCCAGAGATGCGTCCCCTTCGGGCCGGAGTTGTCTCCCTTGGCGTCACCGGGTGCTTGGTCCTGTGCAAATGTATAGACCGGTTTGCCCCGGTATGCCCACTGTTTGCTGCCGTCATTGCGGAGAATCATCGACCAGGATCCGAGATTGTGCTCGCTGCGGGCCGGCAATGGCGCCCAAAGTTTTGTGCACTGTCCATAGCAGGTCGACACACCGCTGGAGTCGCGATCGAAAGTATAAAGCGTCATGTCCTCGGCACTGACGAAAACGAGAGTGCCGCCGATTTTCCGGGTTTTCACGTTTCTCGGGGTGTATGGCCGGTATTGGGCGAAACTCGCGGCACTCATGACGAGCGACAGCGCAAGAGTCGCCGTCGCAACTGCTGTTCCCCTCATATTCTTTCTCCCTCGTCTAACGATGGATTCGCAGCGTATGGCGTCAAGTATAAAGCGCCTGCATTCGCAGCCCCAACACCTTGCGCAGTGGAGTGAAGTTGCTTGGTGTTCGCGGCCCCAGGGTCTCGGACGACAGGCACACAGCCAGGCAGCTTCGCCACGGCACCGACTACGGGACCCGCGGGATCATTGCGTTGCTCGCATTCGGCGCCAACCGTCCCGCGGACGCTATCTATCCAACCACATTTGTGGATGCAGCCAATAAGCCCCTGACTGGCGCGAACCGCTACACCCTGCGCTTCGACAAGGCTTTAACGCCGCCGGTCAATGCCTTCTGGTCCGTCACGATGTACGACTCGCATTCATTCTTCGTGGATAACCCCATCAGTCGCTATGCAATCAGCAGCTGGATGCCGCTTCGCCAAGACGACGGCGGCTCGATCGTGCTTTACATTCAACGTGATCCCCCCGACGAGGGCAAGGAGGCAAACTGGCTACCAGCACCCGAGGGAAACTTCAACATCACGTTGCGGATGTATTGGCCGAAGGACAGCGCGCCTTCTATAAATGATGGCACATGGCTACCGCCGGCCGTGACACCTGTCACGGCGCGTGCAATGAGATGACCCGCACGACCGGTGGGTGAGTTCCAGATGATGTTATCGAGCAGCGATCGCATGGGCGGAATGCTGTTTCAGGCGTGATTCCAGATGACGCTTCACATCCGGCCATTCGCTGAGGACGATGCTGTACATGTGGGTGTCGCGCACCGTGCCGTCTTTGCGGGCTGTGTGATGGCGGATCACGCCGTCCTTCTTTGCGCCTAACGCTTCGATAGCCCGTTGCGATCGGAAATTGTAGTTGTCGGTGCGCAGGCCGACCACTTTGCAATGGAGCGTCTCGAACGCGTGCTCGAGAAGCATGAGCTTGCAAGTGGTGTTGACATGGCTTCTTTGAAAGCTCTGCGCATACCAGGTGGACCCGATCTCGACGCGATCGATCTGGGCGACGATATCGTGATAACGGGTGCTGCCGACGATGGCACCGGATCCGAGATCGCGCACCACCCAGGGAAGCATGTGGCCAGCCTTTAAGCCCTGCAATGCCGTGGCCACATAGGCCGCCGTCTCCCCGGGTGTTGGCACTGTGGTAAACCAAAGCTCCCACAGCGCACCATCCCGCGCCGCTTCCTGAAGTGCGGCCACATGCTGCTCGCTCATGGGCTCCAAGCGAACTGCTCCTCGTTCGAGAACGACGGGCATGGGATTCATCGCGCGCTTCCTGTGTCTTTTCGGCTTCTGCTATTATCAGCGTACTGATATGATATCAGCGTACTGATAAAGTGACCAAAGACAATCGCGAAGGGCTGCCACGCCTGCCGCTGGTGGGCGAGGCAAAGCGCGGGCCCGAGGGATACCTCACTTATTTGCTGCGACAGGCGAACGCGTCAGTGCGACTCGCGCTCGACCGTGCGCTCGCGAAAGAAAACATGACTCATCCGCAGCAGTCGGCGCTGACGATGATCCGCGCCTATGAGGCCATCTCGGCAGCCGATCTGGCGCGCCTGACGATGCTGACTGCGCAGACCATCAACGGAATCGTGCGCGCGCTCGAGGTGCGCGGTGCCATCAGAAAGGAGCCGCATAGCGTGCACGGCCGCATCTTGCGGCTGATTATCACGGACGAAGGACGGGCGCTGAATCAGCGCTGCCGCGCCCTTACCGCACCCGTCGAAGCGGTGCTACGGGCCAAGACGAATGCGAATACCGAGCCTGTCATCCGCCAATGGCTGGTCGACGTCGCGAAGGCCTTTCCAGGATGACTCCCGGGATGCTGCTGGCAGCTATCGCACCGCTGCCCCGTATCTTATGCTTCATCGAGCTTCATTGTTGCTTGCGCCGGGGTGCGGACCATGATCCGTAATGAGAACGATGTGACGCCAGCGGTCTTGCGGGTGATGGAGCGCACGGCCGATCCACGGCTGCGCGAAATCATGGTGTCGCTGGTAAAGCACCTGCACGGTTTCGTCCGGGACGTGCGGATGACCGAAGCCGAGTTCCGTGAGGCGGCCGCGATCATCAACGAGTTTGGCAAGATCAGCAGCGATACGCATAACGAAGCGGTGCTGATGGCGGGATCGCTTGGCGTGTCCATCTTGATCTGTCTGATGAACAACAGCGATCAAGGCCAGCATCAAACCTCGCAAAACCTGCTGGGTCCCTTCTGGCGGATGCATTCGCCGCCCACACCGAACGGCGGTTCGATCGTGCGTTCGCCCACGCCGGGGCCAACGCTGTTCGTCAATGCGCGGGTGATCGATCCGATGGGCGCACCGATCGCCGACGCGGAGGTGGACATCTGGCAAGCCTCGCCCTTGGGCTTCTATGAAAGTCAGGATCCGAACCAGGCGGATATGAATCTCAGGGGCAAATTCCGCACCGACGCACATGGCCGCTTTTGGTTCCGCACGGTGATGATGGCTGGCTACCCCATTCCGACCGATGGCGTCGTCGGCCGTTTGCTGGCAGCTCAGGGAAGGCATCCGTTCCGACCGGGGCATCTGCACGCGCTGATCTTCAAGCCTGGCTTCAAGGTGTTGATTAGTCAGGTTTATGATCCGGGCGATCCCTACTACGCTTCGGACGTGCAGTTCGGCGTCACCGAAGCGACCACCGGCGATTACATCAGGCACGACGAGCCGCACCCACAGGATACGGCGGTTGCGGCGCCCTGGTACTCGCTCGACTACACCTATGGGATGGCAGGGGGAGAAGCTGTGCTTCCCAAGCCACCCATCAAATGAGCCCAGAAGGGGACGCGGCTACGCGCCAGCTCGTTCAGCGACGAGGAACAGGCGGGGATAAGACAGCAGTACATTGCCGTCGGCGAGCGGGGGATAAGCTTGCGCGATTTTGGCGGTATAAGCAGTGAGAAATTTGGCGCGCTCCTGCTCGGACAATGGATCGAGAAACGGACGCAGGCCCGTGGCGCTGACGAATTCGACGATCGCCGCCGCGTCGCGCAGCGGGTGATGATAGATCGTGCGCCAAAGCTCGAGTCGCGAGGCCTGGGTCTTCAAAGCCTCGTAATAGGTTCGCGCCGGCGGTAGCGGTTCGCGCACCGCGCCTGTGAGGCGCGCACTCCACAGCTGACCCATGGCCACCTCAGTCATCAGCCGGTGCGTCGGCTCCTCAAGATTGTCGGGCATCTGCACGGCGAGCGTACCTCCAGGCTGCAGAACCGAGAGGACCCGCGAGAGCTGCTCAAGGTGACGGGGGATCCATTGATAGGTGGCGTTGGCAAACACCAAATCGACGTCCCCATCGGGCAGCCATACGGTCGCATCGGCCTGCTCGAAGCGCACGTGCGGCAGGCGCTGGTGCGCTTGCGCAAGCATCGCAGGCGAGCTGTCGATGCCCAGGATCTGTGCTTGCGGATAGCGAACCGCGAGTAATTCAGTGGAATTGCCAGGCCCGCAGCCCACGTCGACCACCCTGCGCACATGTCTGGGCCGCACCTGCGCGAGCAGATCGCGCGCTGCACGAGTGCGCTCATCCTCGAATTTCAAATAGTCCGTGGGGGACCAGTCGTTCACGGCACCCTGGCATGCAATGCGATTCTCGGCTCGAGACATCATGCAGATAGCGGACGCACTGCGCGACGACTTTCTTCCGCGGCCCCTTGCCAGCGTCTCGCGGCTCCGCAACACCAGTGGGTGTATACTCGGCGGATCCTTCCTGCAGGCGGGAGTCTCATGGCTCACACGATCAGGATGAATGCTGTGGCAACAGACCAACTCGCAGCGCCTCACGATCCCACCCGGCGCGACTTCCTCAGAACGAGCCTCGCCGCTGGCGGCGGCCTGATGCTGAGTCTGACACTGCCCGCTCTGGCGGCAGCGCGTCCGGCCAGCAGCCATACGCCGTCCGATACCAGCACCCGGGTCACCGCGTATATTCGCATCGCACCCGATGGGATGGTCACCATCATGGCGCGCAGCCCCGACATGGGGCAGGGCACCAAGACCTCTCTGCCGATGCTCATCGCCGATGAGCTGGATGTGCCCTGGTCGAGCGTGCGCGTTGAGACCGCGCCTGTGGATCCGGCCGTATACGGACCGCAATTTTCCTATGGGAGCCTGACGACACCGCTGCAATACGATCCGATGCGGCGCGCAGGGGCCGCAGGTCGACAATTGATGCTCCAGGCTGCCGCCGGCCTCTGGCACGTGCCGGCGAGCGAATGCGAGACCGAGCAGGGTGTCGTGCACCACCGTGCCAGCGCTCGACAGGTAAGCTACGGGGCGCTCGCGAGCCGGGCGGCGCACCTGCCGGCACCGGCCCTGCACAGCGTGCCGCTGAAGAATCCGAAGGACTACAAAATCATCGGCACCTTCGTGCCGCAGGTGGACGGCCCGCGCGTGCTCGGGGGCGAGCCGATATTCGGCATCGATCAGACCCTGCCGGGCATGTTGTACGCGGTGTACGAGAAGGCGCCGGTGTTCGGCAGCCGCGCCCTCAGCGCCAATCTCGATACGCTCAAGGCGCAGCCAGGCGTGCGCGACGCGTTCATCATTCACGGGGACCCCGCAGCGGCGATCAGCATGGGTCTGGTGGATGGCGTGGCGATCATTGCGGATCGCTGGCATCAGGCCAATAAGGCCCTGGACATGCTGCAGGTGCAGTGGGAGGCCAGTCCCGCCGCCGCGCAGAGCACCGCTGGCTTCGACCGACAGGCCGCCGCGCTGGCGCAGGGGCCGCCCCAGCAGGTCCTGCGCCACGATGGCAATGTCGATCAGGCCTTCCAGCAGGCGGCCAAGGTCGTCGAGGCCAGCTACGCCTATCCGTTCCTGGCGCACGCGCCGCTCGAGCCTATGAACTGCACGGCCTGGGCCAAGCCGGATGGCAGCATTGAAATCTGGGCGCCGAGTCAGGCTCCAACGGCCGCGCGCGAGCTGGTGGCACGCACGCTGCACCTGGATCCCAACAAGGTGACGCTGCACATGACCCGCGTGGGCGGCGCATTCGGGCGTCGCGGCAACAACGATTACGTGGTCGAGGCGGCGGCGATCTCGCAGCGCATCGGCCAGCCGGTCAAGCTGCTGTGGAACCGGCGGCAGGACTTTCAGCACGACATCTATCGACCGGCGGGCTATCACAACTTCCGTGGCGCGCTCGATTCACAGGGCCGACTGGTCGGATTCACGGATCACTTCGTGACCTTCGGACAGCACGGGAAGGTCGCGCTGTGCGCCGATCTGCCGCTCGACATGTTTCCCGCAGGGTTCGTGCCCAACCTGCAGTTCGGCCAGTCGCTGATGGAGTTGGGTGCGCCTACGGGTTTCTTGCGCAATCCGGAATACAACGGGATCGCCTACGTGTTCGAGTCCTTCATCGATGAGTTGGCGCTCGCGGCGCGACGCGATCCGATCGATATGAGGCTCGAGCTGTATGGCCCGGCGCGCGTGCTGTCGGCCCCCGTTACGCCCGGACCCATACATAATCCACCCTTCGATACCGGGCGTGTGCGCGGGGTGCTCCAGCTGGTTGCCGAGAAGTCTGGTTGGGGCAAACAGACGCTGCCGCCAGGCACTGGCATGGGTGTGGCGTTCTGCTACAGCCATTTCGGCTATGTGGCCGAAGTCGTCAAGGCGAGCGTCGATGAGCGGGGAATTCCACGCATCCACAAGGTGTGGGTGGCCGTCGATGTGGGTCGGCAGATCATCAATCTGGCCGGTGCCTACAACCAGGCGCAGGGCGCCGTGCTCGATGGCTTGGGTTCGGCGCTGTATCAGGCCATCACGATTCAGGACGGCGCAGTGCTCAACAGCAATTACAACACCTTCGGCCTGCTGCGCATGCAGCAAGCGCCACAGGTGGAGGTGCATTTCCGCATCACCGACAATCCGCCGACGGGGCTCGGCGAGCCGACCCTGGCGCCGGCGTTGCCGGCGTTGAACAATGCGCTGGCTGCCGCCACCGGCAGGCGCCTGCGCTCACTGCCCATCATGCCGCAGCTGCGCTTGGACTGAGCCACCGCATCACTTCCTCCAGGGAAACTGCACGGCGGTCACGATCACGCCGCACAGTCCGACGATGACCAGCAGCCCCGCGATGATGGCTGCCGGACGGTTGGTGTTGGCGGAAACAGTGCTCGACCAGACCACTCCGGCGACGAAGGCCGCCGTGGACAATATCGCTCGCCACATGAGATGTTGCCGGCCGGGAGGCGGGCGCTTGTCCGGCTCCGGGACGAGGTTGAAGACCTTCAGATGGTCGGGGTCGGCGGCTGGTTTGAGCGGCGCACCGCATCCAACACACGACTCGGCCATATCGCTGACGGTTCGACCGCATTCACTGCATTTGATGAGGGCCATCACGCGCTCTGGGGCGCCGGTGCGATCGGCGAGGGGACTGTAGGCTATGACGGCCGACACCGCAAACGCCACGATGCTTGCAGCCTGCCTGGCGCTGGCCGCCTGCGGTGGCCACTCCAGTGCCGTGAGTTCTGCGGGCAGCGCGGGTGGCTCCGGGACCGGGACCACCGTCTTCGGCACGGATGTGCTGACGTATCACAACGATGCCATGCGTACCGGTCAGAACCTGACCGAGTCGCTGCTGACGCCGCAGAACGTGAACGCCGCCTCCTTCGGCAAGCTGCGCATTCTGCCCGCAGACGGCCTGGTGGATGCCGCGCCGCTGATCGTTTCAGGCATCTCACTGGGCGGCGCGACACGCAACGTGGTCTATATGGCCAGCGAGCACGACAGTGTTTATGCCTATGATGCCGACAGTGGCGCGCTGTTGCTGCAAACCTCATTGCTCGGCAGCGGTGAGAGCAGCAGCGATCCTCGCGGTTGCGGCCAGGTGACCCCCGAAATCGGCATCACCGCAACGCCTGTCATTGATCGCAGCGCTGGCCCGAATGGCACGCTATTCGTGGTCGCCATGTCCAGGGACGCCGGTGGCAACTACTCTCAGCGCCTGCACGCGTTGGATCTGCAGACCCTGGCCGATCGCCTGCCTGCCGTGACGATACAGGCCAGCGCACCGGGCAACGGCCCCACCAGCGCCGGCGGCACGCTGCAGTTCGATCCCAAACAATACAAGGAGCGCTCCGCGCTGCTGCTGGTCAACGGCCGGATCTATCTGGCCTTCGCCTCCCACTGCGATATCCAACCCTATAACGGCTGGATGATGTCCTATGACGAGTCGACTTTGGCACAGAGCGCCGTGTTGCAGCTGACACCCAATGGCAGTGAAGGGGCGATCTGGGATGTCGGGGGGTTAGCCGCCGACCAAGCCGGCGATCTCTTCGCAACCGTGGCCAATGGCACCTTCGATACGACACTGGACGCGCAGGGCATGCCCAATGAGCAGGACTACGGCAATGCGGCGCTACGCATCACCGCGTCCGGCACGGCGCTCGCCATCAGCGATTACTTCACGCCGTTCAACACCGCTTCCGAGTCCGCAAACGATGTAGATCTCGGCTCCGGGTCGGTCGTATTGCTGATGGATCAGACCGACGACGCCGGTACGACGCATCATCTGATGACTGTCGGCGGCAAGGACGAGAACCTCTACGTACTCAATCGCGACAATCTGGGGCACTTCAGCAGCACCGGCAACGCGGTGTACCAGCAGATCCCCGTCGGTGGTGGCCTGTATTCCGCGCCGGTGTACTTCAATGGCAGTGTCTATGTCGGCGCCGCCGGCGGCACGCTGCAGGCGTTCGGCTTTGCAAACGCGCAGCTCCCGGCAACGCCCAGCTCGCAGACCGCGACCACCTTTGCCTATCCGGGCACCTCCCCGGCTATCTCCGCAATGGGTAGCGCGAATGCCATCCTCTGGGCCCTGGAGAGCAATACCGGCAGTGCCGCCGTGCTGCACGCCTTCAACCCGGCCAATCTGGGCGAGGAGTACTACAACAGCACGCAGGCGGGCGGGAGTCGTGACAGCTTCGGTAACGGCAACAAATTCATCACGCCCGTGATCGCCAACGGCAAGGTATTCATCGGCACACCGAGCGGTGTCGCCGTTTTCGGGTTGCGCTAACCCCGGTCGCGGCAAGAAGGAGAGGGGAGTACGCTGCCGGCAGGGGCGCTATGACGCGGGCGGCCGATGAGGCTACACTGCCGCATCACAAACCATCCTGCCCTCAGGGCAACCAATCCATGATGCCATCATCCCGATCCGTGCTTTTGTGGGCGCCGCTCCTGGCAATGCTGGCTGCGACCAGCGTGGCCCAATCCAATGACGACTTCGACGTGCAACTGCGTCTGGGGGAGGCGGCACTGCAGGCCTACCGGCCCGATGTGGCATTGTCGGCCGGCGACGCCGCGGTTCGCGACGCCCCCGATAGGTGGGATGGCTATGCGATGTCGGGCCGTGCGCTGCTGGCCCTCAAGCGCTACGAGATGGCCGCCGATGCGTTGAGCAGAGCGATCGAGCGAGCTCCGGCGGCCCAACAGCCCGCCCTGCGGGAGCTGCGCCGGGAGAGTCTGGTTGCAGAGGCCGGCGCGCCGGCCCCGTCCGCGCCGCCCGTTGCCAGCGTGCCGCAGTTTGCGCCGGCCCCGTCGGCGCCGCCTCCCGTAGCGCCGGCGGCTGCTCCGGAGGCTCCTCCACCCCCGCCAGTTCCGGCAGTTGCCGCGGCCCCGGCCCCCGCGACTGCGGCGCCCCAGCCACCCCCGGCTCCGGTGGCGCGTCGTGGGCGCAAGTCCAGGTCACCTTTGGAGATCTTCAACTCGGATTCGCCCGAAGCGGTCTGGACAGACTCCGAGGGCCTGAGTTGGGCGCGTCCCTGGTACTACCCCGCGAGCGACGCGGGGCCGGTCGACTTCGCACAGGCGCAGGCGGTGTGTACCAACCTGAGGTTGGCCGGACAGCAGGACTGGCGGCTGCCTACCGTCGAGGAAGTACAGCGCGTCTATGAGGTTTCCTCGAAGACCTTCCGCTTCTCCGCGCCCAAGTTTGATCCGGATTACGGGCTGAATGAGGCCATGAAGCATGACGCCTGGCAGGTGCACGCGTTCACGGTGGACGGTGATACGTTCGAGGGCAACCGTGTCCTGATCTGGAGCAGCACCCCGGGCAATCAGGCCGGCCGCCACGAGGGCGTCTATTTTGGTCGTGCCTACAGCGTGGACGACACCGTGAAGGTCGGCAGCAAGCTGTATGGCACTGCGCGTCGCAGCCCGTTTCACGCCTACGCGCTGTGCGTCAGGGCTGACCAGGCGTCTCGCGGAGGGTAGGCGCCGCGGCCGTTGAGCGACGCTCGCGCCACCACACCTCCAACAGCTTCAGCAGCGGTCCGGCGAGCGGCAGCAACCAGGAGAATCGACTGATCCTGGTGCGTCGTGTGCGACCCGTGAACAGCATCGCCGCCCCGGCGGCGAGCGCCGCAAGGATACCGGCGAGCAGCGGCGTTCGGCGTACCGAGTGTATTGCGGTGAGCGTCCGGTCGATGGGTTGCAGGTGGCGTTGCACGGCATGCAGGCTGTCTGCCAGCTGCTCGCGCTGGCGATCACAGCGCAGCCGCAGTGCCTGGCGTCTCCCATCGCGTTGTCGACTGCGAACGCTCATGAGCGCGGGCGGAAATATTCGCGATCGCGCATGAACTCTTCCAGGCTTGCGGCGAATAGTGAGCGCTGCGCGCGCAGCTGCGCGCGCACCACCAGGGCTGCGAGCAGCGCCAGCAGGAAGAAAGCCCCCATGACCAGCAGCGATACCAGCAGGCGATGGGTGTCCCAGAAGGCAAAGATCAGCGCCAGTGCGCCGATCAGCAGGCCCATGCCGGCGGCCATGAGAGCGATGAACCCCCAGAGCAGCACCCGGCCGAGGGCATCGACCCCATCCTGAATATCGAGCAGCAGCAGCTCGACGCGGCTGAATACCAGCTCTCCGAGGGCCGCGAGCGCACTCGCCAGGGCAGCGAGCAGGCCGGCAGGTGCGGGGCCGTCCGACGGCGCGGGATCCGGATCATTCACGCGGGATGTTCCTCCCACGCGCATCTTGCCAAATAGCCCCGCCGCCGTCTAAGCCTAGGTGCAGCCGCGCACCAGAAAGATGACCAGCAGTACGGGGATGGGGATGCCCAGCAGCCACAGAAGCACGTAACCGATGGCGCCTTGTTCCCTGCTTCGATATCGCTGCAACAGTGTTCTCATAGGTGCTGCCTTCATGGTTGCTACCGCGGAGGCATTGTGCGATGCGTCTACGGTAGCGCCTAGGCGGCGACGCCGTTCGGCACTGTCAGGGCGCACTGACACGCGGCGACGCGCGCATCGCCGCTGTCCGATGGGCGGAACCCGCGGTGGCGAAATCCGCTGCGCAGATACTAGGCGCGCAGTGTGCCGAGCAGCTCGTTGAACAGCGCGCTGGGGCGCATGACCGCCGAGCAGCGTGCCGGATCGGGATGGTAATAGCCGCCGACGTCCACGGGTTTGCCCTGCGCGCCATTGAGCTGCGCAACGATGCGCTTCTCGTTGTGCGTAAGCTGCTCGGCCAGTGGTGCAAAGAGGGCCCCCAGTGGAGTGTCCTCGCTCTGCGAGGCCAGCGCCTGCGCCCAGTAGAGCGCCAGGTAGAAATGGCTGCCGCGATTGTCGAGGCTGCCGACCTTGCGGGCGGGCGAGCGATCGTTCTCGAGCACCTGACCGTTGGCGGTATCCAGCGTGCGCGCCAGTACGGCGGCGCGCGCACTGCCGTTCTTGCGGGCCAGGTCCTCGATCGAGACCTGCAGGGCGAGGAACTCGCCGAGCGAGTCCCAGCGCAGATACCCCTCTTCGAGAAACTGCTGCACGTGCTTGGGGGCCGAGCCGCCGGCCCCGGTCTCGTACAGGCCGCCGCCGGCCAGCAGCGGCACGATGGAGAGCATCTTGGCGCTCGTGCCGAGTTCGAGGATGGGAAACAGATCCGTCAGGTAATCGCGCAGTACGTTGCCGGTCGCCGAGATCGTATCCTGACCGGCGCGCAGGCGCGCGACGCTGACGCGTGTCGCCTCAACGGGCGAGAGGATGCGGATGTCGAGGCCGCTGGTGTCGTGATCCTTCAGATAACGCTGTACGCGCGCGATGACGTTGCGATCGTAGGCGCGGCGCTCGTCGAGCCAGAAGATCACCGGTGTGCTCGTGGCGCGCGCGCGTTCGACCGCCAGGCGCACCCAGTCGCGCACCGGTAGATCCTTGGTCTGGCACATACGCCAGATGTCCCCCTCTTGTACCGTGTGCTGCATGAGCACCTGGCCCGCGCCGTCGACGACGCGCACGGTACCCTCGACGGGAATCTCGAAGGTCTTGTCGTGCGAGCCGTACTCTTCGGCGGCCTGCGCCATCAACCCGACGTTGGCAACACTGCCCATATGGGCCACGTCGTAGGCGCCATTTGCCTTGCAATCCTCGATGACGGCCTGATAGACGCCGGCATAGCAGCGATCCGGAATCATGGCATTGGTGTCGTGCAGCTTGCCGTCCGGACCCCACATGCATCCCGAGGCGCGAATCGCCGCAGGCATGGAAGCGTCGATGATCACGTCGCTCGGCACGTGCAGATTGGTGATGCCACGATCCGAATCCACCATGGCCAGCGGGACGCGCTGCCGGTAGGTATCCGCGAGATCCGCCTCGATCTGCGCGCGCTGCTCGGCGGGTAGCGACTGGATCTTGGCGTAGACATCGCCGATGCCGTTGTCAGGGTCGACGCCCAGCGAGCGGAAGGTCGCGGCGTGTTTGGCGAAAGCGTCTCGATAATAGACGCTCACGGCATGACCGAACATGATGGGATCGGACACCTTCATCATGGTCGCCTTCAGGTGCAAGGAGAGCAGTACGCCGCGGGCCTTGGCGTCCTCGATCTGCGTCTCGTAGAAGGCGCGCAGGCTGCGGCAGCTCATGAAGGTCGCGCTGACCAGCTCACCACTCTGCACGGCAATCGCCTGCTTCAGCACCTGGATATTACCCTGGCGATCCTGCAGCTCGATGCGCAGCGCGCCCGCCGCTTCGATGGCGACCGACTGTTCATTGGCGAAGAAGTCGCCTTCCTGCATGTGTGCCACGTGCGTGCGCGACTCGGCGCTCCAGGCGCCCATCGAATGCGGATGCTTGCGCGCGTACTGCTTGACGGCATTTGCCACGCGGCGATCCGAATTGCCTTCGCGCAGCACCGGATTGACCGCGCTGCCCAGGACTTTCGCAAAGCGCGCTCGCAGCTGCTTCTGCGTCTCGTCGCGCGGCTCCTCGGGAAACTCCGGCAGCGTATACCCCTGCGAGCGTAGCTCGACAAGCGCCGCTTTCAGCTGGGGTATCGAGGCGCTGATGTTCGGCAGCTTGATGATGTTCGCTTCAGGGGTCGTCGCGAGGCGGCCGAGTTCGGCCAAATCGTCCGCCTGGCGCTGCTCGGGCCGCAGCTGATCGGGAAAATTCGCCAGGATGCGGCCCGCCAGCGAGATGTCACGCGTCTGTACGTCGATCGAGGCAGGACGCGCGAAGGCCTGAATAATGGGCAGCAGGGAATAGGTGGCGAGCGCCGGCGCCTCATCGGTCCGCGTGTAGATGATTCTGGCCTGCGTCATGACGATCCTTGAATATAAGTACGAATCCCGGCGTGCGCCGCGGGGGGCGCATTCTATAACAAGGCCGGCTCCGCGGGATCAAGGTCGCTACGCGCGATCAGCTACCACTCGCCGATGTTTGGCATTGACAGCCAAGGCTCCTGCGGGGGCAGTGCCTCGCCCCGCTGCAGCAGCTCGATGGAGATGTGATCAGGCGAGCGGATGAACGCCATGTGGCCATCGCGCGGCGGACGGTTGATCGTCACGCCCTTCTGCATCAGCCGTGCGCAGGTCGCGTAAATGTCCTCGACCTGATAGGCCAGATGGCCGAAGTTGCGTCCGCCGGTATAGTTCTGGGCGTCCCAGTTGTACGTGAGCTCAACCTGCGCAGCGTCGTCACCCGGCGCTGCGAGAAACACCAGTGTGAAGCGACCCTTCTCATGATCCATCCGGCGCAGCTCGCGCAGGCCGAGGGCATCGCAGTAGAAGCGGCGCGATTGCTCGAGATCGGCGACGCGCACCATCGTATGCAGATATTTCATGGCGGAACTATAGTCGGGCAGCCGAGCCAGTCAATGCATGACCGGCTCGCGCCCTGCCGCTCTATGCGCCTGTAACGCTCAGTGATGTGGGCCGCCGCGCTCGCCACCGCCTTCGTGGCCCCGACCGTCGCGCATCTCGTTGCCATGGAAATGCATGCCTCGCATCGAGCGGCTGGCGTGGGCGCCTCGCTCGGGCACCGGTCCGTGGTATCCGTGATGCGGATCGAAGTGATTGTCGACATGGCCGTGGAAGTCACGGGGGCCATGGAACCAGGGACCCGCGCCGATGAATACTCCGCCGACGAACCAGTCCGGCCCGTAGTAGCCGTAAGGGGCACAGGAGTAGGGGGCGTAGTCGTAGTATCCATACGGACAGACCGGGGGCGTCCCGATGTTGATCGAGATCTGCGCCTGCAGCGGCGGGGCGGTGGCGGCCAGCGCCAGCGCTGCCCCGGCAGCGAGCGACAGGGTTCGAAGTCTGTTCATGGCAGCGTTCTCCTTCCGTATGCCTTTGCCGACAGGAGGATAGGCAGGGCGACTGCGCGCCACAGTAGGTCGGCATCGCCTTGCAGGGTCGCCTGGGCCACATGCCCGTGTCCGACGGTCAGCAGCCAGGGGCAGCCCCAGCGCCGCGCGCCGCAGCACCGCTTGCAAAGAGCCGCTGTCGGCTTGGTCCTACGGCAGGAACGCCCCGCCGACCAGGTGGCCCCGTGGCCGTGCGGCGACAGCTCAGCGCCGGCTCGCGCGACATCCATAATGCGCGACTGAAAACCTCGGGAGTCTGATCCGTGCGGAATCGCCTGAAGCGCCTTTTGACCCTGGTGGCCGTCCCGGTGGCTGTGCTGATCGGGCTGGCTGGCCATGCGCTGTCCGAATCCGCGCCATCGCCCGGCGCCGCCAGCACGGCTGCTGCACGTGAGGCAGGCGCGGCGAGCACATCGACAGGTGACGCAGACTTGCTGCGGAGCGGTCAGATCTTGCAGTTTCTGGACCGCACCGTGGCCTGGTACCGCAGCCGCACGGCACAGGAGCAGATCGCCACAGAGCCGGCTGACCTGGTGGCCCTCGCCGACAGCCAGGCCACGGCCGTGCAGGTGGTGCACTCGGGGTTTGATTTTGCGCGCGCCGCGGCGGCACTGGCTGCGCCGGAGCCAAGCCATCAGGCAGCGGGTGCGCAACCGGCCCGCGATGCGCAGCTGCTCGCGCTGCTCGCTCAACTCGAGCAGCAGGCCCAGGCCACGGACACGCAGTTGCAGCAGCAACGCTTGGCGCTGCCTCGCTCGAGCGCTGCTGCGCGCCGCACCCTCGAGTCGCACATCGCTGCGCTGCAGGCACAGCTCACGCTGCTGCAGGTGCGGCACGATGCCGTCCAGCAGTTCCTGGACTTCATGGACATCGCCGTCAATACCACCAGCGCGCGGGGACTGAAGGGACGCATCGAGACACTGGCCAGCTCGGTCGATGCGGAGAGCGGCGCACGCGCCGCCACCGGTGCCGCGACTGGCGCTGTCAGCTCGGCAGGTGCAGCAGCCAACACGGCCGGCGCAGCCGCCAATCGCCCCAGCGCAGCTGCCGATGGTAATGGCATCTGGGATCTGAGCGCGCGGGCGCTGGCGCTTTCGAGCAAAGCCGGACGCGTGGATCAATTCATTCAGCAGACGAGCTCGCTGACGCAGGCCGGCCGCGGCATGCGTGACCTGCTGTTCGCAGCGCTGCGCGGTGACTCCGCCCAGAGCGATGCGCTGACGCGTGGGGTGAGTCCCGTGGACGCCGCGCAGCTCGCACAGGAGCAGGCACAGCTGCAGGCACTGACCGCTCAGTTCCGACAGATCACCGCGGCGCTGGTGCCATTGGGCAAACTCAGCGTGCTGCTGGGCGAATACGCCACCGATCTGTCCGATTGGCATGACAGTGTGCACCGAGAATACCTGCAGACCCTGCGCGCACTCGGCATTCGCGTGGCGGTGCTGGCCTTCATCATCCTGCTCATTGTGGCCGCCACAGAGCTTTGGCGGCGCGCTGTGCACCGTTACGTGCGCGACACGCGGCGCCGCTATCAACTCTTGCTGCTGCGCCGCTTCGTGCTGTGGTTTGTCATTGCGATCGTGATCGCCTCGACTCTGGCGAGCCGTCTGGATTCCTTCGTGACCTTCGCGGGCCTGCTGACGGCGGGGATCGCGGTGGCGATGCAGAACGTGATTCTCTCGGTGGTTGGCTACTTCTTCCTGATCGGCAAGTACGGCATCCGCGTCGGCGACCGTATCCAGATCGGGGAGGTGCTGGGCGAAGTGATCGACGTGGGCCTGGTGCGCTTGCACCTGATGGAGCTCTCGACGGGGGCTTTGACGCCCACCGGACGGGTCGTGGCGTTCTCAAACTCCATCGTCTTTCAAGCAACCGGCGGGCTCTTCAAGCAAATCCCGGGGGTGCATATCGCCTGGCACGAGCTGACGGTGACGCTCGCCAGCGTTGCCGAGAGTGGCAATCTGCGCCAGCGGCTGCTGGCTGCGGTGGAAGAAGCGCTGGGCAGTCACCGGGAGGAGATCGAGCGGCAGCATCGCGAGCTGGAACGCACCAGCTTCGTAACGAGCGGGAAGGCCGAGCAGCTGCATCCGAGCGTGCGGCTGCGGTTTCTGTCCTCGGGCTTGGAAGCGACGGTGCGCTATCCGGTGGACCAGCGTTCGGCCGCCGATATCGACGAGGCGGTGTCGCGTGAGGTACAGCGCGCGCTGCAGCGCGAGGGCAACGGTGCTCCCGCCGCAAGCGTCACGCGCACCGAGCTCAAGCTCAACAGCGCCCCAGGCGGCTGAGGAGGGCGGATGCGGCGGATGCGGCCGTTGGTGCGGCTGGCTATGATCGGTGCTTTCGCGCTGGCAGCAGCAGGAGCGCCACGTGGCGGCACCTCCTAATCAGACCTCTCCCACGCGGCCCTCGCCGAGGATTCGCCGTACGCTCTACCTGATCGGGATCGCGGTCTGGACCACCGGCGTGCTGTATTGGACATTCGATAAGTACCTGCTGCGGCACTCGGATGCCGGGCTATCCGAAAATCCACTGCAGGTCTGGTGGCTGCGCCTGCATGCGGCCAGCGCGACGACGGCTGTGTGGTTGTTCGGCTACATGTGCGCCATTCACGTGCAACGCAATTGGACGGCCGGCGCGCGGCGCAATTCCGGCGCACTGTTCGTCAGCCTGTTCGCACTGCTGACGCTGACCGGCTATCTCATTTATTACGTTGAGGCCGATCGTCCGTTGGCGACGCTGTTGCAGTTGCATTGGGTGATGGGCCTGTTCGCGCCGCTCGGATTTTTACTGCATCGGGGACTGCGCTGGCGCCTGGGCGCGAGGCGTGCGGCTGCGACAGCTGCGGCGCTGGCTTCCGCGCCTTCCGTCGAGGTCGCCTCCGCCACCCCGGCCATGGTTTCGGCCGCGCAGTCGACCCCTTCGGCTCTGATCGACTAATCGGGCAGTACCTGCCGCCGAGCGCGGGGTAGGGCGGTACGTGCTGTTCGGGCCGCTGCCGGCAGGCCGCAGAACTTCGGCGCCCAAAAATGGGGGGCATTCTGTTATCCTCAGGGGAGCGCCTGGGTGGGCAGGAGAGCAGCATGCCTTACACGATTACAGTCAACGGAACACCGCGAACGGTCGACGTCGAGCCCGATACACCCCTGCTGTGGGTGCTGCGGGACGAGCTCAATCTCGTGGGCACTAAATTCGGCTGCGGGATGTCTTTCTGCGGCGCCTGTACGGTGCACGTGAACGGCGTGCCGACGCGCGCCTGCGTCACCTCGATTGAGCGCATCAATAATGCCGAGGTCACCACCATCGAAGGTGTGGAAGCCAGCGAAGTGGGCCGGCGCGTCAAGGAAGCCTGGCTGGCGCTCGATGTCATGCAATGTGGCTACTGCCAGAGTGGCCAGGTTATGTCCGCGACCGCGCTGCTGACGCGCACTCCGCATCCGACCGATGACGACATCGATCAAGCGATGAGCGGCAACCTGTGCCGCTGTGCCACGTACACCCGCATTCGCGCAGCGATCAAGCAGGCGGCCGGTCTACCCACCGCCGATACGCGGGAGGTGTGATCATGTCGCGCCCCACCGCCTACCAGCGGGCACCTACCCCGCCGGACAGCGACGCAGCGGATCTATCGCGTCGTGCCTTCCTGACCGCCAGCATGGTGGCGGGCGGCGGCTTCATGCTCGCACTCAGTCTGCCGCGCATCGCGTCGGCCAAGCCGTCGGCTCACGGCGCCGCCGCCGCCGAATCGAACGGGGCGGAGATCAACGCCTACGTGAGCATCGCGCCCGATGGGATCGCGACCATCATGTCGAAGAACCCTGAGATCGGTCAGGGCATCCGCACGGCGCTGCCGATGGTCATCGCCGATGAGCTCGACGTGGCTTGGAAAAATGTGGTGACCGAGCAGGCGCCGCTGGATCCCAAGCTCTATGGCGCTCAGTTCGTCGGCGGCAGCCTGAGCACGCCGATGAACTGGGACAACCATCGGCGCGTGGGCGCCGCTGCGCGCCAGATGATTCTGCAGGCGGCCTCCCAGACCTGGCACGTGCCGGTGAGCGAGCTCTCGACCAGCGAGGGCGTCGTGCATCATGGCGGCAGCAGCCGTAGCCTCTCCTATGGTGCGCTGGCGGTGAAGGCCGCGCGCCTGAAGCCCCCAGCGCTCGACAGCGTCCCGCTGAAGGATCCCAAGGACTACAAGATCATCGGCCACTTCACGCCGGGCGTGGATGGCCCGCGTGTGCTCGCGGGTACTCCCATCTTCGGCATCGACATGAAGCTGCCGGACATGCTGTATGCCGTCTATGAGAAGGCCCCGGTGTTCGGCGCCAGCGCCGTGAGCGCGAACCTCGATGAGATCAAGGCCCTGCCCGGGATTCGCGATGCGTTCATTCTGCACGCCAAGGACCCTGACGCGCGTCTGAAGCTCGGCCTGGTCGATGGCGTGGCCATCGTGGCCGACCGCTGGCACCAGGCGAACAAAGCGCTGGACATGCTGCAAGTGCAGTGGGGCGATAGCCCGGCTGCCAGCCAGAGCACCAGCAGCTTCGATCAACAGGCTGCAAGCCTTGCGACCCAGGCAGCGCAGAAGGTCATCCACCGCGACGGTGATGTGGAGCAGGCCTTCGCCGGAGCCAGCAAGATCATTCAGGCGTCGTACTCTTATCCGTTCCTGGCGCACATACCCATGGAGCCGATGAATTGTACGGCGCAGGTCAAGAGCGATGGCAGCGTCGAGATCTGGGCGCCTACGCAGAACCCCGGCAGCGGTCGCATGCTGGTGGCCGGTACGCTCGGAGTAGATCCCGACAAGGTCACCATTAACATGACGCGCTGTGGCGGTGGTTTTGGCCGTCGCCTGAGCAACGACTATATGGCCGAGGCTGCAGCAATCTCGCAGAAAACGGGCCGTCCCATCAAGCTGGTATGGAACCGTCAGCAGGACATTCAGCACGACATCTATCGACCCGGCGGCTACCACAATTTCAAGGCGGCGCTCGACGCGAACGGCAAGCTCATTGCCTTCCGCGACCATTTCGTAACCTTTGCCAACGGCGAGAAGGTGGCGGGCAGCGCCGACCTGGGTGCCGATCAGTTTCCGGCCCACTACGTGCCGAATCTCGAATATGCGATGTCGACGATGCAGCTCAACGCGCCCACGGGACCGATGCGCGCGCCGGGCAGCAATGCGCTGGGATTTGCGTTCGAGTCGTTCCTTGATGAGATCGCCTTTGCGGGTAAGCTCGATCCATTGCAGCTGCGTCTTGACCTGTATGGCGCCGGGCCGGCTCATCTCGCCGCGCCGCGGCCGCTGTTCGGAGTGAGCGTCCCGGCCTTCCAGTCCGCTCGGGCCATGGGCGTGTTGCGTCTGGTGGCTGAGAAGTCCGGCTGGGGCAAGCAGCAGCTACCTGCCGGCACCGGCATGGGTATCGCCTTTTACTTCAGCCACTACGGCTACTTCGCCGAGGTCGTCAAGGCCAGCGTCAACGCCCGCGGTATCCCGCGCATCCACAAGGTCTGGGTGGCCGCCGATGTGGGGCGGCAGATCATCAATCCTTCCGGGGCGCAAAACATCGTGCAGGGCGGGGTGCTCGATGGTCTGAGCCAGGCACTGCACGGCATCGTCAGCTTCGACGCTGGCCGGATCGTGCAGGCCAATTTCAACACCGATCCGCTCATGCGCATGCGTGAGGCGCCGCCGGTAGAGGTGCACTTCCTGCTTTCGGATAATTCGCCGACGGGTCTGGGCGAGCCAGCCCTGCCACCGGCACCCCCGGCGCTGTGCAATGCGCTATTTGCCGCCACCGGCAAGCGCATCCGCAAGTTGCCGATCGATCCGAACGAGTTGGCCCAGCCGGGATAGGGACGACGCCCGGCCCGGGGGCCGCGCAATGAATTGAGCTGCGATGCACGCGCAATACGTGCATCGCAGCCCTGGCTGATTGCCGGGCGATCAGTCGTTCTTCAAGTCCTTCTTGAGATCCTCTTTGACGTCGCCAAAGGCCTTCTGCGCCTTGCCGCCCACCTTCTGCACGGTACCGCGGTCTTCCAGATCCGGGTTGCCCACGGTGCGCCCGGCGGCTTCTTTCATTTTTCCGCTTGCCTCGTCGATGCGACCCTTCACTTGATCCTTGTTCATGATGACTCCTTGTGTGGTTGCGGGGCGGCGGCCTGCGGTCGCCTTCCCTGTGAGACCAGTATTGCAGCGAGCGAGACGGTTCAAAGCGGGGCAGGACAGAGGTTAGGGTGTAGGAGCGGCCCGACCGGGTTGGGCATCCAGGCGACAGGCGCCCGCTGATCGGGTCGCGAGCATCAGACCACGCCGACAGAGTGTTCGGCGGAATTGCGCTGCGCTTGCCCAGCGGCTCCGTTCTATATAGCGGACGCTGCTTCCGGACGGGAGATTGTCATGCTGTATTACGCCATCGTGTTTCTGGTCATCGCGTTGATCGCCGGCGTGCTTGGCTTTGGCGGTATTGCGGGTGCGGCCGTCGGAATCGCGAAGATTCTGTTCTTCGTGTTCCTGGTGCTGTTCATCTTGTCGCTGGTTTTCGGGCGGGGTCCGCGCGTGCGGGACCTTTAGAAAAGACCCAAGGACGAGACCTTCAAGGGCGCCACCAGGCAACGGCGGCCAGCCGGGATGCCAGGCGCCCTGCGCCGGACAGGGGATGCCGGGACACTGTTATGATCGGTGGTGACGGTAGCGACCTGCGGCCGCTGGGTAAGGGCCGGCGGGGCAGCGCGAACAAGGCGGCGCATGGCCAGCGAAGAAGAACGACCCGGAGTCGCCGAAGCTTCCAAGGGCACCTATGCCGCCGCAGTTCCGCTCTGGGTGGACGGCGCGCCGCCGGCTGACGATACGGCGGCGCAACCGCCCCCGCAGCAAACCGACAGGCCCAACGGCCGGGACGGATTCTGGCATCGGTATCGCCATTGGCTGTGGCTGCTGCTGGCGCTGCTGGTCGCGCTTTTTCTGGTGCTCTTCCTGGTGCGACGGGGCAAGCGCGCACCCACGCCGCCGGCCCCGGCCGCAGTGTCTGCGGCGCAGGCGCACGCTGGCGACATCAATGTGTACGTGAGCGCGCTCGGCACGGTGACTCCGCTGGCGACGATCAACGTCTATAGCCAGGTCACCGGCCGGGTCGAGGCCGTCCACTACGAGGAGGGCCAGATGGTGCGGCGGGGCGCGCCGCTCATCGACATCGACCCGCTTCCCTATCAAAACACTCTGGTTCAGGCGCAGGGAAATTTGCGTCATGACACGGGCGTGCTGGCGGAGGCGCAGATGGATTTGAAGCGCTATCAAGCCGCTTTCGCACGCAATGGCATCTCTCGACAGCAGGTAGAGGATCAGGCCGATGCGGTGGTGCAGGACCAGGGCACGGTGCAGGCCGACCAGGGCAGCGTTGGCTATGATCAGGTGCAGCTGGCCTACTGTCACATCGTCTCGCCGGTCAGCGGGCGCGTAGGTCTGCGTCTGGTGGATCCCGGCAACACGGTGTTCGCCGGCAGCAGCTCGACGCTGGTGGTCGTGACGCAGCTGCAACCGATCACCGTGGTGTTCGACGTCGCAGAGGATGAACTGCCCGAGGTGCAGTCCGCGCTCACGGGCGGACAGAAGCTGGCCGTCGATGCCTTCGACCGCACCGATGAACAACAGCTCGACAGCGGTACGCTGACGGCGTACGACAACGAGGTCGATCCCACCACCGGTACAGTGCGGCTGCGGGCGCGCTTCCCCAATGCGAAGCTGGCGCTGTTCCCCAATCAGTTCGTGAATGCACGACTGCTGTTGCGCACGCTGCATCAGGCGACGCTCGTGCCCACGGCTGCCGTGCAGTACAACGGCAGCGACAGCTTCGTGTACGTGGTGCAGGCCAACGGCACGGCCCGGGTGCAGCCGGTCACCGTGCAGACCAGCAACGACACCGACGCGGCGGTGCAGGGCATCGCTCCGGGGGTCAACGTGGTAACCAGCGGTTTCGAGCGCATCGAGAACGGCGCGCATATTGTCGTTGAAGCGCCGGCGCCGGCTGCGGCGCCTGCTGCGGCGCCTGCTGCGGCGCCGGGAACCCGCAGCGCCCCGCGCGCATGAGCCTTTCGCGGCCGTTCATCATTCGGCCCGTGGCCACGGCGCTGCTCATGGCCGCGCTGTTTCTGACCGGCGCC
The DNA here is from genome assembly GCA_036266795.1 of Steroidobacteraceae bacterium. GTDB lineage: Bacteria > Pseudomonadota > Gammaproteobacteria > Steroidobacterales > Steroidobacteraceae > FEN-1191. Next base: position 84,444 of record DATAXJ010000025.1, on the reverse strand, counting down.
GTCGCCTATACGCAGCTACCCATCTCAGCGCTGCCGGAAGTCGACTACCCAACCATCCAGGTGCTGACCTTTTATCCGGGGGCTTCTCCGGACGTGGTGGCGTCGGCGGTCACCGCGCCCCTGGAGCGCCAGTTTGGGGAGGTGGCGGGCCTGAGCCAGATGACCTCCACCAGCGCTGCCGGGGTGTCGGTCATCATCATGGAGTTTCAGCTCGCGCTGAGCATCGACGTGGCCGAGCAGGAAGTGCAGGCCGCGATCAATGGCGCACAGAGCTATCTGCCCGCCAATCTGCCCACGCCGCCGGTGTACAGCAAGTCCAATCCGGCGGATGCGCCGGTACTGACGCTGGCGATGACTTCCAGCGAAGTCCCGCTCTCGCAGGTCGAAGATCTGGCCGACACGCGTCTGATCCCCAAGCTCTCCCAGGTCCCGGGAGTGGGGCTCGTCAGCATCGACGGGGGCCAGAAGCCCGCCGTGCGCATCGAGGCCAATCCGACCGCGCTGGCGGCCTACGGCATCAATCTCGACGATCTGCGCAATGCGCTGGTGGGCAGCAGTGTCGATTCCGCCAAGGGCGACTTCAATGGCGCTTCCAAGGCCTACACCATCAACGCCAACGATCAGCTGCAGACCAGCGATGACTATCGCTCCGTCGTGGTCGCCTATCGCAACGGTGCCCCCGTCATGCTCACCGACGTCGCGCGGGTCGTCGACGGCGTGGAAAACACTCAGCTGGCCGCGTGGGTGAATCAGACGCCGGCGGTGCTGCTGAGCATTCAGCGCCAGCCGGGCGCCAACACCATCGCGGTGGTTGAGAACGTGGAGAAGCTGCTGCCGCAGCTGGAGAGCGGCCTGCCGCGCGCGGTGCACGTCAGCGTCGTGACCGACCGCACCACCTCCATCCACGCCTCGGTGCGTGACGTGGAGGTGGAGTTGCTGATCGCCATCGTGCTGGTAGTGCTCGTGATTTTCCTATTTCTGCGCAGCCTCGCGGCCACGATCATTCCAACCGTTGCCATTCCGCTGTCACTGATCGGCACGCTCGGGGCGATGTACATCGCCGGCTTCAGCCTCAATAACCTCACGATGATGGCGCTCACCATCTCCACCGGGTTCGTGATGGACGATGCAATTGTGATGATCGAGAACATCACGCGCTACATCGAGGCCGGAGAAACCCCGCTGAAGGCGGCGCTCGAGGGCTCCGAGCAGATTGGGTTCACCATCCTGGCCTTGACGGCGTCGCTGATCGCAGTGCTGATTCCGCTGCTGTTCATGGGGGATATCGCCGGGCGGCTGTTCCGGCAGTTCGCGATCACGCTGGCGGTGACCATCAGTCTGTCGGCTTTCGTGTCGCTTACCCTGACGCCGATGATGTGCGCGCGACTGCTGCACTTCACCTCTCCCGAGCGCCGCAGCCGTTTCTATCATGCCTCCGAGCGCGCCTTCCAAAGGATCATTGGCTTCTACGATCGAACGCTGCAAACCGTGCTGGGACACCAGACCGCGACTTTGGTGGTGTCTGCTGCCACGCTGGTGCTGACAGGACTGCTGTACTACCTGGTACCCAAGGGATTTTTCCCCACCCAGGATACCGGCATCATCCAGGGAATCTCGCAGGCCTCGGGGGCGGTTTCCTACCCGCAGATGGCCCGCGAACAGCAGGCGCTGACCCGACGCATCCTCGCCGATCCCGCGGTACAGAATCTGACCTCCTTCATCGGGGCTGACGGCACCAACACCACTCTAAACAGCGGGCGCATCGAGATCGATCTGAAGCCGATCGGCCAGCGCGATAGCGCCAGCGTGGTCATCCGCCGCCTGGCACAGCATCTTGCACAGGTGCGCGGCATTCGCCTCTATATGCAGCCGGTGCAGGACATCACCGTGGATGACCGCGTCAGCCGCACCCAGTACCAATTCACGCTGGAAGATCCGGATCAGCAGGAGCTCACGGGTGTCACCTCGGCGCTGCTGCCGCGGCTGCAGCAATTGCCACAGCTCGATGACGTCGTGACTGATCAGGAGAACGATGGGCTGGCGGTGGCGCTGCATATCGATCGCGCCACCGCCTCGCGCTTCGGCGTGACGCCCGAGGACATCGACAATGCGCTGTACGACGCCTTCGGGCAGCGGCAGATCAACACGATGTACACGCAGTCGAATCAATACCACGTGATCCTCGAGGCGGATCAATTGTTCCAGTCCAAACCCGATCAGCTCAATGACATCTACATCCAATCTTCCGGCTCGTCCTCGACGCTGGGTGCCTCCAGCACCTCGAGTAGCGCCGGCTCTTCCTCGGGAGCCGGTGCGAGCGCTGGCTCGCAGAGCTCGGGCGGCTCGCTTCTGAGCCCGGGCGTCACCTCGACCAGCACTTCCGCGACGGCAGCGCTCACGGGCACTGGTCTGACGAGCGCCGCGACGACCCTCACGGCTGCGCCCGGCTCGGGCACACGGGTAGGTGGCTCGGGCAGCACGGCTGCGAGCAGCGCTGGCGCGGGCAGCGCCCGTTCGACGACGCTCACCTCGGGTGGCGGCGGGGGAGCGTCCACAGTCAGCAGCGCCGCGACGTTGCCCACCCCCGTGCCGCTGGGGGCATTCACGGAGGCGCACCTGGAGAGCGAGGCGCTGGCGATCAATCACCAGGAGCAGTTTCCGGTGGTCACGATCTCCTTCAATCTGCACGCGGGTTACTCGCTCGGCCAGGCGCTCGATGCGATCAATCGCGTCGTGGTCGCCGCCAAGCTGCCGCCTGGGGTGATTGCAGGCTATCAGGGCACGGCGGCCGCCTTCGAGGGCTCCCTGTCGAACGAGGGCTTTTTGCTGCTGGCCGCGATCGTCACGGTCTACATCGTGCTGGGCGTGCTCTACGAGAGCTTCATCCATCCGGTGACGATCCTCTCGACGCTGCCCTCCGCCGGCGTCGGGGCGCTGCTTGCGCTGCTGCTGTTCGGCCTGGATCTGAATATCGTGTCGATCATCGGCATCATTCTGCTGATTGGCATCGTGCAGAAGAACGGCATCATGATGGTCGATTTTGCGCTGGAGGCAGAGCGCAAGGAAGGCAAGTCGGCCTACGAAGCGGTGCGCGAGGCGGCGCGACTGCGCTTCCGGCCGATCGTCATGACCACGATGGCTGCGCTGCTGTCCGGTTTGCCACTCGCCTTCGGTTCGGGCATGGGCTCGGAGCTCAGACGACCGTTGGGGGTGGCGATCGTTGGCGGGCTGATCATCAGCCAGGTGCTGACGCTCTACACCACGCCGGTCATCTACATCTTCTTCGATCGGCTGGCGCAGCGGCTCGGCCGGCCCTCAGGCACCGACCACGTGCCCGAGCCTGATGCCGGCCCGGCATGAGCCTCTGGCAAACCATCATCGGCCGGCCCATCGCCGTCACATTGCTGACGGCTGCGCTGGCGATCCTCGGTATCGCCGCCTTCTTCGTGCTGCCGGTCTCGCCGCTGCCGCAGGTGGATTTTCCGACCGTGAGCGTTTCGTCCTCGCTTCCGGGAGGAAGTCCCGACATCACGGCCTCCGCGATCGCCACGCCCATCGAGCGGCAGCTGGCGCACATTGCCGGCGTGACCGAGATGACCTCCACGAGCACGCTCGGGTCGACCAACATCACACTGCAGTTCGAGCTGAGTCGCGACATAAACGGGGCGGCGCGCGACGTGCAGGCGGCGATCAATGCCGCGCGGACCTACCTACCGGCCAATCTGCCGGCGAACCCGACCTATCGGGAGGTCAACCCGGCCGATGCGCCGATCATGATTCTCGGCCTGCAGTCCGACATCTATGGAATTCCCAAGCTCTACGACGATGCCTCTACGCGCCTCGAGCAGCGCATCTCGCAGGTGCGCGGAGTCGGAGAAGTGCAGGTCGTGGGTGCCTCCTCTCCGGCAGTGCGTATTGATGTCAATCCGCAGCAGCTAGCCTCCTATGGCATCAGTCTGCCATCGCTGAAGCAGCTGATCGCCGGCCAGAACTCCGATCTTGCCAAGGGGCAACTGCTGATCGGCCGCACCATGGCCGATATCCTCGACGACGACCAGATCTCGCGCGCAGCCGACTATCGCCCGCTGGTGGTCGGCTACCACAACGGCGCAGCGGTGCAATTGCAGGACGTGGCCAGCGTTACCGACTCACAGCAGACGGTGCTGCAGGCAGGCTTCCTGAACGGCAAACCCGCGGTGAGCCTGCTGGTATTCCGCCAGCCCGGCGCGAACATCATTCAGACGGTCGACGCCGTCAAGGCCGCGATGCCCGCGATGCAGGCGACCATCTCGCGCGGCGAGCATCTCGTTACGGTGCTCGATCGCTCCCTGACCATCCGCGCGTCGGTTGCCGATATCGAGCTCACTCTGCTGATCTCCGTCGCGCTGGTGGTGGGGGTGGTGTTCCTGTTCCTACGCAGCGTGCGCGGCACTATCGTGCCCGCGGTCGCCGTACCTGTGTCACTCATCGGCACCTGCGCGCTGATGTACCTGTTCGACTTCTCGCTGGACAATCTATCGCTGATGGCCCTGGCCATCTCCAGCGGTTTCGTGGCGGACGATGCCATCGTCGTAATGGAGAACATCACGCGCCACATCGAGGGCGGATCGAACCCGTTGCGCGCGGCGCTGCAGGGCGCGCGCGAGATCGGATTCACGGTGCTGTCCATCAGCCTCTCACTGATCGCGGTTTTCATTCCCATCCTGCTGATGGGTGGCATCGTCGGGCGTCTGTTCCGCGAATTCGCCATCACCTTGTCGGGCGCCATCTTGTTGTCGATGCTGGTCTCGCTGACGACCACGCCGATGATGTGCTCGCGGCTGCTGCGCTCGGAGAAGCAGCAGCGTCACGGGCGGCTCTATCTGGCGACTGAGCGCTGGTTCGAGCGCCTGCAGCAGGGTTATCACCGCAGCCTCGACTGGGTGCTCGATCACACGCTGCTGATCATGCTGGTGTTCGTGGCGACGCTGGGTCTCAACGTCTACCTGTTGATCCATATTCCCAAGGGCTTCTTTCCCCTGCAGGACACCGGGGCGGTGCAGGGCGGGATGCAGGGGCCGCAGGATGCCTCCTTTCCCGTCATGAAGTCGGCGCTGCAGCAGGCCGTCAATATCATCAAGGCTGACCCCGGCGTGCAGAACGTCATGGGATTCACGGGCGGCCAGGGCAGCAGCAACGGCGGGTTCGTGTACCTCGCCCTCAAGCCGCTGAACCAGCGCAAGATCTCCGCCCAGCAGATCATCGATCGCCTGCGCCCGAAGCTTGCGCGCGTGGTGGGTGCCAATGTGTTTCTTCAGGCCGCGCAGGATATTCGCGTAGGCGGACGTCAGAGCAACGCGGGCTATCAGTACACCCTGTCGGGGCAGACCACCGCGCAGCTGGGGCAATATGGTCCCCTGCTGCTCGCCGGCATGAAAAAGAGTCCCGGTTTTACCGACGTCAACAGCGATCAACAGAACAGTGGGCTGCAGACGCTGTTGACTTACGATCGCGTAACGGCGGCGCGCCTGGGCTTCACTCCGGCGCTGCTGGACAGCACGCTCTATGACGCCTTCGGTCAGGCCGAGGTCTCCACCATCTACTCGGATCTGAACCAATATTACGTCGTGCTGGAGGCCGCGCCGCACTTCTGGGAATCTCCGGCGGGGCTGGCCGATGTATATCTGAACTCGGGCACCGCGGGCACCGCGGGCGCCGTGCCACTGGCCACAGTCACACGTTACCGCACGTCCACTTCACCGCTGGTGGTCAATCACACGGGCCTGTTTCCGTCCGTGACGGTGTCCTTCAATCTCGCTCCTGGCGTCTCGCTCAGCCAGGCGACTGCGCGCATCGAGAGCCTCGAGCGGCAACTGAAGCTGCCCGCGGCGATGCACGGGGAGTTCGCCGGCACGTTGCAGGCCTATCAGCAGTCGCTCGCCAGCGAGCCGTATCTGGTGCTGACCGCCATCATCGCGGTCTATGTGGTGCTCGGCATTCTGTATGAGAGCCTGGTACATCCGCTCACGATCCTCTCGACGCTGCCACCGGCGAGCGTCGGAGCAGTGCTGGCGCTGGAGCTGACGGGCTCGCAGCTGGATGTCATGTCGATCATCGGCATCATCCTGCTGATCGGCATCGTCAAAAAGAACGCCATTATGATGATCGATTTCGCGCTCGCCGCTGAGCGGCAGGAGGGCAAGGACAGCCGCGCCTCGATCATGGAGGCCTCGCTGCTGCGCCTGCGCCCGATCCTGATGACCACGACTGTGGCGTTGTTCGGCGCCATCCCGCTGGCGGTGGGAACGGGAATGGGCTCGGAGCTGCGACGACCCCTGGGCATCTCGATCATCGGCGGACTGCTGGTGAGCCAGGTTCTCACCCTCTATACGACGCCGGTCATCTACCTGCTCATGGATCGGCTGCGGCTGCGATTCACGCATCGTGACGGACCGGCAGCGGCGCAGATCACCGCAGGAATCCCCGCATGAGACTCAGGCGATTCGCTCTGCAGACCTTGGGAGTTCCGGCCGTGCTGGCCGCGTGCGTGCTGAGCGCCTGTTCCGTCGGCCCGCGCTACCACCGTCCCGCCGCACCCGTGCCTGCGGCCTACAAGGAGAGCGCCGCGGCCGCCTATCAGAGCTCGGATGCGGGCACATGGCGCCCGGCAACCCCGGCCGACGCAGCATTGAAGGGTGCCTGGTGGCGTATCTTCGACGAGCCGGAGCTGGACTCGCTCGAGCAACAGCTCGATATCAACAACCAGACCATTGTGCAGTACTTTCAGAACTTCATGGCCGCCCGCGCACAGGTGGCCGAGGCGCGCGCCGGGCTGTTCCCCACGCTGTCCGTCGATCCTGCGGTCACGCGCAGCCACGAGGCAGGCGGCAGCTCGGGCGTCGTGGCCACCACCGGCGCGTCGGGCGCGAGTGGCGCCGGCGGCACGACCACGGGGGTGACCAGCGGCAAGGGCGGTTCGACCTTTACCGTCTTCTCGCTGCCCGCGGACGTCTCCTGGGCGCCGGATCTGTGGGGGCGAATCCGCAATACCGTCGCCGAGTATCGCTATGCCGCCCAGGTGAGCGCGGCGGACCTGCAGAACGAGCGGCTCACGGAGCAGGCCTCGCTGGCCGAGTACTACTTCGAGCTGCGCGGGGAGGATGCCCTGCAGGACATCTACAACCGCACGGTGTCGGCCGATCAGCAGTCGCTCGACCTCACCCGCGGGCTGTTCGAGACCGGGATCGACGACGCCGAAGACGTGGCGCAGGCACAGGTTACGCTGGCCAACGCACAAGCGAACGCAGTCGGCGTTGCGGCCACGCGCGCGCAATACGAGCATGCCATTGCCATGCTCATCGGCAAGCCGGCCTCGGACTTTGCCATGCCAGTGAAGGACCTCGCGACCAGGATCCCGCCGATCCCGCTCGGTATTCCCTCCGCTCTATTGCAGCGGCGACCGGACATCGCGGCAGCCGAGCGCACCATGGCCCAGGCCAATGCCGAGATCGGCATCGCGACAGCCGCTTATTATCCGTCGCTAACGCTCTCCGGCAGCGCGGGCTTCGAGTCGACGACGCTCAGCTCGCTGTTCTCGGCCCCTTCGTTCGTCTGGTCGCTGGGCGCGTCGGCCAGTGAGACGTTGTTCGAGGGCGGTCTGCGCCACGCAACTGTGGCGCAGTACCGTGCCACCTATAACGCCGATGTGGCCGCTTATCGCCAAACGGTGCTCACGGCGTTCCAGCAGGTGGAAGATGGTATCGCTGCGCTGCGCGTCTATTCGCATCAGTTGGAGCGCCAGCAGGCGGCGGTCAATGCGGCTCGGCAATTTCTGCAGATCGCAATGGTGCGCTATCAGACCGGGATCGACCCCTACATCGATGTGATGAGCGCGCAGACCACGTTGCTGTCCGATCAGCTCACGCAGATCAGCGAACAGGTGAACGAGCTGACCGAGGCCGTGCAGCTCGTGCAGGCACTCGGCGGGGGCTGGGATGTCTCGCAGCTGCCTTCGGGCTGAGGCAGACAGCCGGAATCAGGGCGCCGGCAGGTTCAGCGTGATGCTGACCGGGCAATGATCGCTGCCAAGCACATCCGCATGGATCTCGGCCGTCTTGACGGCGCCGCGTAGCTGCGAGGAAACCAGCACGTAATCGATGCGCCACCCGACATTGCGTGCGCGCGAGTTCGCGAACGGACTCCACCAGGTGTAGTGGCCATTGCCCTGCTTGAACAGGCGCAGCGTATCGATGAAGCCGGCATCCAGCAGGTTCTGGAAGCCATGGCGCTCCTCTTGCGTAAAGCCCTTCTTGCCGCGATTGCTCTTGGGATTGGCCAGGTCGAGTTCCGTATGAGCGACGTTGAGGTCGCCGCAGAAGACCACGGGCTTGGCCTGTTCGAGTTGCCGGCAGTAGGAGAGGAAGGCGGGATCCCAGTGCTCATGGCGCAGCGCCAGACGGCTCAAATCATCCTTGGCATTGGGCGTGTAGACCGTCACGACGTAGAACTGCGGAAATTCGGCGGTGATGACGCGGCCCTCGCCGGCGCTATCGCGCTCGAGCTCGTCGGCAAAGCGGAAGCGGGCGGAGAATTCTTCCGGAAAGCCATTGATTACCGTTAGCGGCTTCTGCCGCGAGAATATCGCCGTGCCCGAATAGCCCTTCTTGGCTGCGGAGCTCCAGTATTCGTGGTAATTGGGCAGATCGATCTCGATCTGACCGCGCTGCGCCTTGGTCTCTTGCAGGCAAAGGATGTCGGGCTGATGCATCTGCAGGAACGGCTGAAAGCGGTTCTTGTTGAGCACCGAGCGGATGCCGTTGACATTCCAGGAATAGATCTTGATCACGGTGCATGCACTCGCGTTGGGGGTGCCACATGACCGCGGAGGGTGCCATGGCTGCAGCGATATTCAGTATGACAGACAGGCGCGTAGGCCGCCGCGCCGTGCTGCCGGAGTATCGGGCGCCTCGCATGAGTGCGTGGCTGGCAAGAATGTGGGTGTCGGCTGGCAGCAACCCGGCCCGGCGGCTGCGAGCTTGCGCGCGTTCGGATCGCTGTGGCGTCGCGCCAGATGCCACTTGCGGTCGATATTCGCAAGACAGCAGGAGTTGGCGCAAGCCGAACTCCCATCATGACACGGATGCCTAGGAGCGGCTACACGGACAAGGAACAGTGGCGCGCCCTGGCGGAAGTTCCCTCGATTGCAGATTCCGGCAGGTACTCTGGCACGCACTGTGCAGCACACAAACGTCCGTGAAGAAGTTGAGGAACAACTTGAAGCTGTGACTTATCTAACGTAATAAAGAGATATGGATTGAATGCGATCACGTACTGGAGAGATCAACTGCTTCTAATGTAGACGAGGGTTCGTGAGTGTCAGCCATCGCCGCCATCACCGCCCTCCGCGGAGGTTCGAGATGGGAACGTCGGGTTCGCAGACTCCCGCCAAGGGCTTCGTCGAGTCGCTGAGCGAGTACAGCAAGCTGCACCGTGTCAAACGCTGGGAAGGCACGTTCTCTGAATTTCTGACCGGCATCCTGCCCTCGAACCCAGCGGCGCTCGGTCGCACCAGCCACGAATACATCTGGGACATGCTGCTCTGGCACGGAGCCTCGGCCAGCGGCAACGACATCAACAAGGCCCGGGAGCTCTTCAAGCGCGAGCTGTTCGGGGTCGACGAGCCGCTCGCGCGGGTGGTCGATTACTTCAAGGCTGCTGCGGCCGGCTCGGACGTCGGTCGTCGCCTGCTGCTGCTGCTCGGGCCTCCCTCGGGTGGCAAGTCCACGCTCGCGATCCTGCTCAAGCGCGGCCTGGAGGAATACAGCCGTACCGATGAGGGGGCGCTCTACGCGATCAAGGGCTCGCCGCTGCGCGAGTCACCCCTCAACCTGATTCCCGCCAGCCTGCGCGCAAGCTTTCGCGATACCTATGGCATCGAAGTGGCGGGGGAGACGAGCCCCTGGGCGCGCGAATACATCGAGCGTGAGTGCGGCGGAGACTATCTGCAGGTCCCCGTGGAGCGCGTCTTCCTGTCCGAGGCCTCGCGCTGCGGCATCGGTACCTATGCACCGCACGATCCTTCGACAGCGGACATCGCCGACCTGGTCGGTTCGGTGGATCTGTCCAAGGTGTCGGTGATCGGCGATGAGGGGGATCCGCGCGCCTGGTCGTGGTCCGGCGCGGTCTATTCCGCGAGCCGCGGCGTGCTGGAGATGATCGAGATCCTCAAGGTCAAGCGCGAGTTTCTGTACCTGCTGCTGACCATGACACAGGAGAAGAACGTCAAGGTCGCGCGCTTTCCGCTGATCTATCTGGACGAGACCATTCTGGCGCACACCAATCTGGCCGAGTTCCACAAGTTTCTGCAGGAAAAGGAGAACGAGGCGCTGCTGGACCGCATGGTGATCATCAAGTTCCCCTATGCGCTGTCCTATCCGGACGAAGCCCGCATCTATCAGAAGCTCGTGTACGGGGCGCCGGCATTCCGCAATACGCACCTGGATCCGCACGTGCTGCACCTGGCGGCGGTGTTCGCGATTCTGACTCGCCTCGTCAAGCCTGAGCGCGAAGGGTTGGATATTCCGAAGAAGCTGCGTATCTACGCAGGCGAGGCCGTAGAGGGCGTCTCGGAGACCGAAGCGACGCGGCTGCGTGCCGAGGCGCCCGACGAGGGGCTGACCGGTGTCAGTCCGCGCTTCGTCATCAATGCAATCTCCGCTGCGATCACACGCGGCGATGCGCACAGCCTTACCAGCATGGAACTGCTGTTGGCGCTCAAGGACGCCATCGAACACGATGCGCGCATCGACGCCAAGCAGAAGAAGGTGTGGTTCGATCATCTGGTGTCTGCACGCAAGGAGTTCTACAACCGCTGGGTCAAGGAAGACGTACACCGGGCGCTGTTCGCTTCGTTCGAGGATGAGGCGCAGCAGCTGCTGGAGAAGTATCTCGATGAGGTTGAGGCTTCGTTGGACCAGCGGCAGGTCACCGATCCTATGACCGGAGAGAACCGCTCCCCGGACGAGCGTTTCCTGCGCTCGGTCGAGGAGAAGATCAAGGTTTCCGAATCCGGCAAGCAGTCCTTCCGCCAGGAGGTCGTGCGCAAGGCGATGGTGGCCTTCAAGACCGGCGAGAAGTTCCGCCTGGGGAGCCACGCGCGCATGCGCGAGGCGATCGAGCAGTATCTCTTCGAGGAGCGCCGCGATGTGCTGCGTCTGGTGACGTCCACGGCGCGGCCGGACGACGAAGCGCGCCAGAAGATCTCCGTGGTGCAGGAGCGACTCGTGAAGGAATACGGTTACGACGAGCATAGTGCAAAGGAGGCGCTGAGTTACGTCACGACGTTACTGTCACAGGAGTAACTTCAGCTGTGGCGCTCGGCACGCGACTTCCGAGCGGGTGAGGCAACGCCATGAGTACTGAAGAGCATTCGGGCGTGCCGGCCATCAGCGGCTGGTACGAACTGTTCTCGCGTGGCTCGCGCGATTGGCTGCGGCACGGCGAGAAGATTCGCGAGGCGGTGCGCGAGCACATGCCACAGATCGTCGCAGGCGCCGATATCATCAATCACGGCGCCCACACCGTGCGCGTGCCGGTGCGCATGCTGGAGCACTATCGTTTCCGGCTGCGTGGCACAGATCAGGGCAGCGGTGTCGGACAGGGCGCTGCAAAGCCGGGCGATGTGCTGGGCCAGCCGCATAATGAGGGCACGCCGGGGCAGAAGGGTGCCGGGGGCACCGAGCGCGGTGGTATCGAGCTGATGCTCGAGTTCAAGGTCGACGACATCGTCGACTGGCTCTGGGAGGAGCTCAAGCTGCCCAATCTGCAGCCACGCTCTGGCACCAGTGAGGAATCGGACTGGCGGCGCGAGGGTTGGGACAGGCGCGGTGCGCGCTCGCGGCTGGATCGACGCCGCTCGATGCGCGAGGCGGCCAAGCGGCGCGCCTTCAATACTGAGGCCCCGGCTCTCATCGATGAGGACCTGCGCTATCGGCAGCTGACGCGCCGCCGTCAGCCGGCCACGCGCGCCGCGGTGTTCTTTTTATTGGACGTCTCGGGCAGCATGACCGATCGGGATCGGCACCTGGCCAAAACCTTCTTCTTCTGGGTCGCCGCCGGGTTGCGGCGCGAGTACCGCTCGCTGGACATCGTATTCGTCGCGCACACGACCGAGGCGTGGGAATTCAACGAGGCGGAATTTTTCAACGTCGCCGGCGCCGGGGGCACCGTCGCCTCGACGGGGCTCGCCAAAGTGCGTGAGATCGCGGAGCAGCGCTTCAGCCAGTCCGCCTGCAACTGCTACCTGTTCTATGCTTCCGATGGTGACAATGCGGTGGATGACCGCTCCGCGGCGCAGCGTGAGCTCTCCGCGACGCTCGAGCTGATGCGCTACGCGGGCTACGTCGAGATCGCGCCGACCAACATGCGCTCGGTGCGCACGGAGACCATGCGCCTGTTCGACGAGGCTTCCGACGCAGCGGCGATCGGTCGTTTCTGCATCTCCGGGCCGGACGATATCGGCGCCGCCATCCGCCACTTCCTCACCCAGGAGGCCGCCGATAGCGAGACGGCGGGCAGCGCCGCATGAGTGAGCAGTGGAGCGACTACGTGCCGCGACTCGAGGAGCTGGCCCACCGGCTGGGCCTTACCTGGTCGCCGGTCATCTTCGAGGCTGTTCCCGACAGCTTCATGACGGAGATCGCCGTGTACGGTCTGCCCGTGCGCATGCCACACTGGTCTTTCGGCGCGCGCTATATCTACCAGCTCGTGCAGCGGCACATGGGCTATTCGCGTCTGTTCGAGGTGGTCTTTCCAGGCAACCCCGGACATGCCTACGTGGCTGAGAGCAATGCGCTCGCCGACAACATTCTGGTGACCGCGCACGTGCTCGGTCATGCGGACTTTTCCAGGAACAATCTGCTGTTCCGCCGCTGCCAGGAGCAGGTCAGCGAGCACATCGTCGAGCATGCAGCCAATCACGCACACCAGATCGAGAGGCACATCGAGGCCTACGGCGCCGAGGCCGTCGAGCAGGTGCTCGACGCGGCGCTATCGCTCGAGCAGTACATCGACGTGGATCAGCCGCTGCGGCGCGAGCGCTATCCCGAATACCAGAGCGCGCCCGCTCCGGCAGTGGACGATGCGTTTCGCACACGTTACATCGCGCTCGACGCCAGCGCCGAATCGGTCTGGAATCCGCGCAAGCAGCGCGCGCCTGTGCCGCCGCATCCGGAACGCGACCTGCTGTGGTTCATCGCCACCTATGGCCCGGAGATGGAGAGCTGGGAGCGCGACATCTTCCTGGCGGTGCGCGAGGAGTCGTTCTATTTCTTTCCCGTCTATGCCACCCAGGTCATGAACGAAGGTTGGGCGTCGTACTGGCACGCGCGGCTGCTGCGTGAAGCCGACTTCGTGCCGCAGGGCGCCTACCTCGATGCCATCAAGTGTCACTCCGACGTCGTCCGGCCGATCGCGGCCGGCGAGCAGGTCGCCCTGAGCATCAATCCCTATCACCTGGGATTCACGCTGTGGGAGCAGATCGTCAAGGAGGCAGGGCTCGAGACCGCGCGCGGCATCATGCGCCAGGACGACGACTTCAGCTTCATCCGTAACTACCTGACGCGCGAGCTGGCGTCGGGGATGGGCCTGTTCCAGTATCGCAAGCAGGACAATGGTCAGGTCAAGGTGCTGGAAGAGGACATCGACACGCTGCGCGAGAGCCTGCTGCTCGACAAGTACAATTTCGGTGCTCCGCGCGTGGCTGTCAGCGAGCTGAAGAATGACGGCACGCTGGTGCTGCAGCACCAGAGCCGCATCGACGGGCGCGGACTCGACGTCGAGCGCTCGCGGCGGGTGCTGGACTACGTGCAGCGCGTCTGGCGGCGTCCCGTGCAGCTCGTGACGGTGGATGCGGCCTCGCAGAGCCTCCAGCTCACCGCGGGGTCGGCCTGACCGATTCTTCGCGCAGCTCGATCCAGACGGGAGCGTGATCTGAGCTCTTGTCCCAGCCGCGCACATCCCGGTCGACCCCCGCCGCGCTGAGGGCGGTATCGAGACCCGGACTGGTCAGCAGATGATCGATGCGCAGGCCAGCATCGCGCGCATACGCGTTGCGGAAATAATCCCAGTACGTATAGAGCCGCTCGCCGGGGTGCAGATGGCGCAATGCGTCGGTCCAACCCTGCGCCAGCAGGCGTGCGTAAGCGCTGCGCGTTTCCGGTCGAAACAGCGCGTCATCGAACCAGCGCTCGGGCTTGTAGACGTCCAGTTCGGTGGGGATCACGTTGTAATCGCCCGCCAGGACCACGGGCGTGGCGCGGCTGATGAGCTCGGCAGCACGCGCGGTCAGTCGCTCGAACCAGCGCAGCTTGTAGTCGAATTTCGGTCCGGGTGCCGGATTGCCATTGGGCAGATACAGACAGCCGATGGTCAGCGGACCGACGCAGGCTTCCAAATACCGGCTGTGCAAATCCTCGGGATCTCCGGCCAAGCCGCGGCGGATTTCGACCGGGGTCGCTGTCCGCGCCAGAATTGCCACGCCGTTCCAGCTTTTCTGCCCATGCCAGAGCGCCTGATAGCCGGCCATGGCGATCGCCGCCTGCGGGAACCTTTCCTGTGGCGCCTTGAGCTCCTGCAGGCAAACGACGTCGGGACGCGACTGCTCGAGCCAGCGCAACAGCACCGGCAGGCGGCTCGTGATTCCGTTGACGTTATAGGTTGCGATACGCACCGTGACGAAGGATAGGAAGTTTCGTGCGTTCGCGCCATCCGCGGTTGGTTCGCGGCCGCATCTCTGCCACCATCCGCGCATGCACTCGCCATTGCCGCCTTGGCACGATGAACTACCGGATGTGCGCGACGGGCTGACGCGTCGTGAGCGCATCGTGCTGTACGTCTTGCAGCAGGCCCAAACGGAGCGCGGCGATCGTAACGTCCCCACGGCGATGCTGTGGGGACGCGTATGCGAGCACTTTTACATCAGTCCCGAGGCGTTGTCGGCCATGCTGGCACGGCTCGGGGCGCGACGTTGAGCGCCAACGTATCCCGTTGCGACACCTACATCCATCCGCGCAGCGTGTGTTGCCATACCGGCCAGTCCGTCAGGGCCACGAATGCCAGTCCTGCCAGCGCACCATCGAAGTGCGCCTCGTGATTTACCCGACCGATCGGATGGCGCGAGGCGTAGAAGCTGTAGCCCAGGTACAGCAGGCCGAACAGCGGTGCCGGGATGGGAATGGGTATCGGCAGGATGAGCAGTGAACTGTGCGGAAAATAAATGATGCCCGCGAACAGCACCGCCAGCACCGCCCCGGAGGAGCCCAGGCAGGCGTATTCGGGCTCCGCGCGGTGCTTGAAGTAAGTGCCGCTGTTGCTGGCGATGAGGCCCACGACGTACAGGGCGATGAAACGTGCATCACCGATCACGCGTTGCAGACGAAAGGCGAAGAACCAGTAAGAGAGGCAATTGAGCAACAGGTGCCCGATACTGGCATGCACGAAGCCGTTGCTCAGCGGGGTCCAGTATTGGCGCTTGCGCAGCCACCAATAGGGCCTGAACAGGCTCACAGCGATGAGCGGTGGCCATGCGAGACCCACCAGACTGATGATCACGGTCAGGCCAAGAATGACCCATGCCGCCATCAGACCGCGCTCTCGGCACTGTAACGGGCCAGCAGACCGCTGCGCACGGCACTGCGGTGTACGTGGCTGAAGAGCCAGCAGGCCAGCACCAGGTCGAGCAGCGCCAGCGCGATGCCGATGGCCAGTCCCTCGGGCCGCGTGGGATGGTGCGCGAGGACGGCACGCATGCTTTCGAACAGGTAGGCGGGCGGTAAGGCGTGACTGACGGCACGCATCCAGGTCGGCAGCGTCGAGAGGGGGTAGAAGACACCCGCAAAGGGGGCCAGCAGTGCCGGTATCGGCCAGACGAGCCATTCCGACACCGGTCCAAGACGCAGCACCATCGCGCAGGCGAGCACGCCCAGGGCGATACCGAACAGAAACAGCAGCAGCAGGTAGGGCAGCAGCAACAGCCCGAGCGACAGGAACGACAGACCGAAGACTATCGTTGCCAGCAGCAGCATGACGGCCAGTCCCACCAGGCTCGTGAGGATCGCCGTGATGACCAGACCACACAGGTACTCGGAGATCAGCAGCGGTGTGGCAAAGACGTTCACGAAGTTGCGTGACCAGACGTCCTCGAAAAAAGCCAGGGTCACGCCCTGCATGATGCGCGTGAACAGATCCCAGAACAGCACCGCACCGAGCAGGTTGCCGATGAAGTTGATGCGTTGACCGTTCACGCTGTCGAGGTAACGCGCCAGAAACCCCCAGAGCACCATATCGATGGCCACCCAGGCTACGATCGGCAGGATGCGCGTCGGATTGCCGCGCATCAGGTAATACTGGCGCAGCACAATGGCGGCCACGGGCCGCACCTTGGGCAGTCTCACGAGCTGATGCCCCGTCGGGACTCGGGTGCGATGGTGTCGGCGGCGTCGGCGGCGTCGGACCCGAGCGGCTCACGGGTGAGGCGGATGAAGAGCTCCTCGAGCGTGGTGGCGCCATGCTCGACCGGGAGCCGTCTTGGGTCGCCTTCCAGCAGCACGCGCCCGTGCGAGAGGAACAGCACGCGATCGCAGGTGCTCTGCACCTCGTACATATTGTGCGAGGTCCAGAGAATCCCGCAGCGCCGCTCGCGTGCCATGGCGCGTATGCGCCTGCGAATCAGGTCGGCCGCGGACGGATCGAGCGAAGCCGTGGGCTCATCGAGCAGCAGCAGCCTCGGTTGGTTCAAGAGCGCCTTGGCCAGGGCCAGGCGAGTCTGCTCTCCGGAGGACAGCAGCCCACAACGTGTGTCGGCCAGCGCACGCAGCTCGAATTCCTCGAGCAACTGCTCAATGCGTCCGCCGCAATCGGCGACATCGTAGAGCAGCGCGAAGAAGCGCAGGTTCTGTCGGACCGTCAGGTTGCCGGGCAGCGAGGCATAGACGGCCGCGAAATTAGTATGGGCAAGAGCCTCGGAGCGGCGGCTGGCCAGATCAAGGCCTTCGATGCTGATATTGCCGCTGGTAGGCTGCAGGATGCCCAGGATCATGTTGATGGTGCTGGTCTTGCCGGCGCCATTGGGACCGAGCAGGCCGACGATCTGGCCGCGAGGCACACTGAAGGAGACCTCATCGACCGCCAGCAGCGGACCGTACTGTTTGCGTAGTCCTTGCACGGACAGGGCGGCGGGGATGGCCGCTGCGGCCGGTATGCAGGCCGCGGCGGACGTGGCGGATAAGCGCATGGTGGGCGCTATTGTGCCTGCCGTAGACGGGGCTTGTCCCGTCGCTGCAATTTTTTCAAGCCAGCCTGTCGGAGCACGCCGCAGGCCTTTCGGACCACTCCGGACACGGGGCGGCGATGCACGAATGTAAAGCATGCTCCGGCTTGGCTATTCTAGGTGCATGAACCGCACCCGGCGCCATTCCCGCGAAGATCTTGCGACCACGCTGCGTTATCACAGCGAGGAGCGCTTCCGCCTGCTGGTCGAGTCCGTCAAGGACTATGCGATCTTCATGCTCGACACCGGGGGACTGGTGGCCAGCTGGAACGCCGGCGCCGAGCGCATCACCGGCTACACCGCAAGTGAGGCGGTGGGTGCGCACTTCTCGCAGTTCTACACCGCCGAAGCACGCGAGACGCATCGTCCCGAGCACGAGCTCGCGCTCGCCGAGGGGGATGGACGCGCCGAGGACGAGGGTTGGCGTGTCGGAAAGGGCGCAGAGCGTTTCTGGTCGCACACCGTCATCACCGCGCTGCGCGATACGCAGGGCGCGCTGCGCGGCTACGCGGCTACCTTCCGTGATCTGTCGGACCGTCGCCGCCAGGAAGAGCAGCTCGCGCATAACGAGGAGCGACTGCGCGCCCTGCTCGCGAGCGTGCGCGACTACGCCATCATCATGCTCGACCCGAGCGGTATCGTGGTCAGTTGGAGCGAGGGCGCCGAGCAGATCGAGGGCTATCGAGCCGAGGAGATCATCGGCGCGCACTTCTCGCGCTTCTTCCCGCCGGAGGCAATTCAGCGCGGTTTACCCGAGCAGGCGTTGCGGATGGCGGCCACCGAGGGACGTTTCGAGGACGAGAACTGGCGTGTGCGCAAGGACGGCAGCAGCTACTGGGCGAACGTGGTCGTCACGGCGCTGCGGGATCGAAACTCCCGATTGATCGGCTTCTGCAAGATCAGCCGTGATCTGACCGAGCGGCGCCACCAGGAGGAGGCACTGCGCGAGAGCCAGGAGCGTTTTCGTCTGCTGATCGAAAGTGTGCAGGAGTACGCCATCTACATGCTGGACGACTCCGGCCACGTCATGAGCTGGAACGCCGGCGCGCAGACCATTCTGGGGTTCACGGCCGGGGAGATCGTCGGCAAGCATTTCTCCCGCTTCTATCTGCCTGAAGAGATTCATGGCGGCAAGCCCTGGCAGCAGCTGGAAGCCGCCCGTGAGCAGGGCAGGCTCGAGAACGAGGGGCTGCGGGTACGCAAGGACGGTACCGTATTCAATGCGCATGTCCTGATCGCTCCGGTGCATGATTCAGCAGGCAAGCTGCGCGGCTACTCGCACGTGACTCACGACCTCACGCGGCTGCGTCACATGCGCGCGCTAGAGGATTCCGGGCGGCGCATGAATGAGTTCCTCGCCGTGCTCAGCCATGAGCTGCGCAATCCGCTGGCGCCGGTCCGGCACGCGGTTGCGCTGCTGCAGCGTGGGGCCGCAAGCTCGGAAACCCACCACTCGCTCACTTCGATCATCGATCACCAGGTCACTCACCTGACGCATGTCATTGATGACCTGCTGGACGTCAGTCGCATCGTGCACGGACGCATCACCATCGAGCGTCAGCGCGTCGAGCTCTCGACACTGGTGGAGCGGGCACTGGAGATCGCAACGCCGCTCATTCAGCAGCGCAGCCAGAGTCTGCACGTGGCACCCTTCGATGCCTCCTTGAGTGTCGAGGGGGACCTGGTGCGTCTGACCCAGGTGCTCTCGAACCTGCTCGACAATGCTGCCAAGTTCACGCCGGATCACGACGAGATCTGGCTCAGCGTGCGCCGCGACGAGGCCGAGGTGCAGATCATCGTGCAGGACAACGGCCGCGGCATCGCACCGGAGGCGCTGGCACACGTGTTCGATTTCTTTGCTCCCACGGACCGTGCCGACCTGCACGGTGATGGGGGCTTGGGCGTTGGCCTGGGCCTGGTGCGGCGGCTGGTCGAGTTGCACGGAGGCAACATTCGGGCGCGCAGCGAAGGGGTCGGGCGGGGCGCACAGTTCATCCTGACGCTGCCGCTGGCGAGCGCCGTTGCGGCGGAGCAGGCGCAGATCGCGCCCGTGACGCAGGACGTGGCGGTGGGTCAGAGCTTGGCGCGGGGCCCCACGCCGCATCGGGTGCTGGTAGTCGATGACAACGTGGATTCCGCCACGAGCCTGACCATGCTGCTGCAGACCATGGGCTTCGAGGCCGAAAGTGCCCACGATGGCGTCGAGGCGCTGGAGGCGGTCGAGCGCCTGACCCCCGATACGGTGCTACTGGATATCGGTCTGCCGCGCCTGAACGGCTACGAGGTCGCGCGACGGCTGCGCGAGCGTGGCGGACGGCGAGAGCTGCTGATTGCACTGACCGGCTGGGGCCAGGTGGAAGATCGCGAACGCTCGCGAGCAGCCGGCTTCGATCATCATCTGGTCAAGCCGGTGGATCTCGAGCAACTCGCGCGCATTCTGCAGGCAGCCCCCCAGGCCGCGGCGCAGGCAACGCCGCCCGCATAGCGCGAGCGTACGGGCCCGGGGAGTACGGCGCGCGTCTAGGGCTGCGGCTCAGATCCCGGATGGTTGTCCTGCAGCGGATAGGTGTGCGTGGCGTTGTCAGCCGGCGGGGAAGGGGGCACCGCTGCGGCGGTCGGCGGCGCAACGCCGGCGGTCTGAGTCGGGTCGGGGGCCGATGCACCCCCGGTGTCGGCCACCACGGCCGCCAGGAAGCGCCGGGCGGATTCGTCGCTCGTGCTGACCTGTCCGCTGGTGATCATGTCGCTGGTGACCGGGCGATCACCGTAGAAAGCGCGGTTGGCGCCGCGATCGAAGGCGAGTACGGTGCCATCGAGCGCCACGCCCGCAAACAGTCCCCGCGAGCGGGAATAGGAGTAGATCTCCGCGTTCACCCCGGCGGCAGCCTCGCCCTGGCGGCCGAGCGGTCCGGCCGCGACGGAGGCGTCTACCCCGAGCGTGAACTTGCCGCGCGCGAAATTCTGCACGCTGCGCTGAGTCACGAATACCAGTACCACGTCGGTGGAAGTCGCCCCGATCTGCCAGCCGACGCTGCCTCCGGCCAGCGTGATGAAGATCGGGTCACTGAATCGACCCTGTGCATTGCGCACGGTGAGCGCCCCGTTCCCGTAACGTCCGCCAAAGAGGAACGCCCCCTTGAGCACGTCGGGGATCACCGCAACGCCGTAGGCGCGCTGCATCAGCCAGGTGGGAATATTCTGGTCCGGGGTCGCCCGCAGCATGTCGAGCACTTCGGTGGCCGTCACCAGCCGGGCGTCCTCACGGGCCGGAGCGCTGTCCTGCGCCAGGACGGGGATTGCAGAGAGGGACAGGGCTGCCAGGCACAGCAGCGTCGGGAGCCACGGGGTTCGTTTCATGAATCGCCTCCGGCCATTGGGGCCAGAGGCGATGATCCTTCAGTACCAGAAGGAAATAAAGAACTGCCCGACGGTCGCGTCGAGGGTGTAGAGCGGCTCCTGCCCGGCTTTGTACTGCGTATCGAGCACGTCGCGGAAGTCCTCGTAGTCGATGAACATGCGTTCGATGTCGAGGTTCAGCGAACCCTTCTCGATGAATTGCAAATAGCGCCAGCTGGGGTGGAATTCGTAGCTGGCGCCGAATTCGAAGGTCTTGCTGTGGAACTGCGCGAGTTCGCGATCGCGTGCGAGGAAGTTCTGCGCATTCGCGTAGGGGAACAGATCGCTGTAGAAATTTGCGTGCGTCTGCGTGTAATAGCGCACGCTGGCATCCAGTGTCCAGTTGGTGAACAGCGTCTGCGTGTACCCGCCCTGGTAGGTGCTGGCGCGGATGCCCCAGGTGTCGCCAAAGAAACGATAGCTGCCATCCAGCGCCGCGTGCACCGGCAGGTAGTACTTCAGCTGCGCGGAGGCGGCGTTGCTGGTGCGCGTGTCCGGATAGCGCTCGGGCTGATAGCTGTAGCCGCGCAGCACGGTCGGATCGACATAACGTACCGAGCGGTAGGGGCTGTGAAGATAGCCCTGGCTCGAATCGACTTCGAAGTTGAGGCCGAGCAGCGTATTGCGCGTGAGCACCTGCGAGAGGCCCACGGCATAGTTCTTGCGGTCCGCGTCGGCGCGGAAGGGCTGCACGACCCCTCTGTCCGCACGTCCGACCGCATCCGACCCCTGCGTGTAGCCGAAGTTCACCGTGGTCAGGTCGCCGAACATGCTCTGGCTGACGTTCAGAAATGCGGTTTTGGAGTTGTAGTCCGGCTCGATACTGCTGATATATCCGGCGCTGTAGAGCGTATTGCCGTGCAGGTAGTCGACGCCAAAGTTCTGCTGGACGCGCTTTTCCTTGTAGGGGCTCGCCTGCGAGACCACGTCGATCGAGGCGCTGGAGATCATGTCCAGGTAGTACTGATACGAGAAAGACACGGAATCGCCGACCTTCTTGCGGATCAGGACCGAGGGGCCCTGCACCGTGATGCCGCCGCCCTCGAAGCGGTGATAAAGAATGTCCGAGCGGTCATCCGGCAGCACGTCGGCCTGCACCACCGCAATGAGCGCAAAGGCGATCGCCGGGATCCAGCGCATCCGCCAGGAACTTTGCCGCATGCTGCGATCCCTTTGGCCGTTGGCGCGTGCCGTCTAGTTGCAGCCGCAACCGCCGCCAACACTGCCGCTGGCGCCGCGCGAGCCCTCACGCACCTCGAAGACATGCTCCAGGTAGCCGCTGGATATGGGGTCGCGATCGAATGACATGATGGGATCGGCCAGATGCTCGCGCTCGTAGGGCTTGACCCAGGGCTGCACCTGGCAGCCCCCGAGCAGCATGCCGGTGACGAGCACGGCTACCAGCAGCGTCCCGCGGAATCGGCGGCTGCGGAATTGATGGCTCATGGGCGCACTCACTCCTGCGTCAATGCGCGGATCTGGTCCAGATACTCTCCCTCGTCACCGGGCTTGTAGCCGTGGTGCACGTAGCGGATCTTGCCGGTGCGATCCACGATGATGGTGCTGGGCATGCCAGACACCTGATAGAGCATACTCACCGAGCTGGTGGGGTCGAACAGTATCGGAAAGGAGACAGGGGTCGCCTTGAGGAATTTCTGCGCATCGGCGGCATTGGGCTCGACATTGACACCAATCAACGTGAAGCCAGCCGCCTGATAGGAGCGGTAGAGCTGATCGAGGATCGGCATCTCCTGCCGGCACGGTCCGCACCAGCTGGCCCAGAAATTGATCAGCACCACCTGGCCTTTCAGATCGCCGAGCGCCACCGGCTTGCCCAGGGACGAGTTGAGCTGGAAGCTCGGGGCGTCCACACCGGGGGCGATGTCGGCCGCGAGCGTGGCCGCGGGCAGCGCCGCGATGCCCAATCCCACCAGGGCGCTCATCAACGTGACCAGTCGGGATGTCGATCTCATGTTTGTCTCCGTTGGATGCCAGGCCTGCGTCGTCAGAAAAATACGCTCAGGCCAACGGTCGCCTGCAGATTGTTGGTGAGCCGGTAAACGCTGAAGATGTTGGTGCGAAAGACGATGTCCTGCATGTCGACATGAAAGGCCAGCCAGTCGGTCGGCAGCACGCGATAGCCGGCGCCGAAGTTCACGGCGAAGTTCTGATCGCCCGCAAAATTGACGCTGCCGATGCCGCCCAGCATGTACAGCGCGCTCGTCATGGCGAGATTGTGACCAATGAAGATCTCGCCGGGCAGCAAGTTGTAACCCAGCGACAGGTCGTAATATGTGAAGCGTCTCTCAGCGTTTGAAAGTAGCTGGATGCCACCACTCAGCAGCTCGTAGCTGGTCTCTCCGGCGCGCGATTGCCCATAGGCGCCCTGAAAAAAGAAGTCCTCGGTGATGTGATAGTCGAGCTTCACTCCCTGGACCGGCTGCGAGCCGAAGTTCTCAATCGACAGGATGCCGTAGTAGGCGCCGAGTTCGACGTTGCGTGCGCCAATGTGCGGCACGCTCACCGTGCGTCGCTGCACCTGCGGCTGCACGACCACGGGCGGTGGCGTGTTGTCCGCGGCGGTGTCCTCATCGGCACCGGACTGGGGCGCGGCCGTGCCTGCCGGCACGCTGCTGGCGGTGTGCGCCTGGCGCGCGCGGTGCGAGGCGCATCCTGCGCACGCGAGCGCTGCGCAGACGCTCAGAAGAAGAAGGCGAATCCGACTCTCCATTCCGGGTTGACCTCGTTGTTGTTGGTCCGAGTGAACACCACGTCGCTGCGGTATTCGCCACGGACGAAGAAGCGCCGCGACAGATAGATTCGCAGTCCCGCCCCGGCGTAGGCGAGCTGATCGTTATGGTCGATCGGCTGGGCGTAGGTTGCCTTGGGCTGCACGCGCGTGATGCCGGTGCCCATGGTGATGAACGGGGATACGCGCCATTCGGGTACGAAGACGTGCGCCAGACCGATGTCGGCCAGATAGCCATTGGAAACGTTACCGAGAAACTGCGACAGGTCCGCTTCGATCTTGAGGTTGTCCGTCAACGACAGGGCCCCATAGGCCGACACCAAGGTCGCCCCCGCGTAGGCGCCGGCGAAGGTGCCGGCCTCCCAGCGATGCGAGCGAAAACCGGCGAGATTGCCCGAGTCCACGGCGAACAGAGTGCCGTCGGCGAGCACCGCCTGCGACAGATCTCTCACGGAGGCCCAACCCTCGATGCCACGCGCGGTGCGCACCTTGAACCAGTCGGTGCGCCGAAAGAGCACATCGAGGGATTCGCCGCGGCCCACGACCTGAGTAACCGGGTAGCCGCGACCCGGCCCGGTGTGCAGCTCCAGGTAGGGTTGGACGACGAACAGCTGCAGCGGTGCGCGTGCGGCCCGGGCCGGCATCGGCAGGAGCGATGCCAGCACGACGAGCAGCAGCAGCGCGAGCTCACTTAAGCGGTGCGTTGAACGGATTGTTGAAGTACTGGGCGCCAATGTCTACCCATTCTGACAGCAGCCGCATCTCCGCAGGTGAGAGCAGCCCCGCATGTGTGGCGTCTGGAGTCTCGAAGAATTGGAAAAAATGTGATGTGGCTGCGCTTCCGGACGCGAACTCGGCGCCTCTGACCTGCGTGACGACGGTCTGACCCGTGACCGGATCGACACTCGTGACACTGAAAGGGCTCATCAGCTGGGCGTAGGAGTTCTCCACGTTGTTGTTGTTCGCCTCGGCTCCATCCATGAGGTCCAGATAGCCCGTAGCCGCGGTGCTGGCGTTGTGACAGGCCGAGCAGGTCGCGGGGCCCACGGTTGTGGTGGTGGGGCAGGCGGTCGCGTCGGCGGCCGGACGGCACTTATCCCAGATCGGCTCGATGTTGCCGGCCACGGCCACGGTGGCAGTCGCCGGCGGCGCGGTTGGGTAATTGATGACCACGCGGCAATCGTCGTTCCAGCCACCCGGCAGCGCGCAGGCCTGTGAGGTGGGCAACGGCGTGGTGAAGCTCGGATCATCATAGGAGAGGTTGATTGGCTCATTGTTCATGCCGCCGCCGAGCCAGCAGTCCGTGAAGCTGACGTTGACGCTGGGCGTCGCCGCGTTGGGCATGGGCGGCTGGCCGCTGGCGCTCACGCACTCGGGGGAGGGCAGCGTCGCCAGCGTCGTGGGCTGTGCGCATTCGTACAGTGCCTCGGCCATGGTCTGGCCGACACCACAGGCGGTGGCGCCGCTGGAGGTGCCGGGGAAGGCACCCGCACCGGCCGCACCGCTCCAGATCGAGGTGAACAGCGTGCTGTTGCCGTGTGAATAAGAACTCGCGCCGGCCGTCGGCCGCTGGTTGCCCGCCGGCACGTGGCAGCCGTTGCAATCCACCTCTTCGCCCGGCAGCAGCTGCAGCCAGGACTTGTGCAGCGGGAACACGCGCCATACCCAGCCGGTATTTGGATCCACGTCCACCACATCCAGCTGGAAGGCGACATCGGCCGGTACGGTGACGCGCACCGAGCCGTCCGGTTCGATCGGCACGTAGCCGAGGATCTCGCGCATGTAGTTGCCGGCCGAGCCGAAAGCCGTTTGCGTGTCGAGCTTCAGGGCCAGCTGCCCCGTGGCTGCCTGCGATGGAGGGATCGAGACCGCTTTCACCAATCGCAGGAAGCGCACCGGCCGCTGGTCGGCGGCGGTTTGCGCCATCGCGGCGATGCCGCCGCTGGCAGCGACATTGCATGACTCGCCATTCTGGCCATTACACGCAGCCCCATCCCAGTCGTAGACGCTGCGGATATCGAGGATGCCGTCGGGGCTGGTCGTGGTGGTGTAGCTGTCGGGAATATAGGCCGGCACTGCAGGTCGCGGCTCGAGCGAGACGATGTCGTTGACGAACACACCCTCGGTTGGAGTCGTGATCGGCAGGAAGGTGTTGCTCGAAGGGTCGAACATCCATGCGCTGTAGAGCGGCGCAGCCTCGGTCAGCGTGGTGTCGGCGAGGTTGTCGCTGGAGCAGGGCATGATCGTGCCGGTGGAGTTCTGCAGGCGGCATTCGCTCCAGGTCACCAGGATGCGCCCGGTGCCATCCCAGAGTGGGAACGCGGAGGTGAAGCGGCCACCCGGAGAAATCATCGGCAGGTTCGTGGCGCCGGTGGTCGAGCAGGAATTTGCACAGGCGGTGACGACTTCGTTGCTGGTCGCAGCCTGCTCGGCGACGTTGGTGGACGAATATCCCGTGTTGTCGGGCGTGTCGGGATTTGCCTGGTTGTTCTCGGTGAATCCCTGCACGTTCAGGATTTCAAGATTGCCGCCCCAGTCGGAGTTGGTGAATGGGCGCACCAGCGCCAGCACCTGCCCGCCGGGCATCTCGCGAGTTCCGACAAATTGCACCGTGCAGTCCTCGCCCGCCGGACAGTTGCTGGCCCCGCCCGGATTGGTGCTGGCGGTGACGTGGCTGCCGAAGCCGTAGAGCAACTGCTCGTTGGTGCCGTCGGGATTGGCCGTGTAGAGATGAATGGCGGTGTTGCCGTTGGCGTGGTCCCATCGGCTGAACATGATGCGCCCGCTCTGCAGAACGGTCGCGTCGTAATCGTGGCTCTGGTTGTAGGTGATCTGGTGCAGCCCGGTGCCATCGGCGTTCATGACGTGCAGCACGAAGGCCGAGGTCTCCTGATCGTCGGTCTGGGCTTCGAACTCCGGCTTACCCTCGTTCAGCAGCACCGCCCCCGAGCCGTACTGGCGCGTCGTCGAGAACAGAATGCGACCGTCGGGCAGATAGTGCGGCGAAACATACTCGTACTTGCTGCAGGTCGGATCCTCAGTCGGGCAGATCTGGTGCAGATAATTGGAAGCGACGACGTATTCCCAAATACCCCAGTTGGGCGGGTCGAAGTCTTTTTGGTTCTTGGTCAGCGGTCCGCGCATCGCAAACAGGATGCTCGAGCCGTCGTAGTTGACGTCGACGTCCTTGATGTCGAACGAACCGCTCTTCGTGATGCTTGCCGTGACGTTGATCTCTGCCCCGCCGGAGCTGGTCGGGTTCAACACATAGAGATTGGCGCTGGTGCTGCCAAAAAAAGCTCGCGGCGTGCGCAGATCATCCTGCGACATCGTTGCCGTGGCGCCGGTGCCGCTCATGGGCACGGGGCGCTTGATGAAGGCGATTGCAAAATCCGTATTCTGCGAATCCGCCGTCTGAGAATCCACGACAGTTACCGTTCCGCCGCTGCTGCAGCCCACCAGCAGCGCCGTGGCGAACACGGCGCTCGCCGTTATCACCCTATTGCGGTTCAATCTATTGACTCCCATGCAGCTTCGTGACCCATCGCGCACCCAGAACAATACGACGTGTGCATTCGTGACGATATGAGAGCAGACGCACACTGCGCAAACCGTGCGTTACGTCGTATTCGCATCAACATGCCTCGTTCCTGAGCGCAGAAGCAGGGGAATGCAGCATATAGGGGTTGACGTAATAGTTCCGACCGTCTGTGACCAGCGACATTACGTGCGGGTTTGATCGTGCCTATGATAGGCACCCAGTGGTACTCGAAGTGCGTTCAGGGAGCGATGCGATGTTCGACAGGCTAAGCAGAATCGCCGAGCGCCGGATGGCAGCTCTCTTGATAGTGGCAGCGCTGACGCTGCAGCCGCTGTCCGCGGCGTACGCAGGCCCGAACGAGCAGGCCACGCGTTTATTCGAGCGGCTCACCGGTACGCCGCCGAGCACCTCGGTGCTCACGCAGATGGCGAGCGACATCACCAGTCAGAATTACACGGACGCGGCCAACCTCGCGATCAACGATCCGGGGCACTCGTTCTATAACGTCACGATCAGAAACTTTGCGCAGCCGATGAGCAATAAGCCGCAGAGTCTGTTCGTGCCACTGAACGACTACACCGCGACGATCATCGGCATGGTGCGCGACGACGTGCCCTTTAACACGGTGCTGTCAGCGGATTTGATCTACGTCGGTAATCCTCAAAAGGTGTCTGGCCTGCCTGGCTACGCCTACAACAACGACAACCAGTATCAGTACATGGACAACGCCAATGCGGATCTGGCGTCCGTGCTGATGTCTGAAACGCAGTCTTCCGTGACCGGTATCCCCTCGGCGGCGACCGCCGGGGTACTTACCACCTACGCCGGTGCCTCGGCCTACTTTTACGCCGGCACCAACCGCGCGATGGTGCGCTTCACGATGATGGATTATCTGTGCGATGACCTGCAGACGATCGAGGACGTCACCCGTCCGCCCGATCGCATCCGCCAGGATCCCTCGCGCTCTCCAGGTGGCGACAGCCGCACGTTCCTGACGCAATGCATTGGCTGCCATTCCGGCATGGACGCGCTTGCCGGGGCCTTTGCCTTTTACAACTTCGTACCGACCTGCGATCCGGCCACGGGCTGCCCGGCCTTCAACATTCCCGGGCAGATGGTTTACACGCCCGGGCAGGTGCAGCAGAAGTACGCCATCAATACCGGTAACTTCCCACAAGGTTATGTCACCACCGACGACAGCTGGATCAACCACTGGCGTCAGGGGCCGAACTCGCTGCTTGGTTGGAGTTCCTCGCTGCCAGGCACAGGCAACGGCGCGAAAGGCTTCGGGCAGGAGCTGGAAAACAGCCAGCAGTTCGCGAGCTGCCAGGTGCAGAAGGCCTTCCAGGCGATGTGCCTGCGTCCGCCCAGCAATGCCGCTGACCGTTCCAAGGTCGCGCAGATCACCTCTGATTTCGTCTCCGGCAATTTCAACCTGAAGACGGCCTTTGCTGAGAGCGCCGTCTACTGCATGGGCCAGTAGGGAGAATGTTGTGAGGCCTACATCCGTGCGTACCACCATGCATAGGACTGCCATGCGCATCACCACCACCTGTGGACTGACCCTGCTGGCTGCAATGCTGCTGTCGGCCTGCTCGGGGGGCGCGCCGACCACGGCCAACCCCAACACCTCGCAGCAGTCCACGCAGAACGTCTACACAGGTCCGCCCCCGGCGTCACCCGATGTCGAGGCGTTCGAGCAGAACCTGTGGGTCAATATTCAGGGAAGCAACCGCTGCGGCGCCTGTCACGGTGTCGGCGGCTCGGGCACGCCGAGCTTTGCGCGCAGCGACGACATCAACCAGGCCTACCAGGCTGCGTTGACCGTCGTGAATCTCTCGCAACCCTCGAACTCGACCATGGTTGCCCAGGAAAATGCCGGCCACAACTGCTGGCTTGCGAGCAATTCCGCCTGCGCGGATATCGTGACCACCTGGATAACCAACTGGGCCGGTGGCGCCAGCGGTTCCTCGGCCGGCACGCAAATCACGCTCACGGCGCCGCCGGAGATCACGGTAGGTGCGACCAAGGTCAATCCGGCCGACCCGACGCTGTTTTCGTCGACCGTCTATCCGGTAGTGCGGGCATGGTGCTCGCGCTGCCATTCCGATTCGGCCGCGAGTCCGCAGTCGCCATACTTCGCCAGTGCGACTCTGGCAACGGCGTATTCGTATGCACAGCCGTTGATGGATCTGAATACCCCCACGAACTCCATGTTCTATATCCGCCTGGCGCAGCAGTCGCATAACTGTTGGGGTACGCCGGTCAGCTGTCCGGACAGCGCGGCGACCATGCTGGCGGCGATCCAGGCCTTCGCCAATCAGGTCACCGTCACGCCGATCGATCCCTCGCTGGTGGTCTCCAAGGCGCTGTCGCTGACCCAGGGCACGGTGGCTTCGGGTGAAGGGCGCTACGACGCGCACGACATCGCCAAGTGGCAGTTCCAGGAAGGCACGGGTCTGACCGCCTACGACACCAGTGGCGTGGATCCGGCCATGAACCTAACGCTCAATGGCAACATCTCCTGGGCGGGCGGCTGGGGCATCACACTCGGCACCGGCGGTGCCAGCGCTCAGGCCACCACGGCCACGAGCTCCAAGCTCGCGCAGAAGATCCAGGCGAGCGGGCAGTACAGCATCGAGATGTGGATCGATCCCGCCAACACCACGCAGACGAACGCGGATGTGGTGGCCTACGCGGACAGCGCAACCAGCAACAATTTCGCCTTTGCTCAGGCGGCCGTGCAGTACCAGGGCTATGCGCTCTCCACGGTCAATCCGAGCGATACGGCGCTGACGACCAACCCGGACGACAATGACGACAGTCTCGCCCAGGCAGCGCTGCAGCATGTGGTCATGACTTACGACCCGACCGATGGCCGCAAGATTTATGTGGACGGTCAGCTGAGCTGTGTGCCGGCAACCGGTGGCCCATGCCCGTCGGGCGTGGACGTCGACAAGCTGACTGGCGGCGCCCTGACCAACTGGGACCCGAGCTCGCTGTTCCTTCTCGGCAGCGCCCCGGGCGGCCAGCGCGCCTGGCAGGGCACGATCAAGTTCGTGGCGATTCACGATGTCGCGCTCAATCAGCAGCAGGTTCAGCAGAACTACGCCGCCGGCGTGGGTGCTACCTATTACCTGTTGTTCGATGTCAGCTCTTTGACCAATACGCCGCAGTCGTACGTCATGTTCCAGGCGAGCCAGTACGACAATTACAGCTACCTGTTCTTCCGGCCGACTTTCATCAGTCTGGATTCCTCCTGGACGCCGAGTGCGCCCATTGCACTCCAGGGCATCCGCCTCGGTGAGAACGGCCAGGAGCTACCGGTCGATCAGGCCTACATTCCGCTGAACGTCAACATCGATGCAAAGGATTACTCGCCTACGACCGGCCAGTTGCTCTCGCCGATCGGCACGGTCATCCCGCTGCAGAACGGTCCGACCTCGGATCAGTTCTTCCTGACGTTCGCGCAGATCGGTAGCAATTCGCACACGTATACGGAGGCGACGCCGACGCCCTCCGCGCCGGTGGATCTGGCGCCCTCGTCGGACATCGGCGTGCGGCTCTGGGATGAGCTGAACAACTCCATGGCCAGTGCGACCACCGTGCCGGTCACGGCCAGCGTGCCGCTGACGACCTACCAGAACGTGCAGCAGCAGCTGCCGAACGTGGTCGACATGCAGAGTGCCACGGCCGCGAATGTGATCTCCGCGGCGCAGCTGGCCGTGTCCTACTGCCAAAGCCTGCTGGCGAGCCCGGGTAGCTACTTCCCCCTGACCTCAGGGCAGTTCGCGGCATCGGCCAGCAGCGTACTGGGCACCTCGCCCGGCCCTGGCATGGACCTGATTGCCACTCCGCTGATCCAGAACCTCACGGGGCAGGGCGCGGGCGGGCTGACGCTCGCGACGCAGCCCGCCGACGGTACGGTGCGCACCGAGATCTACAACCTGATCCAGGCGCTGGAGACCGACACCCCGGGCGCCAGCACGCAGACCGTAACGATGGGCGTATGCACCGCGTTGCTGTCGAGCGCGACCTCGCTGATCAAGTAACAAGCGCGTAAACCGGTAGAACACAGGGATCGACGCCATGCGAAAGAAGACTCCGTCCCGGCGACCGCCACTGCCCTTCGAGATTCAAAATCTCGATCACCGGCCGCCCGTCACGCGACGGGAATTCCTCGGTCGCGGCATGCTCACGACGAGCGCAACGCTGATCGGAGCGGGCTCGTTCTTCAGCATGTTTGCCAATCCGCGCAAGGCGTATGCAACGCTCGCAACGGATATCCAGGGGTTGGTGAACACGCCCTGCAATATCCGCGCGGGCGCAGGCAAGATCCCCTTCATCGCCTTCGATCTGGCGGGCGGGGGCAATATCGCCGGCTCCAATGCACTGGTGGGCGGCTCGGGTGGCCAGCTCGATTTCCTGACCACCGCCGGCTACAACAAGCTCGGCCTGCCGGGCAGCATGATTCCGAACTCCTCGATGGGCACGGGCAACTTCATCAATAACAGCCTGGGCCTGGCGATGCATAGCGACAGTGCGTATCTGCGCGGCATCCAAAGCGTGGCAGCCACGGCGACGCAGGGCATGGTCAACGGCGCGGTGATCCCTGCCATCAGCCAGACCGACACCGACCTCAATCCTCATAACCCCATGTTCGGCATCCATACCGTGGGGGCAGCCGGTGCGCTGCTGGTGCTGATCGGCACACAGGCGACCACCTCCGGGGGCAACTCCGAGGCACCTTCGTACATGATCGACCAGAGCGTGCTGCCCACCGTCGTGCGCCAGCCCTCTGACGTGACGGGTCTGGTGAGCACCGGCTCGTTGGTCGGCGGCTCCGGTGGCCTGAGCCAGCCTGCTGCCGTCGACGTGCTCGAGTCGGCGGTGCGCTTCAGCAACATGAAGCTCGGGGTGGTAAGTCCCGCCACCGGCAATTCTGCGACCGACACGGCCATCTCCAACGTGCTCGAGTGCAGCTACGTCGATGCGGCCTATCTGGTCGACAAATACGGCAACGCGCAGCAGCAGCTCGACCCGATGCAGGACACCAACATCACTGGTGGCAGCAATAGCATCTTCACCGCCGAGCAACTGCAGGACTCGGATTTCCTCGCAACCGCAGCGGTCATGAAGATGGTCGTCAATGGCTACGCCGGCGCCGGCACCATCGAGATGGGCGGTTTCGACTATCACACCGGCGATCGTATGACCGGCGAGGGGCGCGACTTCAAGGCCGGGCAGTGCATCGGTGCCTGCCTCGAGTATGCCTCGCGCGTCGGTGTACCGCTGATGATCTACATCTTCAGCGATGGGTCGCTGGCTTCCAACGGCATGATCGACAACTCCGTGGGTGGTCGAGGCAAGGGTGTGTGGACGGCGGACAACACCGCCACGGCCGCTTCGCTGATGCTGGTGTTCGACCCGCGCGGCCGCCCGACGGCGATCAGCAACCAGATCGGCAGCTACAATTCCGACGGTACGGTCAATGCGACCGGCAGTGTCGCCGCCAATGCCGTCAACCTGCTGGCCGAGACGGTGGTGCTCAACTACATGGCGCTGCACGGTCAGGAATCCATGTTCCAGGACGTCGTATGGGCCAACGGTGTCGCGCAGGGCCTGGGCAGCGCGTCTACCTATCAGAACCTCATTGCGTTCCAGCAAGCGCCTTCAGTCTCCGCCGGCGGCATCATCTTGCCTCCGGTCTGAGGATCGGGACGGCGGCAGTCCAGAGTGAGCGCGGCGGCACCGAAAGGGCCGCCGCGTTGTCGCTTTTTCCAGACGCAAATCCCTATTCCCGGACGGCCGCGTGCGACGCAAACTCGGGAACGGTGCGCCGGGGAACTGCGGCGCACGTCGGATGCCTTCAAGTGCGAGCGACTTCATGCATTTTCGCTCCCGCTGTCGCGATCGTTTCACCAATCATGTCAAATGGGATGTCATGAAGGCGATCCTTCCATCTAGCCGACCGCGCGGCGCCGACCTGCGGCTGTTGCCGGTACTGGTGCTGGCAGTGCTGGGCCTGTGCTCGGCGGCAGTGGCTGCGCCACAATCGTTGATTGGTCAGGGCGCGCCGGACTTTGCGCTCGCCGCCTATGCCGGCGAAAACGTGCGTCTCTCCGAGTCCCTCGGGGAACCCGTGATCATTGCCTTCTGGGGTACGAACTGCAGCGTGTGCGCCGCGCAACTCGCGCGGCTCGATCGTCTCTATCAGACCTATCGCTCCTCGGGCCTCGTGGTGCTCGCCATCAGCGTGGATGACGACATGCAGCGCGCCGATCGCTATGCGCATGCGCATCGCATGCACTTTCCACTGCTGCTCGATCCATCCAAAGAGGTCAGCCGGGCCTATCAGATCGATCGGCTGCCCACGACTGTGCTCATCGACCGCTCCGGTGTGATCCGCTATCTGCACGATGCCTATCGTGCCAACGATCCAAGCTACGTGGTGCAGATCCGTGCGCTGCTCGACGATGAAGATTCGCTGCGATCGACCTCGGTCCTCACGCATTGAAGGTAAGTCATGAACCGCCATCCGCTTCGCCGAGCTCTCCGACCCGTAGCACTCGCGGCATTGCTGCTCGCCGCGCTGCCACTCAGCAATGTGGTCTTGGCCGCTCCAGCTGCTACCGGCAACACGAACGCAGCCGTTACCACGGCCCCGGCGCCGCCCGCCTTGGCGGCTGCCGCTGCGGCGGGCCCCGCGACCGCGGGCAGCGCAGGGATTGCAGCGAGCCCAACAGCGGGCGTTGGCCCTGCGGCCGTCCCCGCCACTGCTGCAGGGACGCGCTCGCTCGATGAGCAGATTCAGGACCTCAAGCGTCAGACCATCGAGCTGAACCGCGATCTGTTCGTGCTCGAAGAGGATCTGCTGTTTCCGGCCAATACGCAGGTTGCAGTGTTCGTTTCGGTGGACGTCGGCGATTTCTTCGCGCTCGATTCCATCGATCTGAAGATCGACAACAAGGATATCAGCAACTATCTCTACACTCCGCGCGAGGTCGCGGCGCTGCTGCGTGGCGGCGTGCAGCGCCTGTATGTGGGCAACCTCAAGGCCGGTCCGCACGAACTGGTGGCGTTCTTCAACGGCAAGGGACCGAATGCGCGCTATTACCGGCGTGCCGCGAGTCTGCGATTCGAGAAGGGGTTGGGCGCCAAGTACCTGGAGCTGAAGGTCACCGACCATCAGCACGCACAGGAGCCGGAGTTCGAGATCAAGGACTGGCAGTAGCAGGTTAGCCAGGTATGAAGCTCGCTCGTACAACGGTGCTGTGGTTGCTCGCGTTGGCGGTGGCGTTGCCATCCGCGGCGCTCGCGAAGCATCGGGGCAATCCCGATGCGCTGGCGCCGGTGCGCGTGCAGGATCTGGCTTACGGCGATGTGCTGTTCCATTACTGGGCCGATGAGGATTCGGGGCTGGAGGCGTTGACGCGCCTGGAAGCCTACGAGCACTGGGGTCTGATGCCGCATCATGCGGCCGATGCCGACCTGCTCGCCGCCGGGCTGTACCTGCAGCTCGGCATGCATAACGAGGCCGGAGTGCGCTTCGCCAAGCTGCTCAATGAGCGCGTGCCGCTGCCGGTGCGCAATCGCGCCTGGTTTTATCTGGGGCGTATCTGGTACGAGCGGGGTTACTACGATCAGGCAGAGCAGGCCCTCGGCCGCATCCAGGGCCAGCTGAGCCCCGAGCTCGAGGGTGAGCGCAACAATCTCATCGTCAATGCGCTCATGTACCAGGGCCGTTACGATGCTGCCATTGCGCGGCTGACGGGCTGGCGCGGCCCGAGGGACTGGATGGCCTTCGCGCAGTTCAACCTCGGTGTGGCGTTGGTGCGCGCCAAGCGTCTGGCGCAGGCCGCACCGATTCTCACGGCCGTGGGCACGGCGCCGCGCAAGTCGAAACACGACACCGAGGAGCTCGCCAGCCTGCGCGACCGGGCCAATCTCGCGCTCGGCTTTGCCTACCTGCAGGCCAATCAGCCGACTGCGGCGCGAGTGGCGCTCGCACGCGTACGTCTGGACGGTCCCTACTCGAGTCGCGCACTGCTCGCCGACGGCTGGGCCCAGGCGGCGCTCGGCCAATACCGCCAGGCGCTGGTGCCGTGGCTGGCGCTGCATCAGCGCAACCTGCTCGACGCGGCCGTGCAGGAGTCGTATCTCGCCGTGCCCTACGCCTTCAGCCAGCTGAACGCTGGAGCGCAGGCCGCGCAATATTATCAGGTGGCCCTGCAGTCCTTTGACGGCGAGACGCACAATCTGCAGACGGCCATCGCGCACGTGAAGAGCGGCGGCTTGCTCAACGACCTGCTTGGCGATGATCGCGACGCGCAGCACGGCTGGTTCTGGCAACTCGGCGCGCTCCCCGATGCGCCGCAGTCCCGCTATCTGTACGAACTGCTTGCCGACGACGATTTTCAGGAAGGGCTCAAGAACTATCGGGACCTGGGCTTCATGCAGCAGAGCCTGTCGCACTGGGACGGGAGTATGGGGGCTTTTGCGGCCATGATTGATACGCGCGCGCGTGCCTACGCCGAGCGTGTACCGCGTGCCGATGCGCTGCTGGCGACCGATGCTCCGACGAAGCTTCGAGCGGTGCGCACCGATGCCGAATCCAAGCTGCAGGCCATCGAGACTGACGATGACGTGGTCGCACTGGCCACGCCGCACGAACGTGAGCAGTGGACACGCATCGAGCGCATGCAGGCGATCGTCGCGCAGCTGCCACCGAGTCTCGAACGAGACAACTCGACCGACAAGCTGCGCCTGATCCGCGGCGTGCTGTACTGGCGGCTCGAGGCGGCCTTCAAGGGCCGCAGCTATCAGGAGCAGCGCTCGCTGCGCGAGGTGGACGCGGCACTCGAGGAGTTGCAGAACCGCTGGGTGCGCGTGCAGCAGGCGCGGGCCAGCGTGGTGACCACCAATGGTGACCTGGCAGCCCGCGTGGCCGATCTGGGTCACCGCATCGATCAGCTGCACGCCAATCTGGCGCGCACCCAGCAGCTACAGGCGGGCTACCTGAACGGGCTCGCCGAGGCGGCACTGGATTCGCAGCAGGCCCGTCTGGCGAGCTATTCGCAGCAGGCGAGCTTCGCGCTGGCCAACCTCTACGACCGCGCGGCCAATGCCGACACGCGCCCGGTCGCGCGGGCGGCAGCGCCGGCTGCGGGGCCAGACGCGGGACCGGCAGGAGGGCGGCCGTGAGCCGGGCAGCCGCTCGCGCTGCGCTGCTGGCGGCCGCTGTCGCCGGGCTCACAGCGGCCTGCGCGCACCATCGCCCACAGACGCCCACGACCATCGGGCAGCTCTCCGATCAGGTGAGCGTGCCGGTGCAGACCGGGCAGCTGCCGCCGCCCAATCCGACCGCTGCCATGGCAACCTATCAGCAGTTTCTGCAGATGCAGAACGCCGATCCGGCCCTGCGTGTCGAGGCGCTGCGGCGACTCGGGGATCTGAATCTCGAGGCCGGCGAGCTCGAGCGCATGAGCACGGAGGTGTCGCGCGTCGATGTGCATGGCGCGCAGGCCATCCAGCTGTACACCATGTTGCTGAAGGCCTATCCGAATTATCCACACAACGATGAGGTGCTCTACCAGCTCGCCCGCGCCTATGACACCACCGGACAGACGGCGCCGGCGCTCGCGACGCTCGATCGTATCGTGGCCGAATATCCACACAACTCGCATCTCGGCGAGGTGCAGTTTCGCCGCGGCGAGCTGCTGTTCTCGCTGCAGCGCTACGCCGAGGCGCAGCACGCCTACGAGGCGGTGCTAACGTTGGGACGCGACGGCTCGACCTTCTATCCGCAGAGCCTCTACAAGCGGGCCTGGTCGCAGTTCAAGCAGAACCAGAACGAGGCCTGCCTGGACGCCTTTGCGCAGCTACTCGATTACACCCTGGTCGATGCGCACGGGCAGGTCAGGGATCTTCAGACACTGGCGCGCGCCGATCGCGAGCTGGTCGACGATACGTTGCGTGTCATGAGCATCAGCTTTTCCTATCTGGACGGGCCGATGTCGATTCAACAGCTGGCGATGCGTCGCGGGCATCCGCCCTACGCCTGGCTGCTCTATCAGCGGCTGGGCGATCTGTACGTCAGCAAGCAGCGCTACCAGGACGCCGCGACCACCGATCGCGCTTTCGTAGCCGACTATCCCATCGATGCACATGCGCCGCTGCTCTCCATGGCAGCCATCGAGGCGTACCGGCGCGGCGGCTTCCCGGAGCTGATGCTGCAGGGAAAGCTTGAGTTCGTGAAGCGCTACGGTTTCTCCGCGCCCTTCTGGCAGGGGCGCTCGCACACCGATTTCCCGGAAGTCGTCGGGGAGCTGAAGGTCAACCTGCGTGACGTCGCGCAGTACTATCACGCGCTCGCGCAGAAGACGCACGACAACGCCGACTACGCCTCGGCCGCGGACTGGTATCGCGCCTATCTGGCCTCCTTCCCCGGCGAGCCTGATTCGGCCGCGACAAACTACCTGCTGGCTGATGCGCTGTTCGAGAGCGGTCAGTACCTGACTGCCGCCACCGAATACGAGCGCACGGCCTACAGCTACCCACCCCACGCGCGCGATGCGCAGGCCGGCTACGCCGCGCTGGTGGCCTATCAGAAGTATGAGGACAGCTTGCCGCCCGCGGCACGAGCCCCGGTGCACTTGCGCGCCACGGAATCTGCATTGCACTTCGCGCAGAGCTTTCCGAAGGATCCGGCCAGCGGCGGGGTGCTCACGCGCGCCGCGCAGGATCTGTTCACGGGGGGCGATCACGAGCGTGCGCTCGCCGCCGCACGGCTGCTGCTGTCACGCCCGGGCGTGACGGCGCCGCAGCAGCGCATCGGCTGGAGCATCGTGGCGCAGACCAGTTTCGATCAGGGCAACTACCCGGCTGCCGAGGATGCCTTTAAACATGCACTGCTGCTGACCCCAACGAGCGATCCGGAGCACGCCGACCTGACCGAGCGGCTGGCCGCCTCCATCTACAAGCAGGGCGACAGCGAGCGGACCGCAGGGCATCTGGCTGCCGCGGCCGACGACTTCCTGCGCGTCGCGCAGGTGGCACCGGGTTCGAAGATCGTCGAGACCGCGCAATACGACGCCGCCGCCGCCCTCATCGATGCGCAGCAGTGGCAGCGGGCCATTCCGATTCTGGAGACTCTGCGGCGCGAAGATCCGCATGGCCAGTACAGCGCCGGCATCGGCAGCAAGCTGGCGGTGGCCTACGCGGCGGCGGGGCAGTCGTCACAGGCGGCCTCGGAATTCGAACGTATCGCAGCGACGCCCAATCAGGGCCCTGCCGTGGTTCACGAGGCACTGGGCAAGGCCGCGGATCTCTATCAGAAGTCCGGGGACGATGCGCACGCTACGGCAATGCTCGAGCGGCTGGTGGATCAGTTCCCCACCCCGGTGCCCGATGCCATCGAGGTGCGCTCGCGTCTGGCGGCCATGGCGGCCCGCCATGGCGATACCGAGCGCACTCTCTACTGGCAACGACAGATCGTGCAGGCTGACGCCACCGCGGGGGCGGCGCGCACCGATCGTACGCGCTACCTGGCGGCGCAGGGCGCACTGGCGCTGGCCGCTCCTCTGCGCGATCAGTTCCGCGACATCAAGCTGGTCGCGCCGCTCAAGCGTTCGCTCGCACAAAAGAAGCGCGCGCTCGAAGCAGCGGTGCAGGCCTATCGGGATGTGGCTGCCTATCAGGTGGCGCAGACGACGACCGCAGCTACGTTTGAGACAGCCGAGTTGTATCGCACGCTATCCGACGATCTGCTGCATTCGCAGCGCCCGCCGCACCTGTCGGCCGATGAGCTCGATCAGTACGAGTCGCTGCTGGAGGATCAGGCCGAGCCCTTCGAAGAGCAGGCGATCTCGATCCACGAGATCAATGCGGCCCGCGCCCAGCAGGGTGTCTACGACGACTCGGTGCGCAAGAGCTTCGCAGCCCTGGCGCAGCTCTCCCCGGCACGCTATGGCAAGACCGAGGCCGCGCAGCTCTGGGTCGCGGCGCTGGCTGCGCCCGTGCCCGCGGCCCACGGCAGCGACGATCCGCCCGCTGTGACGTCGGCCCTGGTCCCGGCGCCGGCCGCTGCGGCTTCCGGCAAGGGCCATAAGCACGGCGGTGCAAAGCACGCGACCCCAGTGGCGCAGTCGAGCGCCGCGAAGACCGCGGCTGCGCCCGTCATTGCACCGCCCAGTGCCGCTGCCCTGGCGGATTTCCAGCACGCCACCGATCTGGCCAATGCGGGACACGACACCGACGCACAGCTCGAGCTGGAGCAGTTCGAGCTGCGCTATCCGGCCTTTCCGACCCCGGCCATCGATCTGGGTCTGCTCGCGCGGCGTGACGGCAAGCTCGACCAGTCCGAGGTAGCCCTGCGGCATGCCACACAGGTGGATGCATCCAACCCACTGGTCTGGACCGAGCTGGGTGTGACCTTGCGAGAAGAGGGCAATTTCAAGGATGCGCACGCCGCCTATGCACAGGCCCTGGCAATTGATCCTGACTACGCCGCGGCGCACCGCGACCTGGGCGTGCTGCTCGATCTATATCAGGGAGATGCCGTGGCGGCACTGGCCGAGTTCCAGCGCTACAAGCAGCTGACCGGCGAGGACAAGCCCGTGAGCACCTGGTTGGCGGATCTGCGCCGTCGCACCGGCACGCATGCCGCCTCGCCCGCCGCGTCCCCATCCGCCACTGCCCCGACCGCCACGGGCGCAGTCTCCACACCGACGACCTCCACGGCCACCACGGCCAAGGCAGGCACCACATGAGCGCTCGATACCTCGCTGGATGGTTGTGCCTGGCGGCCGGGACGGTGTGGGCCGGGGCTGCCTTGGCACAACCTGCCGCCGACCTGAATCCAGCAGTGAATACCAGTGCCGCGCAGCCGCCATCGGCCGATACCGCGGCGGGTCCCGGCTCTCAGGGCGCCGTTTCGACGCCGCCGACGGACCACGGGGCAGGTGCCCCGCCCGCCGCCACGCCTGCCGCTGCAGCCGCGCACGCCGGGGCAGTCCAGCCTGTTGCGGCGCCGGCGGCAAAGACCGGCCAGGCGGCGGCCGCCGATCAGCTGGCCGAGGCGACCCCGACCCCGGCGGCGGGCAGCAGCGATCGCATCGAACTCGGTACCACCGAGATCAGCGGCAACCGCGAGCTGCCCAAGCTCATGTACATCGTGCCCTGGCAGCGTGCCGCGGTTGGCAAGATCACCGGACGGCCGCCCAACAGCCTTGTTGATGAGGCGCTGACCCCGGTGGATCGCAGCGTCTTCGAGCGGCAGAACAGCTACTACGCCGCCCTGCAGGCGGCCAGTGCATCGGCCGCGTCACAGCCTGTAGCGCCGGGAGGCGCGCCCGCGGCCGCGGCTCTACGGGATGAGAAATAGGTCGCGGTATTGAACGTCTGTAACACCATAGTTTGAGGATCCGGCGGATCATGGTGCCAGAGGGATGGGAGACAGCGGGATGAATATCTTCGATCACATTGTGCGCTTCTTTCAGGGCGGCGGATTCATGATGTATCCGATCGCCGTGGTGCTGGTGCTGGGCATCTGCATCGCGCTCGAGCGCTGGGTCTATCTGACGCACACTGCTCTGCGCAATCGCGGACTGTGGGGTGAGGTGGCACCACTGCTGGCGCAGGGCAACTTCCGTCAGGCCGTGCAGATGACCTCCAAGTCGCGCGCCGCCATCGGCCAGATCCTCAACTATGGTCTGGCCCGCATCGGCTCCTCGCGCCAGCGCGACGACATCGAGAAGGCGATGGAAGAGAGCCTGATGGATGTGGTGCCGCGCCTGGAGAAGCGCACGCATTACATCGCGACGTTTGCCAACGTTGCGACGCTGCTCGGACTGCTGGGCACCGTGGTCGGCCTCATCAATGCTTTCGCGGCGGTCGCGACGGTCAATCCAGCCGAGAAGGCCAACCTGCTTTCCGCCAGCATCTCGGTGGCGATGAACTGTACCGCGTTCGGTCTGATCACCGCCGTGCCGCTGCTGCTGGTCCACGCCGTCATTCAGACCAAGACCACCGAGCTGATCGACAGCCTGGAGATGGCGTCGGTGAAATTCCTGAATGCCGTGACCGAGCGCGCCACCGTGCCGCCGATGCCCGAGCGGCATTCGGGGCAGGTCGCCGCGCAGGCTTCCTGAGGCAGGCGCGCCGCAGGCTCCGCGCCGGGACCGTCCATGCGTCGTTCTTCGTACACTGCTCGCCGTGTGACGCGCCATCAGCGCAAGCCCGGCGAGCTGATGCTGGTGTCGATGATCGACATCTTCACCGTGCTCGTGACCTTCCTGCTGATGACCGCCGTGTTTTCGCGCACTGTGATCCTGGAGCTCAAGCTGCCGCCGAAGAATTCGCAGTACAAGCCGCTGCCCCCGGGACTGCATCTGGAAGTGATCGTGCGCAAGGATCGTCTGCAAGTGGCCGATACAGGGACTGGACCGCTGGCGCCGCCGTTCATGAATAAAAACGGCAGCTACGACTTCGACGCGCTTTCGCAATATCTACAGTTCGTGAAGAGCAATCCCAAGTTCAAGGACCTGACCGAAGCCTCGGTGCTGGTCGAGCCCGATACACCCTATGACACGTTGGTGCAGGTGATGGACCATGTGCGCGTGCTGGATGTGAACGCGGGGCTGAGCGATGTGCAGTATGAACTGTTCCCCGATATCTCGATCGGCGATGCACCGCCGGCTGCGCCAGGCTCTCCCGTGGCCAGCGCCGCCCCCGTGCATACCGTGGCGCGCGTGGGAGCGTCCCGATGAGCATGTCCAACCGCGCGCGGCGCATGCTGCAGCATCAGTTGCGCAATCGCGCCGATGCTCATCTGAACCTCATTCCGATGATCGACATCCTCTCGGTGATGGTGTCGTTCCTGCTGGTCTACTCCACCAATGTGGAGGTGCTGCAGAACACGCGCGCCATCCAGATCCCGCAATCGATATCCGAGAAGCAGCCGCGCGTCACCGTCGTGGTGATGCTCAGCCAGGATGAGCTCTATCTGCAGGGCGCACCCATTGCGACCGTCGCGCAGATCCGTGCCGGCGGAGAGATCGTCGCGCCGCTGCGCCAGGCATTGGATCGCCCGCTGCTGCTCGGCAGCCAGGCGCAGCAGCAGGCCATCGCCGATCGCGAGATCACCGTCATGGCCGACAAGGCGCTGCCCTACGATGTACTCAAGAAGGTCATGGCGACCTGCACGGACGCCAACTACGGGCGCATCTCGCTGGCAGTCATGCAGAAGGACAAGCCGGTACCGGCCGGCGCGGTCAGGAGCTCCTGATGGCCACCCCGGTCAAAGCCTCGCGACCTGCACCGCGCACCCCGGTGAGCTCCGCGCAGGCTGCCGGCATGGTGCTCGGCCCGAACTACCGCAGCTACAGGCTGCCCTGGGAGATCGATTCTGAGGAGCAGCAGCGGCTGCAGCGTCTGCTGGCCTGGGGCCTGGGCGTCATCGTGCTGCTCGGCCTGGTGTTGCCGCTGATCCACCTGCCGCCGGTTACCGAAGCCACCACGGAAGTGCCCGATCGGCTTGCGCGCCTGATGGTGCAGCAGGTCAAACCGCCGCCACCCATAGTGCAGCCGAGACCTAAGCCGAAGGCCGAAACCAAGCCTGTTCCCAAGCCCGTGGCGAAGCCGGTGGAGGCACCCAAGCCCGTGGATCGCACGGCCCAGGCGCGGCGCAGGGCACAGAACGAGATCAACAAAATCCAGGACGATCTGGCGGACATCCGCCAGCAGATGGACCCCGCGACGCTTGGCCAGACCAAGAATCTGCAGGGTGCCGTGGGTGCCGATGCGCATGCCGATCGCTCGCTGATCGCCTCCAACGCCAATGCCGGCTCGGGCGCCTATGTGACCACGGCCAGCGCCAGCGGCGGCTTCGGCAGCGGCGCGGGCTCGCTGACCGGCCATCAAACCGAGCAGGTCACCTCACGCATCGCCCAGGCAGCCTCGGCCGAGCACGTCACGCACGGCACCAGCGGCCGCGCCTCGCGCCCCGAGGAGGAGATTGCGCAGGTGTTCGATCGCAACAAGGGCGCGATCTATGCGCTCTACGAGCGCGTGTTGCGACAGCAGCCCGATTTGCAGGGCAAACTTGTGCTTCAGTTCACCATTGCGCCGGATGGGGCAGTGACAGAATGTCATGTGGTTTCCAGCGAGCTGCATGATCCGGATCTGGAGCGCATGATCGTCGCACGCGTAAAGCTGTTCCAATTCGCGCCCATGAACGTTGCCGCCATGACCACCACCAAGCCGATCGAGTTCGTCCCGACGACCTGATCGGCTCCACAGTCGATACCGCTACACCGATCCGCCGCCGTGAATCTGCAGTCGGAAATCGAATATTTCACCGAGCTGCCGACCCTGGATCAGGCGCGGCTCATCGCCGTATTCCTGCATGAGCTGACCGCCGAGGCACGCGGCACCTATGGGGCTGGCAACGACCAGGTGCACGATGGCGCGCGACTGCGCTTCG
Source organism: Steroidobacteraceae bacterium (assembly GCA_036266795.1). Taxonomy (GTDB): domain Bacteria; phylum Pseudomonadota; class Gammaproteobacteria; order Steroidobacterales; family Steroidobacteraceae; genus FEN-1191. Next base: position 40,970 of record DATAXJ010000025.1, on the reverse strand, counting down.
TCAATGAGATCGTGTGTCGTCTGGCGCGTTTTCTCGAGCAGGTGCTGGCGGATGATGCCTCGCGGCCCGCCAACGACGTGGTCATGCGCATGCTGCTGGCCGCCCGACCGGACAAGGCTGCCGAACGGCTGGTGATGACCGCCTATCGGCGAGCCATTCACGGCTTCGATCGCTACGACACGACGATGACGATCGACAACTGAGCGCCGGCCCGCGCACAGCGGGCGCACGATGGACGGCGCCGTGGCGCGCACGTAACGTGGTGCGGTGCCGGTCAATTCCCTCAGTCAGCTGCTGTTGTTGCTGCTCGCCACGGTGCCGGTGCTGGCGCTGGCACGGCGGCTGCGGCTGCCCGCCATCCTGGGCTACTTGATCGTCGGCATCGCCGTCGGTCCGCATGCGCTCGGGGTATTGCACGGCGGGACCGAGGAGCGCGCGCTCGGCGAGATCGGCGTGGTGTTCCTGCTGTTCACGCTGGGATTGGAATTCTCCTATCCGCGCATGGTCGCCATGCGCCGCGAGGTCTTCGGCGTGGGCTCGGTGCAGACGCTGGCGATCACCGCGGCCGGCATGCTGCTCGCACATCGGGCCGGGGCGGGCTGGCCCGCCGCGATCGTCATGGGCGGCGCCATGGCGACCTGCTCGACAGCCATCGTGCTGCACCAGCTCGGCGAGCAGGACGAACTCAATCGCACTCACGGGCGCCTGTCCTTTGCGGTGCTGTTGTTCCAGGATCTGGCCTTCGTGCCGCTGCTGGCGCTGGCCAGCGTGCTCGCGCAGCTGTCGCTGGGGCCGCCGGCTGCGGGCGGGGCCACGGCTGGGGCGATTGCGGCGCGCCTGGTGGCCCTCGGCATATTGGCGCTGGCCGCGGTGCTGGCGCTGGGACGCTGGGTCGTGCGCCCGCTGTTGCACGAGATCGCCCACAGCCGCCTGCGCGAGCTCTTCACGCTTGCGGCGCTATTGGTGGTGCTGGCCTCCGCCTGGCTCACCGAGCGGCTCGGTCTGTCGATGACGCTGGGGGCATTTCTGGCTGGCATGATGCTCGCCGAAAGTGAGTACAGCCATCAGATCGAGGCGGTCATCCGGCCGTTTCGTGAGCTGCTGCTGGGCCTGTTTTTCCTCTCCGTCGGTGCGCTGCTGGATCTGTCGGTACTATTCCACAATCTACCGACCGTAATCGGCCTGCTGGCGCTGCTGACCCTGGCCAAGGCGTTGCTGTCGACGCTGGCAGTGGGAGCCTTCCGTACTCCACGCTTCAAGGCGCTGCGCACCGGCGTGGTGCTCGCCGGGGGCGGGGAGCTGGGCGTGGCACTGCTGACCATTGTCGCCGCCGCGCCGCAGCTGGTACCCGGACGCTTCACACAACTGCTGCTGGCTGCGCTCGTGCTCGGCATGATCATCAGCCCCCTGATCGTCCGTTATAACAAGCGCATCGCCCGCTTGCTGCTCGCCGAGCGCGGGCCGCCGCTGGTGCCCATGCCTGCCGAGTACGACGCCACCAGCGCGCTCGCGTCGCGCGATCATGTGCTGCTGTGTGGATTCGGACGCGTGGGACGTAACCTTGGGCGCATGCTCGCCTCACAGGGGTTCGAGTTCCTGGCGCTGGACCTGGACCCCGACAACGTGCGTGCGGCGCGACGTGCGGGGGAGCCCGTGGTGTGGGGCGACAGCGCCGATGAGCAGCTGCTGCGCAATCTCGGCCTGGATCATGCAACCGTCGTCATCATCACCTTCGCCGATCCGGACGTCGCGATCGGTATCCTCAGGAGCGTACGACACGTGCGCGCCGACGTGCCGGTACTGGTGCGCGCCCAGGACGACACGCGCCTTGCCGAGCTCTCGAACGCCGGCGCGACGGAGGTGGTGCCGGAAACCTTCGAGGCGAGTCTGACGCTGGTCTCGCAGGCACTCACGCTGCTGCGTCTGCCACCCGATCGGGTCATGCAGGTGGCCGAGGGATTGCGGCGGGCACGCTATGGCACGCTGCGGCAGCTCGCCGAGTCGAGCGGTCGCGCCAGCGCCGCCGATAGCGCCGAGGAACGCCTGCTCTCGGTGGTGCTGCCGCCGGGGGCTTGGGCGGTGGGGCGACGGCTCGACGAGGCGCGCGCGCAGGGCGCCGTCGTGACCTTCGCGGCGCTGCATCGGCAGGGCATCGTCGGACGCGACCCGGACGCGCAGACCCTGCTGCGCGAGGGCGACGTGGTGGTGCTCTACGGCAGCCCTGCGGACCTGGAGCACGCCGAGGCGGTCCTGCTGGCCGGTTGAGCGGACGGCGGCGGCGCAACGCGCCGGGCAGGGTAGAATGCCGCCCCCTGATGGACCGCGAAGACCTGCATTTCCCGCCGCGGCATGCGCCGCTGCGCGAGGACCTCGACGCTCTTGGGCAACTGCTCGATGAGGTGCTGCGCGAGCAGTGCGGCGAGGAATTCTTCGGCCTGGTGCTGCAGGACCGCCTGACAGCCACGCGCTGGCGCGAGGGGGATAGGGCCGCCGGCGAGGCGCTGGCGCTGCGAGTGCGCGGGCGTCCCGCGCCGAACGCGCGCGAGCTGCTGCGCGCCTTCGCCTCCTGGTTCCAGCTCGCCAACCTCGCCGAGAAAGTGCACCGCATCCGCCGGCGACGCGAATATTTTCAGCGCGACAGCGATCGTCCGCAGCCCGGCGGTGTCGACGACGCGGTCGCGGAGCTCAAGTCGGCGGGCCTGTCGCTGTCCGAGGTGCTCGCGCTGCTCGCGACGCTGTCGATCGAGCCGGTGATGCTCGCGCATCCGATGGAATCCACGCGGCGCACGACGCTGCTGCGGCAGCAGCGGCTCGCCGCCGTGCTGCTCGAGCGTGACAATGCCACGCTCGCCCCCTACGAGCGTCGCGCCCTGCTCGAGCGCATCAGGAGCGAGATCAGCACCGACTGGCAGACCGAGGAGCATCCGCGCGAGCGGCTCACGATCGCCGATGAGCGCGAGCATGCGATCTTCTTTCTGGCCGAGATCATCTACCGCATCATCCCGGCGTTCTACCTGGAGATTGCCAGTGCACTCTCCAAGCACTACGCAGTGTCCCTCGATACGCTCGAGCTGCCCCTGATCGTGCGCTTCGGCAGCTGGGTGGGCGGGGATATGGAGACCTCCGCGGACGTGCACGCCAAGAGCATCCGCGAGACGTTGGCGCGCGCGCAGCGCGTGATCATCGGCAAATATCGCGGCGAATGCCTCGCGCTGGCACAAATGCTCTCACAGAGCGCGAACCGGGCGGGCATCACCCCGGAGGTCATGAGCCGCATCGAGCAGTACCGCACGCTGCTGCCCGGGGCGCAGTCGATTACGCCCTCGCGTCATGACCGCATGCCCTACCGGGTGCTGCTCACGCAGATTGCCGAGCGTCTGCAGGCGACCTACGAAGGCCGCTCCAATGGCTACGAGGGACCCGGTCAGTTCCGCGCCGACATCGCGCTGATCGGGCAGAGTTTGCTGGTGAATCGCGGCATGCATGCCGGGCACTTCCAGATCCGTCGCTTGTTGTGGCGCATCGACACCTTCGGCTTCCATCTGGCGACGCTGGATCTGCGTCAGCACACACGAGTGCATCACGCCGTGCTCGCGCAGGGTCTGGATGATCCGCAGTGGTGCGCGCGCACCCCGGCCGAGCGGCACGCGCGTCTGGTGGAGCTGCTGGAGCGCGATGCCGGGCCGACCGGCAGCTTCGATGCGCTCGGCAAGCGCAGCCTGGCCGTGTTCGAGGCCATGGTGCAGAGCCGCCATCGCTACGGCGCCGAAGCGGTGGGCCTTTATGTGGTGGGCGGCGCGGCCCAGCCGGACGACGTACTCGCCCCGCTGGTACTGGCGCGCTGGGCGGAGGCCTACGACAAGAGCAGCGGACAGGTGGCGCTCGATGTCGCGCCGCTGTTCGAACAGATCAGCACTCTCGAGCGATGCGGTCAGACGATGCGCGAGCTGCTGGAGGACGAAGTCTACAAGCGCCACCTCGAGTCGCGCGGTCGCCTGCAGACGGTGCTGATCGGCTATTCGGAAAGTAACGAGGAGAGCGGCATCGTCGCCTCGCGCTTCGCGGCCTATCGCGCGCAGCGCAACCTGACCGAGGCGCTTGCCGAGGCGGGCAAGGAACATGTGCTCTTCTACAGCCGCGGCGGCAGCATTCCCCGTGGCGGCGGCCGCATCGACACGCTGCTGCGCGCGGCGCCGGCGGAATCGGTGAGCGGTACCCTGCGCTTTACCGAGCAGGGGGAGAATGTCTCGCAGAGCTATGGCCTGCGTCCCAACGCCATGCGCACCCTGGAGCGCGCCTTCAGCACGCTCGCGCTCGCAACGCTCGCGGTCAAGCGAGGAGTGCCACTGCGCGAGAGCGCGGCGCTGGCCGAATGTGCCGGGCTCGTGGCGGGCCACAGCGCACAGGCCTGGCGCGGCCTGATATTCGAGGAGCCGCGCTTCTATCGTTACTTCCGCGAGGTGACCCCGATCGACGTCATCGAGCGCATGCAGATCGGCTCGGCGCTGCCGGCGCGCGCGGACGCCGGTATGGCGGCTGTCCCCCCGGCGGCCTGGGTGTACGCCTGGTCGCAGGCGCGGCACATGCTGCCTGGTTGGTACGGGGCCGGCACGGGACTGGAGTTCGCGCGCAGCGAGCGGGGCCTGGCGCTGCTGCGGACCTGTTATCAGGGCTGGCCGTTCTTTCGCAGTCTGATCGATGACATCGAGGCGATGCTGGCGCGCTCGGACTTCGCGGTGGTCGCACACTACGAGCGACTCGTGGCCGCGGAGCTGCGCAGCTTCAGCGCGCCGCTGCGCGCGGAGTACGAGCGCAGCTGCAGCGAGGTGCTGCAGATCAAGGAATCGACGCGGCTGCTGGACAGCGATCGCACGTTGCAACGCTCGATTGCGCTGCGCAATGCCTATCTGGATCCGCTGCACTTCATGCAGGTGGATCTGCTGGAGCGCTGGCGCGCCGGCGGTCGCCAGATGCGCGATCTGTTCGAGGCGCTGCAGGCGAGCGTCAGCGGGATTGCGCGGGGCCTGCAGACGACGGGTTGATCGCGTCCGCGCCGGCGGCGATCCCCAGATGTTGCAGGTGGGCGAGCAGCCGCGCCGTATCCTGCCGCGTGTGCACCAGGGAGAGATAGCCGTCGGGACGCACCAGGTACAGCGCCTGCTGTGTCAGGCCGGCACTCGCGCAGGCCTCGCACCAGGAAAACTCGCGCACTGCCAACCCCTGCGACGCGCAGAACGCCAGCAGCGCAGGTTCCGCGGTGCCGTATACATGCACCTGCCAGTCGAGCGCGCGCAGCGACTCGTAGTTGTCCGGATCCTGGCCGGCGATGCCGGCAACCCACGGTAACCGGTCCCCGCCGTGGACCTCGCCGGCACTGCCGGCGCTCAGCGGACTGTCGCGGTAGTTGAGAGTGAGCTGTGAGACGGTGCTGAACAGATACTCGCGCACTCCTGGCAGACGGAACAGCGCCGGTACCACCAGCGGCACCAGCCGTGTGCGCGCCAGATGTGCCAGCGGTCCCTCCGCCGTGGCAAGGGTGAAGCCCCGGTCGGTGCTCGCCACCAGCCGGCGCGCGAAGGCTTGACGCTCGCTCTCGTACGTAGCGAGCAGCTGCTCGGCGGCGCGGAGCGTGCGCGAGGCGCGTACACCCAGCACGGCGGCGAGCTTCCAGGCGAGATTCACGGCATCGCCGATGCCGGTGTTCATGCCTTGGCCACCGGCGGGGCTGTGGACGTGGGCGGCATCGCCCAGCAGCAACACACGGCCCTGGCGGAAATGATCTGCGACGCGATGATGCACGCGGTAGCTCGAAAACCATTTCACACGAATGTCGGTGATGCTGAGCTGGCGGATGGCCCGCTCGCTCACGTCGGCGAACTGCAGCTGCTCGGGCCGTTCCGCCCGCTCGTCGCGTACCGTGCCGACCAGGCGTGCGTGTCCGGAGCCGCCGATCGGAAAGACCGCCAGAAAATCCGCCTCGTCCAGATCGACGTGCAGCTCTCCGTCCATGGCCGGCCCGCTGCCTTCAATGTCGGCGACGTAGAAAAGCTGTTGATAGGTCCCGCCGCTGAAGCCGATGCCCAGGCCGCCGCGCGCGCGCGAGCTCGCCCCATCGCATCCAGCCAGATAGCTGGCGCGGCAGGTCTGCTGCCGATCTTGTGCGAGCCGCAGCCGCGCCAGTACCACATCACCCTGCTCATCGAAGTCCAGCAGCTCCACCGAGCGCTCGACAATGACGCCGAGGGATTGCAGCTGCTGGCACAGCAGACGCTCGTGCTGGTCCTGCGGCAGCGTCAGAGGTCCGTAGGGGGACAGGGCGGCGCCGATCTGCGTAAAGGGCACGTGCGCCTTGCGCTGACCCTCGACCCAAAGATTCATCGCGGGCACGCGATAGCCGAGTTCCAGTGCCGCTGCGGTCAGGTCCACCTGGCGGTACAGCTCGAGCGTGCGCGCCTGCACCGCAATCGCTCGCGACTGCTGTACCGCTGTAATTTCCCGATCCACGATGCGCACCCGCACACCCAGACGCGTCAGCCACAGCGCCAGCGCCAGGCCCGTCGGCCCTGCACCGACGATCAGTACATCGACTTCTGCGGGTATATTTGCCATTATTTCAGATAGTTAACAGATAGTTCTGATAATGTATCGAGGATGCCATGCGGGCGGCGTCCCCGGCATCATCGCCCGAGTGCCAATGCAGTCGCATGGAAAATCGAGGTAGGGGCCGAGCCACACGTTTCTAGTATGATTGCTGCGCGCTGCTGAACGCTCAGTCGCGCTGCGATGGCTCATCTGCGGGCGCCGGCCGAAGCGAATATGCATATATCGCGTTGGGGCTGTTGAGGCCCTTGGCGGGCAGCCTATCATTGCCGTCTCCGCCATAGGAAGGCGTCCACGAGTCCGGATCGGCGGTTCCCACACACACCACGGATACGAGACATTGGCCAGCTGGAAAGAACACCTTGCGGACCGGATGCCCATCGAGATCGCGCGCGAGATCGACGTATTTGAAGGGCAGATCGAGCTCAAGAAGCTCGGCAAGATCGAGGACAAGCTGTTCGCCGAAACGCGGCTGCGCCGCGGCGCCTATGGTCAGCGCTACGACAATGGCCAGCGTCATGACGGCATCGCGCAGCGTACCCTGCCGTTTCCGCGCGCGCTGACCAAGGGAACGGAAACGCTGTGGGATGCGCCGGGCATGCAGCGCATCAAGATTCCGTTTGGCGGGTTGAATCCGGAACAGATGGATCTGCTGGCGGATGTCGCGGAGGAATACTCCGATGCGATCTGCCACATCACCACGCGCCAGGATGTGCAGCTGCATTACGTGCACATCGACGATACGCCCGACCTGATGCGGCGCCTGGCCGCCGTGGGCATCACCACACGCGAGGCCTGCGGCAACTCGGTGCGCAATGTGACGGCCTGCCCATTGGCCGGGGTCTGCCATGCCGAAGCGTTCGATACCACGCCGTATGCCAAGGCGATGGCCTATCACCTGCTGGGGCACCCGGACACCCAGGACATGGGGCGCAAGTTCAAGGTGGCCTTCTCCGGCTGCAAGACCAGCAGCTGCGGCCTGACCAACATCCACGATCTGGGCTTCATCGCCAAGACGTGGAGCTCGGGCGGCGCCACGCGTCGTGGTTTTGAGATGGTGGTCGGCGGCGGTCTGGGGGCAGTGCCCTACGATGCCAAGCTCTTCGATGCGGCAGTTCCCGAAGAGGAAATCCTGCCGCTCGCGCAGGCGATCTGCCGCGTCTTTGCGCGCCTGGGCGAGAAGCGCAACCGCGGTCGCGCGCGCATGAAATTTCTGCTGGAGAAACTCGGCCTGGAGGAATTTCGCCGGCTGGTGCTCGAGGAGCGCCGCGTGCTGCCCCCCGACCCGCGCTGGACCGAGTATCTGAAGGACGTCGAGCGCTACGCCGAGGCGCCGCTCAAGGCCGCAGCAGATCTCGAGTCGGTGCATTCCGATGCGCAGTTCCAGGCCTGGCGCGCGACGAACGTATACGCGCAGCGCCAGCCGGGCTACGTGGTCGCGACGGTCACGCTGCCGCTCGGCGACATCACTTCCTGGCAGATGCGCCAATTGGCCGCGCTGGCGCGCCGTTACGTTGGCGATAGCATTCGCACCACGGTGGAGCAGAACCTGGTGCTGCGCTGGGTATCCGAGGCCGACCTGCCGGCGCTGTATGCCGAGCTCACACGACTGAACCTGTCCCTCGGGGGCGCCGGCAAAATCGAGGACGTGGTGGCCTGCCCGGGCACGGACACTTGCAAGCTCGGCATCGCCAACTCGCGTGGGCTCGCCGCCGAGTTGCAAGAGCGCCTCGTGCAGCGTCAACAGCACGGGCAGATCGATCCGGCGGCGCGCGATCTGCACCTCAAGATGTCGGGCTGCTTCAATTCCTGCGGTCAGCATCATCTGGCGGACATTGGCTTCTACGGCGTGTCGCGCAAGATCGGCGGTGCGACCGTGCCGCACTTCCGCGTGCTCATGGGAGGCGAGTGGGAGAACAATGGCGCTACCTATGGACTGACCATCGGTGCGGTGCCCTCCAAGCGCATCCCCGAGTTCATCGACCATGTGACGCAGCGTTACGTGGCAGAGCGCCAGCCGGACGAGCGCTTCAAGGCCTACGTCACGCGCATCGGCAAGAAGTCTCTCAAGGAGATGGTCGACGCCTTCGCGTCGGTGCCGCCCTATGCAGTGGATCGCAGCCTCTACTCGGACTGGCGCGACCCGCGCGAGTTTACGATCGCCGACATCACCACGGGCGAGTGCGCCGGAGAGGTGGTGCTGCAGATCGAGATCGACCTGCAGGCGGCCGAACAGCGCAATTTCGAGGCCCAGGTGTATCTGGAGCAGGGCGACGTCGGCAAAGCCGACGAGGCGGCCTACCAATCGATGCTGATCGCCGCCAAGGGCCTGGTGCGCACGCAGTTCTGGGATCTTCCCGATGAGCCGGATCGCATCGTGGCCGAGTTCAGGACGCGCTTCTACGACACGCAGCTGTTCCAGTCACCAGACGCCGGCCAGTACGCAGGCGGGAAGTTCGCGCTGTACCTGCTCAATCGACATGCCGATCGCGACCGCAACTTCACGGCCGACAAGGCGCGACACCTGATTGAAGAGGCGCAGCTGTTCATCGAGGCGGCCTACAGCTGCCATCAGCGCCTGACCGAGCAGAGCGCGCGGGCGCTGGCGGGTACCGACGCGCTCGCCGTCGCCGAAGCGGTGAGCTGACGCGCATGGACCTGCACAAGTTCGGCATCAAATTCTTCGCCATGCCCGCGGAGCGCTTCGACATCCTGAAGCTCATTCCGATGTACCACCGCTGGATTCAGCACCAGACACTGCAGGATCTGCTCATCGACGTGGCCGACTATAGCCACGTTCCCGCCGGCCCTGGCGTCATGCTGATCGCGCACGAGGGCAACTATGCCCTCGATGAGACGGGGCACGAGCGCGGCGTCCTGTACTACAGCAAGCGTCGGCTCGACGGAGAGCTGCAGGAGCGCTTCGTCAGTGTTGCCGCCAAGACGCTGAAGGCCGCACAGCTCATGAGCGAGGCCGACGAGCTCGAGGGCACACTGAGTATTCAGACCAACCGTCTGCAGTTCTTCGCCAACGACCGGCTGGTGGCGCCCAACACCGATGCTGCGTACGCCGAACTCGAGCCGGCACTCAAATCGCTGCTCGAGCGGCTCTATGCAGGTGTGCCGTACTCGATCGCGCGCGACTCCGACCCCAAGGAGCGGCTGTCGGTGCGTGTGCAGGCCAGCGGCGACGTGCCGCTGCAAACCTTGCTCGAGCGGCTGAGTTAGCCTCCAGCGCCCGTCCACGGACGAGGGGCACAACACATCCGCACGCCGTCAAGCAGGCTATTCTGACAGCCAGACGTGCCGCGGGCGCAGCCCGGAGGACCGGTCGATTCCGTAGACTGTCCGCCATGAACAATTTCCAGTCCGTACCTCCCGCCACGGCCGGTGCCGCGGCTCGCGCTCAGCCGCAGCAGGCATCGACGCCGGTCGATGCCGCATTGTGCCTGTCCGCCTCGGCCATCCAGGCACTGCGTGAGGGCCGCGCGCGCGATCCCTTCGCCTGGCTCGGGCCCCATCGACTGGACGATTCCGAGACCGTCGTGCGCGTCTATCTGCCGCCGGCCGAGGCGGTCGAGGTGCACGATGCCGCCAATGGGGCGCTGCTGTGCCGTCTGCAGCCGCTGCAGACCGCGGGCTTGTTTGCAGGGCGGATTGCCGCTTCGCGACGTTATCGGCTGCGTATTCACTGGCCGGGCGGTGTGCAGCAGGAGACGGAGGATCCGTATGCCTTCGGGCTGCTGCTCGGGGACATGGATCTCTACCTGCTCGCGGAGGGCACCCATCAGGCCCTCGGCAGCTGCCTGGGTGCCCAGGCACTGAAGCTCGACGACGTGCACGGTGTGCGCTTTGCGCTGTGGGCCCCCAACGCGCAGCGCGTCTCGGTCGTCGGCGACTTCAACGGCTGGGATGGGCGTCGCCACCCGATGCGTATGCGGGTAGAGGCCGGTGTCTGGGAACTGTTCATTCCGCGCCTGCCCCCCGGGACGCTTTACAAGTACGAGATTCTCGGCCCGCACGGCCTGTTGCCGCTCAAAGCCGATCCGGTGGCGCTGCAGGTCGAGACTCCGCCGCGTACCGCCTCCATCGTCGCCGACCCCGCGCCCGTTGCCTGGAGCGATGCGGCGTGGCTTACGGCGCGGGCCGCGGCGGGCGGGCTGGTACACGGACCCATGTCGATCTACGAGGTGCATGCCGGCTCCTGGCGGCGCGGCCTCGATTGGGATCAGCTGGGCGATCAGCTCATCCCGTATGTGAGCGAGCTCGGCTTTACGCACGTCGAGCTGCTGCCCGTGATGGGTCATCCGTTTGGAGGCTCCTGGGGTTACCAGGTGCTCAGCCAATATGCGCCCGCCGCGCAGTACGGCACTCCGGCGCAGTTCGCGCGTTTCGTGGATCGCTGCCACGCGGCCGGTGTCGGCGTAATCCTGGATTGGGTGCCGGGGCATTTTCCCACCGACCCGCACGGCCTGGCGGACTTCGACGGCACAGCGCTCTACGAACACGCCGATCCGCGCGAAGGCTTTCATCCGGAATGGAACACGTCGCTCTATAACTTCGGACGCAACGAAGTGCGCGCCTTCCTGATCGGCGGCGCCCTGCACTGGCTCGAGCACTATCACGTCGATGGTCTGCGCGTGGATGCGGTGGCGTCCATGTTGTACAGGGATTATTCACGGCGTGCCGGAGAATGGATTCCCAATCGTTACGGCGGACGGGAGAATATCGAAGCGATCGAGTTTCTACGCCAATTGAACGATGCGATCGCCGCGCGCGTGCCAGGCGCACTGACCATTGCAGAAGAATCCACTTCCTGGCCGGGTGTGACACAGGCCACGCGCTATGGCGGGCTCGGCTTCTCGTACAAGTGGAACATGGGGTGGATGCACGACACGCTGCGTTACATGCAGCACGATCCGCTGTGGCGCTCGCACGATCACCACGACATGACCTTCGGGCTGCTGTATACCTTCTACGAGCGCTTCGTGCTGCCGCTCTCCCACGATGAAGTCGTCCATGGCAAGGGTTCGCTGATCGGACGCATGCCCGGGGACCCCTGGCAACGCTACGCGAATCTGCGCGCCTACTTTGGATTCATGTGGACGCAGCCGGGCAAGAAGCTGCTGTTCATGGGCGGTGAGTTTGCGCAGGACTGGGAATGGAGTCATGACGGCCAGCTCGATTGGGCGGCGCTCGAGCATCCTCTGCACCGCGGTGTCCAGCACCTCGTCGCCGATCTCAATCGTCTCTATCGCCGGGAGCCTGCGCTGCACCGGCTCGATCACGACGGCGAGAGCTTTCGCTGGCTGGTGGTCGATGACAATGCCAACAGTGTATTCGCCTGGTATCGCAGCGGCGGAGCGCAGTCGCCCCCGATCATCGCCGTGAGCAACTTCACGCCGCTACCGCGGCTCGCCTATCGGGTGGGCGTGCCAGCCGGTGGAGGCTACCGCGAGATTCTCAACACCGATGCCGCCATCTACGGCGGCGGCAATCTGGGCAATGACGGTTGGGTGGTGGCGCAACAGGTTCCCTCGCACGGCCAACCCTATTCGCTCGAGCTGACCTTGCCGCCGCTGTCCACCGTGCTACTGCGCCATGACGGCTGAGCCGTCCACGAGTCTGTCGCCGGCATCCAGTCTGCGCCCCGCGCTCAGCGACGCGCCCGTCTCGGCCGGTGCTCCCTGGCCACTGGGCGCCAGCGCGGATGCCACGGGGGTCAACTTCGCGGTCTTCGGCGGCCGCGCCGAGCAGGTCTACGTGTGCCTGTTCGACCCTTCGGGTCGTCAGGAGCTGCGCCGCGTGGCGTTGCCGGAGTGCACCGATGAGATCTGGCATGGTCACATCGCCGGTGTCGGGGTCGGTCAGCTCTATGGACTGCGCGCTCACGGTCCCTACGAGCCCGAGCAGGGCCATCGCTACAACGCCAATAAGCTGCTGGTCGATCCGTACGCGCGCGCACTGGCCGGTACGCTGCGCTGGTCGGATGCACTGTTCGGTTATCGTGTGGCGTCGCCGCGCGCCGACCTGTCCTTTGATCGGCGTGATAGTGCTGCCGGCGTACCCAAGAGCGTGGTCACCGACGAGCAATTCGATTGGCAGGGCGATCGGCCCCCAGGCGTGCCCTGGGCCGACACGATCATCTACGAAGCGCATCTGCGCGGCCTGACCATGCGCCTGCCGGGCATTCCCGAAGCGCAGCGCGGCAGCGCGGCGGCGCTCGGCCATGAGCGTACCATCGCCTACCTGCGCGAGCTGGGCATCACGGCCATCGAGCTGCTGCCGATCCATGCGCTGGTCCATGACCAGCCGCTGGTGAACCGCGGACTGCTCAATTATTGGGGCTACAACACGCTGGCCTTCTTCGCGCCCGAGCCGCGCTATCTGGCCAGCGGTCAGCCCGCCGAGCTCAAGGCCGCGATCCGCGCATTGCATGCCGCGGGCATCGAGGTGCTGCTCGATGTCGTCTACAACCACACCTGCGAGGGCAGCGAACGCGGCCCGACGTTATCTTTCCGTGGCCTGGACCACGCGGGCTACTACCGGTTGCAGGCCGACAATCCGCGCTCCTGTGTCAATGACACCGGGGTGGGCAACACCGTGAACTTCAGCCATCCACGCGTCACGCAGCTGACACTCGATTCGCTGCGGCATTGGGTGCAGAACTACCACGTCGACGGCTTTCGCTTCGATCTGTGCGCGACCCTGGGTCGCGAAGCACAGGGCTTCGAGCAGGGCGCGGGCTTCTTCGACGCGTTGATGCAGGACCCGGTGCTTGCGCAGGTCAAGCTGATCTCCGAGCCGTGGGATAGCGGACCGGGCGGCTACCAGCTCGGCAACCACCCGCCCGGCATGGCGGAATGGAACGATCGCTACCGCGATGATGTGCGCCGCTTCTGGCGCGGAGACTCCGGCCAGCGCGGCGCGCTGGCGGCCCGCCTGCAGGGCTCGGCGGACGTGTTCGATCATCAGCGTCGCCGCCCCTGGGCGTCGCTCAACTTCATCACGGCGCACGATGGCTTCACGCTGGCAGATCTGACCAGCTACAACCACAAGCACAACGAGGCCAACGGCGAGGACAACCAGGACGGTAGCAGTGACAATGAGAGCAACAACTGGGGTGTCGAGGGTGCCACTGACGATCCGCTGATCATCGAGCGGCGCGAGCACGTGCAGCGCGCGATGCTGGCGACGCTGCTGTTCTCGCACGGCACGCCGATGCTGCTCGGCGGGGATGAGTTCGGTCGCACGCAACACGGCAACAACAACGCCTACTGCCAGGACTCCGAGTTGTCCTGGCACGACTGGTCGCTCGCCGACTCGCCGCGCGGCCGTGCGCTGCGCGCCTATGTTGCGCGCCTGATCGCCCTGCGACGCGAACAGCGCTGCCTGCGCAGTCCCTATTTTCAGCACGGATTGATCGAGCCACTGCCGCAGGTGCGCGACATCGAATGGTTCGACGAGAACGGCGACACCATGCGCCCGGAGGATTGGGGTTACTGGGAGGGGCGGTTGCTGTGTGTACGCCGGGCGATGCGCCTGGCCGATGGCAGCGGCGAGCTGTGTCTGCTGCTGGTGAACAGCACCCTCGAGACGCACGTATTCCAGCTGCCGCAGCCGCTATGCAACTGGATGCTGCGCGTAGATAGTGCGGCTCCGACCCTCGCCGAGCGCGCCCTGGAGAGCACACAAGTCGACGTCGCCGCGCAGAGCGTGCAGCTGCTGACCGCGCTCGCGGCGCAGAGCGGGGAGCGCGCTCTGGTGCACGCCGCGCATGATGCAGCGGTGCAGCCGGAGAAGGCGCCGCGGCCCACGCCGCCCGCGAGGCCGCCAGTGGCGGGGGCCTGAGGCGGTTAACGAATCTTAATGAAGCGGGAGGGGCGCAATCCGTGATGCGCGCCACCCCGACATTGCCGCTGCACTGGGATCATGGCCGCAACGGGCTACCGCCAGCAACGTGGCCGCTGCGTGCAACATAATATTCAGAATCAGGAACCTGTCGGCAGCTCTCGAGTGGCCTGCGATCCGGCGATCGGAGGCCGGTAATGACAGCGGCGGTCCGCGTCCTGGTGGTCGAGGATTCCTCCGCGGAAGCAGAGCTTTCGATGCGCGCGCTGACGCGTGCCGGCATCGGCTGCGAGTTCCACCGCGTCGAGAGCGAGGCCGCGGTGCGTGAGGCACTCGAGCGCTTCAGTCCGCAGATCATTCTCTCGGACTTTCGTCTGCCGGGATTCGACGGATTGTCGGCGCTGGCCATCGCACGCGAACTGGCACCGCAAGTGCCCTTCGTATTCGTTTCCGGCACGATCGGTGAGGAGCGCGCCATCGAAGCGCTGCACCGGGGTGCGGTCGACTATGTCCTCAAGGATAATCTGACGCGGCTCGCGCCGGCGGTGCGCCGTGCATTGGCCGAAGCCGAGAGCCGCGCCGAGCAGCAGCGCCAGGAAATCCAGATTGCGCATCTAACGCGCGTGCTGCGTATGCTCGGCGGTGTCAACGGCGCGGTGCTGCGTATCCGTGACCGCAATGAGCTGTTCGATGAGTGCTGCCGCCTCGCGGTCGCCGTCGGCGGCTACACCGCGTGCGTCGCGATGCTGCACCGTCCCGGAGGGCGCGAGCTGCAGGTCATCGGCAGTGCCGGCGCGGACGGCGCTGCCGAGCAGGGACTGCGCACACTGGCGACGGGCGGACACACTTGGTCGGGCCGATCGATCCGCACGCTGCTGGAGAGCGCGACGGATCCGGTGATCAGTCAGGCGACCGATCTGCCGTCCGGGCTGCGTCTGCTGATTGCGCTGCCGCTGCAGCTCGAGCAGACCGGCATGGGGGCTCTGGTGCTCGCCACGCGTGAGCAGGCGCTCATCGGCGCGGAGGAGCTGCGCATGCTGCAGGAGGTCGCGGCGAACCTGTCGTTCGCCCTGCAGTACCAGCGCAAGGGTAACGAGGTGCAGTTCCTCTCGTACTTCGATCCGCTGACCGGACTCGCCAAGCGCCCGCTGTTCTGCGAGCGGCTCAAGCGGCTCCTCGGCCGCAGCACGCAGAGCGAAGGTCGCTGCGCCATCGCCGTGGTGGACATCGAGAAGCTCAGCATCATCAACGACTCCATCGGGCGGCATGCGGGCGATCGGCTGCTGCAGCATGTGGCCGAGCGCTTGCGCCGTCACTTTCATGATACCGAGTGCGTCGCACAGTTCGGTGGGGGTACCTTTGCCGTCGCGCTGACCGCGCAGGGCACGGACGGCAAGGCCGTCGACACGCTGCAGACACGTCTTGCCGCGATCTTCGATCCACCTTTCGAGCTCGAGGGTCGCGCCATTCCGCTCGGCACGAAGTCGGGTTGGGCGCTGTATCCGGCCGATGGCCACGACACCGAGGGGCTGGTGCAGAACGCCGAGGCAGCGCTGCGCGATGCGCGCGCGAGCGGTCAGCGTTCCCTGCATCGCACGCTGCAGCAGCGCTCGGAAGTTCACGCGCGGCTGCAGCTCGAGCAGGCGCTGCGCCTGGCGATCGAGCGGCGTCAGTTCGAGTTGCACTACCAGCCGATCATGAGCCTCGCCACGCGACGCATCGACGGCGCCGAGGCGCTCATCCGCTGGCGTCATCCCGAGGAGGGTCTGATCGCTCCCGGGGCGTTTCTGCCGCTGCTGGAATCCACGGGATTGATCCTGCCGGTAGGCGAGTGGGTCATTGAGCAGGCGGCGCAGGATCGACAGAAGTGGCAGAAGCTCGACATGCCCGCCGGGCGCATTGCGGTGAACATCTCGCCGACCGAGTTGCACCGCTGCGGATTCGCGCAGCGACTTCTCGAGCGCACCCAGGATTGGTCGAACGCACTCTGCGGCCTCGACGTGGAGATCACCGAGGGTGCGCTGCTCGGCGATCACGCCGCCGCGCTCGAGGAGCTGCAACGACTGCGCAATTCCGGCATCTGTATCGCCATCGATGACTTCGGCACTGGTTATTCATCGCTCAGCCGGCTGTCGGAGCTGCCGGTGGACCGGCTGAAGATCGATCGCAGTTTCGTGGCCAAGCTTCCGCATGACGAAGCGGGCCGCACCCTCGTGCAGACCATCATCACACTCGCGCATGCCTTCGGCATGACGGCCGTGGCCGAGGGCGTAGAGACAGTCGAGCAGCTCGATGCGCTGGTGGAGCTCGGCTGCGACCGCGTGCAGGGGTATCTGATCAGCCGCCCGGTAAATGTCGAAGCGTACGGCGCGCTGGTGCAGAAGGATCTGACGGGACTGATCGCGCGGTCATAGACGCTGGTCGGATTTCGGATGAATCGGCGAACAAGCCGAGCTATACAGCGTTATCTGCCGCGCAGCGCTTCGAGCAGTCGATCGATGTCCGCTTGCTGATGTGCTGCGGACAGAAATCCCACTTCATAGGCACTGGGCGCCAGATAGATCCCCTCATCCAGCAACCGATGGAACAGCGGCGCAAAGCCCGCGGCCGCGTCGGCGGGCAGTGCTCGCAGCGAGCGTATCGGTGAGCCGATCTTGCCGCCTGGAGTGGTTTTGGAGCTTATCAGCCAGAAAATTGACCCTAGACGCTGAACGGACAGGTATGGAGCACCCTCGAGTCCTTTCTCCAGCCGCTGTCCCAGCGCCTCGAGCTGCGTATAGACGCGACCGTCGTCCAGCCGTTTGAGCGTGGCCAGTCCCGCGCACATGGCGAGTGGGTTGGCGCTGAGGGTGCCGGCCTGATAGACGGGGCCGGCCGGTGCCACCAGCTCCATGAGCTCGCGCCGCCCGCCGTACGCGCCGACCGGAAAGCCCCCGCCAATGACTTTCCCATAGGTCACCAGATCGGGGTGGATGCCGCTGAGCCCCGCGTAGCCCTGGAAGCCGAGCCGAAAGCCGGTGATGACCTCATCGAAGATGAGCAGTGCACCATGCGAGCGGGCGAGCGCCGCCAGGTGTTGCAGGAATTCAGGCCGCTGCGGCAGCAGCCCATAGTTCGCCGGCAGCGGCTCGATGATTGCCGCGGCGATGCGCTCGCCCTCGCGCGCGAACATCGTCTCAAGCGCCGCGTCGTCGTCCAGCGGTGCGATCAAAGTCTCCTGCACGACGTCGGGCGCGAGCCCCGCACTGTCGGGCACGGGTGCCTCGGCCAGCCCCGAGCCGGCCTTGAGCAGCATCGCGTCGGCGTGGCCGTGGTAGCAGCCTTCGAACTTGAGGATCTTGGAGCGCCCGGTCGCCGCGCGCGCCACACGCAGCGCGGACATCACCGCCTCGGTGCCGGAATTCACGAAGCGGATGCTCTCGACCCATGGTAGTCGGCCCGTGATGTACTCGGCGAGCTCGAGGCTGTAGGGCTCGGCGGTGCCGAGGCTCCAGCCACGCCCGAGCGCGTCCGTGGCCGCGGCGCGCACGCCGGCGTCGGCGTGACCGAGGATCAGTGGTCCGAAGGCCATGCAGAAATCCAGGTACTCGCGCCCGTCCACGTCGCGCAGGTGGCTGCCTGCGCCGCCGGTCATGAATCGCGGCGTGCCTCCGACGCCACGAAAGGCCCGAACGGGCGAGTGCACGCCACCGGGGGAGACGCGGCGCGCGCGCGCAAACAGGATTTCGGAACTGGCGGACGAGGGGGCGCCTGCGCCAGGATCGGTGACGCTCACGCGCCGAGCCACTCGCGCGCATAGCGTGCGCCGTAGGTGATGATCATGCTCGCGCCGGCGCGGCGAAAAGCGGTCAGCACTTCGCGGTGCATGGCTGCGCGATTGGCGAGCCCCTGGGCGGCCAGTGCCTCGAGCGCGGCGAATTCCCCGCTGACATGGTAGACGGCCCACGGTTTGCGGATCGCCTGCGAGAGCTCGCGCAGCAGGTCGAGATAGGGCAGGCCGGGCTTGACCATGAGGATGTCGGCGCCCTCCGCCGCATCGCGCTCGGCGCACAGCCAGGCATCACCTGGGCGCGCCGGATCGAGCTGGTAGGTCGAGCGGTCCTTCAACCCACCGGCGCGCGGCGTGGACTCGGCAGCCACGCGGAACGGGCCATAAAAAGTCGAGTGGAACTTTGCCGCGTAGCTCATGAGCACGGTGCGTGGCAAGTGCGCCTCATCCAGGGCGCGGCGGATTGCCCCGATGCGCCCGTCCATCATGTCGCTCGGTGCCACGCAATCCGCGCCGGCCTGCGCGTAGGCCACGGCGGCCTGCGCGAGCTCGGGCAGCGTCGCGTCATTGTCGACGTGATCGCCCTCGGCAGACAGCACCCCGCAGTGTCCATGCGGCGTCGATGAGCACAGGCATACGTCCACAGCCAGCCACAGATCCGCACCGAAGCGGCGCTTGAGGGCCTCGATCTGCCCCGCCGTGTAGGACCAGTCGATGTGGTGCTCGCTGCGGGCCTGCGGCACGCCGAACAGCAGGAAACTGCGTACGCCGGCCGCAAGGTCCGCCTCGACCTGGCGCAGCAGCGAATCGGCCGTGTCCTGGTGCACACCCGTCAGCCCCGGGACCGGCACCGGCCGGGTACTGCCTTCGGCGACGAACAGCGGCTGGATGAGCTGCTCGGGGCGCACATGCACCTCGCGGGTCAGGGCGCGAATGTGCTCGCTCTGGCGCAGCCGGCGCAGGCTCAGGCTCGATGGGCTCGACATGGATGTAGGACTGGGCTCACCATAATTCCCTGCAGTTTGCCGCCTCCCGGGTCGGCCGGGGTCACTGAAGTGTCATGGCCGTCCCGCGCGCCTCGCGCGCCTTGAGTCTGTGCGGTGCGTCCCATCGCGGCTTCCAACGCATACCCGCCAGCCTTCTACTTATGAGCCCAAGGTTATGACCTGCGGCGGCACACTAGGGCCCATGTCCCAGAGCGCGGTACAAGCCTTTCCCCAGCCCGCCGGCCGACCGGCCCTGGCGGTCATCGATGCGGCGCTGGCGCAGAAGATCGAGGCAAGCGCGGCCTTGCTGCGCCTGGCGGTCAACGACTTTGGGCGCGTCGTTTACGCCAATAGCCTCGGCGCCGAGGCAGTGGTGCTGACGGACCTGATCTGCACCGAAGTGCCGCAGATCGACATCATCACGATCGACACCGGCCGGCTGCCCGAGGAGACGCTCTCGCTGCTCGAGCGGCTCGAACGCCGCTACCAGCGGCGCATTCAGGTCTACTACCCCGATGCGGCCGCCGTCGAGCACTATGTGCGCGAGCAGGGCATCAATGGCTTCTACAATGGCTTGCAGGAACGCCTTTCCTGCTGCCAGATCCGTAAGATCGAGCCCTTCAAGCGCGCCATCGCCGGCTATGCAGCCTGGGTCACGGGGCTGCGCCGCGAGCAGTCCGAGACGCGCGCGGCCGGCGAGGCCGTCGTGAAGGACCAGAACGGGATCGCCAAGGTAAGTCCACTCCTCGAGTGGACCGAAGCCAACGTCTGGACCTACATCCTCGCGAAGAAGCTGCCCTACAACGTGCTGCATGACCGGGGCTATCCCAGCATCGGTTGCGCACCCTGCACGCGCGCCATCGAGCCGGGCCAGGAACACCGCGCCGGTCGCTGGTGGTGGGAGCAGGCCGACTCCCGCGAGTGCGGGCTGCATCCGCGCCGCCGTCCCGCCGCAGCCGGCTGACCGCTGACGCGCCGGCCCTGCCGGGCCGCCTCCAGGGATCAGCCCCCATGGATTACCTACCGGTCTTCCTCGATCTCGCCGGCCGCCGCGTGTTGCTGGTGGGCGGTGGGGAGGTCGCGCTGCGCAAGGCTGCGCTGCTGCTCGAAGCGCACGCGGTGGTGCGAATCGTCGCGCCTGCACTGCATCCTGAACTCGCCCGGCTGCGCGACGAGGGCCAACTCGAGCACCTCGAGCGTGGCTTTGCACCCGAGCAGCTCGAGGACACGGCGTTCGTCATCGCCGCGACGGATCACCCCGAGGTCAATCGCGCGGTCGCGGCCGCGGCGCATGCGCGCGGCCTGTTCGCCAACGTCGTGGACGATGCCCAGGCCGGCAGCGCGATCCTGCCGGCGATCGTCGATCGCTCACCGGTGATTCTGGCGATCAGCACGGGTGGGCATTCCCCAACGCTCGCGCGGCGCTTGCGCGGACAGCTCGAGGCGCTGCTGCCCGAACGGCTCGGCGCCCTGGCGCAATTTCTCGGGCGCTGGAGGGAGCGCGTGCGCGTCGCACTGCCGGACGCGGGGCGCCGCATGCGCTTTTGGGAGAGCGTGCTCGAGGGCAAGCTCGCCAGCCAGGTGCTGGCGGGTGAAGAGGGCGCCGCCGAGGCACAGATGCCAGCCGAGTTCGCCAGCGAGGCGCAGGCAGCGCGTGAGGCGGCAGCGACGCGCGGCGAGGTATACCTGATCGGCGCCGGCCCGGGCGATCCGGATCTGCTGACGCTGCGCGCGCAGCAGCTGCTGCAGCAGGCCGATGTCGTGCTTTACGACCGCCTGGTCAGCGAACGCATCCTGTCACGCGCCCGGCGCGAAGCGCTGCGCGTCTTCGTCGGCAAACAGTCCGGCCGCCACCGCGTTACGCAGGAGCGCATCCATGCGCTGATGCTCGAGTACGCACAGCGAGGCCTGCGTGTTGCGCGCCTCAAGGGCGGCGATCCGTTCGTCTTCGGTCGCGGCGGCGAGGAGATGCAGGTGCTGCGCGCGGCGGGCGTGCCCGTGACGGTCGTACCGGGCATCACCGCGGCGCTGGGGGCGGCGGCCGCTGCGGGCTTGAGTCTCACGCAGCGCGGCCTGTCGCAGGCGATCACGCTGGTGACGGCGATGGGCGAGGGCGCCGAGGCGCTCGACTGGCGTGCTCTCGCCGCGCCCCTGCAGACCGTGGTCTTTTACATGGGAGTGGCGCAGCTCGGGCGCATCGTCGAGCATCTCATCGCCCATGGTGCACCGGAGAGCCGGCCCGTCGCGATCGTGGAGCAGGCGACCCTGCCCTCGCAGCGGCTGCTGGTCGGTACGCTCGCGACGATCGCCGGCGAGGCCAGCGCCGCCGGCATCGGGGCGCCCGCCCTGCTGATCGTTGGGGAAGTCGCCGCGCAGGCTTGCCAGCGTCGCGCCAGCGTTGAATCATTGCCGCCATGAAAATCGTGCGCGACTTCGTCGATGCCATCGGTCACACGCCGCTGATCCGTCTGCGGCGCCTGAGCGATGAGACCGGCTGCGAAATCCTCGGTAAGGCCGAGTTCATGAATCCCGGTGGCTCGGTCAAGGACCGGGCCGCACGCGGCATCATTCTGGATGCCGAGCGTCGCGGCGTGCTCAAGGCCGGTGGCATAGTGGTCGAGGGCACCGCGGGCAATACCGGCATCGGGCTCGCGCACGTCTGCAATGCGCGCGGCTATCGCTGCATCATCGTCATGCCGGATAACCAGTCGCCGGAAAAGTACGGTCTCATCGAGGCCCTCGGTGCCGAGGTGCGACGCGTGAAGACCGTGCCCTACAGCGACCCGAATCATTATCAGAAGGTTGCGGGCCGTCTGGCCGACGAGCTGCCCGGGGCGATCTGGTCCAACCAGTTCGACAACACCGCCAATCGCCGCGCGCACCTGGAGACCACGGGACCGGAAATCTGGGAGCAGACCGAGGGGGAGATCGATGCCTTCGTCGCCGCCAGTGGCACCGGAGGCACCGTGGCGGGCGTGTCCGAGTACCTGAAGTCGCGCAATCCCACGGTGCGCACAGTGCTCGCCGATCCACCCGGCAGCTCGCTGTTTGAGTACATCCGTCACGGCGTCGTGAAGGCCACCGGCAGCGGCTCGATCACCGAGGGCATCGGCATCGGCCGCGTCACGGCCAATATGCAGGGCGCGCCCGTCGACGATGCCGTGCACGTTGAGGACCGCGAGACGGTGCACTACGTGTACCGGCTGCTGCGGGAGGAGGGGCTGTTCGTCAGCAGCACCAGCGGCATCAACGTGGCTGCCGCAGTGCGCATTGCGCGCGAGATGGGCCCCGGCCACACCATCGTCACGGTGCTGTGCGACACCGGCTCGAAGTACCTGTCACGGCTCTTCAACCGCGAGTGGCTCGCGCAGAAGGGCCTGCTGGAGGCGGCTGGTTTCGCGCCCGGAACGTGATCGCTTCACTGGACCGCGCCGTGCGGGCCCGTTAGCCTCTGGCCCCATTATGAAAAATCGCCAGATGTTGCTGCCCGCCGCCCCCGTGCGGACGGGTCTGTGGATCGCTCTGCTCGCGCTGCTGCCGGCGCTGGTCGTCGCGCAACCCGCGCACGCGGGCTGGGTGTCGCGCCGCGTCGACGGCATCATGGGGACGCGCATTTTCGTGGAGCTATGGGCCGACGATCCGGCCCAGGGCGAGCAGGACATCGACGCCGTGATGGCGGAAATGCGCCACATCGACGATTCGATGAGCACGTTCAAGCCCACGAGCGAAGTGTCGATGGTCAACCGCGAGGCCGCGAAGCACCCCGTGGTGATCAGCCAGGAGCTGTTCGGACTGCTGCAGACGGCGCTTATGTATTCGCGCATCACGCACGGCGCCTTCGACATCACCTATGCCAGCGTCGGCTACATGTACGATTTTCACGCGCACAAGCGGCCGGACGCGGCGCAGATCAAGGCGGCGCTGCCCGCGATCGGCTATCAGCACATCGTGCTCGATCCCAAACGGCGCACCGTGTACTTCACGCGGCCGGGCGTACGCATCGACTTGGGCGGCATCGCCAAGGGCTATTCGGTCGATCAGGGTATCGCGATCCTGCAGTCGCGCGGCGTGACCAATGCGCTGGTGAACGCCGGCGGTGACAGCCGTGTGATCGGCGATCGGCGTGGCCGTCCCTGGATGGTCGGCATACAGCACCCGGATCATCCCGATCAGGTCGTCACGCGCTTCCCGCTGGTCGATCAGGCCTTCTCCACCTCGGGGGACTACGAGCGCTACTTCATGGACCATGGCGTGCGCTATCACCACATCATCAATCCGCACACCGGAGACTCGGCACGTGCCGTGCGCAGCGCCACGATCATTGCGCCGACCGCCACGCGCACCGATGGGCTGTCCAAGACCGCCTTCATCCTGGGGGCGACCGAGGCGCTCAAGATCTACAACAGCCTGCCGGACGTTGCAGCCATCATCATCACGCCTGACGGGCACTTGCTGTACACCGACAACCTGCAGCCGGGCACCCTGCCGCCACCCGGACCGGCCGATGAGGGGCGCGCCTCGACGGCCCCGACGGGCCCCCCCACAGCGCCTGCGGCCGCCGCGCTGCCGTGAGCCCTGAGCGCGCCGCGGCGCCGGCGCCTGCCTGCCTCATCCGGACGGGCAGTCCGGGTGACGAGGCGGCGCTCGCGCTGCTCGGTCAGGCTAGTTTTCTGGAGGCGTTTGCCGGCACGTTGCGCGGTGCGGACATCCTCGAGCACTGCGCCCACAAGCACGCGCGCGAGGTCTATCGCCACTGGCTCGCGGATGCGCACTATGACATCTGGATCGCGGAGGCGCGGCAGGGCGGTGCGCAGGTGGGTTATCTGGTGATGTGTCCGCCCACGCCTGCTGAGCTGCCGCTGGCCGATCTCGATGAGCGTGATGCCGAAATCAAGCGCATCTATCTGCTGCACCGTTTCCAGGGGCTGGGGCTTGGCGCCGCACTGTTACGCAGCGCGCGCGAGCGCGCCACGCAGCGCGCGGCCCGGCGGCTGGTGCTCGGCGTGTACGCGGGCAACGCCGCGGCGATCGCTTTCTATCAGGCGCAGGGCTTTTGTACCGTCGGGCGGCGCAGTTTCCGCGTCGGGGAGAGCGACTGCGAGGATCTGATTCTGGCCTGCACGCTCTAAAGTTGCGCAGTGGGCTCAGCCTGCGCCGCTGCTCTGCGGGTCGCCGGCTGCTGCGCGCGGCAGCTGTGCGCTGATGGCCTCGGCCAGGCGCTCGGGCTTGTCTGCCGGCGCGAAGCGTCGCACCGGTTCGCCCCCAGCACCGACGAGGAACTTGGTGAAGTTCCATTTGATGGCCGTCAGGCCCAGCAGCCCGGGAAGGCTGTTGCACAGATAGCGATACAGCGGGTGGGCATTCGGCCCGTTCACTTCGATTTTGGCGAACAGTGGAAAGCTGACCTCGTACTGCGTGGTGCAGAAGGTGCGGATCTCGGCCTCGTCTCCCGGCTCCTGGTGGCCGAACTGATCGCACGGAAAGCCCAGGACCGCAAAGCCACGCGCACGAAAGCGACGGTAGAGCGCTTCCAGTCCGCTGTATTGCGGAGTGAAACCGCAGCGGCTGGCGACGTTGACGATGAGCAGGGTCTCGCCACGCCAGTCGGCCAGCGACTGCTGCTGCCCGTCGATCGATCTGGCGGAGTAATCGTAGACGCTCATCCGTATACCCGTCCCTGCCGCCCCGCGCTGGCGCTCGGGTTCGGCATAGCAAGCGTTATACTGCACGAGTTTCGCCGCGCAATGGTATGAGGACGCACATGGCAAGAGTAGCTCGCAGTTTCGGGTGGACGCTGGTGGCGTTGTTCGCAGTGGCACCGTTGGCGTTTGCCGCGAGCGCTGACGATGCCCGCTGGGTCGCAGGCACCAATTACGTCGTGCTGGCCCAGCCGCAGCCCACCGCCGTCGGGCCGGGCAAGGTGGAGGTCACCGAGGTGTTTTCCTACGCCTGTCCGGCCTGCAATGCGTTTTTCCCCACCATGGATAAATTGCGCGCGAGCCTGCCATCCTACGCGGTGCTCGATTTCGTGCCCGCCGGCTTCATTCCCACCGAGGACTGGCCGGTGTTTCAGCGCGCCTACTACACGGCGCTGCAGCTGAACCTCGTCAATCCGCGCACGCACGATGCCATGTTCAATGCCGTCTGGAGGACCGGCGAGCTCGCGGTCGTGGATCTGCAGACCGACCGACTGAAACGGCCGGCACCGGACATGCAGGACATTGCGCGCTTTTATGCGCACGAGACGCATGTGAGTGCCGATAAGTTCGTCGCGACCGCCATGTCTTTCGCCGTCGACACGCGCGTTCGCCAGGCCAATGAGTACATCCAGGACTGTCAGGTCGATCAGACGCCCACCATCATCGTCAATGGCAAGTACCGCCTGAACCCGACCACAGCCGGGGGCTATGACCAGCTCATCGACCTGGTGAAGTACCTGGTGGCCCGCGAAAAGAACGGCAGCTGATGCTCGCCCGCTAGAGGATTCCCAGCGAGACTGCCCGTCACTCATTGAGCTGCAGCTGCAGCTCGTGGCGATGGTAATCGATGATGAGGACGCCGAGACGTCCCAGCGTATCCATGCCGATCAGCAAGGCCGGCTCGTCGTTCATTTGCCAATGCGTGAAGATGTGCATGTCGCCGAAGGCCAGCTGGTCGTTGGTGATACGCACGGAACTGCCCTTGAAGCCGGTACCGAGCACGATTGGCGGCGCATTCATGTCATCGTCGGCTGCCTGCTTGGAGCGCGTGACATCCTCGATGGTTGCGTCATCGGCATGCAGCTGAATGCGGCGGCGCTGGAGCGCCGTGCGCAACGCCAGGTTGCCGATGGTGGCTTGTCCGCCGGTGTCGATAATGGCCTTGGTGCGGATGTTTCCGACCCAGGCATCCGCGACCAGCAACTCCTTGCGCATGAGCTTGAAATCAATGGTGATGTAGCCCGCGGGGGCGCGCTGATCGTGCGAGCGCGCAATGTTGATGCGATCGTGGTTGAAGTCGATCAGGATGCGCCGATTAGCCATGCCGTCGGTGCCGAGAATGCCATCCGCGCCGCCCAGTGCGTCAGGCACGATCGGCATGCGCAGGCGCCCGAAGCTCAGGTCCCCCACGGTGAGGCTTTGCACCTGAACGATTGGCACGGTGGCTGAACCGATCACGCCGCGCAGCATCACCGGGTGTGAAGTATCCAGACTCAGGCCCAGCGTGCTCGCCACCTGGGCCGTGATCTCCGAGGCGGTCGCCCCGGAGTCGAGCACCAGACGGAAGGGTCCATGTCCGTTGATATAGACCGGCGCCCAGATGCGACCGATGCTGTCGCGACGCGTGGGGGCGACATAACGCGGCTCGGGTGCGGTGATGATGACCGGCGTGAGCGAATCCGTGCTGTCGGTGCCGGGCGCAGCAGCGGTTGCCGCAGGCTGGGGGGGCAGGGGGACCGCGAGGCTCGCCGAGACGCTGGCCGCCATCACAGCGGCCCACCGCAGCGCCAATTTGAGGACGCTAGCCGGAGTTCTTTGCCTTGAAGGCGCGCAGTTCGTCATTGAACTTGCTGGCGAGTTTCTGAAGTTTGTCCACTTCCGCCCGGTTCCGCAGATCGTATTGTGCCTCTAGCAGCGCTTTATCGCCACCGCTGGCGAGTTTCGCGTCGAGCTCGTGCTGCAGGCAGTCACCATAGGTCTTGACCGCCGTGTCATAAGCCTTGACGGCACGCTGTGCGGCGACCATCTGATCGCGTGTTGCAGTGGTGCCATTCGGAATCTGCACGGCCGCTTCGGGCGTTGTGCAGTCGGCTCGGGCGCTGACGGGCAGGGCCAGCAGGGAGAGCAGCAGCACGGCGGCGGCCGCGGCCGTGACGGACCGGATGACATCGGCAGTGGGTTTGACGCTGGCTTTCCCGCTCATGAAACCTGGACTCCCCTCAGCGCTGAATGTGCTCAGGCCTATGATATCGGCCGGTCGTCGTGCGCTTCAGGTTGGGATGGCGAACGCATGACAGCCGTCACAAAAGCCGCCCTGTGGCCGCTGGCCAGCCGGATGGGGGCTGCGGGTCGCCGCGGCTCATTGAGCAGAGTAGGCTTGTCGGCATGGGTATCCGCACGGTGCTGCGCATGGGCGATCCGCTGCTGCTGCGGGTCAGCCAGCCCCTGCAGCACTTCAGTACCCCGGAGCTGGCGGCGCTGCTGACTGACATGCGCGATACCATGGCTTCCCTCAACGGCGCCGGCCTCGCCGCTCCGCAAATCGGTGTATCGCTGCGGGTGGTGATCTTCGGCACCGGCGTACCCAACCCGCGCTATCCAGAAGCCGAGGTCGTGCCACCCACAGTGCTGGTGAATCCACAGCTCGAGCCGATCGGCGAGCAGATCGAACAGGGCTGGGAAGGCTGTCTGTCGGTGCCGGGCATGCGGGGGCTCGTGCCGCGCTACCTGCAACTGCGTTACCGGGGGTTCGACGAGCGCGGCCGTGCCTTGGAGCGGCGCGTCAGCGGTTTTCACGCGCGCGTCGTGCAGCACGAGGTCGATCACCTGGACGGCATCCTCTATCCGATGCGCATCACCGATATGCGCTACTTCGGTTTCAACGAGGAACTGTTTCCCAATCAACAGCTGCAGGATGACTAGCCATGGCGAGGAGCGCGCATCCGTGAATCCCCCGAGCCGCGAGGAGCTGCAGAGCTCGTTACGCGCCCTGCACGAAGAGCTGACCCGCACTGCGCGCATCGATGCGGGCTCGCATCACCTGTTGCAGCAGTTGCTAGGCGATATGCAGCGACTGCTGCACGACAGTGAGGTGCCGGGCGATACAGCCGCTGCAGCCGCTGCAGGCGCTGCAGGCGCTGCCGAGCGGCCCCGACGCAGACTGGAGGGGCTGGCCGTCCAGTTCGAGGCCGATTACCCGCGTCTGGCAGGGAGCCTGCGGCAATTCGTCGAGCTGTGCAGCCGCGCCGGACTCTAGCGCTGGAAAAATGAGGGCCCCGGTCGCTGTCCGGCCGGGGCCCTCCGATCGCGCCGGGAGGGGGATCGGCGCGATCGACCGACGGAAGGGGTGCCTATTGTCCCGAGGTTGATGCGCCTGTTTCTGCGCCCGTCTGCCCCGATTGCTGCGCCCCGCCGCGTTGCGCACCGCGCTGTTGCAGGCGCGCTCGCGTGCGCTCGCGGCGCTGCGTCGCCAGCTGCTGCAGGCGTGCTTTCTGCGCCGGCGTCAGCACCTCATAGAGCGCCTCCTGCGCATGAGCAGCCTGATCGATGCGCGCCACGGCGCGATCCTTGATCGCCTGGACGGCCTCGGCGTGATGGGAGTCACCCGGGTCGAAGAGCGCCTGGACCTGCGCGCGACGCTGCTGTGGCGTGCCGTCCGCGCCGCGGCGCAGCTGCTGCACTTCCAGGACGGCCTGCACGCGGTCCCATTGCTGATCGGTCAGATTCAGCCGCCGGAACGCCATCAGCAGCGGGCGATCAAGCATCTGTCCGTCGCCGAGGCGGCCACGCATGCGCATCGCGAATTGCGGGCGATGCCAGCGGGTCGGCCCCATGCGACGTGCCCGCGGCCCGCCGGGGCCGTCCCACCCGCCGCGCCGCGCACGCGGTCCCTGAGCGGCAGGACCCTGCTGAGCCGGGCCCTGCTGGACAGCGTCGGGGCCCGAATCCGCGCCGCCAGGGGGCTGAGCCAGGGCGCCGCCCGCCAGTCCTGCCATCGCCAGCCCCGCTAAAGCCCACCGCATTCCGACATGGCGTACTGTAACCATAACGTCTACCACCTCGTTTCCTCACAGCCGCACGCGGCTTACAGAGAGGCACAACGCGGCAGGGCCGTCCCGGTGGACACGGACGGCAAAGCGGCGAGGTTAACTAACGTCAAGATTTGCGATCTGCGGCGCTTGGCAACGCTTTCTGCCGTGCTATTCTTCCGCTATCTTTCATACGTATGTATCAATCCAGATGATGGCTGCGGGCAGGCCCTCCGGGGTCGACAGTACGGCAGTGCGACTGCTCGATGCGGCGGAGAGGCTGTTCGGCGAGCACGGCTATGACGGCGTCGGCATGCGCATGCTGGCGCAGGCGGCGCGGGTCAACCTCGGCGCGGCCACCTATCACTTCGGCTCTAAGAAGGCCCTCTACGTAGAGACCTTTTTGCGCCGTTTCAGGAGCGTCAGCCGCGAGCAGGGTCAGCTTCTCGATGCCGCACAGCAGGCAGCGGGCCGAGGTGCCCTCGACCTCGAGCAGATCGTGGAGGCGCTGATCCGCCCGGGTTTCCTGGCGGGCCTCGAGCATCCTGCCTTCAATCGGCTGCTCGCGCGTACGCTGGTCGCGCCCCCACCGTTCCTGCGCACGCTGCTGCGCCGCGAGCTCGAGCCCAATGCCCAGCGCTTCGTGCAGGCGTTGCAGCGCGCCTTGCCGGCCCTGCCATTGTCGGTGCTGCAGTTGCGCATGGCGCTGGTCTCGGGCGCTTTGATGATGGTCGCTATGCGCGTTGCCTCTCTGCCGAAGGTACGCGATGCCGCGCGCGAACGCGCCACTCTGCAGGAGCTGGTGCGTTTCGCCGGCAGCGGCCTCGCCAGCGCAGCGGCAACCTCTGGGGCCGAATTGGTTTTCCTGGACAGCGCCAATGCGCCCCACCCTGCGAGGCGTGCATGAGACGGGCAGTAGCGCAATCCGTGTACCGGATGCCTGTGATGCTCACCTTGGCGGTGGCGCTCGTGGGCTGTACGCTCATCCCAGCCTATCGCCGCCCCGCCGCCCCGGTGCCGGCGCAGTTCCCGCCTGCCGCAGCCGCAGACCCGGCCAGCGCAGCGCCTGCGGCGCAGAACGCTCCCCCATCCTCCAGCCCCGCCGCAGAGCTGCCAGTGCGGGAGTTCTTCGCCGACCCGCAGCTGCAGGCGCTGCTGCAACTGGCGCTGCAGAACAATCGCGACCTGCGGGTCGCCGTGCTGAACGTGGCACAGTCCCGCGCCCAATATCGCATCAGCCGCGCGGCGCTACTGCCCACCCTGCAGGGTTCGGGTGGCTTCACGCGCGAAGCCACCTCCCTGGGTGCCGAGATTCCCGGTTTCCCCTCCAATGCGACCTTCGTCTCGAGTCTCTGGAGTGCCAGCGTCGGCGTCAGCTCCTATGAACTGGATCTGTTCGGAGCGGTCCGCAGCCAGACGGCGCAGGGGCTCGAGCAATATTTCGCCACCGAGGAGGCACAGCGCGCCGCGCGGGTATCGCTGGTCGGGGAGGTGGCCACTCAGTACTTCACGCTGCGCGCCGCCGAGGAGCAGCTCAAGCTGGCGCAGGACACGCTCGAATCGGTGCGCGGTTCCTATGAGTTGAACCGCGCCACGTTCGCCGCCGGGGCGAGCAATGAGCTGGATCTGCGCCAGGCGGAGGGACAGGTCGAGACGGCCGAGCTCGCCATCCGCACCTATCAGCTGCAGGTTGCCCAGGCGCGTGATGCCCTGCAGTTGCTGCTCGGCAGCCCGCTGCCGGCGGCCCCGCCGTCACCGCTGCCCTTCGACGAAGCGCACATGATGAGCGCGATTCCCGCCGGACTGCCTTCGGACCTGCTCGAGCAGCGTCCCGACATCCTGCAGGCCGAGCACACCCTGAAGGCTGCGAACGCCAACATCGGCGTGGCACGTGCCGAGCTTTTCCCGACGATCTCGCTCACCAGCTCGATCGGTACGGTCGGCGCGCAGCTCTCTTCGCTGTTCAAGGCCGGCAGCGGGCAGTGGAGCTTTGCGCCACAGATCACCGTGCCCATCTTTACCGGCGGTAAGAATCGCGCGCAGCTCGACGCGGCCCGCGTCGGCGAGCGCATCCAGGTGGCCAACTATGAGAAAGCCATCCAGAGCGCCTTCCGCGAGGTCGCCGATGCACTGGCCGAAACCGACAACTATGCGCAGCAGGTGCGGCTCGAGGCCGCGCTGGTGGTGACCGAACGGCGGCGCCTGGAGCTTGCGACGCTGCGTTATCAGCACGGCGAGGACAGCTACCTCAACGAGCTCACGGCGCAGCAGGACCTCTACAGTGCGCAGCAGGGACTGCTGCAGGCCCGCTTCAACCGCCTGAGCAGTCAGGTCGCGCTCTATCAGGCTCTCGGAGGAGGATGGAAATGATGATTCGTGCGCAGCGGAGCGGGGCGCAGCGCCACGCGTCGTTTCGACCAGGGCTGCGCCTTGCGCTCAGCGGCTGCCTGCTGCTGGCGCTATGCGCGGCCTGTCAACGCTCGGCCAGCCGTGGCCCGGTGTACGACGTCGCCACAGTGAGCCGCGGAGACCTGCGTGAGTACGTCACGGCCAGCGGCTCGCTCAGCGCGGTGGTCAGCGTCGATGTAGGCAGCCAGGTTACCGGCAAGGTGTCGCATCTGTTCGTCGACTTCAATTCGCCGGTCAAAAAGGGTCAGCTGGTCGCACAGATCGATCCCACTGTCTACCAGGCGCAGCTGCGCCAGGCGCAGGGACAGCTCGCCAGCGCCCAGGCCGACGTCACACTCAAGCAGCAGAACCTCGAGCGCAAGAAAATCCTCGTGCCGCTGCGCGCGGCCTCGCAGTTGGACCTGGACCAGGCCGTGGCCGAACTTGCTCAGGCGCAGGCCACCGTCACCGTCCAGCAGGCGGCCCTGCAGAGTGCGCAGGCCAATCTCAACTATTGCAGCATCACCGCGCCGGTCAATGGCATCGTGATCGCGCGCAAGGTCGATGAGGGCCAGACGGTGATCGCTGCCATGAGCACCCCCGTGCTGTTCACGATCGCCCAGGACATCACCAAGATGAACATCACGGCGGATGTTTCCGAAGCCGATATCGGTCAGGTGCGTGTGGGCCAGCCGGTCGATTTCGATGTCGAGGCCTTCCCGAACGATGTGTTTCACGGCGTGGTCGCGCAGGTGCGCAAAGCCCCGACGACGACGCAGAACGTCGTGACCTATCAGACCATCATTGCAGTCGACAATCCGGGGCAGAGACTCTTCCCCGGCATGACCGCCGATGTCTCGATTCTGGTCGCCGAGCGGCACAAAGTCCTGAAGATTCCAAACCCGGCGCTGCGCTACGCGCCGCCGGGCAATGCGCCCTTCAGCCATACGCCGCCCAGGCAATTGACGCGCACCGAGCAGCTGGTGTTTGCGGTCGAGCCCGACGGTCACACGCTCGATCCGATCACCGTGCAGATCGGCATTACGGACGGCAACGATACCGAGGCGCTGGCGGGTGTCAGCGAAGGCATGCGTCTTGCCACCGCGACGCGCACCGGGCCGCCTTCGCCCTTTACTCCGCAGCCGCCACCGCCTTCCTTGTGAGCCGGCCGCCCGACATGCCCGTTACGCCCGTTACGCCCGTGATCGAGTTGCGCGACATCGAGCGCAGCTATCGCTCAGGCGATGTGCAAGTGCGCGCCGTCGCGGGGGTCACCCTGTCGATCCAGCGCGGTGAATTCGTCGCCGTCATGGGCCCGAGCGGCTCGGGAAAATCGACGCTGATGAATCTCATGGCCTGCCTGGACCGCCCCACGCGAGGCCAGTACCGGCTCGATGGCGTGCGGGTAGAGACCCTGAGTCGCCGGCAGCTCGCCCAGGTGCGCAACCGCAAGCTCGGCTTCGTGTTCCAGAGCTTCAATCTGCTGCCGCGTACCAGCGCACTGGAAAACGTCGAACTGCCGCTCTTCTACAGCCAGCCGCCCGTGGCCCTGCGCGAGCGGCACCGCCGCGCCCGTGAGGCGCTCGAGAAGGTGGGCCTGGGCGCTCGCCTCACGCACTGGCCCAATCAGCTCTCCGGCGGCCAGCAGCAGCGCATCGCCATTGCGCGCGCGCTGGTCAATACGCCGGACCTGCTGCTGGCCGATGAACCCACCGGCAATCTGGATTCGCGCACCAGCATCGAGATCATGGGACTGTTCCAGGCGCTCAACGACACCGGCATCACGCTCGTCATGGTGACGCACGAGCTGGACATTGCCGCCTACTGCCAGCGCATCCTCGTCATGCGCGACGGGCGGCTGCTGGAGGATCGTCGCAACCCGCGCCCATTGCGCGCCGCCGAGGAGCGCGCGCGGCTGGATCGCGAGGAGCGCAGCGCCAACATTGAGCGCAGCGAGGCCCGATGCTGAGCACGCTGGCAGCCACGCTGCTTTCGAGGGTGCTGCGCATTCCGCTGACAGCCATGATGGCGCTGCGCTCTTTGCGCCGCAATAAGCTGCGCTCGGGCCTCACCGCACTCGGCATCATCATCGGCGTGTTCGCGGTGGTGGCCATGGTCGCCGTCGGCAATGGCGCCCGTGACAGTATTCAAGCCCAGGTGGCGAACCTCGGACAGAACATGCTGGTGGTGTTTGCCGGCAGCCGCCGCAGTGCCGGCGTAAACCAGGGCATCGGCAGTGCCAGCGCGATCACGCTGCAGGACGCTGCAGCCATCCGCCGCGAGATCCCCGAGGTGACGGCCTTCAGCCCCGAGGTCACCACCACTGCGCAGGCCATCGCCAACGGGCGCAACTGGTCGACCACCGTGGCGGGGGAGGCCCCGGAGTATCTGCAGGTGCGCGATTGGAAGCTCAGTGCGGGCTCGATGTTCACCGATCGCGATGTCAGCCGCGCGGCGAAGGTCGGCGTGATCGGTTCCAAGACCGCCAACGAGCTCTTCGGGCCGCTCGACCCGCTGCAGCAGACGGTACGCATCGGCAACATTCCGTTCGTCATCATCGGCGTGCTCGACAGCAAGGGCGCGGGCGTGGGCGGACAGGATCAGGACGATCGCATTCTCATTCCCTTCAGCACCGCCATGGAGCGCATCACCGGCGATAAGTACCTGCGCTCGGTGTATCTGCAGATCAACGACGCGGCGCATATGCAGTCCGCCGAGGCGCAGGTCACGCGCCTGCTGCGCCAACGCCATCGTCTCGCGTCCGGCACCGACGACGACTTCAACATTTTCAACCAAAAGGAAATTGCCGACACGGTGGCCACCGTGACCTCGAGCCTGACGCTGCTGCTCGGCGCCATCGCGGGCCTGTCGCTCGTGGTCGGCGGCATCGGCATCATGAACATCATGCTGGTGAGCGTCACCGAGCGCACGCGCGAGATCGGCATCCGCATCTCCGTGGGCGCCCAGCCGGCCGACATTCGCGCACAGTTCCTGATCGAGGCCGTGACCCTGAGCCTGCTCGGCGGATTGCTCGGTGTGCTGCTCGCCGTGGGTGCAGCTCACCTGGTCGGCGCCCTGAGCAGCAACTTCAAGGCCGTCGTGACCAGCGGCTCGATCGTGCTGGCGTTCGTCGTCAGCTTCGTGATCGGCGTGTTCTTTGGCTACTATCCTGCGCGCCGTGCGTCGCTCCTCGATCCCATCGAGGCGTTGCGCTACGAATAACTAGACCGGTGCGACATCCTCGCGCGCGGCGCGGCGGCGCTCGTGCTCCTTGAGGTGGCGCTTGCGCAGGCGAATGTTCTGCGGCGTCACCTCGACGAGCTCATCGTCGGCGATGAACTCCACGGCGTACTCGAGTGTCAGGGGAATCGGCGGGGTCAGCAGCACGTTTTCGTCCTTGCCGGCCGCGCGGATGTTGGTGAGTTTCTTGGTGCGGACCGGGTTCACGACCAGGTCGTTGTCGCGGCTGTGGATGCCGATGATCATGCCCTCGTAGAGCTTCTCGCCGGGCTTGACGAACATCCGCCCGCGCTCCTGCAGCGCGAACAGCGAATAGGCCACGGCTTCGCCGTCTTCATTGCTCACCAGCACGCCATTGTGGCGGTCGGGAATCTCTGCGCGCACCACGCCGTAGCCATCGAAGATGTGGCTCATCAGACCGGTGCCGCGCGTGAGTGTCATGAAGTCGCCCTGAAAACCGATCAGGCCACGCGCCGGCACGCGGTAATCCAGCCGCGCGCGGCCATTGCCCTCGATCACCATGTTGGTCAGTTCCGCACGGCGCTGGCCCAGGGCCTCCATGACTCCACCCTGATGCGCCTCCTCGATGTCCACCGTCAACGCCTCGAAGGGCTCCTGCCACTCGCCGTCCACTTCCCGGCGCAGCACCTGCGGCTTGCCCACCGCGAGCTCGTAGCCCTCGCGGCGCATGTTTTCGATGAGGATGGTCAGATGCAGCTCGCCGCGACCCAGCACGCGGAACACGTCCGCATCGGCGGTGTCCTCCACGCGCAGCGCGACATTACTCTGCAACTCGCGGTACAGCCGTTCGCGTATCTGGCGGCTGGTGACGTACTTGCCCTCGCGCCCGGCGAGCGGCGAGGTGTTCACCTGGAAGGTCATGGCGAGCGTCGGCTCATCGACCTTGATCGGCGGCAGCCCCTCGGGATTCTCCGGATCGCAAATCGTCACGCCGATGTTCACCTCCTCGATGCCCGTGACCGCGACGATGTCGCCAGCCGGGGCGCTGTCCACGGGCGCACGCGAGAGGCCCGTGAAGGCCAGTACCTGGCCAATGCGCGCGACACCCCGATCCTCCTCGCCATAGCGCAGCACCACCGGGCGGCCGGGCACGAGCGTGCCGCGGCGGATGCGCCCGATGCCGATGCGCCCGACATAGGAGTTGTAGTCGAGCGTGGAGATCTGCAGCTGCAGCGGCGCTTCGAGCTCGGTGCGCGGCGGCGGCACGTACTGCAGCACGGCCTCGAACAGCGCGGTCATGTCCGGATCGCGCCGCGTGAGGTCGGTGCTCGCCCAGCCCTGCAGGGCCGAGGCGTAGATCACCGGAAAGTCCAGCTGCGCATCGCTCGCCCCTAGCTTGTCGAACAGCTCGAAGGTCTGGTCGATGACCCAGCCGGCTCGTGCGCCGGGACGGTCGATCTTATTGACGACGACGATCGCCTTGAGTCCCAGTGCCAGCGCCTTGCGCGTCACGAAGCGCGTCTGCGGCATGGGCCCTTCGACGGCATCCACCAGCAGCAGCACCCCGTCCACCATCGAGAGCACCCGCTCGACTTCGCCGCCGAAGTCCGCATGGCCCGGCGTATCGACGATGTTGATGCGCGTGCCGGCGTAGTCGATGGCGCAGTTCTTGGCGAGGATGGTGATGCCGCGCTCGCGCTCGATGGCGTTGGAATCCATGACGCGCTCGCCGACCTTTTCGTGTGCGGCGAAGGTGCCCGACTGCTTGAGCAGGCAGTCCACCAGCGTCGTCTTGCCGTGGTCGACGTGCGCGATGATGGCGATGTTGCGGATGGGTCGCTGCATAAAAGGGCCGCGAGGGTAACAGAAGTGGCCCTCGGGCGCTAAACGGACCCACGGCGCTGCCGCGCTGCCCTTGATTCCGCGCCGCGGGGCCCTATTCTCAGGCGCATCAATACCGTGCACTCATCCGGCGTCGTGCCGCGGCGCGCAAGCGCGCATACCGGCCGCGCAGGGGCTCCCGCGCAGGGCGACGTGCTGCGCAGCCTCGGCGGGGTGTTCCGTTACAGCCTGCGGGCCGTGCAGCTGGTCTGGGACACCAACCGGGCACTGCTGCTGGCGCTGTCGCTGCTGTCGCTGCTCGCGGGTCTGCTGCCCACCGGCATCCTCGCCGTCACGCGGTTCATCGTGGACGCGGTGGTCGCCGCGCGCGGTGCCGGCGGACAGGGTGCCACGCGGGTGCTGATGTTCGTGGTCCTGGAGGGGGGGCTGGTCGCGACGCTCGCGGGCGCACAGCGCGGCTTGTCCCTCTGTCAGGCGCTGCTGCGTGCGCAGCTGGGCCAGCGCGTCAACGTGATGATCCTCGAGAAGGCGCTGACTTTGGAATTGCACCAATTCGAGGACTCGGAGTTCTATGATCGGCTGACACAGACGCGGCGCGAGGCCTCGACCCGCCCGCTGAGCCTGGTCATGCGCACCTTCGGGCTGACGCAGAATGCCATCCAGCTGCTCGGCTTCGCGGTGCTGCTGATGCACTTCTCGCCCTGGACCATCGGGGTGCTGCTGCTGGCCGGTGTGCCGGCCTTTCTCGCCGAGGCCAAGTTCTCCGGCGACGCCTTCCGCCTGTTTCGCTGGCGCTCACCCGAGACGCGCATGCAGAACTATCTGGAGACGGTGCTGGCGCGCGAGGACCATGCCAAGGAGGTCAAGCTCTACGGCCTCGGCGAGCGACTGCTGCAGCGCTATCGCGACATCTTCACCGGGCTGTATCGCGAGGATAGGGCGCTGTCGATCCGTCGCGACTCGTGGGGATTTGCGCTCGGACTGGTGGCCACGGCGACGCTCTATGGCGCCTATGGATGGGTCGCACTGGCCACCGTGCGCGGTGCGATTTCACTCGGATTCATGACGATGTACGTGGGGCTGTTCCGTCAGGGGCAGTCGGCGGTGACCGCGATGCTCTCGGCGATCGGTGGCATGTACGAGGACAATCTCTATCTCTCTACTTTGTACGAGTATCTCGAGACGCCGGTGGAGCCACCGCAGGGCAGGGCCGCTGCGGGCCCCGCTCCCGGCGATGGCATTCGCTTCGAGAACGTGAGCTTCACCTATCCCGGAGCCCGCGAGCCGGCGCTGCACGACATCAGCCTGCATCTGCCGGCCGGCTCGAGCCTGGCGCTGGTCGGGGAGAACGGCTCGGGTAAGACGACCCTGATCAAGCTGCTGACACGCCTGTATCGCCCCGACAGTGGTCGCATTCTGCTCGATGGGCTGCCATTGCCCGAGTGGGAGGAGGGCGCGCTGCGCGCACGCATCGGGGTGATCTTCCAGGACTTCACGCGCTACCAAATGCTCGTCGGGGAGAACATCGGCGCAGGCGACGAGCGCTACTTCGAGGAGGAGCGACGCTGGCATGACGCCGCCGATCTGGGCCAGGCGGCGAGCTTCATTGATCGGCTGCCGCTGCGCTACCGCACGCAACTTGGCAAGTGGTTCAAGGATGGCCAGGAACTCTCAGGTGGACAGTGGCAGAAGATTGCCTTGTCGCGCGCCTTCATGCGCACACAGGCCGATGTGCTGGTGCTCGATGAGCCCACCGCGGCGATGGACGCGCGCGCCGAAGCCGAGGTCTTCGAGCACTTCCGGGCTCTGGCGCGCGGACGCATCACCATCCTGATCTCGCACCGCTTTTCCACGGTGCGCATGGCCGATCAAATCGTGGTGCTGGATCAGGGGCGCATCATCGAGCGGGGCACCCATGCGCAGCTGGTCGAGCAAGGCGGACATTATGCCCAGCTCTTCACGCTGCAAGCTCGCGGCTATCGTTAGGCGACGCTGCACGGCGGCCCCCGAGCCAGGCTGGCGGGAACGCGCTACAATCAACGGCTGCATGAGTGAACCGATCATGGATGAAGCCGCCGATACCTTCGATTCCGCGTTCGCCAAGGCCGTGGACCTCGGCAATCGGCTGGCCGGCAAGGACAAGGAAGCCGACCTGTGGGATATTGCCGACGGCCTGTTGGCCGGAGCCGTGCAGTACTGGCTGTATTCCCGCCAACCCTGCGGCGATGAGCGCTGCGAGGACTGTGCGCCGATCAGCACGGCCGACGCACGGCTGACCGAGCTCAAACGCCTGATCGACCAGCTCGCGGCCGAGAGCGAGTACTTTCATGCGCCGACTGATTCGAACGCTGGTCGCGCCTGAGCCAGTCCCTCTCACCCACGCGGTGAGCGCCATGCGGTCAGGCAGCGGGCGGGCGGCAGCGAGCCAAGGCCAATATAAGCCAAACACATAAGCTCAAACCCCCGACTTTCTTGCCCCACGGGGAGTCGCATCGCTAGAATCGCGCGCCTTCCAGACCCCTGGCCAAGCGAGCATATCCCCTTGAATGATTCAGCAAATTCCCTGAGCGCGGCCGCGGCCGTCTCGCACGCCACCCCCATCCAGACCGAAGTCGTCGTCATCGGCGCCGGTCCCGCCGGACTCTTTCAAGTCTTCGAGCTGGGCCTGTTGGGTATCAAGGCGCACATTCTCGATACGCTCACCAAGCCCGGCGGGCAGTGCACCGAGCTGTATCCCGACAAACCCATTTACGACATTCCGGCCGTGCCGGTGTGCGGGGCGGCCGAGCTGATCGAGCGGCTGATGCAACAGATCAAGCCCTTCGGCGCCGAGTTTCACCTGGGCGAGGAGGCCTTGCAGCTCACGCGGCGCGAGGACGGGCGCTTCACGCTCGTGACCAGTGCCGGCACCGTGTTCGACACCGGTGCCATCGTGGTGGCGGCGGGCGTAGGGTCTTTCCAGCCGCGTCATCTGGGCGTGGAGAACGCCGCCGCGTTCGAAGGGCGGCAGATCCACTACAGCGTGAAGAACGCGGCGGACTTTCACGGCCGACGCCTGGTGATCTTCGGTGGCGGGGATTCGGCGCTGGATTGGACAGTGGACCTGGCGCCCAAAGCCGCGAGCATTGCACTGGTGCATCGCCGGGCGGATTTCCGCGGCGCGCCCGCCACCGCGGCGAAGGTGCGGGAGCTGATCGAGGGCGGCAAGCTGCGGTTCATCGAGGGGCTGGCGCAGGGGCTGCATCAGGAGGCGGGTGCGCTGCGCGGTGTGCACGTAAAGCCTGCGAGCGGCGAGCTGCAGTTGCTCGATGCCGAGCATCTGCTGGTGTTCTTCGGGCTCGCTCCCAAGCTCGGTCCGATCGCCGACTGGGGCTTCGAGCTGCATGGCAAGGCCATCAAGGTCGACACCGAGAAATTCCAGTCCAACATCCCCGGGGTGTTCGCGATCGGCGATATCAACATCTACCCGGGCAAGAAAAAGCTGATTCTGTCGGGCTTTCACGAGGCGGCGCTGGCGGCCTTCGCGATCCAGCACCATCTCTATCCGGCCAAAAAGCAGTTCCTGCAGTACACGACCACGAGCCCCGCCATGCAGAAGCGCCTGGGTGTGGCCACCGCCTGATGGACGCACGGCTCGCCGAGCTGCTGCATTTGCTCGAGCTCGAACGGCTGGAACGCGATCTGTTCCGCGGGGCGAGCCGGGACATCGGCGCGCCGCAGGTTTTCGGTGGGCAGGTGCTCGGTCAGGCGCTGCGCGCGGCGTATGCGACCGTGCCGGCGAGCCATGCGGCGCACTCGCTGCACGCGTACTTCCTCAAGCGAGGTGACTTCGACGCGCCGATCGTCTACTTCGTGGACCGCAGTCGCGACGGTCACAGCTTCGCCAATCGTCGTGTGACAGCGATTCAGCACGGCGAGCAGATCTTCCACATGGCCGCCTCCTTCCAGTTGCCGGAGGAGGGACTCACGCATCAGCTGCCGATGCCCGAGGTGCCAGCGCCCGAGGCGCTGTCCGACGGCGCGCTGCCCAGCCGTGCCGAGTTGACCGTGATGCCCGAAAAGCTGCGCGAGTACTACAGGAGCGAGCGACCGTTCGAGTTCCGGCTGATCCCGACGCCGGATGCGGATGGTGCCGGGCTGCAGCGCGTCTGGGTGCGCACCGTAGACCGGCTACCCGATGACGATGCCCTGCATCGCTGCCTGCTGGCCTATGCGTCGGACTTTCATCTGTTGCGGACCGCAACGTTGCCGCATGTGGCGGCCTTTCTCGCCGGCCGGCGCTTCATGGCGAGCATCGATCACGCCATGTGGTTTCACTGGCCGGTCCGCGTGGACGAGTGGTTCCTGTACGCGACCGATAGCCCGAGCGCTTCGGGCGCGCGTGGCTTTGCCCGCGGCAGCATCTTCTCGCGCGACGGGCGGCTGCTGGCCAGCACGGCCCAGGAGGGGCTGATGCGCGCGGCGGGCTAGCAGCCTGTCGGACTTAACGCGGCGATAGAGTCATGAGATGCTCGGTGCTCAGGACAGAGCACCGAGGGTCGAGCCGGATGAGTAATTTCCGCGCGGTGGATCGAGGCACAGCCTACCTGCTG
Source organism: Steroidobacteraceae bacterium (assembly GCA_036266795.1). Classification (GTDB taxonomy): domain Bacteria; phylum Pseudomonadota; class Gammaproteobacteria; order Steroidobacterales; family Steroidobacteraceae; genus FEN-1191. The sequence continues at coordinate 14 of DATAXJ010000025.1, read as the reverse complement.
CCCCCTTCGGTGGA
>DATAXJ010000024.1:0-166171 GCA_036266795.1 Steroidobacteraceae bacterium | reverse complement strand
TCGCTGCTCGCACTGGGCTACCTCGTCATCCCCGGTAGCATCGTGGCGTTCAGCTGTTATGCGTACCTGGTCGCACACGTGGCGGCGCAGAAGATCGCAACCTATACGCTGGTGAATCCGTTGATCGCGCTGGCACTCGGCGCCATCGTGCTCGGCGAGCCGATCACCCACGCCGCGGTGGCCTCCGCCGTGCTGGTGCTGCTCGGAGTGGGGCTGGTGCTCCTGCAGCGCGCTCCCGCCGCCCCCGGTTGCCGCAGCGGCGCCGGACTGGTATAAAGCGCCCCTTTCGTCGCGCAAACCCGCCCAGCGGCGATGCGTAACCCCTTGATTTAAGGACCAGGCCCATGTCTCGCGTCTGTCAGATCACCGGCAAACGTCCGGCGACCGGCAATACCGTCTCGCACGCCAACAACAAGCGGCGGCGGCGTTTCCTGCCCAATCTGCACACGCAGCGCTTCTGGCTCGAGGACGAAAAGCGCTGGATCTCGCTGCGCGTGTCCACCCATGCGCTGCGCACGATCGAAAAGAAGGGACTGAGCGCGGTCCTTGCGGACATGCGCCGCCGCGGCAGCAAGATCTGAGGCGCAGAGGCATTCATCATGCGTGAAAAGGTCAAGCTGCTCTCCTCGGCCGGCACCGGTCACTTCTACGTGATAACCAAGAACAAGCGCCTGCATCCGGACAAGATGGAAGTGCGCAAGTACGACCCGGTCGTACGCAAGCACGTGGCGTTCAAGGAAACCAAGATCAAATAGTCGACCGGCTGCGGGTCGCATGCCCGAGCTACCCGAAGTCGAAGCCACCCGTCGCGGCGTAGAACGCAGCGCGGTCGGTCAGCGTATCCGCGAGCTGCGTATCTACGATGCACGCCTGCGCTGGCCCGTGGATCACACCATCCCCGCACAGGTTGCCGGCCAGCGGCTCACCGCTGCCGAACGGCGCGCCAAGTACCTGCTGCTGGTGCTCGAGCGCGGCACGCTCATCCTGCACCTGGGCATGTCGGGGAGCCTCAGGACCCTTCCTGCCGATACCCCGCTGCGCAAGCACGATCAGTTCGATCTGCTGCTGGCCAATGAGACGACGCTGCGCTTCAACGACCCGCGCCGCTTCGGCAGTCTGCACTACACGCTCGAGGATCCCCGCCGTCACCGCCTGCTGCAGCACCTGGCACCCGAACCTTTTGCCACGCAGTTCGATGCGGCCTATCTGCGGCGCATTACCCGCAGGCGCCGTGTCGCCATCAAACAGGTGCTGCTGAACTCGCGGCTGGTCACTGGCGTCGGCAACATCTACGCCAGCGAGGCACTGTTTCGCGCACGCATCCATCCACGGCGCCGTGCCGGCCGGCTCTCCGAGCGTGATTGCGCGCAGCTGCTGCGCGCGGTGCGCGCCGCGCTCTCGGCCGCAATCAAAGCCGGCGGCACGACGCTGCGCGACTATGTCGGCACCGACGGCAATCCCGGCGCCTTCCGCCAGAGGCTCTATGTCTATGAACGTGATGGCCAGCCTTGCCGCAGATGCGGTACCCTGATCCGCACGATCACGCAGGGACAACGATCGAGCTACTTCTGCCCGCACTGCCAGCCGCCGTGAAGTCTCACCACATCGCACATCGCATCCTGCGCACCGATCCCGTCATGGCCGGATTGATCGGGGCGGTCGGACCGCGGCGCATCGCCGCCCTCGGCGGACTGGTCTCGCTCGAGTATCGCTCTCCCTATGAAGCGCTCGGGCGCGCCATCGCGCACCAGCAGCTCAATGGCAAAGCCGCGCAGAGCATCCTCGCGCGCCTCGCCGCGCTCTTCGGGCAGCGCTTTCCGACCCCCGAAGAGCTGGTGGCCGCGAAGCAGGAGACGCTGCGCGGCGCCGGCTTCTCCTACTCCAAGATCGCAGCGCTCAAGGACCTGGCGACCAAGACGCTCGAGGGCGTGGTGCCCGAAGCTGCGGCGCTCGAGCCGCTCAGCGATTTGCAGATCGTCGAACGGCTCACGACAGTACGCGGCATCGGTCGCTGGACAGTGGAGATGATGTTGATGTTTCAACTCGGCCGCCCCGACGTGTTGCCGGTAGATGATTTCGGCGTGTGCAACGGCTTTCGGCTCGCCTATGGCCTCTCCGGCATGCCGCAGCCGCGCGCGCTGGCCGCGTTTGGCGAGCGCTGGAAGCCGCACCGCAGTCTCGCGGCGTGGTATCTGTGGCGCGCCGTGGAGCTCGAGCGCAGCGGCACGCTGCCGCGCTGTGCGCGTCGGCCGCGCATCGCGATCCGCAAGCTCGCCGGCAAGCTGGCCCCGACGACGCGCCGTGCACGGCAGAAGCTCACCAAAACGAAGCGTGCGACCGCCGGCGCCACCCGCGCCAGACGCGGCGGCGCGCTCGTGGAGAACCGCTCATGAAGCGGCTCGGGGCGTTGCCCCTGGGTGGCCTGGCGCTGTGCCTGTTCAGCGGCAACCTGTTGGCGCAGGGCGTGCCGGCCGCGCACGTGGGTATCGACCCCTCCGTCCATGGCCGCGTGTTCGCGCACGAGATCATCGTCACCGCCAATCCGCTCGCGACCGAGGCGGGCTATCGCGTGTTGCAGGCGGGCGGCAGCGCAGCGGATGCCGCGGTGGCGGTGCAGGCGGTGCTCGGGCTGGTTGAGCCGCAGGCGTCCGGACTCGGCGGCGGCGGATTCATTACTTTCTACGATGCGCACGCCCATCGGGTGCGCGCCTACGATGGGCGCGAGAAGGCACCGGCCGGTGCAACCCCGGACATGTTCGAGGATGACCAGGGCCATCCACTGCCCTTCCCCACGGCCGTGCTCAGTGGGCGCTCCTGCGGGGTGCCCGGAGCGGTCGCGGCGCTGGCGCTCCTGCAGCGCGAGCACGGCAAGCTGCACTGGAATGCACTGTTCGGCGATGCCGAGCGATTGGCGACCGATGGCTTCACGGTCAGCCCACGTCTGGCGGGGATGATCGCGGGGCGCGCGCCACAGGCATCCGCTCCCGATGCGCGCCGTTATTTCACCAAGCCCGACGGCTCGCGTTACGTCGCAGGCGACGTGCTGAAGAACCCGGCCTACGCGGCGACGCTGCGTCTGCTGGCCGCGCAGGGTGTGCGCGCGCTCTATCACGGGCGCATCGCCGCGGACATCGTCGCGCGCGTGCACGCCGATCCGATCCCCGGCACGCTCTCGCTGGCGGACCTGGCTGCCTACCGGCCGCAGGAGACCGACGCGCTGTGCCGTCGCTGGCAGGACGATCGCATCTGCGAGGCTCCGCCGCCCGGCGGGGGCATCGGCGTGCTGGAAGGCATGCTGCTGCTCGAGCACACGGACATCGCCCATCGCAATGCCAACGATCCCATTGCCTGGGTCGAGCTGGCAGCGGCTGAACAACTGATGTACGCCGATCGCGACCACTACGTCGGCGATCCAAGCTTCGTGCACGTACCGATCGAGGGGTTGCTGGATGAGGGTTACCTCACGCAGCGCGCGGGCCTGATCGGCACCGCACTGCCGGCGATGCCCCCGCCGCCGGGGCATCCGCCCGGCGCGCTCGCCTTCGCTCCCGACCACACCGTGGAGCCCGGCGGCACGAGCGAGTTCATCATCGTCGATCGCGCCGGCAACGTCGTATCGATGACGACCACAGTCGAGAGCATTTTCGGCGACGGTCGCATGGTCGACGGCTTCTTCCTGAACAACCAGCTCACCGACTTCAGCTTCTCGCCGCGCGAGCGCAACGGCGCGCCCGCGGCCAATGCGGTCGCCGCAGGCAAACGACCGCGCTCGGCGATGTCCCCGACGCTGGTGTTTGATGCGCACGGGCACTTTCTGGCCTCCGCCGGCTCGGCAGGCGGGCCGGCGATCATCGCCTACGTCATGAAGACGCTCGTCGGCGCGCTCGACTGGCATCTGTCCATGCAGGCGGCGATCGATCTGCCCAATGTCGTGGCCACCGGCGCGCGCACCTCGGGGGACGCTGGGTTTGCCCCCGCGCTGCTGGCGGCGATGGCGGACCACGGGCTCGCCTTCAGGCCGTCGCGGGTCGAAGGCTCGGGGATTCAGGGGGTGCTGGTCCAGCCGGACGGACAGCTCGAAGGCGCCGCCGATCCGCGTCGCGAGGGTATCGCGCTCGGGGACTGACCCGGCGCGCAGTCCTCAGCTGCTGCGATAGCGCCGCTTGAGCGCGGCCTCGACGATGGGATGCACGAAGCTGCTGACGTTGCCGCCGAGGCTGGCGATCTCGCGCACCAGCGTGGAGGAGATGAAGGTGAACTTCTCGGTCGGGACCATGAAGACGGTCTCGATGTCCGGCAGCAGGTGCCGGCTCATGTTGGCGAGCTGGAATTCAAATTCGAAGTCCGACACCGCACGCAGGCCGCGCACGATCACCGCCAGCGATCGATCGCGCGCAAATTCCACCGTGAGGCCGGCATAGCCGACCACCTCGACATTGGCGAGCCCGGTGAGCGTGCCACGCGCGAGCTCCACGCGCTCCTCCACGGGGAAAGCCGGAGTCTTGGTGGTATGAGCCGCCACGGCCACCACGACGCGCTCGAAGATGCCGGCTGCGCGCCGCACGATGTCCTCGTGCCCGCGCGTGAAGGGATCGAAGGTCCCCGGATAGACCGCGCTGCTTTTCATTCCGTCGCCCCTCCCACCGGCGCGAACAGATGATACCCGACCTCCCCGGCCGTGCCGGCGCGAAGCTCGCGCCAGCTACCGGGCAGCGCCGGCAGCGGCGCCGCCCGCGCATGCTCGAGGTAGATGCGCGCCCCGGCGGCGAGCCAGCCGCGCTCGAGCTGCGCTGTGAGGCCGGCGAGCTCGCCCGATGCGAAGGGCGGGTCCAGAAAGACGAGATCGAAGCCGCGCGCCGCGGCAGCGCGGCGGCCCAGGAACTGCTGCGCCGAGGCGCACACCACCTGCGCGCCCACGGCCTGCCAATCGGCCAGTAGCACTTGCAGCGCGAGCGAGAGCGAGCGCTGCTGCTCGACGAAGGTCACAGAGGCAGCGCCGCGCGAGAGCGCCTCGAGCCCCAGGGCACCGGAGCCGGCGAACAGGTCCAGGCAGTGCGCCCCCGCGGTGCGCTCCTGCAGCCAGTTGAACAGGGTCTCGCGCACTCGATCGGGCGTTGGACGCAGCGCCGCGGGCGGAAAGCGCCAGCGCCGGCCGCGCCACCGACCTGCGATGATGCGCAGCTGTCGCTCGCGGGCACCGCGAGAGCGATGCCCGCTGCCGGCAGCGCCGCCCGCAGCGCCACCCGCAGCGGTGTCCTCAAGCCTGCTTCGGCGCGAACTCATGGCGGAAGCGTAGCGCAGCGCCGACTTCCGCGGCGGTCTCGACGTGCGACAATCGACCGCGTATGGCAGACACGGACGAACCGAGGGGCTTTTTTTCGCGGCTGAAGGCACGCCTCAACCGGGGCAGCGCCTCGCTGGCGCGCGATCTCGCCGGACTGCTGCGCGGGCGCAAGATCGATGCGGCGGTGCTCGAGGACCTCGAGGCGCGCCTGCTGATGGCGGACGTGGGCGTGGAGGCGACCGGCGATATCCTCGCCGACCTGAACCGCCGTGTCGCCCGCCACGAGCTCGATGACGTCGATGCGCTCGTCAATGCACTGCGTGAGCGGCTCGTGGAGTTGCTCACGCCCTGCGAGCGGCCGCTGTCCGTTGACGGACCGGCCAAGCCGTTCGTGGTGCTGATCGTGGGCGTGAACGGCTCGGGCAAAACTACCAGCATCGGCAAGCTTGCCCAGCGCCTGCTCGCCGAGCGGCGCAGCGTGCTGCTGGCCGCGGGCGATACCTTTCGCGCCGCGGCCGTCGAGCAGCTCTCGGTCTGGGCCGAGCGTACCGGTGCGCTCTTCAGCGCACAGCAGACCGGCGCCGATCCGGGCGCGGTGATCTTCGATGCGGTGAAGTCCGCCCAGGCGCGGCGCGTGGACGTGGTACTCGCCGATACCGCCGGGCGGCTGCACAGCCAGACGCATTTGATGGACGAGCTCAGGAAGGTCAAGCGCGTGATCCAGCGCGTCGAACCGACCGCCCCGCACGAAGTGCTGCTGGTGCTGGATGCCAACCAAGGCCAGAACGCGCTCACGCAGGCGCAGCAGTTCCATGCCGCCCTGGGCGTCACGGGCCTGGTGCTCACCAAGCTCGACGGCACTGCGCGCGGTGGCATCGTCGTGGCGATCGCCCGTCAGCTCGGCATCCCGATCCGCTTCATCGGGATCGGCGAGCGCGCCGAGGATTTCGGCGTGTTCAATGCGCGTGCCTTCGCCAACGCGCTGGTGGAAGGTGCCGGCACCGCGGGTGAGGCGCAAGCAGGTGTGTCACAGGGGGCGAGCGCCGGGTGATTCGCTTCGAGCGCGTCAGCAAACGCTATCCCAACGGCCGCGAGGCGCTCTCGGAGCTCAGCTTCGAGGTAGCCGCTGGCGAGATGCTGTTCCTCACCGGCCGTTCCGGCGCCGGCAAGAGCACGGTGCTCAAGCTCATCGCATTGCTCGAGCGGGCCTCGCGTGGCGAGGTCTGGGTCAACGGTCAGAACACCGCGCAGCTCTCTTCACGGCGCATCCCGCAGTTTCGTCGCGGGATCGGCGTGGTCTTCCAGGACCACCGCCTGCTGCGCGACCGGCCGGTGTTCGACAACGTCGCATTACCGCTGGTGGCCGCCGACATCTCCTTCCGCGAAATCGATCGGCGCGTGCGCGCAGCCCTCGATCAGGTCGGACTGCTCGGCCGCGAGCGCACGCCGCCGCTCGAGCTATCGGTCGGCGAACAGCAGCGGGTGGGCATTGCGCGCGCCATCGTCGGTAAGCCGCCTCTTCTCATCGCCGACGAGCCCACCGGCAACCTCGATGCGGCACTCGCGAGCGAAGTGCTCGACCTGTTCGCGCGCTTCAGCGCCGTGGGCGTCACGGTGATGATCGCCACGCACGACCTGGCACTGGTGCGCGCCTCGGGCAGGCGCGAGCTGCGGCTCGAAGGCGGCACCCTGCCCGCCGCGTCCGCGGAGCCCACCGTTTCCGCGCCGCAGGCGCAGGCGGCTCTGCCGCGCGACATTGCCGCGCTGGTAGATTCGGCGGGTCGGTGAGCGCGCGCATCGGCAACTGGGCCGCCCGGCACGGCCACGCCTGCATCTCCACGCTCGGGCATCTGTCCCGTCACGCACTCGCCACGGCACTGACCGTGATCGCCATCAGCCTCGCACTGGCACTGCCGCTGGCGTTGGGCATGCTCGTAAGCAATGTCCGCGCGCTGGGCGGCACGCTCGATGAGAGCCTGGGCCTGTCGGTGTATCTGAAGCCCGGCATTGCCGAGACCCAGGCACACCTGCTCGCGACGCAGGTGCGTTCGCAGTCGGATGTGGGCAGTGTCAGCCTCATCAGCGCCGCGCAGGGATTGGCGCTGCTGCGCACGCAGTCCGGATTCGGCGCCGCGCTCGGCTCGATCGCGGATAATCCGCTGCCGATTGTGCTGGAAGTGCATCCCTCGGCCGCCGCGGCGACGCCGCAGCGGCTGGACGCGCTGCGCGCAAGGCTCGCCGCGCTGCCCCCGGTCGATGCCGTACAGCTCGATCGCGACTGGGCACTGCGCTTCAACGCGATCCTCGCCGTGGCACGCGAGGCGCTGCTGGTCAGCGCCGGACTGATCGCCGCGGGCGTCATCGCCGTGATCGGCAACACCATTCGCCTGGAGATCCAGGGCCGCTGGGCGGAGATCGAGGTCACCAAGCTCGTGGGCGGCAGCAATGCCTTCGTGCGTCGGCCCTTTCTATACGCCGGCGTTCTTTACGGCGTACTGTCCGGCCTGCTGGGCTTCGGCGTCGTGCTGCTGGCGCGCATCGCATTGACGCAGCCGGTGGCAGCGCTCTCGGCCGCCTACGGCGGCCACTTTGCGCTGCAAGGTCCCGGGTTGCGCGAGCTCGGAGTGCTGGTCGGGGTGGGTGCACTGCTGGGCTGGCTCGGTGCCGCGGTCGCCGCCAGCCGTCAGCTGGCCCGCATCGAGCCCCGGACGGCCTGAAGTGGCGCACCTCGCCACCGGCGTCCGGCGTGGGCCAGGGGCGCTTGCCGCAACGCGTCAGTAACGTTTACCCGGCGGCTGGGCAGGCCGCCTACGGTCACGCTAACTGGTTGAGGCGTAAGCTCAAACCCGCTTGAATCCCGCGGAACTGACGGCTCCCCCGCGGGTCTGAATAGGCTTGGCGCCGGGGCTCGGGCTCCCGCGCGACGATTAGCACTCTGGCATCAAGAGTGCTAAAATTCTGCTCCATCCGATATGAGGGGAAATCAACGATGAGTGCCCAGACTGCAGTTGCTCCTGCTGCCGGTCTCGGTCTGGCCGGGCCGATCGGCAGTTTCGATGCCTACCTCGAGCGCGTGAGCCGCATTCCCGTGCTCTCGCGCGAGCGCGAGCAGGAGCTCGCCCAGCGCTTCCGGCGCCATAACGATCTCGCCGCGGCCCGCGAGCTGGTGCTCTCGCACCTGCGTTTCGTGGTGCACATCGCGCGCGGCTACAGCGGCTATGGACTGCCGATGAACGATCTGGTCCAGGAGGGCAATATCGGGCTGATGAAGGCCGTCAAGCGCTTCGACCCGAGCGTGGGCGTGCGGCTGGTGTCCTTCGCCGTGCACTGGATCCGCGCCGAGATCCATGAGCATGTGCTGCGCAACTGGCGCCTGGTCAAGGTCGCCACCACCAAGGCGCAGCGCAAGCTGTTTTTCAATCTGCGCCGTCTGAAGAAGAACCTCGCATGGCTCTCCCCCGAGGAGACGCGCGCCGTCGCCCACGATCTGGGTGTCACCCCGGCCGAGGTGACGGAGATGGAGCGTCGTCTCTCTGCGCGCGACCTGTCTTTCGAGAACAGCAGCGACAGCGACGACGAGGAAAGCTACGGCCCGGCGGCCTATCTGCCCGCGCCCGATGCGGATCCGGCCGAGCAGGCCGAGCGCGAGGAATGGAGCGCGACCTCTTCCGAGCAGCTGTCCGCCGCGCTGGAACGGCTGGATGATCGCAGCCGCACGATCCTGCAGCGCCGCTGGATGACCGAGGACAAGGCCACGCTGCACGAGCTCGCCGACGAATACGGCGTGTCGGCCGAGCGCATCCGGCAGATCGAGGCCGGCGCGATCAGCCGCCTGCGGACGCTGCTGCCGGCACCGGCCTGAGAGCGGTGCTGGCGGGGGATGCGTCGGTGGGCGGTGGCGCCAACGCCCCCTGGCTACCGATGCGCGCGAAGACGAACTCCACGCGACGATTGAGAGTGCGCCCCTGCGCGCTGTCATTACCGGCGATGGCCTGCGCGGCCCCGCGCCCATAGGCCTGCACTCGATGCACTGAGATGCCGGCGGTCAGCAGGGCGTCCGCCAGCGCCGCCGCGCGGCGTGTCGAAAGCTGCTGATTGAGCTGCACACCACCGATGTTATCGGTGTACACCTCGATGCGCGTCATCAGATGCCGGCGCTGGCGCAGCAGCGTGGTGGGCACCGAGAGCATCTCGGCGGTCTTGAGACCGGGCAGCAGGCTCTCGCTGTCCGGTGTGAACAGCAGCCGCGCCGGCACGCGCAGCACCACCTCCTCGCTCTCGCGCAACACCTGCACGTCGCCGCCCAGGTGCCGCCGTGCATCCGCCTGCCGCAGCAGCACCTCGGCGCGATTGAGCTCGTGTCGCACGCTCCATGGCACCCGCAACGCGGGAGCTGGCGCACTGTCCGCGGCCGCCGCGCCGGCAGTCACCGTCGTCAGCAGCGCTGCGGCAAGCACCCAGAGCTGCGTCGGGCCGCCGGCTCGCCGCCGATTCATCCTGTCGCGCATTGGCGCATGATGCACGAATCACGCTGGAGGATGCGATGGCCCCGCAGACGAGCCGCGGCAGCGCTGCCGCCGATGAGGCGGCGGTCGAGGATGCACTGGACTTCATCGGCCTCGATGCGCAGCTGTCCGCCGAGGAACGTGCGGTGCGTGACACGGTTGCGCGGCTGGTTGCCGAGCGTGTGCTGCCGCTGATCGCGCAGTGCTTCGAAGCCGGGCGCTTTCCGCGCGAGCTGGTGCCCGAGATCGCGCAGCTCGGGCTGTTCGGCGCCATGCTCCACGGCTACGGCTGCGCCGGGCTGAATGCAGTCAGTTATGGACTGATCTGCCGCGAGATCGAGCGCGGCGACAGTGCACTGCGCAGCCTGGTGTCGGTGCAGTCGAGTCTGTGCATGTACCCGATCGACGCCTACGGCAGCGAGGCCCAGAAGCAGCAGTGGCTGCCGCGCCTGGCACGCGGCGAGGTGCTGGGCTGCTTTGGGCTCACCGAATCGCAGGGCGGCTCGGACCCGGGCGCGATGCGCACGCAGGCCCGCCGCGCGGGCGGCGACTGGGTGCTGTCGGGCTCGAAGATGTGGATCACCAACGCACCGATCGCCGATGTCGCCCTGATCTGGGCGCGCACCGAGGCGGGGGTGCGCGGCTTTCTGGTGGAGCGGGGCACGCCCGGCCTGACGGCGCAGGAGATCGCCCACAAATTCAGCCTGCGCGCCTCGAGCACCGGGGCGCTGTTTCTGGATGAAGTGCGTGTGCCGGCCGAGGCGATGCTGCCGGGCGCGCACGGGCTGAAGGCGCCGCTATCGTGCCTGTCGCAGGCGCGCTTCGGCATCGCCTGGGGCGCCCTCGGCGCCGCGCAGGCCTGCCTGGCCGAGGCGCTCGCACACGTGCGCGAGCGGGTCCTGTTTGGTCGCCCGCTGAGCCATACGCAGGCGGTGCAGATCCGGCTCGCCGAGATGGTGCGCGCGCTGGCGTCGGCCCAGGCGATGGCGCTGCAGCTCGGGCGACTGAAGGATGCCGGCACCCTCACGCCCGCGCAGGTCTCGCTGGGCAAGTGGCACTCCTGCCGCGTCGCACTGGACATCGCGCGCGAGTGCCGGGATCTGCTGGGCGGGGCGGGGATCAGTCTGGAGCATGCGGCGTTGCGGCACATGCTAAACCTCGAGACTGTGGTGACCTATGAGGGTACGCAGACCGTGCATCAGCTCGCCATCGGTCGGGCCGTCACCGGGGTCGCGGCGTTCTGAGACCAGGCGGTCGCGTTGCGCTGCGCGACTCTGTGTGAAACTCACCACATTTTACAGAAATGCTGCACTGACGGTGCCGTCCTATAGTTCGTCGAGTCGAAAAACCTTCGCAGCGCTATGTCTTTATGCTCACGCCGGCGTTATCATTACCTCGGTTGTTGCATTGCAAGTGGTTGCAGCAACAAACCGACAGTTTGAATCGACCGACGCCGTGAGGCGAACGCATTCGGGAGAACTCAGGCTGGCGCAGCGGACACGGGCTGTGCGGTAGGCGATGTTTTTTCCGCCTGCCGCGGGTGCTCATGGCGCGAATTGACGCGTCCGTCCCACATTTTTGGGACAGGCTCATTGGGCCGGAGACTCAGGCCTGCGGCATATTGACAGTCCGCTCGCGACGGACCTGTGCATTTGCGAAAATTCCACCCCGCGCAAGCGGGGTTTTTTTTTGGCATTGAATAACGCATTACCGGCGGCAGGCACCGAAGAGCTGCGCATCAGCGGGCTCACCGGCGTGGACGTTGGACTGGAGCTCGCGGGCCCCGGCAGCCGCAGCTACGCCTTCATCGTCGATTGGCACATCCGTGTGCTGGTGGCACTCGCCTGGTTCGCCGTCGTGCTCTTTCTGGTGCGCATCGAAGCTATGCCGCTGTCGCTCGTGTACGTCGGCGGCCTGCCCGCGCTGGCCGTCTACCTGCTTTATCACCCGCTGCTCGAAGTGCTGATGCATGGGCGTACACCCGGCATGCGGCAGGCAGGCGTGCGGCTGGTCACGCGCAGCGGTGGCACGCCGGGTGTGGGCGCCCTGTTGATCCGTAATGTCTTTCGCCTCATCGATATGCTGCCCTCGTTCTATCTGCTGGGTCTGGCCTGCTGCTTTGTGACGCGTGAGCGCGTGCGTATAGGAGATCTGGCCGCCGGAACTCTGCTGGTGATGGATGAGGCGGGGCGATTGCCCTCCTCGGCGCTTGCGGCCGTTGCGCGCGGGGGACTCACCCCGGCGGCGGCCGAGCTGATCGAGGATCTGCTCGAACGTTGGGATGCACTCGATCCGGAGCACCGCGTCACTCTGGCGCACAGCGTGCTCACGCGCATGAAAGAGCCGGTGACGGATACCGGCGGCTCCGCCGCTCAGCGAGCCTGGCAGCTGCGCGAGCGGCTGCGTCGCCTGCTCACCGAGCGCGCCGCGGGCTAGATGACATGGATCCTTCGGTCAGTGCGCAGGCCTGGGTTCGCTCGCGCATCGGTACGTGGAACGACTGGCTCGCGCACTCGAGCGCGCGCGCGGACGCCGTCGCTCGCCCACTGAGCCTCGAGCAGGCTCGGCATCTGGTCGAGCGTCACCGCGCGCTGGCTCGCGATCTGGCCACGGCGCGACGGCTGTTACCGAACAGTCGTACGGCCGCCGCGCTCGAGGCGCTGTATCTGCGCTCTCACGTGCAGATCGATCGCAGGCCGCGCTATACGCGCGCAGCGTTGCTTCGGCTGGCGCGCGATGAGATCCCGGCGGTCATGGCGACCCTGTTGCCCACCATCCTATGGATCGTCGTGTTGCTGCTGGCGAGCGCCGGCGCGGGCTGGTGGCTGATCGAGCGCTTTCCGGAACTCATCTCGCTGGTCGCCAGTCCCAGCATGATCGAGCAGGTCGAGCACGGGCATCTGTGGACCGCCGACCTGTTCAATGTGGTGCCTTCCTCGATGCTCTCGCTGCGCATCCTGTCGAACAACATCACCGTCACGCTGCTCATGTTCTGCAGCGGTATCTTCCTGGGGCTCGGCGTCGCCTATTTCACCGCACTCAATGGCCTCATGCTCGGCTCGCTGCTGGCATTCACGCATCAGCACGGGCTGGCCGGCGCACTGCTGACCTTCATTACCGCGCATGGACCGGTGGAGCTGTCGGTCATGTGCATCGCCGGCGCCGCCGGCATCACGCTCGGCGAATCGGTGCTGCGCCCCACACTGCCCTCGCGACGCGAATCCTTCGAGGCCACCGCGCGTCGTCTGGGAGGTGTGCTGGGGTCCTGTGCGCTGCTGCTGATCGGCTGCGGGATCATCGAAGGATTCGTCTCGCCCGACCCGCACGTGCCGCTGGCGCTGCGTGCAGCGATCGGCATCGGCTGGTGGGCGCTGATGCTGGCGTTCTTCAGCGGCCGACTGTTTGCGTGGACGCGCCCGCCCGCGCAATAGCCCGCTGCCCGCTGCCCGCTCCTACCGCCTCCGCCGCTTCGCTAAGCGACGCGCCGGCGCCGACGAAACTCGAGGTAGCTCTGCATCACGGCCTGCTCGAGCGTCTGCGGCGCCGACAGGACTGCCGCGGCCCCGAGCGCGCGCAGCGCCCGCACGTTGCGCTCGATGCCGTTGAGGTATTCCTGCGCCGCCAGCGCCCGATACGCGTCTGTTGCATCGTGCACGCTCGCGCGGGCGAGCACTGCGGCCTCCGTGCTGCGCACGCCGGCAATGAATGGCAGGTGTTTGGGAAGCAGCAGTCGAGTGGCGGCCGACAGCTCCGGAATGGCGCCGGCATCATCCAGATCAGTGAGCACGACCACCAGGCCGCGTTGTCGCAGCAGCGTGCGAATGCTCGCCGCGGCCAGCAGCACATTGCCATCCACGGATTGCACCTGCATCGAGGCGAGCGCCGCGCGCAGCCGCAGCAGGCTCGAGGTGCCGTGTGCCGGCGCGAGCGCCAGCAAGGGTCGTTCCGCGAACAGCAGCAGCCCGACCGAGTCCTCGAGCGCCAACGCTCGCTGCGCAAAGCGCGCGGCAATGTTGGCATACAGCGCCAGCCGATCGGTCGTGCCCGCGGCCAGGCCGCTGGCGCGGCCGATATCGATCGCGAGCACGATCTCCAGGTGCTGCTCTTCGGCGTAATCGCGACTGGTGAGTCGTCGCAGTCGTGCGCTCGCCTTCCAGTCGATATCGCGCGGCGCATCGTTGGGCCGATAATCGCGCAGCTGCAGCACTTCGGCACCCGCCCCCAGACGCAGCATCGCCTGCGGGCCGCGCGCCGCCGCGCCCGGGGCGAACTCCGCTTCGCGCAGCGCGTCGGGCACTACCTGTATCTGGCACGCGGCGGACAGCCGCACCGACCACCAGGCGAGCCCGAGCACGCCGGCAAGACGTGCGGGCATGACAGGCCAGCTGTATCGGCCCAGCCGGCGCGCGCTCGCCGAGAGCGCCAGCACCGCGCTGCGTTGCCCCGGCACCCGTAGCGTATGCACCGCGCGCTGCATGGTGAATTCCAGCGGCGCCGTCAGCGCAAGCTCGAGCAGCGCTGTACGCCGCCAGGAGGTGCGCAGCTCCAGCGATAGCGCCGTGGGACGACCCAGCAGCCACTGTGCGGGAGCCAGTACGCGCAATTGCGGCGCGGCGCGCGCGCTATGCCAGCCTTCGTAAGCAAGTCCCAGCAGCAACAGTGCGGCCGGCAGGCGCCACAGCGTTGCGAGCTCACGCGCGCCCCATTGACCGAGGATCGCCAGCACACCGGCTGCCAACACGAGCAGCAATGCCCGCGGGCGCAGGCTCATCGCGGCACGGCCACCTGATCGAGCAGACGCTGCGCGAGCTGCTGCTCGTTCGCGCCCTCCAGCAACGCCTCGCTCGAGACCACCAGACGATGCGGCACCACCCACGGCCAGACGGTCTTGACGTCATCGGGACTGACGTAATCGGAGCCGCGCAGCCCGGCCGCCACGCTCGCCGCGCGCAGCAGCGCCAGCGCGGCGCGCGTCGACAGGCCCAGCGAGATCTGCGTCTGCTCGCGCGAGGCCTGGGCAAGATCGAGCACATAGTTCTGCAGAGCGTCCGCGACATGAATGGCATCAACCTGCCGGCGTGCGTCCTGCATGAGGGCTTCCGACACGGTAGTGGACGCTGACTCAGGGAGCTCGCGCGGCGCTGGCTCAGCGCTCGCGATCCCCCCATAGCGTGCGAGCACGCCCCGCTCATCCTCGCGGGAAGGATAGGACAGCTCGATGCGCAGCATGAAGCGATCCAGCTGCGACTCAGGCAATGGATAGGTCCCCTCGAACTCACGCGGATTCTGCGTCGCCACGACGAAGAATCCCGACGGCAATACGTATAGATGGCGATCGACCGAGACCTGCCTCTCCTCCATCGCCTCCAGCAGCGCCGATTGTGTCTTGGGACCGGTGCGGTTGATCTCATCGAACAGCAGCACGTCCGCAAACAGCGGGCCCGGGTGGAAAACGAATTGCTGGTGTGTGGTGTCGTAGACATGCACACCGATGATGTCCGAGGGCATCAGATCCGAAGTCCCCTGGATGCGCCGAAAGGTGCCGCCCAGCGCTGCGGCCAGCGACTTGCTGAGCAGCGTTTTACCCAGTCCCGGTGCACCCTGTATGAGCACATGGCCGCGCGCGACCAGCGCGATCGTCAGTGCGCGAATCACTGGGGCCAGTCCGATCACGGTGCTCCCCAGGCTGCGCTGCAGGGCGCCTTCCAACTCTTCCAGCGGCGAATTCATTGAATGCTCCCACGGATCTGCGATAAGAGATTTTGCAGGCGCGTCAGATCGATTGCAGCGCGGGCCTGCACGCGCGCGTGCTGCTCGCGCAGCTGCGCGAGGCTCTCCGGCGCCAGTGCGGGCTGCGCGGCGAGCCACTCCCAGGGCGCGCTGCCATCCTCGCGCTCGCCCCGACGGCGATGGATTTCATCATAGAAGTTTGCCAGCAGCTGCTGCGCGGCCGAGGCCGGCGGCACGCGTGCACTGAAGAACCGTGCGCTTGCCTCCATCAGCGTCGTGGCGGCAATGGGCTGCCAGAGCGGCTGGCCGCTGCGCAATGTCCGGCTGCCCAGTACCCAGATCAGCCACACGATGAGAATCCACTCGAGCGTATGGTGCAGCCGCGGATCGGAAAAAAACGCCTGCGGATCATAGAAGTCCACCGCGCCCTGATGCGCATCGTCAAACACCACGCGGCCCTGCGCGCTGCGCGACCAGGCGACGATGTTCGCCAGGAGCCGTGCGTTATCGGCGGCATCGATCTGCGCGTTGCTGAATGGACTTGCGAATGCGCTCAGAATGATCTGGCCGTCCCCGTAAGGCTCGACCCATAGCGCCGCCTCGCGCGGTTGTGGGCTGACGCGCTCGGCGATCGCCAGGGCCCCGACAATCACGGCGGGGGTCCCGCGCCAGACCGCCGTGGGTAGATCCGAGACGACGCTCAGGCGATGCACGCCTTCCATCAGCGCCTGGTGACCGCGCGGCTGCGCCCAGATCTGGCCGCGCAGCAGCAGCGCCTCGAACCCGCGCGCCGCGTTGGCGGCCGCGGCATGGGCTGTCGCGGCGTCGGCGCTGCCGTCTGAGGACTGCGAGCCCGATTGGCGCGACTCGGGCCGGAAGTAGATGTGCGTCAGATCCGCCACGGTGGCGGTAGGATCGCTGCCGGCAGCCGCCCACGCCGGCGTGTCATCGATCGCTGCGAGAATGAGCAGCGTATTGCCCGCGCCGACCCAGTGCAGCAGTTGCTGCTGCTCGTCCTGATGCATGGGGATGCGCGCGGGCAGACTGCTGATGAGCAGATTGCCCTGGCTCTGACCGGCAATACGCCCGAGCGCTGCGTAGCGATCCCGAAGGCTGACGACCGGGACGCCCGCCTGCCGCAGCCACTGCGCGGCGCCGGCCAAACCCGTGGGCCCGCGCTCGGTGGAGAGCGGCGGCGCCGCCGCCCCGCTCTGGACGCCTACCTTGGGGAAAAACAGGGTGTAGAACAGCGCGAGTGCCCCCAGCGCCAGCATCGGTGCCACCAGCGCTTCGCGCTTCATCGAGGTGCCTCGGCGGACCGGCGGGCCAGCAGCTGCGCATACAGCGTGCGGCCTTGGGCGAGCACTGCCGCGGGCTCGCTCTGACCCGCATCGATGGCATAGCGCTCGCGCTCTGCCCAGCGCGCAACATTGCCGAATCGCTGGCGTTGCTCCATCGAGTCGAAGCTTGCCTGCTCGATGAGCTCGCGACAGCTCAGGGCGCGCTCGGCGCGCACTTGACCGGCGCGACGCAGTGCCTGGAGCAACAGCTGCAGCAGCATTCCGGCGCGCTGTCCGGGCGGGGCAGCGTCCACGTCCGCAAGAGCAAGCTCGGCGCTACCAGCGGCGCCCGCAGAGTTGCCGAGCTTTGCGTCGCTGCCTTGCGCACGCAGACGGCGCTCCAATACACCCGACGCGATCAGCTCGCGCCATACGGTCCACAGCGCCATGGCGATCACCGCCGCCGTGGTGGCATAGAGCAGCAGACGCTGCGCGAGCGGCGGCACCGCCGAGAGCAGCTGTATCAGCCAGGCACCGCCGCCGGAGCTCGGCAACTGGAACCAACTTCGCAGCCGTTGCTTGAAGGACTGCCACCAGGAGTGCGGCGTTTGCCCGTGCCGCATCTGCTGCAGGATGTGCGGCAGCATGCTCATCGATGGCACGCTGCTTCGAGTCTGGCTCTGATAGCGTCGTGATAGATCACGCAGGTCGCGGACGGAGATGCCGCTCAGGCGCTGCTGCCAACCAGTGCCCAGCAGCTGGTCGTAGCCGAGCGCGCGCAATGCCGCCGGCACCCGCGGGCAGCGCTTCAGCACCGTGGCGCTGGCATCATCGCCCATGCGGGCGACACAGCTGTTGAGGACCGCCTCGGCAGCATCGGGCGTAGCGTCAGGCGGCGCGGCGGCCGACGCGCACGCGCAGCCCAGCAGCGCCCACGCAACAAGCCCGCACGCCAGACGCTGCGAGCGCTTCATCGCCAGCGCAGTGCGTTGTCGACGGCGCAATGTGCTCAGGCGGGCTGCAGTGAGCTCACGCGCGCGGCAAGATCGCCGCCATCGCGCCGCATCTTCAGATCGCGAAAGATAGCCACCATCGCCACAGTCCACATGGGCATCGTGAAGATGTTGAGCAGCGCCGACAGCAATTGCGATGCCGCCAGCACCAGGGCCAGATCACCACGGAACAGCACTGCGGCGATACCCGTGACCACCCCACTGACCAGGCCGATTACCAGCACGATGATCCATGCCACGGTCACCGTTGCCGAGGTACGCCACCAATGACGTTCGATGAGCTTCCAACTGCGGCCCAGCGCCGCAAAGGGACCGAGATCTTCGGTGGCCGCGGCCACGAGCCACAGCTGCAGATAACCCCACAGCCAGATGCAGGGGACGACGAGGAGCAGCAAGCCGACACCGACCGCGAGGCTGAACACGATGCCGGCAATGATGATGGTCGGCAGATGCCGCAGCACGTAGCCCAGGGCCTCACCGAATGAGTCCGCTCGCCCATCCGCCACCGCGTCCTGGCGGCGCATGATGGCCGCCGGAAATACCAACCACACCACTGTCGTGAGGACATACGTCAGCCACAGGATTGGCGAGTGCTCCATGCGCGACATGCGCGCCATCAGCGTCATCATGGCTGCCAGGCTGGCATTGCTCGTGCCTCCCGTGCCCAGGGCAGCCAGTGGCAGCGCGGCGATCTGTCGCGTCTGCCAGACGGCGACAATGGATGCGAGCACCGCTCCGCTCAGGGACAGCGGCCAGCAGTGGGAAAAAGAGGCGCGATACAGGCGGACTGCGTCATCGAGCACGCCTCCGATCGATCGCGGCGCAGTCGGACGGGTGTACATGACCTGTCTCCTGGTGGCGCGGTACGCTGTCTTTTTTGTAAGGGACCAGAACGCGCGGAGGGTAGCACCTTCCCGCTACGCCCGCCTGTCACGCTGGTGCCAACGGGACTTGCGTCATAATGGGGCGATGAATACGCCTGCCACGGATGGCCCCGCCAGCAGGGAAAGTTGTGATATCGCCATCATCGGCGGCGGCCCCGGCGGCAGCACCGTCGCGACCCTGCTGGTGCGACGCGGCTATCGCGTGGTGCTGCTCGAAAAGGCTCACCATCCCCGCTTCCACATCGGCGAGTCGCTGCTGCCGATGAACCTGCCGGTCTTCGAGCGCCTGGGGGTCGCCGATAAGGTACGGGCACTGGGCGTGCACAAGCCCGGGGCCGATTTCGAGGCGGATAACGAGCGCGGCTACAACAGCTTCGAATTCGCGCGCGCGCTCGGTGCGAGTCCCCCGCACGCCTATCAGGTGTGGCGACAGGACTTCGATCGCATGCTGTTCGAGCACGCGCGCGACAACGGCGCGATCGCCCGCGAGGGACACGAGGTCCTCGAGGTCCGGCAGAGCGCTGCACGCGCCTCGCGGCTGCTAGTACGCACCGATGATGGCGCCCAGTACCAACTGCAGGCACGCTACGTCGTCGATGCCAGCGGCCGCGATGCCTTGTTGTCCGCACACCGCCATCTACGGCGCAAGAATGCGCAGCACCAAAGCGCGGCAATCTTTGGTCACTTCCGCGGAGCGCAGCGGCGCGCGGGTACCGACGCCGGCAACATCAGCATCTACAACTTCGATCATGGCTGGATGTGGATGATTCCGCTGCCCGACGGGGTCATGAGCGTGGGCGCGGTCTGCCGGCCCGATTACCTCAAGCAGCGCCGCGGCCGCACCGTCGAGTTTCTGCTGGAGACATTGCAGCAGAACCCGGCGCTATGGCAGCGACTCGAGCACGCCGAGCTCATCGGTAACGAAGCGCGTGTCACCGGCAACTACTCCTATGACTCGCGACGCATGGGCGGCCCCGGCTGGATACTCGTGGGTGACGCTTTCGCGTTTCTGGACCCGGTGTTCTCCTCCGGCGTCTACCTGGCGATGAGCGGTGCCGAACAGGCTGCCGCCGTCGTGGACGCCTCGCTGCGTGAGCCGGCGCGCGAGCGCTCGCTGCTGCGCCGTCTGGAGCGCCGCCAGCGCGCCGGCATGCGGCGCTTTTCATTCTTCATCTACCGTTTCAACAATCCGGTGATGCGCTGGCTGTTCCGCAATCCCCAGAACCGCTGGAATCTCGAGCGCGCACTCATCTCCATGCTCGCCGGCGACCTGTTCGATACGCCCGTGGTCCGTCAACGCCTGGTGCTTTTTCGGATGATCTACGCGGCCTTCACGCTGCGCGACTGGCGCCACTGGCGCACCGAGCAACGCTATCGCTTGGCGCAGGCGCGCGCACAGTTCACCGGGGGCACCACCCCGGTGGATCCGGCCTAGGCTAGGCCGCCTGCGGAAATGCTTTCTTCAGCGCGTCGACGGTGCCCTGATCCCGCCAGCGCTCGGCGAGCTGCGCCAGGCGGCGCGCTTCGTCCGCAGTGAGTGGTCGAAAGGCAGGGTCCAGCGCCAGGCGCGCCCGCACCAGTCGCAGAGCCTCGCCCTCGCGATCCTCCGCGAGTAACCGTGTGATCAGTTCCTGCGCCACGCGGTTCGGAAAGGGAAACGGACGCCACGCTGCCACGCGCTCATAGAGCCAATGCAGCTCGGAGAGCGGATGAGGGACCGTCTGCACACGCTCCAGGACCACGTTCCAGACATTGTCGCGGTTATTGGCGCGCAACGCTCCATACATGGTATCGATCCAACGTTCGCGCTCGCGTGCCGCCGCATCGCTCGCCGGGGGCGGCGTGTCGGGAATGATCAGGGGGATGCGTTCAGAGAGCGTTTCCCGATTAACCCGCAGGGCGCCGCCGATCACGGCAATCGCCCCAAGCCAGGCATAGAGCGATGCAGTGATTTTGAGCAGCAGCGGCGACCCCGGTACCAGCGCCGCCAGGGCACACAGGGCCACGAGGCCGACAATGCACGACACCATCCAGAGGTAGTCCCGACCGAGGGCGCGCGCCATGCGCACCCAGATCACGGGATTGAAACTGTGCGACAGGCGGCCCGTCCAACCCTGAACTGCAATGACCGCTGGCAGAACCGCCCACATGACCAGCGCCAGCACGATAGCCACGATCGTGCCGACGAAGTAATTGGCGGCGCCAAACGCGAAGAACGCCACGATGCACAGGATCAGCGGCACCAGGAAGCGAAACTCATCGAGCGAAGCCATGATCATCTCGACCGACAGGACCGGCGGCTCGTGGTGACCGGCCACCTGCGCATCGAGGAAGGCAAAGGAGTACTTGAAGTACCACGTCGCAAGAATCAGCACAACGGGGAGCGCGAGCCAACCGCACCTGAGCAGCACCGTCAGGCCCACCGCAACGAAGGCGAGCGTGAGCACCCCGGCCGCGCGCAGCGGCATCAGCAACCAGGCGCCGTATTGCTGCCACCGCTTTGTCATGGCTGGAGTTGATGCTTCGTTGCTGCGACTCGACCAACGCCTACTGTAAGGCCTCGGCACGCCGGGGCCGCGCGCAGGGTGCCGGGAATGCGAACCCGGTCGCAGCACGATGGCGTCTGCAGTTCTCTCCTTCACGTCAAACGTCAATGCAATAATCGCCGCTCAGGCATACCCGGCCCCGCAGCGCCTCGAGCTCTATGCCGTGTGGCACCTCGCCGCATAGATCATGGAATGGCTGTCCAGGCTCGTCATGCAAATCGGCTTCGTCCTGCGCGGCACCGCACTGCGGGCAGTGATTGAGATAGATGCCCTCCCTTGCGTCCATCCGATAGCCAGGCCATCGTTGCAGCTGGCGCCGCAGATCCTCATCCAGTGCCCACACGCATTGCACGCGGAATGCCTCCAACGGCTCCCCTGATACCGTCCCGCGACGACAATAGACGCACACGACTTCGATGCTGTGACGGCAACGTCGGCAGTCGGTTCGCGCACGCGCGACAAACGCCTCGGGCGACTCGATGAGCAGGTCTTCGTCCGGCAGGCCCTGCGTCGTTGCATCGGGCAGCCAGTCGGCGAAGCGCTCGCGGGGCATCGTAGAGTCGATGTACCAGCACTTCGAGCGCCGATCCCAACAGGCACCGAGTGCCCCGAGCTGCGAATAGTCCTCGGGTGCGACGAACAGATCGATGCGACTCATGCTTTTGCTCCTGTTGACGTTGAGATCAAAGCCCCAGATCGAGGTCCAGACCGCGCTCGGCCCGGCGGCTTTTGGCGGCGGCCTGGCTGTGCTGTCGTTCAAAGTCCGGGTTCGCTGCCAGCTGGGCGCGGTGCTCCTGCCAGCGCTTGGCTGCCTCCAGCGCCGCCGCATCCCAACTGAGCGGCCCAGGTTGGCGCTGCCATGTCTTTTGCGCGACCACGGGTTCCGTCGGGGTCGTGGCCTCGAGCACGGCGCCCCTGGCATGCACGGTGCCGCTCGCGTGCGCGATCTCGAGCTTGGGGGCGACGTGCTCGTACACACGGTTGACCCGTGGCTGCGCCGACAAGCGCTGTCGGAACGACAGCCACGTCGATTGCGCCTGCTCGCGCACGCGGCGTAGCCACGCCAGCAGCTCGGATCCGGCTCGCGTGGGCGCCGTCCGCGCGAGCGCAGCGTGGTGCCGTTCGCGGATCCGCTCGGCCATGATGCTGTGACCACCGCGCCGCTCGATGTAATAGGCCATCGACGGCAATCGCGGCATTTTTGTGGGATCGCGCACCACAAACTCGTGGGAAACACGCATCTGCAGATGTGCGGCCTCCAGCGCTTGGTTGGTCAGACCCGCCCACCGCTCCCGCAGCCAGGCACGCTCCTCGCCCCAGCGCAGCAGTCCCTGCCGATGGCGCTCGCTCCCTGACCATTCCAGGGAAGTCTTGCGGCTGAGCCCCTCGCTGGTGACTTCACGCGTCGTCGCCAGCAGATGCGCGTGGAAGTTGCGTTGATCGCCACGCGGCGCGTGGATGGCCAGGTCGACGGCGTTGTGATAGCGCTCGACCAGCTCTCGGGCAAAACCGCGGGCCAACTGCAACCGCTCGCCGTGCTTCAGCTCATGAGGCAGCGCGACCATGAACTCGCGCGCCACGCGTGAATTACGGCGCGTCTCCGCGTGCTCCGCGGCATTCCAAAGCGAGGCACGATCGCGCGCCCAGCGCAGGGACGCGCCGGATCGCTCCAGCGCACGCGGCAGCACGATCTCCTTGTGCAGCACGTCTTGCCGCCGCCGGTGATCGTAGGTCGCACCGCTGCGCAGATCGCGGATGCGCTCGCCGGCCCGGTAGGCCGCCGCGCTCGTTGCGCGGCTGCCGCGCGACCCAGCGCTGCGGCTGAAGGTCTTCATCCGGAAGACGAAGATCGCCATCGCGCGCTCGCCCCCGTAGTAGAGGGCTAGCGTCGCAAAGACACCTGCGCCGGTCTTGCGGCAAATTCGGCGCGTTCACGCAGAAATAGCGGGCTACTCGTAGCGCAGCGCTGTGACCGGCGGTGCTCTGGCCAACCGCAGGGCGTGGCTCCAGACGGCGGCGCAGGCGATTGACAGCGCCAAGAGCGTCGTCAGCGGAAACAGCCACGCCTGCAGATCGACGTGATAGGCGAAACCGCGCAGCCAGCGCAGCATCAACCAGCCAGTGACGGGCCAGGCAATCAGGCTGCCGTAGAGTACCGGCCTGCCGAACTGCCAGAGCAGCAGCCTGAAGATCTGCGCATCATCCGCACCCATGGCTTTGCGCACACCAATCTCCGCCGTACGCCGCGCGACGATGGCGGCGGCCAGCGCAAACAGGCCCAGACATGCAAGCAGCAGCGTAATGGCGGAAAAAACCCCCAGCAGCTCGTCCTCGCGCTGTACCTTGTCATACTGCTCACGGAAGTATTGATTGACGAAGAACCAGTCGAGCCGACCGCTGCCGCCGGTCGCCGCCCACAATCCGGGCAGCTGCGCCAGCGTCTGCGGCTGGGCTGCCGGATCCAGACGCGCGCTGATGAGCTGGTCGAGCGATGGTGCCGCCACGTAGAGAGTAGGCTTGAGCTGCTTGGCGACGATATTGAGCGAGAAGTCTGGAGCCACACCGATGATCTCTCCGGTGGCGGCCCGGCCCGGACCAAACAACGGCGCCTGCAGGGGCTGACCGATGGCTGCGGCCGCCGAGGCGAAGCCGAGACGGTGCATCGCCAGTTGATTGATGACCAGACGAGGCACGGCAGGCAACGGCGCGCTGGAGGAAATCGGCGCCTCAGTGAGTGCGTGCGCACCCGCGGGCTCGCTGCGAAGGGCAAAGCTGCCCGCCAGCGGCTGAATGCCGTACAACTCGAGCAGCCCATTCTCGACCGGGACGACGTCGATGGCGAGGTTGTCGCCGCTCTTGAGCGCCAGATTGGTGAACTGCTGCCCGTCGAGCAGTGACCTGGCGGAACAGGCAGCGCCGCGTACGCCCGGCAGGCGTCTCAATTCCACCAGCAGTGCCGCCCTGCAGGGCGAGCGGATCATCAGCATCTGTGCCGTCTGAGTTCGCAGCGCATCGCGCGTGGCATAGTCCCGTTGCTGGTAGAGCACGCCCGCGGCGATGAGCAGCGCACAGAGCACTGCAAATTGCACTGCGATCAGCAGCTGTCGCACCGCGTCGGCAGCCACGCTATGTGTAAAGAGTCCGCGCAGTGCCCTGACGGGACGCAGCGAAGCAAGAATCCAGGCCGGATAGAGTCCCGTCGTCACCGCCAGAAATAGCGAGGCGGCCATTACGGAAGCGAGCAGCCGTGGATCGTGCCGATAATCGAACTCGGCCACGGTGTCGAGGAAGGCGTTGACGGCCGGAACCGAGAGTTCGACGAACGCCACCGCCAGTGCGGCGGCGGCGAGCAGGTAGAGCGCTGCCTCCCCGAGAAATTGCAACATCAACATCGAACGGGTGGCTCCGCTGATCCTGCGGATGCCCACTTCCAGGCAGCGCCGACTTGCCTGCGACGCACACAGATTGACGAAGTTAATGCAGGCCACCAGCAACACGAGAATTCCGATCAGGCTGACCAGCTTCGCGCGACTCTGAACGCCAGGATTCAGACCGGGAAACAGATGCAGACGATCGACACGCACGGCAACGACGGACACCCCCAGACCCGGCGGCCTGCGCGGCCATAGGGCATTCATCAGAGCGGGCATCTGCGCCTGCACGGAATCCAGGGACGCGCCCGCCTGCAGGGTGACGTAGGTCAGAACGTGGATGGAGAAGCCGGAGCGGGCAGCGCCCCGGTGCCCGGAGGTAGCAGCCGTCTGCGCCGCATCGAGCTCGGTGAGCTTCGAGTACGCCGAAACTCCCGCAACGAAGACCGCCGAGTCCAGTTCCGTACGATGCGCTGGCAGATCATCCAGGACCGCGGTGACACGCACGCGGTGGGTCCGATCGAGTTGCAGATACCTCCCGACCGCGTCCTGCGTGCCAAAGATCTGCCGGGCGACGCCGCGGGTCAACACGATGCTGTCTGGCCGCGACAGCGCGAGAGCGCGATTCCCAGAACTCATCGGCAGCCGCAGCACCTGGAGCGCATTCGGATCCGCCCAGTAGATGCGTTCCGAAAAACTCGAGTCCCCATCTCGCAGCTCAACCGTGTCTTCCAGTAGACGCGTCGCCTGGCCAATCTGCGGCATTCTCAGGCGCAGCGTCGCTGCCAGTTCCGAACTGCTCCGCGTGTCATAGACGGCCGGTTGCCCGGAGGGCAGCAGCGCCGACAGGCACAGATAGGTGTCGTCATAGGATTGCAGAAACCGGTCGTAGCTGTATTCGCCGCGCACGATCAGCGCGCAGAGGATGGCGACACCGAGCCCGGCGGCCAACCCCAGGACACTGAGCGCTGCTTGAAAGGGCGTCCGTGCGAGCGTGCGCCAGGCGCTGATGAGACAGTGACGCAGCATGGCTACTCGTAGCGCAGTGCCGTCACCGGCCGGGCACGTGCCACCTGCAGGGCATGGACGCAGACCGTCGACAGTGCGACTACCAGTGCCACGGCAGCGGCGGCGAAAAACATCCACCAGTCCAGACCGATGCGATAGACAAATCCCCGCAACCACCGGCTCAGCAGGTAGCCCGCGACCGGCCATGCAATCAGGTTCGCAGCGAGCACCGGGCGGCTGAACTGCCAGAGCAGCAGCCGCAGTACATCGGCCCTGGAAGCACCCACCGCCCTGCGTACACCGATCTCCTTGGTGCGCTGCTCCGCGGTGAAGATGGCCAGGCCCAGCATCCCGAGACTCGCGACAAAGATGGCGATGGCGGCGAATGCCGCAAAGATCTGCGATTCGCGTGTCACATCGACATACAACGCCTGGATGTCACTGTTGAGGAAGGAACGATCGATGGGCCGAGCACCTTCCGAGTTCGACCACAGCGCGTCGATGGCTGCGAGAGTTTCCGGCACTCGCTGCCCACGGAGCTTGACGAACAAATATCGATCCTCCGGCAGCCATCGAAAGAAGGTCGGCTGAATTTCGTGGCGTACGCCTTCCAGCTCGAAGTCCGGGGCGACGCCGATGATGAGTGGGAATGCTTTCTGTCCCGGCAGCACCACGGCGTGCCCAATCGCCGCCTGCGCCGATGAGAAGCCGAGCCGGCGTACCGCGGTTTGATTGATTACCACCGTGCCAGCCGTGCCCCAGAATCCTCCAGCAGCGGCCCGATCGGCGGGATGGCCGGCGTTGAAAAACCTTCCCGCCAGCGGTCGCAATTCCAGCAGCTCGAGAAGTCCCGGCTCCAGCGGCAGGATCGTTGCCGAGTAAGGAGCCTGCAGACCATCCGCACGCGCGACGACGAACTGGATACCCGCACCGGGGGTTCCAATGAGCGCACCACTGCAGGCGGCGCTGCGCACGCCGGGCAACATCCTGACCTGGTCGGCAAATGCGCCACGGCAGTCCGTGGCGATGGTAAGCACCTCATCGATATCGAAGCGCAGGCTCTCACGCGTTGCAAAGCGCACCTGCCGGTAGACGACAGCTGTTGTCAGCACCAACCCGATCAGGATCGCAAACTGCAGGAGCACCAAAGCCTGCCTGACCGGTGCACGCCGCAACGGCGACGCCGTGCCACTTCGCAGCGCCGCCGCGGTTTGGAACCCCCCCAGTGCGGCCAAAGCCAGTATCAGGCCAACGATCGCCCGCCCGAGCTGCGCGTCGTGCCACCATCGAAGTTCGATGTGACGATCAAGGAACGCATCCAGCCCTGGGACCAGCATCTCCGCCAGTGCCAGCGCGACCACCATGGCGATCACTACTGTCAGCATCGACTCGCCGAAGAACTGCAGCCACAGATCGAAGGCGCTTGCGCCCACGGTCTTGCGTATGCCCACTTCGGCCGCCCGGCGCCGCGACTGCGCGGCCAGAAGATTGATGAAGTTGACCCCCGCGATGAGCAGGATGAGTACACCGACCGCCCCCATCGCCTCATCGGCGGTGAGGCTGCTTGGGGTTTTCATGCTGTGAGGGCCGGCCGGCACGAAGTGCAAGCTCGCCAGCGGCTGCATGCGGATGATGGGCAGCGGGAACAGCGGCCGGCCGCTGGGGGTGCGGGGTACATTCGCATGGCGCAGCATCATCGCCGGCAGCGCTGCCGCGAGGACCTCGGGATCGGCATCTGCGCGCAGTCGAATGTAGGTCAGCGTACGCGTGAGGGCCTCGAACGCGGCCCCCGCGCGCAGCGGCGCGGCAATCGGCGGCAGCGCCGAGAGCGCCGAGCGCGCGGACAGAAAGATCCGTGCCCCCAGATGCGTCTCCTCCGGTAGATCGCGCAGCACGGCTCCCACGCGCAATGGATAGCGCCCATCGAGCAGCATCGTCTCGCCGAGCACCTGCGTGCGACCGAAGTATTTGCGGGCGAGCGCCGCCGTCAGCACGATGGCGTCAGGGGACTCCAGGGCCAACCGAGGGTTGCCGCTGCGCGCCGGCAATGGCAGCACATCAAACAGCTCGGGATCCGCCCAATAGACAGTCTCGCTCGCCTGGACATCCGCCCGACGCAAAACCCTCGTGTCCGCCTGCATGCGTCCCGCGGCGATAATCTGCGGAAAGTCCGCCTTGAGCCAGCCCGCGGTCGGCGCGGCGGTGCCCGCCGATGGCGCCTGCTGCATATTGCCGAACTGCAGCTGCAGCGCGATGCGATAGACCTGTCGATAACCGGGTATCCAACGGTCGTAGCTGAATTCGTCCCGCAGGTAGAGACCGATCAGGATCGCGGCAGCGAAACCGACCGCGAGACCGGCGATATTGATCGCGGCATACACCGGATGATGTAGCAGCTGGCGCCAGGCCGCCGTCCAGTAGCTACGCAACATGCAACACCCCGGAGCGACGCCGCCGCCTACTCATAGCGCAACGCCGTGACAGGCCGGGCACGCGCCACCAGGGCGGCGTGCACGGCCACCGTGCATAGCGCAATCATCCAGGCAGCGAGCGCTGCCACGACGAACAGCCACGCGCTCAGATCGACATGATAGGCGAACCCATGCAGCCAGCGCCTCATCAGGTAACCCACCACCGGCCACGCCAGGAGGTTCGCCGCCAGCACCGGCTGGGTGAATTGCCACAACAGCAATCGCAATACGTCGAGCGTCGAGGCGCCCATAGCCTTGCGAATGCCGATTTCCTTGGTCCGCTGCTCGGCGATCGCAGCAGCCAGCCCCACCAGACCCAGACACGACAGCAGCCCCGCCACGAGCGCGAAGAGCTCGAACGCCTGCGCCTGACGCTGGATGGACAGATAAAGACCTTGCAGATAGCGACTCAGGAAGAATCTGTCGGGAACCCCTGCGTTCCCGGTCTCGGTCCACAGCCGATCAAGTCTGACCAACGTCTCCGGAATCGTCCGTCCCACCAGCCTGACGCTGATGATCGAAAACTGCTGCGGATCGACCACATAGGCCGTAGGGGCGATCGGGTGCTCGATCGAGCCCAGGGAGAAGTCCGGCACGACCCCGATCACCTGGTTGTTCTCGATTGGACCACCAAAGGAGCGTGTGCGTATCGATTGACCTATGGCGGTCTCGGGCGATTGCATCGCCAGAAGACGAACGGCCGTCTCATTGAGCACATACGGGCGATTCGGCACATAGCCTGCCGAGCTGGGCATGCCGCGCGAGTCTGCGGACGACGTGAGCGGCAACGCCCCGGCGATAGGCTTTACATCGTAGATACCAAACATGCCGGGCTCGGCCGCTATCACCTGCAGGGTCAGGAAGCTACCGTCCGGTCGAATGTATTCGGTGCTGTCGCTGTTTTCTCCCAGCAGTTGGCGCCCTGAACACGCTGCGGAGCTCACGCCCGGTAGCGAGCGCAGCCCAATGTCGAAGGCGGTACCGCAGGGCGCTCGGATGATCAACGTCTGATCCACATCGAATCGCAGTGCATCGTGCGTGGCGTAGCGGTGCTGTTGCAAAACGACCGCCGCGGCGCTCGCCAGACCGATCAGGATGGCGAACTGCAGACCGATGAGCGCCTGTCGAAAGAGACCGCCGCGGGCAGAGGAACTGGACAGCCTGCCGCTCAATACAGCCGCGGGACGAAATGCCGACAGCACAAATGCCGGGTACGTCCCGATCAACAGCGCCAGCGACAGGGCCGCAACCGCCAGCCAGGCCCACACGAAGCCCTGGCGCCAGTAATCCGGCCTGGCACCTGCGACCAGATACGCATTCACGTGCGGTATCACCCACTCCGTGAGTGCCAGACCCAGCAGCACAGCGACCAGGGTGTAGCCGAGCGCCTCACCGAGATACTGAACGATGAGGGCGCCGCGGCTTGCACCGGTCACCTTCCTCACGGCGACCTCCTTCGCCCGCCCCAGCGAGAGCGCAGTTAGCAGATTGACGAAATTGATCGCGGCGATCAGCAGGGTGAAGCTGCCGATCATGATCAGCAGCGCCTGCCTGCCCCGGAACCCGGGATTGAACGGCGCAAAGGTGTGCACCCGGTCCAGACGCACGAATTGAACCGTCATCTTCACGATGGGAGGAGCCAGCGGCCACTCGCGATGCGCCAGCTCCGGGATGGCCTGCTGCAGTCTCGCCAGTGTCCCAGGCGCATCGTCGCGGGGGAGTCGCAGGTAGGTGCGCACCGTGAGGGAGAACGCCGGACTGGCATCGCCGTTTGCGCGTGAGCGATCGAGCGCCGTGAGTCGGGAGTAGGACGAGACCCCCGAGGCAAAGGCACCGCTCTCGAGCTGCGTGGCGTTCACGGGCAGATCTTCGATCACGGCCGTTACGGTCATCGCGTGAGTGCCGACCTGCAGGATTCGGCCGACGGCGTCGGCCGTGCGGAAATATTTGTGTGCCAGCGCGCGAACCAGCACGATGCTGTCCGGACGCTGCAAAGCAGTCTGCAGGTCGCCCGCGAGGACCGGCAGCGGCAGCACCTCGAAGGCAGCCGGATCCGCCCAGTAGATCGACTCCTTCGACGTCGTGCGGGGAGAGCGCAGCGTCACACTGTCGCTTGCCAGGCGCGCCACGGCTTCAATCTGCGGAAATTGCAGCCTGAGAATTCCCGCGAGACGGCTGCTCGATTCCTGGGAGTACGTGAATGGTTGATCGCGCGGCGCACCCAGATTGAACGCCAGATAGGTCCGCTCGTAGCCGGGGATGAAGGTGTCGTATTGGCTTTGGCTGTACACCACCAGTGCGCACACGAGTGCCGTGCACACACCGATGGCTAAACCGCCAATGCTGATGAGCGGGTAGCTACCCGGCCGCGCCAGACGGCGCCAGACCGCGGTCCACCAGTGACGCAACACCGTTCAGGCCGCCAGCAGCGTCTCGCTGACGACGCGGCCGTCGAGCAGCTTGAGGGTGCGTTCGGCGGCGCCCGCATAGGCCAGCGAGTGGGTCACCATGATGACCGTCGTGCCGCTGTTGGCCACGGCGCTCAGCAAGCCCATCACGGCGTCCCCGTTGGCGCTGTCGAGATTGCCGGTGGGCTCATCGGCCAGCACCAGCTGGGGCTGCGATACCAGCGCACGCGCCACGGCCACGCGCTGCTGCTGGCCGCCGGAGAGCTGCTGCGGGCGGTGACGCGCGCGATGAGCGATATCCACCTTCTCCAGAGCTTCGCGGATTCGGCGGCGCCGCTCGGCAGCGCGCACGCGACGGTAAATCAGCGCAACTTCGACGTTCTCCGAGACTGTCAGGTCGTCGATCAGATTGAAGCTCTGGAATATGAAACCCACGGCCGCACGTCGCAGTTGCGTCAGGCGCTGCTCGGAGGCGTGCGCCACCTCCTCTCCCATGAACAGGTAGCTGCCCTCGCTCGGACTGTCCAGCAGGCCCAGAATGTTGAGCAACGTCGACTTGCCGCACCCCGAGGGACCCATGATGGCGAGAAATTCGCCGGTGGATACCTCGAAGGAGATGCCATCCAGCGCGCTTGTCTCCACTTCGCTGGTCCGGTAGCTCTTGCCAATCTGCTGCAACTTCAGCATCACGCCCCCTTATGCGATCCGGTTTGCGCGCTAACGCGTCAGGTCGATGCGATCGATGCGATCCAGACCCGTATAGTCCGACGTAATGACCCGCTCACCAGGAGCGAGGCCATCGAGAATCTCCACCTGCTCGGCATTTCGCCGCCCGACGCTGATCGTGCGTCGGCGCGCCGAGCGCCCATCGGCCGCCACGGCAAAGACCCAATCGCCACCGGTGCGCTCGAGGAACGGTCCCGCCGGTATGATCGTGGCCATGCGATCGCTGCCGAGCGATAGCCGGCCCTCCACCGCCTGTCCCGGTACCAGCGCAGTGGGTCCTGGACCGTCGAAGCTCAGATCGACGGTGAAGGTGCCATCCTTCACCTGCGGATAGACACGCGAGACGCTCAATGCCCAGTCGCGATCTGCGATCTGCATTTGAGCGTGCTGCCCGACCTGCACACGCTGCAGGTAGTATTCATCTACAGCAGCAGAGAGCTTGTAGCCGGTGTCGGGCGTGATCTCCGCGAAGCGACCGTTGCGTCCCAGCGTCTGACCGACCTTCAGGTCCATGGCCGTGAGCTGCCCTGCGACCGGCGCGCGCACCGTGAGGTCATCCAGGGTACTGTGGGTCAGCGCCACATCGCGCTGCAGGGTCTGCAGCTGGCGGCGGATCTGTGGCAATTGGGAGAGCCGCAGCTGCTCCTGGATGTGATTGCTGGCCGCCTGCATGGGTCGCATCTTCACGTCGAGATCGAGCTGGTCCTGCAGTTGATCGATCGTCTCCACCGTGATCGAAGACTGCGCGAGCAGCGGCCGGCGACGTACCAGCGCGCGGCGCGTGCTGACGATGCT
Organism: Steroidobacteraceae bacterium; assembly: GCA_036266795.1. GTDB lineage: Bacteria > Pseudomonadota > Gammaproteobacteria > Steroidobacterales > Steroidobacteraceae > FEN-1191. The sequence continues at coordinate 134,150 of DATAXJ010000024.1, read as the reverse complement.
GTAGTCGATCTGCGCCAGCGCCTTCTGATTGGTTACACGGTTCTGCTCGAGCTGGGTCTGATAGGTCTGCAGCTCGGTGATCGACTCGATGAGCCGGCCTTCGCGATCCAGCACATCCAGCATCAGATCGGTATTGCTGAGCCGGACCATCGGCTGGTCGGCCTTCACCGTATCCCCGGCCTGCACCATAACCTGCTCCACACGTCCGCCTTCGAGTGCATCCACATACACCGTATTCAGCGCGGTCACGGTGCCGCGCAGTGGAATGAAATCGTGGAACACCCCACGTTGGACGGTGGCAATGGTCACGTTGGCGACCGCCAGCCGCAGGCTGCGCTCCGCGCCGCCGAGCAGGACTCGCACGCTCGCAAACAGCAGCAGCAGCGCGCCAAGCAGCAGCCCCGACTGCCACCAGATCTTTTTCTGCCACCACGGCCGCCAGATCGGCCGGTCCATCACATGGTTCATCGACCCTCCACCGTAAAGCAGTGTACGACCCAGTCGCGGCGGCACAAACACCATATGACTCAAGCGCTTACCGTTGCGGGCTCAATATTTGCGAGTTTTCGACCGTCCGATTTCGGACAGCCCCCGTCGTCAGGCGCGCGGCGACGGCAGAGAGGGGTCTGCGCGCGCGTCATCTCCCTTGTGAGCTCGGCGGCGCCAGGCTTAGGCTCACAGGCATGAACGCGGGGGTGGCGATTCTCATCATCGAGGACGACGCGGACGTATCGCGCGCGGCGCGTATCGTGCTGACGCCGCTGGCCTCGCGGGTCGAGACGATTTCAGGCCCGCGGGAACTCGCGGCGCAGCTGACCTCGACCTCCTTCGACGTCGTGCTGCTCGATATGAATTTCGTCTCCGGTGAGCGTAGTGGCCACGAGGGACTGGACGCGCTCGGTGAGCTGCTGACGCTCGATGCAACGCTGGCCGTCGTGCTCATGACGGCCTACGGCGGGGTAGCGTTGGCCGTAGAGGCACTGAAGCGCGGAGCCGCCGACTTCGTGCTCAAACCCTGGCACAACGACAAACTGCTTGCCGCGGTGGAACGTGCAGCGGCACTGACCCGCCAGCGGCGCGAGGAAGAAACCTTACAGTTGAATATTCTGGAGAGACGCGCGATTGAGCGCGCGCTCTCGCGCCACGAGGGCAACGTCTCCCTCGCTGCGGCGGCTCTCGGCTTGAGTCGCCCGGCGCTGTACCGGCGCATGAGCAAGTACGGGCTCGGGGCCGAATGATGGATGACAGCTCGCATGGACCATCCGTTGCGATCGGAATCGCCGCACGCGCAGTCGCAATTGCAGCGCTGGCCTATCTCGTCCTGCAACTCACACTGAACCGGCATCTCTACGCCACGGCGCTCGTGTTGGTCGGCCTCATGGCGCTGCTCACCGCCAGCCTCGTGCAGCGTATCGGTCGCAGCACGTGGTCGAGATCGCGTTCGTTCGACCCGTCGCTCACACCAGCTTCGCAGCGCGTGTCGCGGCTCGAGGATGCGTGGCAGCAACAGCTCGACTACCGGCAAACGCTGCTGGATACGGTCGCAGCAGCGCTGTTCGTCGTGGACGAAGCGGGCCGGGCGACGCCTGTCAACCGGGCGGCTCAGCGGCTGGCAGGCCGGGACATCTATCGGCTCGAGGATGTGCAGATGATTGGTGCGAGCGCTGCGCGCTCGCTGCTGGCGTTGCCCGCGGGAACGCGGCGGATAGTCACGCTCGCGGGCGGGCAGCAGAGCTTCGCATCGGTGGCATTGTTCAGCGCGCCGGGGCAGTCGCCACGCCGCCTGATCGGGCTGCAGCGCATTGCCGGGGAGCTGGATGCGGTCGAGGTCAAGGCCTGGCAGGACGTTTCACGCGTGCTCGCGCACGAGATGATGAACTCCCTGACACCCATCGCATCATTGTCCGAAAGCCTCGAACGACTGTTGGGAGCGCCTGCGCAAGGGGGGAACGCGAACGCGCGTGACCAGGAGATTTCCGGCGCGCTCGAAGCAATTCGACGGCGCAGCCAAGGGCTCATGCAGTTCGTCGAGCATTATCGGCAGGTAGCACAGGTGCCGACCCCGCAGCCCTGCGAGGTCAACCTGGCCGATCTACTCTGCGGCATCGAACGGCTCATGGCGGGCGCGCTGCGCGAACAGCGCGTTCGCTATCGCAGAGAGATCTCACCTCCGGAACTCACCTGTTGGGCCGATGCCTACCTGATTGAGCAGGTACTGCTCAATCTGCTGCGCAACGCGATCGATGCGCACGCTGCCGCAGGCGTTGCGGATACCGAGCCATACATAGAAGTGCTCTGTCGGGCGCGAGACGGGCAGGTGGAAATCGCCGTCATCGACAATGGGCCGGGGCTGCGCGCCGGCAGCGAGGACCAGATCTTCGTGCCGTTCTTTACCACCAAGTCCAGCGGTTCCGGCATCGGACTCAGCGTGGCACGCCAGATCGTGCTCGCGCACGCCGGCCGGCTCGAAGTGCAAGCCCATTCACCGCGTGGTTCGGCATTCGTGCTGACACTACCGGCATTCTTCGGCCGTGAGCCTCGGTCGTGCTGAAGCTCTGGGGTCGACGCAGCTCTATGAACGTGCAAAAGGTCATGTGGCTGATCGGCGAGCTGGGCCTGCCGCACGAACACATCCCCGCGGGCGGCCATTTTGGACGGCTCGATGAGCCCGCTTTCCTTGCGCTGAATCCGCATGGGCTCGTACCGGTGATTCAGGACGGCGCGGTCGCGGTCTGGGAGTCGCATGCCATCCTGCGCTATCTCGCGGCAAAGTACGCAGTTGGCCGATTCTGGAGCGTCGATGCTGCCGAGCGCTCGCGGGTCGACCGCTGGATGGATTGGTCGCAGACGACCCTGCAGCCGGCATTTCTCGATGGGGTCTTCTGGGCCTATTTCCGCACGCCGCCGGCGCAGCGCAATGCCGCGCTCATCGAGCGCAACCTCCGGCGTTGTGACGAGGTTTTCCAGCGGCTCGATGGGCTGCTGGAGCGCGAGCCTGCGCTCGCGCAGCCGGAGCCCACGCTGGCCGATATTCCCATCGCAGCAAACTTCTATCGTTATTTCGAACTGGATATCCAGCGACCGAAGTTGCCGCATATCGAGGCCTGGTATGCGCGGCTGCAGCAGCGGCCCGCCTACCGCCAGCACGTCATGGTGAGCTTCGAGGAGCTGCGGGGGCGCGCAGACTAGCGGATGGGCCGCCAGACGCGGCCGTTGTGGCGCAGCAGCTTGCGCTCATCGGCTATGTGTATTAGTGTACGGATACACATGGATTCGGATGACCTCTTGATCCGTCCGAGCGCTCCCGAGCCGATCTACCGGCAGATCATGGAGCAGCTGCGCCGCCTGATCGTCAGTCATCAGGTCGCGCCGGGGGAGCCGCTGCCCTCGGTCAGGGACGTGGCCGCCCGCCATGCGATCAATCCCATGACCGTGTCGCGCGCCTACGGCCTGCTCGAAGCGGAAGGATTGCTGGAGCGGCAGCGGGGCAAGGGCATGATCGTGGCGAACTCGCGCCGCCGTGCGCCGACGGAACAACGGTTAATGATGCGACTGGATCCGTCGCTTGCGGACGTGGCGCGCGAGGCGCGCGAGCTGGGGCTCGCGCCACGCCTGGTGCTCGAGCGGCTGAAATATCACCTGGAGAGCGCCAGCCATGCTGCGCCCAGCGCCGAAGCCGTCGGCTGATTCGCCGCTTTGCTGTGTGGATCTCAGCAAGTCATTCGAAGGGGAGCCCGTGCTCCGCAGGGTCTCACTCACGCTGGAGCGCGGCTGCATCCTGGGACTCGTCGGTCGCAGTGGTGCAGGCAAGACGACGCTGATCCGCACCCTGCTCGGATTGCTCGCGCCCGATGCCGGCAGCGCCTTCGTTCTCGGCGACCCCGCTCTGGCCCTTACCGATGTCGCGCGGCGCCACCTCGCCTACGTGCCGCAAACCCCCGACGCGCTCGGCTGGATGCGTGTCGGTGACATGCTCGAGTTCGTCGGCAGCTTCTATCCGGCCTGGGATGCCGAGTACGTGGCGGATTCGCTGCTGCGGTCGGGCATCGCCCCCGGGAAACGCCTGGTATCGCTGTCCCTCGGCGAGCGGCAGCGCGTCGCCCTGATCCGCGCGCTTGCAACGCGCCCCGAGCTGCTGGTGCTGGATGAGCCCGCGTCGGCGCTGGATCCAGTCGCGCGGCGCGAGCTGCTGCGTGAGCTGGCGACGTTAGCCAGCGAATCGGGCACGACCGTACTGTTCTCGAGCCATATCGTCTCGGATCTGGAACGGGTGGCATCGCACGTAGCCGTGCTGCACGGCCATCGAGTGATGCTGCATGCGCCGGTCGACGAGATCAAGGAGTCGCACGGCCTGCTCCAGCTGGACGCGGTGGCGGCGGCGCGCCTGCCGTCTAAACTCGACGGGGAGCTCTCGCGCCGTCGTCGCCGCGACGGCGGCGTTTCGGTGCTATTGCTGCGTGAGGCACACATCGACTGGTCCTCCCTGGAACAGCGACTGGGTGGTCAGCTCCAGGTGCTCGGCCTGGAGGATCTGTTCGTGCAATTGACCTCATGAGGCTGCGTCCTCCCCGGGAATGGCGCGCAACGCTCGGAATGGACGGCCTCGCACCCCTGTTCAGCGTCTACATGTTCTCGCTCGTGCCTGCACTCCTGATCGGGGCTGCACCGCTGCCGCGCGCTGCGATCGTGGCCGTGGTCATGTGGACCAATGGCGCGCTCATCGTGGGCGCGGGCTCGGCGTACTGTCTGTGCAGATTTCACCGGCAGGCATCGGAATTATTGCTGCCGGCCTGCCGGCTGCTGCTGAGGCGGGCGATCGTGTGCCTGACTGCAGTCGTCGTGGTGCTGCCGACCATCAGCTTCTGGATGTTCGCGCCCGGCTCGCGCCCTTGGCTGGCACTCATCACGGCCGCGCCGCTCATCGCAGCGCTGACAGTCGGTCTGTGCATGCGCACCTCTGCCGAACGCTCGAGCGGATCACGCCATGCCAACTCACGCTATACGCACCGTACGGCGAGCCAGGACATCCGCATCTTCATGGGTGGGCCATTCGTGCCACTTTCGGCCGGCCTGCGGGCACGAGGGCTTGCCGCCATCGGACTGATCCTGTGGGCAGCGCCACCAGTGCTGTGTCTGATGCTATCCGTGAGAGCGTGGAAGATATTGGTCACGACCTATCTGACGGTGACCGGCCTTGTGATTTGGGGGTGGTTCATGGTGGCGCTGGCCCGCTTTGGCAGCCACAGTGCCAGCAATTTCGCCGAATTGGCGCTGCTGCCCGGATTAGGCGATGCCACGCGGCGGCGTCACGCCCTGTACCGCGCTACGCTGGCGCGTCCCTTACTGCTGGCCTTCTGCGCGCTTGCGGTCTTTTCGCTCTTCACAGCGTGGCAGTCGCACTCACCGGCGCGCATCGAGCGCTCCTTCTTCTGCGGGATCCTTGTGCTGCTATCCTGCTGCGCGATGGCCTTCCAGCTGCTCATGGCCAAAGGTAGCAGCGGCAAGCGCGTTGGCCTGGTCTTCGCGATCAACTCCGTGTTGGTACCGTTCGTGATCACGCAAACCGTGCTGACGCTGCCCGACCGGCCGTGGTTCTCCCACTCAGCCGTCCCGTGGATCTACGATCTCTTCCTCGCGGTACTGGCCGCGGGGCCGCTGACGGTGATCTGGGTCTATACCAATGGTGTGGCTCGCCAGGCGCATCCGTTCCTCGCGCCCTCGGAGTGAAACGGCCGCCGAACTACGATCGAAACAGTCGTGTGTACTGGGTCTCATGCAGCGCGCTGGCGAGCAGGGGCGCAAACACACCGACGCCGATCGCCTCATCGGGCAGCGTCAGGGCGCGCTCGACGACCCCCGGCATCCCGGCGATCAATTGATGCAGCAGCCGCTGGCCGGCGGATTGACCCAGCGGCACGAGCTTGACCGCGGCCAGCACCTGGTTCTCGCTCCACGACCACAGATAGCCGCAGAGAGCATCTTCCGGCTCGATCTGCCAATGCCAGGCCGCGAGGCTGAACAGTGTCGCGAGGGCTGGCTCACTCTCCGGCTGCGCGCAGTCGGAGGGACCGAACCAGCGGCGCGCCTCGATGATGCCGAGCCCGTCGAGAACGCGCCACAGCGCGCCGCCCAGATGCCGCTCCTCGGCGCGCAGCTCGGCGGTCTCGCGCGAGGCCATCAGCTGCTTGGTCCAATGTCGCACCTGTGCGATGTCGCCGGTCCGCCAGGCGCGATGCATGCGCAGCAGGATCGGCAGATCCAGCGTGCCCACGGCCTGCCGCGTCTGCCCATCCAACCAGGCCAGTGCGCCGCCTTCATCGCGGACCCAGCCCAGCTCGACCGCCTGCTCGAGTGCCTGCGAGTAGCCGAAGGCGCCGATCGGCAGCGCCGGACTGACCAGGTGGCACAACCGTAGCAGTGCCTGCAGATTACGAATGGTGCGGCCCTCCGCCCTCGTGCGTGTGTTGCTCGCCGCTGCCGTGATAGGCACCGGCCTCAGGCTCGAACGGCGCCTGCTCGACCGTGACGGACAGTCCGAGGCCGCGCACCATGCCGTCGAGCACATGGTCGTGGCTGTAGCGCAGCCAGCCGTCACCGAGCTGCAGCGCGACGTGACGGTTGCCGAGGTGATACGCCGCGCGTACCAGTGCGCGCGCATCCGGCGCGCGCACCGTCGAGACGGTCTCGGGCGAAGCGATGACCTCGATGAGGCGGCCATCGGAGGCCCGCACCAGCTCCCCGCCGCGCAGCACCTGCCCACGCCCGAGCAGCACGCCGACTTCCTCGCCGCTGGAGAGACGCGCCCGCAGGCGGCTGCGACTGCGCAGCTCGAAGGGCAGCTCGAGCCTGGCGGCCGGCGGTGCCGGCTCGTTCAGGCGCCCGTCGACCCGTTCGGAAATCGTCAGCATGTGCGCCGGCATCGGAACCGCCCTCAGAATAGGAAGTAACGCTGAGCAAGCGGCAGAACGTTCGCCGGCTCGCAGGTGAGCAGCTGACCGTCGGCGCGCACCTCGTAGGTCTGCGCGTCCACTTCGATGTGCGGCAGGTAGTCGTTCAATATCAGATCGCGCTTTCCGAGCGTGCGCGTGCCGTGTACGGGCACCAGGCTCTTGCGCAGACCGAGTCGTGCGGCCATGCCGCCCTCGATCGCCGCCTTCGACACGAAGGCCACGGAGGTGGCTTCGCGCGCGGCGCCGAGCGCACCGAACATCGGTCGGTAGTGAACCGGTTGTGGCGTGGGAATCGAGGCGTTCGGGTCTCCCATCTGCGCAGCGACGATCATGCCGCCCTTGAGAATGAGCGCGGGCTTGACGCCGAAGAAGGCGGGCCGCCAGAGCACGAGGTCCGCGAGCTTGCCGACCTCGACCGAGCCGACCTCGTGCGCAATGCCGTGCGTGAGCGCGGGATTGATGGTGTATTTCGCCACGTAGCGCCGTACGCGGAAATTATCGTCGCCGCCGTCGCGGCTGCTGTCCTCGGCCAGCGGCCCTCGCTGCACCCGCATCTTGTGCGCGGTCTGCCAGGTGCGCGTGATGACCTCGCCGACCCGTCCCATGGCCTGCGAATCGGAGGAGATCATCGAGAAGGCGCCCAGGTCATGCAGGATGTCCTCGGCGGCGATGGTCTCGCGCCGGATGCGCGACTCGGCGAAGGCTACATCCTCGGCGATGCCCGGATCCAGGTGATGACAGACCATCAGCATGTCCAGGTGCTCGTCGATGGTGTTGACCGTATAGGGCCGCGTCGGATTGGTCGAGGACGGCAGCACGTGCGGCACGCCACAGGCCTTGATGATGTCGGGCGCGTGGCCGCCGCCCGCCCCTTCCGTGTGATAGGTATGAATGGCGCGGCCCTTGAAGGCCGCGATCGTGTCCTCCACGAAGCCGCTCTCGTTGAGCGTGTCGGTGTGGATGGCGACCTGCACGTCATGGCGCTCCGCGACCGACAGGCAATTGTCGATTGCCGCGGGCGTCGTGCCCCAGTCCTCGTGGAGCTTCAGTCCCATGACGCCGGCGGCGATCTGCTCCTCCAGCGGCTCCGGCAGGCTCGCGTTGCCCTTGCCGAGCAGGCCGAAATTCATCGGCAGGGCATCGAGTGCCTGATACATGCGGGCGATGTGCCAGGGACCGGGCGTACAGGTCGTGGCATTGGTGCCGGTCGCAGGTCCCGTGCCGCCGCCGATCATGGTCGTGACGCCGCTCATCAGCGCATCCTCGACCTGCTGCGGACAGATGAAGTGGATGTGCGCATCGATCGCGCCCGCGGTCATCAGCAGTCCCTCGCCGGCGATCGCCTCGGTGCCCGCGCCGATCACGATGTTCACGTCCGGTTGCACGTCCGGATTGCCGGCCTTGCCGATGGCGGCGATACGCCCGTCCTTCAGGCCGACATCGGCCTTGACGATGCCCCAGTGGTCGATGATGACGACGTTGGTGATGACGGTGTCGACGACTTCGGCGGACACGCGCTGTCCCTGCCCCATGCCATCGCGGATCACCTTGCCACCGCCGAACTTGACCTCCTCGCCGTAGTGCGCGAAGTCGCGCTCGATACGGATCACGAGCTCGGTGTCCCCGAGCCGCACGCGATCGCCGGTGGTCGGACCGAACATCTCGGCGTAGGCGTCGCGCCGCATCGTGGTCACGACAGCGCCCCCATGATGCGGCCCTGAAAGCCATACACCAGCCGATCGCCGGCGAGGGCCACGAGTTCCACGTCACGCTGCTGCCCGGGCTCGAAGCGCACCGCGGTGCCGGCCGGGATATTGAGCCGAAAGCCGCGCGCGCGCGCGCGATCGAACGCCAGCGCGGCATTGGTTTCATAGAAATGATAGTGAGAGCCCACCTGGATGGGCCGGTCGCCGGTATTGGACACGGTTACGCGGCGCGTCTCGCGACCGGCGTTGAGAGTCAGCTCGCCCTCGCAGGCGAGGATTTCCCCTGGAATCATCGGCTCGTACTCCTGGGTGTGGCGCTTGGGTGTGGCGCTTGGGTGTGGCGCCTCAGACGATCGGATGATGCACGGTGACGAGCTTGGTGCCGTCGGGGAAGGTCGCCTCGACCTGTACCTCGGAGAGCATCTCGGGAACGCCGTCCATGACGTCCGCACGGCCCAGCAGCGTCGTGCCATAGCTCATCAGCTCCGCCACGCTGCGACCATCGCGGGCGCCCTCGAGGATCGCCGCGCACAGATAAGCGACAGCTTCCGGATAGTTGAGCTTGAGGCCGCGCGCGCGGCGCCGCTCGGCCAGCAGCGCCGCCGTGAACAGCAGCAGCTTGTCTTTTTCCCGTGGCGACAGATCCATTCTCTCTCCCTCAGGTCGCCCAGATGCGCGGCGGTACGGCTGCGCGGCCGAACAGCAGCGGACGCAGCGTGGCCCAGAGCTGCGCGAATGCCGCGCGCAGCCGATCGGCGCGCAGCGCGAAACCCCGGCAGCACAGCACCTCATCGACGAGCGTGCAAGCGAGCGTCAGCTCGGCATCGGCCAGTTGCGCGGCGCGCGCGCGCGCCAGCTCGAGTACGGACTCACGCACCGGATAGGCGAGACAGGAACCGAAGGCCGCGTGCCCGCGCAGCCCCCAGGGCGCCCGCAGGCATTCAGCGGTGATGCGCTGGCGCTCCAGCAGCAGCGGCCGGCCGTCGCGATACAGCTCGAATCCCTGCCAGACGCGTCCCTCGCCGAGCCCGCGCGCGATGGCGGGCAATCCGAGACAGCCGACTTCCCAGCCGATGAAGCGACCCTCGCCCGCGAGGTGGACCTGTGTGCAGACCTCGGCGGCACAGTCCGGATAAAAGATGTTTTCCTGTGGAAGCCATTCGAGACGGCCGCGTACTGCAAGCGACTGCGTGAGCCGCGCAGGACCGGCGGCGCCGCGCCGATAAAACTTGCCGGCTGCGGGTGTCGTCAGCAGCGCATGCGCTTCAGGAGCCACGACGAGCGTGAGAAATAACTGATCCCCACCGACGAGGCCGCCCGGCGGATGGATCAGGTAGGCGTGACAGGGTCCCCGCGCACCGGGAGCGCCGCGCGGGGTTTCGGGATGGAAGGTCCGCTGCACCACCAGGGGGCCCTCATGGTGCCGACGGGTCAGTCGCGTGGCGCCATCGACCGCTTCGAAGCGCAGTTGCAGATGTGCACGCCAGCCAGCGGATGGCGCGGTCGGTGGACCATCAGCCGCTGCGGCTGGTGCCGCCGGCGCGCCGAGCGCGTCTGGCGCAAGCGTCCTGGCAGCGCCGCTCACACGGTCAGATGCGCGCGCACCAGCTCATCGGTCAGCGTATCGATCGTGCCGGTGCTCACGAGGCGCCCCTTGTCGATGACACGCACATGGCTGGCCACGCGGCGGGCGAAGGGCAGTTTCTGCTCCACCAACAGCACGGTGAGTCGCGCCTCCTGATTGAGTCGCAGGATAATATCGCCGATCTCGTGAACGATGTTGGGCTGAATGCCCTCGGTGGGCTCATCGAGGATCAGCAGTGTCGGGTCGAGCACCAGGGCGCGCGCGATGGCGAGCTGCTGCTGTTGACCGCCGGAGAGGTCACCGCCGCGCCGGCGCAGCATGCGCTTGAGCACGGGGAACAGCGCGTACACGTGCTCGGGGACTTCGCGGGTGCGCGGCCGGCGAGCGGTCAGGCCGACTCGCAGGTTCTCCAGCACCGTGAGCTGCGAGAAGATCTCGCGCCCCTGCGGCACGTAGCCGATGCGCTGCTGCGCGCGCGTCTCGGCGGGCTGCGGCTTCAGATCGCGCCCGCCGAACAGGATCTGCCCGGAACTCACGGGCAGCAGGCCCATGATGCATTTGAGCAGCGTGGTCTTGCCCATGCCGTTACGCCCCATGAGGCAGGTGCAGGAGCCCTCGGGCACGTCGAGGTCCACGTCCCAGAGAGTATGACTGCCACCGTAGAACTGGTTGAGCGCGCGAATCTGCAGCATGGTGTCGGGGTGTCGCTGAGGGGGCTGGTCGTGCGGGTTACTCGCCCAGGTACACTTCAATGACGCGCGGGTCGCGCTGCACCTCGTCGATCGTGCCCTGGGCGAGCACGCTGCCTTCGTGCAGTACGGTGACGGTGCGCGCGATCGAGCGGACAAAGTCCATGTCGTGCTCGACGACGATCACCGAGTGCTTGCCGGCCAGCAGCGTCAGCAGCTCGGCCGTGCGCTCGGTCTCCTGCGGCGTCATGCCGGCCACCGGCTCGTCCACCAGCAGCAGCTGCGGATCCTGCATCAGCAGCATGCCGATCTCGAGCCACTGCTTCTGACCGTGCGAGAGCGCGCCGGCAAGCTCGTAGCGCCGCTCGGTGAGGCGGATGATCTCCATCACCTCGTGCAGATGCTCAAGCTCGGCGCGGCTCGCCCGCGCGTGGATCAGGTGCCAGACCGACTTGTCGCCTGCCATGGCGAGCTCGAGATTCTCGAACACCGTGTGGTGCTCGAACACCGTCGGCTTCTGGAATTTGCGGCCGATGCCGGCCTGCGCGATCTCCGGCTCGGTGTGCGCGAGCAGGTCGATGGTCTGCCCGAACCAGGCGGAGCCGACGGTCGGTCGCGTCTTACCGGTGATGACATCCATCATCGTGGTCTTGCCGGCGCCGTTTGGGCCGATGATACAGCGCAGCTCCCCGACCTCGATGTAAAGCGTCAGGGCGTTGAGGGCCTTGAAGCCGTCGAAGCTGACGGTGATGTCCTCCAGATACAGAATGATCCCGCGCGAGGCATCGGGGCCGGTCCGCAGCGGATCGCCACCGAGCAGATCCCCGACGCGCGGCGGCGGCTTGCTGCTGCGTGAGCGACCGGAGAATTGGCTCAGGCCGGCGCGGATCATGGCGTCAGACCGCGGGACATGGCAGGCGCTACGGCGAGGCCGTCACGCCAGGCACCCGGCGCAGGCGACGCAGACGCGGCCACCAGTGATGCCATGCGCCGACCACCCCGCGCGGCAGAAACAGCGTCACGAGCACGAACAGCGCACCGAGCGCGTACAGCCAGAAGCTCGGCAGCGCCGCGGTGAAATAGGTCTTGGCGTAATTCACCAGCACCGCGCCAACGATTGCGCCGTAAAGAGTGCCGCGGCCGCCGATCGCGACCCAAATGACGATCTCGATGGAATTGATGGGCGAGAACTCCCCCGGGTTGATGATGCCGATCTGCGGCACGTAGAGTGCGCCGGCGATACCGGCGAGCACGGCGGAGAAGACGAATACCCACAGCTTGTAGGACTCGACGCGGTAACCGAGAAAGCGCGCGCGACTCTCGGCGTCGCGCACCGCCTGGATGACGCGGCCGGCGCGCGACACGATGAGATAGCGACAGGCGATATAACCGGCGCCCAGTGCCCCCACCGTGCAGAGAAACAGCGTCATGCGCGTGCCGGGCTCACGCAGATTGAAACCGAGGATGTCTTTGAAGTCGGTGAAGCCGTTGTTGCCGCCGAAGCCCATGTCGTTGCGGAAGAAGGCGAGCATCAGTGCATAGGTGAGCGCCTGCGTGATGATCGACAGGTACACACCGGAGACGCGCGAGCGGAATGCCAGGAAGCCGAATACCAGAGCGAGCAGCCCGGGCACCAGGATGACCGCTGCCATGGCGAGTGCGAAGTGGTTCATGCCGTACCAGAACCAGGGCAGATGCGTCCAGTTCAGGAAGACCATGAAATCGGGCAGTATCGGATTGCCGTAGACGCCACGCGTGCCGATCTGGCGCATGAGGTACATGCCCATGGCATAGCCGCCCAGTGCGAAGAAGGCGCCGTGTCCGAGGCTGAGGATGCCGCAGTAACCCCAGATCAAATCCACGGCCATCGCGAGGATGGCGTACGTGAGGTATTTGCCAAACAGCGCGACGCTGTAGTCGGACAGGTGCAGCGCGGAGCCCGCCGGGACGACGAGGTTGAGCAGCGGTGCAAGCAGGCCCGCGGCCAGCAGCAGGCCGAGCAGGATCTGCCCGCCGCGATCGCGCTGCAGGACCCCAAGCAAGCGGCCGGCGGCGGGCCGTGCCGGCCGTGCATTGTCAGGCAGGGGGATGCTGCTGCTGAGGCTACCGCTGCTCATTCAGCCCTCCGCTGCGCGGCCCTTCTGCGGGAACAGACCCCGCGGCCGACGCTGGATAAAGAGGATCAGGAACACGAGCACGAGTATCTGGGCGAGCACCGCGCCCCAGTAGGGCTCGAGGACCTTGCTGACGAGGCCGAGCGCATTGCCACCGAGCTGCGTGCCCCAGAGATTGCCGACGCCGCCGAAGACCACGACCATGAAGCAGTTGACGATATAGCTCTGGCCGAGATTGGGGCCGACGTTGGTGAGCTGGCTGAGGGCCACGCCTGCGACACCGGCGATTCCCGAGCCCAGGCCGAAGGTGAAGGCGTCGACCCACTTCGTGCGGATCCCCATGGCGCGTGCCATGGCGCGATTCTGCGAGACGGCGCGCACCTGAAGACCGAAGGAGGTGCGCTTGAGGACGATCAGCAGCAGCGCGAATACCACCCAGGTGAACAGGATGATGTACAAGTGGTTGTAGGTGATCGACAGTGCCGGGTTGATCTGCCATTCGCCGGAGAGCCAGCTGGGCGACGACACGGGGCGATTGTCGGCGGTGAAGATGTCGCGCACTGCCTGCTGCAGAATGAGGCTCACGCCGAAAGTGGCGAGCAGCGTCTCGAGCGGTCGCCCGTAGAGATGGCGCACGATGCCGCGCTCGATGGCGATGCCCATGAGGCCCGAGACCAGGAAGGCCGCGGGAATGGCCACGAGGATCGAGGCGCTGATGTGCTGCGGCATGATGAGCTGCACGACGTAGGTCGTGTAGGCGCCGAGCATCATGAGCTCGCCGTGCGCCATGTTGATGACGCCCATGACGCCGAAGGTGATGGCCAGACCGATGGCGGCGAGCACCAGCACCGAGCCGGTCGACAGGCCGTAGAGCAGCGTCTGTACCGCGGCGTAACCGGCGCGCTGGCGGTTGATGTCGCGCAAGGCCGCTGCCGCGGCGGCCCGCACCTGCGGATCGCTTTCCGCGTAGCTGCCGTCGGGGTTCCGCTGCACCATCGCGGTGAGGCGGTTGTACACCTGCGGATCGAGGCTGTCGGCGAGCGCGCGGGCGGCGGCCAGACGCGCGCTGGGCGTGCCATTGTCCAGGGCCGCGAGCGCCAGCCCGGCGCGAATCTCGGCGCGCACCGCGTTGCTGGTCTCATGCGCGAGGCGCGCATTGAGCGCCGCGAGGGTATCGGGACCGACCGAGCGCAACATTTCCTGCACGGCCGCGAGCCGCGTGGCCTCGTCGGGACTTTCCAAGTCGTACTGCGCCAGCGCCACGCGCAGCTCGGTACGCAGCTGGTTGTCGATGTCGATGGAATTAAAGACGTCGGCGCTGGCTTCGCCGGCAGCCTGCGCGCTCAGCGGGTCAGTCAGCTTGAGGTTGTCGCCGTCGGCTGCGGTGATGAAGACGCGGTTGTCGCTCATGCGCGCATACAGATTCTCATCGAGCATGGCCTGCAGCAGCGCACGGCCACGCGGATCATGCAGCGTTGCGATCTGGCGGATGAGCGTGTGCTTGGTGGGGAAATCGGCTGTGGCGAGGCCGGCGACGAGCCGCGCGAAGGGGTCGGTGGAGGCAGGTGCCTGAAGGGCCTTTGGGGCTGCGGAGGGTGGCGCCGCGGCGGCACTGGCTGCTACACCGGCGGCCGGCGTCAAGGCGCTCAGCCCCATCAGCCCGGCCAGCAGCAGCGCGAGCCGGAATGCGGGAGGTCGGCGCATGGCAGTGAGATGACGGGTCACCGGCAGGGTCTTAGCAAGCCTTAGGCCAGCGGCCCCGGGCATCGTCGTGCCCGGGGCCGCCAAGGTTGCAATCGCCGTGGAGATCACCGCACGGATCACTGCGAGGTCTGACCCGAGCAGACCTTGGTGACCGTGTTGTAGTGACCGCACTTGAGCTTGACCCAATCGGCCACGACGTTCTTGTCCTCGGGCAGATACGGCGACCAGGACTCGCCGGGCACGACGTGGTCGGTCTTCCAGACAACGTCGAACTGCCCGTCACCGCGGATCTCGCCGATGTAGACCGGCTTGGTGATGTAGTGGTTGGGCAGCAGCGTGGCCGTACCGCCGGTGAGATTGGGCACGGAGAGGCCCGGCAGCGCGGCGATGACCTTGTCGGTGTTGGTGGTGCCGGCCTTTTGCACCGCTTTCACCCAAAGCTGAAAGCCGATGACGTGCGCCTCCATGGGATCGTTGAAGACGCGCTTGGGATCCTTCGTGAAGGCATGCCAGCGTGCGATCCACATGCGGTTAGTGGGGTTCTTGATGCTCATGAAGTAGTTCCAGGCCGCCAGATGCCCGATCAGCGGCTTGGTGTCCAGACCCGAGAGCTCCTGCTCGCCGACGGAGAAGGCGATCACCGGAATGTCCTCGGCCGAGATCTTCTGGTTGCCGAGCTCCTTGTAGAAGGGCACGTTGGCATCGCCGTTGATCGTGGAGACCACTGCGGTCTTCATGCCCGCCGAGCCGAACGCCTTGATCTTGGCGACTTCGCTGGTCCAGTCGGAGAAGCCGAAGGGGGTGTAGTTGATCATGATATTGGCGGCCGACACGCCGTGCTGCTCGAGATAGGCCTCGAGGATCTTGTTGGTGGTGCGCGGATACACGTAATCAGTGCCTTCCAGCACCCAGCGCTTCACGCCCACTTGATTCATGAGGTAGTCGACCGCCGGAATGGCCTGCTGATTGGGCGCGGCGCCCGTGTAGACCACGTTGCGCGAGGACTCCTCGCCCTCGAACTGCACCGGGTAGAACAGCAGGCCATCATCCTTCTCGAACACCGGCAGCACGGACTTGCGCGACACGGAGGTCCAGCAGCCGAACACCACCGCGACCTTGTCCTTCTCCAGCAACTCGCTGGCCTTCTCGGCGAACAGCGGCCAGTTGGACGCCGGATCCACCACCACCGGCACAAGTTTCTTGCCGAGCAGGCCACCCTTCTTGTTCTGCTCATCGATCATCATCAGGATGGTGTCCTTCAGCGGTGTCTCGCTGATGGCCATTGTTCCCGACAGCGAATGCAGGATGCCGATCTTGATGACGCCCGCCGCCTGCGTCACCGTCGAAGCCGCCGCGAGCACCAGCGCGCCTGTGAGCGGCAGCGCTCTTTGCCACCATTTACGCGTATTCATGTCCGTCTCTCCATATATCAGGTTAGTCAGGGGTGTACTTAGCGCCGGGTGATCCCGGTTACATCTGCAGCTGCACCTTCAGGCCCCACTCATCAGCCGTGATCGTGGCCGACGTCGGCGCCGGCGCAGCCGCGGGCGCCGTCTGGTGCAGGTAATAGAGACCCACGCGAGCGCTGAACTCCTTGATCACATAGTTGAGATCCACTTCGGTGGTCTTCAGGTGGTGATCGATGTCGTCATACTTCTTGTCGCCGAAACGCACCAGTGGCTGGATCTTGCCGATACCCACGACCTGCGGAAGCATGTAGCTCACCAGCGCATACCAGCCGTCGCTGCCGTCGCTGGCGGTGAGGCGGTTGTCCTTCATGTATTCGGACTCGATATCGAGCACGCCGAGGTTGCCGAGCTTCTTCTCCATCAGCCCGTCGAGCGTGGCGGTGGTGCGGCTATCCTGGGTTTGTCCGGCGACCCCGAAAGCGAGGATGTCCTTGTCGCCGTAGTAGGTGCCGTTGAGGTAATAGCCTGGCTCCGGATCCCACAGATCGATCATCACGCGCGCCGCGCCGAGCACGCGGCTCGGATCCGGCGCAGCACCATTGAGCGATTGACCGTCGAAGGCGCCCAGCTGGACCTTGACGATGCCAAACTGTCCCCAGTAGGCGAGGCCATCGTCGCGGCCGCCGTACGTGAACGGATAGTAGTCCGCGACCCCGTCGACATAGGGGGCCCAGTCGTTGGCGTAGTAGGGGCCATACAGATTGGCGCGGTCACTCGGCGGCAGGAAGCGGCCCACCCAGACATTGAAGGCATTGGAAAACTCGAAGCGCGCGATGCCATCGAGGACGTTGATCTTGTTGGCGCCCGCTCCCGTGCCGGGGCCGGTGTATTCGGTGTCGAAGGTGATTTTGATCTGGTCGGTGACACTGCCGTTGACGTACAGCCGCATGCTGTCGAGGGCGAAGCCCTGGACGCTGCTGTCGCCGCTGGGGACGACGCCGGAACTGTAGACGCAGGCGGTAGTGCAGGAGTAGAAGCCGGCCTGCGCACCGGCACCGACGGTGACCGCAGGCGCTGCATCGGCATGGGCGGCGCCTGCGGCGGCGAGCGCCAGCAGCGTACTACAGCCAGCGGCGATGACCGCGGTCGTGCGCGACAGCGCGCCCGCCGCGGGTCGCAGCGGGCCGGTCGGTTTCTGGTTGGGGTCCATGTCTTTATTCCTTTCGTTGATGGGGGTCAGCCACGCGGACGCGAGTCCGCTCTCCCGGTCGTCGACGAGGCCTGCGCGTTCGCGGTGCACGACAGGTCGGTAGTGACCCGGATCAGTGCAATCACCCGACCTGCGCCGCGACAGCGGCCCTGCGCCTCATCGACGCTGCCTACGCTACGGAAGCTGCACGCCGCCCTGTATGCGTCGTTTGACGTAGGCACCGCTGGTGCGCGATCGCGCCCGGGCGCGCGAAAATGCAGCCGTCCACTCCCGGTCGTCATGGCACATGCGTTGCTACCTCGTGCAGATGAACGCCCCCACGCGAAGTGCCTCTCAACGAATCGTCCGCGAGCGTCGCCAGTACAATCAGTGGGTCGCCTCGCAGATGCTCGAAGACTATGCGTTGCGCTATACGGCAGCGGGCGCGCGCAAATCCAGCTTCCGGGTCGGCAGCACGGCGCTCGGACCGATCGCGTTCCTGGCCTGTGAGGCGATCGGCGGCACCATCACGCTCTCCTATGGATTCGGTAATGCGGTGGCGGCGATCGCAGCCTTCATCGCGCTGATGCTGCTCATTGGGCTGCCGATCGCGTATTACGCGGCGCACTACGGCGTGGACATCGACCTGCTGACGCGGGGCGCCGGCTTCGGCTATCTCGGCTCGACGCTGACCTCGTTGATCTACGCGTCCTTCACCTTCCTATTGTTCTCGATCGAAGCGACGATCCTGTCACTGGCGCTGCAGATGCTGTTCGGTATTCCGCTGGCGCTGGCCCACGTGATCAGCTCGCTGGTGGTGATCCCGATCGCGGTCTATGGCATCGCCTGCATCAGCCGCATGCAGATGGCGACGCAGCCAATCTGGCTGGCGCTGCAGTTCGCACCGATCGCCTACCTGCTTTACCGGGATCCCGCAGCGTTTTCCGTTTGGACCCACTTCGCCGGGGGGGCGGGTGCGCGGGCGCGAGGCATCGATCTGCCGCTGTTCGGCATGGCTGCCTCGATGCTGCTATCGCTGCTGCCGCAGATCGGCGAGCAGGTGGACTACCTGCGATTTCTGCCAGTGCGCCATCGCGACGCCGATCCACCCAAGCCAGACGCTGCGCGAGCGCGGCCGGTGCCGGACGGGGCGCGGCGATGGCGCTGGTGGACGGCGCTGCTGGCCACCGGCCCGGGCTGGGTGATCACCGGCGGAGCGAAGCTTCTGATCGGCTCTTTCCTGGTGACCGTGGCGCTTTCCCATGGAGTGCCCGCACACCTCGCGAGTCAGCCAACGCAGATGTACTTCGTGGCCTTCCGCGAGGTGCTGCGCTCGCCGACCGCGGCGCTGGTGCTGATGGGCGCATTCGTCATCGTGTGTCAGCTCAAGATCAACGTCACCAACGCCTATGCGGGCTCGATTGCCTGGTCGAATTTCTTTTCGCGTCTGACGCACAGTCATCCCGGGCGTGTGGTGTGGCTGGTGTTCAATGTGCTACTGGCGCTGCTGCTGATGGAGATCGGCATCTTCCATGCGATCGACGGCATCCTGCGCATCTATGCAAATTTTGCCGCTGGCTGGATCGGCGCGCTCACTGCGGACTTGGTGATCAACAAGCCGCTGGGCTTGAGCCCCCGCTACATCGAGTTCCGTCGCGCCTACCTGTATGACGTTAATCCGGTGGGCGTCGGCGCGCTGCTGCTATCGATCGCAACCTCGAGTCTCGCCTACCTCGGCGTGTTCGGCGCCATGGCCCAGATCCTCTCGCCTTTCGTGGCGCTGGGCACGGCGTTCGCTGCCGCACCGCTGATCGCCTGGGTCACTGACGGACGCTACTACCTTGCGCGTCCGGCCGGCGGGCCGCCACCCCAACCCGACGAGCTGCGTTGCGTGATCTGCGAGAACATCTTCGATGAGCCGGACATGGCGCTCTGTCCGGCCTACTCGGGGCCGATCTGCTCGCTGTGCTGCACGCTCGAATCGCGCTGCCATGACACGTGTAAGCCGCACGGACGCTTCGCCGCGCAGCTCACCGGCCTGCTGCAGCGGCTGCTTCCCGCGCGCGTCGCCGCGGTGCTCAATACGCGTGGGGGGCACTTCGCCGGCATCCTGCTGCTCTGTAACGTCATCACCGGACTACTGCTCAGCTTCATCTACCGTCAGTACAGCGGGCTTGCGCCCGCGGCGCTTGCGACGGTAGCCACCACGCTGTGGCTCGTGTTCCTCAGTCTGCTGCTGCTCTCGGGCATCGGCGCCTGGCTGATCGTGCTCGCGCACGAGAGCCGGCGCACCGCCGAGGCGGAGTCGGTCCGCCAGACCGCGATGCTCATGGAGGAGATCGAGGCGCACCGGCGCACCGACAGCGCGCTACAGCGCGCCAAGGAAGCCGCCGAGTCGGCCAATCACGCCAAGACGCGCTACATCGTCGGTATCAGCCACGAGATCCGCGCACCGCTCAATTCCATCTTCGGCTATGCGCAGTTGCTCGAGCGCGGCAGCGCGGGCTCAGCCGACAACGCGGTGCGCGTCATCCGACGCAGCGCCGAGCATCTTTCAAATCTCATCGATGGGTTGTTGGACGTGTCGCGCATCGAGAACGGCATGCTGCGGCTGGATCGCAACGCCGTGCAGCTACCGGAGTTTCTCGAGCAGATGGTCGATATGTTCCGCCTGCAGGCCGCGGCCAAAGGTCTGGCGTTTCACTATGCGCCGGCCGCGCACCTGCCCGCGCGCGTCTACGTCGACCAAAAGCGGCTGCGGCAAATTCTCATCAATCTGCTCTCCAATGCCATCAAGTACACCGAGCACGGCTCGGTGAGCCTGGCGGTGCGCTATCGCAGCGAGATCGCCGAGTTCGAAGTGCGCGACACCGGGCTTGGCATCGAGCCCGAGGACCGCGAGCGCATCTTCGAGCCCTTCGAGCGCGGCAGCGCGAGCAGCGTGCGCTCGGTGCCTGGCACGGGCCTGGGACTCACGATCACGAAGCTGCTTACGCAGATCATGGGCGGGGAGGTGCAGGTCACTGACAGCTCCGCGGCCGGCACGACCTTTCTGGTGCGCCTGATGCTCGCGGAGATACGCCAAGGCGCAACGGAAGCTCAAGCAACGCTGCCGGCCCCGGCGGCTGCGGCGCAGCGCATCTGCGACTATGCGGGAGCGCGGCGGCGCATCCTGTTGGCCGACGATGATCCGCTGCACCTGCAGCTCATGCAGCAGCTATTGCGTCCGCTGGGGTTTACGCTGTTCAGCGCGCGCGATGGCAAGACCTGCGTGCAGCTCGCCGAGCAGTGCCGACCGGATCTGGCCATGGTGGATCTGGCGATGCCCGACATCTCCGGCTGGGTGGTGGCACAGCAGCTGCGTGCCATGGCGAATCTGCCACGCCTGAAGATCATGATCGTCTCGGCCAACGCGCACGAATACTCGCCTGGAACCGGCGCGCTGCACGATGCGTTCGTGATGAAGCCGGTGGAACTCGCGACGCTGCTGGAGAGCATCGGAGCCCTGTTGAACATCAGATGGATCCGTCGCAGCCAGGCGAGCGCTGAGGCGGGCCGCGCGCCCGCCGCTGCGGCAGCGGTGCATGCACGCTCGCGCCATCACCTGGACGACCTCTACCGCCTCGGTCGCATCGGCCACGTGCGCGGCATCGAGGCGAAATTGCGCGAACTGGAACTCGAGGATCCGGCCAATGAGGCGTTCGCCGCGCATCTTCGCACGCTGGTATCCAATTTCGATCTCAAGCGCTTCATGAGCGTGCTGGAGACCATGCTTGTCGAAGCGTGAGGCCGCTGCCGAACGTCGCAACACCGTGCTGGTCGTGGACGACACGCCCGAAACGCTGAGCCTGCTGACCGACACGCTCGATCAGGCCGGCTATACCGTGCTCATCGCACTGGATGGTGAGGCGGCGCTGGAGCTGCTCGATCAGGTGACACCGGACCTGATCCTGATGGATGCACTCATGCCCGGCATCAGCGGCTTCGAGACCTGCCGGCGCCTGAAGCGCGACCGCCTACTGGCGCATCTGCCGGTCATTTTCATGACCGGGCTGACCGAGACCGAGCACGTGGTCGAGGGGCTGGCCAGCGGCGGGGTGGACTACGTAACCAAGCCCATCGTGCTCGAGGAGCTGCTCGCGCGCATCCGCGTGCATCTCGGCAACGCGCGGCTGGCACAGGAGAGCGGCGCGGCGCTGGACGCCAGCGGACGCTTCCTGCTGGCAACCGATCGGGCGGGACGGCTGCTCTGGTGCACGCCGAAGGCACGGGCGCTGCTGGAGGGCGCACTGCCGGTGCGCGAGGACGCAGCAGACGAAGGTGGCGGTGGCGGTGCCATCAGCATCGATCGGCGCACGGCGCCGCTGCGGCATCTGCCGGTCGCGCTCATCGAGCGACTGCTGCGGCTGCGCCGCGGTGATGGCCGCACGCACGCACGCGGCGTGCTCGAGCTGGAAGGCCGACGCCTGGAATGTTCCTTCGTCAGCACACTCGGTGCCGATGAGCTGCTGTTCCGCATCACCGATGCCGCCGGCAGCGACGCCGACGACGATGGGCGCGGGGTGCTGCAGGAGGCCTTCACTCTGACCGGGCGCGAGGCCGAGGTGCTGCTGTGGATCAGCCGCGGCAAGTCCAATCGGGACATCGGCGAGATCCTCGGTATCAGTCCGCGCACCGTGAACAAGCACCTCGAGCAGGTGTTCGTGAAGCTTGGGGTGGAGAATCGGGCCGCCGCGGCGGGGGTGGCGGTGCGGCGCCTGGCGCGCTAACTGCTCGACTGGCACAAGCGCAGTGAACGCGCCGCTAGCGCACCGCCCAGCTGTCCGGCGGCGCACCGGTGCGCCGGCTGCGCTCGATGTCCGGCAGCAACGCTGCCAGCAGCCCGATCATGGGCAGATAGGCACAGATCTGATAGACGAACTCGATGCTTTTCCAGTCGGCGAGCGCGCCCAGCAAAGCCGCGCCGAGCCCGCCAATGCCGAAGGCCAGTCCGAAGAAAAGTCCGGCGATCATGCCGACCTTGCCGGGGAGCAGCTCCTGAGCGAATACCACGATGGCGGGGAAGGCTGAGGCAAGGATGAGGCCGATGATGACGGTCAAGGGGCCGGTCCATGCCAGACTCGCGTGCGGCAGCAGCAGCGTGAAGGGCAGCGGTCCGAGAATCGACGCCCAGATCACGTAGCGACGCCCGAAGCGATCGCCGATCGGGCCACCGAGCACGGTCCCTACGGCCACCGCTGCGAGGAAGCCGAACAGATGCAGCTGCGCAACCCGCACCGAGACGCCGAAGTGGTGAATCAGATAGAACGTGTAGTAGCTCGTCAGACTCGCCAGATAGATGTATTTGGAGAAAATCAGTGCCACCAGCACCAGGATGGCCTTGAGCACCGTGTCGCTTCCGACCTGGGCGGCGCTGCGACTGCGGGCGGCGGCGCGGTGCAGGCGCGCCAGGCCATGATGCTTGTACCAGCGGCTGACGTTCCAGAGGATCGTGCAGGTCACCAGCGACATCAACGCGAAGAACGCCAGACTCGACTGGCCCCAGCGCACCACCACGACGGCGGCGGCCAACGGGCCGATCGCCGAGCCAACATTGCCACCGACCTGAAAGGTCGATTGCGCCAGTCCATGACGCTTGCCGGCTGCCATGCGCGCAACACGTGAGGACTCGGGGTGGAACACCGACGAGCCCACGCCCAGCAGTGAGGCACCGATCAGCAGCACGCCGTAGCTGTGCGCAATCGACAGCACCATCAGGCCAGCGAGCGAGAACAGTGTGCCGCCCGGCAGCGCCAGTGGGGTCGGACGCCGATCCGCATAGAGTCCCACGAGCGGCTGCAGGATCGAGGCGGTGAGCTGATAGACCAGGGTCACGAGGCCGACTTGCGCGAAGCTCAGGCCAAATTCCGTCTTGAGATTGGGATAGATCGAGGGCAACAGCGACTGCAGCATGTCATTGATCAGATGACACACTGCGATCGCCATGATCACGCTGTAAACCGTGGGCTCGACGGCATCGAGAGGCGCAGTCGGCCCCGGCGTCACCGCCGCGGCACCCGGGGGGGGCCCGGAACTTTGGGGCATCTGCTGCATCCTGGGAGGGCCACCATGCACCGTTCGGGGGCGGCCAGTATAACGGAGGCTTGGCTGGCGGCTGCCGACCCGCTGGCGTCAGCCCGAGCCGATCATGCCCTCGCGCAGGATGAACTCGATCACGCTATCGAGACCCTCGCCGCTCTTCAGGTTGGTGAACACGAAAGGCCGTCCGCCGCGCATGCGCCGCGCGTCGCGCTCCATGACCTCGAGCGAGGCGCCCACATGGGGCGCCAGGTCGATCTTGTTGATGATCAGCAGGTCCGAGCGCGTAATGCCCGGGCCGCCCTTGCGCGGAATCTTGTCGCCGGCGGCGACGTCGATCACGTAGAGCGTCAGATCAGACAGTTCCGGGCTGAAGGTCGCAGCCAGGTTGTCGCCACCGCTCTCGACGATAATGAGCTGCAGCTGCGGCAAACGCCTGAGCATGGCATCGATTGCCGCCAGATTCATCGAGGCGTCCTCGCGGATCGCCGTGTGCGGGCAGCCACCGGTCTCCACGCCGCAGATGCGTTCGGGCGGCAGCGCCTGACTTCGCAGCAGGAACTCCGCATCCTCGCGTGTGTAGATATCGTTGGTGACCACGCCGATCTCGACCCGATCGCGCAGGCGCTTGCACAGCGAGTCTACCAGCGCCGTCTTGCCGGATCCGACTGGGCCACCGATGCCAAGACGCAGCGCTGGCATGGCGCTCAGCCGAGTCCCAGATAGTCGAGAATGCCGCGTGCGGCTTCGCGCCCTTCGAACACCGCGGTCACGACCAGGTCCGAGCCGCGCACCATATCGCCACCGGCGAACACTTTGGCCTGCGTGGTCTGGAAGGGCCGCTGCGCGGCAGCCGACACACGCACGCGACCGCCCGGATGCAGAGCGATCTCATGCTCGGCGAACCAGGCGGGCGGACTGGGCTGAAAGCCGAACGCCACGACGACGGCATCGGCCGGAATGATTTGCTCGGAGCCAGGCACGTTCTCGGTGAGGTGTCGACCGCGTGGTCCTACCGCGCCGAGTCGCGTCTGTACGACTTTGACGCCCTCGACTCGGCCGTGACCGAGAATCTCAATGGGCTGACAGTTGAAGAGGAATTCGACGCCCTCTTCCTTGCTGTTCTTGTAGTCACGCCGCGAGCCGGGCATGTTGCGCTCGTCGCGCCGATAGGTGCAGGTCACCGACTCAGCGCCCTGACGGATCGCGGTGCGGTTGCAGTCCATGCCGGTGTCCCCGCCACCGAGCACGACGACGCGCTTGCCCGCGAGGTTGACGAACCGCCCCTCGGTGCCCGGTAGGCCGAGCTCGCGATTGATGTTGGAGATCAGATACGGCAGGGCCTCGTGGACGCCCGGCAGATCCTCTCCCGGAAAGCCGCCCTTGACGTACTGATAGGTACCCATGCCGAGGAACACCGCGTCGTATTCCGACAGCAGCTGCTCGAAGCCGATGTCCGTGCCGATCTCGACTCCCAGGCGAAATTCCACGCCCATGCCTTCCATGATATCGCGGCGCGTCTCGACCACCTGCTTGTCGAGCTTGAAGGGCGGGATGCCGAACGTGAGCAATCCACCGATGCGCTGGTAGCGATCGAAGACGATGGGCTTGACGCCGTTGCGCGCGAGAATGTCGGCGCAGCCCAGCCCCGCGGGCCCGGCACCGACGATCGCCACACGCTTGTCCGTCCAGCGCACACCGGACATGTCCGGGCGCCAGCCCTGCTTGAGGGCCTCGTCGGTGATGTACTTCTCGATGGAGCCGATCGTGACCGCGCCGAGTCCGTCGGCCAGCGTGCAGGCGCCCTCGCACAGTCGATCCTGCGGACAGATTCGTCCGCAGACCTCGGGCAGCGAGTTGGTTTGATGCGAGAGCTCCGCGGCCTCGAACAACCGTCCCTGACTGATGAGCGACAACCAGTTGGGAATGTAGTTGTGTACCGGGCACTTCCACTCGCAGAACGGATTGCCACAGGACAGGCAGCGGCCGGCCTGCTGGCCGGCGCCATGCGCATCAAAGGCCGCATAGATCTCGCTGAAGGTGCGAATGCGGTCGGCAACCGGCAGCTTCTCGGGCTCGCGGCGCTCGAATTCCAGAAATTGTAGTGTCTGATTAACCATGGTGGTCTGTCCTGCGCCCGGTGCGCGCTCGGGCTAGGCCGCGCGCCGCAGATCCTCGAGCAAGGTGTCGATCGAGGCGGCCTTGGGCTTCACCAGCCAGAAGTGGCCGATGAAGGAGCGCAGGTCGTTGAGGATCTCATCCGCCCAGACGCTGCCAGCCTCGGCGACGTGCTGGCGCAGCAGCTCGCGCAGGTACTGCGTATTGGAATCCATGCTCTGATGCGTGAGCCGGTGGATGTCGATGAGCTCGTGGTTGTAGCGATCCACAAAGTCGTGATTCATGTCGAGCACATAGGCGAAGCCGCCGGTGAAGCCGGCGCCAAAATTCAGGCCGGTGCGCCCGAGCACGCACACCACGCCGCCGGTCATGTACTCGCAGCAGTGATCGCCGGCACCTTCGATGACGGCAACTGCGCCGGAGTTGCGCACCGCAAAGCGCTCGCCCGCCTGGCCGGCGGCGAACAGCTGCCCGCCGGTCGCGCCATACAGGCAGGTGTTGCCCATGATGACGGTGTCGCGCGCCACATAGCTGGCAGCAGCCGGGGGCTTGAGCACCAGCCGGCCGGCGGCCATGCCCTTGCCGACGTAGTCATTGGCGTCGCCCTCGAGGTACAGATGCAGGCCGCCCGCGTTCCAGACGCCGAAGCTCTGCCCGACCGAGCCGGTGAGGCGCACCACCACCGGTGACTCTTCCATGCCGTAGTTGCCCCAGCGCCGCGCAATCTCTCCCGAGACACGCGCGCCGATCGAGCGGTTGAAGTTCCTGACGTCGTAGTGCCAGGCGCCACCGCTCTTGGCGCTGATGGCCGGCAGCATGTCCGCGACCATGCGCTCGGCGAGCTCGCCCTTATCAAAGGGAGCGTTGGACGGCTCGACGCAGAACTGCGGACCTTCCGCGGCGAGGCCCTCCCTGGAGAGCAGCGGCGTGAGGTCGAGCTTGCGCTGTTTGGCGGTCTCGCCCGGCAGCGGTGTGAGCAGTTCGGTGCGCCCGATCAGCTCCTCCATGCGCCGCACGCCGAGTGACGCCATGAGCTCGCGGCACTCCTGCGCGACGAACCTGAAATAGTTGATCACCATCTCCGGCTGCCCGTGGAAGTGCCGCTCGCGCAGCTCGGGGTGCTGGGTCGCCACGCCGGTCGCGCAGTTGTTCAGATGGCAGATGCGCAGGTACTTGCAGCCGAGCGCCACCACCGGAGCGGTGCCGAAGCCGAAGCTCTCGGCGCCGAGAATCGCCGCCTTGATGATGTCGAGGCCGGTCTTCAGCCCGCCGTCGGTCTGCAGGCGCACGCGATGACGCATGTCGTTCGCGCGCAGCGTCTGGTGCGTCTCGGCGAGCCCGAGTTCCCAGGGCGTGCCCGCATACTTGACCGAGGAGAGCGGACTTGCGCCCGTGCCGCCGTCGTGGCCGGAGATCGTGATCAGGTCCGCATAGGCCTTGGCGACACCGGCGGCGACCGTGCCGACCCCCGGCTCGGCCACCAGCTTCACCGACACCAGCGCCTGCGGATTGACCTGCTTGAGATCGAAGATCAGCTGCGCCAGATCCTCGATGGAGTAGATGTCGTGATGCGGCGGCGGGGAGATGAGGCCCACACCGGGACGCGCGAAGCGCAGGCGCGCGATCATCTCGTTGACCTTGTGGCCCGGCAGCTGTCCGCCCTCGCCGGGCTTGGCGCCCTGGGCTATCTTGATCTGCAGCACTTCGGCATTGATCAGGTACTCGGGCGTGACGCCGAAGCGCCCGGAGGCCACCTGCTTGATCTTGGAGTTGCGCTCGGTGCCATAGCGCGCCGGATCCTCGCCGCCCTCGCCGCTGTTGGAACGGCCGCCGAGGCGATTGAGGGCGATGGCGAGCGCCTCGTGCGCCTCGGGTGAGAGCGCCCCAAGGGACATGCCCGCGCCATCGAAGCGCGCCAGCACCGCCTCGAGCGGCTCGACTTCTTCGAGCGCCACCGGCGCGGCATCGCGCTTGAGCGCCAGCAGATCGCGCAGCGTGGAGGCGGGGCGCTCGTTGACGTAGCGCGCGAACTGCCGATAACGCTGGTAATCACCCGAGATGACGGCGGCCTGCAGTGTGGCGACCACGTCGGGGTTGTACATGTGGTACTCCCCGCCGTGCACGAACTTGTAGACACCGCCCTGCTCCACGCCGACGCGCGAATTCCACGCGCGCAGCGCAAGATACTGCACGTCACCCTCGAGATCGGCGAAGTCCGCACCCTGGATACGGCTGGTGGAGTGGGGGAAGCACAGCTCGACGACGTCACTCGCCAGCCCGACGATCTCGAACAGCTGCGCGCTGCGATAGCTCGCAATGGTCGAGATGCCCATCTTCGACATGATCTTGTAGAGGCCCTTCTGGACTCCGTGCCGGTAGGCGCGCCCGAGCTGACGGCGCTGCTCGCTGTCGAGCTTGACCTGGCCCTTGCGCATCATCTCGTAGAGCGTCTGATAGGCCATGTACGGGTAGACCGCGGTCGCCCCATAGCCGATGAGACAGGCGAAGTGATGCGCATCGCGCGCGGTGCCGGTCTCGACCAGCAGGTTGCACTTGCAGCGCAATCCCTTGTCGACCAGGCGATGATGCACGGCGCCGGTGGCCAGCAGCGCGTGCATCGGCAGCTTGCCCTGCACCAGGTAGCGATCGGAGAGCAGCAGCACCAGCTTGCCCTCGCGCACCGCGGCCTCGGCCTGATCACAGATGCGCTGGATCGCGGCCTTCAGCCCCTCCTCGGGCTGGTACTGCAGGTCGATGAACTCGTTGGCCTCGACGACCTCATCGGAGGCGAGGATCTGCCGCAGCTTCCTCTGCGAGAGCACCGGAGAGTTCAGCACGATCTGATGCGCGTGCTCGGCCACCGGCACGAACACATTGCACTCGGGACCGATCTGCGTGGAGAGCGACATGACGATCGATTCGCGCAGCGGATCGATTGGCGGGTTGGTCACCTGCGCGAATTGCTGGCGAAAGTAGTCGTACAGCGAGCGGACCTTGTGCGACAGCACCGCCATCGGCGTGTCATCGCCCATCGAGCCGACCGCCTCGCTCTCATCCTCGGCGAGCACGCGGATGATCTCGTCGCGCTCCTCGGCGGTGATTCCGTACATCTTCTGGTAGATCGCCAGCGTCTCGCGATCCATCGGCTCGGCGGCGAGGCGCGGGTCGATCAGATCGGAGTCCAGATAGCGCACGCTCTTCTTCAGCCAGGCCTTGTAGGGATAGCGTGACTTGAGCATCGCATCGATATCGGACGTCTCGAGCAGCGTGCCGGTGGACAGATCCAGCGCAACGATCTCCCCCGGTCCGAGCTTGCCCTTGCGCACGACATCCTCGGGCCTGTAGTCCCACACGCCGGTCTCGGACGCGATCGTGAGGTGGCGGTTCTTCGTGATGACGAAGCGCGCCGGACGCAGGCCATTGCGATCAAGCGTACAGGCGGCATAGCGCCCATCGGTCAGCACCACGCCGGCCGGGCCATCCCAGGGCTCCAGATGAGGACCGTAATACTCATAGAAGGCACGCAGATCCGCATCGAGCGTGTCGACCGCCTGCCAGGCTGGCGGGATCAGCAGGCGCAGCGCCAGCGGCACATCGAGCCCGCCAAGCAGCAGCACCTCGAGCATGTTATCGAGGCTCTGCGAATCCGAGCCGGTCAGCGATACCAGCGGCAACACGTCCTGCAGCCCGGGCAGCACCGGGGAGCGCATGATTGGCCCACGCGCGAGCGCCCACTGACGGTTGCCCTCGATGGTGTTGATCTCGCCGTTGTGCGCCAGGTAGCGGAACGGATGCGCCAGACGCCACTGCGGCAGCGTGTTGGTGGAGAAGCGCTGATGAAACACCGCTACGGAGGCTTCCAGCCGCGCATCGGCCAGGTCCGGATAGAACTCGGCCAGGTGCTGCGGCATGACCATGCCCTTGTAGACGATGGTGCTGGCCGACAGGCTGGGGCAGTAGAACTCGCGATCGGCGCCCTCGAGCTGCTTCTCGGTGCGCCGACGCGCGAGGAACAGCTTGCGGTTGAAGCTCGCCTCGTCGATATCGGCGCTGCGCGCGTTGACGAACAGCTGCTCGATGCGCGGCAATGTCTTGAGCGCCTCGGCCCCGCAGGCGCCCGCATCGGTCGGCACCGCGCGCCAGCCGGCGAGCTCGAGTCCCTCATGCTCGAGCTCGGTGCGCAGCAATGCGCGCGCGGCCTCGGCACGCGTGGCCTCCTGACTCAAGAAAACCAGGCCCGAGGCGAAGCGCGGACTCAGGCGGATTTTCGCGTCCTTGGCGAGCGCGCGCAGGAAGCGCTCGGGGCGCTTGAGCAACAGGCCACAGCCATCACCCGTCTTGCCATCCGTCGCGATGGCGCCGCGATGCGTGAGGCGGTTGAGCGAAGCAATCGCCGTCTCGACGAGCCAGTGGCTCGGGGTATCGTCCAGACTCGCGATGAGGCCGAAGCCGCAGGAGTCGCGCTCGTAAGCCTCGCGGTACAGCCCGCGGTCTGTGGGGTGAGTCATGATTTGGGCTCCGTCTTCGCCGGACTCTGCAAATAGCGAGCCGACCAGACACCGCGGGGGGCCCCGCGGCCAAACTACCAGCAGCCCTTCAATATACCGGGCGAAGCCGCGGGGTCAACGAAATTCAGGCGGGCTGTCCGCGGCAGCCCGGGCAGCGGCGCGACCACCGCGCCGGCGCGCCCACCCAAAGCGCGGTCGGATTCAGCGCCGATTCATGCCGCGCAGCGTAGCGTGTCTTCCCAGGCGCCACCGTGGCCTCGAGACTCCCAGCGACCCTTTACTGCCGCTCGGATTTGAGTCCCGCCCATCGGGCGCCATGCTGACCGGGTAACCGCCGAGTCTGCTGTGCCGATAGCGGCAGACTCGGCGGCCCCAGCCCCACGCCCCGCGCTTTGCAGTTGCTCGATCACTGCTTGTCCCACGCGGAACCTAAAACGCGACGCTCACGTCGGAATTGTTACGCTTTTGGCACAATCAGCGCCACCGTTCGTCACCCTGTGCGCCCGCTCGGCCACGGCCTTATCCGACAGATTGCCGCCCCCAGCTGCGGTCAACTGGCTGCCAGGCGCGAGATCACTTCAGACCACTGCGCTTTGGAGGTTTCCATGACAGGCGACGACAAGACACCCGCGACACCGGGCCCCACGAGCCCAGGCACCACGGCAGCAGGCAGCGAGACGCGCTCCTCGACGCCGCGTCGCCATGAAGCGTGGCAACCGCGTGTGCTGAAGGACCCGCCGTTCAATGCGTTCGAGTCCGATGGAGCACGCAGTCCCGACGCGCGCTCGCCCTCGGGCACAATTCGCGATCCCAAGCGAGACACCGCTCCGCTGCAGGGTGAGGGTGACATCTCGGACAGCGACTCGCTCTCCAACGAGTACACACCCAATCAAGATAGCCCCACCCGTGGGGGCGATGCGCCGATCAACGATCGCGGTACGCAGACCTAGCGGCTTCAGCGACCCGGACTCGCGCCCGACGTTCCCTCCGAACGCTCGGGCGCGGGCGGCACGCGCGTCCACAAGACATGGGCGTCGACAAGACATATCCCGGCGCGTTGCGAACACGCGAGGTCCACGCTCGCGCGCGTCGGCGCGGCTCTCGTCACGATCTCTAAATTTCCTGTTGCATCGAACGGCGATGTGCCTTAAGTTCGCCGCGCGTTGCGAGGTGTGGTACCGCTCGTGACGTCCAGCGATGGTTGTCTGGACCACCGGAGGTGTTTCGGAAACTAGGATGAAGAAGCTCAAAGCGTCCGCCGCCAGCGAACCTGGGCCCCGTCTCCAGCGCGTCAACCAATATCTCGAAAAGAATTTCCCCGACTTTTTCGCGGAAGCGCGATTCCAAGTGGGGAATGACGACTACTTTTTGTACAGCCGCTTCGGCCAGTACCTCGCCCGGTCGATCGAGAATAACCGGGCTCCCCGCGACAAGATCTACCGAGGATTCACCGTGCTGAACAAGATGGCACGCGTGTCGGCCAAGGATCCGGCCGTGCGACGCATGCTCGTCACCGGACCCCTCGAAGAGCTCGTCGATCACCCCAAGGCACGCGCGCTCGCGCGCAAGCGCCTCTCCTCGGTCGCGCAGAGCTACCTGGAGGGTCTGTGCGAGTGACGCTGCCGCGGCGCTGAGGCAGGGCGGCGGCGGTGAGTCCGCAACCGCCCCGGCTGCCGCCGCCGAGTGTGCGTCCCGGACGCATCGGCTCGCAGGGCGCACGAGCGGCGGCCGCGCGCGCCCAGGAGGTGCTGGTGTTCTGGTTCGGACACCGCCCCTATGAGCCCAACCAGGTCTCGCAGCGCGCGCGGCTGTGGTTTGGCGACCCGCACGCCCCCGAGCTCACGCCTCAGACCGACGAGCTGATTTCCGAGCGCTTCGGTTCGCTCATGATGTCCGCCTCACATGGCGAGCTGTCTTCCTGGGAATCGAGCCCGCGGCGTCGCCTCGCGCTCATCCTGCTACTCGATCAGTTCCCCCGCAGTGTGCATCGCGGCACCCGCGAGGCCTTCGCGCAGGATGCGCGCGCGCTGCCGCTGGCGGTCTCGGGCATGCAGGTCGGCGCCGACGGCGCGCTCGATCCGCTCGAACGGCTGTTTTTCTACATGCCGCTGATGCACGCAGAGTCTCTCGAGGTGCAGGACGAGTCGGTCGCCGCCTTTCGACGCCTGCAGGAGGAGGCGCCGGCCGAGTTGCGGGCGCAGTTCGACAGCGCCCTGCACTACGCGCGGCTGCATCGCGAGGTCATCGCCCGCTTCGGACGCTTTCCCCACCGCAATGCCATTCTGGGACGACGCGATACCAACGCCGAGGCGCAATGGCTCGCGAGCGAGGACCCCGGGTTCTAGCGCGGCCCGGACGCTAGACGTAGAACTGCGGGGCAGCCAGTGTCGTCTCGATGACCTGCCCGAGTTGCGCAATCTCGGCGCGCACCTGGGCGGCATCGGCAATAAGCGCGATGTCCACGTCGGTGCTGGCCGGAAACGCGCTCGCCACGACCTCGTCGATATCCGCACGGCTGACCCGCTGCAGGGAAGGCACGAACTCCTCGACATAGCTCTCGGGCAGACCGTAGAGGTCCAGGTCCGCAAGCACCGCGGCCCAGTCGGCCGCGGTCTCGAAGCCGAGCGGGTATTGTCCCAGGATGTAGTTGCGCGCCGAATCGATCGCCTCGGCCGCCGCGCCCTCGCGCTTGAGGGTATCGAGCATGCCGAGCGCAATGCCCAGCGCGCGTGCGGTGCTGGGGGCGGAAGCGAAGGACTGGATGGCGAATTCACCGGCGACGCTGCCACGCAGAAAACTCGACGACACCGAATAAGTCAGGCCGGTACGCACACGCAGCGCCTGCATCAGCATCGAGCCGAAGCTGCCGCCGAAGACCGTGTTGGTCACTTCAAGCGCCGCACGCAGCGGATAGCGCCGCGCCACCCCGACGTTGGCGATCCAGAAATAGCACTGCTCCGAGCCTGGCGAATCCACCAGCAGGACCCGCCGGCCGCTGACGCGCTGGGGTGCGGCCAGGGACGGCAGACCACTGCCGGCCGCACCCCAGCTGCCGAAGCGCCGCGCGACGGCGTCGCGCATCCAGGCAACGTCGAAATCGCCGGCGAACACCAGCGTCAGCCGGTCCGCGCCGAAGTGCTCGCGGTAGAGGCGCAGCACGTCGGCGCGCTTGAGTGCCGCCAGGCCGCTCTCGCTGCCGCCGCGCGGGTTGCCGAACGGATGCGCGCCGAACAGCAACGCACGTCCGTAGCTTTCCAGCAGGCTCTGCGGCTCGGAGTCCTTGGCGGCGCGAATGCCCTCGATGCGCCGCTGGCGCAGCTTGTCGATCTCGGCCGCGTCGAAGTGGGGTGCCTGCAGCGCGTCCCCCAGCAGTTCGAGCAGCAGCTCGCGGTCCTGCGCCAGAAACTGTCCGTGCAGCAACGTCGCCTCGCGATGCGCATCGGCCTCCAGGCTCCCGCCCGTGCCCTCGACCGCATCGGCGAATTCATAGGCATCACGTGGGCCGGCCCCCTGCGTCAGCAGCTCCGCCGTCAGCGACGCGAGGCCCTCCTGGCCGGGAGAATCCAACCGCGAGCCGCCGCGCACCATCGCCTCGAAGGCGATCAGCGGTACCTCGTGATCGGGAATCAGGATGAGCTGCACACCATTGTCGAGGCGGCAACGCTCGCGTGGCGGAATCTTCACTCTTCGTGACTCGACAGCCCCATAGCCAGATCGATCTCGGCCGCATAGGTCGCGCCAAGTTCGGCAGGCGCGGCAGCGCGCTGGGTCTGCTGCGTGCCGGGCGCGACGCCGAGCGGCTGCAGCACCCCGACGGTGCGCTGCGTGGGACGAAACACGGCGCGCGCGACCGCCAGCACCTCCTCGCGCGAGACGCGCTCGTACGCCTCGGGGGCGCTGAAGAGACGCAGATGATCACCATGCATGACGGCATACTCGCCGAGCAGGCGCGCCTTGCCGTCTATGGTCGCAACGCCGCGCCAGAAATCCGCGGCCGTGATGTTCTTGGCGCGCCGGAGCTCCTGCTCGCTGACGCCCTCCTGCACGAGCCGCTCGAGCTGCGCATCCAGCGCCAGCTCGAAACCCTCCGGCGCATCGTCGGCCGGTAGCGTCGCCTGCAGATGAAATAGGTTCGCATCGAATCCCTGTGGCCAGCCCCCACCAATCGCCACGGCCAGGCGCTGCTCTTCGACCAACGCGCGGTTCAGCCGCGAGGCATCTCCGCCGAGCAGGATGGTCTGCAGCAGATTCAGTGCCGGCTCGCGTTCATCGGCCGCGGTGATCGCGTGATAGGCGTATTGCACCAGGGGACTGTGGCCGGGCCGCGGCAGCAGCAGCCGCCGCTCGCCCTGCTGTTCAGGCTCACGCGTCAGCACCGCCGGAGCGGGGGGGCCTGCGCATGCCGGGCCAAAGTGGCGCTCGATGAGTTGCAGCGTGTCACCGGCCTGCAGATCGCCCACCAGCACCAGCGTGCGGTTGTTGGGCGCGTAGTAGGTCGCATGGAAGCGACGCAGGTCCTCCATGGTCCAGGAGAGAATGTCGGAGGGCCAGCCGATGACCGGAATGCGATAGGGATGCGCCAGAAACGCCAGCGCCTGCACCTGCTCCTCGAGCGAGGCGGCGCTGCTGTCGTCCACGCGCAGCCGCCGCTCCGAATAGACGACCTGACGCTCGTTCTCCACGACCTCGGGCACCAGCGCCAGATTGGCGAAGCGATCGGCTTCGAGCTCGAGGACCAACGCCAACGCATCGCGCGGGAACCAGTCCTGATAGACCGTGACGTCCTGGGAGGTATAGGCGTTGTTGCTGCCGCCGCGCGCCTCCATCAGGCGGTCGAAGTCGCCCTGCGGATGACGTGCGGTGCCGTTGAACATCATGTGCTCGAAGAAGTGCGCGAGGCCGGTCGTGCCCGTGCCCTCGTTGCGGCTGCCCACGTGCACCCAGTGATACAGCGCGACGTTTGGGATCTTGTGATCGGGCCAGAGGATGACCCGCAGTCCGTTGGCAAGCGTGCTGAATTGCACCTGCGCGGCCGCCTGGGCAAACGAGCGGCCAGGCAGGCCCGGGCCGCCGGGACCGGCATCCTTGGGGCTCGCTACCAGCCGCGTCGGTCCTCGGGTGTCTTCCACAGCCACCATCGTTGCCCCAAAAGAAAAGCGCCGCAAGCTGGGGAGAGCTGCGGCGCCTGAAGGCGAACACCGGGGAACGTTGTCCGCAAAGGTTAGGGGAAAACCTTACAACCCGGAGATAGCAAGGCTCATGCCAGAGACGCAGTCACTTATTTTTCAATAAGTTACCCGCAAATCGCCCAGTGACGGAATCTCCGCAGCGCGCCCCGGACTGACAGGAAGTGTCAGTCCCTGACGCAAGCTGCGGCGGCGCGTCAGGCGATCACGCGCACGCAGGAACGTGCGTGGTGGCGCAGCGACGCACACACCCCGCTCGCCTCGGCCGCCGAGGACACGCGCACCTGCAGCCGATACACGCGCCCGCTGTGCGAGCGCCCGGCGACGTAGCGCGGGTGCAGACCCTTCAGCGTCGAGATGTGCGCGGAAAGCAGGCGCCACTCCGACTCAGCGCTGGCGCGGCTATGAAAGGCGCCGAGCTGCAGCAGGCGCGCAGGGGAGCCATTGCGTGCCAGCACGGGGTGCGCGCCGTGCGACGCGGCGCGTGCCACACGATGCGTCTGTGCATGCGCACGGTGCGTCGCGTGTTTGCTATGGGCCGCCGGCGTCGCCGCCGCCACGGCGACTGTGGCGGCGGTAGCCGGGGCCGTCGCCGCGGCCACGCTGGCCGCCGCGCCGCTCGGGTTGCCCGCCGCGCTGCCCTGGGGGGCGCCGGCATCGTTGGCGGCCACCTCACCGGCGCCATTTGCGCCACTCGTGCTCGCGGGCGCTGCTGCGGCCGCCAGGGCCGGCCCGCCGCTCACGCCTGCCTGGGCAAAGTTCTCGATGCGGATGCGCGCTTCCTGCGCCCATTTGCTGTCGGGGTGCTGTGTCAGGAAAAGCTGGTAGGAATCGCGCGTGTCGGCGGCGCTGGC
This sequence comes from Steroidobacteraceae bacterium, assembly GCA_036266795.1. GTDB lineage: Bacteria > Pseudomonadota > Gammaproteobacteria > Steroidobacterales > Steroidobacteraceae > FEN-1191. The sequence goes on along the minus strand of DATAXJ010000024.1, from coordinate 98,060 downwards.
GATCTGCCAATCGCGCTGCTCGCCGAGCTGCTGAATGCGCGTCTGCGCCTGCACGGCCTCGGCGCTGTGCGGATGCTGCTGCAAGAAGAGGTGATAGGCCTCGGAACTGTCTGCCAGGCTGGCCTGCCTCCAGTCGGCGGCCTCCTGGCGGCTGCAACCAGCCAGCACCAACAGGGCCAATCCCATCCCCACACCCACGACCCAACGCTTGCCCGAGCGATTCCCTTTCACCTAGCACTCCCTGGCTGCAAACTTCACGTGCAGCTCGAACTAAATGATGGAAGTATTGTAAGCATGAACGAATACTGATGCCACCACCCTCGGAGGAATTTCCCGTGAGCGACACGCCCCGACGCCGATTGCTCGACAAGCTCGGCTCCTCGCCCTCTCTGCTCGCACCCCGCTCACGCGTGGTCGGAGACATCGAGACCCCCGGTCCTCTCGTGGCCAGCGGCGAGGTGATCGGCGACGGTGCTATCGGCGGGGAACTCTCGCTCGGTGCCGACGCGCATTGGCAGGGCGAGTTGCGCGCACGCAGCGCCGTGATTGCCGGGCGACTGACCGGCGCCATCACGGTGACCGACAAGATCGAGATTGCAGCCAGCGCGGTCATCCACGGACGCGTCACCGCGCGCATGATCGCGATGGCGCGCGGTGCGACCATCGACGGGGAGGTGACGGTGACCGGCAGCGAGCCGATCGTGCAATTCGACGAGCGGCGAGAGCCGCCACGCTGAAGCGGCGGCACCACCAGTGCCGCGCCCCGCTGCGTCTATAATCGATCGGCGCGGCTGCACGGATCTACGCTTGAGCCAAACCGGACCGATTCACCTGGTGGCCCATCGCGGCGACGCGCGCGATTTTCCTGAGAACACCATTCCGGCTTTCGCCTCCGCACTGAGCTGCGGCGTGCATCACCTCGAGCTCGACGTGCACCTCTCCAGCGATGGGGTACCCGTCGTGATTCACGATCATGAACTGATGCGCACCACCGGCCGGCAGGGCTCGGTGTTCGAGTTGCACGCTGCACAGATCATGCAGCTCTCGGCGCACGAGCCGCAGCGCTTCGGTGAGCGCTTCCGTGGCACGCGAATTCCGCTGCTGTCCGATGTGCTGGCGCTGCTCGAGGGTCGGCCCGAGGTGACGGTGTTCGTGGAGATCAAGCGCGCCAGTCTGGCGCACTTCGGTCACGAGCAGGTCATCTCGCGCCTGGTCGATGTGCTGCGCCCGGCGCGCGAGCAGTGCGTGGTCATCTCCTTCGACCTCGCGGCCATCTATCGCACTCGTCAGCTGGGCGGCTTTGCCATCGGCTGGGTGCTGACTGACTACGATCCGCATGCGCGGCTGAAGTACGAGGCGGTGCAGCCGGAGTTTCTGTTCTGCGATCAGGCAAAACTACCGGCGCATGGTGCGCTGTGGCGCGGGCCCTGGCGCTGGGCCGTCTACGAGATCGACGTCTGGGAGGACGCCCTCGCCCTGGCCGCGCGCGGCGTGCACTACATCGAGACCATGGCGGTGCAGCCGATGTGCCAGGCACTGCGTGCCTGGCAGGCCGCACAGCCCGCGAGCATGCCGCGCCCGTGACGACGGTGGACGTCGCAGTGATCGGGGCCGGCATTCATGGCGCCGGCATGGCGCAGGCGGCCGCCGCCGCGGGTCATTCGGTGCTGCTGCTCGAGCAGAGCGCCGTCGCCGCGGGAACCTCCAGCCGCTCGAGCAAACTCATCCACGGCGGCCTGCGTTATCTGGAGACCGGACAATTTCACCTGGTGCGTGAGAGCCTGCGCGAGCGCACGCTGCTGCTGCAGCTCGCCCCCGAGCTCGTGCAGCTGCGCCGCTTCTACGTGCCGATCTATCGCCCCACACGCCGCCGGCCCTGGCAGATAGCCATCGGTCTGACACTCTATGGGCTGCTCGCGGGCTTCGCGCACGGCGCCGCCTTCGGACTGCTACCGCGACGTCGTTGGGGCGAGCTCGACGGGCTCACCGGCAAAGATCTGCAGCGCGTGTTTCATTATCAGGACGCTCAGACCGATGATCGCGCCCTCACGCGCGCCGTGGTGGGCTCGGCGCAGTCGCTGGGCGCACAGCTGCTCTGTCCGGCGCGCTGCCTGGGTGCGACGCTGCTCGGACAGGCCGTGCAGCTGCAATATCAGCAGGCCGACGGGCGCGAGGAGGAGTGCCGCGCGCGCGTGCTCGTCAACGCCGCCGGTCCCTGGGCCGACGAGTTCGCGCGGCGCATCACCCCGGCGATCGTCGTACCGCCCATCGAGCGCGTACAGGGCACGCACCTGGTGCTGCCGCTGCAGCTGCAGGCGGGTTGTTACTATCTCGAGAGCCCGCGCGATGGTCGCGCCATCTTCGCACTGCCCTGGCACGGGCAGATGCTGCTTGGCACGACCGAGACACGTCATCGCGGCGATCCCGCTCACTGCGCCCCCGGCGCGGCCGAAGTGTCCTATCTGCTCGGCGTACTCAAACATTACTTTCCCGCCTGGCGCCACCTGACCGGCAGCGACGTGCGCTCCAGCTTCGCCGGCCTGCGCGTACTGCCATGCGGCTCGGGCCATGCATTTCACCGCTCGCGCGAAACATTGCTGCTGACCGATCGCGAGCATGCGCCGCGTGTGCTGTCGATCTATGGCGGCAAGCTCACAACCTGGCGCGCGGTTGCACAGCGCGCCATGGCACGCATCGCCGCCTCGCTACCAGCGCGCCGGGCGCGCGCGCACACCGATCGGCTGAGACTGCATCCGGTGGCCGAGCATGGCTGAGCGACGTGCCGTGCTGGCGCTGGATCAGGGTGGGCACGCCAGTCGTGCCTGCGTCGTGGACGACAAGGGGCTGATCCTCGCCGAAGCACACCGCGAGGTGCGCACGCGGCAGGGATCCGAGGACGCGGTCGAGCATGATGCCGAGGAGCTCGCCGCCTCGCTGTGGCAGGCGGCGCGGGCGGCACTCGCACAGGCACGTGCCGGCTATGCCGACCTGCGGGTGGAATCGGCGGGCCTCGCCACGCAGCGCTCGACCATCGTGTGCTTCCGCCGCAGCGACGGGGCGGCGCTCTCTGCGGCCATCTCCTGGCAGGACCGACGCAATGCCGCGTGGCTCACTCAGTTTGCACCGCAGGCCGCACGCGTGCGTCGCATCACGGGATTGCCGCTGTCGCCGCATTACGGCATCGCCAAGCTGCGCTGGTGCCTCGATGAGCTCGAGCCGGTGCGACGGGCACGGCAGGCGCGCGAGCTGCAGATCGGGCCGCTCGCGGCCTATCTGGTCGCGCGGCTCACCGGACGTCCCAGCGGCGTGGACCCGGCCAATGCCGCGCGCACGCTGCTCTGGGACAGCACCGCGCAGGACTGGTCGGAGGAACTGCTCGAACTGTTCGGCATACCGCGTGCGCTGCTGCCGCCCTGCCTGCGCACGCGCGCCGAGTACGGACGGCTGAATCCGCCGGGGCCGGATCCCAGCGGCGAGCCGCGCGAGATCATCACGCTGCGCGCGGTGAGCGGCGATCAATCCGCCGTGCCGTTCGCATTCGGTGCTCCCGACGTGCGCAGCGTGTACATCAATCTGGGCACCGGCGCGTTTCTGCAGCGTCCGGTCGCGCGACGTCCCGTGGATCCGCGGCCGCTGCTCGGCGGCATGCTGGGCGTGGACGAGCGGCGCGCCTGGTATTGCCTCGAAGGCACGGTCAATGGCGCGGGAAGTGCCATCAGTGCCTTTTGCACCGCCAGCCGCTGTCCCGAAGAAGTGTTCTGGCCCGCACTGGGGCAGCTCTCGCTGGGGGCGACGCTGCCGATCTACATCAATGGCATCGGCGGGCTCGGCTCACCCTACTGGCGGCCCGAGCAGCGCTCCTACTTTGTCGGCGAGGGTACGCTGCTCGAGCGCTTTGCCGCGGTGCTCGAAAGCATCGCCTTTCTGATCGCGAGCAACTTCGACAGCCTGGCGCGCTGGGGCGGACGACCCGATCGCGTGCTGCTATCCGGTGGCCTCGCCGCGAGCGACTGGCTCTGCCAGCGGCTCGCGAGCTGTCTGGGGGTACCGCTGCTGCGCACCGCGCGCGAGGCCACGGCGCTGGGCATCGCAGCGCTCGCTGCCGAGCGGCGCATCTACATGGACGAGCCGGCACTGCCGGCCGACGCCCTGCAGCGCTTCGAGCCCGAAGAGCTCGCGACGAGCGAGCGCACGGCCCTCGCGGGACGGCGCGCGCGCTTCGATGCGCTGCTGCGCGAGCACGGCTGAGCGAGTCAGCGGACCTCGAAGCGCTCCAGCACGAAGCGGTTCGCAGCACTGTGCAGCGACCAATCGCCCACGAAGCCGCAGTGCCCGCCGAAGCGGCTGCGCCAGATGTGCAGTCGCTCGCTCGCAGGCAGACGCGCCAGATCCACGGCCGGCACGAGCGGATCATCCTCGGCGAGCAGCACGCTGCAGGGAAGCGTCAGCTGCGTCAGGCGCGCGCCGGTGATGTCGTAATCGCGCAGGTACGCTTCCAGATCCGCGAATGGGGTGTGCGTGCGCACCAGCGCGGTGGTCATTGCCCGCAGATCCTTCAGGCGCAGCAGCTGCGAGAAGTCATGGCTCTGCGGCCAGGCGCGCTGCTTCACACGCAGTGAGCGCGACCAGCGCCGCACGAAGGCGCGGCGGTACATGGGCGCACCGTGCTCGAGCGCCAGCAGCGTTGCGGCCGGATCGAGCACCGGGGAGACGGCCGCGATGGCGCGCGCGCTGTCGGGCAGCCCGCCCGGCACGGCCGCAGCGCGCAGCAGGAAATTGCCGCCAATCGAAAAGCCGGCCAGATACAGCGGGAGGTCCGCAAAGCGCCGCGCGATGGCGCGCACCGCGCCGACCAACTCGGCGAGCCGACCGCAGTGGAAGATGTCACGGTTCAGGTGCTGGCTGCCGCCGTGATCGCGCAGGTTCAGCCGCAGCACCGCGTAGCCTGCCTCGTAGAGCGCGGCACCGAGCGACAGCACACAGGCCGACTCGGCGCTCCCCTCCCAGCCGTGCAACAGCACGGCGAGCCCGCGCCCGGGTCTGGCGGGTTGCGCGCTGTGCAGCGCCTGCAGCCGCACGCCCTCGCCGCAGTCGAGCACGAGCGGCTGCGCCGCCGCTCGCAGCAGGCTCGCACGCCGGCGCGCCACGAGCCCCAGCGCTGGCAGGCTGCCGAGTGCGGACTGCACATGGGCGTTGCGCAACGGCCCGATGGGCTGTAGCGGCAGTTGGCGTGCACCACCCATCGCCTCGCACGCAGGTACGGCTGCCGCAGACATCAGCGGCGATCTGGCGCGGGCGTCACACTCATCGCTGCGCTCTCAGGGAGAGCTCGCCTGCCAGCGCAGCTCGACGCGATTGTTGGCAGCCGCCGCTCGGTTCCATTCGCCCGCAGTCAGCGTATCGCTGACGGTCGGATAGGGATGCGCAGCCTCATCGGCATCGGCGGCGTTGATCTGGATCTCATACCCGGCGCTGGCGCGCGCGGTGGCGAGCATATCGGCGAATGCCACCGACTGACGGCCCTCGCCCGTATCGTCATCGTCGTGCGGATTGCCGATCTGCTCGCACCTGGCATAGGGCGTGTTATCGCTGGCGAGTGTCATGGCGCCGCCCGGGCCGCTGACCATGCAGTAGCGTCCAGGAATGCTGCGGATCTGCACCACGCCGTGAAAGCCCGCGGCAGTCAGCCGCGCCAGTACCGCGGCGACCTGCTCGACCCGTGCACCAGCCAGCGGCGCCTCGCCGAAAGGTACGGGTTCGACCAGCGAGGTGCTGCGGTCGCCCGCGTTGCCCGCGCCGCCCTCGGAGCTCGACTGCGCCGCGGCTGCGGCGGCCGTCGCCTTGGCATTGGCCGATTGCAGCGCTTGCTGAGTCTGCGTGAGCTGCTGCTGCGACTGGCTGAGTCGATTGTTAAGTGTTCCGAGCTCGCCCTGTCGCTGCCACCAGAGCACCCCGAACAGCACCCCGAGCAGCAGGCCGGCGGCAGCGAGCCAGGGGGCGAGGTTGCGTGCCGCCGAGGGCTCGACCGGCGGCTCGGGCATCGAGTCCTGCAGCACCTGACGCATGTCGCCGAGGATGCGGTCAGTCTGCGTCTCGAGATTGTCGACCATGAAGCGGCGCAGCTCCCGGCCGTGATGAGCGAGCATGGCCTCGAGGATCATGCGCTGCTCGGGCGGCAACGCTGGCAGGTTCGGGCGATCCGGTCCGCGGCGCTCCAAGGCAACATCCGGTCGCGGTCCGCGCGCGGCGGCGGGAGCTCGTGCCGGCGGTGCATCGGTCAGAGGTGCCGACGGCGGAGGCGACGGCGGCACATGCACGGGCACGGATTCTGGCACGGACTCCTGCACGGGCGGGTGCGTCTGGGTGGGGGCGTGTGCATCCTCGGGACGCAGGTGCAGCTGCTCGAGCGCCTTGGAAACATCGGCGTGCTTGATCTGTTTGGGCAGCACACCGATCGCACCCAGAGCTCGGGCCTGACTGAGGTACAGCTCGCCCTCCTGCGAGGTGTACATCATGATCGGGATGGTCGCGGTGCGCGGATTGTTCTTGATCGCCTGCACTGCCTGGAAGCCGTCCATGCCGGGCATGAGGTGATCCATGAAGATCACATCGGGACGTTGCCGGGTCAGATAGTCGATGGCCTGCTCGGCCGTCTCGACCGCGTCGACCTGCAGCTCGTAGCGCTCGAGAATGCGGGTCAGGAATGCGCGCGCAGAGCGGGAATCGTCCACTACCAACGCCCGTCGTGCCGTCATGTGCAACAACCCGCGTGTCTGTCAGTGACGCGCGCATATTAGCCTAAGCGAGGCCTGCGCAGCTGACGCCAGTCGGCAACAGCGGGCGCTGCGGCGCGCTGAGCGCGGCAGCGCTGCCGCTTCGAGCTTCAGTCGCGGATTCCCGAGCTGCGGTTGAGCAGAACCACGGCAACGATGAACAGCACGATCGCCAACCCCGCCATCAGCGCGAACGCCGGCAGCAGCCCGACGTCCGAAACGCCGAGGAAGCCGTAACGGAAGGCGTTGATCATGTAGAGGATGGGATTGCCCAGCGACACCGCATGTGCCCAGGGTGGCAGACCCGACACCGAGTAGAACACTCCGCCGAAGTAGGTCAGCGGCGTCAGCACGAATACCGGCACGATATTCATCTGCTCGAAGTTGCGCGCGAAGACCGCGTTGATGAAGCCGGCCAGCGAAAAGGCCACCGAGGTCAGCAGCGCCGCCGCGATCGCGGCGCCAGGATGGTGCAGCGGCATCAGCGTAAAGCACAACGACACCGCTATAACGATCAGCGCGACCAGCGTCCCGCGCACCACGCCGCCGACCGTATAGCCGGCCACGATCAGCCAGTTCGGCAGCGGCGACACCAGCAGCTCCTCTATGTGCTTGCCGAACTTGGCGCCGAAGAACGAGGACACCACGTTGCCGTAAGAGTTGGTGATGACAGCCATCATGATGAGGCCGGGCACCAGATACTGCTTGTAGCTGAAGCCTCCAGGCACGGAGACGCGCCGCCCGACCCAACCGCCGAAGATCACCAGGTACAGCGTCGCCGTCACCGCCGCCGGCACCAGCGTCTGCCCCCAGATGCGCATGATCCGGCCGTACTCGCGGATCACGATGGTGCGAAAACCGATCCAGCTGATGCGTGCCAGCGAGACCTCGCCCTGCGGGACGAGGCTGCTCAGGCCATTGGGGCCGCCCTGAGCGCTGTGCTCGACCGGATTAAGCACCGTTGCCTCGATTCTCGACCAGGCGCATGAAGATCTCCTCGAGACGGTTGACCTTGTTGCGCATGCTCAGCACGTTGATACCGAGCGTCGACAGATGCGCGAACAGCTCATTGAGATTCTGCTCCTTGGAGATATCGACATCGAGCGTGTGCTCGTCGACGTGCCGCAGCACGAAGCCGGGAACCACCGGTGCCTGCGCGATCGCCTCGCGGGTGTTGAGCACGAAGGTCTCGGTGTGCAGCCGCCGCAGCAGGTTGGCCATGCGATCGCGCTCGATGATCGCGCCCTTGTCGATGATGGCGATGTTGCGACACAGGCTCTCAGCCTCTTCCAGATAGTGCGTGGTCAGAATGATCGTGGTGCCCTGCTGATTGATGTTGCGCAGGAACTCCCACATGCTGCGGCGGACCTCGATGTCCACGCCGGCGGTGGGCTCATCGAGGATCAGCAGGCGTGGCTCATGCATCAGCGCCCGGGCAATCATCAGCCGGCGCTTCATGCCGCCCGAGAGGCCGCGCGCGATGCCGTTGCGCTTGTCCCAGAGCTGCAGCTGTTTCAGATAGCGCTCGGCGCGCTGCCGCGCCTCGGCGCGGGGCACCCCGTAGAAGCCGGCCTGATTGACCACGATGGTCATGGGTGATTCGAACTGATTGAAGTTGAACTCCTGCGGCACCACTCCGATGCAGGACTTCGCGTGCTCGAGCTCGCGATCGATGTCGTAGCCGAAGATGCTGGCACTGCCGGCGCTCTTATTGACCAGTGAGGTCACGATACCGATGAGCGTGGTCTTGCCGGCACCGTTCGGGCCGAGCATGGCAAAGAAGTCCCCCTGCTCGACGTCCAGATCCACCCCGCGCAGCGCCTGCACGCCGTTCTTGTAAGTCTTCGTCAGGGCACGGGTGGATAGCGCAAGCATGTCGTGGCGGCGGCTCGTGGCGGCGCGGCTGTGGGGATGGCCGCGCACGGTATCACAGCCGGCCCCCACCTAGGCGATCGCGCCGCGCGCGCACGCGACAGACATGCCGGTGAGGCCGGGCATACCGGCCTCACCGGCGAGCAACTGCAGACCTCGCAGCTGCGTCCAGCGCAGCTGCTCGCCGGCCGCGCGACTGGCGCGCAGCAGCTGGCGCCAGACCTGCGGCTGCCGCTCCCAGCGCGGCGCCATGCGCCCAGCGCCCTCGGCGAGTTCTTCCAGTTCGGTGAGACGCCTGGCGGCAATGCACTCGGCGCTGGCCGGACTCATGCCGAGCAGCACCCGCGCGGCGAGCGGCTGAGCACGCGCCAGGTGCCAGCCGAGCAGCAGCGTGCGCCGCCTGAGCGCCACCCAGCTCGGGTCGGCGACCAGCGGGGCACGCTCGCGGCGCTCTGGGCCGTCCTCGTGCACGGCCAGGCCGCCCACCACCGCCTGCCAGCGCGCGGGCTCGGCGAACCCGGCATCCAGCAGCAGGTAGGGACACTGCGCCAACCGTCGCTGCGCCGCTGCGTCCAGCTCGCACCACTCCAGCAGCAATGCCTGCACCAGCTCGGGTGCTTCGCTGGTGGCGCACTCGTGGCCGCGCGCAGCCTGTCGCGCACACGCCTGCGCATGCAGCCGCTCGAGCAGGCGTTCGTTGATCTCGATGACTGGGGCGAGCAGCGCCTGATCCCAGATGAGCGCTGCGCCCGGCGAGAGCTCCTCGTACATGACGTTCCTCCATGAATTGCGCAGTTATGCCGCGAGGCAGGCGCTATCGGCCTGCGTCACGATCTGCGATAGTCGAGATGTTACTAGTAACATCAGTGTTCGGGAGAAGTCCATGCGCATTTACGAGGATCGCTATACGCGCGAGCGGCTGCGCTTTCACGTCGCACTGCGCTTCATCCGTCTGGAGGCGCGCACGCAGACCATCCGACACTGGACCGGCCTTACGGATGATCGCATCCGTAAGTTGTATCGATCCTACCTTGCGCACTGCGGACTGCCGCTGGCGCGTCATCGCGGCAAATCGCCGCAGCGCGTCGCCGTCTTTGTGCGCTCGGCACGGCTGCGCCAGGAGAGCTCACTGCTGGCGAGCCTGTTTCGCCTGCTGGGCGCACTGCCTGCCCTGCCGGCGCCGCCTGCGCCGCCTATCCAGCCCGGCGGGGCTGGTACTGTCGCCGCGCGACCCTCACTGCTGCGTGCGCAGTTGCTGTGCGAAGCCTACGAGCTCTATCGCACGCTGCTCGGCAGCCCAGCGCTGGGCTTCGAGCACGCAGTATTTTTGCTGCAGGCGCTGCTGCTGGCGGATGAACTCACGGTGGCCCCGTGTCCCGATTGCGAGGCGCTGGTGGTCATGGATCGCTGGGCGCTGTACCCGGTGCGTTGCGCGCCCTGCGCGGCGGCGAGCCTGTCGAGGCCGGCGGCGCTGGGCCGCGCCAGTGCAGCTGCCGACTTGCCGGTAGCGCCGGCCCTCTGCAAGACTGCCCGGGATGACCAGTCCCACGCGCGAGCCACCCCTTGAATTCATCGAACGTCGCGTCGAGGAACGACTGCAGCCGGACTGGGCGGAGCGGGCGCTGGCCGATCGGCACACGCGCTACCTCATCTCCCGCGGCACCGCACACCTGATAGAGACGGCCCAGTTGTCCGCTCCGGACAGCGAGTCACTGGCGCACATCGCCTCTCTGGACCCGGCGCAGTTCGCGCCACTCGGCGTGCCCGAGGCACAGCAGACGCTGCTCGGCTGGTTCGAGGGACAGCGCTGGGTGCTGGTGGACCTGCCGGAATCGGGGAGCTTTCAGCCGCCCGGCACGCACTACGAGGAGCTGCGCCCACTGCTGCCGCAGGTGGGAGATGCGCAGGCACGGCTGCTGACCTACGCGCGCGCCCTGCTCGTATGGCGCGCGCGGCATCGTCACTGCGGTGTTTGTGGCTCACCAACCGCGCCGCGCACGGCCGGCCACGTCCTGCAATGCACCTCCCCGAGTTGCGGCGCGCAAGTATTTCCACGGCTCGATCCGGCGATCATCGTGCTGGTCACCCACGCAGAGCGCGCCCTGCTCGGGCGGCAGCCCTCCTGGCCGCCGGGACGCTACTCAACCTTGGCGGGCTTCGTGGAGGCGGGCGAGAGTCTGGAGGAGGCGGTCGCCCGCGAGGTGCGCGAGGAAACCGGGGCGCGCGCGCACTCGATCCGCTATTTCTCCTCGCAGCCGTGGCCCTTTCCGGCCTCGCTCATGCTGGGCTTTCATGCGCAAGCTCCGGTGGAGCCGATCCAGCTCGATGGTGAGCTCGAGGATGCGCGCTGGTTCGAGCGCTCAGCGCTGCGAGCCGGCAAGGTGCTTTTGCCGCCGCCACACACCATCGCGCGACGCCTGCTGGAAGCCTGGTTCGCCGGCACGCCCGAGCGCTGAGCTCGCGCGAGCCGGCATCGCCCTCAGCGGCGCCGACCTTGAGCGCCGCGGCCGCCGCGCTTGCCGCTGGCCTTTTTGGCGACCTTCTTGGCGGCCTTCTTCTTGCCCGGGCGCTTTGCGACTTTTTTGGCCGCCGGGCGCTTCGTCTTGCCCGCCGCCCGACCGCTGCGACGCGGTGCAGCCTTGCGGGCAACTTTTTTGGCCACTTTTTTGGCGACTTTCTTGGCGACTTTCTTCGCCTTCTTCCCGGCGGCCTTCTTGGCTGGCTTTTTCGCCGCCTTTTTGGCGGCGGGCTTCGCGACCTTGCTGGCCGGCCGCGGAGCAGCCTGCTTGCCGGCTGGCGCGGCAGCGCTGGCGGTCGGGCTGGACCTGGCGGGGCTGGGCTTCGCCGGACTTGCCGACGTGGCGGCCGGCGGCTGCGACGCAGGCGCCTGCGCCGCGCGCTTTGCGGGACGCTTGGGTGCGGCCGCCTCGTGTGCCTGCGCCGCGCCCGTACGCGAGTGGATGGCGAACAGCACCCCGCTGCGATCGAGCAGCTGTGCGATGCGCCCGCCATCGGGCACATCCATCGGGCCGTTGATAACCCGGGCAGCGTGCTCACGCGCCTTCCCGGCCGCGGCATCCACGTCCGCCACACTGATATAAGAGAGCCAGTAGGGCGCGGGCATCTGCGCGGAGAGCTTGTAGATGCCCCCCTGGCGCACCCCATCGTGCCCAAAGATCACGTAGGTGCCGGCGGGCCCCATATCCATGCGCTGCAGGGTCTGCCAGCCGAACAGCTCGCTATAGAAGCGGAAAGCGGCCTCGAAATCCGTGGTCGCAAGCTCCTGCCAGGCGAATTCACCAAGGCCGGGCTGCCCCGCCGGCGCCGGCATGGGCCGGGCTGGGCGGTAGACGCCGAAGGCTGCGCCCTGCGGGTCGGCCAGCACGGCATAACGACCGACATCCGTCACGTCGCTCGCGGCACGCAGCACCTTTCCGCCCAGTTGCTCGACGCGCCCGACGATGCCGTCCACGTCGTCGGCGCCGATGTACGGCAGCCAGTGCGGGCGCGCGCCAGCATCGCGCGCGTGCTGGGGCAACGACATGACGCCGCCAACCTGGTGCCGCCCGGTAGCGAACACGCTGTAGTCCCCGTTGGGGTGCGGCGGCGATTGCACCTGCCAGCCGACGACCTTGGCGTAGAAGTCGGCAGCGCCGGCCGTGTCGTCGGTCATGAGCTCCTGCCAGATGAAACGTCCGTGAACGCTCGGCTGTGCCATTGAGAATCCCCTGGTGGCGCGCGCTTGCCGCCTGATGTTATCGCAGTGCGCAGTCGCGAAGATAACTTAAGCCATCGCGCCCCGGTAGAGGCAGCGCATGCGCTGCGCCGACGGCGCAGGCACTGCCGCGGTCGGCGCTGCCGGCCATCGCGACGCCCCACTGGCTGTCCCAGTGACTGCTGCCTGCCTACAGGTTTGCAAGCCGCCGCATCTTTATGCACAATGGTGGGAATTTATGCATACGCAACCATGCTGAACGACCGCCAGCAGCTCGAGCGACGCAATGCGATCCTGCGCATCCTGCGCAGCGGCGTCGTGCGCCGGCAGAGCGATCTCACGCAGATGCTGCGTCGTGACGGCTTCACCGTGACGCAATCTTCCGTAAGCCGTGACCTCGCCGATCTCGGCGTGCTCAAGGCATCCGGTCGCTACCGCCTGCCGCCCGATGAGATCTCGCGCGCGCATGGCGACTTTGCGACGCTCGCGCAGTTCGTGCGCGAAGTGCGCCGCGCCGGTCCCAACCTCACGGTGGTGCGCACCACCATCGGTGCGGCCGGCAGCGTCGCCGTGGCGCTGGATAAGGCCGAGTGGCCCGAGATCATCGGCACCCTCTCCGGCGACGATACGATTTTCGTCGCCACCGCCGATGCGCGTACCCAGCAACGGCTGTTCGAGCGGCTCGAGTCCTTGTTTCACACCTGAGATCCCGCATGCAACAACGATCAGATGCGCCGCAGACGCCCATCGTGCTCGCCTATTCGGGCGGACTGGACACCTCGTTTCTCGTGCCCTGGCTGGCCGAGCAGCAGCGCCGCCCGATCATCACCGTGACGGTCGACACCGGCGGCATCGATGGCGAGGCGCGAACGCGGCTGGCTGAGCGCGCGCGCGCGCTGGGCGCCATCGAGCATCACCAGATCGATGCGCGCGCCGACTACTACGAGCAGGTGCTGCGCTTTCTGATCATGGGCAACGTGCGACGCGGACAGCTCTACCCGCTGTGTGTCGGTGCCGAGCGCGTCATGCAGGCGCAGACCATCGCGCACATGGCCGAGAAGCTCGGCTCCTCCACCGTCGCGCACGGCTGCACGGCCGCCGGCAACGATCAGGTGCGTTTCGAGGTCGCGCTGCGCACGCTGGCGCCAGAGCTCACGGTGCTCGCGCCGGTGCGCGATCAGGCGTTCAAGCGCACCGAGGAGCTCGCCTATCTGCAGCAACGCGGCCTGCCGGTGCCGCCGAGCGGCGCTGCCTATTCAATCAATCGGGGCCTGTGGGGCGTGACGATCGGCGGCACGGAGACCCTGACCTCCGGCGGCAGCATTCCCGAGAGCGCCTGGGTGCTCTCGGCCGACGCTTTCACCCGCCCGCGCCCTCCCGAGCGTCATCGCGTGGGCTTCGAGCGCGGCCGCCCGGTGTCGCTCGATGGCCGCGCGCTCGATCCGGTGGCGCTCATCGAGCAGCTCGAGACGATCGCCGCACCCTTCGGCATCGGCCGCGGCATTCACCTTGGCGATACCATCATTGGAACCAAGGGTCGCGTCGCCTTCGAGGCACCGGCCGCCGAAGTGCTGCTCACCGCGCACCGCGAGCTCGAGAAGCTCGTGCTCACCGCGCGCCAGCAGCGCATCAAGGATCTGGTGGCCGGCCCCTATGGGGATCTGGTGCACGAGGGGCAGCTGCTCGATCCCGTGTGCCGCGACATCGAGGCGCTGCTGCTCTGCTCGCAGGAGCGCGTCAGCGGTGAGGTGGCGCTGCTGCTGCGGCCCGGCGCGCTGTTCATCGAGGGCGTGGAGTCGCCCTACTCGCTCATGGCCGCTTCGCGCGGGGTGTATGGGGAAGCGGCCGGAGAGTGGAGCGCCGCGGATGCGACCGGCTTCTCGCGCATCCTCGCGCTGCCGGGTGTATTTCATCGCCGCGCAGGCGAGCGCGCTGCCGAGCGCGCCACCGAGCACGGCGCGGGCAGACGCGAAGCAGGCGGGAGGCAGTGATGAAAACCGTGTTCGTCGACAAGGTCGCCTCGGTCACGCAGGCCTGTGCGCTCGGGCAGGAGCTGCGTCTGTCGAGCGAGATCCCCGCCGAAGAGGGTGTGGCCATCGTCGCGGAGGTCCTCACCAACAAGTCGACCTACAACACGCTGGAGCTGGCGAGCGGCCGCATGGCCAAGGTCGGCAAGGGCGACATCGTGGTCGGCGCGCTCGGTCCGCGCCGCGCGCTGTTCGGCTACAGCGGTCATGTGCCCAGCTCGCTCAAGCCCGGTGATGTGATCCAGATGCTCAACATCGGCGGGGTCATGGGGATCTGCGACTCGGCGACCCCCGACAAAGGCAAGCCCTTCGACTGTCGCGTGCTGGGTGTGGTGCTGCAGTTTCCGTATCTGGGCGAGCGCATCGGGGTGCCGGCGCGCGTCGGCTACCGCCCACTGGACTTCAACGCCGGGCTCGAGACGCGCGCTGTGCCGGTGGTGGCGCTGGCCGGCACCTGCATGGAGGCCGGCAAGACGGCCGCGGCCGCGGCCATCATCGCGCGCATGCGCCATCGCGGCCTGGTCGTCGATGCCTTCAAGGCCACGGGCGTGTCACTACGACGTGACATCCTCGCTTTCGAGGATGCCGGCGCTCGCCGCACCATGATCTTCACCGACCTGGGCGTAGTCACGACCACGTCGCGCACCGGACCGGCGCTCACGCGCACGATGCTCACGGAACTCGCCGCCGGCAAGCCCGACGTCATCGTGTTCGAGCTCGGCGACGGCCTGCTCGGCACCTACGGCGTGGATGCCATTCTCGAATGTGCCGACGTGCGCCGTGCACTCACCGGGGTGGTGCTCTCGGCGAACGACCCGGTCGCCGCCTGGGGCGGAGTGAAGCTGCTGCGCGAGCGCTTCCAGGTGCAGCCCTGCGTCGTGACCGGGCCCTGCACCGACAACCAGGTCGGGATCGAGATCGTGCAGCAGCAGATGCAGGTATCGGCCTTCAACGCGCTCTCCGACGCCGCGGGCCTGGGCGATGCGGTCATCGAGGCCGTGGGGCTGACCCAGACTGCGCCGCTGGCCGCTGGAGCGGTCGAATGACGACGACGCTGCCGACGCTGGTGCTCGGCGGCAGCGGCTATGTCGCCGGCGAGCTGCTGCGGCTGTTGGCTGCCCATCCGGTGTTCCGTGTGGCCGCCGTGCTCTCCGATAGCCGCCCCGGCGAGCGCATCGCCGGGAGCTTCGGCCACCTCGCCAGCGCTTACCCGGAGCAGCGTTTCTGCTCGCTCACCGAGGTCGAACAGCTGGTCGCGCGCGAGCCGGCGGTGGCGATTTTCTGCGCGGCCCCGCATGGCGCCGCCGCCGCTCTCATCGATGGGCTGCTGGCGCACGCGGAAGCGACCCATGGCGCGGCCCCCGCGCGCCCCGGCCGCGCTACCCGTGTCGTGGACATCTCGGCCGACTATCGCTATCGCGACGCCGGGACCTACGAGCGCGTCTACCGGCACACGCACGGCGCCCCCGAGCGGCTGGCGGCCTTCACCTGCGCGCTGCCCGAGCACCTCGCCGCCAGTCCCACCGCGCACGTGGCGCATCCGGGCTGCTTCGCGACCGCGACGCTGCTCGCCTCGGTGCCGCTGCTGGCGCGGGGCCTGATCGAGCCGGAGCTGTTCGTCTCTGCGATCACCGGCAGTACGGGCTCCGGGCGCAAGCCCGTCGAGGGAACGCATCACCCGCTGCGCCACGCCGATCTCTACACCTATGGCGCACTCACGCATCGGCACACGCCCGAGATCGCCGCCTGCGCGCAGGCCGCCACGGGCGTTGCCGCCCGCTTTGCCTTCGTGCCGCACTCGGGCCCGTTCGCACGCGGCATTCATGCGACCGTGCAGGCGCGCCTGCGCACACCCTGCGACAGCGCCCAGGTGCTCGCCGCGCTGCGCGAGTTCTACACGGGAGCTCCCTTCGTGCAGGTGCGCGAGGCGGCCCCGCGCATCAAGGAAGTCGCGACGAGCAACTACGCGCAACTCTCCGCGGTCAGTGACGGGCAGAGTGTCGCGGTAATGTGCACGCTGGACAATTTGAACAAGGGCGCGGCCGGCGGCGCGGTACAGTGGATGAACCGCCTGCAGGGTCTGGATGAGACCACCGGTCTCACCGCCCCGGCGCCAGGCTGGACCTAAAGGACTTGCCATCGATGGACGCAGAGACGATGGACACTGAGACGCTCGACCCCAGCCGCGAAGTCACCCCCGACTACCTTGCACCGGTATTTGCTCGCTACCCGCTGCCGATCGAATCCGGCGAAGGCGTTTGGCTCAAGACGCGCGATGGCCGCCGTATTCTCGATCTGTATGGCGGCCATGCCGTGGCCGCGCTCGGTTACGGACATGCAGGCTGGACGGCGGCGCTCGATGCGCAGGCACGCACGCTGTGTTTTCAGAGCAATGCCGTGCCGCTGCCGGTGCGCGCGCGCGCCGCGACGCGCCTGATCCGCTATTCGCGTCTGCCCTTCACCAGCGTGTTCTTCGTCAATAGCGGCGCCGAGGCGAATGAGAACGCGCTCAAGATGGCCTTCGCGCTGACGCGGCGAGCCCAGGTGGTCGCCGTCGAGCAGTCCTTCCACGGCCGCACGGCGGGGGCCGGTGCCATCACCTGGGGGGCGGCTGCCAAATGGTACGGCTTTCCCAGAGCGCCGTTCGAGGTGAGCTTCCTGCCGCGCGGGCAGCGCGCCGATGAGGTTGGCAGCGCCGGCGCCGATGCCGGCGGCGTGCTGGTGGACGAGAGCGTGCAGGCGGCGATCTGCAGCGAGATCACCGAGCTCACCGCCGCGGTCATCGTCGAACCCGTGCAGGGCGTCGGCGGCGCCTTCGACCTCGGTAAGGCGTATCTGGCGGCGCTGCGCGCGCGCTGTGATGCCGTGGGCGCGCTGCTGATCTTCGATGAGGTCCAGTGTGGCATGGGCCGCGTGGGCACGGCGTTCGCAGCGAGTCGCTACGGCGTCATACCCGACATGATCACCACGGCCAAGGCGCTGGGCGCGGGCTTTCCCTGCGCTGCGCTGCTGATGAATGCGCGTGTCGCGGCCGGTGTGAAGCTCGATGGGCTCGGCACCACCTTCGGTGGTGGCCCCATGGCCTGCGCGGCCGTCGAGGCCGTCATCGAAGCCATCGAGTCCGAGGGGTTGCTCGAGCGTGTGCGCAGCGTCGGGGAGCTCATCCGCGGCCGCTGCCTGGTCGGTCCCGTCATCGGCTATCAGGGCGCCGGCCTGTTGGTGGGTCTGCGCACCTCGCGGCCGGCCAGGCAGGTACACGCGGCGCTGCTCGAGCGCGATATCTTTACCGGCACCAGCGCCGATGCGCACGTACTGCGCCTGCTGCCTCCCTTCATCCTCGAAGCCGCGCACGTCGAGCAGTTGCGCAGCGCGCTACTCGAGATCGCCGCCTGAGCACTGCCATCGCGGTCCCCATCATGCCGAGCTCCATCACTGCCCCGCGCTTCATCGATCTGGCGGATTTTTCCCCCGGCGAGATCGCTCGCCTGCTCGCGCTCGCGGCGCGTCTGGAGCGCTCGCCCGAGCCGCATGCCCTCGCCGGGCGCATCCTGGGACTGTTGTTCCTCAATCCCTCGCTGCGCACCCTGGCTTCCTGCCAGGCGGCCATGGCACGTCTGGGCGGTTCCTCGTTCGTAATCACACCGGGCGCGGGCACCTGGCAGCTCGAAACGCGCGAGGGCGCCGTCATGGACGGCACCGTCGCCGAGCACATCCGCGAGGGACTGCCCGTACTGGCCTCCTACTGCGACGCACTGGGCATCCGCTCCTTTGCCGACGGGCGTGACCTCGCTGCCGATCTGGGCGAGCAGAAGTTCAGCGCGATGGCTCGCCTGATCGACAAGCCGCTCGTCAACCTCGAGTCCGCGGCCAATCATCCCTGTCAGGCGCTTGCCGACTGGAAGACGCTCGACGAGCTGGACGTGCCGCGCGAAGGCAAGCTGGTGCTCTCCTGGGCCTACCATCCGCGCGCGCTGCCACTGGCGGTGCCGGCCGCCACCGTGCACATGGCGGCGATGCGCGGCATGCGCGTCACAGTGCTGCGCCCGGAGGGCTACGCCCTGCCGCGCGAAATCCTGGAGAAGGCGCGCCGCGCCGGTGGCGGCGCGGTCGAGGAGACCAGCGATGTGCGGCACGCGATGCAGGACGCCGACGTGGTGTACGTGAAGGAGTGGGCCAACACTGCGCATTACGGCAATGAAGCCGCCGATGCCGAGGCGCGCGGCGCGCTCAAACACTGGTGCCTGAACGAGGACTGGTTCGCCGCCGCACCGCGCGGCTGCCGCCTGATGCATTGCCTGCCGGTGCGTCGCAACGTGGCGGTAGCCGACGGCCTGCTCGACGGGCCGCGCTCGGTGGTGCAGCGGCAGGCCTACAATCGCCTGCCCGCGCAAATGGCGGTGCTCTATCAACTGCTGAAGCCGGCAGAGGCTGCCGCCGAGCGAGGTTCGTCGCCGTCATGATCGTGCATCGTCCCGACCCGGTTGCCAGCGTGCGCGGACTGCGCAGCGCCGCTCCCTACATCCGGCTTTACAAGGGCAAGATCTTCGTCGTCAAGGCCGGGGGAGCCGTGTTCGGCGATGCCGCCATGATGCGCGCGCTGGTCGAGCAGATCGCGCTGCTGCATTACCTGGGGATCCGGGTGGTGCTGGTGCACGGCGGCGGCCCGCAGCTCACCGAGCTCACCGAAGCACTCGGCGTGCCCACGCGCATGGTGCAGGGCCGGCGCATCACCGACGCGAGGTCCATCGATGCGACCTCGATGGTGCTCAACGGCCTGATCAATACGCGCATCCTTGCAATCTGCCGCGAGCTGGAGATCGACGCAGTCGGGCTGTCGGGCGTGGACGCGGGCCTGGTGCGCGCCCACCGCCGCCCACCCGTGAAGCTGACGGCCTCCAGCGAGACCGTCGACTTCGGTTTCGTCGGCGACATCGATCGCATCGACCCGGCCGTGATCAAAAAACACCTGGACAATGGCCTGATGCCGGTGATCAGCCCGCTGTCCTCCGATGATCGCGGCACGCTGCTCAACATCAACGCCGACACCGTGGCGGCAGCCATCGGCGCAGCGCTTGGCGCCGAGAAGCTCATTCTCTGCACTGGCGCGCCCGGCATCCTCGAGCGCGTCAGCGATCCGACCTCCATCATCTCCTATACGGATCTGGCGGGCCTGGCGCGGCTGCGCGCCGAGGGCAGCCTTCAGGAAGGCATGCTGCCCAAGGCCAAGGCGATCGAGGATGCGCTGCGCGGCGGCGTGCGACGCGTGCATGTGATCTCTTACAGCGCGCCCGACAGCATTCTCGCCGAGGTCTTCACCAACGAGGGCACGGGCACGCTGGTGGTCTCCGACGTCAATGCCCTGACCCCGGCGGAGCAGCAAGGCGGCGCATGAGCCGCCTATGGGACAAGGGCGGCCCGCTCGATGAGCGCGTGCTCGCCTACACGGCGGGTGAGGACTACGCCCTGGATGAGCGGCTGGTGCCCTACGACGTGCGAGCCTCGATTGCGCACGCCGAGATGCTCGCCGCGCAAAGCCTGCTGAGCGGGCCGGATCTGGCACAGCTGCGCGGCGCGCTGCAGGCGCTGAGCGCCGAGCACGCGCGCGGCGAGTGGCACGTGCAGCTCGCCGATGAAGACGGGCAAACGGCGCTGGAACGGCGGCTCACCGAGCGACTTGGTGCCCTCGGTGGACGCATCCATCTCGGACGCTCGAGGAATGACCAGGTACTCACCGCCCTGCGGCTGTACCTGCGCGACGTCAGCGAGGCGCTCGCGGCACAGACCGGACAGATGGGCGCGGCGCTCGAGCGGCTCATCGCACGACAGGGCAGCGTCGAGTTGCCCGGCTACACCCACATGCAGCAGGCGATGCCCAGCTCGGTGGCACTGTGGGCAGGCGGCTTCGCGGCCGAGCTCACCGATGATGCCGAGGGCATTCGCACGGTTCGCCGGCGCCTGGATCGCAATCCGCTCGGCTCGGCGGCCGGCTACGGTACGCCCGGCCTGCCGCTCGATCGCGCGCACACCACGCGCGCGCTCGGCTTTGCCGAGCCGCACGAGCCCGTCACCGCCGTACAGCTCTCACGCGGCAAGGCCGAGGCACAGCTGCTGTTCGAGCTATCACTGCTGATGCAGGACCTCTCGCGGCTGGCGAGCGACCTGCTGCTGTTCTACACCGCGGAATTCGCCTTCATCGAGCTGCCCGATGCCTTCACCACCGGCTCCTCGATCATGCCGCAGAAGCGCAATCCCGACGTGCTGGAGCTCTCGCGAGGCCGGGCCGCGACGCTGCTGGCCTGCCTGACCGAGGCACTGGCGATCTGCGCAAAGCTGCCCTCCGGCTATCAGCGCGATCTGCAGCTGCTGAAGTTCCCGCTGTTTCGCGGCATCGACGTCGCCGGGCAGACCCTCGGCATCCTCGTCGCAGCGGTGGATGCCCTGCGCTTCACGCCCAAGCGCATTCGCATCGACCCGGCCGTGCACGCCGCCGGACAGGCTTACGCCCTGGTGCTCAAGGAAGGTATACCATTCCGTGAGGCCTATCGGCGCATCGCGCAGCAGCTCGCGGGCAAGGAGTAGCTCCAGTGAATTCCCCGGCACGTGCCTGGCCACTCGTGCTCGCCGGGGCGCTCGCGCTGCTGCTGGGCGGCTGCGGACAGAAGGGCCCGCTGTACCTGCCGAACGCGCAGAAGGCCCCGGTCGTGCCTACCCCCGGCGCGGCCACACCTGGCGGGGTGCCACCGCAGGCCACACCGCTCGCGCCCGCTAAAGCTGCGCAGCCTTCGCAGCCGAACGATTCCCAGTCTGATCCGGGCAACTCAGCCCCGGCTGCCGGCAACTCCCCGGCGGCCTGAGCTGCCTTTCCCGCGGCATGTCCAGCGCCTACGACCTCGTCCTCATCGACGGCTCCTCGTACCTGTTTCGGGCCTTTCATGCGCTGCCGCCCCTGTCCAATTCCGCGGGGCAGCCGACCGGTGCGATCCACGGCGTGCTTTCGATGCTGCTGAAGTTCCTGCGCGAGTACGAGCCACCGCACATCGCCGTGGTGTTCGATGCGCCGGGCCGCACCTTTCGCGATGAGCTGTTCGCCGAGTACAAGGCACAGCGTGCACCGATGCCCGACCAGCTGCGCCCACAGATCGAGCCGCTGCTGGAGGCCGTCGAGGCGCTGGGATTACCGATGCTGCGCATCGAGGGAGTGGAGGCCGACGATGTCATCGGCACGCTCACCTGTCGTGCCAACGCCGCGGGCCAGCGCGTGCTCATCTCCACGATGGACAAAGACATGGCGCAGCTGGTGGACGAGCGCATCACGCTGATCAACACGATGAGCAACACGCTGCTCGATCGCGCCGGGGTGAAGGCAAAATTCGACGTCTTCCCCGAGCAGATCATCGATTACCTTGCGCTGATCGGCGACAGCTCGGACAACATTCCCGGCATCGAAAAGGTCGGACCGAAGACCGCGGCGCGCTGGCTGGCACAGTACGGAACGGTGGATGCGCTGATCGAGCACCGCGAGGAAATCAGCGGCAAGGTCGGTGAGAACCTACGCGCGGGACTCACGACGCTTGCGCTGTCGCGTCAGCTCGCGACGCTGCGCACCGATCTATCGCTGCCGATCGATGAGCACACGCTGGTGCGTCGCGCACCGGACGTGGCGCGGCTGCGCGCACTGTATCGACGCCTGGAGCTGCGTGCGCTACTCGCCCAGCTGGAGGCCGCCGACACGGCAGCTGGGGGGGGGCAGAGTGCCCCGGGTACCGGCGCCGGGGCAGCGGCCGCGGTAAGCCCGGCCGCGGACGCTGCCGCGAGCGGGCAGCAGGCACAGACGGCAGTCAGCGAATTGCTGCAGGCTAGCGACCCGGCAGCCGCAGCGATCGCGGCCCTGCCGCGTCGCTATGAGCTCATCACCGATTGGCCAGGCTTCGAGCGCTGGCTCGCCGCGCTCGCGGCCGCGGAGCTGTTCGTACTCGACACGCAGACCTCGGCTGCCGACTACATGCACGCGCAGATTGTCGGCATCGCGCTGTGCGTCGCGCCCGGGGAGGCGGCCTATATTCCGCTCACCCACGACTATCCCGGCGTCCCCGCGCAACTGGATCGCGCCCGCGTGCTCGACGCGCTGCGCCCGCTGCTCGAGGACCCCTCGCACGCGAAACTCGGCCAGCATCTGAAGTTCGACATGCACGTGCTCGCCAACTACGACGTGCATCTCGCCGGCGCGCGTTTCGACGTCATGCTCGAGTCCTATGTATTGGACTCCACGGCGACACGCCACGGCATCGATTCGATGGCAGCGCGCTACCTGGGTCTGACGACGCAGCGCCTCGAGGACCTCGTCGGCCGCGGCGCGAAACAGCTTGGCTTCCAGCAGATCGACCTGCAGCGCGCCGGCGACTATGCAGCCGAGACCGCGGACCTCACGCTGCGGCTGCATAGCGTCCTCTGGGACAGACTCGAGCGCGCCGGCTCGCTGGCGAGCCTTTATCGAGAAATCGAACAGCCGCTCGTGCCGGTCCTGCAGCGCATGGAGCGTCACGGTGTGCTCATCGATCGGCAGATGCTGCGCACGCAGAGCGGCGAGCTGGCCACGCGCATGCTGGAGATTCAGGCACAGGCCGACGCCGAGGCCGGCTCTGCCGTCAATCTGGAGTCGCCCAAGCAGCTGCAGCAGATCCTGTTCGAGCGCCTGCAACTTCCGGTGCTACGCAAGACGCCAGGAGGCACTCCCTCCACCGCGGAGGATGTGCTCGAGGAGCTCGCGGCCAACTACCGGTTGCCGCGCATCATTCTCGATTATCGCGGCCTCGCCAAGCTGCGCTCGACCTACACCGAGAAACTTCCGGAACAGATCAACTCCGACACCGCGCGCGTCCACACCTGCTATCACCAGGCGGTCGCCGCGACCGGGCGGCTCTCCTCGACCGATCCGAACCTGCAGAACATTCCAATCCGCAGCCGCGAGGGGCGGCGCATCCGCGCAGCCTTCATCGCGCCGCCCGGCTACCGCCTGCTGGCGGCCGACTACTCGCAGATCGAGCTGCGCATCATGGCGCACCTGTCGGGCGATGAGAGCCTGCTGCGCGCCTTCGAGGAGGACCGCGACATCCATCAGGCCACCGCGGCCGAAGTATTCGGCCTGCCGCTGCAGGAGGTCTCGGCCGATCAGCGTCGCTCGGCGAAAGCCATCAATTTCGGCCTCATCTACGGCATGTCCGCGTTCGGTCTGGCGCGCCAGATAGGCGTGTCGCGCGCCGCGGCGCAAAGCTATGTGGATCTGTACTTCGCACGTTACCCGGGCGTGCGCCGCTATATGGAGCGCACCCGCGAGCAGGCGCGTCGCGCAGGCTACGTCGAGACAGTGTTCGGTCGGCGGCTGTTTCTGCCCGACATCGCCTCGCGCAATCGCCAGCTGCAGCAGTATGCCGAGCGCAGCGCGATCAATGCGCCGATGCAGGGCACGGCTGCGGACATCATCAAGCGCGCCATGCTGGGTGTGGATGCCTGGTGCCGCGAGACGCAGGCGCCCGTGCACCTGATCATGCAGGTGCACGATGAGCTGGTATTTGAGGTGCGCGCGGATGCACTGCCGCCGGCACGCGAGCGTATCCGTGCGCTCATGAGCGGCGCGGCCGCGCTGAGCGTGCCGCTCAAGGTGGAGCTCGGTGAGGGCGCAAACTGGGACGAAGCGCATTAGAGCAAGGCATCTGTGCTGTGCGCAGCGCGGCTGCCCGCGCAGATTCGCCAGCGCCGCGCCGATCTGGCAGGCTTGCAGCGCCCGGGTCCGAACGGCCCGCCGTAGCATCGGAGAACCCCATGACCCCTCTGCGATTGACGAGCCTCACGGCCTCGATGGCACTCGCTACAGCGCTGTGGTTCTCGATGCCGGCGGCGCAGGCCGACGACACCGGCTTCTACGTGGCCGGCTCGCTCGGCGCATCGCACGTGCAGTACGACGCGAGCACGTTCTACGCGAGCACCGACAGCGTCGGCTATCAGGTGGCCGCCGGGTTTCGACCGCTGCCGGTCGTATCGGGCGAATTCGATTACACCGGTTTCGCGCGCTCCTTCAAGGGCATCAACTACGCCGATACCTACGGCGTCGGACTGTTTGCGTTGGGCTACCTGCCCATTCCGGTGGTGCAGGTGTATGGCAAGGTCGGCCTGGTGGACTGGCGCACCAGCGCGCATTCTCCGGATCTGTCGTTCCATCGCACAGGCGCCGACGTCGCCTATGGCGCGGGACTGGGCACCAGCTGGGGGCGCCTCGGCGCGCGCCTGGAATTCGAGAGCTTCGACGTGGCACACGCCTCGAGCATGGAGTTCACCTCGATCGGGCTGGTGTGGTCGCTGTAAGCCGGGCCTGACGCCAGCGGCTGACGGGAGCGGCCTGGCGGAACAGTTTTGACTCCAAACCATTGATCGTGCAAAGAAAACGAATTCCGCCGCGCATCCGGAACTTTTTCACGCACCCTGACTCCAATTCATCGAGTGCGCTGCACTCCCCGCTTCCCTCCCTAAGCGGGTATATCCGCCGCGCTGAGACCCGCGTCGGATAAGCTGGCCCCGGTAGTTCTTCATGAACTACCGGGGCTTTTTCTTTGGACTTTAATGAAATTCCAATGAATTTTCGTTCACGCTGGGGTGCGCAGCCACTGCTGCAGAAGCGCGCGCGCCTCCTCCACGCCGGTGCCGTCATGCGCGGAGAACAGTTGCACGCTCGCGCCTGTCCCGAGCCGCTGCTGCGTGTGCTGCAGACACTCGCGGGCTGCGGCGCGCGGGAGCTGATCGACCTTGGACAGCAGCACGTGCAAAGCACGCGAGCGTCCCTGCGCCCAGTCGAGCAGCTGCTCATCCACCGGCAGCAAGCCACGACGCGCATCGACCAGCAGGATCACGCCGCATAGCGAGCGACGCGGCCGCAGCGCCTCGATCAGCTCGCCCCACAGCTCCCGCTCGGCGCGCGCCCCCTGCGCGTAGCCGTAGCCGGGCAGATCCACCAGCCGCGCCCCCGGGGAGAGCTCGAAGAAATTCAACAGCCGGGTGCGCCCCGGCTGCTTGCTGGTGCGTGCCAGCGCTTTGCGGCCGGTCAGTGTATTGATGGCGGTGGACTTGCCGGCATTGGAGCGTCCTGCAATGGCCACTTCGATGCCCTGGTCGGTGGGAAACTGGCTGGCAGCGGCCGCACTGAGCAGCAGCCTGGCATGTGGATAAAGACTCAAGCCGATCCTCGTGCGGGGGCCGGCGAGCCGGCGGCACCCTAGTGTACAATTCTGCGCCTTCCTGACTGCCGGCCTGCCAGCTGCGTCTGCTAATTCGATGGGGAGCTGATCACATTATGATGTCGAGGATGAGTCGGTGATGTCGTCGAGGATGAGTTGGACGGGCGCTCTCGTGGGCCTACTGCTGGCGTCCCTGGCGCATGCCGCCGGCCCGACGGCGCCGGGTGGCACCGTCAGCGCAGGGTCGGCTGAGGCCGGGGCGACCAAGGCGGCGGTCTGTGCGGCCTGCCACGGACCTAACGGCAACAGCACGAATCCCATGTGGCCGGCGATCGCCGGCCAGAACGCCGCCTATATCAAGACGCAGCTCAAATATTGGCACGACAAGACCCGGGTCGACCAGAGTGGCGTCATGCCGACGCAGGCGGCCAACCTGTCGCCCCAGGATATCGAGGATCTCGCAGCGTACTTTGCGCTGCAGACCCCGACCGGCGCAGAGGCTGACCCCTCCTATTGGCAGGTGGGCGAGAAGCTCTATCGCGGCGGCGATCCCTCGCGCAACATCCCGGCCTGCATGGCCTGCCATGGGCCGGTGGGCCGCGGCGTGCCCTCGGCAGGCTTTCCGCAACTGCGCGCTCAGCATGCGGTCTATATCCTCGCGCAGCTGCAGCAGTACGCCAGCGACACGCGCTACACGCGCGACGGCAAGGGCGCCAGTGCCGGCGGACTTTACGATCAGATCATGCATACGATTGCCAGTCGCCTGACGCCCGAGGACATGCGCGACTTGGCCTCGTACGTACAAGGCATGCGTTAGCGCGCGCACCGCGCTGCCATTGACGGAGCACCTTATGAAGCTCACACGACTCTGCGCATTGCTGTTGCTGGCGCTGGCACTGGGCGCCTGTTCACGCGCACCCGCGCCGGCGACGAGCAGCGCGGGCCCCGCCGCCAGCAGCCCGCCACCGGCAGCCAGCGCCACGAACGCTGCCAACGGCACTGCGGCCGCATCCAATCCCGTCAGCGCGAATGACTTGACGGCCGCCGCGAAGACCGAGCAGGAGGGCGCGGACAAGGACACCACCGACAGTGGCGACGCCTCGCTCGAGCATGTCGCCCCTTTGCCGCAGCAGGCCCAGCTGCCCAGTGGACAATGGACCCCCGGTACCAACTACACCGTGCTGTCTCCGGCACAGCCGACCGACGCGGCACCGGGCAAGGTTCAGGTGGTCGAGATTTTCTGGTATGGCTGCCCGCACTGCTATGCGCTCGACCCCTACCTGGAGAGCTGGCTCAAGAGCAAGCCCGGCTACGTCGACTTCGTACGCGTCCCCATCATGTGGGGCGACGTGCATCGCGCCCATGCGCGGCTGTTCTATACCCTGCAGGCGCTCGGCAAGGTCGATGAGCTGCACACACAGGTGTTCGACGAGATTCATCAGAACAATGATCCGCTGTACGTGCAGGGCGATGAAAAAGCGACCTTCCAGTCGCAGCTGAAGTTCGCCGAAGCGCACGGCATCAGTGCCAGCGCCTTCACCAACGCGTACAATTCCTTTGGCGTACAGACCAATCTGCAGCGCGCCGATGATCTGGATCGCCGTTACAAGATCGACGCCGTACCAACCATCGTCATCGACGGCAAGTACGAGGCCGACGTGGGCACGGCCGGTAGCGAGGATAAGCTCATTCAGCTCATCAACGACTTGTCCGCCAGCGAGAAGAAGGTGATCGGCTGAAACGCGGGGCGGCCCCCGCGCGTTGCTCTTTTTGAGGCGGTGCGCTCGTAGCTCAGCTGGATAGAGTACTGCCCTCCGAAGGCAGGGGTCGTGGGTTCGAATCCCGCCGGGCGCGCCATTCCAATAAAATCCAAAAGTTATATGGGCTATGGCGGAGTCATTTTGCCCCAAACGACGTTCCTTTTTGGTCACTCCTGGTCACTCCGCGTGTCAAGCTACGACCGTAGATTCAAGGCAATCATTAGGGGGCTTGAGACTGCGAGCCATCTGGAGGAGGACACGCGGCCCGCGCACAGCCCACCGCAGCTCGCTATCGAGCGCGTCGTGACGCCGGCCAAGGTAGTGAAAGCCGGCGAGCGAGCGAGTTACGCTATCGCACTGCTGGCCCAGTCATCCTCGCGAAACCGCCCCGCTTCGCTTGATATGCTCGTATTGCCACTGGAATCGTTCCCGCAACAAATTGTAAGTACTGAAGGTCGACCTTGAACGTCCTGCTTGCCTTCGTGCCTTTCCTGACCTTCGCGTTGCTGGAGCGGGGCCTCGGCACCCACGGCGCGCTCTTTGCCGCAACCGTGGTGTCGGCACTACTGGTCGTTCGTGACACGATGATCCGGCACAAATCGCTCAAGCTGTTGGAAGCGGGATCCCTCGTCTTGTTCGCGGCTCTGACGCTCGCCTCGCGCTTCCCAAAATTCCAGCTGTCAGTGATTGGCGTGCGGCTGTGGGTCGATGCCGGCCTTCTCGCCATGGTAGCGGGATCACTGCTGATCGGCCGCCCGTTCACACTTCAATACGCTCGCGAGCGCGTCTCTCCCGAGATTGCCGCTGGCGGGAGATTCAAGACAGTTAATATTGTGCTGTCGGCGGCATGGGCGACCGCCTTTGCGGTGATCGTGGCCGCCGATGCCGGCATGCTCCTTGTCGCGGGTTTCACGCCCGTGGTGGGCACGATCGTCATCGTCGCCGCCCTAGCTGGGGCTGCGCTGTTTACCGCTTGGCTACCCAAGGCCGCGAGGCGCACGGCGCAATAAGACTTTCGGGTGGTGCGTAGCGGCTTGATCCCTGTTCGCGTCGCACGTGGTGCCCAACGCCGGCATTAATGACGGAGGCACTCCAAATGGCAAAAGAAGAGGAAGCGCTGGAGGCGGGAGTGCAGGCTGTGATCTACGGTCTACCGCTCATCATCATGGACCTGACGCTGCGCACGGCTACGAATGTGGAATACCCCAGAGGCGCGGCAGCACCGATAAACCAATTCGCCAACTTGAGGCAGTTCCCTGCCGCCGCTTTCAAGCAAGTCGTTCGAGCCAATGTCGATACCCTCTACTCTTCGGCGTTTCTGGATTTGTCGGCCGAACCACTGGTGCTATCGGTTCCAGACACTCATGGGCGTTACTACCTTCTTCCCATGTTTGATGCCTGGACCAATGTGTTCGCGTCTCCAGGTACCCGAGGGACCGGTAACGGTGCAGGTCACTTTGCCATCGTGGGACCCCAATGGAGTGGAACACTACCCCCGGACTTGCCGTCGCTAAAGTCCCCCAGCAATATGGTGTGGATTCTAGGGCGCACCCAGACCAATGGTCCCGAGGATTACTCGTCAGTGCACGCAGTGCAGGACGCGTACACGCTCGTGCCGCTCTCAATGTTTGGAAAATCGTATACGCCACCGCGAGGCGCCGTAGACGCGGCCATCGACATGGGGACACCACCGGTCGAAAAAGTCCAGGCCATGACTGCGACCAGTTACTTCGATACGCTTGCCCGGCTGTTGAAGGCAAATCCACCGCCGGCGGCTGACGCACCGGTGATAGCGAAGCTCGCGACGATCGGCGTAATTCCAGGTCAGCCGTTCAATCCGTCGAGCCTTGATCCAAAGGTTGTGAGCGGTCTCGCAAAGGCGGTATCCGTCGCACTCCAGACGTTGCAGGCGGCGGCGCAACAAACAGGCAAGTCCGTGAATGGCTGGCGCGTTCCAGCCATGATTTTGGGGAACTACGGCACGAACTACATTGCGAGGGCCATCATTTCCTGGATTGCATTCGGCGCCAATGTTCCTGCAGATGCGGTTTATCCTACAGCGTTCGTGGACGCTGACAGCGCGCCTCTCAACGGATCGAACCGATACGTGCTCCACTTTGAGGATGGACAGACACCGCCCGTCAATGCCTTCTGGTCAGTGACCCTGTACGGCTCGGACTCTTTTTTCGTTGCCAACTCCGTCAATCGCTTTGCGATCAGCAGCTGGATGCCGCTGCGGCGCGGCCGGGACGGCTCAATCGATATCTACATACAACAAGAGTCACCGGGCGAGAACCATGAATCGAACTGGCTTCCGGCTGGACAGGGTGATTTCAACTTGACCTTGCGAATGTACTGGCCCAAGGAGCGCCCGCCCTCCATCCTCGACGCCAGTTGGAAGCCCCCCGCTGTGATTCGGGTTAAAGCCTGAAAGTCTCGGCGGGTGTGTTCACATGCCGGCCGGCCCGAAGGTCAGCCGACCACGCGCTACACCGACTCAGATTCCGACTTCGGCAATACCACCTTCGAGGATCGCCAGCGCGTCGCCGCCAATGCCCACCTTCCAGTCGCTCGGCCAATGAACCACAGGTCGTGCAGCAGCTGAGCGATGCGCTATCCAGCCTGATCGCCAGACTTGGCAGGTAGGGACGGCTCTTGGAGCGCAATCAGCGGCGGCTAGCCTGGCTTGGTTCCTATAAGCCATTGAAGCAGAAAGTCGAAGTGTCTTGGCGCACGCGGGCGAGATGATCGGTCCTGACTCCGAAGCTGCAGGTCGTGGGTTCGAATCCTGCCGGGCGCGCCATTTTAAATAAAATCATATCGTTACGCGCCCCTAACCGTCATATCCCCATGCCTTGAACGTGGGTCCCCAGGTTTCGCGGACAACCGCTCTGCCATGCGCAGAGATTTCGTAGCTATTGGTGCGGTAGTCGCGACGATCGTCCAGATATTTTGCTACGGCCGCCTCAGGAAGCTCGCCCAGATCCAGGGCCGCGTAACAGGCCCGCAGCGTCGCCATCGGCTCACGGATCAAATCTTCATAGCGCAGCTGATGAAAGCGCTGGGCGGGCAACGCAGCTCGAGCTTCATCGAAACCGTGATACATCTGCAGCAGTGTCTGCAGCACCTTTGCTTCCAAGCGCGACGGATCGGCACGCACAAGACCGTTGAATGCGACAGCCTCCCGCCACATGTGCACAGCCGAGGCAAAGACCTGATACCGATCGCGCACGATATGGAGGTAGCGGGCTGTGGGAAACAGCTCGCGCAATAGCTGTAATCGCCCGGTGTGACCCGGCGACTTCAGCACCAGCGACCTGCCAGGATGGCGATACGCCACCTGCTGCAGAAATTGCAGCAAAGCCTGTTTCCAACGCCGGCGATCGCGCTCACAAACGTCGCGTAGCGTCAGATACGCCTGGCCCGTCACCTCGTCCGGATACCCGGCCGTCCACATGGGAGACGGGACTCCCATCGCCAGTAACGCCATCTCATCCTCTGCCGGTCGCTCGAAGCCCTGTTCCATGTTGTCCATGAACCTCTTGGAGGGCAAAAGCCATGAGAACAGAGTCGGATAGAGGCGGTCGGTGAGCAAGAAATGTTGCGGGGTAACGCATTCGTAGACCGTCGGAAATGCGAAACGCTCATCGAGCGACAGCAACTCATGTAGGTGAGTCGTACCCGAGCGCCAGTGGCCAAGAATAAAAATGGGATCTTGCAAGACGTGCGTCCGACGCACGCGTGAACCATAGATTGCCGACTGCAACAATCCGAGAATGGAGTTGTTGATGGCATAGAGAGTGATCCCCGCCGCGAGCGGCCATTTGCTGACAGGGAGTTGGAATCGGTGGGCCCGTAGGAATCTCCACCATCCGCCCACGCTCATGGTGTGCCACAACGTGGACGAATACCACGGCGGTCGTTGACCGCCCGAAATCCTCGTTTGGACCCACATTTCCGTCTATGTCCGGTCACGTCCCGCTTGCCACAAACCAGCGGCGTCGAGCACTGGCAGTGACTACAATCGGTTGCGTATGGCCGTTGCGTCCCCCGTGATAGCCGCCGCTGATGATACGCGCCTCCCAGGCGCCAACCCGCACCGGGTGCTGCGTTGGCTGTGGGTGATGTTCTGGTTGCTGATGATCACAGTGGCGGTCGAGGACAACCTGCACAATCCGACTGTGCGCTGGTGGGCACCGATTTGTTGGGAAGGCAGCTCTGCCCTGGTCTGCACCTGCTGGATGATAGCCTTACTGCGAATGCGCGGGCGCTACGCGCAGTACCTGGGCAGGCCGCTGGTGTGGCTCGGCTGTTACCTGCGTTGGCTACCACTCGTCGCAACCACCTTCGTTCCGGCCGCCTATGGGATACGCCACGTTGTCTATGCCGCTTTCGGTCTGACTTATCGGCACCCATCCTGGGCATTCGTATTTCCCTACGAGTGCCTGAAGCTGACCCTGTTTCTGGGACTGTGGCTGGGCATTCTGTTTGGCTTCGATTCCTACGCGCAATGGCAGCAGCAGCGGCGGCATCTGCTGACGCTGCAGAGAGCGCTGGCCGACGCGCAACTGGCTCGCCTCCAGGGGCAGCTGCGTCCGCACTTCTTCTTCAACGCGCTCAATACTATCTCGGCGCTGATGCATGTCGACGTGGCGCGGGCCGACCGGCTGGTCGCCGGACTCGGCGACTTGTTGCATATCAGTCTGCGGTCCGGGGAGCGAGAAATAGTGCCTCTTGCCGAGGAGCTGCGCGCTCTGCAGCTCTACGCCAACATCATGCAGGAGCGCTTCCGCGATCGCGTGACGCTGCATTGGGAAATCGACCGGGAGCTGCTCGATACACCTGTGCCCGCGCTGTTGCTCCAGCCGTTGCTCGAGAATGCGTTCAAGCACGGGGTGGAATGTGCCCTGGTACCCGTGCGCATCGAAGTCTGCATCGGACACAATGGCCGCGCCTTGAAGATCACCTTGCGCAACACCGGCTCGCGCCTGGCGCGGAACCACGCCGAAGGCGTCGGGCTGCGCAACTGCCGTGAGCGTCTCAGTCTCATCTATGGTGAGGCTGCCTCGTTACGTATTGGTGCTGCCGGCGAAGTCGTGACGGCGCAAGTTGTCATCCCACTGGCGGATGAGCGCGC
This sequence comes from Steroidobacteraceae bacterium, assembly GCA_036266795.1. Classification (GTDB taxonomy): domain Bacteria; phylum Pseudomonadota; class Gammaproteobacteria; order Steroidobacterales; family Steroidobacteraceae; genus FEN-1191. The sequence continues at coordinate 65,551 of DATAXJ010000024.1, read as the reverse complement.
ATGATCAAGGTGTTGGTCGCCGACGACGAGGCACCCGCGCGCGAAAAGCTCGAACGATGGATCGCCGAACAGCCGGACATGACGCTGACAGCCTGCGCGGAAGACGGCTTGTCCGCAGCGCTCGCCATCGAGCGATTCCACCCGGACGTCGCCTTTCTGGACATCCAGATGCCGGCGTTGTCCGGCCTGCAGGTCGCCGCACAACTGGAGGCCTCGAGTGCCCCTTTGATCGTGTTCGTCACGGCCTTCGATGAGCATGCGGTAAAGGCCTTCGAGCTCAATGCCATCGACTACCTGCTCAAACCCTACGATCAAGAGCGGTTGGTGCGTACATTAGAGCGTGTCAGGGAGCGCTTACGCTCCGGGCAGTCGCGTTCGGCGGCGGTGAGTACGGCGCGGGCTGGACAACCGTCCTGCGAGCGCCTGTTGGTGCCGGACGGCGAACGACTGCAGCTGATCGACGTGGCCTCGATCGATTGGCTCGGCGCCGATGACAACTACGTACATGTCCACACGGCGACGCGGCGATATCTGCTGCGCAGGACGCTACAGGACCTCATCACGCAGCTGGGCGAGCAGCGTTTTGTGCGGGTTCACAAATCGGCAGCCGTTAATCTCGGCGCGATCACATCGCTGACACCGCTCTTCAAGGGCGACCACGACGTGCAGCTGCGCAGCGGTCATACGCTGCGGCTCAGCCGCCGGTATCGCGACGTGCTCTTCGGGCGCATGGGACGCTGACCCCTCTCACCGCGTCGGACTCCCCGGTCGTCCCAAATCGACTGCGGTTGCAGGCGTAATCGCTCAGGCTGGCGCCCATCGTGACTATGGAGAACTCCCATGCGCGCGACCGGCAGCTTGAAAGCAATCTTCCTTGTATCGACGTCGCTGATGTATTGGTTCCCAATGGCACTGTTCCCAATGGCGGCCGCCGGCGCTGCGCCGGACGATTGGGCATCCTATGGCCACGATCCAGCCGGCACACGATATTCGCCCTTGACGCAGATCACCCCGGCGAACGTCGCTCAGCTGAAGCGTGTATGGGAATTCCACACGCGGGACATATCGGGGAACTCCAATCTCAAAAGCGGATTTGAGACGACGCCGCTGTTCCTCGACGGGCGGCTGTTTCTGACCAGCTCGTTCAACCGCATCATTGCGCTTGATCCTGCGACGGGGCGGCAGCTGTGGTCTTACGATCCCCTCATCAACAGACACCCGCCCTATGGCGATGGACTGACCAACCGCGGGCTCGCCGCTTGGCGGGACCCGAAGGCCTCGACTGCTGAGTGCGCGCTAAGGCTGTTCGAGGCTACGCAGGATGCGCGACTGGTGGCTGTCGATGCGTTGAGCGGCAGTCCGTGTGCGGATTTCGGGATGCACGGGCAGATCGATCTGAGCGGTGTCAGGAATTATCGAGCGGGCTGGTATCACATGACGTCGCCACCGATCGTGGTAGACGGCGTCGTGGTGGTCGGCTCCTCGATCAGCGACAACCAGGCAGTCGACATGCCGGATGGAGTGGTGCGCGGCTTTGATGCGCGCACCGGCAAGCCACTTTGGTCGTGGGAGCCGTTGCAACGGCCGACAGCCGTATCTATGCCTGCCTGGCGAACCGGCGCCGGCAATGCGTGGTCGATTCTCAGTGCCGACCCGAAGCGCCACTTGGTCTATGTGCCCACCGGCAGTGCGAGCCCCGACTACTACGGTGGCCTGCGACCCGGGGACGATCGGTGGGCTGATTCGGTGGTGGCCCTCGATGCGAGAAGCGGCCGGCTTGTCTGGGGCTTCCAGTTGGTACACCACGATTTGTGGGATTACGACACTGCGGCCGCACCGCTGCTGACCACTGTTTCCCTGCGCGGACAGCAGACGCCGGTCTTGATCGCGGGAAACAAGACCGGAATGATCTATGTCCTGGATCCGCTGACCGGGCAACCGGTTCTGCCTATCGAGGAGCGCGCGGTCCCGGCGAGTACCCTGACGGGAGAGCTGACCTCCCCGACACAGCCTTTTCCGACCAGCACTCCGACTCTGGCGAGGCAGTCTTTGGCGGTCGGGGACGCCTGGGGCCCCACACCAGGGGATCGCACTGCATGCAAGAGCATTCTCAGCCATCTATCTGGGACCGGTATTTTTTCACCTCCCAGCACCCAGGGTTCGCTTGCGGTGCCTGGCAATATCGGTGGTATCAATTGGAGCGGCTTTGCGTGGGATGAGCGCCACGAGCGGTTGATCGTGGCCATCTCGAACCTGCCGTACAGAGTCCAGATGATTCCCGCGGCGCAATTTGCCGCCGGCGCGCGTGGCGATTTTCGCGGTGACACAGCGTTGCAGAGCGGTGCGCCCTTTGCACTGCGCCGCGCGCCTCTGGAAGGTCCCTCGGGTTTACCCTGCAACGCACCGCCTTGGGGCGAGATCGTCGCCGTCGACCTGGCTGGTGGACGGATCGCCTGGCGCCAGCCGCTCGGCAGCATGGAGGAGGTATTTGGCAGCCGCGTGCAGAATATTGCGGGGTCAGCGATGCTCGGGGGCCCGATCGTGACGGCCGGCGGCTTGATCTTCGTGGGGGGCACCATGGACCATCGCTTCCACGCGCTGTCTGCCTCGACGGGGCGGCAACTCTGGGCCTCGAACCTGCCAGCCAGTGCTCACGCGCTGCCGATTACCTATCGATACCGCGGCAAGCAATACGTGGTGATTGCGGCAGGCGGCGACGCTGAGATTAGTGAAGAGGGCCGCGGCGATACATTAATCGCCTTTGCGCTGCCGTCGTCGCGCTAACTGGCAGCGCAGCCTATATTGGCGTGCACTGCGGAGGCGATCGCTGGCATGAATCACCCATTTTTAATCGCTCATCAACAAAGCCCCGCACACGATCGAGCTTGGCGGATCGGTCTGGGAGTCGTATTCCTTTGGTTTCTTATTGGAGGCATCGCTCACTTTGCGGCCACCCGCCTGGAAATGCGCATAGTGCCGCCATACATACCCTGGCCCCATGCCACGGTGTTGCTGACCGGTGTGTTCGAGCTGCTGGGCGCCGCGGGCCTGCTGTATCGACCCACCCGACGTGCTGCCGGCGTGGGGCTTTTCGCTTTAACACTCGCCGTGACGCCCGCAAACGTCTATATGTTGCAGAGGGCTGATTTGTTTCCTATTCCTTATTGGTTGCTGGTGGCACGCCTGCCGCTTCAGATAGCGCTTCTCGCACTGATTGGTTGGAGCGCTGTTCGGCGCGGCGGCTAAGGCAGGACCGTTCTCCTAGAAATTCTTTGACATCGTCAGGCGCATCATGAGCGGCTCGAGCGGATGCTCATGTACATCGGCCCGCCCGTCCGGGTAGGTATCGATCTGCGATTGCAGGCGATCGACGTACCAGAACTCGGCCGCAGCCGCGTGCGTGTTGAGTACATTGTAGATGCCCAATGAGGCAAGCCAGCGGTGCGAGAACGCATAGTGCGTAGCCAGATCCAATTCTCCGAAGCCCTTGCCGTTGACCTGACCGGCGGTGGTCGGTGCGTCGGCGCAGGAGCTCACACCCGGGAAATCGTGTATGGCTGCGGAATTGGCACAGGGGCCCGAGGACAGCGGATAGTTGCCTAGATAGCGGTAATCGAGACCTCCGCTCCAGGGACCCAGATCGGTCAGATACAGCGACAGTGAGCCAGTCGCCACCGGGGCATCCGTGATGTAGTCGCCCTGGTGCCCGGTCCCGTCATCGAACGGATGGGTGAAGCGCGTGTGGTTGCCCGAGTAGCCGGCGTAGAGCTCAAGCCAACGTCGCATCTGGTAGGTGAGGTTGAGTTCGAAGCCGTAGCGCCGGCTTGGCGGCCCCGCGACATCCTGACCGACATCCGGATCGATGATGGTCTCGGACTGCTGCCAAAGATTGTAGACCGCGAACGTCAGGGCCAGACTGCGCCGCGGCGCCGCGCGCACGCCCACCTCCTCCCCATCCTGCTGAGCCAGCAGCGGAGTATGCGGCAGCCCCAGGTCCACGCTCGTGTCCTGATTGACCCCGCGCAGATCGGCACTGTGAAACCCCACGCCGGCGCTGAGGTAGAACGCAAGCTTCTCGGACGGCGAGTAGATGAGGCTGCCCTTGGGCTGCGGCAGCGCCTGCGCTGCCGTACCGCCATTGGTATAGCCGGCGGTCTCGTGCCAGGCTGCCAGGTAGTCGACGTCGGTACCGTGCTGATAGTCTTCTCGGAAGCCGAGCACGCTGCGAAACGTCGAGCTCCAGTGGATGATGAGCTGCGCATAAATCGCGCTGGCAGACAGGTACACCTGGTCCAGGTTGGAATAGGAAGGTGGCTCATCCTGCGCCGGCAGGGACACCCGGTCGTCGCTCGGCAGGCGTCCGACGTCCAGCAGATCGTAACGTGTCAGCGCGCCGACCAGCACCTCGTTATCCAAGGGGCCGATTCTTACCGGGAACGTGTAATGCGCCTCCCCGCCGTACACGCGGCGATTCTCGAACTGATCCTCCTGATCCCCGTCAAGCGGATTGATGAGGTAATGGGTGAAATCGTTGTACAGGTGCAGCTGGTTATAGATGAAGAACGAGCTCGACGCGAATTGGCCGGAACCGAGCGTTGTGCAGTACTGCGCGGAAAGGCTCGCGCGCTGGGCGCGGCCGCCGTCGGTCGGATTGAGGGTCCCAAAGCGATCGGGCACCAGGTCCTCGGTGATGGCACGTACTGGAATGTCGGTCGTGCTGTTCCACAGCTGGTGATAGTACATGCCGGTCAGCGAGTAGCCGTTGTGCTCATCGCCGTGGCTGTACCGCAGCACCGAGTTCTCCTTGCGCGCATCGTCGGGGTTTTCGAACGGGCCGTCGTAATGCTGCAGTTCAGCGGCGCCCAGCAGATTTCCATCGCCCAGCGGGGTCGAATCGGCACCGAACACGCGCCGGAAACCGAGCGTGCCGGCACTGACGGCCGCTTGCGGGGCAATGCTGTCCCGATAATCCATCCGGACCGAGCCCACGCCGCCGAAGTCACCGACACTGGCGTAGTACGGTCCTTTCGTATAGGTCACCTGATCGGTCAGCTCGGGGATCAAGAAATTCAAGTCGGTGTAGCCCTGGCCGTGGGCGTGAGTAGGCTGATTGATCGGCATGCCATCCACGTAAGTCTCGAGATCCGTGCCGTGATCCAGGTTGTAGCCGCGCATCAGGTATTGATTCGCCTTACCTTCGCCGCTGTGAGAGGTCACGATGAGTCCCGGTACCGTTTCCAGCAGCTGCGCCGGACGGTAAATCGGCGATAGCTGCAGCTCCTGGTCCGCGACCACCCCTTCGCTGGCGGTCGAGGCGCTCTGCTGCAGCTGCAGGCGCTGGGCGGTGACCGTGACTTCTGCGAGCGTGATGTCGGCCGCCAGGGTGCTGACCGGCGGCGTGCCGGAAGCTGGAGTGTCCGTCGCCCCGGTATCGGCCAGCGCCGGCACCCTGACGGCAATCAGGTATAGCGGCACGGCAGTGCCGATCCCAACCAGCAGCGTGGTGCGCACTCGACGACACAGATCGGAAACCCAACGATCGACCACCACGTAAAAACCTACCCCAGCTGGCGTATACGACTGACCAGCGTGTATTACGGCAGGAAGGCGGCAGCGGATGCATGATCCGGATTGCGCTGGAGCGCATCCGTTTCGAGCCGCCCGGCGTAATTCTCTCTTTAGCTCGGAGGAGAGGATGTCGTGCCTCGGTCGCCACCGGTGAATCCGCGCCGGAGACCGCCGCGCTGCGCTCGACCACTTCGGCCTTCTAAACTTGCGCCCGGCTGCATCCGCTTTCGGCGGCTTGACGTATTACTCCAGCCTCAATCCCGTCAGTGGTCTACCGGAAGGAGAAAACATCATGTCTCGGATCAATTACCCGGCGGCGTGCAGTGCTGCCCTGGCCGTCGCCTGCAGCGCCGCGGCGCTGGCGTCCAGCCACCGCGAAGCGCCATTTACCGCCGCGAATCCCACGATCGACGGCACCGACTTTTATATGTTTCGCGCCTACGGCGACGCTTCGAGCAACGCCGCAGCGGTGGCCACCGACAGCGTGGTACTGATTGCCAACTACAACCCCCTCCAAGACCCCTATGGCGGCCCGAATTACTTCGCCCTGAATCCGAACGCGTTGTACGCCATCAACATCGACAACAATGGCAGTGCCAAGCCGGCCATCAGCTTTCAGTTCCAGTTCAGTAATAACTACAAAGGTCAGGCGATCAACACCGGCGCCAAGGACGCCAACGGTAACCCGGTGAACGTGGCGATCCCGCTGATCGTGTCCGCCCCGCTTGGTACCTCCGGGGACAACTCCATGGATCCCGGTGCCAACCGCTACGAGACGTACACGATCAACATGATCAAGGGCAGCACCGTCACGGCCCTGACGACCTCCAGCGGCAGTGCCACCTTCCAGAAACCCCTGGACAATATCGGCACCAAGACGATCCCCGACTACAACACCTACGCCAATGAGTTCATCTACAACAATGTCAGCTTCGGTAGCTGCGGTACCGGTTCCGTGTTCGTCGGACAGCGCCGCGAGGGCTTCATCATCAATCTCGGTGAGACCTTCGACCTGCTCGATCTGAACCCGCTGGGGGGCCGCAATTCCACCGAAAACACCGTGGCCGGCAAGAGCATCACCAGCATCATCATGCAGGTACCGGTCGCCTGTTTGACCAAGGATGGCAAAGGCAGCACCAGTAGTGCCGATCCGGTGCTGGGCGGCTGGACGACCTCGTATCTGCGTCAGGCGCGGGTACTGAATCCCACGCCACAATCCACCAACAACACCGAGGTGGTCGGCGGCGCCTGGACGCAGGTGTCGCGCCTGGGCAGTCCGCTGGTCAACGAAGTCGTCATTGGCTTGCCGGACAAGGATCGCTTCAACGACAGCCAGCCCAAGGACGACACGCAGTTCGCCAACTACGTGACCAATCCGACCCTGCCGGTACTGATCAACGCGCTGTTCCCTGGCGCCACGATGGTACCCGCTGCTCCGCGCACCGACCTGGAGGCCGCCTTCCTGACGGGGCTATCGCTGAAGGCGACCGGTGGCACGACGCCGATATTCAGCAACGACCCGTCAGACTATGGTGATATGGTGACGCCATCCGAGGAGCTGCGTCTCAATACCTCGATTCCTCCGGTAGCGACCACCTCCCAAAGCAATCTTGGCCTCCTGGCCTGCGACACCTCCGGCTATCCCAATGGCCGACGGCCAGGCGACGACGTGGTCGATATTGAACTGACCGTTGCGGAGGGGGCGATCTACACCGGCGACCCGAACAACCTGCAGACTTGTAACGTCAGCAGCGGCACGCCGACGGTGGTCGATGCCGGTGCCGTCGTCAATGATGGTGCGGACGCAGATGCAACCGATACCAACTACTACCTCGCGGCCTTTCCGTACCTGGCCGCACCGCCTCCGGGCGCTCCTAATACGGCGCGCGCGGCCGCCACGGATCAGCCGACCTCGACCGGCACTGCGGCCGGCGGCGATACACGTTGATTTCCGGGAGACGCGCCATGAACCGTAACGTTCTTTGGATCGCAGCAGCCGTCACCGGCTTGGGCCTGATCGGCTGCGGCAGCAGCCACCACAACACCCCGGCGGCCTCGACGCCGCCGGTCAATTCGGCGCCGACGGATTTTGCGAACTTCGTGAACCAGCAACTGCAACTGCAACCGCAGCCCGGCATCAACGTGGCACCGGCGGTGACGACTTCGCTGACCACCGATCTTGCTCTGGGCGAAGCCACGGAGTTCAGTGGCGTCACCTTCGGCAAGGGCGACTCCCTACCAACGGGCACTAATCAGGCCGTGGTCGCCTGCACCCAGGCCGGTCAAGCGGCCTGCAATCCCGGCGTGAGCAACGATCTAAACTCCAATTTGAATTGACTGCCGACATTTGCATGGCATTGCCAAGCCCCGCATCTGCGGGGCTTTCTTTTAACTGCTACACGCTCAGGACGGAGTCAGAAGGCCCAACCCCGGGATCAGCAGGTCGAAAGCGCGCTGGATCAGCCACAATCCCGCAATCAGTACAATCAACCAGGAGCCCACGCGCATGATGCCGATGCGGTAAAAGCGGGTTTGGCGCACGGCAAAGGCCAGCATGATCAGCGGCATCACCACCGATTCCTGACCGATCTCGACGCCGACATTGAAGCCGCCCAGGGAGACCGCCATCGCGACCGGGGGCAATCGCAGACCCGCCAGGGCACTGGCAAAGCCCAGCCCGTGAATGAAGCCGAACGCGAACGCCACCACCCAGGCGCGTCGTGTGACGAGCGGGTAGATGTTGTTGAAGGCGGCGACAATCACCGACAGCGCAATCCCAGACTCTACCAGCCGGCTCGGCAGGTCGATGAAGCCCAGCACCGAGAGCGACAAGGTGACCGAATGGGAGACGGTAAAGCCGGAGATGACCTTGACCAGCTCGAGCGCGGCTGGCCAGAAGCGCTGCACCGGCTGCCAGTCGCCGGCATCAAAGGGCGTACGCGGTCGCCGGCGACAGACCAGCACCGAGGGCAACAGCAGCGACAGGATGAACAGCAGATGGTCGGGGCCGGTCCAGATGTGCCAGATGCCATCGATGACGAAGCTCTTGAATTGACGCCAGCGATCGGGTCGATTGATGTCGAGGGTGGTGCTCAGGTTCTGCGGACCGAGCACCGCGCCTGAGGTCTGGCCACGTGCATAGACGCTGATGATGCCGCGATGATAGGGATCGATCTGCCGGAAGAGATGGTAGAGGATCGTTAGCCTATCGGGCACCTCCTTATCGCACAGCGCCTGGAATAGAATCACGTCATAGGCGCCGTCGCTGTGCTCATCGATCATCTGTCCCCGGGGCGTGATCGGGCAGGTCAGGCCGTCGCCCTTGATGGTCAGAGTCGGCAGCACGTAGCGCTCGATGGCGTCGCGGTGAGCCTTGACCTCTCCCCAGGTAATGGCCCCGTCGTGGTTGCTGTCGATGCCGATGGCAAAGTCCAGATCCCGCAGGGCAATGTCGAACTGCCCCAGCAAGCGGTTGGGATTGGCAGGATCCAGACTCAAATTCACATAGGCATCGCTCTCCTTGTGCGCCCAAGCCGTAATCGGCAGCAGCGCGACGAGGCACGCCAGCACGAGGATCGTGCGCCGTCCCCTCAAGGGTGATTCTGCCGCGGGCTCGTCGGCGACTGTGTGGCCAGTTGTGCGCGCACTTTGGCCGCGAGACTCACCACGATTGGCCACTGCAACCGGGTGCTGGCCAGCTGCTCGAGCGCGGGCTCGGCTGCCTGGGGCTTCCCGGCCGCCAAGGCCGCCTCCAGGAACACGCGCATGTCCTGGGGCGCGCGCTGTACGGTCCAGTTCTCCTCGGCCAGTTCCAACGCACGCTGCGGCTCGTGCTCGAGGAAGAGCACGAATCCGGCTTCTTCACGTCGATAAGCGTACGTGCCACGCACCTCCAGCGCGGCAAAGCGCCGCGTCATCTCGGCGGTATCAGCCGCCGTCTGCGGCGAGCCCAGGGCCGCTTCGGCATAGACCTGTCGCAGAAAGGAAGTGTCGGATTGGGAGTAATCCTTGACCAGCTCCAGTGCGGCCTGCGGGCGCTTCTGGTCCAGCAGAAAATCACCGTACTCCGCCAGCAGGAAATTATCGCCGGGTGTCAGCTGCAGGGCGGCGCGAAAGTGACGGTCGGCGCCAGCCTCATCACCGAGGTAGTCAGCCGCATCGGCCTGGATGCCCTGGATCCAGCTTTGCACGGCCACGTTCTCGGCTCTGGCCTGCGGCCACAGCACACTCAAAAGGTGATAGGCGTTGGCCGCATGACCGGTGACGGCATCGAGCGATGCCAGGCAGCCGCCGGGGATCAGTTGATCCGAGGAATCCAGCAGTCGAGCGCAGGCCCTGCGCGCCGCGCCCACGTCGCCCTGAACCTGTTCTACCGTGGCCAGCGTCAACCAGGCCTGCGCGTTATCAGAATCGCGGGCGAGAATGCCCTGTAGCTGCACTCGCGCCTCGGCGAAATCGTGCCGACTCTGCAGGATGGTGGCGTGCACGAGCACGACCGGGATCGGCGGTGGCAACCGGGCCAACCATGGATCAATGACCGCCTCCGCGCGGCCGAGATAGCGGGCATCGCCGGTGTCGCGGCCGTAGTCCAGGTACGCCTCGGACAGCTTCACGGCACCGGTCACGTTCTGGGGTTGGCGGCTCAGTTCGCTGCGCAGGACGCCGAACGCCCGGACGCGGGGATCCGCCACCGACGGCACGCTCTGCAGCACGATGTCGTCGCGAGAGGGGATATAGGGGCTTCCCTCGGCCGCCAGACACGGTAGGGCGAGCAGGCAGCCGGCGGCAAGGGCGAGCACTCGGAACATGTCCGCTATACGCAGCGGCGCGGCTTTTGGACGCAGGTCGCCGCCGGAAAATTCCCGGCGGCGCTCGATCACGTCGGCGGGCGCGGCCGCACACCAGGGTCCACTCTAGTCTATTGTTCTATTGTGCCAGCCTGGACGCCCTGCTAGGGCGACGGAAGCAATTCGTTGCGTACCAGCAGCAAGGCGCCGTATGGCGAGACGAACTCAGAATGCTCCGACCCAGCATCCGTATACAGATAATCTCCCTTCAGGTAGCTGATGTCCTCGTTGACCACGGACCCTTCGAGCACTAGACACTCTTCTTCCTTTAAGTGCGAGTGCGGTGGTATTCGCGCTCCCGGCATGAGACGCCACAGCGCTGTCTGCGTTCCCCCGCCACGATCGACGTGTAATATCTTGACTTCGACGCCTTGAAGCAACGCTCGCCATTTGCCATCAGCTTGCCGAACCACGTCGGTGCCAGAACCGGCGATGTCCGCCTGGATCTGCACGTGCAAGCGGGCCACCACGGCTGGCTCGATGGCGACAGGCGCAATCGCAGCGCTGAATTCAGCGATGGTGCGCTGATCAAGCGCTTCACTTGTTATGGGCTTGGGCGTATCACTGCTCATAGGTTGCTGATCGTCCGCCTTTACTGTCTTGCCGAGACACCGGTGGGGTCATCCGCCGGCGCCTGAGTGCACAAACGGCCTAGCGCAGTGTCACTGTATATTCAAGCGATCTGGACAGCCAGATCTTTGCCTGGTGCCGCAGCTGCTGTAGCCGAGTGTCACTATCCTAGGTCCGAAGACTATAGGGCGTGGGACTACACGCCAGCTGAAACGTCGCGGGCAGCGGCTTTATCGGTATTGATAGCACGCGTATGGTACAGACTGCATGCGCGCGCTCTTCGGTCATAACAAGGTAACTGTCCACGCCGATGACGCGCAGCTGCTGGCGTTGCTGACCCAGATCCAGGCGGGCAGCATATCGGCGCTGAGCCAGCTATACAGCGCGACGGTGGGCAAGGTGTACGGATTGACGCTGCGCATTACAGCGAATCGCGCCGATGCCGAAGAAGTGACTTGCGACGTCTATCAGCAGGTGTGGCGCGCGGCTTCTCAATTCGACCCCAAGCGGGGCTCTCTCTCCCAATGGATCCTGGTGATTGCCCGCAATCGTGCGCTCGATTGCTATCGCCGCCGCCGACCCCACACGGCAGCGCAGTGGGCAGGGGGCCAGCCACCTCCACAGGACGATATACCCACGGCGGAGGAGATGGTGCAGCAATTCGAGGTTGGCACGCGCGTGCGGGCGGCAATCTCGAGCCTGAGCGCCGTGCAAGCGCGGCTGATCGGCCTGGCGTTCTTTGAGGGTCTGACCCATCGCGAGATTGCCGCCCGCACTCAGTTGCCGCTAGGCACGGTCAAATCTCATCTCTGCAGGGCGCTGACGGTACTTCGAAGGACGTTGGCGGGCAGCGATATCCCGGAGCCGTCCAGGGCCGAAAGCTGCGTCACAGCTGACAGGCGTGAGGCGCCCATCACGGCACTGGATGTGCCGCAGTATCAGCTTCCTCCTACCTAGCGCGCGCTGGACCAGCGGCTGATCAAGCTGATCAGCACCAGCCATACCAGCTGATAAGCGAGCCATCGGCTGCAGAGCAGCCATATGTTGGCGTTGCGCTTCGCGCCCTGGCGATGCGCGCCGGAAATGGCCTCAAGCCACGCACCAGGCGGACAGCGGCATTGCAACGCACGCCTCTTGCTCTGACATGAAAGCTCTCCTAACGAATGGCCAGCCAGGGCATACGGGCAAACTGGGCTTAAAGATGCAGAGCGAAGAGCGAATCCGCGGACGCCATCCGTCCGTATAGCTTGAGTGGCCTGTCGAAAGTCTCCTCCGGTTCGCGTGGTGCAGCGGGCGGCGCAGCGGATTGCGGCTGTGATTTTGTTAGTCGGCATGATGGTCACCGCCGCTGCCAGCTCGCGAGCGACGCTGTCCGGCGCGTCTCGGCACAACGTTAGAGAGTGGCACTTCCGAGTGCTGCTCGATGGCAAACCGATCGGCGAGCACGATTTCGTCGTGACTCAGCAGCCTGCAGACATCGAGGTGGAAACGCGGGCGCACTTCAGGGTCAAGGCGCTGTTCGTGACTGCTTACCGGTACGATCACCAGGACCAGGAGATCTGGCGTGCCGACTGTCTCGTGCAGATGAACGCCGACACCGACGACAACGGCAGAAAGCTTTCGGTGCAGGGGCGTCTCTCGGGTGACTCCTTCGAGGTACACACGCTACAAGGCGCGAAGACGCTGCCGGCCTGCGTGAGGAGCTTCGCTTACTGGGACTCGAGCTTCCTCAAGTCGCATTCTCTGCTCAATGCGCAGACGGGCCAATATGAGAAAGTCGTCGTATTCGACGATGGCTTCGAAACGACCCATGTCGACCGCCGAGTCGTGAACGCGCAGCACTATTCGCTGCGGTCCGCAGAATTCAAAATCGACTTATGGTACTCCCCGTCGGGCCGGTGGCTCGCGCTGGAATCACACTTGAAGAACGGCCGCACTTTGCGCTACGAGCTGCACTGATTTCATGTCAGGCTTTGCCCGTCAATTGCTTTTGAATCAGCTGCAGGATATCCGCCGGTGGCTTGAGCGCGCCCACGGACCCCTTGGCGGGCGCACCTGACTGGATCCACCAGCCGATGATGCGAACCTGCTCTGGCGTCAATGGCGTCTTGTTATCGCGTGGCATGGAGTCGGTGGAGCTGCGCGGCAAAGTGATGCGGTAATACATCTCGCTCTGCACCAGGCTTCCTGGAACGACTGCCGCAAAATCCTCACCACCTTTCATGATGGATACATAGGTCGAGAACGACAGCCCGCCCTTCTGAGTGGAATCGCCGTGGCAAGACCCGCAGCGCTGTAGCAGCATTGGATGCACGACGTCGGCGAAGATGTCGGCGTCGGCGACCTTGACGGATTGATGAGCAGGTCTCATGCCGGCCAGCCGCTGCACCGCTGCAGGAGCGTACTGCAGCAGATACGTCGACCCGTGGGTCATATCGCCGCCGTAGTGGCCGGTGATCGCCACCAGTATCAACATCAACGGCCCGGTGGCGGGCTGGGAGAGTTGATACCAACCAGGGCGCTTCAGATGGAGGAAAAACAGTCCCGTAGACAGGACTGCCACGGAAATTCCCAGCGCGCGGTGTCTGGCCAGCGTCGCGGCAGCGAAACCCCCTTCCGTGGAATGCATCCATCCCAGCATGACGGTGCCGATGGCGCTGATGGCCGCAGCCGCCCACAGATACCCGACCGCAGCGCGCAATCCGGCAAAGCGCCGCGTGCGCGCGAGAAACTCCAACACGACGGTTACATAGATGATCCCGATCGGCAGGTGCACTGCCAGGACGTGGAAGCGTCCCAGAAAGTAGATCCAATTCAATGTGAGCCCCGTGGATGGCGACGGCGCGGCAACAACATTAGTTTTTTAGTGTGGCAGAAAGCGCCGGGCAAACGAAACAGTCTGCCCGCCGCCCCGCCCCTGCACGCCATTTGCCGCGATTTTGGTTTCGCAGCAGCAGGTTCGGAACAGGAGAGCCGTTCGGGCCATGCACATTGCGGGCTGGTGAGAGACTTCACCGGCCCGGTCATCACCCCGAACAGCTATCCCCAATCCGCCGGCCCGTCACTCGCCGGCCGTTGCGGCCGGCAGCATCAGCGACCGCCGCCGCCGCCCGGCGGCTTCTCGCGAAACTCCATGTGGCACTGCCCGCACACGGCCCCAGTGCTCATGATGGCCGACTTGACGTCGTCCTCGCTGCCGCCTTGAGCAGCCTTCGCCAGCGCCTGCGCCTCCCCGTGGAGCTTGGTTGCGTTGCTCAGGAACTTGTCGTGGTTCTGCCAGACTACCGGCAACGCGGTGGTCTTGAGGTCAGTCGCGCTGCTGGTGTCGTGCTCGAACGCTTGCGGAATAATCTCCGCCAGTGCCGACAACTCCCGGGCGTTGCGCGCAACAACCTTCGCGTCGTACGGCATGCGGCCACGCTGCATGGCCATCATGGGTCCCGCGACGTTGTTGATGACCGTCATCAGGCTCTGCCGGAAGGACGCGGCCTGCTGATCAGGTGAAGGCCTTCCCCCCTGCGCCATGACTGTCGCCGCCACACCGACGGTTACGAGTCCTGCTACGGCCAACGAAATAATCTTCTTCTTCATTCGCGCTATCTCCCGTTGCTACGCCGAAAATGATGCGATCGTGAGTCCACGGCGTCGCCGCGTGCCCCGCCGCCAGCCACTGTAAGGCCCGAGTATAACTGACAACGCGGTCGTTCGACCCTGGGCTGTTCGGGGTGCGCCATCAGCCCAGCCTGCGCGCGATGCGCTGGCGCCGCACGCCGCCAAGGGCGCCGCGCTCCTCTGAGCCGCCTTTTGCGAGCGTGATATGGCCCGCGATGGAACGCAGCTTTCGATCGGCAAGCTCCCGGATCCCGCCGTCGAGCGCGCGATAGGCCGCAATCAGCTCGCACCCGAACTCGGTGAGCACCGCACCACCGCCACCGCTGCCGCCGACACTGGTGCGGGCGACCGGGGTATCGAAATCCCGGTTCAGGCTGTCCACGAGCAGCCAGGCGCGACGGTAGCTCATCGACAGCTCCCGCGCAGCCTGTGATAACGAGCCGGTACGCGCAATCGTCTCCAGCAGCTCGATCTTGCCCGCGCCGACCGAGCACGCTTCAGAAAAGTCCACCCGGAATCGGACTTCAGGTGACGCCATGGGTTGCCTGCGAGGGCGAGCTCGCGCGCGAGCATTCGGCGGCCTGGCAGTCGACGCTCATTTTCCGGGGCTCATCACCGCTTGTAAGAGATGCGATACACCATGTTGGCACCATCATCGGTGAAGATCAGCGAGCCATCGCTGGCTTCGACCACGGCCACCGGCCGACCCCAGGCGTTGCCGTCGTTGACGATGAACCCGACCAGGAAGTCATCGTATTCGCCGGTGGCGGCACCACCCTGCATGCGGACACGTACGATCTTGTGCCCGGTGCGGAAGGCGCGGTTCCACGAACCATGCAGCACCGCGAAGCCCTCACCGTCGTACTGCGCGGGGAACGCCGAGGCTCCGGAACTGGCCGCGTAGAAGGTCAGGCTCAGCGGCGCGGAATGCGATTGATAGAGCACATCGGGGACCACTGCCTTGCCGGCCAGATCCGGGCGCTCGCCGGCGTGGCGCGGATCCTCATGATTGCCGAGGTAGTACCAGGGCCAGCCGTAGAACCGGGCCGCCTGCACGTGCGTGGAATAATCGGGTACGAGGTTATCGCCGAGCATGTCCCGCTCATTCACGGTGCACCAGAGCTCGCCAGTCTGCGGCTGGATGGTCAAGCCCGCGCAGTTGCGCAGACCGGTCGCGAACACCGTCGGGGGGACCGGCTGCGCCAGGGCGGCGCCGGAATCCTCCACGGGCGAGAGCGCGGCAACATCGAACACCAGCACGTCGGCGCGTCGAACGTCATTGCCCCAGGCGGCGCCCAGCGCATGGGACGCAGCCCAGGCACTGACTTCCCCGGGACTCTTCTTGGGCATGTCCTCCGCGACATTGCTCTGCGAGCCGACCGACACGAACATGCGCCGCCCATCGGGGGAAAACACCACGTCGCGCGTGAAATGCCCCCCGCCGGCGACCGGTGAGAGCTGTGGCACGACGATCTGCGGCAGGCCGCGCGCCTTGAGGTCGCCGACCGAATACGGATAACGCACGACGCGATTGGTCTCGGCCACGTAGAGCCACTGGGGCTGTCCATCCTGAGGATAGAAAGCCATGCCCGAGGGCAGATCCAGTCCCTGCGCGAAGACGGCGGTGGTCTGCGGATGGGTGCCATCGGCTGACGGACGCATTACGACGACGCGGCCGAGCTGCGTCTCGGTGACGAAGATATCGCCGTTGGGCGCTACACGCAGCTCGCGTGGGGCCTGCAGATCGCGCGAGAAGACCGCGACATGAAAGCCACGCGGTACGCGCAGCTGCGCCGTGGCGGGCTTGGGCACGAGACGCGGAAAATTCGTATAGCTCTCGGTCTTATAGGGCGCCGGCAGCTCGGCGACGCGGATGTGGTGCACCCGACCCGGAAAGTCCTTCTTCCAGTCGGCGCTCTCATCCTTCGGCCTGGAAAGATTTGCGGGGGGGCGCCCGCGAAACTGCGGCCGTGCGGCTGCCTGGTACGAGCCTGCTTTGATGGCCTGGAAATAGGCAATGATGTTGGCGCGTGTCGTATCGTCCGGGACCGCGATCACCATCGCCGTGCCGGGCACCATCTGGGTCGGCGCGCGCAGGAAGCGTTCCAGCGTCGCGTCATCCCACGTCAGATGAGAGTCGCGCAGGGCCTGCGTATAACTGAAGTTGGGATCGGAGGCAGCGGCCCGGCCGAACACGCCAAACAGGCTCGGCCCCTGAGCGCCGCCGTTATCGCCGGGCCGCGCGCTGTGACACAGCGCGCACTGCTGCTGAAACGCGGTGTGGCCCGCGTTGGCGTTGGCAGCGGCATCGGCAGCGTGCACTGCCGGCGCCAGCGCGAGCGCGGCCGAGAGGGCCGCGGCCAACCACAGAGCGGCAGGCGTCGGCAGAGAGCGGACGGACATGCAGACCCCCTTGACGATGGATAGTTGGTCGGCTGCCGGCGCCGCCTGATCATGGCAGGCGCGGCGGCCCTGCAGGACGCGGGTGGACTATAGCGCAACGCAGCCGGATCCGACTCGCTATGTTTGGTAAAATATAGCGCAGCCGCCGAGGGGAATTGCACTCATGATCGTGGCGGTATTGGCCTTTCTGGGCGGTGCGCTGACCACCTTCAGCATCGAGTTTCTCGACCCTCGCGTGCATGCCTATTCATTTATGTTTGGCTGACGGAGCAACTGCCATGCAATACCCTTCGACAACAGCTTTGGCATGCAGCGCCAGGCCGTGTCCTGCCGTCGCTGTGACGCCCACATGGGCCATGTGTTCAACGATGGGCCGGCGCCTCCGCCCGCGGCGTGCCCGCGATCGATGCTACTCTTGGCGGGTCGTCAGTACCTGAAGAGCGATGCCCTGTGCAGCGTCACCGCACCGCCCTGCCGCGCGAGCGGCCTGCCACTCTATTGCCACCACCGGATGCCGTGCAGTCGCTGGCGCAAGGCGCCGCGCTGCTGGTGGGCGGCGCGGCCCATGTCGCCGATACGCTGCCGGATTTGCTGCGGGAGCTGCTGCGTGAGGCCCCCCTGCGGCACATGGTGACGCCAGGCGGACAACGCATGTCCGTGGCCATGAGCAATTGTGGAAGCGCCGGCTGGATCAGCGACCGTCGTGGCTATCGTTATGAGACACACGACCCCGCTACGGGCCGGCCGTGGCCCGCGCTGCCCGCAGTGCTACACGAGCTGGCGCGTGACACGGCGGAGCGCGCCGGCTACGACGGCTTCGACCCGGATGCCTGCCTGATTAATTGCTATGCGCCCGGCACCCGACTGACGTTGCACCAGGATCGCAATGAACGCGATCTGACGGCGCCGGTCGTGTCCGTATCACTCGGACTTCCCGCAATCTTCCTGTACGGCGGCCTGCAGCGCCGTGACCGCGTGCGGCGCCTGCCGCTGTTTCATGGTGATGTGCTTGTCTGGGGCGGCCCAGAGCGCCTGGTCTTCCACGGCGTGGCGCCCTTGGAAGACGGCGAACATCCGCTCACCGGGCGCTGCCGGCTCAATCTCACTTTTCGCCGCGCCCTCTGATCCGTCGGCGTGGCGCAATCGCTGCGCCGGGAGCCCGTGCCCTCAGGCCCCGCCGGCGCTCGACGCGCGGGCCAGCGCCGGTGTCAGCTATACTTGGCGTTTCCCTTCTTGCATCGGTCAGTGCCCGTGGATAAACAGCAAAAGCAGGATTCGCAGTTCATCACCGTTTTCAGCCTCATAATCGGTACGCTGGTCGCCGTGGCCGTCGTGCTGTTCGGTCTGGCACGCGTGGTCGCAGCGCATACGGAAGACGTCGTGGTGTACCAGGACCCGCTGTACGTCGCGACCGTGCAGGAACGCACGGCGCCCTTCGTTCGCGAGGCGATCGCCGGGCAGGACAATTCTGCACTGAAGATCGAAGCACCTGCCGGCGCCGGTCCCGCCGTCGCCCTCGCGGTGCCGAAAAACGGCATGCAACTGTTCCAGCAGGTCTGCAGCACCTGTCACGGGCCGGGCCTGGTGGGTGCGCCAAAGGCAGGAGATCGAGCTGCCTGGTCCTCGGCGATTGCCGAGGGCAAGTCGACGCTGTATCAGCATGCCCTCATGGGCTTCACCGGCAAGACCGGCACGATGCCAGCCAAGGGCGGGCGCACGGATCTGTCCGATGCGCTCATCAAGCAGGGCGTGGATTACATGCTCTCGCTGGTCGGGCAGTGAGCAGGGCCTGCCGGCTCATTGCAGCTCGAACGTCCGACGCAGCTGCAGCGCCTCTGCCAGATGCGCTGCCTCGACCGGCTCGCTCGCGGCCAGATCCGCGATGGTGCGGCTGAGCGCGAGCAGCCGTTGCACGCCCCGGCCTGACAGCGCCCAGCGCTGGCAGCTTTGGCGCAGCAACCCGACGGCCGCCACCGACAACTGGCAGCAGTCCCGAAGTTCGGCGGCGCTCAGGTGGGCACTCAATGCCCCTGAGCGCACCAGACGCCACCGGCGCGCGGCCTCGATGCTCCGCTGCAGGGCTGCATCGCTGAGCGCATCTGGCGCGGACCGCCCGGCGTCCGCCTCCCGCGGCGCCCCACCCGTGACCGTGCTCGCGCCCGCCGCCTGCAGCAAATCGCTGGTCGGCAGACGCTCGACGCGCACGCGCATGTCGATGCGATCGAGCAGCGGCCCGGACAGGCGCTGACGATACTGCTCGAGACGCGTGCGCGAGCAGCGGCAGTCGATGCTCGGGTCGCCCAGGTAACCGCAGGGACATGGGTTCATCGCCGCGATCAGCTGGAAGCGCGCCGGCAGCTCCAGACGTCGCGCGGCACGCGCGAGCCCGATGCGGCCGTTCTCCAGCGGCTCGCGCAATGCCTCGAGCACCCGGCGATCGAATTCGGGCAGCTCGTCGAGGAACAGTACCCCATGGTGCGCGAGACTGATCTCTCCGGGTCGCAGCAGCGGACCGCCGCCGACCATCGCCTGCGCGGAACTGGTGTGATGCGGCGAGCGAAAGGGCCGCTCGACGAAGTGTACCGGCTCGGGGCTGAGCCCCGCGGCCGCGCGCACGGCCGCCACCTCGAAGGCCTCTTCCCTCGAGAGTGCCGGCAGCAGGCCCGGAAGCCGCGCAGCCAGCATGCTCTTGCCGCTGCCGGGCGGTCCGATCAGCAAGACTCCATGTGCCCCGGACGCAGCTATCTGCAGCGCCCGCTTGGCCTGCTGCTGACCGACTACGTCGGAGAGTCTGGCGGCAGCGCTCATTGCCTTCGGTAACGGCGAGACTGCAGGGTGGAGCGCCGCGATTGGAGTGGCCAGCGAGCCGTATTGCCCCAGGCCCTGCAGCAGTTGCGCCGCTTCGCGCAGGCTCGCCGCCGCGTAAGCCGCTGCCGGCGCCGCCAGAGCCACCTCCGGCACGTTCGCGCGCGGCACCAGCATGGCGTGGCCGTCGCGCCCGGCGTGCACGGCTGCGAGGAACAAGCCCGCCACGGCACGCAGCTCCCCGTCCAGCCCGAGCTCGCCGTAGCACTCCACGGCGTTGCCTGCCTGCAGGCTGAGCTGCCCGCTCGCCACCAGCAGTCCGAGGGCGATGGGCAGATCGAAGCGTCCGCCGTGTTTGGCGAGCTCCACGGGGGCGAGATTGACGGTGATGCGCCGCTGCGGAAAGTCGAATCCGGAATTCGTGAGCGCGGCGCGTACCCGCTCACGGCTTTCGCGCACCACCGGAGCCGGCAGCCCCACGATCGTAAAGGCTGGCAGACCGTTGGCCAGATGCGCTTCGACCTGAACCGGCGGCGCGGCCAGTCCCAGTTCCGCCCGGCTCAGGATGCGCGCGACGCCCATGCCGAGGCCACCGCGCCTGGCCGGCCGAGGGGTTATTGCGCCGGCGGGGGTGCCGACTCTTCGAGTTCCTGCAGGCGCGTCTCCAGCGCCGTCATGCGCAGCTCGAGCTGCTCCAGACGCACGCGAGTCCTGTCGAGAACCTTGCTCTGCACGTCGAAATCCGTGCGCGTGACCAGATCGAGCCTGCTGAGGCTCGCCTGCAGCACTGCGCGGAAATTGCTCTCGATGTCGCGTCGCATCGTGCGCGCCGCCTCGGGCAGGCGCTCGAAGAGCTGGCGCGCGATGTCGTCGATTCCGGCGTTCTCCATCGTTCTAACCTCGCTGAGCTTGCAGCCTCGCCAATGCCCCGAAACGGCGCGCGCGAGCGCGCATGACTTCCAAATTGGTGCAGTTCCCGCGCTCCGATGCACGCCAATGCGCATCTAGTGAGCCGTCGAGCGTGGCATGGATTCTGCAATTCGGGTTGCAGCGCCATCCGCAAGCTGCTCCAGCCGGAGCAATTCAAGGATACGCGCACACGTCGAGTTCCGGCACCCCGGATTCAAGGCTTGTTCGTTGCGAAATGCATCTCATGAAAATGATCACCGCGGTCGTGCGGCCCTTCAAGCTGGACGATTTGCGGCAGGCCATCGCACAGCTCGGTGTTCAGGGCGTCACCGTGACGGAAGTCTATGAGACGCAGTTTGGACCGCGGGCCAAGCTCGAGATCGCCGTCGACGATGCCATCGTCGAGCCGGTGCTCGAGGCGATCGCGAATGTCTCGAGAACCGGCCGCAGTGGCGATGGCCGGATTCTGGTCGGCGAGCTCGAGCAGGTCATTCGCATCCGCACCGGGGAAACCGGCACGCCGGCTACATAACACACATCAACACATCTCACGACAGCAGCGGGAGTCGCACGCATGGGCATTGATCCGATAGCCAAGAAACCTAGATGGTCCGGGCCACGGCGCCTGGCGGGAGTGCTGGTCATGCTGGCGCTCGCGCTCGGTCTGGGCGCCCATCCCCTGAGCGCTCTGGCACAGACGCCGGCAGCGCCGGCGGCCAGCGCACCGGCAGCGGCGACACCGCCAGCAACTGCGGCACCGGCGGCAGCGACGCCTGCGGCCGCGGCACCGGCCGCCGCCGCACCCACGGCACCGTTCGTACAGGGTTTCGACAAGATCAACTCCGGCGACACCGCGTGGATGATGACCTCCTGCGCGCTGGTGCTGATGATGACCATTCCGGGGTTGGCGCTCTTCTACGCCGGCATGGTGCGCAAGAAGAACATCCTCGCCACGCTGATGCAGAGCTTCGCAATCACCTGCCTGGTGACGGTGCTCTGGTGGCTGGTTGGATATTCGCTGGCGTTCACGCCCGGCAGCAAGTACATCGGCTCGCTGCACTGGGCCTTCATGAACCACGTCGTCTACATGCACGACGCGATGAAGGTGAGCTCCTCGCATCTGGCGACGACGATCCCGGAAACGGTCTACTGGATGTTCCAGGCGACCTTCGCGATCATCACGCCGGCGCTGATCTGCGGCTCCTTCGCCGAGCGCATGAAATTCTCGGCGATGCTGTGGTTCATGGGCCTGTGGCTGATCCTGGTGTACTGCCCGGTCGCCCACTGGATGTGGGAATCGACGACCGGCTGGTTCGCCTCCACGCAGCTGGACTTCGCCGGCGGCACGGTGGTGCACATCAACGCCGGTATCGCGGGCCTCGCCACTGCGCTGATGCTCGGCAAGCGCCAGGGCCTGGGCAAGGAATCGATGGCGCCGCATAACCTGACGCTCACCGTCATCGGCGCATCGCTCCTGTGGGTCGGCTGGTTCGGCTTCAACGCCGGCTCGGCGGTGGTGTCCGACGGCCGCGCCGGCATGGCCTTCGTGGTGACGCATATCGCCACGGCAGTCGCGGCGCTCTCCTGGATGTTCACCGAGTGGGCGGTCCGGGGTAAGCCGAGCGTGCTGGGTATCTGCTCGGGCGCGGTCGCCGGCCTGGTGGCGATCACACCCGCCTCCGGCTTCGTCAGTCCCGATTCCTCGGTCCTCATCGGCATCGTCGCGGGTGTGGTGTGCTTCTTTACCTCCAGCTCGCTCAAGCGGGCCATCGGGTATGACGACTCGCTCGATGCATTCGGCGTGCACTGCATCGGTGGCATCGTGGGCGCACTGCTCACTGGCGCCTTGGTCAGCAAGGAGATCAGCGGCGCCACCGGCAGCGTGCTGCTGCAGCTGCGCGGAGTGGTCGCGACGCTGGTGTGGAGCTTCGTGGTGAGCATCGTGCTGCTGAAGCTCATCGATCTGACCATCGGCCTGCGCGTCTCGACGGAAGATGAGCGCGAAGGACTGGATATCTCGCAGCATGGCGAGGCGCTCGAATGACATAATTGGCTGCGGGTTTCGCACCCGAACGCCCCGGCGGCCACTGGTCGCCGGGGCTTTTTTTTCGCCGCCACGCGGCGCTGTGCGTCTGTGATGCACCTCACACCAAAATGGCAAACGATCGACCGATACTGCGCTTCCCGGAGAGTGCCCCATGAACCGAGCCCTGATCACCCTGCTGCTGGTCGCCCTGCCACTTGGGGCCCAGGCTGATGTCTATCGCTCCGTCGATGCACAGGGGCACGTGCAATACAGCGACACACCCTCGCCGGGGGCGCAGCTCGTCACGAGCGCCGATGAGACGGCATCGCCGTCCTCCGGCGATGTCGACAGAAACGCCGCGCAGGCGCAAAAGATCAACGATCAGATCCACGACCGCGTGGCGCACCAGACCGCCGCCGAGCAGACCGCCAAGGACACCGCCGCCGCACACGAGCAGCAGTGCAATCAGGCGAAAGTGGCCTACCAGAATGCCATTCAGGCGCGGCACCTCTACTCCATGAGCCCCGATGGGCAGCGCACCTACCTCAGCGACGATCAGGCCGATCAGCAGCGCGTGCGCTATCGCGAGGCGATGGAAGCGGCCTGCGCGGACTCGGACTCGCAATAATTCCCACGGCGTGGCGCGCAACGCGCGCACGCCCCCGCTCAGGCGAGAGGCCAGGCCGATGGAGTATGCTTCCATCGCATGCGCCTGGATTTCGTCAAGATGCACGGTCTCGGCAACGATTTTCTCGTGCTGGACCTGCCGGCAGATGCTCCCCTGCCCAGCCCCTCGCAATGGCGTGCGCTTGCCGACCGGCGCACTGGTATCGGCTTCGACCAGGCACTGGTGCTGCAGCCGCCGCGCCGTGCGGACGCCGATGCGCTCTACCGGGTCTTCAACGCCGACGGCGGCGAAGTCGAGTTAAGCGGCAACGGCGCGCGCTGTGCGGCGGCCCTGCTGCATCGACGTCGCGGACGCGCGCGCGATAGGCGGCACGCGGACGATGCGACACTGACACTCGAGAGCGCAGCGGGTCTGCTGCGCGCGCGCATCCTCGCCGATGGCGCCGTCACGGTGAACATGGGCGTGCCGGACTTCTCTCCGGGCGCCCTGCCCTTCGATACGCCGGCGCGCGCCGCGAGCTACTCGCTCGAGACGACCGGCGAGCGCATCGAATTCGGCGCTGTCAGCATCGGCAATCCACACGCGGTACTGCGCGTGACAGATGTTGCCACCGCCCCAGTGGAGCGCATCGGTCACGCCCTGCAGAGCGACCGGCATTTTCCGCGTCGAGTAAACGTCGGCTTCATGCAGGTGCTCGACCCGTCGGCCATCCGACTGCGCGTCTTCGAACGCGGCGTGGGGGAAACTCTCGCCTGCGGCACGGGCGCGTGCGCGGCGGTGGCGGTCGGACGCGACCTCGGTCTGCTCGGCGCCGACGTGCAGGTGCATGTGCCTGGCGGAACGTTGAGCGTACACTGGGATGGTGAGGGTGAGGCAGTCTGGTTGACCGGACCCGCCCACCAGTCGTTCGAAGGGCAGGTTGAGATCTGAGATCGTAAGGGAGCGAAGGGATGAGCAGCAATCAAGTGCGCGGCCTGTCCGATGAGGCATTGGACGAGGAGTCCGTCACCCAGTTCCTGCAGCAGAATCCGGAATTCTTCGAGCGCCACCCGCAATTGCTGGCACGGCTGCGGCTGCAGCATCCGCGTAACGGCACCACCGTCTCGCTGATCGAGCGACAGGTGGAAGTGTTGCGTGACAAGTACCAGGCGCAGGAGCAGAAGCTCACCGAGTTCGTACGTGTCGCGCGCGCCAATAATGTGCTCGCCGACAAGATCCATCGTTTCACCTGCCGGCTGCTGAAGACGACGACGCGCGCGGATGCGATCACGCAGATCGAGGCGAGTCTGCGCGAGGATTTCGACACCTTCCACGCGGTGCTGCTGCTCGCTGCCCCAGAGCCCATGGGCGCGAGCGACGCCTCGCAGCGCTTCCTGCGTCACGTCGGCGCCGAGGATGCGGTGTTCCGCAGCTTCGATGCGCTGTTCGCCACCTGCAAGCCGCGCTGCGGCCAGCTGCGCGACAGTCAGCGCGACTACCTGTTTGGCAGCGAGGCCGCGGGCATAGCCTCCGTCGCACTGGTGCCCCTGGGCGGGCAGCCCGCGCTCGGGCTGCTGGCGCTGGGCAGTGTCGATCCGGAGCGCTTTCATCCAGGCATGAGCACCGAGTTCCTCTCGCGTATCGGCGAGCTGGTCACCGAGGCGCTGTCGCGCGATTGAGCGCGGCGCGCGCGCTGCCGGCCGATGCTCCACCGGCCCTGCCCGCTTCGATGAGCCCGCAAGCTGCTCAGTGGCTGGCACGCTTTGAGCAGCACCTCGCGAGCGAGCGACGCCTCTCGGAGCACACCGTGGCTGCCTATCGGCGTGACGTTGCGGCGCTCGCCACCTGGTGTCAGGGCGCGCAGCTGAGAGACTGGACACAGCTCGACCACCAGCACGTGCGCAGCTTCGCGGCGCGCAGCCATGCACAGGGGCTCGAGGCGCGCAGCGTGCAGCGCCGGCTCGCCGCGGTGCGCAGCTTCCTCACCTACCTCAAGCGCGAGGGGGTCGTGCAGCACAATGCGGCGCTCGAGGTGCGTGCGCCGAAGGCCGCGCGCCGCCTGCCGCTGACGCTGGATGTGGATCAGATGGCGCGGCTGCTGTCACTCAAGCCCGGCGATGCGCTCCAGATTCGGGACCTGGCGCTCATGGAGCTGCTCTACTCCAGCGGGCTGCGGCTGGCGGAGATCGTGGGCCTTCGCCTGAGCGACCTGGACCTGGTGGCCGGCCAGGTACGCGTGCTGGGCAAGGGCCGCAAGGAGCGCATCGTGCCGGTCGGCCGCGTCGCCGTGCGCGCACTGTCCGCGTGGCTCACAGAGCGCGCGCGGCTGGTACGTCCCGATGTCTCGGTCGTGTTCGTGGGCCGCACAGGTCGAGCCCTCGGCGCGCGCGCCGTGCAGCTGCGCATCGGAGCGCACGCGCGGGCAATGGGCGTGCCGCTGCACGTACATCCGCACATGTTTCGGCACGCTTTCGCCTCGCATCTGCTTGAATCCAGTCACGATTTACGCGCCGTGCAGGAGCTGCTGGGCCACGCCAGCATCAGCACCACGCAGGTCTATACGCATCTTGATTTCCAGCACCTGGCCCGCACATACGATGCAGCGCATCCGCGCGCGCGACGCCGCGGTTGAAGCAGGACAGGGCTCGCAATGCATCCCACCATGAATCAGCCTTTTGACCCCCATGCCACCACGATTCTGGCCGTGCGGCGCAACGGCGCCATCGCCCTCGGTGGCGACGGCCAGGTCACGCTCGGCAACACCGTGATGAAGGCCAACGCCCGCAAGGTGCGTCGGCTCGCCGAGGGGCGAGTGCTGGCCGGCTTTGCCGGCGGCACAGCCGACGCCTTTACGCTCTTCGAGCGCTTCGAGGGCAAGCTGCAGAAGCACGGCAACGTGACGCGCGCGGCGATCGAGCTCGCCAAGGACTGGCGCGCGGATCGGTATCTGCGGCGCCTGGAGGCGCTGCTGCTGGTTGGTGACCCGCAGAACCTGTTCGTGGTCTCCGGCAATGGCGACGTCATCGAGCCCGAGTACGCAGCGGTGGCCATCGGCTCGGGCGGACCCTATGCGCAGGCGGCAGCGCGCGCGCTGCTCGAGAACACGGAGCTCGATGCGCGCAGCATCACCGAGCGCTCGCTCGGCATCGCCGCCGACATCTGCATCTACACCAACCGCAACCTCGTCATCGAGGAGCTCAGCTCATGACGCCGCAGGCGATCGTCCAGGAGCTGGACAAGCACATCATCGGTCAGCACGCCGCCAAGCGCGCGGTGGCCATTGCTCTGCGCAATCGCTGGCGGCGCATGCAGATCGGCGAGCCGCTGCGCCAGGAGATCACGCCGAAGAACATCCTGATGATCGGACCCACGGGCGTGGGCAAGACCGAGATCGCGCGGCGCCTTGCGCGCCTTGCGCAGGCCCCGTTCGTGAAGGTCGAGGCCACCAAGTTCACCGAGGTCGGCTATGTGGGGCGCGAGGTCGACTCCATCATCAAGGAGCTGGCCGACGTGGCCATCAAAATGACGCGCGAGCAGGAGCTCGAGCGTGTGCGCGGCAATGCACGCGAAGCGGCCCTGGAGCGCGTGCTCGATGCGCTGCTGCCCAAGCCGCGCATGCTCGGCTTCTCCACCGACGAGCCGGCGCCGGCGCGCGACTCGGAGACGCGCCACAAGATGCGCGAGCTGCTCGCGCGCGGCGAGCTCGATGAGCGCGAGGTGGAGATCGAAGTACGCGCCCTGCCGATGGGCGTGGACATCATGGCGCCACCGGGCATGGAGGAGATGCAGCAGCAGCTGCAGTCGGTGCTCTCCAATCTCGGCGGCAATCGCACGCGCACGCGGCGCGTGAAGGTGCGCGAGGCGTTCAAGCTGATGCTCGAAGAGGAAGCCGGCAAGCTCATCAACGAGGAAGAACTCAAGACGCGCGCGCTGATCAATGCCGAGCAGAACGGCATCGTGTTCATCGACGAGATCGACAAGATCACGCGCCGTCAGGAGACCATCGGCGCGGACGTATCACGCGAGGGCGTGCAGCGCGACCTGCTGCCGCTGGTCGAGGGCTGCACGGTCAATACCAAGTACGGCTCGCTGAAGACCGATCACGTGCTGTTCATCGCCTCCGGAGCTTTCCATACCTCGCGTCCCGCGGACCTGATCCCGGAGCTGCAGGGTCGCTTCCCGATCCGCGTGGAGCTCGACTCGCTGAAGGTCGAGGACTTCGTGCGCATCCTGACCGAGCCCGACGCCTCGCTGACCGCGCAGTATCGGGCGCTGCTGGCCACTGAGAAGGTGTCGCTGGAGTTCACAGCCGATGGCGTGCGGCGCCTCGCCGAGATCGCCTGGCAGGTCAACGAGCGCACCGAGAACATCGGCGCGCGGCGGCTGCATACCGTGATGGAGCGGCTGCTCGAGTCGGTATCTTTCGACGCCAGTGAGCGGCCGGACTCATCGCTCCGGATCGACGCGAAATACGTCGATGAGCACCTTGGGGATCTGGCCAAGGACGAGGACCTGAGCCGCTACATCCTTTAGGGCCCTCCAGGGCCCTTCAAGGCCCTCCCGGGCAATGCCGGCATCAACTGCCGCTCAGCTCCGAGGCGATGCTGTAGTAGGCGCCGCTCGAACTGGTGCCGGTGACGGCGAGCACCAGAGCCTGCGGCGATGCATCCGTGTTCAGTTCGGCCAGGCCACTGAAGTCCACGCCGTTGAGCACGGCGTCTGAGCCGGTGCAATTCGCCAGGGTGTAAGACACCTGATACACATCGGCACTCGCGCTGACGACCGTAACGGTGCCGTTCGCCACGCAGCCATCCGCGGACCCCTGGGCATACAGCACGCCGTCAGAGGAAATCGTCAAACTCGTCGCATTGAGCGGGTCCACTCCATCGGTGACGGCAGCGAGATTGTCCGTGTAGGTTCCACTGATGGCATCGAGGGACGAGGCGGTGTCGTACAGCGAGTCAAACGTCAACGACCAGCTGCCGTCGATGGTCGTGTCGTCGGCCGTGGTGAAGTCCACACTGCCGCTGAGCGTGCTGCCGCTTGCGACGGTACCGCTGAAAGTGCCCGTACCAAAGGCGGAGCCGTCCGAGAACTCGTAGCCGTACTGTGTGTACCCGCTGAGGCTGATATTCACCGTGGTACCGCTGACCTGCGCCGTGCCGGTAAATTGCACCCCGTCGGAGCGAATGAAATCGGCCTGACCGTTGGCATCGATGTAGCCGGTCAGCTCCAGGTTGGTGGCCGAATCCGTGCCCGTCCAGATGCCGGCTGCCGAGCCGGCGGTACTGGTACTGCTCGTCGCTGCGGAGTTAAACGCCTTACACAGCGTGTTGCCATCGCAATTGCACCCCGCGAGACACAGGATCAGCCACGCAGGGGCGGCAGCGAGGGCTGCACGCAGGCGCCTGGTGCTGGAGGGAGACGATCGCGAACCTGGCGGCGGCACCATTGGGGTTGCAGCGTTACGGGCGCAAAGCGGTTGACTCCAATTAACATCCTTTCATGTGCGCTCGCGACGGAGTCCTTAACATTTCTTTGGGATTCCTTGCGATGCCAGACCCAATCGCTGCCAACCGCCGGATCGACAGGCCGCTAAGGGACGCCAGTGTCTGGAGAAATATCAGCTGAAGCCCCATCGGACCGGGCGCGAACCCGGTCCGCCCGGCGTCCCCTGCTCTGGATCGCGGGAACTCTCATCGTGCTTGGGTCGGTCACGCTGTGGTGGTGGCATGGGCGCGATCCGCCGCTGCGCTATGTCACCGCGCGCGTCAGCCGCGGTGATATCCAGCGTACGGTCACCATGACCGGTGCTCTCAACCCCGTGGTGACCGCCCAAGTCGAGTCCTATGTATCCGGGGACATCAAGGCCTGGTATTGCGATTACAACGCGCCGGTCAAGATCGGCCAGTTGTGTGCGCTGATCGATCCGTTGCCCTTCCAGGTCGTGGTCGATCAGGACACTGCCCAATTGCACTCGGGCATGGCGCAACTGGCCAAGGATCGCGTGGGGGCGGCCAATCAGGCCACGGTCTATGCCTTCGATCAGAAGCTCATCGGCCAGGGCATCGTCTCGCAGGAGACCATCAATACCGACAAGGCAGTGCTCGATCAGGATCGCGCCCAGCTACAGCTCGATCAAGCAAGCGTAGCGCAGCAGCAGGCCGCCCTGCATGGCGCACGGGTCAACCTCGGTTACACGAAGATCCTCTCACCCGTGAACGGCATGGTCATCACGCGCTACATCGATGTCGGCCAGACCGTGGTCTCGAGCCTGTCGGCCTCACCGCTGTTCCTGATTGGCAAGGACATGCACGTGATGCAGGTCGATACCAACGTCAGCGAGGCAGATGTGGGCGGGGTCAAACCCGGCCAGCCGGTCTACTTTACGGTGCAGGCATTCCCCAACCGCACCTTCTCGGGCCATGTGAGACAGATCCGCGAAGGACCCATCACGGTGCAGAACGTGGTGACCTACGATGTGGTCGTCGATGTACCCAATGACGATCTGTCGCTGTTTCCGGGTATGACCGCAGACGCGCACATCATCACGGCGCTGCGCCGCAATGTATTGCGCGTACCGCTGCCTGCGATCCGCTTCAATCCCGCTGGACTCGCCGGCGCTGCCGCAGGTGAGCGTGGCGGCAGGCGCGGGGGTGCGCCCGCGGGTGCGGGAGGGCGCGGCACCCCGGCGGCTGCGAGAGCAGGCGGCCGGGGCGCAGGCGCGACTGGTCAGGGTCGCGGCAGGCCGTTCGCGGCCAATGCCGGCGCAGCAGCGCAGGGCGCCGACGCCGAGCGCAACGATCGGGCAACGCTGTGGCTGCTCCGGGATGGCAAGCTGATCGCGGCGCGTGTGCGTACCGGTCTCGACGACGGCACCTTGATCGAAGTCTCCGGTGAAGAGCTGCGGCAGGACGATGTGGTGGTCGTCAATGCCGACAAACCCGGCGCCGCGGCAACTGCGCCCCAGACGGGCAACCGGACGGGCGGGGGATTGGGCTTTCGCGGAGGCTTGCGCCTGTGAGTGCGCCGGGCGTCGCGGGCACGGGCGAACCGGTGCTCAGCGTGCGTAACGTGACCAAGGTCTACCGCCTGGGTGGCGCGGATGTTCACGCGCTGCGCGGCGTCAGCCTGACCGTCGCGCGCGGCGAGTTCCTCGCCATCATGGGTGCCTCCGGCTCGGGCAAGTCCACGCTGATGAACATCCTCGGATGCCTGGACCGTCCCTCCAGCGGTGAGTATCTGTTGGAGGGCATCAACGTTGCGCATCTGAATGAGCCGACCCTGGCACGCATCCGCGGCCGCCGCATCGGCTTCGTATTCCAAACGTTCAACCTGCTGGCGCGCACCAGCGCACTCGAGAACGTCGAGCTGCCGTTGTTCTACGCAGCGCAGATCCAGAGCAACAGCGCTCGAGCGCGCGACATGCTGCGCATGCTCGGACTGTCGGATCGCGAGCGCAACCAGCCCAATCAACTCTCCGGCGGTCAGCAGCAACGCGTTGCCATCGCGCGGGCGCTCGTCACTGATCCCGCCATCCTGCTGGCCGATGAGCCGACCGGCAATCTCGACTCGCAGAATGCGCTCGACATCCTCGCCACCATTCGCGCGCTGAATCGTCAGCGCGGCGTCACCGTGGTGCTCGTGACGCACGAGCGCGACCTCGCCGAGCTGACCGACCGCATCATCACGCTGCGCGATGGGCAGATCGTCTCGGACCACGCCACTCAACCGACCCAGGCGTGGGCGCCGCGCGAGCAACGTGCATTACCGCCCGTCAAACCCTATCAGGAGCGTCCCTACAAAGGAGCGATGGACCGCTGGCTGCATGAGGCAGGTTCCATCGGCTGGATGGCGGTGCTCGCGGCTCTGCGCGCCATCGGTCGCAACAAACTGCGCGCCGGCCTGACGATGCTCGGCATGTTCATCGGTGTGGCTGCGCTCATTGCCATGGTGGCGGTCGGCGAGGGCGCGCGTGCCGCGGTGGAGGCGCAGGTCCAGAGTCTGGGCACGGATCTGCTCGTGGTGCTGCCCGGCACTACACGCGTCAATGGCGTGCGCGCCGGCAACGGCAGCGCCGCCAGCCTGCGCGTCAGCGACGTGGGTGCCATCCTCGAGGAAGACGCTGCGGTCGCGGACGTGAGCTACATTAACCGACAGAACACCCAGGTCGTGTACGGCAACCAGAACTGGACCAGCAGCATTCAGGGTGTATCGCCCAGCTATCTGGCCATTCGCCGCTGGCCGGTGGCCGTCGGTCGCGCGTTCAGTGCTCAGGACGATCACGATGGGGCCGCCGTCTGTGTGCTCGGCCAGACGGTGCTGATGAACCTGTTCGGTCAGTACTCCGATCCCATCGGCGCCACCGTCTTGATCAAGAACGTGCCGATGACCGTGATTGGCGTGCTGGCTGCGAAGGGGCACTCGGCGACCGGACAGGATCAGGACGACGTGGTGTTCATTCCTTTCACGACCTCGCAGGAGCGCATCCTGGGAGTGGCCACGCCCACATCGACGCAGACGCGCGCCAATAACGTGTTCGCCACCATCGGCCCGCCGCCCAATCCGTTCGGTGTGGTGCCGAAGCTCGAGGGCTTCGTGAACACCATCTACGTGCAGGCACGCAGCCCCGCACTGGTGCAGACGGCGCTCGCCCAGGTTACTCAGACCCTGGAGGGCAGCCATCGAATCCTGCCCGGCAAACCCGACGATTTCGTGGTGCGCGATCTGACCGAGATTGCCCAGGTCGCCGAGCAGAGCTCCAAGGCGATGGAATTGTTGCTGGCGGCCATCGCTTCGATTTCCCTGGTGGTCGGCGGCATCGGCATCATGAACATCCTGCTGGTGTCGGTGACCGAGCGCACGCGCGAGATCGGCATCCGCATGGCCACCGGCGCTCGCCGCCTGCACGTGCTGACGCAATTTCTGATTGAAGCGATGCTGCTGGCGCTGATCGGTGGCGGCGCGGGGATTCTCGCCGGTGCGCTCGCCTCGCTGCTGATCTCCCGGCTCGCCGGATGGCCGATCCGGCTGCAGCCGCAGATCGTCGTGCTGGCCTTCGCTTTTTCCGGCGCCGTCGGCGTGTTCTTCGGATTCTATCCGGCGCGTCAGGCCGCGCGACTGAACCCCATCGATGCGCTGCGCTACGAGTAATTTGTCAGCCCCGTTGGGCCATGCGTGGACGCGGCCTGCGCCGCTGCTCGCCCTGGGCGCACTCGCCGTGACCGCGCTGGCCATGGCGCTCGAGGGCTGTGCCGTCGGGCCTGATTTTCATCGACCGGCCCCTCCCGATACTGCCGGCTACCTGCACGCCAGCGCGGCTGCCGCACCCACCGGCGGACAGCCCGCCCCCGCGCAGCCCGAGACGCGGGATCTGCAGCAGCTGCAGCTGGGTGCCGAACTCGCCGGGCAGTGGTGGCAACTGTTCCATGCCACCGAGCTGGATGCCGTGGTGCGCACGGCACTGAACCACAGCCCGACGCTGATGGCGGCGAACGCGACCCTGGCCCAGGCACGCGAACAGGTGAACGTGGCGCGCGCGGCGTTGCTGCCAAGCGTCGGCTTCACAGCCGCCGCCCAGCGGGCGTCGGGCGGCGCAGGTCTCTACAGCGTGGGACTCGCGGCCAGTTACAGTGCGGACATCTTCGGCGGCGTGCGACGCAATATCGAGCAGCAGCAGGCGATCGCGGAATACCAGCGCGACGAGCTCGGCGCCGCCTACCTGACACTGACCGGCGAAGTCGTGAACGAGGTGCTCACGATCTCATCGACCCGTCTGCAGATTGTGACGATCAACGATCTGATCGGCATCGATCGCAAGAACCTGCTGCTCGCGCAGCGGGAATTCGCCGTCGGCATCGGCACGCGGGCCGATGTGCTGACCGCCGATGCTCAGCTCGCGGCCGACCTGACGCAGCTGCCGGAACTGCAGAAGCAGCTCGAGCAGGCTTACGATCAGCTGTCGGTGTTGGCCGGCGAGGCACCGGGGCGATGGCGGGTGGCGCCATTCGATCTGCAGCAATTCACGCTGCCACGACAGCTACCTGTCAGCTTGCCCTCGCAACTGGTCCGGCAGCGACCGGATGTTCTGGCTGCCGAGTCACAGCTGCACGCCGCCAGCGCGGCGATCGGCGTCGCGGTGGCGCAGGAATTTCCCGATATCACGCTGTCGGGTTCGTTGACCCGCCAGGCGCTGCAGGCTGCCGACCTGTTTCATCAGTTCGATACGCTCTGGGGCGTCAACGGCGCATTGACGCAACCGATCTTCAAGGGTGGCGCGCTACGCGCGCAGGTGCGCGCGGCGCGCGATGTCTTCACAGCGCAGGCGGCCAGCTATCGTTCGGTGGTCCTCGAGGCGCTCGGCCAGGTCGCCGACGATCTGTGGGGCCTGCAGTACGATGCGACGCTGCTGACGGTCGACCGGCATGCTGTGGACGTCGCCTCCGAGGCCCTGCAGCTGCAGCAACAGAGCTACACGGTGGGCACCACCAACGTACTGAGCCTGATCACCGCGCAGCGAACTTATGCGCAGGCGCGCCTGGGCTATGTCAGCGCGCAGGTACAACAGTTCGAAGATACCGCCGGACTGCTCGTGGCGCTGGGCGGCGCCTGGTGGAATGCACCGGGCGGCCTGTCCGCCGGAGCGGCCGTGACCGCCGGACCCCGAGCGGTCAGTGGGCGATGATCACTTCTTGGCGCCGGCCCCGGCGCTCTTGGCCGCTGTCTTCTTCGCCGCCGGATGCTTGGGACGGCTCTTGCCGAAACTGCCGCGGTAGATCTTGCCGCGCCGCGTCTTCATATCGCCCTTGCCCACTCATGCTCTCCTGAATTGCGCCCTGACGGCGCGC
This sequence comes from Steroidobacteraceae bacterium, assembly GCA_036266795.1. Lineage (GTDB taxonomy): Bacteria > Pseudomonadota > Gammaproteobacteria > Steroidobacterales > Steroidobacteraceae > FEN-1191. The sequence goes on along the minus strand of DATAXJ010000024.1, from coordinate 31,357 downwards.
GCGCAGTCTATTGATTCAGGCCCACCGAAGCCAGTAGCGCGGGACCTGCCGGCAGGGATGGCCTCAGCGGCTGTTGGCCTGCGCGCTGATCGCGAGCACCACCTTGCCCTCGGTGTGTCCCTCGCGATTGAACTCCTGCGCGGCGGCCGCCTGGGCGAGCGGATAGCTGCGGTCGACGTGCACCGCCAGCTTGCCATCGCGCGCCAGCTCCGCGGCCTCGTGCAGCAACACCGCGGTTGGCACCGGCCCTCCAACGACCGACCCGCCGGGCGGGCAGGTCACGCCGCTCGCCGCGCAGCGCTCGGGGGTGTAATCGTGCGTGCCGACGCTGGCGAATGTCCCGCCGCGCCCCACCAGCGCGAATGCCGTAGACGCCGTATCCGCCCCGACCGTATCGAGGACGATCTGCGGTGCAGCGGCACGGGCGCGTTGCGCCCAATCGCTCTGCGTGTAGTCGATGACCTCGGCCACCCCGAGCCCGCGCAGGTAGGCAGCGTGACGTCCCGAAGCGGTGCCGATGACCACGGCGCCGCGCGCGATCGCCGCCTGGGCCGCGGCGCTGCCCACGCCGCCGGCGACACCGGTGATCAGCACGCGCTCGCCGCGCTGCACGTGCACCTGATCCACGATGCGCACGCCGGCCAGCGTCGCGACCCCCAACCCGGAGGCCTCGGCATAGGTGAGGTTGTCAGGTTTGGCCGCCAGATCACTGGCCGGAATCACGACATAGTGCGCGTAGGTGCCGTTCAACCCGCCGACATCGCCGCGCCCGGTGACACCGAAGACCGCCTCCCCGAGCTTGAGGGTGGTGACCCCGGTACCCAGTGCCGCGACGCGTCCAGCGACGTCGAAGCCTGGAATGAGCGCCGCAGCATCAGCGCCGCTCTGGCGCGATTTCCAGTCCGCCGGGTTGATCGCCGCGGCGAATACCTGCACCAGTACCTCGCCGCGGCGGGGTGCGAGGACGGGCACGCTCTGCAGGTGCAGGACTTCCGGCCCACCGTGCCCGGTCTGCACGATCGCCTGCTGCGTGGTCGGCAGCGCCGCGGTGGCGAGCCCAGCGCTCATCGTACCGATCGCGAGCAGTGCGCCCGCGCCCCAGCATCCGTGCCTGCTCAGCGCCCGCATGGCTTGCTCCTGTTTGGAATCGCCGTCAGCGCCGTCCGATCGTAACATCCGCAGCCCGCTCGGTGCCGCCGTCGCGACAGACGCCGAGAATCGCCCCTCACCTCCGCGGCTTGCGGACGAATTATCCGGAGATGTCCATGGCGCAGCGCAGATTGGAAGGGCTCACGATCGCGATTCTAGCGACCGACGGCTTCGAGCAGGCGGAGCTCACCGAACCGCGCAAGGCGCTGCAGGACGCCGGCGCCCACACCGACATCGTCGCTCCCAAGGCCGGTCGTATCCGCGGCTGGAAGTCCAAGGACTGGGGTGAGGAGGTCGGCGTGGACGCGACGCTGGAGGACGCCGATCCGAAGGATTACGACGCGTTGGTACTGCCCGGCGGCGTCATGAATCCGGACCACCTGCGCATGGATCCCCAGGCGGTGGCTTTCGTGAAAGCCTTTTTCGATGCCGACAAGCCGGTCGCCGCGATCTGCCATGGTCCCTGGACACTGGTCGAGGCTGGCGCAGCACGCGGCCATCGCATGACCTCCTGGCCCTCGCTGCAGACCGATCTGCGCAACGCCGGGGCCAATTGGGTCGATGAGGAGGTGGTCGTCGACGGCAACCTCGTGACCAGTCGCAAGCCCGACGACCTGCCGGCGTTCAATCGGGAAATCATCGAGCTCTTCAGCCGCGCCCGACCCGAGGCGCGCGGTAGCGCCGCGCAGCGCCGCAGCCAGGGCACCGGCAGCACGGCACGTCCGAGCGGCAGCGGCCAGGACGCCTCAGCGTAGCGACGGCCGGCGCGCCGAGGCCAGATCCGTCTGCGCCCAGCGCGCGCCGAGCTGGCGCTCCAGGCGCTCGCGGTGGATCAGGCCGCGCACCGCTGCCAGCTGCGAGTCCTCGTTCTCCAGCACCAACAGGTGCAGCGCACCGCTACCCTCGAAGATATCCACCAGATCGCTGACGCGTGACTCTTCGATGATCTGCCAGTCCACCGCCGGCACGTGCGCGGCGGGCGTCATGACATCGGCGACTCGCCGCGCGCCCTGTGCCGGCTGGGCTTGCTCCACCGACATCAGGCCCGTGACGACCCCTTCGCGCAGCACCAGGAACGCACGGGTGCCGAGGCGAAACATCTCATCGAGGGCACGCTGCAGATCCAGATCCTCGCCCACCATCGGCGCCGCGTCCTGACGGAAATCGGTCATGGCACGCGCCGCCGGATCGTTGATCTTCAAGCTCGGTACGTAGGCGGGGTAACGCAGCGTGGCGGCCGCTTCGGCATCGCGCTGTGGAGGCAGGAAGTAGCGATGATTCATGCAGATCTCCCGCGAGTCAGCCGACGTGGCGGACCACCCGCGGTCCGCGCGGACATGACCAACGCCTGTCGTTCGAACTGACGGCGCGGCGCACGGGAAGTTCCATGCGATCGCAATCGTTAGTAAGCATTAATATGTGCCGGCGAAGACATGGATCTATCGATGGTGTGACCTGTCGCCCGCCTGCTCGCCGCGCGCGCGCAGCATCCCATTTGGGTCTTTCGAAATTGTGACCGATGCGCGCGGGCCGCGAAATCGGACGAATCCTGCACGCTTCGGTTATGCAGTCGTCACAACTATTCTTGGCGGCCGACCACGCGGGGGCTCGTGGGCAAGCCGCCGCCGACAGGGCGGGCGCGCGGCCACGCCCGCGCGCCGCGTCTCAGCGAAATCGCGCCAGGGTGCGCGCCAGGGCCTGCGGGCCGGGGTTCAGACGCTCGTAGGGCAGCGCGTTCAGCGGCTGCTCCGGGGTCGCATTCAATTCGTGGAAGTCCGCCACCCCGCTGCCGGCATACAACAGTCCCGTCAGAAACTCCTGACGTGCCGCGTGCTGCTGGATGGCCTGCAGGGCTGCCGCCCGGTCGGTAGGGTCGTAATTTTCCGCGATCTTACGCAGCAACAGCCGACTGCCGTCGTGCATCGTGACGCTCTGCGTGGCTCCCGGCGCGTAGTCGATCGCGATCTCCTCGGCCGGCGGTACGAAGTCGGCGTGCACCGCCTCCTCGTAATGCTCGCGGGTATAGGCGTAGCTGCGCGTCGAGCCTTCGTGATCGTTGAATGTCACACAAGGTGAAATCACGTCAATGAGCGCAAAGCCGCGATGCGCGATGCCCGCCTGCAGCAGCGGCACCAGCTGCGGCTTGTCGCCCGAGAAGCTGCGGGCCACGAACGATGCCCCAAGCGTGATGGCCAGCTGCACCGGGTCGATCGGCGGGGACTGGTTGATCTCGCCCTTCTTGGCGCGCGTGCCGACATCGGCGGAGGCGGAGAACTGCCCCTTGGTGAGTCCATAGACGCCGTTGTTCTCGATGAGATAGAGCATGTCGAGATTGCGGCGGATCGCATGGCAGAACTGGCCGAGTCCGATCGATAGGGTGTCCCCATCTCCGGAGATGCCGATGTAGTGCAGACGACGGTTGGCGGCACTCGCTCCGGTGGCGATGGAAGGCATGCGGCCGTGCACGGAGTTGAAGCCATGGCCACCGCTGACGAAGTACGCCGTGGTCTTGGAGGAACAGCCGATGCCGGAGAGCTTGACGACGTTCTTCGGCTCGAGTGACAGCGCCCAGCAGGCCTCGATCAGGGCCGCGGTGATGGAATCGTGTCCGCAGCCGGCGCACAGGGTCGAGTTGGCGCCCTCATAATCGCGTCGCGTGAGTCCGAGCGAGTTCTGCGGCAACTGCGGATAAGTGACCTTGGGCTTGAGCATGAAGGACATGAGGCTCTCCGTCAGCCGACCAGCTGCGCCGTGGGGCGCGCCGGGACAATCACCGCAGCCACGCCCTCGGCGATATAACTCGCGGGAATGGGCAACCCGTTGTAATGCAGAATCGAGCGCAGGCGGGCTTTTTCGACACCAGTCTCCAGAATCAGCAGCGAGCGCAGCTGCGCGTCGCGATTCTGCTCGACCACGAAGATCATGCGGTGCGCCTGCAGGAAAGCCTCGACCTCCTCGCCAAATGGAAAGGCGCGCACGCGCAGATAGTTGGTGTGAATGCCGCGCGCGGCCAGCTGGTCGCGCGCCTCGTGCACCGCGCCGTCGCAGCTGCCCAGCGACACGATGGCCACCTCGCAGCGCGGGTCCTGTTCGATGAGTGCGCGCGGCACCAGGTGCGCGGCGGTCAGCCATTTCTTGCGCAGCCGATCGACGACCAGCTGGTAGTCACGCGCATCCTCGGTATAGCCGCCGTACTGATTGTGCCCCGAGCCGCGCGCAAAATAGGCGCCTTTGGTGTGCACGCCCGGCAGCGTACGCTGCGGAATGCCATCCCCGTCGTGATCGTAGAAGCGCCAGAAGCGCTCGATGCGCTCGAGCTGCTCGGCGTCGAGTACCTTGCCGCGGTCGGGACGGTAACTCTCGTCCCACTGGAACTCGGGACACATCCAGTCGTTCATACCGATGTCCAGATCCGACAGCACCAGCACCGGGGTTTGCAGCCGCTCGGCCAGATCGAACGCGGTCGCCGCGAAGTGGAAACACTCCTCGGGACTGGCCGGATAGAGGCACACCTGGCGCGTGTCGCCGTGCGAGGCGTAAGCCGCCGAATGGATATCGCATTGCTGGGTGCGCGTGGGCATGCCGGTGGAGGGTCCGACGCGCTGGATATCGAAGATGACCGTGGGAATCTCGGCGTAGTAGGCGAGCCCCAGAAACTCCTGCATCAGCGAGAGGCCGGGCCCGGAGGTGGCCGTGAAGGCGCGCGCACCGTTCCAGCTCGCGCCGATGACCATGCCGATGGCGGCCAGCTCATCCTCGGCCTGGATCATGACGTAGTTCTTGCGCCCGCTGGTCGCATCCAACCGCAGACGATCGCAGAAGCCTTTGTAGGCATCCATCAGCGAGGTCGAGGGGGTGATCGGATACCACGCCCCGACGGTGGCTCCGGCGTAGACGCAGCCGAGCGCCGCGGCCGTGTTGCCGTCGATGACGATGTGCCCGCGTGTCGCGTCCATCTTGCTGACCGACAGCGGCAGCGGGCAGCTGAAATGCCCGCGCGCATAATCGAAGCCCAGCTGGATCGCCTGCATGTTGGCGTCCACGAGCTGCGGCTTCTTCGCATAGGTTTCGGCCAGGAGCTTTCTGATGATGTCCAGGTCCAGATTGCACAGACCCGCGAGCACCCCGGCATAGCAGATATTCTTCATCAGGATGCGCGTGCGCACGCCCTGGAAGTGCTCGTTGCACAGCCGCGCCAGGGGCACGCCGAGCACCGTGACGTCATCGCGCCGCGTCAGTGAGGCACGCGGCCAGGTGCTGTCGTAGATGAAGTAACCGCCCGAGGCGACCTCGGTGAGATCGCGCGCGTAGGTCTCAGCATTGAGCGCAACCATGATGTCGACGTTGCCCTGTCGGGCGCGATGGCCGTCGCGCGTCACGCGGATCTCGTACCAGGTGGGCAGACCCTGGATATTGGACGGAAAGTAATTTTTGCCCACCACCGGCACGCCGCTGCGGAAGATCGCCTTCATCAGCAGACCGTTGGCGCTCGCCGAGCCGGTGCCGTTCACCGTGGCGATCTTGATCACAAAATCGTTGGTGCGATCTGCAGTGCGCTCAGCGATCCGGGTGCCCGTCATGGATGCCCTCGTCTGTTTTCGATCAGCGTGCCAGGCTCGGCCACTGCAAGGTCGACTTCTGCATGTCCCAGGCGGCAGTCGGACAGCGCTCGGCGCACAGTCCGCAATGCACGCAGAGGTTCTCGTCCTTGGCCATGAGCCTCGCCGTCTGTATCAGCGGCGCGGAGACGAACAGCGGCTGCGTCGGCTCGAGCGCCGGCACGCGCAGCCGCTCCTGCAGCTGTTGCTCGCTGTCCGCCGCGGTGATGGTCAGACAATCCACCGGGCAGACGTCGATGCAGGCATCGCACTCAATGCACAGCTTCGATTCGAATACCGTCTGCACATCGCAGTTGAGGCAGCGCTGCGCCTCCTGGGCGGCCTGCTCGACGCTGAAGCCGAGCTCCACTTCGATGTTGAGCTTCTTGAAGCGCTCCTTGAGCGATACGTGCGGCATCAGCCGCCTCTCGAGCGTGGCGTAATCGTTCTTATAGGACCACTCGTGCATGCCCATCTTGCGGCTCGAGAGCGTCACCGCCGAGGCCGGCCGCTGTCCAAGCGGCTCGCCGCGGCAGTACTTGTCGATCGAGATCGCCGCCTGGTGGCCGTGCTCGACCGCCCAGATGATGTTCTTGGGCCCCTGCGCGGCATCGCCGCCGAAGTACACGCCGGGACGCGTGGACTCGAAGGTCGTCGCGTCCACCTGCGGCTGATCCCAGCGATTGAACTGCAGGCCGATGTCGCGCTCGATCCAGGGGAAGGCATTCTCCTGCCCGATCGCCAGGATCACATCGTCGCAGGGAATCATGACCTCGCCGAGCACGCGCTCGGAGAGAATCTTACCGCCCTCGATGACGTATTCCATCTGCTCGAAACGCATCCCCGTGAGCCGCCCGTCCTCGATGACGAAGCACTTGGGCGCATGGTTCACGATGATCTCGACGTGCTCCTCCTCGGCATCCTCGAGCTCCCAGTCGGAGGCCTTGAAGAAGCCGCGCGGTTTGCGCGCCATGACCTTGACGCTGTGCGCGCCCAATCGCAGCGAGGTGCGACAGCAATCCATGGCGGTGTTGCCCACGCCGATGATGAGCACGCGCTCGCCGATGCTGCCGATGTGCCCGAAGGCCACCGATTCGAGCCAGCTGATGCCGATGTGAATGCGATCGGTGTCGTGCCGTCCCGGCAGCTCGAGCTCCTTGCCCTTGGGCGCACCGGTGCCGACGAACACCGCGTCGAAGCCGCCGTCGTCGAGCAGGTTGCGCAGACTGTTGACGGGATGTCCCAAGCGCAGCGTGACCCCCAGATCGAGGATCATGCCGATCTCCTCATCCAGCACGCTCTGCGGCAGGCGGAAGGCCGGAATGTTGCTGCGCATGAGCCCGCCGGGCACCGCGTACTGCTCGAAGATCGTAACCTCGTAGCCCAGTGGCGCCAGATCGTTGGCGACCGTCAGGGAGGCAGGTCCGGCACCGATGCAGGCAATGCGTTTGCCGTTGCGGCTATCCGCGGCACGCGGCAGCCGCCCGGTCAGATCACCCTTTAGATCCGCGGCGATGCGCTTGAGACGACAGATCGCCACGGGTTTGTCTTCCACGCGGCCGCGCCGGCAGGCCGGCTCACAGGGACGATCGCAAACGCGACCGAGGATGCCGGGGAAAACATTCGAGGAGCGATTGAGCAGATACGCATCCGCGTAGCGCCCCTGCGCGATGAGGCGGATGTATTCGGGTACATCGGTGTGAGTGGGACAAGCCCACTGGCAATCGACGACCCGATGGTAATAATTCGGATCTGCGGTATCAGTCGGTTTCATGCACGACCCCCGCCGCCCTGTATAGCAAATCAGCCGGCGGGAAGCGAATCACCCATCAACCATGAGCGAATACATCTTATGACCGAAGTACGGGTCGAGCAGATCACGCTGCGTCGCCAATCCCGCGTGCTGGAACTGCGCTTCGACGCGGCTACGACGCACGCGCTGCCATTCGAATATCTGCGGGTAAATTCACCGTCCGCCGAGGTACAGGGGCACGGACCCGGCGAGGGCGTGCTGGTGATCGGCAAGGAGGCTGTTCAGATCCTGCGCGTGGAGCCGGTGGGACAGTACGCAGTGCGGCTGGTGTTCGATGACGGCCACGACAGCGGACTTTACACCTGGAAATACCTGCACCAACTCGCCACGCAGCACGAGCAGCGCTGGCGTGATTATCAGCGGCGCGTCGCACAGGCAGCGCAGCGCCCGCATGAGAATGGGACGCCCAAAAAAGAAAGGCCGGGCTAGACGCCCGGCCAAATCTTCACAAGACCCCCACTCGGTCGGGCCCTACGGGCCTCAACCGGCGGCCGATTGTGGGCGCATTCAGCGCAGAATGCCAGCGCTTTAATCTCGCCGATGCAGGCGCCCACCGATGGGATGGGCAAGTAACTGGGCACTCACATACAGGACGAATTTAGTCCTCTCAAACATCGCGGGGTCCGCTACGGCGCGCACGGACCTGGAAGCGGTGCAGGAGCCGGCCCGGGCGATAGAATGCAGCTCTGACTCCATTGCACCAACACGCATGACCTCCGATACCTCCGATACCCCTCGCAGCACCGATTTCGGCTTCCAGGATGTCCCCTGGCAGGAGAAGGCGCATCGCGTGCGCCGCGTATTCGATTCCGTGGCGGACCGCTACGATCTGATGAACGACCTGATGTCGGGCGGTGCGCATCGGCTCTGGAAGCACTTCGCACTGAGCCTCACGGGGCTGCGCCGCGGCGGCCGTGCACTGGATGTCGCGGGCGGCACCGGCGACCTCGCCGAGGGTCTGGCACGGCAGGTCGGCCTGGATGGCCTGGTGGTGCTGACTGATATCAATGGGCCCATGCTGCAGCACGGACGCGAGCGGCTCACTGATCGGGCCTGGGTCGGGAATGTCCGTTATGTACAAGCCGATGCCCAGCAGCTGCCTTTTCCGGATGGCAGCTTTGATTGCGTGACCATCGGGTTCGGGCTGCGCAATGTCACCGACAAGCAGGCGGCGCTCGCCGCCATGCATCGCGTGCTGCGTCCCGGCGGACAACTGCTGGTGCTGGAATTCGCCCCGCCTGGCCGCGGTGCCTTCGCCCGCCTCTACGATTTCTATTCGTTCGCCGTGCTGCCGCGGCTTGGGCAGCTGGTCGCGGGCGATGCGGACAGCTACCGCTATTTGGCTGAGTCCATCCGCCGCCACCCCGATCCGCAGACGCTGCTGGATATGATGGGTCGCGCGGGCTTCGGCAGCTGTCGATATCACAACCTCATGGGTGGCATCGTCGCCCTGCACCGCGGCTACCGGCATTAGCATGGGCTGGATCGAATCGCTGATTGATCGCACGCTCGCTCGCGCCTCGATGCGCGCGCACGCCGAATCCACGCGCGCGCGCGAGCTGCTCGCCGATCTGTCCGGGCGGCCGCTGGCGGTGCTGATCGAAGGCACGCCCTGGCAGGAGCAACCGCTCATCCTGCAGTCCAACGGCACTGCCTTGCACCTGCTGTCCACCGACGCCGCCGCGGCCACGCCCGCAGCTGCGCGTTTGATCGGCGCACCGATGTCGCTCATGTCGCTGCTGTCGGATGCCGAGGCCGTCATTCGCCGCGGCGATGTGCGCGTCGAGGGCGACGTGCAGCTCGCGCAGCGCTATCGCGAGCTCGCGCTGCTGCTGGCGCCGGATCTGGAGCACACGCTCTCCGGAGTGCTCGGCCGCAGCGCCGCGCACCTCATCATGGGGGCGGCACGCGGCGCTGCCGATACGGCGCGCCATGCCGCCGACACCTCGGTGCGCAACGTCGCGGAGTTCCTCTCCCACGAGAGCGGCGATCTGGTCTCGCGCCAGGAGGCCGAGCATTACCTGCGCGGCGTGGAAGAGCTGCGCGAGCAGCTTGATCGGCTCGAGGCTCGAATGGATCGCCTGACGCAACGGCTGGGAGGCCTGACGGACGACTCAGGACCTGCCTGATGCGCCTGCGCGTGCTGCTGCGGCTCGTGCACATTCAGCGCGTGCTGGTGCGTCACGGGCTGGACGATCTGGTACGCGCGACGCATCTGTACCGACCGCTGCGCTTCGTCTTTCTGATCTCCTGGTGGACCTGGTTCCAGCGTCGCACGCCACGCAGCCGCGCGGAGCGGCTGCGCCTGGCACTCGAGGAGCTCGGACCGATCTTCGTGAAGTTCGGCCAGGCGCTGTCCACGCGACGCGACCTGCTCCCCAACGATATCGCCGACGAGCTCGCGAAGCTCCAGGACAAGGTGCCACCTTTTCCGGGGGCGGCGGCGCGCCTCATCATCGAGCGTGCCTGGGGCGAGCCGCTCGGTGTGCGCCTGCGTGCCTTCGACGAGGTGCCACTGGCCGCCGCATCGATCGCGCAGGTGCACACCGCAGAGTTGCCCGACGGCAGGCAGGTCATCGTCAAGGTGCTGCGCCCAGGCATGCACGCCATGGTGGCACTGGATATCGAGGTGCTCTACACCATTGCGAACATGGCACAGCGCTGGTGGCCGCAGAGCCGTCGCCTGCGGCCGCTGGAGATCGTGCGCGAATACGAAAAGACCATCACCGACGAGCTCGATCTGATGCGCGAGGCCGCCAACGCCTCGCAGCTGCGGCGTAACTTCGCCGGCTCGCAGCTGCTCTATGTTCCAGAGGTCCACTGGGATTACTGCCGCACCGGAGTGCTGGTGCTCGAGCGCATCCACGGTGTCCCGATCGGTGAGATCGCGCGCCTGCGCGAGGCTGGCGTGGACTTCCGGCGCCTGGCGGAGAACGGCGTGGAGATCTTCTTCACGCAGGTCTTCCGTCACAACTTTTTCCACGCCGACATGCACCCCGGCAATATCTTCGTGCTGGTGGAAAATCCCGCGCAGCCGCGCTACGCGGCGGTGGACTTCGGCATCGTCGGCACGCTCGACCTGCGCGATCAACACTATCTCGCGGAGAATTTCCTGGCGGTATTCGATCGCGACTACCGCCGCGTGGCGACGCTGCATGTGCAGTCGGGCTGGGTGCCCCCGCACACGCGAATCGACGAGATGGAGTCGGCCGTGCGCACCATCTGCGAGCCGATCTTCGACCGCCCGCTCAAGGAGATCTCCTTCGGCACCGTGCTGCTGCGCCTGTTCGAGGCGCTGCGCCGCTTCGATGGGCAGATACAGCCGCAGCTGCTGCTGCTGCAGAAGACGCTACTGAATGTCGAGGGGCTCGGCCGTCAGCTCTACCCGGAGCTGGACATCTGGCACACCGCCACTCCGGTGCTGCGCCGTTGGATGCACGAGCGCATCAGCCCGAAGAGCCTATGGCGCGACCTGAAGCGCGGCTGGCCGGACCTGCTGGAGATCGCCCGCATGCTGCCGCCGCTCGCGGAGCGCACGCTCGAGCGCGCGCAGGATCAGCGGCTGCGCATCCAGGTCGACATGAGCGAACTCGAGCGCATGCGCCGCGAGATCACCGCGCAGATCCATTCGGGCGATCGAGTGCTGATCGGCGCGGTGCTGGGCCTGGCGGCCGTGCTGTGGATGGCGCTGCGCGGCCAGCCGCACTGGGTCGGCTATGTGCTGGTGGCAGCGGCCGGCGTCGCCTGGATCGCCGCCTGGGCGCGGCGGCGGCGCGCTAGATTCGACGTGAACTAGCGGCAGGCACGGCATTTTCGACTTACCCCATGAGGTGCTACCCGGTTTGACGGATGCAGCGGGCACCTCGACTGCGCCTCTCAGGATGAGTGAACGCCCAGCCGCTTGACCGCCGCGCGTACGGCGGGCAGCAACTGCCGCTCGAACCAAGGATTCACGGCGAGCCAGGGCTGATTGCGTGGCGAGGGATGCGGCAGCGGCAGTAGGCCCTGTGGCAGATATTCGCGCCATGCCCAAACGGTGTCCGTAAGCGTCGCCTTGCGTGTCGTGCCGAGATAGCGGGCCTGTGCGTACTGCCCCACGAGCAGAGTCAGACCCAGATCGGGCAGCAGCGCTTCGAGCGCGCCGTGCCAGCGCGGTGCACATTCGCGGCGCGGCGGCCGATCACCCGAGGCCGCCTTGCCTGGATAGCAGAAGCCCATGGGAATGAGCGCCACCTGATGCGCATCGTGAAACTGGTCGAGCGTCAGCCCAAGCCATGCGCGCAGCCGCTCCCCCGACGCGTCGTTCCAGGGCACACCGGTTTCATGCACCTTGCGACCCGGTGCCTGCCCGATGATGCGCAGGCGCGCGCCGCGAGCGACCTGCAGCACCGGACGCGGTCCGTGCGGCAGGTGCGCCTCGCACAATCGGCAGTCGCGAATGTCCTCCAGCAATCGAGCCAGCGCATCGGCACTCACACTGCTCGCCCCGCTCACAGTAGATTCGGCTGTTCGGGCGGATAGGTAATCGCCACGCCATCAACATGCGCAAACGGCGTGAGCGCGTGCAGGCGGTAATTGCTCTGCGTCAGAATCTCCACGACGGGAACGTGCCGCACTTCGAGCGCATCGGCGACCAGCGAACGATGACAGCGCCAGGGCACCGCTTCGGCGCACATGATCGCAGTGCGCCGCGAGCGGCCCATCTGCACGAGCGTTTCGACGGCCTCACGAAACGCCTCGGTCTGCATGTAATCGGCGTAACCGCGAAAGCTCTTGTTGCGCCATGCCCCATTGGGCGAGTCGCGCCGCGGATGGCGCAGACCGCCCAGTGTCGGCATGGGGACGTAGCTGATGCCCGCGGCAGTGAGACTGTGCGCGAGCGCGTCGGAGTTGAACTGCGGATTGTGCCGCGAGCGCGGCACCGTGCGGACGTCGGCCAGCTGCTCGATGCCATAGGTTTGCAGCAGCGCGACGAACTGCTCGATCGGCAGCGTGGAGTGCCCGAGGGTGAAGATCGTGCCGGCGGGCCAGTCGACTTGCGAGGGTGGTGGAACAGTCGTCATCGGCGAGAAAATTAATTGCGCATTTGTCCGAGAAGGCGATATTTCTGCGCATAGTGCTGGAGAGGCAGTGATTATGCACCGCGTCCCACAGCTCGTAGACAAAAGGATACTGCGACCCACCGAGACGTTCCTTGCCCTGGGTCTGAGCAGTGAGATGGAAGTGCTGCGCCTCAAGACTCTAGCGCGCTTGTACGCTCGGGGGCTGCCCTCTGACGTTTCCTGGGAAGATCTGCTCCAGGAGGCGCTCACCCGGGTCCTGGTGGGCTCACGCCGGCAACCGGCCGGAGTGACAATGGTTGCGTTCCTGGCCGGCGTCATGCGCAGCCTGAAGGCAGAGCATTGGCGCCGGGTGCTGAACGGCCCTGGGCGTCCCGATACCTTGCGGATTGATGATCAAACGGCCGGACCACGAGCAACAGCCTTGACCGATCCGACGCCAGGACCGGAGAGGTCGTTAATTGCTCGGCAGGAGGTGATGGCGATTGAGCGGCTCTTCGCCGGTGACCCGGTGGCACTGAAGATCATTACTGGCTTGGGGGAGGGCCTCTCGGCAGAGCAGATTCGACAGGCTGCGGGGCTCTCCGAAACCGATTATGGCTCGGCACGACGCCGCATGCGGCGCGTCTTACTCCGCGAGGGATTAACATGCGAACCAAAGTAAGAGGCACCTCGCCCCAGATGGCTCTGGCCCGCATCCTAGAGGCATTGGGGCAAGAGCTAATCGACGCGTCAGATGAGGAAATCCTCGAGGCAGCGCGAGATCTGGGCATCGATCCCACAATGAAGGGATCCGCGGCATTCGCGGGTCTCAAATTTCCTGCCACGCCGCGATTGTCCGATTTCTTTGAACTCGATGTGGGCCGGAGGCTGCGAGCACCAGAGGCGGATGCGGCGCTTCCCAACCCGAACACCAGGCAGGAGGAGTGATTCAAATGTACGTCCCCATCGGGGGCATAGAGCGTAGGTCGACGGACTTCCATGCCGATGAAGTCCCGATGATGCTCAAGGGAGCGGAGTTCTCACGTGAGCAGCTGTATGAGGAGCTGAAGGGAATTGACCTGCCGCCGCTCGGGCCCCGCTTCGAAGTACCGATGTTCTTTTTCGAGGGCACCTGCGATCAACAGACGCCCATCGAGTTAGCGGAGCGTTACTTTGAAGATATTCGCGCTCCACACAAGGAATTTGTCCGCTTTGAGGGGTGTCACCACTTCGTAGTGATAAACCGACCGGACGCGTTCTTACGAGAGCTGGTGGAGCGGGTTCGACCTTTGTTTTGAAGCCGCCAGCTCATTGCTCCCCATTACATCGACGCCCCCGGCATCGGCCCGCGCGGCTCGATCCAGATTCCCAGTGCACGCGCGCACAGCTCGCCGTCCTCGTCGAACAGCGCGCTACCGACGCGGTACTTGCGTCCCTCGATGCCGAGACGCCAGCCGATCACGACACAGGGCTCGTCGAGGTGCACGAGGCGGTCGATGTGTACGGTGAACTCCCCGAGCAACATCGGCACACCATCGCTGCGTGCGGCGAAGTAGCCGGGACAGTCCAGTGCCGCAGCGATGAATTCGGGCCGCACCTTGCCCTGCGCATCGGCCAGCGACGCATCGGGGGTCCAGGGTGCCGCGACCTGATTGGCGCCGCCATCGGCCGCGCCGTCGACAGCGCCCGCGAATATGCGCAGTCCATCGCCGCGCGCCCGCGCCGTCCCGCACACGAAGCAGTGCGGGAAAGCGTGCGCTTTGAAGCCGATGAAGCCGCGCGACGCTTCGATCGCCCGCATGTGATCGGGCGCGCCAGGCACGCTCAGCTGCAGCGCCAACGTCTCCGGATCGCCGCGCACCAGCAGTCGTTCGCCCTCGGAGAGCTCGACCGAGCCATCTGCCCGCGGCTGCAGCTGCAGGGGACGGGCGAGTGGCGTCGGCTGCAGAAGGCGCACGCGCAGTTGCCGATCAGAATGGTTGGCGAGCGTGCCGGCGAGATAGCCGCCGTGCGCGTGCCCGGGAGGACCGGAAAAGCGCGCATCGATCGTGACGGTCTGCATGCGGGACGGCGCTGCGCTCAGCGAGCCGGCCGCAGTGAGCGCAGCCAGTGCTGCGCGGATTCGCCGCGCTCGAGTACTTCGACCAGCGCCGAGCCGACGACCACGCCATCGACCATGCCGGCGAGCGCTTCGACCTGCTCGCGCGAGCGGATGCCAAAGCCGGCGCACACCGGCACGCGCGCCGCCGCGCGTACGCGAGTCAGGTACTCGCGCAGATCGGCAGCCGCCCCGCTGGTGCGCCCGGTCGTGCCGGTCATGGTCACGGCATAGACGAAGCCCTCGCTGGCCGCGGCGACACGAGTCAGACGCTCGGCAGGCGTCACGGGTGTGACCATCTGCACCAGCGCCAGTCCCGTGCTGGCGAGCGCGCGGGAGAACTCCTGGCTCTCATCGTGCGGCAGGTCCGGCACGATGAAGCCGCAGACGCCGGCGCGGGCGGCATCGCGCGCCAGCTGCGGCAGGCCGTAGGCGAGCAGCGGATTCAGATAGCTCATCAGCAGCAGCGGCGTGGACAGCGGCCCGATTGCCAGCAGCTCCTGAAGGATCCAGCGCAGGCTCACCCCGGCGGCGAGCGCCTGCTCGCTGGCGCGCTGTATCGTCACGCCGTCGGCCATGGGATCGGTGAAGGGCACGCCGATCTCCACGACATCGGCCGCAGAGGCAACGGCCGCGAGCTGCTCGCGGAAGCCCTCGCGCGTGGGAAACCCGGCGGTCAGGTAGGCCACCAGCGCCGGTGAGCCGCTGCGCGCGGCGTCGCGCACGGCCGTCTCGATGCGCGCTGCCGGTGTATCAGCGGCGCTGCGCGACTCATCGCGCGAGCTCGTGCTCATGTCTGCAGCTCCGCGCCATCCGCGGCGCGCGGCGTATCGCTCAGCAGCGTGGCGGTAAGGGTCGGCATGTCTTTGTCACCGCGCCCCGAAAGTCCGACCAGTATGCGAGTGCCGCGATGTTCGGCAGCCCAGCGGCGCGCGCCGGCCAGCGCATGCGCGCTCTCCAGCGCCGGCAGAATGCCCTCCTGCTGACACAGCTCGCGCACGGCCGCGAGCGCCTCGTCATCGCTGGCGCTCTGATAGCTCACGCGACCGATGTGGCCCAGCAGTGCATGTTCCGGACCGACGCCCGGATAGTCGAGGCCCGCGCTGATGGAATGCGTCTCCTGGATCTGGCCGTGCTCGTCCTGCAGCAACATCGAATAGCTGCCGTGCAAGACGCCGGGACGTCCCCAGGCAAGCGTCGCCGAATTGTCTCCGAGCGTGGCGCCGCGACCGCCGGCCTCGATGCCCAAGAGCGCGACCTGCGCATCGGCCAGAAACGGGTGGAACAAGCCGATGGCGTTGGAGCCGCCGCCCACACAGGCAATGACGACATCGGGCAGAAACCCGGTTCGCTCGAGCATCTGCGCGCGCGCCTCGCGCCCGATGACCGCCTGCAGCTCGCGCACGATATAGGGATAGGGATGACCGCCGACGGCCGAACCGAGCAGATAATAGGTTTCGGCGGGGTCAGCCACCCAGTCGCGCATCGCCTCATCGATCGCCGCGCGCAGCGTGCGATCTCCGCTCTGCACCGGCACGACGGTGGCGCCGAGCAGGCGCATGCGCCCGACATTGGGAGCCTGACGCTCCATGTCGACGGCGCCCATGTAGACGGTGCACGGCAGGCCCACGCGCGCGCAGGCGGCGGCGCTTGCCACACCATGCTGCCCGGCGCCGGTCTCGGCGATGACGCGCCGCGCGCCCAGACGGCGCGCCAGCAGCGCCTGTCCGAGCGCGTTGTTGATCTTGTGAGCGCCGGTGTGCGCGAGGTCCTCGCGCTTGAGCCAGATGTCTGCGCCCCAGCGCGCCGAGAGTTGTGGCAGGCGCGTAAGCGCGGTCGGGCGGCCCACCCAATCGGCCAGCTCGCGCTGCAGCTCGGCCTGAAAGGTCTTGTCCGCGAACCAATGCCGTACGCCATGCTCGAGCCGCTCGTGTGCGGCGATGAGCGTCTCGGGCACATAACGGCCCCCAAAGGGACCGTAGCGTCCCCGCTCATCGGGGAAGTGCCCCGCCAGGAGCTCTCGCAACGCCTGCTCGCGCGCCGCCATATCCATTGCCGTCATGCCGCTACCTCTGCAGCAGCGCGTGCCGCCGCCACGAATTCCGCAATCATCGCCGCACTCTTCTGCGCCGGCGCGCGCTCCACCCCGCTGGATACGTCCACCCCGAAGGGTCGCACACGCTGGATGGCCTCAGCCACATTCTGTGCGTTCAGGCCGCCGGCCAGGATCAGCTCGGTGCGGAGCGCCAGCTGAGCTGCCAGTCCCCAGTCGGCCGTTGCCCCGTGGCCGCTGCGCGGCCCCTCTAACAGCAGCCGCGCCGGCAGCGTGGCGTGCGCCGCCGGCTCGCGCGACACGTCGGCGTCGCGCAGCACGGGCAGTGGCTGCAGCAGCCGCGGCAGTCGCAGCCTTGCCAGGTCGGCCGCATCGCTCTGCAGATAGTCGGGCTGTAGCTCGCGCACGATCTCATCGACCAGCGATTGGGCGGGGTGCAGCGTGACGGCCACGAGCGCGCAGCGCGCGCGCACCGCGGCCGCCAGGCGTGCGGCCTCGGCGGGCTGCACGCGCCGGGGAGAATCGGCAAACACCCAACCGACGGCGTCGACGCCGGCTTCGAGCGCCGCGCTGATGGCCATGGCATCGCGCATACCGCAGATCTTGATCCACATCAGCGCTGCATCTCCCGGGGCAGTGCCCCGCGCAAAGGTGATGTGTCAGCGCGCGCCGCCCGGCCCTGCGCGAGCAGGTCTCGCGCGAGTGCGGCTGGATCGTTGGCACGCATGAGCGCACTGCCCACCAGTGCCACACCATAGCCCGCGCGCGCCAGACGCTCGGCATCCGCGGGGGTCTCGACGCCGCTCTCGGCGACACGTGCCGCGCCCTCGGGCAACAGCGCAGCGAGCGCATCCAGCCGGCCGGGCACGACCTGCAGGCTCACCAGGTCGCGGCAGTTGATGCCCACCAGCAGCATGCCGCGGCTCGCATGCCGCCGCACCAGCAGCTGAGCGCGCGCCAGATCCGCCTCGTCGAAGCACTCGAGCAGCGCAAACAGGCCGCTTTCCTCGCAGGCCGCCAGCATGCGCTCCTGCATCGATTCCTCGAGCATGCGCAGGATCACCAGCACGCCAGCCGCGCCATGCAGACGCGCCTCGTATACCTGGTAGGGATCGACGAGAAAGTCCTTGCGCATGACGGGCACGCCCGTGGCCAGCTGCGCGGCCTGCGCCAGGTGCGACAGCTCCCCCTCGAACCGCGAAGGCTCGGTGATCACCGAGATCGCCGCCGCGCCCGCCGCGGCGTAAGCCGCCACGCGCGCCCCGATATCCTCGGCCTGCCCGCCCAGGCGCCCGGCGGCCGGCGAGCGCAACTTGACCTCGGCGATCAGATCGAAGCCTGCGCTCGAGAGCCTCAGCGCCGGCGGTCGCGGTGACTGCAGCGCCTGCGCTCGCAATGCGGCGGCGGACATTTCGGCACTCGCCCGCTCGACTCGCGCGTGACTGCTGTGCGCCATGGAGGCGAGGAAGTCCGTGCTCATGGAGCCCTCAGCGCCGACGCTTCAGCGAGCTGGGTGTGTGCGCGGCCAAACTGCTGCAGCCGCTCGAGCAACGCGGCGGCCGCGCCGCTGTCGATCGCCTGCGCCGCACGCAGCACGCCCGCGCGCATCGTACTCTCGCGGCCGCTGACCTCCAGCGCCAGTGCAGCACCGAGCAGCAGCGCATCGCGATGCGCGCCGCGGCTCTCACCGCGCAACACGCGCGCGAGCTCGCGCGCATTGTGCTCGGCGTCCCCGCCGGCCAGCTCCGCAGCGTCACAGCAAGCGAGGCCATAGTCCCCCGGGGTGCGCTGCTCCTGGCGCACCCCGGCCGCTGTGACATCGAACAGCGTGAAGGGGCCCACTGGGGTGGGCTCATCCCAACCTTCGGCGCCATGAATCACGAAGGCGCGCTCGACGCCGCTGCCCGCGAGCGCCTGTGCCATGAGCTCGGCGACATCGAGCCGATACGCCCCCACGACCAAAAACGGTGGGGCGGCGGGGTTGCTCAGCGGACCGAGCACGTTGAACACCGTGCGTACCCCGAGCGCGGCCCGCACCGGGCCGATGTGACGCGTGGCGGAGTGATAGAACGGCGCAAACAGAAAAGTGAAGTTGAGCGCCGCGAAGCAGTGGCCCGCTGCCGCCTCATCCAGCGGCATCGGCAGTCCCAGCGTCTGCAGCACATCCGCACTGCCCGCGCGGCTGGAGACCGAACGGTTGCCGTGCTTGATGATCGGCACGCCGCATGCCGCCGCCAGCAGCGCCGCGCCGGTGGACAGGTTGAAGCTGCCGGAGCGATCGCCCCCCGTGCCGACGATGTCCACGGCGCCGGCGGTACTGACGAGCGCGGGTCGGCGCGCCTGGGCGCGCAGGCCGCGCGCGAAGCCACGCAGCTCGGGCGCAGTGACGCCCTTGGCACGCAGCGCCACCAGCAACGCCGCAGCCATCGCCGGGGAGACCTGCGGTCGTGTCAGGGCAGTCAGCATCTCGACGGCCTCGCCCTCGGAGAGATCGCGCCGCTCGAGCAGGCCCTCCAGCAGCGCACTCAGCGCGGCGTCGGTGTCGAAGCGCTGCGCGCTGCCTGGCACCGCGTAGGCAGCCTGGGCGTCAGTCATGCCAGCGTCCCCCGCGCATCTGCAGGAAATTGCGCATCATCATCGGCCCGTCGGGCGTCAACACACTCTCGGGATGAAACTGCACGCCCTCGATGGCGAGGGTCGCATGGCGTGCACCCATGATCTCCCCTTCGCCCGTGCGCGCGGTGATCTGCAGCTCCGCCGGCATCGTCTCGGGCGCCGCGATCAGCGAGTGGTAGCGCCCCACCTCGCAGGGAGCTGCGACGCCGGCGAAGACCCCGGCGCGATCATGCTCGATCATCGAGGTCTTGCCGTGCATCAGGCGTGCGGCGCGCACCACGCGGCCACCGAAGCTCTCGACGATCGACTGGTGACCGAGGCACACACCGAGCACCGGGATGCGCCCGGCGAAGGCACGGATCATCTCGATCGACACGCCGGCCTGCTGCGGGGTGCCGGGGCCCGGGGAGATGCACAGATGCGTCGGCTCGAGTGCGCGCGCCTGCTCGATGCTCAGCGCATCGTTGCGATAGACCTGCACGTCGGCGCCCAGCACCAGAAATCCCTGCACCAGGTTGTACGTGAAGGAGTCGTAGTTATCGATCAACAGCAGCCGCACGAGCGCCGGGGATGCCGCGTTCACAGTCCTTCCTCCGCCAACTTCAGCGCGCGCAGCAGCGCCGCACCCTTGGCCAGCACCTCGTCGTACTCGGCGTGCGGCCGGCTATCGGCGACGATGCCCGCGCCGGCCTGAAAGCTATAGCGATTCTCCTGGAAGACCAGCGTACGGATGGTGATCGCCTGGTCCATGGCCCCGCCGTTGCCGAAGTAGCCGATCGTGCCGCCGTACAGACCCCGGCGCACCGGCTCGAGCTCCTCGATGATCTGCATCGCACGCACTTTGGGCGCCCCGACCAGCGTGCCGGCTGGAAAGCTGGCGGCGAACAGATCGAACGCATCGCGGCCCGGCGCGAGCCGTCCGCGCACACCGCTCACCATGTGCATGACATGACTGTAGCGCTCGATGCAGCGATACGGTTCCACGCGCACACTGCCGGCGCTGGCCACACGTCCGAGATCATTGCGCGCCAGGTCCACGAGCATCACGTGCTCGGCGTTCTCCTTGGCGTCGGCACGCAGCTCCGCCTCGAGCTCGCCATCGCGCTGCGGATCATCGTGGCGCGGACGGGTGCCGGCGATCGGCCGCAGCTCGGCCTGTCCCGCCGAGAGCTTCACGAGCGCCTCGGGCGAGGAGCCCACGACGGTCAGATCATCCAGGCGACAGAAGTACATATAGGGAGAAGGATTGATCAGCCGCAGTGCCCGGTAGACCTGGAACGGGTCGAGTGTGTGCTCGCCCGCGAAGCGCGAGGCGAGCACGAGTTGATAGACGTCGCCCGCGGCGATGTATTCCTGCACGCGCCGCACCCCGGCGCAATACGCCTCGCGCCCGAGCGCGGCCGTCGGCACGGCGAAGCGGCCGGCCGCTGCGTGGCGCGGGACCGGACCGCGCAGCGCGGCGATGACCTCGCTGCGCAGCGTGGCGCGCTCGGCCTCACTGCCGGCATGCAGCAACGCGATGCCACGGCTGACATGGTCAAAGACCAGCAGCGAGCGCGGCGCCACATAGTGCAGCAACGGTACCCCCGGCAGTGGTGCGGCCAGCGAGGGCAGGCGCTCGAAATAGCGCACGATGTCGTAGGCGGCATAGCCTACCAGGCCACCCGCCAGCGGCACCTGCCCGAGCGCGGGAGTCGGTTGGGGCGCACGTGCGAGGGCTGCGCGCAGTGCCGCAAGCAGTTCGGCCTGGCTCGTCGGCGCGGGGCGCAGCGGAAGCTGCGCACGCTGCCCTGCCGCGGCGCCGGCGCTCTCGCCGACGGCCAGCCCCTCGGCATCGAGTCGTACGTGCAACCGATCGCCGAAGCCAATGAAGGAATAGCGCCCGAGCCGCTCGCCCCCCTCGACGCTCTCGAGCAGAAAACAGGGGGAGAAGGGCTCGAGCTTGGCGAACGCCGATACCGGCGTGTCCAGATCCCCTGCAATGTCAAAGGGAGGTTTCATCGGATCCTAGGCTTCATCGCGCGAGCTCCATACAGCAAAAAACCCATCCCGGGGTCAATCCGGAGATGGGTTCTGGTGTCTGCTTCTGCCTGGCTATGATCAGCGCATGCAGCCGCACTCCCGGCCCACTCCGTAGGAGGGGCGCCACCACCAGGCAGCCGGGAGGTGCAGAGGCATGATGGCAGCAGTATGGCGAGGCCGGCGCCGAAGCGTCAAGGCGGCGACACCAGCACACACGCACCGCTGCCATCCTGCGCTGGCTGCAGCGCTCCGGGAGCGGCCACCAAGCTCGTCGACGGGGGCGACGACGGGCGCCGACCAGCCGACGCGTTAACTGCAAATTCGCCGACATTCGCCGCTTTTATCGGCAGATTCCCGACCCGTTGGACTAGGAACGGGCGGCCGTCACCGGCGGAAAATCACACCGCACGATCAGTCCCGGCTCGTTGTCCCATATCGCCAGCCGCCCGCGGTGCATCCGCACCACGGCGGCCACCAGGCTCAAACCCAGGCCGCTGCCGGGCGGATCCGCCGCGCCGCTGGTCCAACGCTGCCATGCAGGCGCATTCGCCCCGCGAGGCGCCGCCGCGATGCTCGTCATGGCGATACCCGGGCCATTGTCGCTGACGATGAGGCTGGCGAGCGTCGGGGTCGCTTCGACCGTCAGGCCAATGTGGCCGCCGGACGGGACATATTTGATGGCGTTCTCGAGCAGATTGGCCACCAGCTGCGCGAGCAGCTGGCGATTGCCGCTGACACTGGCCGGCCCGCGGGCGCGCACGGTCAGCTCCAGACCCCGCTGGCGGGCCTCCGGATCGTACAGCTCGCCGAGCTCGTGACCGAGCTCGGCCAAATCGACCGCCTCGCCACCGCGCAGCGTGTTGACGGCATTCGCCTGGGCGATCTGCAGCAGCGTTGCGAGGGTGCGCTGCACGCGCTCGAGGTCCGCGATGGTGTCTTCCACCGCCGAACGCGCGGCATGCTCGAGCGGCACGCAGCTGACCGCCGACTCCAAACGCACGCGCATGCGATGCAGCGGTGAGCGCAGGTCGTGCGCGGCGCTGTTGAACGTCGCGCGCACGGTGGAGGTCTGCTGCTCGATGCGATCGAGCATGCGATTGACGGCGGCGGCGAGCTGGTCGAACTCGTTGCGCGAGTCGCTCTGCGGCAGTCGCTGCGTCAGGTCATCGGAGATGATCTTCTCGCAGGTCTGGGCAACCTCCCGCACCCGGCCGGCCACGCGACGGCTGTACCACCAGCCGACGAGGGCCGACAGCAGCGCCGCGAATCCGATGCCCCAGAGGGTGGTGTCGCGCAGCCGCGCCGCGATCGTGCGTCGCTCCGAAACATCCGTGCCGACCAGCAGGCGGTAGTCGCCGAGCGCAAAAATCTCGGCGCGCACCGGCCGATCGATGTTGTCGCCGCGCTCAGGTGCGGTGATATCGAACTCGACCCAGCCCTGACTGAAGCGCGGCTGCAGCGGCCAGCCCGACAAATTGCCGGCGATCTTGTGATTGTGCGCATCGACCAGCAGATAGGCAGCGCCGCCGCGTCCCCAACTGTCGGTGCGCCGGTTCAGCGTCGCCACCAGCCGTGCGAGTCCGCCCTGGTCGTACTCGTCCTTCAGACCGTCCAGCTCCGCGGCGATCACGCGGTCCACTTCCCTCGTGAGTCCGCGCGCCGTGATCAGGAAACCGACCCACAGCACCGCGCCCACACACAGCGCGCACAGGCCCACATAGGTGACCGCAAGGCGCGTCGAGGAATAGTGCAGCGCCCGCTGCCTCATGTGGACTCCACCGCCGCCACCGCAGCCACAGCTTCGCGCACCAGGTAGCCGGCCCCGCGCACGGTGTGCAGCAGCGGTCGCTCGAAGCCGCGATCCACTGCCGCGCGCAGCCGGCTCATGTGCACGTCGATGAGGTTGGTCTGCGGGTCGAAGTGCAGATTCCATACCGCCTCGAGCAGCATGGTGCGGGTGACCACCTGTCCGGCGCGACTCATGAGAAATTCCAGCAGCTGAAACTCCTTGGCCGTCAGCGTGATCTCGCGACCGGCGCGCATGACGCGGCGCGCCAGCGCGTTGAGCTCCAGGTCCCCCACCCGCAATACCGGGGGCGCCGTGCCCTCCAGTGCATGCCGGCGCAGCAGCGCCTCCACGCGCGCCAGCAGCTCCATGAAGGCGAACGGCTTGATCAGATAGTCATCCCCGCCCGCCCGCAGGCCGTCGACGCGGTCGCCGACCGTGCCGAGCGCACTGAGCATGAGGACCGGGGTGCGACTGCCACTATGTCGCAGGGTCGTCACGATCGACAGCCCGTCCAGATACGGCAGCATGCGATCGACGATCAGCAGATCGAACTGGCCGGCGAGCGCGCGCGACAATCCGCTGCGCCCATCGGTGGCCAGCTCGGCGGCGTAACCGCCCCGCTCGAGCCCCTGCAGCACGTGGCGCGCTGCCTCGACATCATCCTCGACCAGCAGAATCTGCATACAAGCTTCCTGCTACGGGCGGCGGGCTCCCCTGGCCTGACCGTACCGCCATGGCAAGGTTCCGCTGGCGCTTGCCAAGTCCGCCGCGGCTCAGCCTGCAGTGTATTCGAGCACGCCCGCGACGGCATGCACGACCGCAGCGATGCGAATGGCGCTCTGAATGGCCTCCCGCTCCAGCCCCTGCTCGCGCAGCTTGCGCTCGTGGGAGTGCATGCACAGCCCACAACCGTTGATGGCCGATACTGCCAGGGTCAGCAGCTCGAAGTCCCGGCGCTCAATGCCAGGGCTGGCCAGCGCATTCATGCGCAGCCGCGCCGGCAGACGCTGATACTCGGGATCCTCCACCAGGTGCACAAAGCGATAGTAAATGTTGTTCATGCCCATGAGCGCCGCGGCGGTGCGGGCCGCCGCGAGGTGCGCCTCATCCAGGTGGCCACGCGCCTCCCCCTCCACGACGCGCGTGAAGGCGGGGTGGCGCGCGGCGATGGCGCTTGCCAGCGCCACCGCCCAGATCTGTCGCGTCGAGAGCCCCGGGGCACCCTCGGCGGTCAGCACACTGCCCAGGTTCAGCTTGAGGTCGCGCGCGAAATCGGGCAGCGAGGCGCGCAGCTGTTCGAGTCCCGGCTGCTGTGACCGAGCATCCATGATCAGGCCGCCTTCAGCGTGTCCTGGCCAGGCTGCCAGTTGCACGGGCAGAGCTCGTCGGTCTGCAATGCATCGAGCACGCGCAGCACCTCGGCAGGATTGCGGCCGACCGACAGATCCGTGACGTAGACGAAGCGCACGATGCCTTGTGGATCGACGATGTAGGTCGCCCGCTGCGCAACCCCTGCCTCCCGATCGAGGATGCCCAGTGCTCCCGCGAGCTCACGCTTGATGTCCGAGAGCATCGGGAAGGGCAGCTCGCGCAGTTCCTCACGCTCACGCCGCCAGGCCAGGTGCACGTACTCGCTGTCGGTGCTGAGGCCGTACACTTCGGCGCCGCGGTCCCGGAACTCCTGGTAGAGCTTGCCGAAGGCGGCGATCTCGGTCGGGCAGACGAAGGTGAAGTCCTTCGGCCAGAAGAACAGCACCTGCCACTTGCCGGCCTGCGAGGCGCCGTCGACGCTCGTGAAAGCCTTGGCCGGATCGCTGCTGACCACGCCGGTGAGGGCATAGGCGGGAAATTTCTCTCCAAGTCCAATCATGATGATCTCCGTCATAGGTGGTGTGTTTACCAGTGGCGGAAAGCGTGCGCCGGGCCGTGGTCTGCGTCTAATCAATTGACTTTATAATCTCGATAGACGCCATATATCGAACAGCATGATCGATCTGAAGCTCAAAGACCTGCGATACCTGGTAGCCGTAGCCGATGAGCGCCATTTCGGGCGCGCGGCTGCCAAGTGCTTCGTGAGCCAACCAACCCTCTCGTCGCAGCTGCGCAAGCTCGAGGAAACCCTGGGTGTGCAGCTCGTGGAGCGCCGCCCGCGACAGGTGACTCTCACCGAGGCTGGAGAAGCCATCGCCGAGCGCGCGCGCAATATGCTTCAGAGCGGCGAGGCCATCGTGTCGCTCGCGCAGGCGCGACGCGATCCGCTGGCCGGCTCGCTGCGCGTCGGATTGCTGCCGACGGTCGGCCCCTATCTGCTGCCGCTCGTGGCGCTGAAACTGCGCCGCTCGCTGCCGCGCCTGGAGCTGCTGCTGTACGAATATCAAACTGCGCCGATGCTCGAGCGGCTGGCTGCCGGCGAGCTCGACGTGGGCATCGTCGCACTGCCGGCGCCGGCCGAGAACCTCGCCGTGCGCGAGCTGTATCGCGAGCCCTTCATGCTCGCGCTGCCCCAGTCACACGCGCTCGCCGCGAAAGCGCGCGTGCGCGTGGAGGATCTGGCCGGCGAGACGCTGCTGCTGCTGGAGGATGGGCATTGCCTGCGCGAGCAGGCGCTCGAAGTCTGCAGCCGTAGCGGCGGGCACGAGAAACACGACTTTCGCGCCACCAGCATCGAGACGCTGCGACAGATGGTCGCCGCAGGCGCCGGCGTGACGCTGCTGCCGACGCTCGCCACGCGCGGGGCCTATGCCAGTGCGCGCGGCGTGGCGCTGCGTGCCTTCGTGCGCCCCGAGCCCAGCCGGCTCATCGGCGCGGTGTGGCGGCGTAGCAGCGCGCGCGGCGCCGCCATCGATGCAGTCTGCGACGAGATCGTGCGTCACTGTGGGCTCGCCGAGGCCGCGGCGGCCGCGCGTGCCAGGTCCGTCGGGGGCTGACAGCGTGGCAGCCACGATTTCCGTCTACGACCGCATGTGCTGGCCGCCGGGAGAGCTCGAGCGCGCACTCGCCGGCGGCGCGCATCGCCGCGAGCTCATCGCCTGGTTCGGGCCAGGCGAGTATCAGCGGCTGGCGACGCTGGCGCGTGCGGCCAGTGCGGCGGCCGCCGGCCGCGCGCCTGAAACGCGGCCGCTCGTCTATCTGATTCCGGGCCTGCTCGGTACACAGCTCGGCTGGCCGCGCAGTGACGGCCAGCCCTGCGATCTGCTCTGGCTCGATGCCACCGATATCGCCCAAGGTCGTTTGCTGCAGCTTCGCTGGCGCGCCAAGGGCGGCACGCGCGCGCCATTGCAGCCGCTGGGCATGATTGCGCACACCTACCTGGCGCTGAAGCTGCGGCTCGCGGCCGCCGGCTACCGCGTGGTGCTGTACGACTACGATTGGCGCGAGGATATCGATGTGAGCGCTGCAGGCCTCGCACGCGCGCTCGAGGCGGAGCCGGCAGCGCGTCTGGTACTCGTCGGCCACAGCATGGGCGGTTTGGTGGCGCGCGCGGCGCTCGGGCGTTGCAGCCGCGCGACGGCGCACAGGATCGAGCAGCTGATCGGGCTCGGTGCCCCGCATGGCGGCTCGATCGGGGCAGTGCAGGCGCTGCGGGCCACCTACCCGGTGGTGCTGCGATTGGCCGCGCTCGATCCGCTGCACGATGCCGAGACACTCAGCCGGCGCGTCTTTCACAGCTTCGTCAGCCTCTACCAGATGCTTCCGCGCTCGGTGAGCGGCCTGGATCTGTCCCAGGCACACAACTGGCCGGTCACCGGACTGCGTCCGATGCGAGCACTGCTCACGGCCGCCGCACGCCTCGAGGCGAGCCTGCCGAGCGCCGACGCGCGCTTCGTTTCCATCATTGGCACCGGCCGCCGCACGGTCACGGGACTGGCTTTGCACCGTGGACAGTTTCGCTACGAGGTGAGCGCGGCCGGCGACGGTACCGTGCCCGCCGCTTGCGCAACGCTGCCCGGCGCACGCGATTACTCGCTGCCCTGCGAGCACAGTGAGCTGCCGCGCAGCCCGCGCGTGGCCGCCGCGCTCATCGAGCTGCTGCAGGAGCGGCGCACCGCGCGCCTCAAGGCCGGCAACCATGCGCGGGCCGGGCGGCGCGTGTACGTGAGCGATGCGATGCTGCGCCGGGCGCTGGGGGGCAAGCTCGAGTGGCAGCATCTGTCCGCCGGCGCGCGCCGGCGCTATCTCAACGAACTCAATGCGCCGCCGGCAATCTATCGCGGCCCTGCCGTGCGGTAGCCGCTGTCACATGGCTGTGTAACACTAGGTCGGCGCGCGTCGTCATACTCTCGCGCAGTCCACACAATTCCCCGCCGCACGCGCCGAGCTGCTCTGTCCCGGCGCGCAGGCGCTCGTGCGACGCATCGGACAACGGGCCGGCTGATGGAACGCTTCGAACGCTTCGAACCTTTTGCATTCGTACGCGAGCTGGCGTCGCGATGGGACGCGATTGCCATCATCGTCGTGCTCGGCTTGCTGGCCTTCTTCGCCGAAGCCAGCCGTGGGCTGCTCGAGCCGCTGGCGCACCTGACGGCCGTACCGCTGTCGCTCTCGCCCGGCGTACTGCCGGTCTATGCGGCCCGCACGACGCTGCGCATGTTCGTCGCCATGGCGCTGTCGCTGCTGTTCACTTTCACCTACGGCACGTGGGCGGCCAAGAGCCCGCGCGCCGAACGCATCCTGGTGCCGATTCTCGACATTCTGCAGTCGGTACCGATTCTTGGCTTCCTGTCGGTCACCGTGGTGTTCTTCCTCTCGCTGGTGCCGGGCCGCGTGCTCGGCGCCGAATTCGCGGCGATCTTCGCGATCTTCACCAGCCAGGCCTGGAACATGGCGTTCAGCTTCTATCAGTCGCTGCGCACGGTTCCCGATGAGTTGCGCGAGGCGGCCGATTCCTTCCACCTTTCCCCCTGGATGCGCTTCTGGCGGCTGGAGGCGCCGTTCGCCATGCCCGCGCTGCTGTGGAACATGATGATGTCGATGTCCGGCAGCTGGTTCTTCGTCGTGGCCTCCGAGGCGATCAGCGTCGGCCACACCAACATTGCGTTGCCGGGGGTCGGCTCCTACATCGCGCTGGCCATTCAGCAGCGCTCCCTGCGCGCCATCGGCTGGGCCATCGCGACGATGCTGATCGTGATCCTGGCCTACGATCAGCTGATCTTCCGCCCGCTGATCGTCTGGGGCGATCGCTTCCGCATCGACCAGGAGCAGGGCGGACAAGTGCCCGACTCCTGGGCGCTGACGATGATGCAGCGCTCGCGGCTGATCGTCGGCCTGACCGCGCTGTTCAACTCGCTGGTGCGCCGCTTCAACCGCCGCGCACAGCCGGCCACCGCCGTGGCCAGAGAGACCCTATCGCGCGCGACAGGCCGCACCGATGCGCTGTGGTTCACGCTGCTGATGTTGTTGGTAGCGCTGGCGGCCTGGCGCATCGCGCGCTCGCTGATCGGCGAGACGACGACGCAGGAGGCACTGCAGGCCATCGAGCTGGCCTGCCTGACGCTGGTGCGTGTCGTGGTGCTGATCGCACTGGCGAGCGTCGTCTGGGTGCCGGTGGGAGTGTGGGTCGGCCTTCGTCCGCGTGCCGCTGCAGTGGTGCAGCCAATCGCGCAATTCCTCGCCGCCTTCCCCTCGAATCTGCTGTTTCCGGTGATGGTGTTCGGCATCGTCACCTTCCGCTTGAATCCGGATCTGTGGCTCAGCCCCCTGATGATCCTCGGTACCCAGTGGTACATCCTGTTCAATGTCATCGCTGGAGCCTCGGCAATGCCGGTGGAGCTGCGCTACGCGAGCGAGAATTTGGGCGTGCGCGGTAAACTCTGGTGGCGCAAGGTGGCGCTGCCGGGCGTGCTGCCCTTCTATGTGACCGGTGCGATCACGGCCTCGGGGGGTGCCTGGAACGCCTCGGTGGTCGCGGAGGTCGTCAGCTGGGGCAGCACGCAGCTGCGCGCCCATGGACTGGGCGCCTACATCGCCGATGCAACCACGGCCGGGGATTTTCACCGCGTGTTGCTCGGGATCACGACCATGAGCCTGTTCGTCGTGGTGCTGAACCGCGCCTTCTGGCGGCCGCTGTACTATTACGCCGAGCGCAAATACCGCCTGACCTGAGCCCCCGATTCAATCATGAACAGCGTCCCGCAACCCGCACCCCCGGTGGAGCTGCTGCACATCGAGAATGTGCGCAAGGCCTTCCCCAAGCCCGACGGCGGGGAGCTGCTGGTGCTCGATGGCGTGAACCTCACGCTCGGCGAGGGACAGATCATCGGCCTGCTCGGCCGCTCGGGCTCGGGTAAGTCGACGCTGCTGCGACTCATCGCGGGGCTGGCGGCCCCGAGCGGCGGGCGCCTCGCCTTCTCGGGACGGCCGATCGAGGGGCCGGCCTCGGGCATCGCCATGGTATTTCAGAGCTTCGCGCTCTTTCCGTGGCTCACCGTGTTCGAGAACGTCGCGCTCGGTCTGGAAGCGCAGCACATGGCGAAGGCGGAGATCCGCAAGCGCTCGCTGGCGGCGATCGATCTGATCGGCCTGGACGGGTTCGAGTCCGCATACCCGCGGGAGCTCTCCGGTGGCATGCGCCAGCGCGTGGGGTTCGCGCGCGCGCTGGTGGTGCACCCGGATATTCTGCTGATGGACGAGCCGTTTTCGGCGCTCGACGTGCTCACCGCCGAGACGCTGCGCACGGACTTTCTGGGGCTGTGGGCCGAGCGGCAGCTGCCGATCCGGGGCGTGATTCTCGTGACTCACAATATCGAGGAGGCGGTGCTGATGTGCGACCGCATCCTGGTTTTCGGCAGCAATCCTGGCCGCATCCTCGGGGAGATTCCGGTGACGCTGCCGCAACCACGCGACCGGCTGGATACGCGCTTTCGCGAGCTGGTGGAGCGCATCTACGTGGTCATGACCTCGCGGCCAGGCGCGGCACACGGACCACGTGCCGAGCGCTTCCCGCGCCTGACGCTCGGCTCGGTGCTGCCGCGGGTGGGCTCGAATCTGCTCTCCGGCCTGATGGAGACGCTGGCGGCCGCGCCGTTCAACGGCAAGGCCGACCTGCCCGAGATCGCCTCGGACCTGCAGATGGAGATCGACGAGCTGTTCCCGGTGGCCGAGACACTGCAGGTCATGCGCTTTGCCGAGGTCGAGGGCGGCGATATCCGCCTGACACCCGACGGCATGTCCTTCGCCAACGCGGAGCTGGATGAGCGCAAGCGGATTTTCGGGCGCCACCTGCTGGCCTATGTGCCGCTCGCCGAGCACATCCGGCGTGTGCTCGATGAGCGCGCCTCGCACGCGGCACGCAAGAGCCGCTTCATCGACGAGCTCGAAGACTTCATGGGTGAGGATGACGCCGAGCAGTCGCTGCGTGCCGTCGTGTCGCTGGCCCGCTACGGAGAAGTGTTCGCGTACGACGATGAGCACGAGATGTTCAGCCTGGAAAATCCGACCTGAGAGCGCCGCTGAGCTCGCCCGCCTCTCACGATCCGATCCTCATCCTGCCGGGACGCGGCGACTCCGAAGCGGCGCACTGGCAAAGCCGCTGGCAGGCGACGCTGCGCAACGCTCATCGCGTGCAGCAGACCGACTGGCAGCGGCCCACACGTCTGCACTGGCAGACCGCACTCGAAGCGGCGGTCGCAGGCTACGGACCGGACTGCGTGCTGGTGGCGCACAGTCTGGGCTGCCTGGTCACGGTGCATTGGGCCGCGGAAACGCGCCTGACGGCGCGCGCCGCATTGCTGGTGGGCGTCCCCAATCCCGACCGCCCCTCCTTTCCGCCCGAGATCAGCGGCTTCTCGCCGCTGCCGATGCGGCCGCTGCCATTTCCGAGCATCGTGGTGGCCAGCAGCGATGATCCCTATGGCAGCCTCGAGTTCGCACGCGCGTGTGCCGTGGCCTGGGGCAGCCGCTTCGTCAACGTGGGGGCAGCCGGCCACATCAACGCGGCGAGTGGCTATGGTGAGTGGCCGGAGGGGCTGCGATTACTGGCACAACTGACAGGCGGCTGAGCTCGCCCAGCTTGCCCGTCGCCGAGCTGCTGCGGCTGCGCTAGCAGCCTGTCGGACTTAACGCGGCGATAGAGTCATGAGATGCTCGGTGCTCAGGACAGAGCACCGAGGGTCGAGCCGGATGAGTAATTTCCGCGCGGTGGATCGAGGCACAGCCTACCTGCTGCCCCCTTCGGTGGA
>DATAXJ010000038.1:0-64790 GCA_036266795.1 Steroidobacteraceae bacterium | reverse complement strand
CTGGGCGATCTCGTCATTGGTCGAGACCTTTTTCGAGCGCGTCTCGATGTCCTTGACGACGGCTTCGACGGCGCGGTCGATGCCGCGCTTGAGGTCCATCGGGTTCATCCCGGCGGCCACCGCCTTGGCCC
Organism: Steroidobacteraceae bacterium; assembly: GCA_036266795.1. Taxonomy (GTDB): domain Bacteria; phylum Pseudomonadota; class Gammaproteobacteria; order Steroidobacterales; family Steroidobacteraceae; genus FEN-1191. The sequence goes on along the minus strand of DATAXJ010000038.1, from coordinate 64,659 downwards.
CTTCGCGCACGATCGCCTGCGCCAGCACGGTGGCGGTAGTGGTACCGTCGCCGGCCTCGTCGGAGGTGTTGGACGCGACTTCCTTCACCATCTGCGCGCCCATGTTCTCGAACTTGTCCTTCAGCTCGACTTCCTTCGCCACCGATACACCGTCCTTGGTGACGGTGGGGGCGCCGAAGCTCTTCTCGAGCACGGCATTGCGCCCCTTGGGGCCGAGCGTCGCCTTCACGGCGTTTGCAAGAATATTGACGCCGCGGAACATGCGTTGCCGCGCGTCGTCACTGAACCGAACTTCTTTAGCTGCCATATTCGTAATTCCTTGAATTCGTGGGTGATTCTTACTTCTCGATCACCGCCATGAGGTCCTCTTCCCGCATCACAACAAGATCCTCGCCTTCGATCTTGACTTCGGTGCCGGAGTACTTGCCGAACAGGATCTTGTCGCCGACCTTGACGTCGAGCGGGCGGACCTGACCGTCTTCGAGGATCTTGCCCTTGCCGACTGCTACGACCTTGCCCTGCACCGGCTTCTCAGCCGCCGTATCGGGGATCACGATGCCGCCTGGCGAGGTACGCTCTTCCTCGACCCGCTTGACGATCACGCGATCATGAAGAGGACGAATCTTCATGGATGACACTCCTTATGACGAATTGCTTTGATTGCTCTGCGAGCAGTTAAGTTAAAATTGAGCGGACCCGCCGCCGTGTGCGCACTTGGCGCCCAGCTGCGTCGGCTGCTGTTAGCACTCTAACCGCTTGGCTGCTAATCATAGGCACCCGCTGCGGATTTTCAAGTGCTATCCATCGGCGATCATGAGTTTCGGAGTGAGATTGATCCGGCAGGACATCGTCATGCAGCGCAACATCAGCCGCAGCAGGCGGCCCCAGGATGTGGCCCGGCTCACGGCCGAGCGCGGACAGTTTTTGAGACTATGCGGTTCACCCATGGCCCCCCGGGGACGGATATGAAGCCGCGCTGCCTGCCCCGCATTGTTGCACCCGTGTGGGCCCTCTGTGGCCTGCTGATGTTCTTTGGCGCTGGCGCAGCGAGCGCGGCCCCTGCCCCGGCAACGCCGGCGAGCTCGGCGACTGCGCCGGCCACCTCGGCCTCCAGCAACGGCCTGAACTCGCTGCTCGATCAACTGCACGCTGGCGCCGCGAGCTCGGCCTCGGGAGACAACAGTTTCCTGACCTCCTCACAGGCGTTTCAGCTCAGCGCGATGGCGGACAACCAGGGACGCCTGCAGCTCGCATGGGTCATTGCACCCGGTTACTACCTGTATCGCGATCGCATCAAGGTCGCCAGCGCCTCGCCCGGGCTCACGCTCGACGCGCCGCAGTTTCCGGCGGGAATAGTCAAGTCGGATCCCTATTTCGGTAAGCAGGTCATCTACCATCAGCAGCTCATCGTGGCCGTCCCGGTTCACGGCGCAGCCGCGGGGACGGCGGCGGTAAGCGTGACCTATCAGGGCTGTGCCGAAGCGGGCCTGTGCTATCCGCCCATCACGCGCACCCTGTCCGTGGCGCTGCCGGGCGGCGCATCGCCTGCAGTGTCTGCACCGGGCCAGGGGTCGGCAGCCAGCATGAGCGCCGCCACTGCCGCCGATGCGAGCCCCGCCCCCTACGTGTCCGATCAGGATCGGCTCGCCGCCCTGATACGGACCGGCAACTTGCTGGGTGTGCTGGCCACCTTCTGGGGCCTGGGCCTGTTCCTGGCCTTCACACCCTGCTGCCTGCCGATGGTACCGATCCTCTCCGGCCTCATCGCCGGCGGCGGCCAACGGCTCAGCAGTACGCGCGCCTTCGCGTTGTCGCTGACCTACGTGCTCGGCATGGCGGTGACTTATACGGCGACCGGCGCGGCGTTCGCCGCAGCGGGCAGCCAGGTGCAGGCCGCCTTCACGCAGAGTTGGGTCACCGCGCTGTTTGCGCTGCTGTTCGTAGCGATGGCGCTGTCGATGTTCGGTCTGTACACCGTGCAGGTTCCGGCATTTCTACAGACGCGTCTCGCAGCGGCAAGCAATCGCCAGCAAGGCGGCCATTTTGGCGGTGTCGCCGTCATGGGCGCCCTCTCAGCGCTGATCGTCACGACCTGCGTTGCTCCTCCGCTGGTGGCCACGCTCGCCTATATCGGCCAGAGCGGAGCCATTGCACGCGGCTCGGCAGCGCTGTTCGCGATGGCGCTGGGTATGGGCTCCCCGCTGCTGGTGGTGGGAACGTCCGCTGGCCGCTGGCTGCCCAAGGCCGGCGCCTGGATGGACGCCGTCAAACGTCTTTTCGGCGTGATGATGCTCGCCCTGGCGGCTTGGATGCTCACGCGCATCGTGCCGGCACGAGCTACTTTGCCGCTGTTCCTCGTGCCCGCGGTGGGAGCCGTGGTGGTGCTCTGGAACCTGTCGCGTACGCGCTCGGTGGTGCCGCCGGTGCGCCTGGCCGCCGTCCTCGGTGCCGGCGCCGCGGCGCTGTACGCAGTGGTGCTCATGGTAGGGACGGGCCTGGGTGCCGAGAATCCGCTCGCCCCGCTGTCACGCCCGACGACGGACCTGGCGTTCGCGAGCATCTCCTCCGTGGCGCAGTTGGATGACGAAGTGAAGCAGGCCGCCGCGCAGGGCGAGCCGGTGATGCTGGATTTCTATGCCGACTGGTGCACCTCCTGTAAGGAGATGCAGCACTACACTTTCAGCGACCCGGCCGTACGTACAGCCCTGCAGCATGTGCGGCTGCTGCGCGCAGACGTCACCGCCAACAATGGCAACGATCAGGCGCTGCTGCAGCTCTTCCAGATACCGGGGCCCCCGACGATCGCGTTCTATGATGGTAAGGGCCGTGAATTGCGCCGATTCCGAGTCGTGGGCTACATGAACGCCCCGCGCTTCAGCGCGCTGCTGCAACAGGCGCTGCTCGAACCGCACCCCGCGCGCGCCGGATAGCGCTATCCTGCAGCTCTGAGCTGTCGGTGCGGACCCGCGAGCCTCGCGGACCCGCACGAGCACCCCGGGGGATTCTGAGCCTATGCGCTTGCTGATTCGCATGCTGGGCACGCTGCTGCTAGTGGCGTGTGGCATCCTGGCTGGCTTCCTGGGCTATCGCGCGTTGCACCGGCCCACGCTGGTCGCGCAGGCACCGCCCGCCGCTGCGCAGGCGGCCAGCCCGGCAACGCAGGCGGCGAGCGGCACCACGGGCGCCGCTGCAGCTACCTCCCTGCCGGAGACCCTGCCGGATGTGCAGATTCCCGACCTGACGGGCCAACCACGCTCGCTGCGCCAGTATCTGGGTCACCCGCTCCTGGTGAATTTCTGGGCGACCTGGTGTGAGCCATGCCGGCGCGAGATGCCGCTTCTGCAACAGCTCTGGCAGCAACATCACGCCGCGGGGGTCCAGGTGCTCGGTGTCGCGGTCGACTCGCGCAGCGCGGTGCAGCAGTATCTGCGCGCCACACCGGTCGGCTACCCGATCCTGGCGGACGAGGATCAGGGCAGCGCCGCCGTGGCCCGCTTCGGCATCGAGCCGGTTCTGCCCTTCTCGGTCTTCGCCGATTCCCAGGGCCGTATCGTCGCGGTCAAGCTGGGCGAACTGCACCGCGACGAAGCCGAGGCCATCCTGGCGCATGTCCAACGGGTCGCCCTCGGGCAGGAAACCCTACCGGACGCCCGCCGCGAGATTGCGACGCAGCTACATTCGCTGGCCATTCAGCGCGCCAAGCAGGCCGCGCAGCCCTAGCCCCAGCGCCCGCCAGTCGGGCCGCCGGCCGACCTGTTCTCCGTAGAAGGGTGCATTCTTGCGCCAATTGGTGGGCAAATCGGCGCAGATTGGTTACATTCGCGGGCGACCAGGCAGGAGCTGCAGAGTTGGACATACGTAAAATCAAAAAGATGATCGAGCTGCTCGAGGAATCGGGCATTGCCGAGATCGAGATCAAGGAGGGGGAGGAGACGCTGCGCATTGCCCGGGTGCTGCCCGGACAGGCGGCCGCCTACGCGGCTGCAGCGCCCGTTGCGGCACCGCTGGCGCCCGTCGCGGCGCCGGCACCAGCGGCTCCGGCCCCCGCCGCGACCGGGCAGAACGGCAATGGCGAGGGTGCGGCCGCCGGCGAGCACATCGTCACCGCCCCCATGGTGGGCACCTACTACGCATCGCCTTCCCCGGGAGCCAAATCCTTCGTGGACATGGGCGATGAAGTCGAGGTCGGTCAGGTCCTGTGCATCATCGAGGCCATGAAGATGATGAACCAGATCGAGTCCGAGCGGGCCGGCCGTATCAAAGCGGTCCTGGTGAAGAACGGCGAGCCGGTCGAGTTCGATCAGCCGCTGTTCATCATCGCATAGGCACGCTGCGCCCTGTCGGCGAGCGGCGCCACGCTGCAGTTCCATGCCCATGCTTGAAAAAATACTGATTGCCAACCGTGGCGAGATCGCTCTGCGCATCCTGAGGGCCTGCCGCGAGCTCGGCATCAAGACGGTGGCGGTGCATTCCACCGCCGATGCCAACCTCAAACATGTCCTGCTGGCCGACGAGTCGGTCTGCATCGGCCCGCCGCCCTCGGCGCAGAGCTACCTCAACATGCCGGCGATCATCAGCGCCGCGGAGGTCACCGACGCGGTCGCCATCCACCCCGGCTACGGCTTTCTGTCCGAGAACGCGGACTTCGCCGAACGCGTCGAAAAGAGTGGCTTCACCTTCGTTGGTCCGAAGGCCGAGACCATCCGCATGATGGGCGACAAGGTCTCGGCGATCCGCCTCATGCGTGGCTTCGGCGTGCCGTGCGTACCGGGCTCGGATGGTGCGCTGGGTGAGAGCCCCGAGGACAACCTGCGCATTGCACGCGACATCGGCTACCCCGTGATCATCAAGGCTTCCGGCGGCGGCGGCGGGCGAGGCATGCGCGTGGTGCACTCGGAGGGCTCGCTGCTCAGCTCCATCGCAGTGACGCGCTCGGAGGCGCTCGCGGCCTTCGGTAACGATGCGGTGTACATGGAGAAATTCCTCGAGCGCCCGCGACACATCGAGTTCCAGGTGCTGGCCGACAATTACGGCAACGTCATCAGCCTCGGTGAGCGCGACTGCTCGATGCAGCGCCGTCACCAGAAGGTCATCGAGGAGGCGCCGGCACCGGGCATCAGTGCGCGCCAGCGCCGCACCATGGGCGAGCGCTGCGTGGAAGCGTGTCGCTCGGTGGGCTATCGCAGCGCCGGCACGATGGAGTTTCTCTATCAGGACGGCGAGTTCTACTTCATCGAGATGAATACGCGCATCCAGGTCGAGCATCCCGTCACCGAGCTGGTGACCGGCATCGACCTGGTGAAAGCGCAGCTGCTCATCGCCGCCGGCGACAAATTGGCCTATACGCAGGCGGATGTGCAGGTGCGCGGCCATGCAATCGAATGCCGCATCAACGCCGAAGATGCGCGCACCTTCATGCCCTCGCCCGGGCCGATCAAATTGTGGCATCCGCCGGGTGGCCCCGGCATCCGCGTCGATAGCCACCTGTACCTGGGCTACAACGTACCGCCCTACTACGATTCGCTGATCGGCAAGCTGATCGCGCATGGCGATACGCGCGAGACCGCGATCGCACGCATGCGCAACGCGTTATCCGAATTCGTCGTGGAGGGCATCAAAACCAACACGGCTCTGCATCAGGAGATTCTGGCACACGCCGCCTTTCAGGCCGGCGGCCTGGATATCCATTATTTGGAGCGCCGCCTCGGGCTGAAGTGAGCTCGAGCGCAGCAGAGACGGTGCAAGGTTATCTCGAGCTGAGCTTCGAGCTCGGCACACTGTCGGCGCCGGAGACCGAACAGGCCTGCCTGGCGGCCGGTGCGCTCGCCATCACCCTGTGCGACGCCGTGGACGAGCCGGTGCTCGAGCCGCTACCCGGAGAGTTGCGCCTGTGGCGCAGGACCCGTGTGCGCGCACTCTATCCGGCCGCCGCTGCCGACGCGCTGCTGATCGTGGGGCTCGCGCAGCGGCTGGGATGCTCGCCGAGCGATATCGACGTGCTTGCCGTGGCCGATCGCATCTGGGAGCGCGAGTGGCTACGGGATTTCCATGCCATGCGCTTCGGCGAGCGACTGTGGATCTGTCCGCGCCATGAAGCGGTCGGTCATCCCGGTGCAGCCGTCGTTCGGCTGGATCCAGGTCTGGCCTTCGGTACCGGGACGCATCCTTCCACGGCGCTGTGCCTGCAGTGGCTGGACGAGCTGTCACGAACGCAGTCCGGCCTGACCGGCTGTTCGCTGATCGATTACGGCTGTGGCTCCGGGGTGCTCGGACTGGCTGCATTGGCGCTGGGCGCACGGCGAGTCCACGCCTTCGACATCGATCCGCAGGCGCTGCTCGCCACGCACGAGAACGCTGAGGACAACGGCGTGGCAGACCGACTGCGCACTTATGTGCGCGCCGAAGACCTGCCGGCACGCTGCGATGTGCTGATGGCCAATATTCTCGCGCCGATACTCAAGGAGCGCGCCGCCGCCTTCGCGGCGCTGCTGCCGGCCGGAGCGCGGCTCGTACTGGCGGGACTGCTGGCCGAGGAAGATGCCGAAGTGGCGGCGGCGTTTGATCAGTGGTTTGATATGGAGCGCTACGCACAGCGCGACGGTTGGGTGGCGCTCAGCGGCATCCGACTCTGAGCCGAAGGGGCCACCGCAGCCATGTTCACCGTTTGCCCCAAATGCACGTTGACGCTCGCGGTCACCGCGAACGATCTGCGTGTCGGCCAGGGGTACGTGCGCTGCGGCCGCTGCTCGAACGTCTTCAATGCATTGTTGAAGCTCTCGGAGGCTCCCGCCGACGGTGCTGGTGCCGATCTGCCCGAGCTACCGCAGGCCGATCCCGCCTCCACCTCGCAGATTCATCGTGCCATCACAGCCGCTGCCATCGACGGTGGCGGGGTCGCCACGAACAACGCCGCCGCACCGGCTCCCCCGCGTCCTGCGGTACGTCCACCGAATCCGTCGGCTGCTGCGCGCAGCCCTGCATCGGCACCGAGCGCGGCTATCTCATCCGCAGCGCCGTCCGCAGGGCGCACCGCACCCACTACGCCATCCGCGCCCCCGTCGCCGGTTGCACGCGCTGCGCCCCCGAGCCGCACTGCTCCCGCGGCCGCTGCGGCTGATCCCAATGCAGTGCGCGCATCCGCGCCACCGCCACCGCCACCGCCCGCAGCAAAGGCGAATCCGGGCGACGTGGCTGCGGGGATACCGCGCCGGCGCAGCACCGACGGCACAGCCGAGCCACGTACCACGCAGTCGTCCGCGCCGCCCCAGGTGCTGAAATCCTCGGCCGCGCCGACACCCGCGCATGGCGCACCCATCCCCTCGCATAGCGCACCACCACCACCGCGACCACAGACGGTTGCGACACCAGCGTCCGCTGCGGCGACGTCTTCGGCGGGCATGGCGCGACAGTCTTCCACAGCTGGTTCGACGGCATTGGCAGCGGCGCCCGCGGCGCCGCCCCCCGCGGCACGCGCCCCAGGCAAGCCGCCTGCGGCTGCACGAGCCTCCGAGGGCATTTCGGGGTCGAAGGGATCAGCCGCCCTCGGCATCGGGCCGCCAGTCAAGGAAGGCGACACCGATGCTCTCGATCATTTCGAACTGGTGCTGCAGACCCTGGGCTTGAATGCGGATGGAGAAGAACCCGGGCTACTGGAGCTTGGAGAGGAGCCGGAGGCATCGCAGACGGTGGAAAACATCGTTCTCGAAGGCGATGAGGTGAGGCAAAGCGACACGCGTGTGCCCGACAAGCCGCTCGACGAACTGGACATGTTTACGCGACGCCTTGGCATGGCCACTGGCGATAAGCCAGGTGCGACGCCCGGCGGGGCCGGCGGCCTGGCCGCGCGTCGCGCACGAGTGGCGCAGGGCGCGCGGCGTTCCCCGGACACCGCGGGCAGCGCAGATGCTGCATTGGCCGCTGCCCGAGCGGCCGGTCGCGACCCCGGCATCCCGGCCGTCGAAGCAGCCGATGGCGAAGGGGCCGAGGGCACTGCTGCTGCGGCTGGCTCGGCGGATCTGGATATCCCGGCCTTGCGAGCCGCTCCACCGATTCAGCAGCGACTCTGGCTCGCCGGTTCCGCCGCGCTGCTGGTGCTGCTGCTCGCGCAGCTCGTCAATCATTGGCGCGATGCGCTTGCGGCCTCTCCCACGTGGGGACATCCGGTCACGGGACTGTATGCGACATTGGGTGTGCCCCTGCAGCCGCAGTGGGATTTAACGGCCTACGAGGTGCGCCAACAGGGCGCAGAGTCCGCCGGCGGCCCGCACGCGGCCATTCGCGTGCGCTTTTCGCTCGCCAACCATGCGACACGCGCACAGCCGGTTCCGCTGTTGCGCCTGACACTGCTGGATCGCTATGGACGTCGGGTGGCCGAACGTGATCTGAAGCCGGCGGACTACTGGCCGAAGGGACGCTCAGCGCAGAGCTTCCTGGATGCCGATGAGCGCGTCGACACCGAAGTCCAGGTGCGCGATCCGAGCGCCGACAGTGCCAGCTTCGAGCTCGACGTCTGCCTGCCCGATGCTCGCGGCGGCATTCACTGCGCCGGGGATGCGGCGGCAGCCGAGGCCGCTGGCGTCCCGCCATGAGTCTCGCAATCGGCCCCTATCGACTGCCGGGTCGTGTGCTGCTGGCACCGATGGCTGGCGTCACGGATCGCCCCTTTCGCATCCTCTGCCGGCGTTTCGGCGCCGCCCTTGCGCCAGCCGAGATGCTCAGTGCGGATCAGCGCCTGTGGTCCTCAGCGAAGTCGCAGCGTCGCATGGACCACGACGGCGAGCCTGAGCCGCGTGTCGTACAGCTCGTCGGCAGCGAACCCGCCGAGCTGGCCGCGGCAGCTCGCATAAACGTCGATCTCGGCGCGCAGATCATCGACATCAACATGGGTTGCCCGGCCAAGAAGGTATGCAGTCGCGATGCCGGCTCGGCACTGCTGGCCGACGAGCCACTCGTTGCGCGCATCCTCGATGCGGTGGTGCGTGCCGTGCGTGTGCCGGTCACGCTCAAGATTCGCACCGGCGTGGACCCGGCACGACGCAACGCTGAGCATGTAGCGGCGATTGCGCAATCATGCGGCATCGCGGCGTTGACCATCCACGGTCGCACGCGCGCAGATCATTTTCGTGGCAGTGCGGAATACGACACGATGCGCGACGCCCGCGCATCGCTGCAAATTCCGTTGATCGCCAATGGCGACATCGATTCGGCGCAGCGCGCGCGTCAGGTACTTGATTTCACCGCCGCGCAAGGAGTAATGATCGGCCGCGCTGCGCAGGGCGCACCATGGATCTTTCGCGATGTCAATGCACAGCTCGTGCAGGGCACATCCGCACCGCCGCTCTTGCGCGCGTACAAGACTCAGATCATTCTTCAGCACCTCGAGTCTCTGTACGCGTTTTACGGCGAGTACACGGGACTGCGAATGGCTCGCAAGCATCTCGCCTGGTATTGCCGACAGCACGCACAGTTCGAATCACTGCGACCGGAGTTGATGGCCGCACAGGATTCGGCGTCGCAGTTTGCGGTGGCACGACGAGGCTTTGAGGAATGGACACGACTGGAAGCGGCGTAAATGTGCGCGGCCGCTCGCAGGTTTCGGGAGATCGCGCATGCAAAACAAAATGGGTCCACCCAGGCAATCTATGGCGCAGAAGGCAAATGGCAACGCCTCCCGATCCAGCGGCGTCAACGGCAGCACGCACAGCAACGGCAGCGCTCATCCCAATGGCAGTGCGCACGGTAACGTCGCCCTCAACGGCATCCATGGCAACCTCAACGGCGGCGCCAACGGCAGCGGCACTGCCAACGCGCTGAAGTCGCACGGCGGCGCACGCGCCAACGCGCCGACGCGCGGCGGCAATTCGGCGCGCAGCCGCGAGCTGCCGCTGCGCGGGCACACCGAGCGGGCGCTGCAGGAATACTTCGCCAGTCTGAATGGACACCGGCCGGCGCGCCTCTACGACATGGTGCTGCACGAAGTCGAGGAGCCGCTGTTCCGCGCGGTGCTCGACTACGCTGCCGGCAACCAGAGCCGCGCGGCCGGCATCCTCGGGATCAATCGCGGCACCCTGCGCAAGAAGCTGCGAGCACTCGGTCTGTCCGAGTAATGTCGACGATCCGCCGGGCACTGCTGTCAGTCTCCGATAAGCGAGGTCTGGCCAGCTTCGCCGCGCGCTTGCATGAGCGCGGCGTGCAGCTGCTGTCCACCGGAGGCACGGCCGAGCTGCTGCAGAGCGCGGGGCTGCCGGTCCGCCAGGTCGCCGACTACACGGGCTTCCCGGAGCTGATGAACGGCCGCCTGAAGACGCTGCATCCGCGCGTGCACGGCGGCCTGCTCGCCCGCCGCGGCATCGACGAGCCACAGATGCAGCAGCACGGCATCGAGCCGATCGATCTGCTGGCGGTGAATCTCTACCCCTTTGCCGCCACCGTGTCGCGTGCCGACGTCAGCTTCTCCGAGGCCATCGAACAGATCGACGTCGGCGGTCCCGCGATGCTGCGTGCCGCGGCGAAGAATCATGCGGACGTGACGGTGCTGGTCGACCCGGACGACTACACGAGCGTGCTCGAGGAGATCGAAGCGTCGGGTGAGACATCGATCGACACCCGCGCACGGCTCGCCGCCAAGGCGTTCGCACACACTGCGCAGTACGACGCGCGCATCGCCGCCTGGCTGCACGAGCGCAGCACCGACGAAGCGACGCTGTTCCCCGAGACGCTCGCGCTCAGCTTCGACCGCCAGTACGAGCTGCGCTATGGGGAGAACCCGCATCAGCGCGCCGCGCTGTACCGCCAGCCGCTGGCGCGCGGCGCATCGGTGGCCGCCGCGCGCCTTATGCAGGGCAAGGAGCTTTCCTATAACAATCTCACCGACGCCGAAGCGGCCATTGAATGTGTCCGCCAGCTCGAGCGGCCCGGCTGCGTCATCGTCAAGCACGCCAATCCCTGTGGAGCGGCCGTGGCGGCCGATGCGCACGGCGCCTACCGCGCGGCGCTGCGCACCGATCCCACCTCAGCGTTCGGTGGCATCATTGCCTTCAACCGGCCGCTCGACGCCGCCTGCGCGCAGGCCTTGCTCGAGCAGCGCTTCGTCGAGGTGATCGCGGCGCCCAGTGTCGCACCCGAGGCGCAGGCGGCGCTGGCCGCGAAGCCGCAGATTCGCGTGCTGGCGCTCGGGGATCTGAATACCGAGACGCACGATGACATTGAGCTGCGCAGCGTCGGAGGAGGACTGCTGCTGCAGCAGCGCGACCGCCTGAGGCTCGACCCTGCCGATCTGCGGATCGTCACGCGCCGCGCCCCCGACAGCCGCGAGCTCGAGGATCTACTGTTCGGCTGGCAGATCGTACAATTCGCCAAATCCAACGCCATCGTGCTCGCCCGCGAGGGTGCTACTCTCGGCATCGGCGCAGGTCAGACGAGCCGCGTTTACGCCACGCGTATCGCGGTCATGAAGGCGAACGAGCAGCAGCTGCCGCTGCGCGGTGCGGTGCTGGCTTCCGATGCCTACTTCCCGTTCCGCGACGGCATCGACGCCGCAGCGACGCAAGGTGTGACGGCAATCATTCAACCCGGAGGCTCGCGACGCGATGACGAGTGCATCGCGGCTGCCGATGAGCATGGCGTGGCCATGGTATTCACGGGTGTGCGGCATTTCCGTCACTAGGACGCCATGAAGGTTCTCGTGGTCGGCGGAGGTGGACGCGAGCACGCGCTGGCCTGGGCGTGCGCGCGCTCAGCGCGTGTCAGCGAAGTGCTCGTGGCGCCCGGCAATGCGGGCACGGCCCTCGAGCCGCGCGTACGCAACGTCGAAGTCGCCGCCAGCGATCTGGGCGGCCTCGTGCGTCTGGCGCGTCGCGAGCGCCCGGATCTGACGATTGTCGGGCCGGAGGCACCGCTGGTCGCCGGCATCGTCGACATCTTCGAATCCGCCGGCTATCGGTGCTTCGGACCGCGCCAGCGCAATGCCCGCCTGGAAGGCTCCAAGGTCTTCGCCAAGGAATTCCTGCAGCGTTACGCAATTCCAACTGCCGCCTGGCGACGCTTCACCGCGCAGGACTACGACGGCGAGTGGGTGCGCTCACAGCGTGCGCCACTGGTGGTCAAGGCCAGCGGCCTCGCCTCCGGCAAGGGCGTGGTGATCGCCGAGAGCGCCGAACAGGCTGATGCGAGCGCACGCGCCATGCTCGGCGGTCGCTTCGGCGAGGCCGGCGCCGAGATCGTCATCGAGGAATTTCTGGCCGGCGAGGAACTCAGCTTCATCGTCATGGCGGACGGCCGGCACGTGCTGCCGTTGGCCAGCTCCCAGGATCACAAGCGCCTCGGCGACGGGGACAGAGGCCCCAATACCGGCGGGATGGGCGCTTACTCGCCTGCACCCGTGCTCGATGAGGCGCTGCATGCGCGCGTCATGCACGAGATCATCGAACCTACCATTGCAGGGCTGGCGCAGGAAGGCACTCCCTACATCGGCTTTCTATATGCCGGACTGATGATCGGCGCGGACGGCGCACCGCGCGTGCTCGAGTTCAACTGTCGGCTCGGTGATCCGGAAACCCAGCCGCTGCTCGCGCGCCTGCGCAGTGATCTGATCGATCTGTGTGAGGCGGCGCTGGATGCACGTCTGCACGAGATTCAAGCGGACTGGGACGCGCGCAGCGCGCTCGGCGTGGTGCTGGCCGCTGCGGGTTATCCGGAGGCAGTGCGCACCGGGGATCTCATCGCGGGACTCGAACAGGCGGCCACACTGCCCGGCAAGGTCTTCCATGCCGGCACGCTGATGAGCGAGCACGGCGTGCTCACGCATGGCGGACGGGTACTGTGTGCCGTCGGACTCGGCGCCTCCATCCACGAGGCACAGCAACAGGCTTATGCACTCGCAGACTGCATCCGCTTTCCCGGCATGCAACTGCGGCGTGACATCGGCTATCGCGCGCTTGCGCGCAGTACAGTCGAGCTACCCACGACGCGCAGCGCGAACCGATGAGTGCGCCGGACGCCGCACCGGCAGGCTCGCCATCGCCCGTGGGTGAACGGCGGGTTCCGGGGCTCACCCCGACGCTGCGCCGGCAGGCGCGGCTGCTGTTTCGGATAGTGGCCGCCATCAGTCCGTCGCTGGCAGCGCGGATCGCGGCATATTTGTTCGTACGACCGCGCGCGCGCGCCATCAGTACGCCGGAGGCGCAGTTTCTGCAGACGGCGCGTGCGCGACGTGTGACGACGGCCTACGGCACGATCCAGCTGTATGAATGGCCCGCCGCGGGGCCCACGGTGCTGGTCGTGCATGGTTGGATTTCCCACGCTGCCCGCCTGCAGGAGATCATCCTGTCGTTGCAGGCGCAGGGTCTGCGCGTGCTGGCTTGCGATGCGCCAGCCCACGGCCGCTCCTCGGGCAGGCAGGCGGATCTGCTGCGCTATCGCGAGGCGCTCGCCGCCGTAAGCCGCGCGGACGGTCCGATCGCCGGGATCGTAGCCCATTCTTTCGGGGCCATGGCCGCAGTGAGTTGGCTTGCAGAGGATGGGGCGGCCGCGAGCGTGCGCGCTGCCGTACTCGTCGGGCTGCCGCGGGACATGGGTTACCTGCTCGAGTCCTTCATCCTGGCCGTGGATCTGCGCCAGCCGGTCGTCACACGGCTGCGACGGCTATTTCGTGCGCGCTACGGCCGTCATCCCGAGGAGTTCTCCACGCGCGAGCTGGCTCAGTCGATCCGCATCCCAGTGCTGCTGGTACACGGCACCGACGATGATCTGGTGCCGCTGGAGCATGCCCAAGAGATCGTGGCCGCCTTGTCCGCAGGCCAGCTGCATATCGCAACGGGGCTGAACCACAGCGCCCCGCTGCACGACCCGGCCACCGTCGCGCTGATGGTGCGCTTTCTCGCCGAGCAGCTGCTCAAAAGCTCAGACGCGCGAACAGCTCGGGTCCGCTGATCCTGAACTGCACGAAGCCCGATGGGTCCGTGTGCAGCAGATCCACGTAAACGCGCTCGTATTCATAGCCGGTGCCCACGGCAAAGTTGGCGCGCCAGCGATACTGCAGATCGGCATGGTAGATGCCGAGCATGCCATTGTCGTTGTTGATGGTCACTTTGAAATACTGGCCGCGCGCATTCAGCGACCAATGTCGATCGATGCGCACGGTGCCGTCTGCCGCAAACGTCACGAACGGGCCGGCCGTGCTGTAGACGACGCGTTGTGGCGTATTGGGAACCTGCGCGGTGGCCTCGGCCTGGATCAAGTGCAGCGCCGCGCCGACGCCGAGCTCGACGCGGTCGGTGCGTATGAATGAATAGGTATAGGTGAAGTCCGTCTGCCGCCAGTCCACCTCCGATTGCAGCAGCGAGCTTGCCTTGAAGAGCTGATCGCCGTACTGCAACGGCTCGGTCAGCTCGGCCTCGCCCGAGCGGCGCAGGTCGATGAAGTTCAGACGCAGGCGGTTGCGCTGTTCGAGCCGGAAAATCAGCTCGACGCGCGCCTGGTCGGTGCGATCGGAAAGACCGAGGGTTTGTTCCGCGGAAAACGAGGTGCCGAGCATGCCGTTGGCTGGGTCGAACTGCCCACGTGTCGCAACGTGCCCCATGAAGTAGATGCCGCGCAGCGCGAAGTGGTCGGTAATGGGACTCGGCGTGCTCGGCTCGGGCCGCGGCGCGCGGTGCCGTCGCTGGCGAGACTGATTCCCGACCGGGATGCGCTTTGGCGCAGGGGCCTGCGTGACCGGCGCGGCCGGAGCCGAAAGTTCATTGGAGGAGACATTCGCGGACGCAGCGCTCTGGGGCGTCGGCGCCGCCGCGGGCGCAGGTGGCGTCGCAGACAGGGGCAGCGGCGCATTCGGCGCGCCAGTCTGTGAAGAAGAACCCGTCGGTGCGGCCGGGGAGGATTGCTGGACCGATCCTTGGGCGTGCAGCGCCGCGCTCACGGCGAGACACGCCGCACCGATCCACCAGCGTCGCATGAGTGATCCTGCGCTCCCTGCCACCGCCCGGCTTTCCGCCGAGGAAGCCCGGATGATGTCCAATCCGCGGCGGCATCGCCAGAGCAGGCAGGTAACGACAGTTCAGGAATGAGGAATGCGTCGCAGGTCGGCGGCCCGCCAAGCGCCAATCCGAGGCGAGGCAGCATCCAGATGCGCCGGCGCGCACGTTTTGGGAGATCAGGGTGCGACGTGAAACGAGGCCAGCTCGGTGGTGTCCCGCTCTGATCGGACGCCACCACTGGAGTAATACTCCTCGACGGATTTCACCCATCGTTTCACGGCAGGGACGTACCAAAAGGCTTTGTAGGTTCGTCCCGAGTGCTCTGTCGCAGTCACGTTGCGTACGTTGGTGACCAGGCTCGCGCCGTCCTGACGCACCTGCGCTCCCTGGATCACCGTCCGATTGGGCGCCATCGTCGCCGTCCAGGTACCGTCCTCTTCAATTTTGAGCGCATGAAACTTGCCGGCGGGTACCTCGACGTCCTCCCAGCCGACCACGGTGTACTTGTTGTCCCAGCTCTCCGCCTGATGCACGGGATTGGGATTCTGTTCGGTGTAGTCCAGTTTCCAGGATTTGCCTTGCGACAGCGGAAATGAAAATGGCCGGTTGACCACCGTCTGTTTGCCGTTCACGTCGCGGGTACGACTCCAGTCGCTGCCCATCAGCAGCTCCCTGGGAGCCTGCGGTGAGCCGCTCTGTTGAACCGTGAAGTAGATCGTCGAGTCAGACGCGTGGGTGACCGTGATTGCCTGCTGTATCTGAGACCAGCCCGTCGGGCCCTTCTCAGTCGTCGTGCGATACGTCCAGGTGTCGCCGGACTTCACCATCGGACGATCCAATGATTGCGCCCAGACGGGCAGCGACATGGCGGCGCAAAACGCGACGAGCAACGCTTTCGTCACGATCCCGTCCCTCAGCGCTTCATCGACTCGAAGAACTCCGAGTTCTGCTTGGTATCCTTCATCTTGTCGAGCAGGAACTCGATCGCCGCGAGCTCGTCCATCGGATGCAGGAGCTTGCGCAGGATCCACATCTTGGCGAGCTCGCCCGGATCGGTGATGAGCTCTTCCTTGCGCGTGCCGGAGCGATTGATGTTGACCGCGGGAAACACGCGCTTCTCGGAGATACGCCGGTCCAGGTGGATCTCGGAGTTGCCGGTGCCCTTGAACTCCTCGTAGATGACGTCGTCCATCTTCGAGCCGGTGTCGATCAGCGCGGTGGCAAGGATGGTGAGACTGCCGCCTTCTTCGATGTTGCGCGCGGCGCCGAAGAAGCGCTTCGGGCGCTGCAGCGCGTTGGCATCCACACCACCGGTGAGCACCTTGCCCGAGGAGGGCACCACGGTGTTGTAGGCGCGGGCCAGACGCGTGATGGAATCGAGCAGGATCACCACGTCCTTCTTGTGCTCGACCAGGCGTTTCGCCTTCTCGATGACCATCTCGGCGACCTGCACGTGGCGTGCGGCCGGCTCATCGAAGGTGCTCGAGACGACCTCGCCCTTGACGGTGCGCTGCATCTCGGTGACTTCCTCGGGCCGCTCATCGATGAGCAGCACGATGAGGTAGACCTCGGGATGATTGGAAGTGATGGCGGTGGCGATGTTCTGCAGCAGCATCGTCTTGCCAGCCTTCGGCGGGGAGACGATCAGGCCGCGCTGGCCCTTGCCGATCGGCGCGACCAGATCGATGGTGCGCGCGGTGAGATCCTCGGTGCTGCCGTTGCCGCGCTCGAGCTTCAGGCGCTTGGTCGGGTGAAAGGGCGTCAGATTCTCGAACAGCACCTTGTTGCGCGAGCTGTCCGGAGAGTCGAAATTGATCTCACCGACCTTGAGCAGCGCGAAGTAGCGCTCGCCATCCTTCGGTGGGCGGATGAGTCCGGAAACCGTATCGCCGGTGCGCAGATTGAAGCGCCGGATCTGGCTCGGACTCACATAGATGTCGTCGGGGCCGGCCAGGTAGGAACCGTCCGCCGAGCGCAGAAAACCGAAGCCATCCTGCAGGATCTCGAGCACGCCGTCGCCGTAGATGTCCTCGCCGTTCCTGGCATGCGCCTTGAGGATCGAGAAGATGATGTCCTGCTTGCGCGAGCGGGCCATGCCCTCGATGCCCATCGACTCGGCCATCTTGACCAGTTCGTGGATCGGCTTGGCCTTCAGCTCGGTGAGATTCATGGAGCTGCGCGAGGCGGCGAGCTCCGCCGGAGAGATGATCTCGGCGTCGTCGTCACCCAACGGCTCGAAGTCCTGCATCATGTGTTCGTCGGGACGACCATTGCCGCGATTGCCGTCGCGCGGGCCCTGACGATGCTGGCCCTTGTTGTTGGGTCGGTTGCGACCCTGATTACCCAGATAGCCTCTCACTGGCGATTGCCTCGCGCCTGCGCACTGGCAGTCAGGGGCGCCGGCAAGTGCTGCTCCAGGAAGGCCGCCAGCTGCGACTTGGACAGCGCACCGACCTTCTGGGCCTCGACGGTGCCGTTCTTGAACAGGATCAACGTCGGGATGCCGCGGATACCGAACTTCGGGGGAGTCTGCGGGTTCTCATCGATGTTGAGCTTCGCGATACGCAGGCGGTCCTGGTACTCGTCGGCGATCTCTTCGAGGATGGGTGCAATCATCTTGCATGGCGTGCACCACTCCGCCCAGAAATCCAGTAATACGGGCTTTTCAGCCTTCAGGACATCGTTGGCAAAGCTGGCATCCGAGGTATGCACTATGTGCTCGTTACTCACGCGCTTGGGCCTCCATGGAGGGCGAGTCGGGATGTTCGGGGACAGACGCTCGAGGCGGGTCTGTGCGGTTGGTCGGTATTTGTAGGTGAATATGGGGACAAGAAAATATAAGTCGAGCCGGGTATGGAATTAACGGACGGGATATGGAATTGCGGACGATCCGCATCGGGATCCTCACAGCATCGGGATCTCGCGGCGGGGCTGTTACCGTGCCCGCGACGCCGCCAACGGTTACACTAGTGCTGGTTTAGCCTTGGATTGCTTGCGTCAGGTGGCTTGGCAGGTGCGGACAGAACAGCCGCCGGTCTGGCTTTATTTTTAGCCCTTTTCAGGCTGCTTTGCAAGCCTGACAACCGCGGCTGCAATGCCGCTACCGGATATTAATGAGTGATCAACATCTCAGTTCCCTGACCTTCAGTACCCTACCCCTGGCCGACAGCCTCATGCAGGGCATCGTCGACGCCGGCTTCACCTATTGCACGCCCATCCAGGCGCAGACGCTGCCGCTCGCCCTGCAGGGCCGCGACGTCGCCGGCCAGGCTCAGACGGGCACCGGCAAGACCGCCGCTTTTCTGGTGGCGCTCTATCAGTCGCTGCTCACACGCCCCGCCCCGCCCGGTCGCTCCCCGACCTCGGTGCGCGCCCTGATCGTCGCGCCCACGCGCGAGCTCGCGGTGCAGATCCATAAGGATGCCGAGGCGCTCGGCAAGCACACCGGCGTGAAGCTCGCCGTGGTGTTCGGCGGCACCGACTACGACAAGCAGCGCCGCACGCTGTCCGAGGGTGTGGATCTGCTCGTGGGCACTCCCGGTAGGCTGATCGATTACTTCAAGCAGCATGTCTTCGATCTGCGACATGCGCAGGTCCTGGTGCTCGATGAGGCCGATCGCATGTTCGATCTGGGCTTCATCGCCGACATCCGCTACATCCTGCGCCGGCTGCCGCGGCCCGAGCATCGCCAGTCGATGCTGTTCTCGGCGACCCTCTCGCACCGTGTGCTCGAGCTCGCCTACGAGCACATGAACAATCCGGAGCTGGTGCGCATCGAGCCCGACAAGGTCACGATCGACCGCATCCGCCAGGTCATCTATTTCCCAGCGATGGAAGAGAAGATTCCGCTGCTGGTTGGGCTATTACGTGATACCGAGGCGCATCGCACGCTGGTGTTCGTGAACACGCGGCGCATGGCCGAGCGGCTCGAGCAGGTGCTGCACGCCAACGGCTTTAGCGCGCAGGCACTCTCGGGAGACGTGCCCCAACCCAAGCGGCTGCGCTTCCTGCGCGAGTTCCATGATGGGAAGCTCGCGGTGCTGATCGCCACCGACGTCGCCTCGCGCGGCCTGCACATCCCGGACGTCAGCCACGTGTTCAACTTCGACCTGCCGCAGGATGCGCCCGATTACGTGCACCGCATCGGGCGCACCGCGCGTGCCGGGGCGGAGGGGGATGCCATCAGCTTCGGCTGCGAGGAGTATGCGATCGCGCTGCCGGACATCGAGAGTTATCTCGGCCGCAAAATTCCGGTGGCGGCCGTGGCGCCCGAACTGCTGCCGTCGATCGAGCTTCCGCCGCGCCTACCCAGCAGCGGCGCGCACTCAGGTCCTCCACGCGGAGGCCGCGGCGGTGGTCCGCGTGGGGGTGGCCGACGGCCGGGCGGTCCGCGCTCGGGCGGCGGCCGTGGGCGCGGGGATGGCGCGCGCGGCGGTCACCGCCACTGACATTGACGCGGTCGCCGCAGCGATGCTACCGCTGGCTGCCCATGCCAATGAGGTGACCTTCGACTGGGTGCCGTTCAGCGAAAATCCGCCGGTAACCAGCACGGGAAGCGGCAGCATCACCCTCGATTTTTCTTCGTGGGCGCTGACTGGCACCAGCAACCCGCCGAACTTCGGCCCCTATTACAGCAGCGGCAGCGCGATCACGGCAACGATCACGGCTTTCTCGTACACCGCCGCAGACGGCCAGACGGCCGATCTGGCGGATTTGTCGACCACCGTCATTGGTAAGCCGCCCCAGCAGACCGCCACGGTTTGGAACACCAGCGGCCTCGATACTCCGGCGGCGGGTGCGCAATCTCCCAGCCCCCCGACAGCCGGCTACTACCTGGTCACCCAGTTCAGTGCGTCGGGCCACACGGCCGACGGGACGCCCTTCATGATTGCGAACAACTCCGGTACCGCCGGAGCGGCCTACCAAA
This sequence comes from Steroidobacteraceae bacterium, assembly GCA_036266795.1. GTDB lineage: Bacteria > Pseudomonadota > Gammaproteobacteria > Steroidobacterales > Steroidobacteraceae > FEN-1191. Next base: position 44,760 of record DATAXJ010000038.1, on the reverse strand, counting down.
ATGGAATTCCGAACGGCGACGTCACGTTCAACGCCGACGGCTCCGTTCCCGCGACCGAGGATGGGGGCTATTGGGAGGTTGCACCCGTATCTGCCGGCCGGACTGCCACTGCTGCTGAGCGGGTTGGCGCTACTGGGCTGGACCGCGCGGTGCCGGAGGAACGGAACGAGCGCTTCCCAGTCGCTGGCGATGTAACAACCCTTTCGCGAAGTAGCAGCGTCGCAGAGCACGCTCAAGCGAGCAGTTCGGCCACCGAGTCCACGGCCGGAAACTCCTCCTGCAGGCGCACGTTCATGGAGCTGTCGGGGCGACGCACCGCATAGATTTGCGCGATCCCGGCGCGGCGCGCAGCGCGTAGCACCGCCAGGCTGTCGTCGACGAACAGGCTCCTGGCCCGATCGAAGGCCTCGACACGCGCCACTTCCTGCCAGAAGCGCGCATCCTCCTTCGGCGCCCCAAACAGGTGTGAGCTGAAGGTCGCATCGAAGCAGCTGACCACCTGGGTGCGAGCGTCCTTGATGGCCAATGTGGTCGGATGCGCATTGGTCAACAGCACCAGCCGCTTGCCGGCGGCACGCACCCGAACGAGAAACTCGCGTGCGCCGGGCAGCCAGCAGATGCCATGGGCCTCGGCGTGCTTGAGCGCCGCAATATCGAGCCCGAGCTCGCGACTCCAGTAGTCGATGCAGTACCAGTCGAGCGTGCCCTCGCGCGCGCGAAAGCGCGGCGCGAGCAGGGCGCGCGCCTGCTCGACCTCGATGCAGCGCGCACGCGCCCAGGCATCGGGCACGCATTCGCGCCAGAAGCGGTTGTCAAAGGCCAGGTCGAGCAGCGTGCCATCCAGATCCAGCAGCACCGTATCGATCTGGCACCACGGCACAGTGACTTCGGCAGCGCCGGCAGCGCCTTGGGCGGAAGTATCACTCACTTGGGAGATACCCCACGTCGGCTGCGTACGGCTCCCTGACATTGATATACAGATTTCTGTATCATGGCTTAGTGAAGACGACTCTCGACCTCGACGACGAGCTGGTGATGCGCGCCAAAGCGCATGCTGCGCGGGAACGCAAAAGCCTAACCGCCCTCATAGAAGAGGGGCTGCGCCTGCGCCTGCGCAGGCGATCCTCTACTCAAAGTCGAGCGGTTGATCTGCCGGTATTCAGGGGCGGCCGGGGATTCGCCGCAGGCATCAATCCGGACTCGAATCGCTCAATCTACGATACTGCGGACGATGACCCCTGACGTCAACGTGCTGCTCGCCGCGCTGCGCGAAGACCATCCTCACCACGACATCGCCCGCTCCTGGCTGCTCGCCCGGCTGGCGGCAGCCGCCTCGGGCGAAGGCCTGACCATCCTACCTATGGTGGCTGCGGACATGCTGCGTGTCGCAACACATCCGAAGGTCTTCGATCCTCCGACCCCGCCGGCGATGGTGCTCGAATTTCTCGAGAAGATGCTCGCCGCTCCGGGCGTAGAATATGGGGAACTCGGCAGGGAATGGCCCACGCTGCGGCGCTTCATGCGCGAGCGTGCTCCACGCGGCAACGCGATTTCTGATGCCTGGATCGCCGCCGCAGCGCAGACCTTGGGGGTGCGCCTCGTCGCCTTCGACCCGGATTTCCGCCGCTATCTTTCCGCCTCGGAGTTCACGCTCTTGACCGGTTCATCGAGCACGTAACGAGCTTCATGGCAGGTTTCCCGCAACCTATGAAAACTCCCAGCTCGACGCCCCCCGATTCCCCTGACAATGAGACGCTGCGCGCCTGGCTGCCCGCGGTGATCGACATCGCCATCGCCGCCGGCCGCGACATCCTGCGCGTCTACGAGGCTGACTTCGACGTCACACTCAAGCGCGACCGTTCGCCGCTCACCGAGGCTGACCTGGCCGCGCAGCGCACCATCGGCGCGGGGCTGGCGACTCTCACCCCTGAGATCGGCATGCTCGGCGAGGAGTCGGCGCCGGCGGTGTTCGAGCAGCGTCGCAGCTGGCACACCCTCTGGCTGGTCGATCCGCTGGATGGCACGCGCGAATTCGTCAAGCGCAACGGCGAGTTCACGGTCAACATTGCCCTGGTCCACCAGGGCAATGCGGTGCTCGGCGTGGTGTATGCACCGGTCACAGGAGTCGCTTACGCGGCGGCGCGCGGCAGCGGCGCCTTTCGCCGCGACGCCGAGGGGCATCGCACCGCGCTGCACGTCAGCGCCACGGCACCCGAGACGCTGCGCGTGCTCGCCAGTCGCTCGCATGGGGATGCCGTGCTCGATCGCATGCTCGAGCGGCTTGGCACGACGCAGCGCCTCAGCGTCGGCAGCGCGCTGAAGTTCGGACTGCTCGCGGAGGGGGCCGCCGACCTGTACGTGCGTCGCGGCAGCACCTGCGAATGGGACACGGCGGCCGGCCACGCGGTGGTGCTCGAGGCCGGCGGAGCCGTGGTGGATTTCACCGGGCGCGCGCTGCGCTACAACGAACGCGACACGCTGATCAACCCCTCGTTCATCGCCTACGCCGATGCCAGTCAGGACTGGGTGACGCGCCTTGGCGAATCAGGCGGCCGCGCCGACCGCTCATGAGCGAGGCGACGACGCTGCAGCTCGGACGCGTCGATCTGCACACGCACAGCTGCTGCTCGGACGGCACGCTGCGGCCTGCCGAGCTGGTGAAGCTCGCGGCCACGCGGAGCGTGTCGATGCTGGCGCTGACTGATCACGATACGCTCGAGGGGCTGCCCGAGGCGCAGCTCGCCTGCGAGCAGCACGACATTCAGTTCGTGTCCGGCGTGGAACTGTCCTGCTTCTGGGAGGAGCTGGAGATCCATGTGCTCGGACTGGGAATCGATGCCGCCGATGCGCCACTGCGCTCGCTCTGCGGCCAGCAGCGCCGGCGCCGGCAGGAGCGCATCGAAGCGATCGGCGAGCGCCTGAGTGCGCTCGGGCTGCCCGGGCGAGCGCTCGCCGACAGTGCGCTGCGGGCCGCGGCTCCGACGCGCGGGCAGCTGGCCGAGGGGATCAAAACCCACGGTTTCACCTCCAACGCCCAGGAAGCGTTCGAGCGCTACCTGGCGCCCGGCCGGCCAGCCTTCGTGCCCGCTGCCTGGCCTTCCCTCGCTGCCATCCTCCAGCACGTGCTGGCTGCCGGGGGATTGCCAGTTCTGGCCCATCCGCATCGCTATGGGCTGTCGGGCGCGCGGCTCGGCAAACTCAGCTCCGAGTTCAAGCACCTGGGCGGTTGCGGCATCGAGATCAGCGTCGCCGGCATGAGCCCGGCGAAGAGCGCCGAGGCCGCCCGCCTGGCGCGCCGCTTCGACCTGGCGGGCTCCATGGGGTCGGATTTTCACAGGCCGGGTATACCGTGGCGCCCGCTGGGACGCTTGGTTAAGCTACCAGAGGCCGTGACACCCATCACCGCGAGGCTGGCACAGGCGCACGGTCCGCGCCGCTGAGGGAGATCGCGCCGGGGCGCTGCGAATGAGTGATTCGGAAGACAACGTCGACCGCAACCTGTTCCGGAGCATGCAGCAGCTGCGCGACTTGCGCATCGAGCACCGCGATCTCGATGAGGTCATCTCGCGACTCTCGATGGACATGCACATCGATGAGCTGCAGCTCAAGCGGCTTAAAAAGCGCAAACTTATACTCAAGGACCAGATCTTGAAGCTCGAGAGCGAACTGATCCCGGATCTGAACGCCTGAGGTCATGAAGCCGCTCGAGCTCGACCCGCGGGATCTGCAATTCCGATTTGTGCGTGCCGCCGGCCCCGGCGGACAAAACGTCAACAAAGTCGCCAGTGCCGTACAGTTGCGCTTCGATCTCGCCGGCACGCGCACACTCTCCGAGGCTGCCAAGGCGCGGTTGCGCACACTCGCGGGCGCACGCCTGACCGCCGATGGCGCCGTGCTGATTGCCGCGCGCAATCACCGCACGCAGGCGGCGAATCGGCGCGAGGCTCTGGCGCGGCTGCACGAGCTCATCGAGCGAGCGCGCGTCGCGCCGACCCCACGCGTGGCAACTCGTCCCACCGCGGGCTCGCGCGAACGGCGGCTCACCGACAAGCGCCACCGCCAAAGCCTCAAACGCACACGCGGCACCTTCGAGGACTAGCCGCCCCGCATGCAAGTGCTGCAGCAACTCGCCAGCCGGATGTACTACGGCAACAGCCTCGGCCACTACGCCGAGGCGCTGGCCATCTTCCTGGTGCTGCTCATGGTGCTGCCGCTGCTGCGCCTGGCGCTGTCGCGTCGGCTGCGCTCGCTCAAGCTGCACGAGTCTCCGACCGCGCTGGAGCTGACGATCGCCCTGGTGGCGCACACCACGCGGCTGTTCATCGTCGCGGTCTCGGCCTATGCATCGCTCAAATCACTGCGCCTGCCAGCGCGTGCCGATCACATCATCGACGTCCTGATCGAGATCGCGACCTGGATTCAGGTGGCACTGTGGGGTATGCAGGCAGCGGTGTTTGCGATCGATCGGCACCGCCGGCGCACGGGCGCCACGGCGCAGCTGCCGACCTACGCCATTCTGCGCTTCGTGAGTCTGGTGCTGGTCTGGGCCCTGTCGCTGCTGATGCTACTGGCCAATCTGGGCGTCAATATCACGGCGCTGGTCACGAGCCTCGGCATCGGTGGCGTCGCCTTCGCGTTGGCGATCCAGAACGTGCTCGGCGACATCCTGGCCTCTCTCGCCATCGCCTGGGACAAGCCCTTTGAGCTCGGCGACGAGCTGCACCTCGGCGAGCTCATCGGCACCGTGGAGCAGATCGGCATCAAGAGCACGCGTCTGCGCAGCATCGACGGTGATCAGATCATCATCGGCAACTCACAGCTGCTGACGCAGCAGATCCGCAATTTCGGCCGCGCGCGCGAACAGCGCATCGCGCTCGTGCTGACGCTGGCTTTCGATATCCCGCACGATGCGCTGCGCGCCTTCCCTGCGCTGGTCGAGCAGGCAGTGCGTACACTGCCGGTCGCACGCTTCGATCGCTGCTGGCTGCGCGGACTGGGGGCAGCGGGCTTCGAGTTCGAGCTCAGCGTATTCGATATGGCGCCGACGCGCACATTGGCGGGCGCGCTGCGCGAGCAGTTGCTGTTCGCAGTGGTGGACAAGCTTGCGGCCGGCGGGCTGGGCTTCGCCTCGGCCGGCTCCCCGGTGCTCTCGCTGGCCAAGAAGCCCGAGGCAGCGGGTGCCGCCGCCGTGCCCAGCGGCCCGGCAAGCCCTTGACGCCGCGGCCGCGCCGCTCGCCGCGCACCGGCGACGCGCGCGCGCAGAGCTTTCCAGCGGTGGTCGTGGCCGATGCGCGCATTCTCATTCTGGGCAGCATGCCTGGTGCGGCCTCGCTGGCAGCCGGCGAGTACTACGCGCATCCGCAGAACCAGTTCTGGCGCATTCTCGGTGAGATTTGCGGGGCTGGTCCGGGCCTCCCCTACCGGCAGCGCCTCGACCGACTGCGAGCTCACCAGATCGCGCTCTGGGACGTACTGTATTCCTGCGTGCGGCCCGGCAGCCTGGATTCGGCGATCGAGCACACTTCCGCCATCGCCAACGACATTCCCGCGCTACTGCGCGGCGCACCGCAGATCCGGCGCATCTGCTGCAATGGCGCGACGGCCTATCATGGGCTGAGACGCTATTTTGGCGCGCAACTCGATGCACTGGGCATCACTGCAGTGCGCCTACCCTCCACCAGTCCGGCACACGCCAGCTGGAGCTTCGCGCGCAAGCTCGCGACCTGGCGCGCAGCGCTCGCGGACGGGGTGCGCGATGCCGATGCCGATGCCTCAAGCCTGTGAGGTCAGGATGCCGCTGCGATTGAACTTCAGCCTTAATGTTCGCATGATTCTCTCTCGCTGCGATCTGATCACGCCTGCTGCCTCGGCATAGCGCGGCCATGCCCTGGCCACCTCCATCACGGCCGTGAGGATGGCGCCCGACCTGCCACGCTTCAGTCCCGCGACCTGCGCGACCGCTTCGAAATCCTCGCGACGGAAATCGTCAGCATGGCCATTGATCGTCATCTGGTGGCGGCGGGTCCACAGGCCAGCGGGGCTATAGGCGTAGGTCACATCAAATGCAGGCGAGAGCGACCACGCGCCCGATTTGTCCATCAGAAACGCGATATTTTTCACATGATCGTCCTGGTTGCGGGCGATGACATTGAAGACCATGCGACGAAACTGCTGTTCGCGGGCGTGCATGGGAAGCCCCAGGCGCTTGATCACATCGAAGGCCTGCTCGTAGGAATAAGCGCCGGCCGAGTTGAAATCGAAGTGTGCGAGCGCGGCCAGGGACTGCATGTGCAGTTTGCCGCCGTCACTGAGCCGATCGAAGCGTCGGGTCATGAAATGACGGCGGCCGTTCTCTTCCAGCAGACGACATTCGGACATTTCAATGCCGGCATCGCTCGCCATGAGCGCGTAGGCATACTCGATGGCTGTGTATCCTTTGGGGTCCTCGAGCTCTTTGTCCTTGTTGGCACTGACGCCGTCGAACTTGAGCAACCAATACTCGAAGCCGGACGGCGCCTTGACCTGCCCTGAGCGCACCTCGTTCGTGTGTCGATTCCAGGCGACGATGGCCTTCGCGCGGGCACCGCCGGCAGAAGTGCCCACCCGCAGGATCTCCCGCAATCCATCTCCCCGCCGGTTGCGGGCCAATGACGCCCGCAGCGATGCGCGATGCGTGAGCACCGCCGAGGCCAGCCTGACCAGCTCATCCAACCGCACCCTGGCCGATCGCCGCAGCGCTGGCCCCGTCGCGGGCGCGAACTCGAGCGCCCCCATGCCGCGCACGCCGATGTAGCAGAGCCGCTCTATGACGTTGAAGCTCTCGGGCTGCCTGCCCTGCGTGGCGAGCCAGGCGTCGATCAGTGCGTTGCCAAATTTGTCCGGCAGCGAATCGGCGAGCAGCCCCGGCAGGCCGTGAAAGGATTGCTGCGGCAGTGAGGGGTACTCGTATACCTGTCGCGACAAGGGCATGGTGAGCGGGGAGAGTTCGATGCCGCTGCCGACAAAGGCGGGCACATATTGAAACGCGGCTATGCGAGCTCCCTCCTCGAGGGACACCGCACCGATCGTTCGGCCCCAGAGCCGCACTTGCGCAACGCTGGCCAAGCTTTATTCCCGCCACTTCCAGGGCGCCGCCGGCACGGGCATCGCCACATCGGTAGAGGGCCGGCGTGCAGCTGCCACGCGCTTGCGTGGGCGTCCCCGGCGTCCGAGCAGCGCCAGCGGGCTTTGCGGCCGGTCGGGTAGCAGCTGATCCAATGCATCGAGGAGCTTCAGCACACGCAGCACGCGCAGCAGCATGACGGAGTCGGTGCCATGGCCTGCCTCCAGCCGCTCCACTGTGCGCTTGGAGACGCCGGCTTCCTCGGCGAGCTGTGCCTGCGTCAATCCCGCATCGATGCGACGACGCGCCAGCCGGGCGCCGATCTCCTGCAGAATCGCCCCGTCCGTGAGCTCAGCGGTGATTTTCATAACTCGCCTGTATAGACGATCCAGCGCCGTTCAAGCCGTAAACTCGCCTTGTACGACGAATAATAACATGTGTTTTCTATGGCCGTTAATCGCCTGAATCGGCGGATAAACGTAAATAATCGCCTTTATTCGCCAATAGAGACGAATACGGCAAGCCTCGGACAGAAACTCGTGAGTCGGCCGGCCTCAGGCTTGAACGGCCGGCGTGTCCGCGCCCTCCGCCGCCGGGGCCTGACTGTGCGTGACCTGCAGGATGCTGTGGCGAAGCTGCTCGGAGAGCACCAGCTGCGCGTCCGCCGCCACGCGGATCAGCACCTCATCGAACTGCAGGCAGCCGGCCTCGTCCAGCCGCAGCACTTCGCGCGCACGCAGCAGATCGATGAAGCTGCCGAACAGCGTACGGTCGAAGAACTCCGGTGAATTGAAACCGTACAGCATCGTCATGCGCTGGGCCATGAGCTGACAGCGCTCCTCGAGGACCTTCTGCGTGATCGTGCCGCTGCCGGCGCGGATCAGCAGCGCGATCGCAAGGTAGTAGCGCTCAATGGTCTGAATGGTGGTCTGCGCCAGCAAGGACAGCTGCATCGCGGCCGGCGAGTCGGGGGGCGGACGGCGCCAGAGGCGCAAGGCAGCGCTGCACGGATCCTCCGACGTCTCGGCGGCGAGGGTCGCACACTCGAGCAGCCCCAACTGCGCGAGCGCCTCGAGTGTGCGCGTTACCACCGCGGGCAGCTCCAATTCCGCATAGCCGAGGAACAGCTCGGCGGCAACGTAGGGATAGATGCGCGAGGCGAGACGCTGCACGTCCTCGGTACGCATGTCGGTATTGCCGAGGAAACAGCAGGCGATCAGCGAGGGCAACGCGAACAGGTGCAGCACGTTGTTGCGATAGTAGGTCGCCAGCACGGCGTGCTCGGCGGACATGCGCACCACGTCGCCCGCAGGCGCTCGCTCGCGCAGCACCACACCCAGTCCGACACCATAATCAACGGTGCGCCGCGCCTCCTCGTGCGCGATCGTTACGCGCTCGCTGTAGGGAATCGCACGCAGCACCGCCACCAGTGTGTCGATCTGGCGCAGCAGGTCCGCCTCGAGCAGCGCCTGGCGCGGGGTCGCCAGCAGGATCACCGCCAGCAGGTTGATGGGGGTAACCGTGGCCGCCGCGTTGATGTTGCGCATGATCGAGAGGGCCAGCTCATCGACCAAGGCGACGACCCACGGCGGGCGGTTCTGATCGTCGAACTGCCGCTCGCGCCAGTCAGGCGCATGCCGCTCGAGCAGGGCATCGAGGAAGATGGGCTCGCCGAGATTGATGTACACGTGCCCGAGCCGCTGGCGCAGAAAGCGCAGAATGCTTCTGAGCAGGCCGCGCACCGACTCCTTCTCCTTGGCTTTGCCCGAGAGCTCGCCGATGTAGGTGCGCGCCTCGATGAGTCGCTCGTAGCCAAAGTAGACCGGCACGAAGACCGCGGGCCGGCGCGGCTCACGCAGGTAACTGCGCACCGTCATGGAGAGCATGCCGGTCATGGGAGCCAGCAGCCGCCCGGTGCGGCTCCTGCCGCCCTCGATGAAGTATTCGATGGGATGGCCGCGCGCCATGATCGCAGCCAAGTACTTCATGAAGACGACGGTATAGAGGGCGTTACCGCGGAAGCTGCGGCGCATGAAGAATGTGCCGCCCTTGCGCAGCAGCCGGCCAACGATCGGCAGATTCAGGTTCAGACCGGCGGCGACGTGCGGGATGGCGTAGCCATGCTGATAGATCGCGAAGGGCAGCAGAATGTCATCCATCGTGCTGCGATGGCACGGCACATAGATGATCTCCTTGCCGCCGGCCAGCTGCTGCAGCGTCTCGGCATGCTGAAAGACAATGCCGTCGTAAACCCGATTCAGGATGCGCGTGAGGATCAGGGACATCAGCGAGACGAAGCTCGGGGAGTAGTTGGCGGCGATTTCCTCGGCATAACGACGCGCCTGCAGCAGCGCGGCCCGGCGCGCCGCCTTGCCCTGCTCGCGCACCGCCTGAGCCACCGCGACGCGCACCGCACGCGTGCGCAGGATCTCCGTGACGATCGTGCGGCGGTGAGACAGGTCCGGCCCGAGACGCGCGGTACGCATGTGCGCGAACTGCTGGCGCAGCATCCGCGCCACGCGCCGTCCCGTGGGGGCGGCCTCGCCGTCGACTTCCATCAGGCCGCGCAGCGACACGGGCTCGCCGAGCTGCACGACGGTGTTACGGCCATTGAAGAGCACGGTGAAGAAGCGCCGCACGCGGCTGGCGATAACCCAGTCTTCCGACAGCAGCAGCCGGATCAGCGAGCGCTCCTTCTGCGGAGCGCGTCCCCAATAGACCGCGGCGGGCACCAGCGTGACATCGAGGCTCGGATCCGCACGCAGCTGCTCGATGAGCGCGCGCAGCAGCTCGGGCGGACGGCGGTCCAGGCGACTGCGCCACAGCCCCACGCTACGCGTGAGCGCGAGGCAGGAACGCACGCCGCGCAGTTGCCGCGCCAGCAGCCGCCGGCCGGGACGCGGCAGGCGCTCGCGCACACACAGCTGCTGCAGAACGGCCAGATCGCTGCGACTGCGGCGCTCGAGGACGTAGCAGGTCGGTATGGCGCGTGAGGACAGACGCGCGGCCGCATCCTCCGGTCGCAGCGTTGCGCGGACCCAGAGTGCGAGCACCCTGCTGAGCATACCCTGCATGCGTCAGGTCGAGTCGCGCTCGGGGGGCAGGTCCAGGTTGATCAGGAAGTATTCGAACAGGTAGCGGATCAGGCGCAGCGCGCCGTGCAGCTGGTGATCGCCCTCAACCAGGTGCAACGCAGCGCCGTACTCACGCGCAAAGCGCAGGCTGTCCTCCACCGGTACGACTTCATCGCGCCAGCCGTGCACGATGCTTGCGGGACAGTCCAGGATGCGCTCGCGCAACGCTGGTAACCCTTCGCGGTAAAGGGCCGGGGCCATGAGGAATACGCCACGTGCGTGCAGCAGGGACGCCGCGGCAACGGTGATGTAGCCGCCGAGGCTCGAGCCGGCCAACACCAGGTCGCCCGGCAAGCCCTTGCAGACTTCGATCAACCGCTCGATGCGACCGCGCGGCGTGTCGATACCGCGGTAGTCGACCGACTCAACCTCATAGCCTTCGCTGCGCGCTACGTCTGCCAGCGCCGTGATCTTGCGTCCCCATGGACCTGCGTCCTTCCCATGGGAAAACACGACATAGCGATTGGCCATCGTCCCGGATCCTTGCCCCGCGAAACCGCGGTTCAGACCTATCCCCGCGGATCATACTCCGGCCAACGGCAGGGCGAAGCGATTGACGCTCACCGGACGCACGCTGCTGCCGGCGTGGGCATGCTGGATCAGAAAGGCGTGGAATTCGCGCGGCCGGGCGATGGCGACGCCGCACAACAACTGCAAGGCCGCGCCTTGCGAGGGCGACTCACCATTGAGCCGCTGGTCGCAGACCACGAAAAAGTTTTCCTCGGCACGACTGCCGACGAACGCTCCCTCATCCTCGAGAGCCTGGAAGAAAGTCGTGACCTGCTCGGTGATCTGACGCCAGAGGGGCGCCCCGGGATGTTCGAACAGTGCCCAGCGCGTGCCCCGTTCGATACTGGATACGATGAACAGTGCCAGGCGCCGCGCCGAGGCATAGCGAAAATCATTACGCCCGGCCCTCTCGCCGAGCAGCGTGCGCAGCCCAAGTCGGCGCGCTCGTACCGCGCGCAGCGTCTGCAGCACGTTGATACCAGCGTTCGTGAGGCGCTCGTGGTCCAGATCACTGACGAGCACCGCCGGACGCACGCCGGGGCGCAGCAGCAGTTCCTCATCCGCCGCCGCCGACCAGACCGGGCGGCGTGCATTGGCCTGCGCCATGAGTCCAGCGGCCGCCGCCGCTGGGGCGAAGGTCTCCTCGCGACCGCGCAATCGATCCAGCGCGATCAGGCGGGGATAGAACATCAGCACGTCCTCGCTGAAGAGCGGCCAGCTGCGCATCCCCTGCTGGGCCAGTACTGCATCGCTCCAGCTGCGCGGCGGATCGAGCAGCAGCATTGCCTGGCGCTCGCGACAGATGCGCAGCGCCACCAGCAGCGCCGGCAGACTCACGTCCTGCTCGCGCGTCAGCGGCGGAATATGTAGAAAACTGAAGTGCTCGGCACCGCGCAGCGCGAACAATCCCGTGCACCGCTCGGCCTCGCCGACGATGTCGTAGGCAGTCAGCGCATCGCCATCGTCGCCGTCTGCCTCCGACGCGCTGTAGCCCACCGCCGCCGGCGCGCTGGCCGACACCCCCGGACGCTCGGCAGGCAGCGTCCCGTGCACGCGCACCAGCTGCGATTCGATGAGCGCCGAGAGCACGCTGCGCTCGGCGTTCGGCAGGATCGAGACCCGCCGGAAGATCTCCTGCTCCTCGATAAGCTCGGAACCGGGCGCGCGCAGCCGCTGCACGATAAGGTTGAAACGCTCCGGCTCGTGCGCCGCGATGCCGTCGTAGTCCACCGAGGCACGCAGGTATTCACGCGTGCCCGGCGCCAGCCCGATCAGAATGAGTGCGCCCTGGCCCGCAGGCAGCCGCAACGTGGGCGCCCGAGCGCCGTTGCAGACGCGCACAACGATGCACTCGTCTCCGCCATTGTCGAAGAACTGTTCGATCGCATAGGACAGGGTGGAGGGTTGCCACAGGCCGCCAAAGATGCGGCGATAATCCTCGAAGCTTCGCAGCAGGATGGGACGATGTAGAGGTCCCTTCAGGGCCCGCCCGATGAAGGCGGAGACGGCGGTCTTCGCACGTGCGATCACCGCCTGCGGTTGAATGAGTTTTACGGTATCGGTGCCGGAAACAGCCAGCTCGGCCACGCCCTTCCCTCGAAGCCCGGGCGCACTGTATCACAAGCGACGCGCTGCAGCGTCGAGGTTGCGCGACGGTTATGTGGCGCGCTGCGAGGGCTGTAGGGCGACGCGCGTGGCCTGCTCGATGTCGCCCGCGTCTGCTTCTTCTTCGCGTCGTGTGATCTCCGCGAGCATCAACTCCAACCACTCGCTGAGCGGTTCTTGAACCTCATCAGCCACCCGGAGTCCCTCCGTGCGCGACGCTGACGGTGGGTGTTGATCCCGCGCTGGGCGTGCCCGGCTCCAGATCCGAGAGCACCTGCGCAGGTGTCTTGGCGTCGGCGCTGGCATCGTCCGATCCATCCCAATCGGCGCCGAGCGGAATACGGTTCTGCACCTGCGGGGCCGCCGCCACCACGGCGTTGATGCCGGCCCCTGCTGCCGCGCCCGTGACCGGTACGGGAATATCGCGTGGCGCGGCGCCAATCGCCGCAATGCTGTCCCAATCGATTTGCACCGCCTCGTCAGCGAGCTCGTGCCGCAGGTGAGTATTGGCGTGGAGCATCGTCGTGAGCAGGCGCTTCTGCGCGTGCTGCCAGTTGCGATGGTCATCCTGCAGCGGCGGGTAGACCTGCAGGTAGAGCTGATTATCGCGCCAGCCGAACAGATACGGCTGATTGACCACTCGCACCTGGGTGCCGATCGGCACCATCTGAAACAGCTTCTCGATATCTTCTGGATACAGGCGCACGCAGCCGTGGCTCGAGCGCAGTCCCACACCGTAGGGCAGATTCGTGCCATGGATCAGATAGGTCGGCCAACCGAGCCTGAATTCAAATTTGCCCAGCGGGTTGTCGGGACCGGCCTTGACCACCGCGGGCAGCTTCTCGCCGTTGTCCTTGAAGTGGTCCTCCCGCAGCGCGAGCGAGGGACGCCAGATCGGATCCTTCACGCGCGCCGTCACGTGGGTGACGCCCTCGGGCGTTTTCCACCCCGCCTTGCCGATGCCGATCGGATAGGTATAGACAATCTGCGGATCGCCGGGCTTGTGGTGCGGGAAATAAAACAGACGCAGTGCGGCGACGTCGATGACGATGCCCTCGTGCGCAGCCGCCGGCAGAATGAACTGCGTCGGCACCACCACTCGCTTGCCCTCCCCGGGAATCCAGATGTCCACGCCCGGATTGGCGTTGACGATCTCGTTGTAGCCGACATTGAAGCGCCGCGCGATGTCGAGCAGCGTGTCCTGTTTGCGCGCGGTGGTGACCTGCACCGTGCCGACGACTTCCTGGTCGGCGCTCAGCACGAACTTATGCGTGTCCACCGGGTCGGGCAGCTGCGGCTGGGGCGGTGGAGGCGGCGCTGCCTGCACGACTGGCGCCGGCGCAGGCGCACGTCGACCGACCAATGCGCAACCCGCGATCAGCAAGGCAGTCGCCAGCACAGTGAAAGCGGCGCCAAGGCGTGCGCTCCAGGCTGCATTCGTGGCGGCGTGGACGCGGCGCTGGGGGCTGGGCGGTATGGTGTTCATGGGGCCATTCTAGAGAAGGACGGGCGCACTAGAGAAGTGCGCGCCGCATTGACGGTAGTTAATCAGGCGTTGGAGGGCGTTCAGTGGCCGTTCAGAGCAGGATGGGTTGATTGGGAAGCTCATTGGCCGGTGCAGTGCGCAGCGCCGGGAAATGACGCTCCAGCAATGCGGCCACTCCGGCGATGGCCGCCTGCGAGCCTTCCGCGAAACGGCCGGCGCGGTAGTGTGTCTGCACCTCGCGACAGACCGATTGCCACTCCGCCGGGCTCACGCGTGCATTGATGCCGCGGTCGGCGATGATCTCCACGGCACGATCGGCGCGCAGCACATAAATGAGCACGCCGTTGTTGTGCTCGGTGTCCCACATGTGCAGCTGCGCAAACAGTGCTAGCGCCCGCTCGCGTGGCGTGACTGCATGCCACAGCGGCGCGAGCGGCAGCGCGGTTTCGACTGCAAAGCGAATCTCCCCGGCGTGGCGCATCTCGGCCGCGGCGCAGCCCCGCTCGATCTGCTCCAGCAGTTGCGGCGAAAACAGCCGATGGGTGCCCGCGCGCGTGCAGCACAGATGACGCAGCATGCGCAGCAGCCGCTGCAGCGCTGGGCCGCGCGCCTCACCAGCTGCCCGAGGCTCCGCCACCACCAAATCCTCCGCCGCCGCCACTGAAACCACCAAAACCGCCGCCGCCTCCCCCAGAGCCCCCCATTCCTCCGAAGCCACCCATGCCGCCGAAACCGCCGAACGGGCCGCCGAAGCCACCGAAGGGTCCGCCGCGGCCGCGCGGCCCGGAACTCCAGCCTCCGCCGGAGCCGCCGAGCAGCAACGAGCCCAGGAACGCCAGCACGCCGGCGCCGAGGGCGAAGAACATGCCCTGGGTGATGACGAAGCCGAGCAAGCCGATGCCCGCGCCCGTCAGTCCCGCGCCGACTGCGCGGCCGAAGATCGCGCGCAGTATGCCGGCAACCACGAACGTCGCAATGAGCAGCGGCATGATCGCGCTCAGGAATGAAGGCGGTGGGCGCGCACCCTGCCAGCTGCGATCGGGCGGCGGCAGGTTCTCGCCATCGATCAGCCCCATGATCTGATCCACCCCGGCGCTGATGGCAGCGAAGTACTGCCCCTGCCGCAGCAGCGGCACCATGGTGTTCTCGATGATGCGATTGGAGGCGGCGTCGGTCAGCACCCCTTCCAGGCCGTAGCCGTTCTCGATGCGCAGTGCGTGATCGTTCTTGGCGATCAGCAGCAGCGCCCCGTCATCCACGCCTTTGCGCCCAAGCTTCCAGGCTTCCACCACGCGGATCGAATACTGCTCGATCGCCTCGGGCGCCGTGGTGGGTACGATCAGCACGGCAAGCTGCGCGCCCTTGCGGCTCTCGAAGTCTACGAGGCGCTGCTCGAGCTCCGTCTGTTGCGCGGCGGTCAGCGTACCGGTCAGATCGGTGACATGCGCGCTCAGGGGCGGGATCGCTTGCAGCTGCTGTGCCCGTGCGACGCCACCTGCCGCCAGCGCCAGAACGAGCAGCACTGTCAGCGCGAGCGCCGCCTGCCGCCAGGGTGAGCACCACCAGCACACCTCGCGCCACCGCATTGGCCGCGCGCTCAGGGATTCGCGGGCGGCGCGGCGGGCGCGGCGCTGCCGAAATCCACGGTCGGCGGCCGCGCGATCTGCGCCTCATCCTGTACGGCGAAGTTCTGCTTGGGCGGGTCCTTGAATATCATCGCCGTGAGGTTCACCGGAAAGGTGCGCACCAGCGTGTTGTAGCTTTGCACCGCCTCGATGTAGCGGTGACGTGCTACGGCGATGCGGTTCTCGGTGCCCTCGAGCTGCGCCTGCAGGTCACGGAAGTTCTGGTCGGATTTGAGCTGCGGATAGTTCTCGGTGACTGCGATCAGGCTCTTCAATGCCTGCGTGAGCTGACCCTGCGCCTGCTGGAAGCGCTGGAAGGCCTGCGGATCGTTGACGAGCTCAGGGGTCACCTGAATCGATCCGACCTTGGCGCGCGCTTCGGTGACACCGATGAGCACGCGCTGTTCCTGCGCGGCATAGCCCTTCACCGTATTGACCAGATTCGGCACCAGATCGGCGCGGCGCTGATACTGGTTGACCACTTCTGACCAGGCCGCCTTTACGGACTCGTCCTGCTGCTGAATGCTGTTGTATCCGCAGCCTGCCATCAGCAGCGCCACGGCTGCCAGCAGCCAGATCCTGTAATTGCGCATAGCGACTCCCTCCGCCGTCTATCCTACTCGCAGTGCCTGCGGCGCGCGCTGCGGCGCTGCGCCGGGCGCCGAACGCCGGCGAAGCCCCCTTACAATGCGTCCATGAGCCGCTATCGCGCGCCGGCGCCTCCGGGTTCCCGCTACATCACTCCCGCTGGGGCTGCACGGCTGCGCGCCGAGCTCGAGCAGCTGTGGCGACAGGAGCGTCCACAGGTAACCGCCGCCGTGGCAGCCGCGGCGGCGCAGGGCGATCGCTCCGAGAATGCCGAGTACACCTACGGGAAGCGGCGACTGCGTGAAATCGACCGCCGCGTGCGCTTTCTGCGCCTGCGTTTGACGGACATGGTGGTCGTGGACCGAGCGCCGAGCGACCCGCAGCGCGTGTACTTTGGAGCGCGTGTCACGCTCGAGACGGACGCCGGCACGCAGCTGCGCTACCGCATCGTCGGGCCGGACGAGCTCGACATGGGGTCGGACTACATCAGCATGGATGCACCGCTCGGGCGAGCGCTGCTCGGCCGGCGCCTGGATGATGAGGTGCAGCTCGAGCTGGCGGCCGGCGCGCAGCGCTACTGCATCGTCGCGATCGAGTACCCGTCGACGGGGTGAAGATGCGCGTCAGCTGACGCGCACGTTCTTGAACTGCCAGGGATCGCTCTTGTCCAGGTCCTCGGGAAAGAGGCGCTCGCGCTCGGAGAGCGGCGTCCAGTCAGAATACTGGCCCACCACGGGACCGAGATAGGGCCGGCAGATCGCCAGGCAGCGCTTGAAGTCCATCTCGTCGGGCTCGACCAGACCGCTGTTGGGATTTTCCATGGCCCAGACGAGGCCGGCGAGCACCGACACGGCGACCTGCAGGCTGGTGGCGTTGTTATAGGGGCAGAGCGAGCGCGCCTGCTCGATCGAAAGCTGCGAGCCGTACCAGTACGCATTCTTTTTGTGGCCACCCAGCAGCACGCCGAGCTCGTCGATACCCTTGCTGATGTCATCCATCAGGATGCGCTTGCGCGACTGCAGTTGGTAGTTGCGGCCGCAGAACTCGTGCACGGAGAGGACCGCCGCATCGGAGGGGTGATAGGCGTAGTGCGCCGTAGGGCGGTAGAGGACCTGCGTGTCCTTGCGCACGGTGTAGTAGTCGGCGATCGAGATCGCCTCCGAGTGCGTGATCAGGAAGCCGTGATAGGGACCGTAGAGGGGCGTCCAGCTGCGCACGCGCGTGGCCACGCCGGGCTGCCCGAGCCAGATGGCCGCGCCACCACCGGATTCGTGGCGGCGCCCATCGCGCGGGAAGTTGCGTTCGTGGCTGCCCCAGCCGAGCTCTGCCGGCTGGCAGCCCTCGGCTACGAAGCCGTCCACCGACCAGGTGTTGACGAATTCGTTGGATTCCTTCGGGATGCTGGAGACCTGCGTATCGCGCTCGGCAATGTGCACGACCTTGATGCCGAGGCGCTGCGCGAGCTCGGCCCATTCGCTGCGGCTCCTGGGCTCGCCCCCCGCGAGGCTGCCATCCTGCGCAATGTTGAGCAGCGACTGCTTGAGCAGGTGAGAGACCAGGCCCGGATTGGCGCCGTGCGTGACCACCGCCGTGGGCGCGCGCGGGGTGCCGGCACGCAAGGCGAGAGCTTCCTCGCGCAGCGCATAATTGGTGCGGCGGGCCGCGGGAATGGTCGGGTCGGTGTAGCCACCCGGCCAGGGCTCGATACACGTATCAAGGTACATCGCGCCCTTTTCCCAGCAGTGGCGGATCAGCGCCACACTCGAGACGTCCACCGAGACGTTGAGCAGCAGGTCCCCGCGCGCCAGAAACGGCTCGAGCGTACGGCGGAAATTCTCGCGCGTGAGCGGCTGCTTGAGAAACTGCACGTTGTAGCGCGCGGCCTCCTCGCGCCCGAGATCGTCGGCGCTGATGATCGCGATACGCTCGGGGGTGATGCCAATGTGACGCAGGATCAGGGGCAACACGCCCTGTCCGATGCTGCCGAAACCCACCAGTACGATGCGACCGGGGAATTCGATGAGAATGGGATGGGATTGGGTCATGGTAGGCGGAAGGTTAGCAAGCGGGCACGCCGAGGCATAGCGTGAGTACATCGACTGGCCGCATGACGCTGCGGTGTGCGCGGCTCACTGGCCCAGCGCGCGGCCCCGCGCCGGTGCGGTTTGCGCCGGTGCGGTTCAGCGCCAGCGGGCAGGCCAGGTGCGCTCGTGCCCGGGCAGTGATGCGACTCGCTCGAGCCAGCGGCCGATCGCCGGATAGTTGCTCTCGGTCGGCAGGAAGCGCGCGGCGAGTTCGTGCGCTTCGGGGCGCTGCAGCGCGTGCAGCAGCAGGCGCACGTCCGGATAGATGACCATATCGGCGGCCGAGAAGCTCTCGCCGACCACCCAGTCGGAGCGCGCCAGGCGCTGCTCTATGGTGCGCGCCTCCCCGGCGATGCGATGCATGGCCTGCGCCAACGACTCACCGACGGTGTGACCGTTCGACTCACGCAACGCATCGGCGGCGCGGGTGGCCTCGTGGCGATCGGCGAGCAGCGTGCGCGTGATGCGCTTGAGCGGCGGCTCGGCGTAGCTCAGGTACTCGCAGATGACGCGCATGATGACGCCGGATTCCTCGGCTGTGCGACCGAAGATCGGCGGATCGGGGTACTTGCGGTCCAGGTAATACAGAATCGCCAGCGACTCGAACACGACATAGTCCTGGTCGCGTAGCACGGGCAGCTGGCCGCGAAAGTTCAACGCCAGCATCTGCGGGGCCTTGTGCTCCTGCAGGTCCAGGTGCAGCGGATGGCTCACGTAAGGCAGGCGCTTGAATTCGAGCGCCAGCGCCACGCGCCAGCAGCACGGATCGCCCTCGCTGCGGTAGAAATCGATCGCCATCCTGTCACGCACGCCCTGTCCGACCTGGGGCGCGATTGTAGACCGTCGCGCTGCAGATACGTCACCCGCACGGTGGCTTCGAAGTGCCGTCGGAGCGACGCGGACCGGAAGCGAATAACGTGCGCGCTGACATTTACTTGTCGAGTCGATTTGCTATGGTGCGGCCAGTCGACGGCAGACGGCGACGGCGCTCGAGGCGGCAAATTCGTGGGAGCATCGCAGGCGGCGCGCAGCGCCACACCCCTTTCCAATGGCCAGAGCCACGGCTGGAGCATCGAGGACGCGCTCGAGCTCTACAACGTGCCTGCCTGGGGGCTGGGCTACTTCTCCATCAACGCCGCCGGTCACGTGGTGGTGCGGCCGGACACCACCGCGGCGCACGAGATCGACCTGCTGGAGGTGGTGCAGGGACTGGCCGAGCGCGACCTGTCCGCCCCGGTGGTCATCCGCTTCTCGGATATCCTGGCGCATCGACTCAAACGCCTGCACGAGGCGTTTAACGCGGCCATTACCGAGAACGGCTACCAGAGCGGCTACACGGCCGTCTACCCGATCAAGGTCAATCAGCAGCGTCTGGTCGTGGAGGAAGTGTTCCGCTATGGCCGCGAGTTCGGCTTTGGCCTGGAGGTGGGCTCCAAGCCGGAGCTGCTGGCCGTCATGGCGATGACCGAGGCCTCCCCGGAACGGCTGATCATCTGCAATGGTTTCAAGGATTCGAGCTATATCGAGGCGGTGATCCTCGCCTCCAAGCTCGGCCGCAGGATCATTCCGGTCATCGAGAATTTCGGCGAGCTCGAGCTGGTGCTGCGCCATGCCGATGCCTACGGGGTGCGTCCGAAGCTCGGCGTGCGCGTCAAACTTGCGACCGAGGGCTCGGGACGCTGGCGCGACTCCGCCGGCGAGAAATCCAAATTCGGGCTGTTCATCAGCGAGATTCTCGAGCTGACCGCCACGCTCAAGTCGCGCGACATGCTCGACTGCCTGAAGCTGGTGCACTGCCACCCCGGCAGCCAGCTGCAGGATATCCGCCGCGTCAAGGAGGCGATCAACGAGCTCGCGCACGTGTATGCGGAGCTGCGGCTGATGGGCGCGGGCCTGGAGTACATCGATGTGGGCGGAGGCCTTGGCATCGATTACGACGGCAGCGGCACCAATTACCCCTCCTCGATGAACTACACCCTGAACGAGTACGCCAGCGACGTGGTGTACCGCGTCGGCACGGTGTGCACCGCACGCGGCATCCCGCATCCGCTGATCATCAGCGAATCGGGCCGGGCGATCGCGGCCCATCACAGCGTGCTGATCTTCAATGTCCTGGGCCGCTCGGCGCTGGACCGCTTCCGCGTGGACGGCGACGACCCGGCGCTCGGCAGCCCCCTGCCCGCTCCGGTGCGCGATCTGCTCGATGCCTACCGCAACATCGACGAACGGCGCCTGGTGGAGTGCTACCACGATGCGCTGACCGCCCGCGATCAGACGCTGCAGATGTTCAACCTCGGGCTGCTGACGCTCGAGCAGCGCGGCCTGACCGAGCGGCTGTGGTGGGCGAGCTGTGCGCGTGTGCGCGACCTGTGCCGCCGCCTGCCGCGCGTGCCCGAGGAGCTCGAGGGCCTGGAGGACGTGCTGTCGGATACGTACTTCTGCAACTTCTCGATCTTCCAGTCGCTGCCGGACAGCTGGGCGATCGACCAGCTGTTTCCCATCATGCCAATCCACCGCCTGAACGATCCGCCGACGAGAAAGGCCGTGCTGGCAGACATCACCTGCGACTCGGACGGCAAGGTCGACCGCTTCATCGGGCCGCGCGACATCCGCCGCAACGTGGATCTGCACGAGCCGCGCGCCGCTGAGGAGTACTACCTCGGCGCCTTCCTGGTGGGGGCCTACCAGGAAACGCTCGGGGATCTGCACAACCTCTTCGGGGACACGCACGTGGTGCACATCAAGCTGCATGAGGAGGGCGGCTGGTGGATCGAGGAGATCGTCAAAGGCGACACGGCCACGCGGGTGCTCGAATACATGGAGTACGACGTCGCCGAACTCGCCCCGGCAATGGCTCGCGACTGCGAGCGTGCGGTGCGCGAGGGACGCCTGACGGTCGCCGAGAGCCAGGCGCTCAAGCGCTTCTACGAGAATGAGCTGAACGGGTATGCATATCTTGAGCCGTGAGCCGCATCTGCAGCGGCGCGTCAACCGGCTGAGAAGTGCCGCGTTGCAGGCTTGGAGACACTGCGCGCAAGGGGGACTTCGCCCATGAAGCACTGTTCCCGGATCACCGGCCTCGCCTGCACCGGGGCGCTGTCCCTGGCGGCGCTGTTCCTGACGACGGATGCCCTGGCCCATCACTCCTTCGCCATGTTCGACCGGCATCAGACCAAGACCATCAGCGGCACGGTCAAGGAGTTCGACCTCATCAATCCGCACGGCTGGCTGCGCGTCATGGTTGCCGACGCCCAGGGCAACCAGAATGAGTGGTCGCTCGAGCTTGGCGGTGTGGGCCAGCAGCAGCGCGCCGGATGGACGCAGAATGTCGTACACGCGGGCGACCGGATCATGGTGCAACTGCATCCGCTGCGCGATGGTTCCTACGGTGGACAGCTCATCTCGGTCACCCTGGCGAACGGCAAGGTCCTGGGGCGGGAGTTTTGAGAGCTGACGCTTAGGCGCCCACGGCGGCGGCAATCAGGGAGGCCATCGGTCATGAAGCACACCGCCGCAATCTGGACGGCTGCCTGGCTGCTATCGGGCATGGCACTGCTTCCCGACACGGCGCTGGCCCAGGACTGGAAGCAGTACAGCTATCCGACCCCCGGCTTCGCGATCCAGTTTCCCGTGCCGCCCTCGGTGCAATCCGCTACCTACTCGGGGCCCGGCGGCGCGTCGCTGCCGATGACGAGCTACTTGGCGCGCCAGGCGGGCATCGTTTACCGGCTCGACGTGGTGGATTTCTCCGGTACCCATGCCGACGCGATGCGCACCATAGCCGAGACCGAAAAGGCCATGGGCGCGACCGGCAAGGTGACCGTGGCCGTCGATGCGCGGGTCGGTCGTGACTTCGGACGTGAGTTGAGCGTCACCGGCACCGACGCCAGCCGCTCAACGGTCGCGATCTTCTACGTCGGCGACCACCTGTACATTCTTGATGGCCACTCATCGCCTCCGAATGCGATCGCCCGCTCGGGCAATGCGGTCCGTTTCCAGGAGTCGCTGCAGTTCATCGGCCAGGGCGGCGGCCGGGGCGGATTCGGCGGATTCGGCAGGTTCGGCGGCGGCCAGGGCCGATTCGGCCCAGGCGCGGGCCCGCAGGCGCTGAGCGCCTGCCAGGGCAAGTCGGCCGGCGACAGCGTCCAGCTGCCGACCCCCAGGGGGCCGGTGGCTGCAACCTGTACGCTGATCGCACGACCGAATGGGCCGCCTCGGGGCGGGCCGCCCCCGGAGGCGCCGCAGCCGCCTGCTACCACATCTCCTTGAGGCGGGCGCCGACGTCGAGGGCCGCTTCGCCGTCGGCAGCGACCGCCACGGCGTCGGTCAGCGAGGCGGACTGGTAGCCGACCTGCTGCAGAGTCTTGAGCATCTTGTCGCTGACAAAGCGGCTGCGAGCCCCGTAGACATGTGCATCGGCGGTTTTGGGCTGCTGGGAGAGTGGGAACTTCAGGGGCACGCACAGCTGCAGCTCATTGCGAGCGCGGGTCATAGCCACGTAGAGCAGGCGACGCTCCTCCTCGATGAGCTCGGTGCGCGAGGTCGCAAACTCGGAGGGGAAGCTGCCGTCGACCACGTTCAGCACGTACACGGTGTCCCACTCCATGCCTTTGGCGGAGTGGACCGTGGAGAGCACGAGGTAATCCTCATCGTGCAGCGGTGAGCCGGCCAGGTCGCCGGTGGCGTTCGGCGGATCGAGCGTCAGCTCGGTGATGAAGCGCTCCCGCGAGGGGTAGTTGGCAGAGAGCTGCTCGAGCTGGTCCAGATCCGCGCGGCGCGTGTGCACCTGCTCGTGCAGGCGCTCGAGATGTGGCTGGTACCAGTCGCGCACCTGGCGGATCTGGCCGGGCCAGGGACGCTCGCGCTCGGTGAGCGCCTGCATGAGCTCGACGAGCTTGCCGTACTCGATGCCGAGCGCTTGGCTGGGATGATAGCTCTTGAGCGCCTCGACCGAGCCGCCCTGCGCCTCGAGCAGATCGACGCACTTGCGCGCGTTGACAGGGCCGATCCCAGGCAACAGCTGCAGCACACGGAAGGCGGACAGTGAGTTGCGCAGGTTGTCGGCCCAGCGAAGCACGGCGAGCACATCCTTGATGTGCGCGGCCTCGAGGAACTTGAGGCCGCCGTACTTTACGAACGGGATCTTGCGCCGCGCGAGCTCGACTTCGAGCACGTCGCTGGCACTGCCGTGACGGAACAGCACCGCCTGCCGACGCAGCAGCACACCGGACTCGCGGCGCTTCAAGATCTCGCCGCACACGTATTCGGCCTGGCCGGTCAGATCGTCCAGCGTCACATAGAAAGCACGGCTGCCCTCCCCGCGCACCGACAGCAAATTCTTGCGGAACTGCTTGGGCGCATCGGCCATGAGCGCGTTGGAGGCATCCAGCAGCAGCTGCGTGGAGCGGTAGTTCTGCGCGAGGGTGACGATCTCGGCGCGCGGCTTGAAGCGGTCGGGAAACTGCAGGATGTTCTCCACGGCCGCAGCGCGAAACGAATAGATCGCCTGCGCATCGTCGCCGACAACCGTGAGGCCCGCGCCATTGGGTCGCAGCGCCAGCAGGATGTCGCCCTGTAGTTTGTTGGTGTCCTGGTACTCATCGACCAGGATGTGGTCGAAATGCGTGCCGACGTGCTGCGCGATGCGCGCCTCGCCCATCATCATGTGCCAGTACAGCAGCAAATCGTCGTAGTCGAGCAGCGAGTAACGCTGCTTGCGCTCGACATAGGCGCGAAACAGCTTGATGAGCTCCTCCTCCCAGCCCTTGCACCAGGGGAACTGCTGCTCGAGCGTGTCCTTCAGGCTCTTCTGTGTGTTGACGCGCCAGGAATAGATGGCGAGGCAGGTGTCCTTGCGCGGGAAGCGCTGATCCTTGCCGGCCATGCCGAGCTGGGCGCGCAGGTCATCGAGCAAGTCGGCCGAGTCGGCGCGGTCGACGACCGTGAAGGAGGGGTCGAGCTTGAGCTGCCGCGCGTAGAGTCGCAGCAGACGATTGCCGACCGAATGGAAGGTGCCGGCCCACTGCAGCCGCTGCAGCACGGCGTTGCCCTTGCCCGATGCGCGCTCCTGCAGCACATCGCGGACGATCTCGTGGGCGCGACGTCGCATCTCCACGGCCGCCCGGCGCGTGAAGGTCAACAGCAGCATCCGGGATGGATCGACCCCATTGAGCACCAGCTGCGCGACGCGATGGGCGATGGTGCTGGTCTTGCCCGTGCCCGCACCGGCGACGACCAGCAGCGGCCCAGCCTTCCAGCCGCCGCCGTCGACGGGATCTCCGTAGGTGACCGCCCGCTTCTGTGCGGTGTTCAGATTGTCCAGGTGCGAGGCGGCCGGCATCGATAGAACATGTCAAAAAGGGAACGATCTGACGATAACACGCCGCCGCCGCCGCCGTGGCGTGCCTGCGTCGCAGCCTTGGGGCCGGCCGGGAGCGGGGTGGCGGGTCGGATCGTCGGCACGCGCTGGCATCCGAAAGACGCCGCGACCAACGCGCCGTTTCGGCGGGTGTCGCAGGCGCCGACGCCGCCTCCTGCCCCGTGCCGAGAGTGTCAAACAGGACTTCCTTGAGCTGATCCTTGGTACAAAGCAGCGTGCCGTAGCGGGCGGCGAGCTGGCGCGCGAGGTGTGTCTTGCCGCTGGCCGGCTCGCCGCCAACCAGCAGCAGCCAGCGCGTGCCGGGACCGAAACCGTTAGGCTCTGCGCTCATGAGTATCCTCTCCGTGCGCACGGTTTTTCAGGGTCGTGTCATCCGCGTCAACGTCGAGACCGTTCAACTGCCGAACGGGCATGTCTCGGACCTGGAGATCATCCACCATCCGGGCGGCGCCGCCGTCGTGGCCGTCGACAGTGAGCAGCAGGTCTGCCTGTTGCGTCAGTACCGGCACGCCGCGGGCGGCTGGATCTGGGAGCTGCCGGCGGGCAAACTCGAGCCGCAGGAACCGCCGCAGCGCACCGCGGAACGTGAGCTGATCGAGGAGGCAGGGCGCAGCGCACAGTACTGGCAGTCACTGGGGCGTTATGTCAGCTCACCCGGTGTTTTTACGGAAATAGTGCACCTGTACCTCGCCCGCGGGCTGGATTCGGTAAAAATGTCGCTGGAGGAAGGAGAATTGATCGAGGTGCACTGGCTCCCACTGCCGGAGGCATGCCGCAGAGCCGAACAGGGCGACATCAACGACGGCAAAACCGTCGTGGGGCTGCTGCGAGCACGCGCCGCGCTGCTGGGCGGGCCAACGTCCACCTCGCACGCTGAGATCGCACCGTGAGTACACACGATCACGACAAATCGGCCCGACCCCAGCCCCCTGCAGCGGGCGCGGCGGCGCCCCCCGCGCGGCAAGCCGCACCGTCTCGGCAGCCCGCGCCCTCAGGGCAGGCAGTCCCGCCTCGGCCGGCGCCTCAACAACCGACTGCGGTGCAGTCGGCGCCTGCGCGCGTGCCGCTGCGGCCGGCCGGACCGGGCGCGGCTCGTAGCGCCAGCACCGGGGCAGCACACAAGGCGCCCTCGGCACCGCCCAGTGCTTCGGCAGCGCCGGCAGCACCGGCAGCACCGGCATCTTCCGCGGCGCCGGGCCAAACATCCCCGATCGCGCCTGACCCGCCGCTGAGCCTGGTGGAGGATCCGTTACCGGATCTGGCCCTGGAAGACACCGCGGCACTGCACAAGCGCGGCACGGCCGATCCGATCAGTGGCTACAATCCCTACGACACCGGTCCTGCGGCCGGCGCGCGCGCAGCACGCGAGGTGCCGACAGCACCCGCCAAGCGTAAGGATCTGCGCAAGCTCTCCGAGTGGATTCGGGTGCAGCGTCAAGTCGAGAACCTGAAGAAGGGCAGCGACGAGGACGGCAAGTAGACCGGCAGGCTAAGGTCGAATTCGCCTCGGGCGATTGGCGCGCGATCAGTCGTGCCGCTGGATGTGGCGCACCTTGCGCTCGCGGCTCAAGCGGTAGAAGCGACGCAGCTCGACGAGAGCCTCACCGCGGGCGCTGGCCGCGCCGGCGAGCTGGCGCGAGAGCCGGCGGCAGAAACGCGCCGCGTATTCATTGGCGTCACGGTAGAGCTGCATGCGCCCGGCCGCCAGCGCCGTATCCACGCGCGCGCGCGTGAAGAGCAGCGGATGCAGTTCCGCCGGAAAGCGCGCCGGGTCCTGCTGGCGCAGCAGCCACCAGCTTGCCACGTACTTGTCGATCTCGGCCTGCAGCTCGAGCTCCAACAGGCTCACGGCGCGATCGTGCCCCGCATGCCAGGCGAGATAGAGAAAGTGGCTCACGCCCTCGAGCGCGGTCCAGTAGTCGGCAATGTTGGCAGCGTTGAGGGCGCGCAGCGGATCGGCGGCCGACAGCCGCTCGAGCAGCGCCGCGTCGAGGAACAGGCCGACTGAGGCGACCTCCCCTTCCTCGAGCACCAGCACCTGCTCGTCCGTACCCGAAGCACGCATGCGCGCCGGCAGCCACGCGCGATCGGTGAACAGGAAGTCGTGTACGTCGTAGCGCACCGGAACATCGTAGATGCCGCTGAGCAGTCCCTGCAGCTGTCTCAGTAATGCGGTGGCCATGGCGGGCGGCGCCGAGCGATTGGCTCAGTTACTCGCCAACGCGACCGGCGTCGGTTCCACGCCCAGCTGACGCAGCAGGCTCTGCGCGCGCGTGCTGCCGGTCTTCAACCAGATCTCGTAGAGGCGCAGTACGTCGGCCTGGGTGTACTGGCGCGCGGAATCGGCGATCTCGCCGAGCGCCTCGACCACCGGCAGGAACTTGGCGGCGAGCTCGGCGAACACACGGGCCAACACCTGTCGACGACCGTGCGCCAGACCGGCGGCGAGTGTGCCGTAGGCCTGTCCGCCCATCGCGATGTGATAGTCGATGTCCACGAGCTTGCGCGCGAAGCTGTGCGCGAAGAAGCCGGCCACGAACAGGGATACATCTCCGAGGCGCTGCAGGGCGCGCTCGCGCTCGGTGTTGGTGGGGGCTTCGAGTGCAGCGGCGAACATGAGCGCCAGCGGCCTGAGCCGCACGCCCTCGGGCGTGTGCTCGAAGAGCTGCTCAGAGCGGGCGAACAGCGTGAGCAAATTCACGACGTACTGCTCGGTCTGATCCTCGACTTCGACGCGCCGGTGCGCCAACGCACCCTGCAGTTCGCCGTGGAAATATTCCCGCAGGTTGGCAACCTTCAGTACGCCATGGGGCGAATCACAGTGCTGCATGGTCACACCTCTCGCGGCGCGAACCTCACGCGGCCCACAGCCGTCCTTGCCGTTCGCAGCGCATAGCCACTGTCAATGCGCCACGAGTTCAACATGAATCAACTAATCGGTTAGATAAGCCGTTCACGAAATCATGCGGGGTGCATCGGCTTATCGCGCTGTCAGTCTTACTGTGGCGCTGCAAGATGCCTGCCGCGCTGGCAGTCAGCCGGCACGAGTGCTGCCAGCAGGTCGTGTCAGGGAGGTGAGCCGGTACGCGTGAGGTGACGGGTGACGGCGGCGGCGCGCAAATCCGGTGCGCCGTTTGCATCGAGGGGCTGCTCTATGAGGGTCAGCATGCTGCCTTCGAGTTGTGCATGCTGCTCGATCCACAGCCCGCTCGCCAATCGGCCCGGACGGCAGTCGCCCGTCATCTTCTTCGTTTCGTAGCCCATGGGGGTCGATTGGGTCGATTGCCAGAGAAGATCGCAGCCCGGCAGCGGCTGCAGATCATCGGGCAGCATCGAGACGAGCAGATCCGGGTTGCTGGAGGCCGCTGCCCAGCGTCGCGGTTCCTTGAAGAGGAAGCTGTGCTGCATGATGCCGGGTTGCTCGTGCGCGTGCCGATGACCTTCGGGCGCGACGGCCACGAACGTCCAGATGCCCTGCCACAGCACCAGGCCGGCATTGTCCGCCGGCGTTTCGCGCACGAAGTAGACCTTCTCACCGATAAGCTGCGCGGTCACCGGCGAGATGGTGAGACTTACCCCGGTGTCAGCGGCGCCACTGGCTGCCGGACTGGTGTAGACGCCCGGCAGCGCTTTCTGCAGCCCCTCGAGCTGCGAGAGCTGCTTGCGCTCGGGTGAGTTCGCACAACCCACGAGCATCAGGGCGATCGTGCCGGCCAGGAGCCAATGCTTCATGCGTAATTCCGCCATTCCGCCCGATAGTTGCAACCGAGGGTCATGATACGCTCGAGCAGCGCCTGATAGTCGACGCCCGCAGCACGCGCCGATTCGGCGAAGTCCTCATCGCGTGTGAGGTTCGGGTTGGCGTTGGCCTCGAGTACGAAGACGCTGCCGTCAGGTCGCACCCTGAAATCGATGCGCGCGTAGCCCGACAGGTGCAGCGCGCGGTAGATGCGGCGTGACAGCCGATCGAGCATCTGCAGCACCTGCGGCGACAGATCGGCGGCCGCGCAAGTGGTGATATCGTAGCGCTGCTGATAGCTGCGATCCCACTTCACCTTGCGCGTGGCGATCGCCGGCAGCGACTGCGGCAGGGTGCCGAAGCGCATCTCCCAGATCGGCAGGCGCGTGAGCCGCTCGTTGCCGAGCACTCCCACGTAGAGCTCGCGCCCCTCGATGTACTCCTCGACCAGCGCGTCCGAGCCGATCTGCTCGTGCATGAACTGCACACGCTCGCGCAGTCGCGCATGATCGTCGACTACCGATGCCTGCGCGATGCCAAGCGACGCATCCTCGGTTGCGGACTTCACGAACAGCGGCGGCCGCAGGTTTTTGGGCACGTGGATGCGCTGGCCGCGCCGGAATACGGTGAATTGCGGCGTGGGGATACGGTGAAAGGCCAGCAGTTGCTTGCAGAGGACCTTGTCTCGCGACAGCAGCAGGCCGCGGGGATTGCAGCCGGTATAGGGAGCGCGCATCAGCTCGAGGAACGCGACCACGTGCTGATCGTAGGTCACGATGCCGTTGAATTCCTCCAGCAGATTGAAGACGACCTCCGGCTTCCAGTCGAGCAGCGCACCGCGCAGCTCGGTCAGCGAATCCAGCACGCCGAGGATCTGCACCTCGTGACCGGCGGCGCGCAGCGCCGAGATCACGTCGTACTCGGTGCGCCACTCGTCGATTTGCTTGGCGGAGTAACCGTCGAGCGTCTCGGGCGGCACCAGGCTCGTGTGCACCACGACCAGGGTGCGAAGCTTGCGAGCCGTCATGCGATCTGTTGCAGTCCCTGACTGGCGAGATAGCGGCGCGCGAGCTGGCGCAGCATGCGGCGCGTGTTGGCGAGCGCCACGCGCTGCGAGGCGGCGACGTACAGGCCGAGATGTTCGCTGCGCTCGATCGCCGCGCGCATGACCTGATGGGCGGTGTAACGATCCACGCCGGTCGCCTGCATCATCCAGCCGAGCAGGCGCGCTTTGTGTGCGCGCAGCAGTGAGGCCGCGGGACGCCGCGGCCCGAGCGCTGCCCGCCCGCCGTCCTCGCCGGCCGGGCCGGAAAACACCCGCTGCAGCAGCCGATCGACCAGCAGGCCACGGCGCGGCCGACTCAGCGCGCGCTTGCCCTGGAAGTACTGCTGGAGCGTGCGCTGATCGGCATGCAGCGGCTCGATGCGCGTGCGCCGACGCACCGGCGGAGAGTGCGTGACCAGCTCGTCGGCGAGCCGATCGACGAAATGCAGTTTGCGCAGTGCCGGCCAGGCGGCATAGCGGCGCTGCCAGTTCGAGCGGGGGGCGAGCCAGACGGCGAAGGTCTCGGCGAAATCTTCGGTCGGATGGCTCTGCGCATACCAGTCACCGAGGTGCTGCACGTGCCGGCGGCTGGCAGGGCGCACGCGGTAACGGTTGCGATAGGGTCGCGAGGCCTCACCGAACAGCGCACGCCAGTGGGCACGCCGGCGCAGTCGGTAGGCCGAATCGATCGCATGACCGGCCTCGTGACGCAGGATGCGCATGGCCCAGTTGGCGTTGCTGCCCTCCACGGCGCGCGTCATCTTGCGCGCCAGACGCATCAGGCGCGGATGCGCGAGATAGAACGGTACGGCGATGCCGGGAACACCATCGGGCGAGAACCAGTCGTCCGACAGCCAGACATGCGGACGGAAACGAATGCCGCGCCCGTCGAGCTCCGCGTACAGGCGCTGCACGTAGCGATGCAGCGGCGAGCGCGCAAGGTCCAGCTGCAGATCGCACATGCGCAGCCGCAGCAGCTCATCATCGGGCAGACGCGTCCAGTCCGGTCGGCGCGGTGGCGAGCGGCGACGGGTGACGGCATCGAAGGGCATGTAAAACTTTACTCAATCGCGGCGAGGTTGTCCGCTGGCGTGACGGCGGCACCGTGGGCGTCGGCCGTCGCGGCGGGGTCGGAGGGGGCCGGTTCTTGCTGCAACGCCGTAAAATCGAATAGCCGGGTGTCTGCCAGGGTCCCAGGCTCGACATGCCGCAGGGCGGAGAAGATCGACTCGACGCGGCCGGGCTGCTCCCGCTCCCAGGCGGTGAGCATCGCCTTGATGGCATTGCGCTGAAGGTTCGGCTGCGAGCCGCACAGGCTGCAGGGGATCAGTGGAAAAGCCATGCCGCGGGCATAGCGGGCGATATCGCGCTCGGCGATGTAGGCCATCGGCCGGATGACCACGTGGCGGCCATCCTTGGAGCGCAGCTTGGGCGCCATGGCCTTGAGGCGGCCCGCATGAAAGAGGTTGAGGAACAGCGTCTCGACGATGTCGTCGCGGTGGTGCCCGAGGGCGATCTTGGTGATGCCGTGCTCGCCGGCAAAGCGATACAGCGCGCCGCGCCGCAGGCGCGAGCACAGCGAGCACATGGTCTTGCCCTCGGGAATGATGCGCTTGACGACGCGATAGGTGTCCTGCTCGATGATGTGCCAGGGCACCCCGAGGGCCTGCAGGTACTGCGGCAGCACGTGCGCCGGAAAGCCGGGCTGCTTCTGGTCGAGATTGACCGCCAGCAGCGTGAAGTCGATCTCGGCACTGGCCTGCAGCGAGCGCAGCAGGTCCAGCAGCGTGTACGAGTCCTTGCCGCCCGAGAGGCACACCATGACGCGATCGCCGGGCTCGATCATCCGATAGTCCGCGATCGCCTTGCCGGCCAGTCCGCGCAAATGTGCGCCAAGCTTGCGCAGGGTGGCGCTCGGGCGCGCCGCGACGGGGCGTGGGGCCCCCGGCGCGTCGGCCATCACGTACGGCTCTCCAGGTACTTATGCTCCAGGTAGCGCAGCAGCGCATTGGCGGAGAGCGGCTGACCGGTGGCGTTTTTCATCAGCTCCTTGGCGGTGACCTTGGCGCCCAGACTGTGCACATTCTCGCGCAGCCAGCCAAATAGTCCCGAGAATTCGCCTCGGCCGACCTGCACATCCATCTCCGGCAGGCGAGCGCGCAAGCTCTCCCAGAGTTGGGCGGCGATGACCGCGCCGAATACGTATGACGGAAAGTAGCCGAAAGAGCCGAGCGCCCAGTGGATATCCTGCAGGCAGCCGTCGTTGGCACCGCTGGGGCGCACCTCCAGGCGCTGCTCCATGCCTTCGTTCCAAGCCTGCGGCAGATCGCGCACCGCGAGCTCTCCGGACAGCAGCTTCTTCTCCAGTTCGTAGCGCAGCAGGATGTGCAGTGGATAGGTCAGCTCATCGGCGTCCACACGGATGAGGCTCCTCTGCACGCGCGTGACCCAGCGGTAGAGGTTGTCGACCTCCCATTCCGGACCCGTCGCCGTAAAGTGCTTCTCCAGCAGCGTGCGCAGATAGCTGACAAACGGCCGACTACGTCCCACGAACATCTCGAGCAGCAGCGCCTGGCTCTCTTCCAGTGCCATGCCGCGATCGCGCCCGACAGGCTGGTCACGCCACTCCTGCGGCAGACCGAGGTCGTACATCGCATGGCCGGTTTCGTGCATCGCGCCGAATAGCCCGGTGAACAGGTCCGCCGCGTCGAAACGCGTGGTGATGCGAATGTCTCCAGGCACGCCCTCGGTGAAGGGGTGCTCGCTCTCATCGAGCCGGCCGCGATCGAACGGGAAGCCGATCGCGCGCATGACCTCTACCACCAGCGCGCGCTGCTTGGCAGCCGTGAACTTGCCGCTGATGGGCAGCATCGGCCGCTCGGACTGCTGGGCCAGCACTTCGCGGATCAGGCCCGGCAGGCGCCGCGACAGCGCCTTGAAGATGGCATCGATGTCCGCAGTGGAGATGCCGGGAGAAAACTCATCGACCAGCGCGTAATACGGCGGCAGCCCGAGCGCCTGCCCAAGCAGCGCAGCTTTGTCGCGCACCAGCTGCACGACCTCCTCGAGGTGCGGCGCGAACAGCTCAAAACTGTTCTGCCGGCGCGCCTCGGCCCAATAGACCTCGGCGCGCGAGGTGGCACGGGCCAGGCGCGAGATCAACGACACGGGGGTGGCGATCGCGTGGTCGCGCTGGCGACGCATCTCGCGCAGATTCGCGACCTGCCAGTCCTCCAGGGCTTGCGCGTTCGCCTGCGCCCGATCCAACAGGCGCGTGATGCGCGGGGTCGTCAGCAGCGCATGGTGCTCGGTCTCGAGAGCGGCCAGCTGCTCGCCACGCACATCCGCACTGCCCCGCGGCATCATGACGGCGGCGTCCCAGCGCAGCAGTGCCAGGGCGCCGTGGAAGGCATGCAGACGGCGCCATTCCTGCTCGAGCTGCATGTAGGGGGTTGGGGACATGGGGTCTGCGCTGGCTTCGAAAAGGCACTGAGCGCAGGCGCCTCATGCGCTCTGCCCTCGCCGCCATTTTAACATTGGGGTGCGCTGCCACCGGCGAGGCCGCGCGTCGCGAATAGTACGGTCAGCGGAATATTACCTTATTTGTCAAGATGTTAAGAAACCATGAGGCCTGTAAAGCGGCTGCTGCATCGCAATTTGCTGCGCCGCACCTTGAAAAGCAGGCGCCGGCAGCGGGACGGCCACGCGGGTCGGTGTGTTCTAGGGGGCGGGGTGCGTGTGTGGCCAGCCGGGGGCGCACCAACGCGCGCGGCTGCACCAGCTCGGCCAGTCGGCCGCGAAGAAACCGGCGCTGAGCGAGACAGCCAGCAGCAGCAACAACAGCAGATACACCCGCAGTGCACGCATGCCGCATGATAGCGGTTGAGCAGCCCGGGACTGAGCGGCACAGCGCGGCAGCCATCACGCCGAGCGGCTCGTGCGCTGCGATAACATCACGCGATGCCCCTTCGTATCTGTTTCGTGGCGGCGGAGCTCACCCCGCTCGCCAAGGCCGGCGGGCTCGCCGACGTCAGCGGCGCGCTCGTGAAGTATCTGCAGAGCGATGGGCACGATGTGCGGGCGTTCCTGCCGTTCTACGGTGGCCCCGGCGGCACGATGGCCCGGCGTCTGCGGGAAGCGGGCATCGAGCCCGAGCCGGTGGCGGGCGTGTCGAACCTCACCGTGAGGTTGGGCGCGCATCGGCTGACGTTCTCGCTGCTGAAGGCGCACATTCCGGGGCCGCAGGCGCAGGCGAAGTCCGCGGCTCAGGTCTACCTGGTGGACTGCCCGCAGTGCTTCGCGCGCGACACGATCTACGACGGTGCCCCGGACGAGTACCTGCGCTTTCTGCTGCTGACACACGCGGCCTTCGTCAGCTGCCAGTACCTGGTGTTCGCGCCAGAGATCATGCATTTTCATGATTGGCACACGGCGATCGGCACGGCGCTGCTGCGCTCGACGTATGCGTGGGATCGGCTGTTCACCAGCGCGCGCAGCGTACTGACGATCCACAACATCGGCTATCAGGGCATCGTCGGGGCGCAGACGGCTGCCGAAGTGCTACCGGACGCCTCGCTATCGATGTTCGATGGGTCCGATCTGGCCGCCGGGCATATTGGACTGCTGCGCACGGGAATTCGTCACGCGGATTTGATCACAACGGTGTCTCCCACCTATGCGCACGAGATCCAGGGGCGCGAGTACGGCATGGGATTGGAGGGACTTCTCGCCGAGCGCGCCGATTCGCTGGTCGGGGTATTGAACGGCGTGGACTACGAGGACTGGGATCCGCGCGTGGATCGCTACCTGCCGGAGCACTACGACGAGTCGCAGCTGGCGGTGAAGGCGGCGCTCAAGCAGCAGCTGCTCGGGCGGCTCGGACTTGCGCGGCCGCAGCTGGCGCCGCTGGGACCGGGCCGGCGCGGACTGGCGCCGGAGGCCGCGGCGCGCACGCCGCTGCTGGGCGTGGTAAGCCGGCTGGTGACGCAGAAGGGCCTGGACCTGCTGTTCGAAGCGCTGCCCCGGCTGCTGCCGGAGCGCAACTTCGCGCTGGCGGCGCTCGGCACGGGCGAGAGCGGCTACGAGGAGTTCTTTGCAGCTCTGGCACGCAGCTATCCGACGCGCGTGTATTTCCGGCGCGGCTACGACGATGACCTCGCGCACTGGATCGAAGCAGCGAGCGACCTGTTCCTCATGCCGTCGCGGTACGAGCCGTGCGGATTGAATCAGATGTACAGCCTACGGTACGGGACCGTGCCGGTCGTGCGCCGCACGGGAGGTCTGGCCGACTCGGTCGAGGCGGTGGACTTCGCGGCGGGTACGGGAACGGGCTTCGTGTTCGACGAGTACTCGGGCACTGCGTTGACGACGACGGTGCGGCGTGCGCTCGAGCGCTACGGCGACGCGCAGTCCTGGCAGGGGCTGGTGCGGCGGGGCATGGCGCAGGATTTTTCCTGGCCGCGGCAGGTGCAGAGGTATGTCTCGCTGTATGAGGGGCTGCTGGCGCCGTGAGCTCAGGCACCGCGCGCTGCGGGCGGCGAGGGCAGGCCTTGCGCCGGAGCCGACTCACCTTCGATATCTTTGCCGGTGTAGTCGCTCATCAGGCTGGTAGCAATCAGCGTGACCACGCTGCAGAAGACGATATAGCCTGCAATCGCATACGCCGAGCGGAAGCGCCCTAACAGCCAGGCGGCGATCAGCGGGGCTGGCCCCCCTGCAATGACCGAGGACAGCTGGTAGCCGAGTGAGGCCCCGCTGTAGCGTACGCGACTGTGGAATGACTCGGCGATCAGCGCAGCCTGCGGCCCGTACAGCATGGCGTGAGGGATGAGCGAGACGACGATGGCGATAAAGATCAGCACTGCATCGCCGCTATCGAGCAGGCCGAAATACACAAAGCCGTACAGGCCGGTCACGACGGCGCCCGCCATATACACTTTCTTGCGCCCAATGCGGTCGGAAAGATGTCCGAACAACGGAATGGAGAAGAACTGCAGGCAGGCAGCTGCCAGTACTGCCATCAGCAGGAAGTCTCGCGACACGTGCAGTGCGTCGACCCCGTAGGTGAACACGAAGGCCGTGAATATGTAGAACGGCGCTTGCTCGGCCATGCGGGCAAACATGCTGAGAATGATCTCCCGTCCGTGGTCCGTGAATGCGCGTCGTACCGGAGCGCTCTCAACCTTGCGTTCGGCCAGCAGACGCCGGAATACCGGCGTCTCCAGAATTCCGAGGCGGATGTAGAGTCCAACCGCTACGAGCACTGCACTGAGCAGGAAGGGAAGACGCCAACCCCAGCGGATAAACTGATCACCGGATAGGCGACTGACGGCCAGCACCGCCAGGTTGGCAAGAAAAAGCCCGCAAGGTATGCCGAACTGCGGCCACGACGTGATAAAGCCGCGCGAGTTGTTGGACCGGGCCCACTCCATGGAGAGCAGCACTGAGCCGCCCCATTCACCTCCCACGCCGACGCCCTGAACGAAACGCAGTACCGTCAGTGCGATTGCGCCCCAGATCCCGACCTGTGCATAGGTGGGCACCAGCGCGACGAGGAAAGTGGCGATTCCCATGAGCAACAGCGTTGCGATCAGCGCACCCTTGCGGCCGATGCGATCGCCATAATGGCCGAAGATCGCCGCGCCGATCGGCCGGGCCACGAAGCCGACCGCATAGATCGCGAAGGCCTGCAGAGTCCCGACCAAGCGGTCCGACGTGGGGAAAAATAACTTGGCGAAGACCAGCCCGGTCACCACACCGTAGAGAAGGAAGTCATACCACTCGATCGTTGTCCCAATCGTCGCTGCAAGGACGGCGCGGCGAAGTTGCGTCGAGTGCTCCGCCGCTGCTGTTGGACCGATCGCGCCTGAGACCATGCCAGCCCTCCCCTTCAGTTGTCCCTGATCAGCCTTGGGGCCGATGTGTTGGTTTCTTGCAGCCGAGGCTACCCACGGCCGCTCGCGTGATGGTGCGCCCCGAGGTCATCGACGGGCAACTACGGGCGCGCCGCGGCCCTCAGAGACGCAGATCGCCCTCGTGCGAGAAATGCAGCAGGCGCACCAGGCCGCGCTGCAGGTGCACTTCGCCGTGGACTCGATAGGGCAGATCGCGGTGGGACATGCGGCCGGCAAGTGCGATCAGCCCATTGCCCATGTCGGCGGTGACGTCGAGCACGACGTCGTAGGTGCCCTGCGCCGGCAGCACGAAGGGGGCGTCGGTCTGGCCGCTCGCGAAGGGCATGCCGCTCAGATCCACGGACGCAGTCATGCTCTGCACGGGGATGGCGCGATCGTTGGGGTTGTAGATATGCGCGGTGAGCTGCAGCTGCTCGTGCGATAGGCTCCCGCCCTGAAAGCGCACGCTGGTCAGCGTGACCTCGGGGGCGACAAGGTGCGGGACGATGGAAACGCACCCGGATAGCGCCAGCACGGTGAGGCACAGCGGCATGGCGAGCGAGGCGCGCGAGCTGAGCGAGGCAGGCGAGCTGAGCGGCGGGCGTGATGTGGCGCCGAGGGTCCTGGTCATCATCATGCGGGCACTTCCTGTGCGGGATATCCCTGCGGCGGGGGGAGTGGCGGCTGCGGTGGCGATGGCAGGCGGTCGAAGATGCGGTTGAGCTCGCGGAATTGCGCGGCGAGTGAGGCGGTCAGACCGCCGGCGGGCAGGCGCCAGGTCCAGTTGCCCACCGCGGTACCGGGAGTATTGAAGCGTGCGGACGAGTCGAGGTGCAGCAGGTCCTGCGCGGGTAGCATGGCCAGGCGCGCGACCGAGGCGAGGCAGGCACGCATGAGACTCTCGGGCACACGCCCGGGAGGTGTGTCGAGATAGGCCTGCACGCGCTGCGCGCTCTCGGCGTCGAGGCGTCGATACCAGCCGACGGTCGTGTCATTGTCGTGCGTGCCGGTGTAGACGACGACGTCCAGCGCGAGGTTATGAGGCGCGTGCGGGTTATCGCGCTCGCCATCGAAACCGAACTGCAGCACACGCATGCCGGGTAGACCGAAAGCGCGGCGCAGGGCATGCACGTCCTCGGTGATGAGGCCGAGATCCTCGGCGACCACCGGCAGATCGGGATGCTCGGCGCAGAGCGCTTTGAAGAGCGCATGGCCAGGCGCGGGACGCCACTGTCCCTCGCGCGCGGTACTGGCTCCGGCCGGCACGGCCCAATAGGCGGCGAGACCGCGGAAGTGATCGATGCGCACGACATCGAAGCGTCGCAGCTGATGATCGAGCCGTGTGCGCCAGAATTTGAAGCCGTCGCGCTGCGCCTGCTCCCAGTTATAGAGCGGATTGCCCCAGAGCTGCCCGTCGGCCGAGAAGTAATCGGGCGGCACGCCGGCGAGCAACGCGGGGCGGCCCTCCGGCGTGAGTTGGAACTGCTCGGGATGCGCCCAGGTGGAAACCGAGTCGGGCGCGACGTAGATCGGCAAATCGCCGAACAGCAGCACGCCACGCTCGGCAGCGTGGCGGCGCAGCGCGCGCCACTGCCAGTCGAAGTGCCACTGCACGAGCCGACGATGCTCGAGAGCCGCGGCCTGGCGCTCAGCGAATTCGGCCAGTGCCGCGGGATCGCGGCTGCGATAGGGCACGGGCCAATCCCACCACGGCGCGCGGAAGTGCTCGGCAAGCGCGTCGAAGGTCACGAAGTCTTCAAGCCAGTCGCGACTCTCGGCGCGAAAGCGCTGATAGTCGCCGGCTTGGGTCGACGCGTCGGGCAGCTCGGCGGAGTCGACGAGCGCGGGCGAGCCGGCCATGTCCGAGCGAGCCCAGTAGGGCGAGCCACTCATGCCGGGTTCGCCGAGCGGCAGCACCTGCCAGAGTGTGAAGCCGGCCGCGGCGAGCCAGTCGATGAAGCCGCGCGCCGCAGCGCCCAGACCGCCGCGCTCCTCGCCGGGTTGTCCGGCCACGCCGCGCAGCGCAGTGGGATGCAGCAGCACCCCGGCGCGGCGCTGAGCAAGCAGCCGCGAAGCTGCCGGCGGGTTCATGGGGTGCGGGGCAGCCTTGCGAGCATGTCGGGGGTCACCAGCACCACACCGCGCTCGGTCACAAAGAAGCGCTGCGCATCCTGTTCGCGATCCACGCCGATGCGCATGCCGTCTGGAATCTCGCAGCCCTCATCGAGGATGGCATGATTGACGATGCAGCCGGCTCCAATCTTGACGTTCGGCAGCACCACGGAGCGAAAGATGGACGCGTGCTCCTCGGCGCGGACGTTGGAGAACAGCAGCGACTGGTTCACGGCAGCGCCGGAGATGATGCAGCCCCCCGAGACCATGGAGTTGACCGCGATGCCGCGTCGCGTCTCCTCATCCAGCACGAACTTCGCGGGCGGCTGGTGCAGCTGATAGGTCCAGATGGGCCACTCCTCGTCATAGAGGTTGAGCTCGGGGGCCACGTGCACCAGCTCGATATTGGCCTCGTAGTAGGCATCGACCGTGCCGACGTCACGCCAGTAGTTTTGCGCGCGCGTCTTGACGTCGGTGAAGGGATAGGCCACGACGTTCAGCATCTTGATGGCAGCGGGAATGACGTTGCGGCCAAAGTCGTGCTGCGAGCGGTCGTCGGCGGCGTCGGCGATCAGCAGCTTCTCCAGCAGCCGACCATTGAAGATGTAGATGCCCATCGAGGCGAGCGTCACGCCGGGACGGCCGGGGATCGATTCCGGGTTGCGGGGCTTCTCATTGAAGTCTGTCACGCGATTCCATTCGGTCGTGGTGAGCACGCCGAAATCGCTGGCCTTCTCACACGGCACCTCGACGACCCCGACGGTGATGTCGGCGCCCTTCTCCACGTGGTAGGCAACCATCGGACCGTAGTCCATTTTGTAGATGTGGTCGCCGGCCAGGACCAGCACATGCTTGGGGCGCAGCGTGCGGATGAGGTCCAGGTTCTGATAGACGCAGTCGGCGGTGCCACGATACCAGTGCGCGCCAACCTGCTGCTGCGCGGGCACCACGTCGATGAACTCGCCGAACTCGCCTCTGAGATAGCTCCAGCCGCGCTGCACGTGCTGGATGAGCGACTGCCCTTTGTACTGCGTCATCAGGAAGATCTGCCGGATACCGGAATTGACGCAGTTGGAGAGCACGAAGTCGATGATGCGGAACTTACCGCCGAAGGGCGTCGCCGGCTTGCAACGATGCAGAGTCAGATCGCGCAGCCGCTCACCGCGACCGCCGGCCATGACCACGGCGAGCGTGCCACTGGTGAGGCGGCTGACATAACGTCCCGAGGATGCGCGCGGCGGCGGGTTGGCCATGATGGGGGCTGCAGAGAGTTGTTTTACCTATAGTAGCAGTGCGTATTGCATGGCCCCCGCCGGCCGTGCGCGGAGTGATACGTCGGTCGAAAAACCGGCGTACCGGGGCGGCGGCTGACAACGGGCGGGCGGGCGGCCACTCGGCAGGTCGCAAGGACAGGGCGTCGCCAATGTATTAGCGTCCGTGCTGCACCGCAGCGTACAGATCGGAGTAAGTGCGCTGCAGCTGCGCCTTCTGCACCTTGCCCATGATGTTGCGGGGCAGCTCCGCGACGAACAGCACGCGCTTGGGCAACTTATAGCCGGCGAGGCGCTGACGCAGGGCGGCCAGCAGCTGCGCTTCCTCGGGAGCCGGCTTGGCCGGCACGATGACCGCGGTGACAGCTTCGCCCAGGTCGGGATGCGGCAGGCCGATGACAGCCGATTCGAGCACGCCGGGCAGCGCGTCGATCTCGAGCTCCACCTCGCGCGGATAGACGTTGTAGCCGCCGCTGATGATGAGATCGCGGGCGCGCCCGACGATGGTCACATAGCCGTCGGCGTCGCGCTGTCCCAGATCTCCGGTGATGAAGTAGCCGTCCGCGCGGATGGCCTCGTGCGTGCGCTCGGGGTTGCGCCAGTAGCCGGCGAACACATTGGGGCCACGCACCTCGATCATGCCGACGCCAGCCACCTGCGCGCCGGCCTGATCGACGATGCGCAGCTGCACGTCCGGCAGCGGCAGGCCGACCGAGCCGGGACGGCGCTCACCCTCGTAGGGGTTGGAGCAATTCATACCCGTCTCGGACAGACCGTAGCGCTCGAGAATTGCGTGCCCGGTACGCTCACGGAAGGCCTGGTGTGTCTCGGGCAGCAGCGGCGCGGAACCGCAGATGAAGAGGCGCATGTGTGCGGCGGCCTTGCGCGACAGCGCCGGTTC
Organism: Steroidobacteraceae bacterium; assembly: GCA_036266795.1. Lineage (GTDB taxonomy): Bacteria > Pseudomonadota > Gammaproteobacteria > Steroidobacterales > Steroidobacteraceae > FEN-1191. The sequence continues at coordinate 4,286 of DATAXJ010000038.1, read as the reverse complement.
GGCCAGCAGGCGGATGTAGTGCGTGGGCACACCCATCAGCACCGTGGCATCGGGCAGATGACGCAGCAGCAGCGTGGCATCGAATCGCGGCAGCAGCAACACGCTGGCGCCGGCCGCGATCGTCACGTTGATCGCGACGAACAGGCCGTGGATATGGAATAGCGGCAGCGCGTGCAGCAACCGATCCGCGGCTGTGAAACGCCACAGCGCGGCCAGCGTGCGCGCGTTGGCGATGAGGTTGCCGTGCGTAAGCATGGCGCCCTTGGAGCGGCCGGTGGTGCCGGAGGTGTAGAGGATGGCGGCGAGATCGTCGCTCGTGCGCGCAGTGTCTTCGAAGTGCGGTGACAGTGACGCGGCGGCATCGATGAGGGTGCCGGATTCACCGTCGCTCCCGAGGGTCGCGAGTGCGGGCAGCTGCAGACGCGCACTGAGTGCCTGCAGCGCCGCGGCACGCTCGGGCGTGCACACCAGCAGCGCCGGCTCGGCGTCGCCGAGAAAGTACGCCAGCTCTGCCTCCGTGTACGCCGTGTTGAGCGGCAGGTAGACGGCGCCGAGGCGCAGCACCGCCAGATACAGCAACACGGCGGTGGCGCTCTTCTCGACCTGCACGGCGACGCGATCTGCCGCGCGCACTTTCAGGCCCGCGAGCGCGTGCGCCAGTTGCGCGGAGCGCGCGCGTGCCTCGTCGTAGTTGATCGCCCGGCCCGACGACTCGCGCAGGAATTCGCGCTGCCCGGCCGCGCCGCGCGGCCAGAGCGCAGTGGCGAGCCCGCTGCCTGACGCTGACGTGTCCGTGCTCATCAGCGCCAGACACCCATCAGAGGCGCTTGAGCAATCCGAGCTCGAAGGGCTGCGTGAGCAGCTCGTGCCAGGGGTAGATCCGAACCTCGATGGCGTACTGGCCGCTGTCCTGGGGGGCGGCGGTCAGCTCGTAGAGACTCGCCCCCTCCGCGTCGGTCTTGCCGGTGGGTCGCAGCGGCGCACGCCAGGCGTCATCGGGACGATCGGCGGCGCGGTAGGAGGCGAGCAGCGGCGACTCCTGCCGGGCGCGCGGCAGCATGCGCTGTGCGACGAATTCGACCCGCACATCCTCGGGCGAGAGCCCATTGAGCGTCGCGGCCACGCTCAGACTGAGCGCGCCGGCGCGCGGCAGCTCTCGCGGCAGCTCCGAGAGGTAGCGCAGACGGACGCCGGACCAATGCTGGCGCACACGCTCCTTCCAGACCGCAAAGGCGTTGACAGCCGACGTGCCGCCCTGCATGAGGCGCGCGTGGTGCTGGACCGCCGGATAATAGAGCCCGCGCGCATAGTCCTGCACCACGCGGCCCATGTTGAAGTGCGGGATGACGGTCATCATGGCGCGCTTGCAGCGCTGCACCCAGCGCTGCGAATAGCCCTGGCCATTCTGCTGGTAATAAAGCGGCACCACCTCTTCCTCGAGGGCGTCGAGCATCGCACCGGCATCGAGCGCATCGCGCCGCTCGGCATCCAGCACGTCGGCGGCGGGGATGCCCCAGCCGTTATCCTGAGCAAAGCCTTCGGCCCACCAGCCATCGAGGATCGAGACGTTCAGGCGCCCGTTGATGGCGGCCTTGATGCCGGAGGTGCCGCTGGCCTCCAGCGGCGCGACCGGCGTGTTGAGCCACACGTCCACGCCCGTGACGAGCCAGCGGGCCAGCTGCAGGTCGTAGTCTTCGAGAAACACCACGTGACCGGCGAACTCGGGCGTCAGCGTCAGCAGCTTGATCTCGCGCAGCACCTGCTGGCCGGGCACGTCGGCCGGGTGCGCCTTGCCGGCGAAGAGAATGAGCACCGGGCGCTCCTCGTTCTTCACCAGACGCGCCAGGCGCGCCCGATCGCGCAGCAGGAGCGAGGCGCGCTTGTAGGTAGCGAAGCGACGCGCGAAACCGAGCGTGAGCACATTGGGACGCGCCGGGTCGAGCAGCCGCGTGATGTGGCGCAGCTGCATGGGCGAGAAGCCCTTGGCGGCGTATTCGCGCGCCAGGCGTGCCCGCACGCCGGTGAGCATGCGCACCTTGATCTGCTGCGCGGTCTGCCAGAATTCCGCGTCCGGCGCGGCCTCAAGGCCGCGCCACACCTTCACCTCGGACATGTGCTCGCGCCACTGCGCGCCGAGCTTGTCATCGAAGTAGCGGCTCCAGGTCTGCGACAGAAAGGTCGGCACGTGTACGCCGTTGGTCACGTAGCCGACGCGATTCTCGGCGGCAGGCACCTCCGGCCAATGGTCGGACACGAGGCGCGAGGACACTGCGCCGTGAATGCGACTCACCCCATTGATGCCGCGCGCGCCGTTCAACGCCAGGTGCGTCATGTTGAACACTTGCGGCGCGGTGGGGGCGCGTCCGAGCGCCAGCACGGCATCGGCCGGCATGCCCAGCTCGACCAGGAAGTCCTGAAAGCAGTGCAGGAAGAGCCCCGTATCGAAGGCGTCGTGACCGGCCGCGACCGGTGTGTGCGTGGTAAAGACGCACTGGGTCGCCACCGCCTCGAGCGCCGCGGCGAACTCCAGTCCACTCGCCTTCATGCACTCGCGCACCCGCTCGAGGATCAGGAAGGCCGCATGGCCCTCATTCATGTGCCAGACTTTGGGAGCGAGCCCAACGGCACGCAGCGCACGCACGCCGCCCAGCCCGAGCATCATCTCCTGGCGGATGCGCACGGACGCGTCCCCACCGTAAAGCCGGTAGGTGATCTGACGGTCCTCGGCGGCGTTCTCGGGACAGTTGGTGTCGAGCAGGTACACCGATACGCGACCGACCTTCGCCAGCCACAGACGCGCATGTACCTCGCGCCCGGCTATGCGCACGCAGATCTTGCGCCACTGGCCCTGCGCGTCGCGCACCGGCTCGACCGGCAGATCGCGCGGATCGTTCTCGGCGTAATTGGCGTGCTGCAAGCCGTCGTTGTCGACGGTCTGCGAGAAATAGCCCTGCGTGTACAGCAGGCCCACGGCGACGAAGTTGAGCTTCTCATCGCTCGCCGCCTTGCAATAATCGCCGGCAAGGATGCCCAGACCGCCCGAGTAGATCGGGAAGCTCTCGTGAAAGCCGTATTCGGCGCAGAAATAGGCGATCAGCGGCTCATCGGCGCGCCGCGGCGCATCGATGTAGCGATCGAAGGTCTCGAGTACCTGCCGGTAACGCTCCTGATAGCGAGCGTCGGAGGCGGCCAGCTCCAGGTGCTCCTGACCCACCACGCGCAGCATGAGGCGCGGGTTGCCGTTGACCTGCTTCCAGAGCTCCGGATTGAGGTCTTCGAACAGCGCCCGCATCGGCCGGTGCCAGCTGAAGAACAGATTATTCGCAAGCTCGGGCAGCCGCCCAATGGGCTCGGGAATGACGGAATAAATTTCAATGAGTTGCTTGGCCATCGACACCTCGGCGACGGCATGGGGGTCGCGCGGGAGCGGCAGTCTACCGCATGGCCGCGCCCGTTCGCTCCACTGGCATGCAATCCACTCTGCCGTACACTCTCGCCCATGCCAGACTATCGGACTGCACCCCGGATGGGCCCGCGGCGAGCATCGCCTGTACGTATGACCGGCGCGCTCGCGCACGCCGCATGCGCGGCGCTGCTGCTCGGCCTGCTCCCGACCTTCTCAGGGGCAGCCGCGCCGGCGGCGCCGCCCAAGTCGGCGGCGTCGGATCTGGCGGCACTACCCGCGGCGACGGCACCCGACGCGTGCCGCATGCATCGCGGTGCGTTTCTATCCGCGCGCCTGCGCGGTGCCTCGATGCTCGATGTGAACTGGCGCGGCGCGGCGCTGCGCTGTGATGGCGGCGCGCGGCCCGACGGTCGCGGCATGCGCGTGAGCTTCAGCGGCACCGATCACGCGCATCGACTGCTGTTCATCTTCGGCATCGACGCCGCGCCTCACGTGGGCAGCGCGCATAACGTGGCAACCAACGTCACGGTGATCTTCGAGGGTGAGCGGCGCCTCTATTCGACGCGGGGGGATGACCGCTGCACGATCGATGCACTGTCGACACGCGCCCTCCCAGTGCAGGGCAATGCGCATCGGCTCGCGGTGCGTGCGCGCGGCTTCTGCATCTCAGCGGCCAGCGCGTTGGGAAGCGGCGCACCGCTGCTCGTGAGCCGCTTCGATTTCAACGGTGCGATTTTTCTCGATGCGGATGCCCCGGCGGGCGGCGCAAAACAGCAGCCCCCATAGAGGGCGCTCCTCCGCTGGCGCGCGTTGCGTCAACACAACGCACCGCTGCGGTGTCTTTCAGGAGCTTATATCCGCTTGCTCGCAGTGTCGCGCC
>DATAXJ010000028.1:0-20833 GCA_036266795.1 Steroidobacteraceae bacterium | reverse complement strand
CGCGCCGCCAGCTGGCGGCGCGACACGCTACGACCATCGGTGTTGTCGTCAGAATGTATACGTGAAGTGAAAATCGACCATACGCCCGAAATCATCGTACAGGGTACTGTCGTAGGGCGCGTTGGTGATGTAGCTGGCAATCAGCTGGGAACTGTCATATGGCGGATAGCGATTCATCACGTTGACGACCGACAGATCCAACTTCCAGTTTTTCAGGCCGCGATATTCCCCATTGAGATCCACAGCGTCCCATGATGCGACGTACGGTTGCGTCGTGATGCCAAGCAGCGTCGTCACGTTCTGGTATCCGTTGATGTAGCGCCAATCGGCTCCCAGCATCCACGCGGGATTGGACCAAGTGGCCGACAGATCCCCCTTCCAGCGCGGCACCGCTCCGCCACCGTAGATCGGCGAGAGGAGAAACCAGTCATTGGTACCCGTGTAATTGGTCCAGTCGTCGCCGTCGAAAATGTCGAACCTCAACACATAAGTCGAATCGATCGCCAACTTCAGCTGGCTGTCGGAAGTCAGCGGAAGCGTGTACTGCGGATCGATATCGATGCCAGAGGTATAGACCTTGTACTTGTTGGTCCAATAAATGGTTTCGTAGGCAATTTCACCGCCAGGGGTGCGAGTCAGTTCGTTCGGGAACGCGCTCGGATCGTCGACGATATCCTGCGCGGTGCCGTTGACGGCAATCACGCGGGAGAGCATCAGATCGTAGAAATCAACGCTCAGGCTGGCATTGTGGGCGGGGGTGACGACGAGGCCCAAATCCAGGTTCTTGGAAATCTCCGGCTTTAGATGCGGGTTTCCCGCAGTGACCTGGCCGATCGACTCTGTCGGTCGGCCCAGAGGGTCATTCGGATCGGAAACGTCCGTGAACCCGACCTGTGACGCTTGCCCATTCTCGGCAAAACTGGGCGCTCGAAAGCCGTGCGAAAAGGCGGCCCGAAAGCCGACTTCACGAATCGGTTGCCAATGCAGGGTGATCTGTGGCTCCAGGTTGCTGCCGATATCGCTGTAGTGCTCTTCGCGCAGCGCCAGATCCAGATCCAGGGATCTGAGCAGCGGAAGATCGGCCTCCCCGAACGCCGCCAACACCGTGCGGCTTCCTACCACCCGCTCAAAGCCCTCATTGAGAACGAGGCCCTCTGTCACCAGCGGGCTGGGCTCGTCGTCAACACTTTCACGGCGCAGCTCCGCCCCCAGCGATGTCTTCAAGGGGCCGCCGCTCAACTGGAACAAGGACGTGTTGCCGCTGAAGTCGAAGGTGTTCAACGTGGCCGTCGAGGTTTGCGTGTCGCTAAGACCCAGTGCACTGTTTACGCCAGCCGCTGACGCTGCCGGATCGGCGAAATCGTAGGCGCCGTTGGCAATATCGGTTCCGAGCACATTGGCGTTGACTTCGCCTTCGGTGGTCAGATCGACATGGTTCTGAGAGTAACCGTAGGAGCCATCCAGATCCCAACCACCGATCGACGCCTTGGCGCCGACCAGGATACGGAACGTGTTGGAGACCACCACCTCATTGCGACCGCCGAGACTCTGAAAGGAATAATCGATAGGCGTTGCGACGCCGCCCAGCGCCGATGGATTGGACGCCGGCAACACGTTGGAGACCGTGATCGCTCCACCGGTGGCCGGGTTGTAGACCAAGGCACCGGAATTAAATGGGGTCGGCGTGTAGTAGTAAAAAGTGTTCTCGTTCGAAAAGAACAGGTCGCCATATCCGGTCCAGACGGACCCGAGCCGGACGTTAAAAGTCGAGGTGACATTGGCCCGCTCGGTCTCAGGTGACAGGGGCTGTTGACTCGCTGCGTTGTAGTAGCACCCCGGCCCCGCCTCGCCGCTAAATGCCGAGCCGGGCAGGCCGTTCTTGCCGCAAGTGGCGAAGGCCGAGGTGGAGCCACCCGTTGGCGCATACTGATTCGCGAGATTCCAGACGTTGAAGCCATCCGGCAGCCCCGAGTAGTCCTGCCCCGAGGTGTTTTCGCGTTGGGACATCAGCAGCTGGTCGCGCTTGTAGATGCTCGCTGTCGTGAAGACGTTGAAGCCCTGAGAGGCGAAGTCACCGAACCCGAAGCTTAGATTGGCATCGCGCGCATTTCCCCCGCCATCGGTGGTGAGACGGTCGCCGGCCGAAAAGGACTTCTCGGTCGAGTTTTGCTTGAGAATGATATTGACGACCCCGGAGACCGCATCGGATCCGTAGATGGCGGAACCGCCGCTTTTCAGAATTTCAACGTGATCGATTGCCTCAAGCGGGATGACGTTGAGATCAACGAAGCCGTCTGAGCCGTTTTGAAACAGGCCGTACTGCGTAATGCGATGGCCGTCGAGCAAGATCAACGTATCCGACCCCGTCAAGCCACGCAGTCCGAGCATCGAGGCTCCCGCGGCGAAGCTGTCACTAAAGCTTTCATTTACGTTGTTGCCAAAGCTCGAAGAAACCGTGCGCAGATAGTCGGCTACCGTTGATTGTCCGCTGGCCATGAGGTCTTGCGACGAGATCGTCTGTATATTCACCACGGTGTCCGGGTTCGCACGTGCGATATGCGTACCGGTGACCACGACTTCCTGTAGGGTCGTCGACTGATCCGAGCTCGCTTGGTCGGAGGTCTGGTCGGCGGCATTCTGCGCATGGACCGCATAGCTCGCGAGCAGGGCACCGACGGCGGGTAGAAGATAGAGGGCCCTCCTGGCCGCTACCCGAGAATGGGATTTGAGAATGGGAAACGAGCGCTGCATAAAAGTCTCCCTACGTTGGGATCAGGCGTCGCCTGCCGCACGCAAGGAGACCGACGCCAATCCATACAGCCAAACAACACTGTAGCGAGGCCTCGCGCCGCGCTTAGGCGCGGCAGCCAATCAGAGCGCCGAGACCAAGCCACCTTCGTGGCAGCAGCATAGTCCCGCAAATCCCTGTTTAGCAGATCTGCGTATCTCACATGCAACAACGCCGCAGTTGCCACACAATCATCGTGCGTCCTATTGCGGACCAATCAAACTGGGCGTAATTAGGCGGTTTTGGTGGGCAAATCAGCGCGTTCGCCTTCGGCGCCGAGTGAGTGGGATCTCGTCAGCGAATTTTTTTAATGTGTGGTCGCGCGTGTTGCGCGAATCAATCAGCCGGCCGGCCGCGGCGCGGTCAGTACTCCGCTGCGCATCAGGTCGGACTGCCAACGCCGCCTGGCCCAGCGCTCCTCGACCTGCGCGATCAGCAGATCGGGCACGCTCCCCTGCACGTCTAGCGCAAAGCCGCGGGAAGGCCATTCCTCGGAGTGCGCTGCGAACTCGCGCAATGCGCGAGCGCGGGCACTGCCGGGCCGCTGCAGGTCCGCCCGCGGATCGCCGATCGAATAGCACCCCTCCGGATGTTGGTAGAGATTGGGTGCGAACCAGATATAGGGTGAGTCGGACAGGAACGCCGCGAGGTGACTGTAGGTCGAGGCAGAGCAGACGAGCAGATCGCTATCGGCGAGTGCGAGCGCGTCAGAGCAGTCGCCATCGGGGAGGTCCGCGGTGGTGATGCAGGGAACGCGTTGCATCAGCGGGCGCAGCTGCTCGGCAGTGCCGTCGCTGACCAGCAGGAACTGCAGCCGATCGCCGAGGGCCTGGCGCAGCGAGTCGGCGATATTGCAGAACCATTCCAGCGGCAGGGAGACGTTGGCCACGCGCCCCTGCTCCTCGGCGGGGACCGCCGGCTTGAAGTCCCCGAGACGCACATGCATTCCGACGAGGATGCGGCCTGGATCGATGCGCTCGCGCACTGCGAGCAGATTGCGGGCGGCGAAGCGGCTTTGATAGAGCGTGGTACGCATGAACTCGCGTGCCGCCTGGACATGATGAAAGCCTCCCCAGAGCCCCTCCGTGACGAACACATAGGCGCTACGACGCAGCAGGTTGCGCGCCCTGGCAAAGCTGCGCAGCGCCGTGACCACATCGTCGCCACCGTGCGCGAGCCAGTCGGCCTCGGCGAAACGCACCGTTGGCAGCAGCCGCTCGATGGCACGGTTATAGATCCAATCGTCGGGCGGGGTGCGGAAATGTCGCCAGTATTCGCGACGGTTCAGACCGAAGGCCGGTGGCAGCAGCCGCGCTCCGAGTACCTCGGAGGCCAGGAAAGCACGTGCCCAAGGTACGAGCTCGTTGCCAAGCCCATAACCCTGATTGCGCACGCGCGCGAGGCAGTAGCGCAGCACTCAGGGCCCGCGAGGGAGCGATAGTTGGACGGCCGGCGCGGGCGCCGGCCAGCGCGGACGCGGATGGCGCAGGCGTGCCAGCCACGTCGTGATGAGGCCGGGCAGCATGAGCAGCAGGCGCGGAGCAGCCGCAGGCACTGCCACCCAGACCGGCCAATGCCACAGCCGCCAGAGGGCGAATGCTGCCAGAATCCGCAGCCCCCATTGCAGTCGCAGGCCGGCGCAGAGCAGCACCGCACCGGCTGCCAGAGCCGGTCCGATGAGCGCGGCGAGGCCGAGCCCCGCAACGACGCAGCGCCCCAGCCGATAAAGCCAACACAGCACCAGGACGCTGAGCCCGCGAAAGTGCGCCATGGCTCCCCTAGCTACCCAGGGCAGCACGCGCCGCTTGAAACGCGTCGCGCAGCGCCTGGCTCATCTCTCGTTGCAGAGCCTCAACACGCGCCGCATCGAGCACCCGCGGCACGGTGCGGGGCTCGCCAATCGCGATCGCGATACGCGCGAACGGCCAGGGCAGCACGAAGCGATCCCAATGGATGAATGAGGCACGTGAGGCGGCATAGGCCATGGGCAGGATCGGCCGCCCGGACATCTGCGCCAGCAGCACCGCACCGGGCTTGAATTGCCAGCGTGGACCACGTGGCCCGTCGGGGCTGACGACCGGCGAAACCGCATCGCGCGTCAGGGCGTGGTAATACTCCTTGAGCGCGAGCGCGCCGGTGCGTGAGGAGGAGCCACGGATCACGTGGGCCTGCGCGCGGCGCAGAATCATGGCGCCCAGCTCCCCATCGACCGACGGGGAGATCAGAAAGCCCACCTTCAGTGCAGGCAGGCGGCGCTGCTGGCGCAACAGGTACTGCGCACAGAACAGCGTGTGCTGATGCCAGTAGCAGGGCAGGAACGACGGCCAGCGCGCGAGCGTCTGCTGTAGATTCTCCTCACCGACGACCGCGACGATGCGACAGCTTCTCCACCACAGTCTCGCAATACCGAGAATCAGCGGCGCTGCGAATCGATACAGCAGCCGGCGCGCCCGGCCCATGCGTCGACCGGTGTAGCGTTTGTAGATGCTGTTGCGCAGGGCATCCCCCGCGGGGCGCGCGTCGCTCATGAGCGATGGGTTTTCGGCATAAGGCGGCGCAACAGTAGTGGCCTGCGACTGACGAGTCAAACCGGGCGAAGACAGCTTCGGAAAGCTATGGGCAGGGGTGCCCATAGCTTTGCGACACAAACTCAAACGTTGCGGGGTGAGCGCATTGCCTCGCTGCACGGTGCGGCACCCTGCAATGCCAGGGTACCGCTGCGGCCTGGAACGCTGCCGGCTTCGATGCAGGCCAGCGGCAGATCTTCGAGCTGCAGCGACGCGCGCGCCTGCGCGAGGCTGACAAACACATGACCCTGGCTGCGCCAACCCTCGAGCAGACGCTGGAAGCTCGGCAGCAGTTTCATGCCCTCGAGCTCGGCATGCAGCGTGAACACTTGCAGGCTGCGCGCCTGCGCGGTCTGCTGCAGCAGCCGCTCGTGCACATTGGCGGCGCTCACGCCGTCCAGGCCGATCAGCTCATCGAGCGTCGGCAGCGTCGTGGGTAGCTGCGGACAACGGCCGCGGCGGCCGGCGATCCACGGCACGAAGGGAGTGCTGCCGCGCGTATCGGACGCGTAGCGAAACCCAAGCGCCTCCTCCTCGACCAGCGCCGCCTCGCTCATCTGCCAGCCGGCCGCACCGTGCACGGCGGGGGCGACCCCGAAAACCTGCGTGAAACACTGCACGGCCAGTTGCATCTGCCGGCGCGCCCAGGCGGCATCGCGTCGAGCCAGCAGGTCCTGCCAGCCGCTATGGTCGAAGCAGTGCACGCCGACCTCGTGGCCGGCATCGCGCGCGGCGCGCATGTGCGAGGCGGCACGCCGTGCAATATCGGGGGCAGGCAGCAGCGTGCCGTATAGCAGGGTCTTCAGGCCGTAGTGCTCGAGCACCGAGGTACGTGCGACCTTGCTGAAAAAGCCCGGCCGAAACACACGCCGGATGGCCCGGCCGGTGCGATCGGGCCCGAGACTGAACAGAAAAGTCGCCTGCGCCTGCGAGCGCGCGAGCGCTGCGATCAGCGCCGGGACACCCTCGCGCGTGCCACGCAGTGTATCGACATCGATCTTGAGCGCGAGCTGCACGACGGATCGGGTGCCGGCCTAGCGGTGGCAGCCAGCGCTCAGAGACGCGGCTCCTGCTCGATGAGTGCGCTGGCTGCGCGCATCTCGCCGCGATAGGCCTCGAAGATTTCCGCGAGGGCCTGCTGCATGGTGACGCGCGGGCGCCAGTCCAGCTCCGTACAGGTGTCATCGATCTTCGGCACGCGGTTCTCCACATCCTGGTAGCCCGCGCCGTAGTACTCCGCCGCCGTCGTCTCCACCAGCCGCACCCGCGCGGCGTTGTCGCGATACTCCGGGTAGTCGGCCGCAACGCGCAGCATTTGCTCGGCGAGCTCGCGTACCGAGAGGCTGTTGGCCGGATTGCCTATATTGTAGATGCGACGCGTGGCACGGCCGCCGCGGTTATCGATGATTTTCATCAGCGCATCGATACCGTCGGAGATGCCCGTGAAGCAGCGACGCTGGCGCCCGCCATCCACGAGCCGCACGTGCTCACCGCGCACGATGTGCCCCAGGAACTGGGTGATGACGCGCGAGCTGCCCTCCTTGGCCGCGTGCAGGTTGTCCAGGCCCGAGCCGATCCAGTTGAAAGGACGAAACAGCGTGTAATCGAGCTCTCCGCGCAGCCCATAAGCATGGATGACACGATCGAGCAGCTGCTTGGAGCAGGCGTAGATCCAGCGGGGCTTCTCGATCGGGCCATAGACGAGCTCGGAGGCATAGGGATCGAACTGCGCATCGCGACACATGCCGTAAACCTCGGAGGTCGAGGGAAACAGCACGCGCTTGTGGTGCTTGACGCACAGACGCACGATCGCCAGATTCGCCTCGAAATCCAGCTCGAACACGCGCAGCGGCTCACGCACGTAGGTCGCCGGAGTCGCGATCGCCACCAGCGGCAGCACCACGTCGCATTTCTTGACGTGGTATTCGATCCACTCGCGGTTGATGCTGATGTCGCCCTCGAAGAACTGCAGGCGCGGATTGGCCTGCAGCGCTCGGATGCGGTCGTCGTACATGTCCATGCCGTAAACAAGCCAATCGGTGCTCGCCAGGATGCGTGCCGACAGATGATGGCCGATGAAACCATTGACGCCGAGTATCAGAACCTTCACGTTGCCTCCATGGTCGGCTCGAGCAGCACGGCACGCTCACCGAAGCGCTGCCGGAACGATTCGGCATCGCGAATCTGCGCGCCGAGCTCGAACTGCAGTAGTTTCACCGCGCCGTCAGGGCACAGCGCATACACCTCACCCGCGCGGTAGCTCAGCGACGGCTGCGCCGCGGCCAGCTCGGCGGGTCCGAGCAGCGAGCGACGGATCACGAGCGGCTCACCGGCGGCACGACCGAACGCGCCCGGATAGGGCGGCGCCACGGCACGAATCAGGTTGTGCGCCGCGGCCGCGCCGCGCTGCCAGTCGATGGCGCCGTCGCGCGCAGTGCGCCGGCCGAAGTAGCTGCCGGCGGTCAGGTTCTGCGGCACGTGCGGGGCGCTGCCGGCCAGCAGCGCCGGCAGACAGCCATCCAGCGCGCGCTCTGCCGCGACCGTGACCTTGCGGAAGACCTCGATCGCCGTGTCGTCAGGCAAAATCGGCACCGCCTGCTGCGCGACGATCGAGCCGGCATCGGGCCGATCGGTCATGGCATGCAGCGTCGCGCCGGTCTCACGCTCCCCGTGCAGCACCGCCCAGTTCACCGGCGCGCGACCGCGATAGCGCGGCAGCAGCGAGCCGTGCATATTGTAGGCGCCGCGCGGGGCGCTCGCGAGCAGCGCCGCGGGCAGCAGCGCGCGAAAATAGAACGAGAACAGAAAGTCCGGCCGCGCTGCACGCACCGCCTCGACCAGCTCTGCACCCTGCGCATCGCTCACCTGCCGCACCGCCAGTCCATGCCAGGCGGCGTGGCGCGCGACGCTGTCGAACCAGATCGTTTCGGCCGGATCATCCGCATGGGTGATCACCAGCGACACCTGCACCCCGTGCGCGAGCAGCGTGCGCAGACAGCGCACGCCGACGTCGTGATAGGCGAACACCACGGCGCGCGGCGGGCGCGCGGCGGGCACGCTCATGGTTCTTCGCCGTCGCGACGCTCGAGCAGCGTACCGACGATGTAACGCGGGCGGCGGCGCACCTCGTCGTAGATGCGTCCGACGTATTCGCCGACCAGACCGATACCGAACAGCGCGGTGCCGATGAACATGAAGGCGAGCGCGAACAGCGTGAACACGCCCTCGGCCTCGGAGCCAAAGAACACACGGCGCACCATCAACACGACGAACAGCAGGCCCGAGAGCAGCGACACGCTGATGCCGAACACCGAGAACAGTTGCACCGGCACGGTGGAGAAGCCGGTCATCAGATCAAAATTCAGCCGCACCAGCCGCAGCATCGAGTACTTGGAATGCCCGGCGCCGCGATCCTCGTGCCTGACGAGGATCTCGGTGGGACTGACGGCGAAGGTATAGGCCAGCGCCGGCACGAAGGTGTTGTACTCGGAGCATTGGTTGACCGCGTCGACCACGGCGCGCGCATAGCCGCGGAACATCGAGCCCTGGTCGGTGATGTGCACGCGCGTGGTGCGTTCGCGCACGTAATTCATGAGCCGCGAGGCATAGCGACGCCAGGCAGCATCCTGCCGCTGCCGGCGCACGGTGCCGACGTAGTCGTGCCCGGCCTCCATCCGCTCGAGCAGCCGTCCGATCTCTTCGGGAGGATTCTGCAGGTCCGCATCGAGCGTGACGACGTAACGGCCGCGACTGTGCGCGAAGCCGGCGAGGATGGCGCGGTGCTGGCCGAAGTTGCCGGCGAACAGCACGACGCGCGTGACGTCCGGGCGGCTCTCGAACTGCGCGCGCAGCAGCCCTGCGGAGCGATCGCGGCTGCCATCGTTGACGAACAGCAGCTCGTAGCGGCGCCCGAGCGCATCGAGCGCCGGATAGAGCCGCTCGAAGAGCTTGGGCAGCACCTCTTCCTCGTTGTACACGGGAATGACGACCGAGAGCACCGGCGCTGCAAGCACCGGCAGGCTGCTGGAGAGAGCGCCATCCATGCGCGACACACCCATCTCAGCGGCGTCCCGCAGCGAGCGCTTGAATCGCCGTAGCGACGCCGGCGCAGACGCGCTCCACATCGCTGGGGTGCATGGCCGGGAACATCGGCAGCGTGACGATGCGCGCGCCGATGCGCTCGGCGACGGGGAATTGCCCCGGCCGATGGCCCATGTCCCGATACAGCGACAGCAAGTGCACCGCCGGATAGTGCACGCCCACGCCGATGCCGGCCGCGTGCATGGCGGCGATGAAGGCACCGCGCTCGACCGTGGCCGGCAGCACCACCTGGAACATGTGCCAGTTGCTCTGCTCAAAGTCCGCCGGCGGCAGCTCGCAGCCGAGCGTGCTGTCGAAGCAGTCGAAATAATGACGCGCGAGGGCGCGGCGGCGTGCCGTGAACTCCGCCAGGCGCGCCAGCTGGCCCAGACCGAGCCGTGCCGCCACATCGGTCATGTTGAACTTGCCGCCGGGCAGCGTGGCATCGAGGCTGCCGTCGGCAAAGCGCTCCACACCCTGCAGGCGCCACAGCTCGCAGCGCCGCGCCTCCTCGGCATCGTTGAGCACGAGGCAACCGCCCTCGGCTGTGGTGATGTTCTTGGCGGCGTGGAAACTGAAGGACACCAGGTCCCCGCTCGATCCGATGCGCACCCCGCCGCTGCTCGCGCCGATCGACTGCGCCGCATCCTCCAGCACCCGCAGGCGATGGCGGCGCGCAATCGCATAGAGAGCCGTCCGCTCTACCGGCAGGCCGGCCAGATCCACGGGCAGCAGCAGGCGCGTAGCCGGACCAATGGCCGCTTCCAGCTGTGATAGATCGATGTTGCGGGTGCGCGCATCCACATCGACGAACACCGGGCGTGCCCCCGCGCGCACGATGACGTTGGCGGTGCCGACCCAGGTTAGCGGCGTGGTGATGACCTCATCTCCGGGGGCGATGGCGGCGATCGCTAGCCCGATCTCCAGCCCCGCGGTGGCGGAATTGAGCACGCGCACCGGCCGGCCGGCGCAATGCTCGGAGAGCTGCGCTTCCAGGGCACGCACCTGCGGGCCGCTGGTGATCCAGCCGGATCTGAGCACCTCGGCAACCCCGGCGATGGTTTCCTCATCGATCGAGGGGCGGGCGAAGGGCAAGTAGGTCGTGGCGTTCAACTGCGCGCCACCAGCCAGCAGCCCAGCACGATGACGCCGATGCCGGCCAGGCGCTGCGCGGTGAGTGCCTCGGCGAACAGCAGCCAGGCGGCCAATGCATTCACCACGTAGCCGACCGAGAGCATCGGATAGGCCACGCTGACCGGCACACGCGAGAGCGCCAGAATCCACACGGCCACGCTCACCACATAGCAGGCGAGCCCAGCCAGGATCGGCCCGCTCTGGATCACCCGACCGGCGAGCACCCCGGCCTCCGCAAAACTCACCGGCAGTCCCGCGAGCGTGCGCGCACCGGCTTTCAGCAGCAGCTGCGCGACTGCATTGAGCATGACGCCCGTGAGTATCAGCGCCAAGTCCGCGCTTCTCATTGCCTGACCACCGCCATGAAGGACGGCGAAGTGTATATCACGCGCATTGGCGCCCCCAACGCGACCAGCCGCGGATAGTCCGCCGGCCGTAGCAGCGCCAGCGCGGAGCTGTCGCGACGCCAGGCCGCCACGAAAGGCTCGAAGCTCGCGATGCCGAGCGCGGGCTGCAGCCTGAGACCGAAGTCCAACTCGCCGCGGTAGGCGACCAGCGTGCAGGTGCGATGCAGGTAGTACGGCACCGTCTGCACGTACACAGCCACGCAATAGAAGTGTCGGTAGGCGGCGATCCGCGGTGCCAGCTGCTCGATGAGCTGGATCTTCGCCTGCATGCCCGGCAACTCTGCGGTAGCAAGTGATGCGACCGGCGCGAACAGCAGACAGCCAAAGCCGGCGCTCGCGGCCGCAGCGAGCGCATGACCGCGGCGGCTGCAGAACACCCCGAGGGTCGCGCCAAGTCCGAGTGCGAGCAACGCCGCAATAAACAGCCTGAGGCTGCCCGCAGAGGCGGCGTGCAGCCAGAGGGCCGGAGCCCTGACCCCGCTGCTCCCCAACCATAGGATCAGCCCCAGTGCCGCCATCAGCAGGGCCGCAAGCCCTGCCATGCCTGCCAGGTGCGCTGCGAGGCGGCGGGCGGGCAGCTGTGCCAGGGAACGGCCGAGCAGCAACGACAGGGCGGGCATCAGCGGCAACACGTAGGGCACCAGCTTGGAGTGCGAGGCGCTGAAGAAGACGAAGATGAACAGCGTCCAGATGAGCAGCAGCCCGGTTGCCGGCTCCGTTGGTGCTGCGCGCACGGCCTGGCGCAGCGCGCGTGGCAGCAGCGACAGCCAGGGCAGCACCCCGGCGATCAACACCGGCAGGAAGAACCACGCCGGTTGATAGCGATCGAAGCCGCGGGTGGTGAGGTAGCGCTGGAAATGTTCGAAGATGAAGAAGAACTGCGCGAAGCCGGGATTGCGCAGCGACACCAGCACGAACCAGGGCGCGGCAATCACGAGCAGCGCCGCCAACGTCCACTCCGGCCGTGCCCGGCGCAGCAGCGTGGCATCCCGATAGAACAGCATGAACAGCACACCGACCGTGCCGGGGATGAGAATGCCCACGAGCCCCTTGGTCAGCACTGCGAGGCAGATGCCCACGGCCAGCCCCAGCGCCAGCACGCGCGGCCCAGGCGGGTGTGGCGGCGGCCCGGTCGCCATCGATACGCTGGCCGGGCGATGCACCAGCAGCACCAGTGCGCTGAGCGCGATTTGCAGCGAAAAGCTCAGGGCCATGTCGAGCGTCGCCACGCGCGCGAGCCCGACGTAGTACAGCGCGCTGCCCTGCACGATCAGGCTGCACCAGCCGGCGCGCTCCCCGTACAGCCGCCGCCCGACGGCGCGCGCCAGCAGCAGTCCCGCGAAGCCGCATAAGGCCGGCCACAGCCGTACCGCCCAGGCGTTCGGCCCGACGAGCTCCTCGGTCACCGCGGTGGCCCAATACTGCAGTGGCGGCTTCTCGAAGTACTTTACGCCGTCGAGCCGCGGGGTGACCCAGTCCCCGCTGACCAGCATCTCGCGCGGGATCTCGCCGTAGCGGCCCTCGTCGGGATCAAACAACGTGGGTACACCCAGCGGCGCAAACCACAGCAGCGCCAGCAGCACCCAGGCACACACACACAACTGTGGGGCGAAGCGACGCATCGGATCGGCTCGGCGCTCGACAGTCAGCGCAGTGCCGCGCCGGCGACGTGCCAACGCGCGAGACTTTCGCCGGCCCCGAAGGATTGCCGCATGACTGGTTGGTAGTTATTGGGCAAGGGCGCATCCTGCCCGTTGCTCGTGCTCTGGATCAAGCCCGGCGCTGCGTTGCACCGTCCCTGCCGCAGATCAATTCGGTCGCCGCAGCGCTGGGCCAGGTGGGTCGGGTAGAATGACCGAGGTCCGATGAACAACAGCGCATCCGAGCCCACATCCGCGATCCTCGGTTCCCCCGGCACGCTCTCGGCTGACGAGCGGCAGCGCTATGCGCGCCATCTGTCGCTCACGGAGATCGGCGAGGCGGGCCAGGCGCAGCTGCGCGCGGCGCGGGTGCTGGTCGTGGGTGCCGGTGGGCTGGGCTGTCCGGCGGCCCTCTACCTGGCGGCGGCCGGGGTCGGGACCATCGGGCTGGTCGACTTCGATCGCGTCGAGGAGTCGAACCTGCAGCGGCAGGTGCTGTTCACCAGTGAGGATATCGGCGAGCTCAAGGCGCTGAGAGCCTGCACGCGGCTGGCGGCGCTCAACCCGCAGGTGCAGCTGATCGCCCACCCTGTCGAGCTGTGTGCCGCGAACGTGCGCGAGATCTTCGCGCCCTACGATCTCATCGTCGATGGCAGCGATCGCATCGGCACCCGCTACCTCGTGAACGATGCCTGCGTGCTGTTCGGCAAGCCGTTGATCAGCGCCGCCATCCACCGGTTCGAGGGGCAGGCAATGAGCTATGTGCCGGGCCGCGGGCCCTGCTATCGCTGCCTGTTTCCGGAGATCGCCGAAGGTACGCTGCCGAGCTGCGCGCAGGCTGGCGTGCTCGGGGTGCTGCCGGGCGTGCTCGGGTCGCTGCAGGCGACCGAGGCCATCAAGCTGTTGCTGGGCATCGGTACGCCGCTACTCGGTCGCGTCCTGGTATACGACGCGCTGTCGATGCGCTTCGACGAGTTTCGCATCGCGCGCCGTGCCGAATGCGCAGTCTGCGGAGATCACCCGAGCATTCATGCACCCCAGGACCCGCCGGGGTTCTGCACCATCGAGGAGCAGCGGCGCGTACCGCGCATCCTGCCCACGGAGCTCGCCAGGAGCCTGGCCCGCGAGCCGGCCGGAGTGCGCCTGATCGATGTGCGTGAACCCGATGAGTTCGCGCGCGGCCACCTGCCGGGCGCGATCAACGTGCCGTTGCCGCGCATCGAGCAGCAGGGCTTCGCGCTGCCCGCCGAAGGCTCGGCGAGTGTCGAGCGCGCGGCCGAGCGCCTGGTGTTCATCTGTCGCAGCGGCGCAAGGAGTCTTCGGGCCTGCGCGCTGGCGCGGCGCGGCACAGGCAGGGAGGTGCTGCAGCTCGAAGGCGGGCTACTCGCGTGGCGCGAGGCTGTCGATCCGACGCTCGCGCTCTGATCGCCTCGCCAGATCCGCCGATCAGGACGGCGGCGGACCGCGCACCACGCGCACCATCGCGTCGGGGCGCATCCACTTGCGGAAAGCGGCCTGCACCTGCTCGCCGGTCAGCTGGATGTAGCGCCGCGCGGCGCGCGTGGGCTCATCGAGCGGCAGATCCAGCTCGCGGCGGGTGAGGAAGCCCCCGGCGATCTGATCCGTGCTGGCTTCGGCGAGCGGGATCTGTCGCAGCAGCAACGCCTTGACGCGTGTGAGCTCATCGCTCGTCGGTGGGGCCTTCTGCATGTCCGCGACCTCCTGGGTCGCGATCGCCGCTGCCCGCGTGACGTTGTTAGGATCGCAGGCATACTCGATGGTGTAAACGCTGCGCGTGCGGCCGGCCTGCAGCTGCGAGCCCACGCCGTAGACCAGCCCGCGATTCTTGCGCATCTGGACCGACAGCCGCGTGGAGTAGAAACCGCCACCGAGCACGGCGTTGCCGAGCTCGAGTGCGTAATAGTCGGGATTGGCGCGTGTAAGCGGTAGAACCTGCGCCAGCTCGACTTCATCCTGCACGCGGCTGGCGTCGGGCACAGTGACCACTGCGGCCTTGTTCGGTGTGGCCGCCGGCAGGTCGGTGTTTGGCGGCGGGCCGCTGGCGCTCCAGGCGCCGAAGTACTTTTCGATGATGGCGCGCGCCTGCACGGGTGTGACGTCACCGATGACGACGATGGTCGTCAGATCCGGACGAAACACGCGCCGGTAGTAGTCGCGCACGTCATCGAGCGTGAGCGCCTGCACGCTGGCGGGGGTGGCCTCGCGCAGCGTCGGATCGCTGGGCGGAAACAGCGCGCTGACCAGCGAGCGTTGATACAGATAGCCGGGGCTCGCATTGCGTGCACCGACCATGGCCGTGAGTTGAGGCTGCAGCAATCCCATGATCTGCTGCGGCAGCGCGGGATGCAGCTCGTTGTCGGCCAGCAGCTGCACGGCACGATCGAAATAGGGTGCGAGCGCCTGGACCTCGAACTCCTCCCCTGCCTGCTCCTGCGCACCGATGGCATCGAGGGCGCGCTCGTAGCCGAGACGGTCCAGTTGCTCGGTGCCGAAGGGCAGCAGCGCATCGAGCAGCTCGGATACGCCCTCCTTACCCGGCGGCGTCTCGGTATCCGCGCGGCTACGGATGTGGCCGATGACGCTGACGGTGTCAGCGACATCCTCGGGCTGAACGATGAGCGTCAGGCCGTTGGGCAGGTGGCTCACGACCGGGTCGGTCGTCAGCTCCGGCACGTTCAGGCGGCTCACGGCGCGTTCGGCCCAATCCGGTAGCGCCACGGGCTTGCCCTCGCCCAGCGCGATCGATTCCTGACCACCGAAGCCGCTGCCGGCGGCCACGGGGCGTCCCGAGCCTTGCGGGAGCATCACGGCCGAGACAGCGTCATCGAGCTTCAGATACTGGCGCGCCACGCGGTTCACATCGGCCACCGTGACACGCTGGATGCGCGCCAGATCCTCCTCGGGCGAGGACAGCCCGTAGAGCGCGACCGCATCCGACCAGATCGAGGCCAGTCCTTCGATGGAGTTGCGCTCGAAACCGGTGGCACGCTCCTCCTGCAGTTTCGCCGCGACCACCAGGTCGGGCGGCACGCCGTTTTTGACCACATCGCCCAGGATCATGCGCACCTGCTGCATGAGCGCGTCGCGATCCGCATTGGCCGTGAAGTCGAGCTGCGCAAAGGCGAGTCCGGCGCGCGGCAGTGGATCGAGCCCAAAACTCGCATCGAGTGCGCGTCCCTGCGCGACCAGGTCATAGAGCGCGAAGCGGTGGCTGCTCAGCACATCCGAGAGCACCTCGAGCGCGGGAAAGTCCGGGCTACGCGCCCCCGGCGTGCGCATCGCGAGCATCAGCGCGCCATTGGGCTGGTCGGTGTTGACCGTGAAGGTGGTAGCACGCATCGGCTGCAGATTCACGGCTGGCGGCTTCGGCAAAGCCTTGCGCGGGATGTCGCCGAACAGGCCGCGCACCTCTGCGAGCGTGGCACGTGGCTCAACGTTGCCTACGATCACCAGGATCGCGTTATTGGGCGCGTACCAGGTGTCGTGAAACTGTTGCAGCATCCGCGCGGTGGTCTGATCGAAGGAGGGCCGCGTGCCGAGCGCATCATGCGCGTAGGGCGTGCCCTTGAATGCGTAGGCGCGCAATTTGGTATAGAGCAGATAATTCGGATCGGAATAGTCCCGTGCGACCTCCTGCTCGATGGCGCCACGCTCCTGATCCCATTCCTGCTGGGTATCGGACACCCCGCGCATGCGCAGTGCCTCGATGTGCAGCGCCACGTCCAGGTCGTCGGAGGGCACGGTGAACAGATATTGGGTGATGCTCTCGCGCGTATCGGCGTTGAAGTCCCCACCCATCACCGCGCCAATGTCCGCAAGCTGATCGGCCGAAAGGCCCGGGCTGCCGCGGAACATCATGTGCTCCTGCGCATGTGCCATGCCCGGAAAATCCTCGGGCGCCTCATCCGAGCCGACCAGGTAGTTCACCGAGGTCGACACGACCGGAGCGAGCGTGTTGCGCACGATGATGACGCGCAAGCCGTTGTCGAGCGTCGCGCGCGTGGTGTTCGCGTCCGCAGCGGCCTCGACACGCGCCGCGTCCGGCCCGCGCGCGCGCGGGCCAGCGGGCGGCTGGGCCGTCGCAACTGTGGCGAGAGAGGCGAAGGTCACCAGGGCGGAGGCGAGGCAACAGATGAAGCGCTTCACGGAAGGCTCGCTTTGCTGGCAGCGTAGGGGGGGTCACTATGCCATATCCGCCAGCCGGCGCGCGTCGTAGGCTTGACGCATGTATGCCCTCGCCATTCACGGCGGCGCTGGCACGCTCGGTGCCGCCGGGCGTGATCCGGCGCATCAGGCAGCGCTGTGCGCGGCGCTGACGGCGGCGCTGCAGACCGGCGAGCGAGTGCTGCAGGCCGATGGCGCGGCACTGGATGCCGTCGAAGCGGCGGTGCTCGCGCTCGAGGACGATGCGCTATTCAATGCCGGCCACGGCGCGGTGCTGGCGGCCGACGGCAGCGTGGAGTTGGATGCGGCCATCATGGAGGGCACGACGCTGCGTGCCGGCGCGGTCGCACTCGTGCGCCGCACGCGCAATCCCGTGCGCCTGGCGCGGTGCGTACTGGATGCGCTGCCGCATGTGTTCCTGGCCGGCGAGGCTGCCGACCGCTTTGCGGCGCAGTGCGGGCTGCCTGCGGTGGCCAATGATTACTTCGTGACCGATGCGCGCCGCGCGCAGCTGCGCTCGCGCGGCGGCACGGGCACCGCTGGGGCGGACACGGTCGGAACGGTCGGGGCGGTCGCGCGCGATCGTCGCGGGCATCTTGCCGCGGCGACTTCCACGGGCGGCACCGTCGGCAAGCGGCCCGGGCGTATCGGGGACTCGCCGGTCATCGGCGCGGGCACTTACGCCGACGATGCGGCCTGCGCGGTCTCGACCACCGGACAGGGAGAATGGTTGCTGCGCACCGTACAGGCTTATGACCTGGTCGCCCGCCTGCGCTATGCGCGGCAACCCCTGGAGGTGGCGATGGAGCGCTCGCTCGCGCGCCTGTCGTCACTGCAGGCGCGTGGCGGAATGATCGCGGTGGCTGCGGATGGGACGATCTGCATGCGTCACAACACCGAGACCATGTTGCGCGCCGCGGTGCGTGCGGGTGAGGCGCCGAGCGTGGCGATCTTCTGACAACGCGGGCTGGGCTCATCGCAAGGCGTACTTCTGGCGCCCCCTCGCCAGACACTGCTCGAAGCGGCCCTGGACACGCTGCGCATACCATGCGGTCGTCAGACGCGTGTGCAGTTTGGGCCCCTGCAGGGTGATGCGCGGCACGCTGGCTCTGGGCGGGTTTTGCACGCCCGCTCGCGCGGCCAGCTCGAACACGCGGCGATACAGCTGCGTGTCTTGAAACGACGCGTCGCGATCCTGCAGGAGGGCTGCGTGGATTTGGGCTTTATCGAGCCTCAGCTGAGGGGCCAGCTTGCGTGCCGCTCGCTCGGTGTCACTCGGCTGCGAGAGGGGCGCGGCTGGCACAACCAACGCTCCGTCGGGTACGACTGCGACACCGGCAGCCATCGACAACGCGTGTTGAAAGGCGGCGTTGCGGCTGGCGAACTGTCCGGCGTTGTAGTCGGCGAAACGATAGAGGTAGCTATCATAGGGCGCCGAATACGCCAGCAGATGCGCTGTGCCGAAGTACAGGCTGCCGCGACGCGTAAACAGCTCGTCGTCCAGGCTGACGGTGTGCGCATAGGGATAGCGCCTGACAGCCACAAATTTGCGGGCAAAGGCCACGCTGACCTGCATGGGGCCGCGCGTGCGGATCGGATTCCAGCTGGCGAACAGGCTGCGACCCAGCGGAATGCTGCCGGTGAAATCTTCATAAATGCGGCTGAGGTCCTGTTCTGTGCGTGCCGTATCGACGCGCTGCTGGTACGTGCGGCCATCGGGCGACTTGAGCCTGAGCACCTCATGTACCACCGAGCTGGGTATGCCGGCGTGCGCGGCATCCTGGTCGATCTGACGCCAGGCAATACGCGCGAGCCCCGGAACGACGGGGTCGACGCTCATGCCGGATTCCTGCTGGGTCACGGCGATTACGGCACAAATGTGCTCATCCGTCGCCGTGATATCGAGTGCGCTGAATACACTGTACAGATCCTGCGCCCAGCCGTTGCGGTCCCGGATGTTGATAGGCAGCGCCGCGTCGATCATGGCGTGCGCCTGGGCCGCCGGTTCGCCAGGCGGCCGCTGGGGCGCTGGAATACAACCGGTGAGAAACGCCAGCATGAAGCCACAGGTCGGCAGCCATGCCTGGGTAGAGTTGATGCGCACTTCAGGTCTTCCCTTCAGGTAGTCCCGGCCAGGGTTACCGCCAGGTACACCACCAGAGCCACGCCGAGCAGCAACATCATCGCGGCCAGCAGCAGATCCGCCCGGGCACCGCTGAGGTGCCGCTCGGGGCTATCGATGGCGCGGGCGGTTCGAATGAACCGCATCGCTGCCACGGCCACGATCACCGTGCCGGCGGCAATCAAGACCAAACCTGCCAGGTCTCCGAAGCGGCTCGCATGCACCGCCACCGCCCGGCCATCGCGGCTGGCCGGCGGCTGCACGGCTATCTGCAGAAAGATATTGAACTTTGCGACCAGGAAGCCAAACGCCATGACCGCGATCGCGGTGCGAACCCAGGCGAGGAAGGTGCGTTCATTGGCTGCATGGTCGCGGAAATTTGGGATCACGTCTGATTACCTCGAAAGCGCGGCGTCTGCTCCCCACGGCAGGTGATCCAGATCCACGTTGCCGCCCGTGAGAACGACCACGACGCGCTGCCCGACGATCGATAGGCGCTGCTCGAGCAGCGCCGCGTACGGCACGGCGCTGGAGGGCTCGACGATGACGTGCAGCTCGCTCCATAGCGTGCGCATGGCGCGCACGATGGCTGCTTCGCTGACAGTTACCACATCATCGAGGTGCTGGCGGAGTAACCCCAGCGTGCGCGCGCTGACCATGCCGCGCAGCCCGTCGGCGAGCGTGGCCGGCATGCTGCTCGGCGCGGGCGGCAGCGTCGGCGCGCTGGCCGCGTGGAAGCCGCGATAGGCGTCATCCGCGGCCGCAGGCTCCACGGCGATCACGCCTGCCGCGGGCGCGAGCGCGTCGATCACCAGTGCAATGCCGCTGGCCAGCCCACCGCCGCCAACCGGGCAGAGGACACAATCGAGCTGCGGCAGATCCTCGAGCAGCTCGAGCGCCACCGTGCCCTGCCCGGCGATGACGCGCACGTCGTCATAGGGATGCACGAACGCGGCCCCGCTGCGCGCGACGAACTGCGCGACTGCCGCCTCGCGTGCGGCGAGCGAGGGCTCGCAGAGCTGCAGCTGCGCGCCGTAGCGGCGCACCAGCGCGAGCTTGGCCGCGGATGAGTTGCGCGGCATGACCACCACCGCCGGTACGCCGCGCAGCTGCGCGGCGCGCGCCACGGCCGCGCCGTGATTGCCCGAGGAATGCGTGACCACGCCGGCGCGCAGTGCCTCGGCGCTCAGCGAGAACACGGCATTGGTGGCTCCGCGCACCTTGAAGGCCCCGCCCTCCTGCAGGTTTTCGCACTTAAAGTAAAGCCGCGCACCAAGTTCCCGGCCGAGCGTCTCGCTCTCGAGCAGCGGGGTGCGGCGCACCCGGCCGGCGATGCGCTCGCGGGCCGCGCGGATGTCCTCGAGCGTCGGTGCGGTCTCGGCGGGCGTCGCGTTCGCGGCACTCATGCGCCAGAATGCCTGCATGGAGCGCCCGATGCCGACCCCGCCGACGGATCCACCGATGCCGACCCCGCAGCCGGTGCCGGGAACCGAGCCGCCGCACCCCGTACCCCCGCTGCCGGACCCGCGGCCCACACCGCCGCCGGGTCCGCGGACGCCCTCGCCCCCGGCGCCCGAGCCGGCGCCGCCACACGATCCCATGCCGCCAGCCGAACCGCCGCCGCCAAGGCCACCCTGGCCGCAGCCGATCCCGCCGCCGGGGGTTCCGGGACTACCGCCCGGGCCGATGCCGCCGCCGCAGGTCGCCTGAGGGTCGCCGCGGGCCGCGCAGCCTCAGGCGCTCTGCAGTTTCTGCGCGGCGTCCTCGTAATTGGCGACCTTGGCGAGGAAGTTATCCACGAAGTCGGGGCGGCGATTGCGGAAGTCGACGTAGTAGGCATGTTCCCAGACATCCAGCACCAGCAGCATCTTGCCCTCGCCGGTGGCGAGTGGTGAGTCGGCATTGCCGCT
>DATAXJ010000009.1:0-162485 GCA_036266795.1 Steroidobacteraceae bacterium | reverse complement strand
GGTCCTTTCCGGACACTTAGGTAACGTTTTATTCCGGGCACATGGGTAACACTTTAGCACCGAAGGGATTTTCGGCGCTGGTGATGGTCCCGGTCTCGTGATCGAAAAAGCCTAAGTCGTACTTCATAAAGCTAATCATCCAGATCTTGTCGCTCACCTCTTTGACGCCGACGTTCTGGCCGGCCAGGGCAAGGCTGAGGTTGATTTTGCGTCTGCCGAAGCACACGCGGCCGCAACTGGTGACGGTGATGGTGCGGTCGTGGAAGGGGTAGCGCAGGTCATCCAAGCCCCGATAAGGGGTGCTGGAAGGCCGGTAGAGCTCGGCCGGATAACGCATGCCGATGGCCTGATGAGGCCGCTCCTGGTTGTACTGCTCGATGAAGCGGTCGAAGCGAGCTTGCTGCTGGAGTAGGTTTTTACATGCCGGCTTGGTGGCCTCTTTCTTCAGCGTCAGATGCATGCGCTCGTGCCGGCCGTTCTGCTGAGGATTGCCAGGCTTGATGCGCTCAAGGCCGATGCCGAGGCGGAGCCACCACACCGACAGGCGCGTCAGCCCGAACAGGGAGTTGCCATTGGCGAAGGGGCTGCCGTTGTCGGTACGGATGGCTCGGGGTAACCCGTAATCCTTAAAAAGCCTTTCAAAAACGGCAAAAGCATCTTGCCGGTTGGTGCTCAATAAGGCCTCACAGCCCAGCAGGTAGCGGCTGGCGGCGTCGGTGACCGTCAGTGGGTAGCAGTAGCGGCGATCGGCCAGCATGAACTCGCCTTTGTAATCGGCGCACCACAGCTCGTTAGCCTGCAGCGGCTTAGACAACGGTGTGCCTTCGGCCTTATAGCGGCGGCGTCGGGGCTTATTGACCAGCCCATGCCGATGCAGCACTGCGTGCACGGTGCTGATGGCGGGCAGGCGGATATCTGGGTGCTTACGGCGGATCTTCTCGCGCAGCTTCGGGGCACCCCAACTCGGATACTCACGCTTAAGCTGCAGCACCAGGGCTTCCACTGCAGCTGGCAGCTGACAGCTTTGCCGATAGGGGCGCCGACTACGGTCAGTCAGACCCTCAAGACCTGCGTCCTTATACCGGGCAACGATCTTGTAACCCGTTTTGCGAGAGATATCGAACTCGCGGCACAGCACGGTCATCTTCTCGCCTTCTCTGTAACGCGCAACGAACCGTAGCCGTTCGTCCATCTTGGAACACTCCTGCCACGGCATTTGCGTATCCCCCGCAAATGCCCAAAAGTGTTACCTATGTGCCCGGAATAATGTGTAACCCATGAGCCGGAACGCTCAAAGGGCGTTAGCCAAAAATGTCACGGACGTAAAGTGTCCAATATTTATTGGACAGTGGCCCGCGCGCCGTCGGGGCAAACACAAGATATCTCTGTTCCAGATGCTCATCGCCCATCGCAGGGCCCTTTGCCGACACGGCGCTCAAGCGGCGGCGGGACCAACCCAGTGCGGGTCTCTTGCCGATAAAGAAAATCGACGGTTCCACAGCGCTGGTCCGCCTGTACGTCCATTCGTTCAACGGTTTCGGTGTCAGCCCAAGTGATGTTCCGATGTGTCGAACAAAAATCCTTATCCAGGGGCTCACGGCATTTCGAGTAACGATACAAAGCTCGGCGGTACCGCAACCCGTCCTGTTGATCCTGTTTCACCTCCGCACTCAGGGCGCAGCTTGCACCCGCGCGGAACTGAAAGGTGAGCGTCGTCCCAGACTCATCGCCCAGTTGGCCTTGAAGTTCCAACAGGAAGACACCGTCAGTCGCTCGCACCAGGCGGGCACCAGAAAGCTCCGCCTGGATAATCGAGGGAGTCAGGCAGGTGAAGGCAGGGAGTCCCCCGAAAGAAAGCTGTGCCTCCGTATAGTCCCGAATCCGCCGAGACTCCGCACACTGCAAGGTGTGGAAAATTTTGTAGTCAAATTTGGGATCACCGCTCACTGTGGCGCGGTTTATCGTGAAAGCGGGAACAGCAATGTGACCCGCGCCTGAGGGGAGCGGGCGAAACCAAGAGTCGCCCCTGACGGACACCGTCGTCGTGTGCCCGGTGATTTTTGTCCCATCGCGACAGTTTAGAAGGGGCAGCTGGACTTCTTGGGTGGATTGCTCAAGTTCTAACCCCAAAGTCGCGGCCGTCGCCTTCGTGTCAAACAACTGTCCGGCGAGCGCCACATCTCTAAGGCGGCCCAAAAACTTCATTTGCACGGAACTCGCATCCGCTGGGGTATTGGGTGGGGCGATCTGTCCAAAAATAGCAAACGGCAAGAACATGCCGAGAAGCAGCAACGTTGTTATTGGCTCTCTCATGAGTCGGCAGCGAGATGCAGCGGGCGTCAGCAGACTACAGGTTGATCGATCTTCAGATTAGCGTCTCTGAACTCGTCTGTGATTTCGGGCGCATCGTCCGGGTCACGCCAGGTGCGGCGCGAGCTTTTTGATTTCGCGTTCATTGGCCTTCCTCATTGAAATAACCCGTCGGGCACGACCGCGTGGTGTCCAGACTATGATCACGACGCGCTCATCGAGCGTGCCTGCACTGATGAAGCGCGGTTCACCGTAATCGCGACGATCATCAGCCCGCGTCAGGTGCACACTGTCGAAGATCTCCTTCGCACGCCGCCCTCATTCCCTGAAGCAAGTCGCTAACGCTTTAGCGAGGTCATTTCAGGTCGATAATCTCGTATTCATCCGGCGCCTTGCCGTCGATTAGTTTCTGTACGCGCAGTTTCGCAGAAATGAGGCCCGGCATCTCCAACGAAACGTCGTCGCGCATACAAGCAATCAGCGCATCCTGGTTTTCAGATCGTACTCTGAAGTTTAGTCCCTCTATAAATACCTGGCGTCCACTGACAGAGCCGCGATAGGGAAAGCAGGTAGCCGCGACCGTGTAAGGCAACGGCGTGATCTTGGTACGCCAAAGCTCTGCCTTCACAAAAGACCGCAATGTAGTTATAATATAAAATGATCATACGTTCAAACCATAGGCGACGCTGCGTCGAGGCGCTGAGCACGCTCATTCCAGCTGCTCAGACCGAAACGCATGCCGTGGACGAGGCCGCGGCGGCGCATCTCGGGATCAATCGAACGGACCTGCGTTGTCTTGGCGTGCTCCTGGAACAGGGACCGCTACCAGCCAGCAAACTCGCGGAAGCCGTTGCACTGACCCGCGGGGCTATGACGACGGCTCTAGATCGGATAGAGCAGGCTGGCTTTATACGCCGCATTCGCAATGATCAAGATCGACGCGGCGTGACGATCGAAGCGACGCAGACCGCAAAGGACGCCATCAAGTCGATCTGGGCTCCGATTCGCGCGGATGGCCTTGCGGTACTTAGAAAATATAGTGATGCCGATCTCGAGTTATTGTGCCGCTTTTTCGAAGACTACTGCGAAATCCAACGAACACATGCAGCGCGAATACGCGGCTCAGAGGAGGCATGACTGAATGGCCTCCAAACCGAGGCTGTTGATCGTCGGAGGCGGCTTGAGCGGTCTGTGCCTCGCCCAGGCTCTAATTCAGAAGGGTTTCGACGTCGCCGTGTTCGAAAGGGACGCAGGACCAGATGTTCGTGGGCAGGGTTACCGGCTCACGATCGACGCTATCGGAAGCCACGCGCTTCATGCGTGCGTGCCGACCAAACAATACGAGTTCATTCGTTCAAGCTCCGGAAAGACCCAGAGGATTGGCGCCTTCATCTTTCTCGATGAGCGAGCCCGGGAGCTGCATCGCTCCCAGTTCGAAGTCGAGACCAATGAGCAGCGAGGCCTGATCGCCGGGCAGGTAGACCGCGAGACATTACGGCGCGGCCTTCTATCTGGCATCGCTCAGCATGTTCACTTTGGGAAGGTCTTCTCACGATATGAGGAGCGCGGCGAGCAAATTCTCGCTTTGTTTGATGACGGATCGAGCGCCGAAGGGGACGCCCTGGTAGGCGCTGACGGCGTCAACTCCGTTGTCAGACAGCAGCGTTATCCGACTCTGAATCCGCACTACATCGGAAGCTCTGCCATATTTGGCCGCACCCAAGTGGGGAACGCGAAACTCCCTGTACTTCAGAGATTCCTCGATGCGGGTGGCATCACAGCGCTTGGGCCACATGGTCGTGCAGTCTTCTGTACGACCATGCGCTTCCGGGAAGACCCCGCGACGGTAGCTGCGCGGCTGGGGCTCGATGTTGGCCAGATCTCGGCCAAAGACTACATGATGTGGGCCGTGGTCTTTCGCGCTGATCAATTTGATGATCCGCTATCTGCCGCACCCGATCCTGCGGCGCTGCGTCAGATTGCATTCCGTGAAGTGGATGGATTCAACCAGGACTTCAGAACGCTGGTTGAGCATGCGGAGCCAAACGACGCCGTCCTGGTGCCCATCCGGGCGATGCCGCGTCTTAAAGAGCAGCGCGCGTCACGCGTGACCCTGATCGGAGACGCTATTCACATCATGCCGCCATTTGGCGCGCGTGGTGCCAACACATCGCTGAAGGACTCACAAGTCCTTGCCACCGTACTATCCGCAAGCGCCACTTCTTCCATGAGGACCTCAATCGCCGCCTATGAATCGGACATGCGAGCCTACAGCTACAAAGCCGCCCGCAGCGCCCGGCAAATGATGAGGCTGGCGACTGCGGACTTTCCGTTCAAGAAAGCCTTTCTTGTGACACTTTTGCGTATCGCTGGTGCATTTGCGAAGTGAATGGGGTTACCAACTCGCCCACGAGCACTCGGTTGACGAGGTTGCCCGGTCCACGGAAAGCCTGCCTTCCCTGGAATTGGCTGAAGAACCTTATAAAGGGGCATTAAGCAAGGTTAATTCCCTACAGGCGCGGGCCGACGTATGATCTAGGGTGGGAACGTACCGTTACGAACTGCCATCCTTCCGGAGAAGGCTCATGCGTGCCCAACTCATCACGTTCGCGGCCATAGCCGCTCTCGCCTCCTTCGCCACTTCAGCTGCTACCACGGGAGGCTCCTCGGGCGGCACATCCTCGGGAAGCGGCGCAAGCGCCGGAGCTGCCTCCAGCGGTGGTTCGGGTGGGGGCGGTTCGCATGGTGGGGGTGGGGCGCATGCCGGGGGTGGCGCTCATGGAGGGAGCCACTTTTCCGGTGGCGGCGGTTACGCGGGCCGCGGCGGCGACGCTGGTCACAGTATCTACGGGGCTCGGGGCGGATACGGCGTCGTAGGCTATGAGTCTACTGGCATGGGACATTCCGGTACGACGCCCCGAGGCGAGTACGGCTCCCGCGGTCCCCTTGTGCTGGGGCCTCGAACCGGGAGTGCCGCTACCGCCAGGCTCCTGGCGGACCGAATCGGCTCGCGCGCAGAGCATCCGGATCATCGGCCAGGGCATCCGCATCATCGGCCACGGCATTACCGAGGCGAATTGCGCGAATTCAACACTGCGTGCCAGCAGATCGCAACGAGTCCATGCGCCAACGAGGTACCGACGCCGTTTTGCATTCCCGAGGACTTGCCTATAGAGGATTCGACGTCAGCAGATCGCTCGCAGATCGTTTACGGGGCGCCCGGCTGCATAATGGCGATCAAACTGAAAGTGCCAGCCGGACCGCTCAAGGGTAATGCCGGCCGTTAAGGGATTGCAGTCGATGTCCCCGCACGTGGAGCCGTTCTTCCACGACGGATGAATGCCCGTCTTGCTCTTGTTTGCGCGCTGACTGGCCTCTTCGCGAGTTCGTGCGCCGCAGTAAAACCTCAGGCGCCGCAGAGCGCACTCCTAGACCGCGATTTCCAGGCGACGATCGCCCGGATCGCGCGCCAGGAGCCGGCATCACCTGCGGCACTGAACGAGCGACTCGCCTATGCGGAACTGCTCCTAAGCGATTCATCGGGCGCTTGTGCGCAGCGACTCGAGCGCGCGCAGGAGCAGCTCGCTCGTGTCGAGGCGAGCCCCCAGGCACGGGTGATGTTCCCGGACGGTTGGGCGCGCGTGGCCGACCTCGAATACCGGTTGCACCTCTCGCGTGCCACCTGCGGCGGTGAGGCAGCGCGCAGAGACGAGCTGCAGGCCGCCGTCACGGCGGCGCGCCACGCTATCGAGCTCTACCGCAACGTATTCGACTACCGCTCGATGGTCATCATGCAGTTCGATACCGCGGTGGTCTTACAGCGGCTCGGCGAGCAGCAGGCCGCGCTGACAGCCCTCCAGGCAGCTCTCGACATGGACCGGGACTACGGCTTCCAGGACGACGCTGCGGAGAACTACAAGCTGCTGCGCACCTGGCGGGGTCAGCCGGCAGACCCGGCGCAGATCGCGACTTTCATGCAGAACTTCCCAAAGCGCCATGTCACCTTCAAGTTCGGGTGGCGTCCCGGACACGCCCAGGTGGCCCTCGAAAGTCGCCGTGAACGCCTCGAAGAGGGTCACGTTCTCCAGAGCCGTGCGACCGCCGTCCTCGAGCGTCACGTCGGTGCAGATCCAGGAGGCGGCTGGAGCGTCTCGTACGCATCCCCCTTGAGCCAATATGTGCCGGGAGTCTGGCCGAGGGTTCAGGGCTCAAAGGAGTCTGACCTGTATTTTCCACCGGCCTTGTTGCCGGAACCAGACTATAAGGTCAGCCCATCCGGGGTATTTGAGGGGGCGGTAGACTCTACAGCGTTCGTGTCCGGGCTGGACGTCAGGACCGAGAGCCTGATTCGGTCCCGTGCGCCCTCGGGTAGTAAGGCGCGCAAGCTGACGCAGCAGGCCATCGCGACCATGACCGCGTTTCTCTCACCCGGATTGCTCGAGGCCGCCGCGGAACAAAACTACGATCTGCAGACCGGCATGTGGATCGGCGCAACGCTTGATCAAGGTGTCTGGTACGAGATCTCCGCGCCTCTTTCCCTTGCAGGCATGCCACGAGTTGTCGTTCAACACCAGATCGAGTTCAGCTTTGCGCGCACGGTTCGCTGCGCCGCGGGCGCAGCGGCTCCAGCATGTGTCGAGCTCGTCATTCGCGCGACGCCGGACAGGCAGGCGCTCGAACATGCCATGGCGGACATCCGCCTGCAGGTCCCAGGGTTCACGGATTACTCTTCCTCGATCGAAATCCGCATTGTCACCGATCCAGCGACCCTGCTTCCCTATGCTCGCGAGGAGCGTATCTATTGGTATGCGTCGATCGGGAAGGGCGGGGGAGATTCGGCCGTCGAGTCGGAGCATCTGGAATCGACGACGAACGAGAGGTGACCGGAAATCGGCGCACGTCTGTTCACCCACAATTGGATTGCGCGAGCTTCTCGCCGACCAGGCGGGGATGAGCGAGCGCAGCTTCAGTCGGCACTATGCGGAGGCAACTGGGCAGACGCCGGCTCGTGCCATCGAACGATTGAGATTGGAAGCTGCTCGAAGCGGCCCCGTTTCCACTCACAACGGCCTGGCGATGCAAGGTAGCGAGCTCGCTCATCGGGTTCGGAAGGCGCAGAAGGTCCTGTCAATTATCGCCGTAGGCGATGCGCCAGATGCGCCCCTTCTGTGAATCCGCAACATAGAGCGCACCATCTGGCCCTACGGCCACGTCCACGGGGCGATAGGCGGCGCGTTTACCGCACTTATCCTCGTGCGTGGGGCCCGCGAAGCCGCCAGCAAACACCTCGGGGCTACCCGCTTTGCCGGATTTGTCCATCGGCACAAACATGACGTCATAGCCGCCATCAAAGCCTGGCGCATCACAGCCGCCCGCCCCGTGAAAAGCGATGAAGGCGCCGCCGTGATACTTCGCCGGGAATTGGTGGGCCTCATAGAAGGTAATACCCATCGGCGCAACATGGGCAGGGAATGCCGCCACTGGCACAGCGTATTTGGCATCGGTGACCACCGACTTGCCGTCGCCGCCATATTCAGGCTGCATCAACCGAACATGTTTAACGCCATCGTAGTAGGTGTAAGGCCAACCCATGTCGGTTCCCTTGGTCACCTTGAACATCTCGTCGGCGATGTGCGCGCCATCTTCGGCGCTGATGATCTTCGGCCAGGTCGCTTCGGCACCGTCGCGTCCATAATTGACAATGTAGAGCGCCTTGTCGGTCGAAGACCAGGCTAGTGCATTGGTATCGCGAATACCGGTGGCGAAATGCTCGCCGTCGGGGAATGGTTGATTTAGTTTGTTCGCACTGAAACGCCACACTCCCGCGCGCGTTGCCAGGTCCGGACATGGCATCAGGCCCTGAGCCTGGGCGTTGAGGGGCGTGTCCTTGGGCACGCAGGTATTTCCCGAACCCCGGACCGCCAGATAGAGTCCACCCTGATTGTCAAAGGCCAGCGCCGGACGGGCCGGCACATCAACCACGACGGGTTGCGGTTCTGCCGTCGGCACCAGCGCCTTGCCGGAAAGCGGTATGCGGTAGAGAGTGTTGGCCGAGGCCGCGAACAGCGCGCCCTTGTAGACGGCGATGGTGGTGCCGTTGTCTATGCTGCTGAAATGTTCAATTCGATTCGCGTGATGATGCGCATCGAGATGCAGTGCGATGATACCGGGATTGGGCGCGCCAGGTTTCAGCTGCTGGGTCGAGACATAAAGACGGCTGGCATCGCGGAAGGCCATGTGGCGCGTCGTGCTGCCCAGACTCTCCGCCACCACGGTAGCGTGAAATCCGGGAGGCAGCGTCAAACCATCAGGCTCCGCCGCCATGACGGGTAATGCAGCAATGGATAGTAGACAAGTTACGGCTAGCAGTTTCATGGACGGATTACCCTATTCCAAGCCGACCTGAATCGAAGTAGGACACTGGTGCGCAGAGCCAGATACGCAACCCGGCACTGGAAGAAATCGCGGCGCGGGTCGCAGCATACTCGCGCTTGTCGGTTTTCGTCTACACCGGCGAGGGCGCGGATTCAGGGTAAGTTGTGGGAGACAACAATGATTGGAATACCATTGCTTCCCCAGCCCACCCGGAGAAGGTGGGGCGGCAGCGGGGTTGCCTGAAGCGTCTCATCTACGGAGTCATTCGTCACCACGTAGGAAATGAAGTATCTGTTGCGTGAGCCCGACGAGCATATGGCCCCTCCCGGGGAGGACCTGAACCTGCGCCGCAGGAACCAGCACATTAAATCGCTGCTGAATCTCCGCGCCGTCCATCCACGGATCCTTGGCTCCGACCAAAAGGAGTGTCGGGGGCTTGATGCGCGCAAGCTGACTATCGGTAAACCGCGTCGGTTTGCTCAGGTTTTGCCTGAAGTTCTTCGCAATCAGTGAGTAGAACTGCGCTGCTGCCTTCTCTGCGGCACTGGCTGGTTCATGGTATTCCCCCAGCATAAGCCGGTGGGCACGCTGCCGCCCCCTGCGTCCCAACATCATGAGAGGCAGGATGACGAGCACGATTTTTAACATCGACATCTTTTCCCTGGCGACCCCGGCGGGCGCTAGCAGGATCAGGCGCTCCACGCGCTGGGGGCGCCGGATCGCATAGTCGAGAGCGATCCAACCGCCCAGCGAGAGCCCAATGAATGAGGCACGCTCGATGCCCAGTGCGTGCAGCACATCGTCCAGCCAAGTCGCATAGGAATCGGAATCGTAAGCTGGACGAACAGGCGCACTGAATCCGGGGTGCCCGATGACGTCGACAGCGACAACCCTGAAGTGTTGGGACCAGCTGGTTGCATCGCCCATCCAGGTGACAGAGTTGAAACCAGCACCGTGTAGCAGAATCAGGGCCGGCGCATCAGCAGGACCACATGTGATGACATGGGTGTCTCCAAGTCGTGTCGTAACATGTCTTTGCTCATTAGCCACCGGCCAGTGGCGCAGAAGGGCTGAATACATCGAGCCGACGGCAGCGGCACCCGACTCCGATCTGTAGATCCCGTTCTGTGGCCTGTCCGTCATTCACTTCTCTAACAGAGCCGTAATCAGCTTGAGGGCGGAGCCGGTTTCGTGCGGACCACCGAGCAAGATGATCTTCATGTGTCCGATGTTCTCGTCGTAGATGGTGTTAATGCGCAGGGATTCTTCTGGCTGCGCGCGTCCACGCACGAATGCGGACAGGGAGTTTTCCAGCTGAGCCGCCACCTCAGGACTGATCGCGTCAATTTGCACGACGCCGGATACCTCAACGTGGCGGTGTCGCTTGGCAATTTCGCTCGCCGTGGGCGGCACCGGTTGGCCGGTGAACGCTTCCAGGTCTGCGCGTGCAATCCGGTATTGCTTGCCGATTCGGGTGGCTCTTAGACGGCCATCGCGCACGTAGTTGCGGACCGTTTTCACGTGAAGATTCAGCCGCGTCGCGATATCCATGACCGAAAACAAATCTTGAGACATTTCGTCCGCCTGCCGGCAACCCAAGGACCGTTTCTGGACTATAAATGGTCCATCGTTCCCTATCAATAGGGAGCGATAAGACGGTATACGACCAGTTCGCGCCAGAATATGGTAAGTCTTGGGGGATTTGCCGAAGCGCGTAGCCCGAGGGTCGTGACCGGCGGCTTCTGGAATGGCAAATTCTCGTGCCGGCGGGTTACCCAAGGACGTTATCGGTGATCGTACGACTCAAAAAAAGTGAGCGACGCCACCGGCTTACGTGCATCCGAGAAGATGGTTCCCGGACCAGCGCGAATCTCGGCCCCGGTGTGCCCTCGCACGATCTGGCGCATTACGTTGCTGAACGGCACTTCGGAATACGTGGCGGCTTCTTTGGAAACATCGCAGCTGGTTATTCCATCGAAGCGCTGTCGGATAAGGACGTAATAGGGACCTTGAGTCCGGAGTCGTTGCTGGCCGAGGTCCTGGCCCGCGCACTGGGATCCGTCTCCACTGGCGCGTGCGACCTCGGCCAATTCGACTTGCTGGTCAGCGAAGAGCTCGTTCGGCTTGGTATACAAGTCCCGGAAGATCTCAGCGCCGCTGCGACAGCAGCGGCGCTGGCGGAATTCACCGAGCTCCTCGATCGATACGCTTCACTAGGAAATGGCGAAGCGCTGCAGCTGAAGTTCGACTGACTCCGGGCGAGCGCGACGCAGCTGAGCGGTGTGCCCGTGAACTGCGTCACGGTCGGAAAGGAAGCCCAGTTTGAAGCCAGCGGGCGATGAATTACTGCGATTGTACACACGGTCAATCGCCGACGTTTTGGCCCTAAATGGCTACCCCAGAATGGGTTCCCAGCCAATGCCCCCATTGGCCGGAGTAGACAGGGTAGTCAATGCAGCAGTCCGTGCATCCGCGTTCTTGGATCCGATACGCTATCAGCGGGGTGTCGCTTTGTGTCTCGCTGGCGCTGAGCGCCTGTGGGAGCGACAGCGGCAATCCATTCAGCGCCTTCAGCAGCCCCGGCAGCGCCAGTAACGCCAGCACCGTACCGGCGCCGACCTATTCCATCAGTGCCGCAGTCAGCGGGCTTGGTTCCTCGGGCCTGGTGCTGATGGTCAATGCCACGGCGGTGAGTGTGGCCGCAGGTACGAGCTCGCAGTTGCTCGCCAGCTCGCTGGCGTCGGGAACAACCTATACCGTGACTATCCAGTCACAACCAACGGGGCAGGCGTGCACCATCACGGGCGGTTCGGGCACCATCGCTTCGGCAAACGTGACCACTGTCGTCGTGACGTGTTCGGACCTGACATACTCCGTGGGTGGCTCGATCAGCGGGCTCATCAGCAGTGGGCTGGTGCTGGCCAATGCTGGCGATTCGCTCGCGGTGGCGGCGGGCGCGCAGAGCTTCACGATGTCCGTCGCGCTGCAAGATGACAGCACTTACGCCGTGACGGTGCAGGCGCAGCCGATGGGTCTCACCTGCTCGGTGAGCAATGGCGCCGGCACGATGGGCAACGCCGCGGTCACCAACATCGCAGTCGTGTGCGCACCTAACACCTATACGGTGGGCGGCGCGATCAGTGGCCTCACGGTCGGTGGCCTGGTGCTGTTGGACAATGGCGCAGATGCCCTCACGCCCGGCGTCAATGCCAGTCAGTTCACCATGAACACGCCCGTGGCCTATGGAAGTCCGTACGCGATCACGGTCCAGGCGGCGCCGACGGGCCTCGTATGCCGGGTAAGTAATGGCACAGGCATCATGGGCGCAGCCGATGTGACCGGCATTACTGTTGGCTGCGTACCGAATTTCAATGTTCTGTATTCCTTCGCCGGTGGAAGCGACGGTGCGAATCCCCACCAATATAGTTTGCTCCAAGGCAGCGACGGCAATTTCTATGGGGCGACTTTGTATGGAGGCACCAGCAACGACGGCACGGTCTTCGAGATCACGCCC
Organism: Steroidobacteraceae bacterium; assembly: GCA_036266795.1. GTDB lineage: Bacteria > Pseudomonadota > Gammaproteobacteria > Steroidobacterales > Steroidobacteraceae > FEN-1191. The sequence goes on along the minus strand of DATAXJ010000009.1, from coordinate 150,286 downwards.
GGCGGGACCGAGACTGTTTTGTATTCCTTCGCCGGGCATCCCTCCTTTGCCGGCATGATCCAGGGCAGCGATGGCGACTTCTACGGTACGACGGCAAATGGGGGAACCCATGTCGAGGGCTCATTCTTTCAACTGACGCCGAGCGGCACCGAGACCGACTTGTATTCCTTCTCGGAGGTTGCAACCTCCGACGGTCCATATTCCGGCGTGGTTGAGGGCGGCGACGGCAATTTCTATGGAACAATATCCCTGGGCGGTACCCATAATCTCGGTGCGGTCTTCAAGATCACGTCGACTGGCGTCGAGTCCACTTTGTACTCGTTCGCGGGAGGCAATGACGGCTCTGATCCCTCCGACGTTCCCATCGAGGCAAGTGACGGCAATTTCTATGGAACGACTTCCGTCGGAGGTACCAGCAGCGAAGGCACCGTCTTCAAACTCACGCCGGGTGGAACCGAGACTGTTTTACACAGTTTCTCAGGAGGCACCAGCGACGGGTCAAGTCCTTACGCCGGTGTCGTGGAAGGCAGTGACGGTAACTTCTACGGAACGACACAGACTGGTGGCGCCAGCGGCCACGGTACCGTCTATCGGATCACGCCAAGCGGAGTCGAGACCGTTTTGTACTCCTTTGCGGGTGGCACCAGCGATGGCGTAAATCCCTATGCCGGCCTGGTCACGGGAGGCGACGGCAATTTCTACGGCGCGACCTATACCGGGGGTGCCAGCAATGACGGGACCGTGTACAAGATCACGCCAAGTGGAACTGAGACCATTGTCCACTCTTTCAGCGGTAGTGACGGTGCAAATCCGAAAGCCAACCTGGTATTGGGCAGCGATGGCAACCTCTACGGTACAACATATAACGGCGGCGCCGACGGCGACGGCAGCTTCTTTAGGATTGCGCTACATTGACGGGAGCGCGTCAGCTACCCTGCTCGATCCCGTGAAGGACGCGCAAGGCAACGCGCTCATGCCCGCAGTGACTCCACTTGCCTGCGCGCGCTCAGCGCCAGGTTCGACATAACCCACACAAAGCCGGATGGGACGAACGCACGGCAAAATCGCCATGGAGATCACACCGTAAACCTGCCTGCGCAGCGCATCATTAAGTAGTACGGCAATCGGCCGTTACCGGGGGTGGGCCCACTCCGAATGCACGCAACTTATTCCTCCTGGCTGGTGGCGCTATCCATAGTGATAGCGGTGCTTGTGTCCTATACGGCACTCAAGCTGGCCTCGCGCATTGCCGAGGCCGATAGGATCTCAGCGCGATGGTGGCTGGTGGGCGGCGCCACTGCGATGGGCTTTGGGATCTGGGCGATGCACTTCATCGGCATGCTGGCATTTAGCGTGCCCATTCTGCTGCTGTACGACATTCCTACTACTTTAGCGTCACTACTCATCGCGATTGTGATCTCCGGGCTTGCGATCAAGATTGCCAGCGGATCGCAACTGACGCCCAAACGACTGATTCTCGGCGGTCTGCTGATGGGCCTTGGTATTTCTGCCATGCACTACACCGGCATGGCGGCCATCGAAGTCGTGCCGGAAATCCGATACCAACCGTGGCTCGTGGCCGCCTCGGTTGCCATTGCGGTGGGTGCCTCGATCGCCGCACTCTGGCTGGCCTTCAATTTGCGTCATGGCCAGACCCGCACGCTGCTCCTATCCCGCTTGGGGGCTGCCGTGCTGATGGGCCTCGCGATCGCCGGTATGCACTACACGGGAATGGCGGCGTCGGCCTTTGCGACCAACGCCTACTGCCTGGGGAGTGGCGTCGCGCTGAATAACGACTGGCTGTCGGTGACGACGGCGATTCTGGCGATTGGCGTGCTGGTCGTGACTCTTATCACAGACGTGTACAGCGCTGAGCTGGCCTCGCGCTCGCGTACGCACGCACTGCGGTTGGAGGAGGTAAACGCAGACCTGCATTATCAGGCGACGCATGATGCGCTGACCGGACTGCCGAATCGAGTCCTGTTCTTCGGTCGGCTGAATCAATCACTGGCACAGGCAACCGGGAGCGGACGGCAGTTCGCCGTAATGGTTCTGGACCTGGATCGTTTCAAGCTCATCAACGATTCACTCGGCCACGTAGCAGGCGATGCTCTGCTGGTGAATACCAGCCGGCGGTTGACGACCGCCGTGCGCAAGGTCGACACGGTCGCGCGCGTGGGCGGAGATGAATTTCTGGTGCTGGTCAGTGATCTGCATGACCGGTCGGACGCGACGCTGGTGGCGCAAAAGATTGTGGAAGCACTGGCGCCACCCTGCCGGCTGGACAGTATTGAGGTGCAGACCACACCCAGCATCGGAATAAGTCTCTATCCGGAGGATGGCGCCGACGCCGACGCCTTGCTGGCGCACGCCGATGAGGCAATGTATTTCGCCAAACAGCGCGGCGGTAACACCTTCCAGTGCTTCTCCGCACAGATGAAGGCATTCAGTCAGGAGCGTCTGCAGTTCGAGAGTGAGCTGCGCAGGGCATTGGCATTGAATCAGTTCGAGCTCTATTACCAACCCAAGGTCGATCTGAATAGCGGCCGCATTGGCAGTGTCGAGGCGTTGATCCGGTGGCATCATCCGGTACAAGGCATGTTATTGCCGGATAGCTTCATCCCTGTCGCGGAGCAGACCGGACTGATTCTGCCGATCGGCGAATGGGTGCTGCATGAGGCCTGCCGTCAGGCGCGCGCGTGGCAAATGTCGGGGACCTCAAAGCTTCGTGTCGCCGTGAATCTCTCCGCGGTGCAATTTCGACAACCCAACCTGCTGGACACCATACGAGGCGCTCTCAACGCTCATCAGTTGGCGCCGAGCCTGCTGGAGATCGAGCTCACGGAAACTTCCGTCATGACCAACGCGGAAAACTCCGTGGACATCCTCGAACAGCTCAGCCGAATGGGTGTCATCATCTCGGTGGACGACTTCGGGACGGGTTACTCGAGCATGAGTTACCTGAGGCGCTTTCCGATCGACAAGCTCAAGATCGACAGCAGCTTCGTCGCCGGTCTGGGCGCCGATGGGGAGAGCGCGCATATCGTTCAGGCAATCATATCCCTCGCCCATAGTCTCAAGATGAAGGTGATCGCCGAGGGAGTGGAAGCTCCTGAGCAGGTTGAGCATCTCAAACGCCTTGGCTGCGATCAGTGCCAGGGCAATCTCTTCAGCATTCCGAGGACAGCGGCCGCCTTTGAAGAGATGTTGCGGGATGACGATATCGCCCGGCAGGGGACGGTGGATGACGGTATCGCGCGCACTTATGGGCGTTTGCTGTCGCTCAAAACGCCGTAACCGGTATCTGTTCCCGGTGAGATGAGCCAGGTAATTCCTGGCCCTCACCCCGCCGGTGGCCTGGGGCGCTCCTAAGTAATTGATACTCAAGGCAAAGGCTCGCCGATAACCGCTGTGCGCGGGGCGGCCTGGCGCTGTACCGCTTATCTGGCGCAGACCCCCCTCGCCCGGCCGTCCAACACGATTGAACTTCTTCTCCCCTCTCTATAGGATGCCGCGCCCCTCTGTCCTCGAGCCCGGGATTGCCAGCATCAGGCATGGGATCGAGGCAGACACTGCTCTTCAGCGCAGACCATTTTGGATGCGTGGGCGGGGCCAGCAAGCTTGCACGACTTGGACCGAACATCGGGAAAATTGCCATGGCTCGTACGACAGCCCTCTCTGATATCCGCAACATCGGCATCATTGCCCACGTCGATGCCGGCAAAACGACGACCACGGAGCGCATCCTGTATTACACCGGGCGCAAGCACACGATCATCGACATCCATGACACCAAGGATCTGAAGACGTCCACGACGACGGACTATCTCGAGCAGGAACAGAAGCGCGGCATTACGATTCAGAGCGCCGCGGTCTCCTGTTTCTGGCGCGAAAAGAAGATCAACCTGATCGACACCCCGGGGCACGTCGACTTCACCATCGAAGTGAATCGCTCGCTGCGCGTGCTGGACGGCGCCGTGGTCGTGTTCGACGGGGTAGCTGGGGTCGAGCCGCAGTCGGAAACCAACTGGCGTCTTGCGGACAACTACGGTGTGCCGCGCATTTGCTACGTCAACAAAATGGACCGCAGCGGCGCCAGCTTCACCCGCTGTGTGGACATGATCAGAAAACGCCTGGGCGCGCGTCCGCTGCCGGTGCAGATCCCAATCGGATCCGAAGACAATTTCAAGGGCATGGTCGACCTCGTCGAGATGAAGGCGCTGGTGTGGGACTCGGATGACAAGGATGCAGAGTGGCAGCAGCTCGAGGTGACGGAGGATCTCGCCGACAAGCTCGGCATCCACGTGCCGACGGATCGCCGCATTCTCGCGGATGTGGAGAAGTACCGGACCGAGCTCGTCGACACCTGTCTCGAGATGGACGATGACGCGATGCACAAATATATCGAAGATGGCCACGCGCCCTCCGCGGATGTGCTGCGTCAGTGCCTGCGTAAAGGCACCGTGACAGGAGCGTTTAACCCCGTGCTGTGCGGCTCGTCATACAAGAATAAGGGCGTGCAACAGGTGCTGGACGCCGTAATCGATTACATGCCGGCACCCACGGACGTCGCCGCCATCAAGACGCTGGACGAAGACGGCAACGTCGTTGGCGAACGCAAATGCTCGGATAACGAGCCTTTCGCCGGTCTGGCGTTCAAGGTCATCAACGACGTGTATGGTGCCCTGACCTTTGTGCGGGTGTACTCCGGCGTGCTGACCAAGGGTGCCTCGATACAGAACACCACACGCGGCAAGCGCGAAAAGATCGGCCGCATGGTCGAGATGTTTGCCAAGGAAGCCAATCCGATCGAGGAGGCGCGCGCCGGCGACATCATCGCGCTCGTCTCCATGCAGGAAACGGAGACCGGCGACACGCTGTGCGATTCCGCCAATCCGGTGATTCTCGAGCGCATGCGCTTCCCGGACCCTGTGATCAGCGTGTCAGTGCAACCGAAGGTCAAGGCCGATCAGGAAAAGTTCGGCGCCGCCCTCGGGAAGATGGTTCGTGCCGATCCATCGCTGCACCTGGAGACGGATCGAGAGACAGGGCAGACGATTCTGCGCGGCATGGGCGAGCTGCATCTCGATGTGACTTTGGATCGCATGCGCACGGAATTCAACGTCGAAGGCATCATGGGCAAGCCCCAGGTCGCCTACCGGGAAACCATTACGCGCAAGGTCGACGAGCAATACGTGCACAAGAAGCAGACTGGTGGGTCCGGCCAGTTCGCCGAAGTGTGGATCACGTTCGAGCCGCTCGAGCGCAGCAAGGGTTTCGAATTCATCGACGCGACCCGTGGCGGCTCCGTACCGCGCGAATTTGTGCCCTCGGTGGAGAAGGGTCTCAAGATCCAGCGGGAGGATGGCGTGCTGGCGCACTTCCCAACCGTGGACTTTCGCGCGACGTTGACGGACGGGAGCTATCACGATGTCGACTCGAATGCCCTGACGTTCGAAATCGCGGCGAAGGCCTGCTTCCGCGAAGCCATGCGCAAGGCTTCCCCCATCCTGCTCGAGCCGGTAATGAAGGTCGAGACGGTGACCCCGGGTGACTACCTGGGCGACGTCATCGGCGATATGAACCGGCGTCGCGGCGTGATTCAAGATCAGCTGGAACGCGGCACCAACATCGCCGTGGTGGCCATGGTGCCGCTGTCGGAAATGTTCGGATACATCGGTCAACTGCGTTCAATGACCAGCGGTCGCGCCTCCTACACCATGGAGTTCTCGCATTACGAGCCCGTGCCGAAGAACGTAGCGGACGAGGTCATCGCGGCAGCGAACGAGGCGAAGGCGGCCGCCAGGGCCTGAAGATGGCGGTTCCGCCGGCGTGAGCTTCGGTGCGAAAGTCCTGCAGCAGCGGTCGGAGCTCTCGTTCCGATCCGTGCGGCTTCGTTGTCTCGATGAAGATAGAAGGCCGCTGAGACACGCCAGTGCTTCAGGCTTCGTACGCATCGAGGAAGGTGTGCCATTCCTTTACACGTGCTGGCACGTGGTCACCGGATACGACCGCAACGATCTGCGAGTCACGAACGCACTGCCGAAACGGGCATTTCTCGAGGTGTTCCTGCAGGGCCATCTGCAGGCAGGGCCCCAGTCGTTCACTATTCCTCTGTATGACGGCTCTGCGCGGCCAAAGAAGCCTCTGTGGTATCAGGATCGCGCGCATCTGCCGCACCCTGACCTGAACGCGATCGGGCTCTGGGTGCCGTCATGGCACGACGCCGTAAAGATTCCTCTGCCGGCGGATGTGCAATTGTCCGAGTTGCAGCTCGTTTCAAATCCGGTGCTGACCTCGAACAAACTGTTTTCGACCGGCGATAAGATTTACGTCGTTGGGTTTCCCTACAGGTTCAGCTCCGACGGGGTCGCTCTGCCCACGCCTATCGTGCTGACGAGATTCGTGGTGGCAACAACTGTGGGCGGCAGGCCGCGGGAATTCCTTTTGGATTCTGGAGGCGCGCCGGGAATGTCTGGTGGCCCCGTATTCGTTGAGCGCCAGAATGACATTGCATTATTGGGGCTGTACACGGGCATTCTCTATCGCGACCCCGCGATCGAGCGCACCAGGAAGGTGGTTGCGCTGGGCTCGTGCGCGAACCTGAGTCTGTGTTGGAGGGGCAGTCTTCCGCTGGTGCGCGAACCAACGGAAGCCTCGAAACCCGCTGAGGTAGAGCTAAAAGAGCAGGCGCAGGCGGCGCTGCGCCATGCATAACGACGATTGGTTGTAGACTAGGATCGCCCAGCAGGGCTGCACCGCAGGAGGCGAGTCGATGAGCAAAGGTAACGAACGCAAAAAGGAGCTCAAGAAGAAACCGGCGAAGAGCCTCATGGAGAAGCGCGCTGCGAAAGTCGAGAAGCGAACTCAGAAGAAGCAGTGGCGTACCCCCTGAGTGCAGGAGCGCCGCTCCTAGTCCAACAGCGGATGCCCTGCGGGCAATTGATGGGCATACCAGGCCGCGAGCCGATGTCGAACGGTCTGGTCGCCGACTTGGTCTTCCGGCATTGGTGCGATGAGCTTGTCGTGCACGAGCAAGCGATACACGTATAGCGCCTTGGCGCTTGCCGAATCCGTATTCTCGAACTCGACCGCCTTGCGCCCTTCCGCATATGCGACGCCGGCGACCAAGGCCGCCTTGAACAATTCCGCCTCGTGCTTGAGTTTCTTCATAGGCCACTCTCCGATCGGCCATTATCGCGCCGACTTCGCGACCGGCGCTAATGAGCCCGGGGAGCGTGGGCGATCGACGCAGCCAATCGATCGAGCCAGTTGCGCCGGCGCCGTACACGTGTAGTGGCGGCGCCCTGCGTATCGCTATATAGTTCTGTATATAGCCAATTCGAGGAACCGATGATACCGCCGGTTACGGTCTGGTCCCCCAGGCGCCGGTTCCGCATTCCTTGCCTTTATTGCTGAGAGACCCTCATGAAGCATTTCCTTCTCGCCGGTGGTTGTGCCGCCGCTATGAACGTTTTTTGTCTTGGCGCTGCCGCCCAAGCGCAGCAGCCGGACAGTGCAAGTTCTGCCGCTCAGGCGCCTCCGACCGTTTACGTTTACGCGGCGCGCGATCCGGCGCAACCGGCCTACAAGAGCAACAGCGCCGCTCTCGGCCCGCTCGGCGACCAGAATCTGCTGGATACGCCATCATCGGTCACCGTGGTGCCGGAAAGCCTGATAGCGAATCTGCAGGCCTATACCGTCAATGACACGCTGCGCTACCTGCCCTCGGTCGAAGTACGTGATCAGCAGGGGTTCGAGGTGTCGCGCCCGCAATCGCGCGGTTTCATCAGCAGTATCGTGCAGAACACGCGCATGGAAGGGCTCAGCATCATCGGCCCCATCGCCTACGCCGCGGAGGATCTGTCCGGTATCACGGTGCTCAATGGCCTGGGCGGCGCCCTCTATGGCCCTCAACCTCCGGCCGGGGTGTTCGACTATCGGATCAAGCAGCCGACCGACAACACTCTGCTGCGTTACACCGAAAGCTACCAGTCGGATGGCATGCTCACCGAGCACCTCGATGTCGGCGGCCGAGGCGGCCCCGGCAATGAGTTCGGCTATCGCGTGAACGCCGCCTACAGCGACGGCGAAGGCTACGTATCGGACAGCAATTTCAATCGCAAGCTGATCAGCGGTACCTTCGACTGGCGAATCGGGTCCAACACGGTGATCGAGGGGCACGGCGATCACTATGAGACCGCTTCGGTCGGTCTGCCGGGCGCGGTCTCCTTCGACGGCGCCGAAAACAAATCCACGAAAAACAGCTTCCTGCCGCCTGCCATCGACCCCAGCCGCAGCGGCTACGGCCAGCCCGCTCTGGGCGCTGATCTGACCACGGACATCGGCCTCGTCAAGATCATGCACGAGTTCGGCGGCGGTTGGACCCTGGATCTGGGTGGACTGTACGAGAGCGCCGAGCGCAATCTGTTCGGCGTCGCCGATACGCTGACGGACAATGCCGGCAATTACACCGTCATTCAGAACCAATATACCGCCTGGCCGCACATGGGTCTGGGCAGCAACTCGGGGTATCTGAACGGCAAGCTCCAGATACGGGGGATCGAGAACGATCTGACCTTCGGCACCAATGGTTTCATCGACGACACCTATTCCTACCTCAACGCCCCGACCTCACCGATCGTGGGCTGCGCCAACCTGGCCGATCCGCTGGAGTCCATCGCCGTTGGCGGTCGATGCGCCAGTCCGACCGCATTGGGAAAGACCGTTGCCATTACCGCGCCCTACACCAGCGGTGAGCGCTTCGGCGGCCTCTATCATTCAGCGACGCTGACCGAGCAGGCCATCATCATCGGCGATACGGTCCACTTCGACCCGCAATGGGCATTGCAGGCGGTGCTCAGCGATTCGTTTCTGGATTCGAAGGCTTTCGGCAAGACCGGCGCGCTCACCTCCAAGGACGATCGTGACGGCGTGCTCAGCCCAACCGCCAGCCTGATCTACAAGCCGACGTCGGCGCTTACGACCTATGCCACGTTCGCCAATAGCATCGAGGAGGGTGGTCAGGCCGCGACCTCGGGTGCGGGGGTCACGGTGACGAACTCCGGCGCTTACCTGTCGCCTTATACGGATCACTCGTACGAAATCGGGGCCAAATATGCGCTGAATGATCGCGTGCTGCTGACGCTGGACGGTTTCCGCATGACGCAGCCCAACGCCCAGACGATATTCCTCACACCGACGGTCGAGACCTACGAGGTGGTGGGCACACAGCGCGACTGGGGCAGTGAGTTTTTTGTCCAAGGCGACCTCGCGCACGACTTCTCCGTCTATGGCGGCGTAACCTATCTCGATCCCAGGATCGTTAGTCCCGGCCATGTGGTCGTGAACGGCGTGTCCATCGATGACAAACTCGTGGTCGGCGTGCCGCACCTGAAAGAGGATCTGGCGCTCGACTACCATCCTGCCTACGTACCCGGCCTCGGCTTCACCGCGGTGGTACACAGCGAAACCGAGCGGGCAGCTACCGACGACAATGCTTCCTTCGCGCCGGGCTATGCGACACTCGATCTCGGTTTGCGCTATTCCCTGGCGGTACTGACCAAGCACCATGCGACTTTCCGCTTCCAGGTCGTCAACGCCACCAACAAGTTCTATTATTCGGCGATCGAGGATGGCGCCGTGGCCGGCAGCCCCAGCCCGATTACGGCATTCAGCGGAGCCCCGCGCCTCTTTGAGGCGAGCTTCCAAGCGGATTACTGACGGCGGCCCGCAGCGTGCGGGCCGATCCCACGCAGGAGGCGGATATGAACGCTTATTTCAAGATGGTGGCATGCACGAGCCTTGCCGTCGCAGTCGGCGCGGCGTGCCTGTCCGACGCTCATGCTCAGGGAGTAATCAGCGAGTGGAATCAAGTGCAGGCACCGCCCGCACCTGAGTTGCACCAGGTGACAGCGGATCCCACCAAGACCGCGTTGCTGCTCATGGACTTCGGGCAGAACTGCTCCCGCGAGCCGCGCTGCATGGCAGACATCCCGCACATCAAGATGCTGCTGGACCAGGCGCGCTCGCACCGTGCATTCGTGCTGTATTCGAGTTTCGCCGGCCTGTCCGTGATCAGTGAGCTTGCGCCGCAGGCAGGAGAGCCGACGGTCCTTGGCTTCGGTGACAGGTTCTACAACACCAACCTGGACCAGACTCTCAAGCAGCACGGTATCGATACCATCATCGCCTGCGGAACCGTCGCGAATGGAGTGGAGTTCTTCACCGCAGCCGGTGCGACCGCACGCGGTTACCACGTGATCGTGCCGGTCGATTGCATGCCAGCCGGCTCGGCCTACGCGGAGCAAAACGTGGTCTGGGGCCTGGCCAACGATCCGGAATTCACCCCGCCGCGAGCACCCCGTGGGAGGCAGGCAGGTGACCAGGCTGCGGCGGCTGCTCGCACACGCGGCGCAGCTCGCGGCAGTGGAGCGGGCCGGCCAAGCGGGCCACTTCGAGGCTATGCAACCTTGACCAGCGTGGACATGATCCATTTCGGTTGAGCAGCCGCTCGAGGACAACGTAACAGTAAGGTTGCCCGCATGAAGAACCGGACGACGGTGGCAGGAAAGTCCGAGCGTGAGCTGGTCGTTACGCGTACCTTCGAAGCCCCAGCGCGCATCGTGTTCGAAGCGTGGACCAAGCCCGAACTACTCAAGCGGTGGTGGGTACCAAAGTCGACAGGCGTGACCCTGCTCTCCTGCGAGGCGGACGTTCGTGTTGGCGGAAAGTACCGTTTCGAGTTCGGTCTCGAGGCCTCAAAGACCATGGTGTTCTTCGGTAAGTACATCGAAGTTACACCGCACTCGCGCCTCGTCTGGACCAACGAAGAAAGTGACGAAGGCGCAGTCACCACGGTGACCTTCCAGGAACAAGGTGGCAGGACGCTGCTGCAGATGCACGAACTTCATCCCTCGAAGGAAGCACTCGATCGTGCCATTGCCGGGATGGGGGATGGGATGCCCGAATCGTTCGAGCAACTGGACGAGCTTCTGGTCACCTTGGACGCGAGCGTCGGTGGGGCCTGAGATCGTCGAACTCGCGGCGGCCGCTTTCCGACATCAAATTGGAGTGGTCAGCCCCTGCTGGGCAGATTCTTGGGCAGCGGCCCGCCGCCTGCCCAGTCGAGCAGCTCGATTGTGTGGACTGCAGGTATCTCGGCACCAGCGGCGATCTGCGTGAGACAGCCTAGATTGCCGGCCGCGATCACGTCGGGTGCGACGCGGCGAATGGCGGCTACCTTGCGCTCGCGCAGCTGCAGGGCGAGTTCAGGTTGCAACAGGTTGTAGGTGCCGGCCGAACCGCAGCACAGGTGGCCCTCAGGTACCTGTTGTACGTCGAAGCCGGCGGCTCGCAGCAGCTCACGCGGCCGCTCGTCGATCAGCTGTCCATGCTGCAGCGAGCAGGCGGAATGATAGGCTACGCGAACGCCGTGGGTGCGCGCCGGGTCGCCTTGTTGCGCAGGCAGCACCTCGACGATGTCGCGCGCAAGCGCCGAGATGCGCTTCGCGCAGTCGGCCCAATCCGGGTCGTCGCGAAAAATGAACCCGTAGTCCTTGATCATCGTGCCACACCCCGAGGCCGTGACCACGATCGCATCGAGCCCTCGAGTTTCCATTTCCCGCCGCCAGCCATCCATCACGCCGCGCGCCAGACGCTGCGCGGAGCGGGTGTCGCCCAGATGGTGCGCGAGAGCCCCGCAGCAGTGAGCCCGCGGTAGCACGACAACTTCGATGCCGTTGCGGTTGAGAACACGCACCGCAGCGTCGTTGATCTGCGGTGCAAGCACGCCCTGCGCACAGCCCCCGAGAAGGGCGACGCGCAACTGACGCTGGCCCTGTGCGGGGTATACCCCGCCGTTGCTGGAACCCCCGGCCTGCGGTCGTTGCCCTGCTCCAAGCTCGAGCATTGACCCGAGTCGCCGCGGCGCCCAACGTGCGAGGGGCCTCAGGCCGTGCGCCAGCCGCAGCGCCAGCCGCATGGCACGGCGGGACGTCAGCAGGCGCAGCAATATTCCGCGTAGCAGCCGCTCACCCCAGGGGCGGCGGTAATGCTTGGCCACGTGGACGCGCGCGTGATCCATCAGATGCGCGTAATGCACACCCGATGGGCAGGTCGTCATGCAGCTCTGGCAACTCAGACAGCGGTCGAGGTGCTTGACGGTGTTCGCCGTCGGCGCCTCGCCAGTCTCGAGCATCTGTTGGATTTGGTAGATGCGTCCACGTGGACTGTCCAGCTCGTCGCCAAGCAGGACATAGGTCGGGCAGGTCGCGGTGCAAAAACCGCAGTGCACGCAAGAGCGCAGGATCGCATTCGAAGAGGCGGTCTCGGGGTCGGCGAGCTGCTCGGCGGAGAAGCGGGTCTGCATCGCAGTTCTTAAAGCTCCGCGTACATTCGGCCGCGGTTGAAAAGGCGCTGTGGGTCAAACTGCGCCTTGACGCGCTCCGTCAACGCAGCGAGCGGCCCTGCGAGAGGCGGCAGCGGCGATGTGCTCGCTCGCACCTGCTCGGCGGCACGCACAAGGGTGGCATGCGCGTCGGGGCCAGCGACGCGCATGCAGCTCTCGCGGATGAGTCCCTGGTGCGCCAGCGGCTCAGGCGGCAGCTCGATCCATAGCAGCGCGCCTCCCCAATCGAAGAAATAGCGGCATTCGAGCGATTCCTGGATCGTCCGGGCGATCGCGACCGCTGCGGAGGCGCGTGTTGACAGGCGCCAGACGGGTCGTTCCGCTGAGCCCGCGAATGCCGCCACGTCGGCCACATCAACCCAGAGCCGGCGGGAGGAGGGCTCATCGAGTATCGTGCGCTCGCCCGCGGCTTGCGCTAACCGCTGCGTCAGGTGTTCGAGTCGAGCGTTGATGGATCGCTCCAGGCCCTCGAGCCGCAGCGCTGTCACGGCACTGGATGCGGCGTGCAGCGCCGGTAGTGTGCTCGTAATAGCGGCCGGGAAGTGCGCGGCGCCCGAGACTGCAGCCGGGCTCGATAACGCCTCGCCCATCAACGCCACCGCCCGCGCGTCGTCCAAGCCATGCAGCAACAGCGTTTTCGTGCACGGTGGGGCGGGCATGACTTTGACGGTGACCTCGGTCATCACGGCAAGGGTACCGAGACTGCCGGCGAGCAGCTTGGGAAGATCAAATCCGGTGACGTTTTTGACCACGCGGCCGCCGGCCGCAAATTCCTGACCGAAGCCGTTGATGCCTTTTACACCCAGGAAATGATCGCGGGGCGCCCCCGCGCTCGGCCGCCGCGGGCCGCCCAGACCAACCGAGAGGCAGCCCCCGAGTGTGCCGTGCCCAGGGGAATCACCCCATAGGCGGCCAAAGTCTGGCGGTTCGAATGCGAGGTGTTGGCGCTGTTCGGCGAGCGTGGCCTGGATGAGCGACAGCGGGCTGCCGGGTCGCGTACTGAGCACGAGCTCCCCGGGTTCGTAGACGGTGATGCCTTCGAGCGCGCCGACGTTCAGTATCGCGTCGGTCTGCAGCGGGCGGCCATAGGCTCGGCGGCTCGCGTGACCGACAATCTCCGCGGTGCGACCGTCGGCGAGCAATTCGGTGACCGCCTGTTGCGCCTCGTGGGCATCAGTGACACTCAGCGTCGGCCGCACAGCTCAGAACCGCGGCAGATCGGGGAAGCGCAGCGCCCCGGCGTGCACGTGTACGCGGCCGAGCTCGGCGCAGCGGCTCAGGTGCGGGAACACCTTGCCCGGATTGAGCAAGCCGTCCGGGTCGAAGGCACATTTCAGTCGCTGCTGCTGCTCCAGGTCGGTCGGCTGAAACTGCACTTCCATCAAATCGCGTTTCTCGACCCCAACGCCATGCTCGCCGGTCAGCACGCCGCCAACCTCTACGCAAAGTGTGAGGATGTCAGCACCGAAGCGTTCCGCCTTTTCGAGTTGATCGCCTTGACTGGCATCGTAGAGGATTAGCGGGTGCAGGTTGCCATCGCCGGCGTGGAAGACGTTGGCGACCGCCAGGCCACAGGCCTGCGACATCTCGTTGATGCGGCGGAGTACCTGTGGCAAGCAGTGACGCGGAATGGTCCCGTCCATGCAGTAGTAATCGGGAGAGATGCGGCCGACCGCAGGGAATGCCGCCTTACGGCCCGCCCAGAACTGCAGCCGCTCGCGATCGCTGCCGGAGATGCGCAGGTGGTCGGCGCCGCACTGAGCCGCCAGGGACTCGACGATCTCTACGTGCTCTTCGATCTCGGCGCGTGGACCATCGAACTCGACGATCAGCAGCGCTTCGACGTCGAGCGGGTAGCCGGCATGTACGAAGGCCTCGGCGGCCTGAATCGCCAGGCGGTCCATCATCTCCATGCCGGCGGGAATCAAGCCGCGACCGATGATCGCCGCGACACAGCTGCCGGCCGCCTCGATGCTCGGGAAGCCGATCAGCAGCGCCTGCTGATGCTCAGGCCGGGGCAGGATGCGCACCGTCACTTCGGTGACCACACCCAGCAGTCCCTCGGAGCCCATGACGATTCCGAGCAAGTCGTACCCTGGGGCGTCGTAGACACGACCACCGAGTCTGACGACGCTTCCATCGATGAGCACCATCTCGACGCCCAGCACGTTGTTGGTGGTCATGCCGTACTTGAGGCAATGCACGCCACCCGAATTCTCTGCCACATTGCCGCCGATCGAGCAGGCAATCTGGCTGGAAGGATCTGGCGCGTAGTAGAAGCCCCGCTCGGCCACCGCCTGAGTGATCGCAAGATTGGTCACGCCGGGTTGCACGACGGCGCAGCGATTGGCGTAGTCGATCTCCAATACACGCTTGAGTTTGCTCAATCCCAGCACGATCGCATCGGCAAGTGGCAACGCGCCACCGGAGAGCGAGGTGCCAGAGCCGCGTGGCACGACCTTGAGCCCTTGCGAATGGCAGTAAGCCAGCACCGCGGCCACCTGCGCGGTATCGCTTGGTAGCACGACAGCGAGTGGCGGCTGCCGATAGGCCGTGAGGCCATCGCATTCGTAGGCCGCGAGCTCCTCGGGCGTGCCAATCACCCCCTCGCCGGGCACGAGCTTCTGCAGCGCGCCGAGAAACTCGGCGCGCCGCGAGACCAAGCCAGGATCGGCCGCCGGCATGCGCATTGCTGGATTATGCCTTGATTAGGCAGGTCGATGGACCTATTGCCGAGAGGCGGGCCTCGCCCGGCGCCCTGCGCCTCTCACCCGCGGATGTACTGCTCGAGCTGCTCTATGGTCTGCTGCTGCTCTTCGAGTACAGTGCGGACCAGATCGCCAATCGAGAGCACGCCGAGGACGCGCTGATCCTCCACGACTGGTAAGTGGCGCACACGGTTGTCGGTCATGATCTGCATGCACTCACTGACCGACTGGTCGGGACGCACCGTTAAAACCGGCGAGCTCATGATCTGCCGAACTGCGGTGTCGTTAGAGGAGCGTCCCTGAAGGATGACCTTACGTGCGTAATCGCGCTCGGATACCACGCCGAGGAGCTGCCCATCCTGCATCACCAGCAACGCCCCGACACCGTACTGCGCCATTAGCTGGACCGCCTCGAAGACCCGCTGATTCGGATCGATGCTGTAGACCGTGTAGCCCTTATGCTTCAATACCTGCACGACAAGTGCCATGGTTACACCCTCCTGGTATCGCCCTAGCGGCCGCCGAGGGCAATGGTACAGCGAGCGAGCATCCGGGACGACCTGGATGCAGGCACTCGATGCCGCGATTGCGTTCAACAATCGCACCCGGCCACGGTCGACTTTGATCCCACCCCTGGATTCACAGGTCGCGAGCCCACCTGCCAACATCGGCAACGCGATCTTGCCTGGAATGAACTACCAGAGCACGCGGATCGTAGGAAAAGCCGGCTGTCGCGAACGCGGCGCCTACCAGCTTAATTACGGACTCCGAAGCGTCTGTCGGCATTCTTGTGCAGCGCGACCGTGGCTAGGGCGTGAAGCAGGATACTCGCGTCAAAAGCGTATGGACCCATCGGCGAGTCTGCGGCCAACCCGGTTTGGGTATTGCATCGTGCCGGCGTCGCGGTGGGTTTATTCTCACCGCCGGGTGCGAAGTACAACTGTTAGACTGCAGCCATCACGGGAGGGCGAATGACCAACGCCGAGCAAAAGGCTACTGTTCGCGGATTGGTTGCCGGGACAATCCTGGGGTTGGCGTTAGGCTTGATGTTGGCGCTATCCGTGGCGATGAAACCAGAACTGTTTCGGGCGCTAATACACTAGCCCCGCCTGGCAGCCAGCTGTTGGAGCTGAGCCGTTTTCTGCTTTGCACTTTTGGGGTGAGAGCCAGCCGCCCGGCGCAGACCGCTGCGGTCTATTGCTCCCTTTATGCCTGCACTCGCCTATATTCGGGGATCACTAGTCGTACTAACTGGAGCTTCAGGCGGGGGCAAGACCACCATCGCCATTGAGACCTTGCATCCCGAGTTCACTGTTTTCCGATTTGACACCATTGGTATTCCGTCTGCAGACGTCGTAGCTGGGTTCGGGACGGACAGCCAGAATTGGCCAACAACCGCATGATGCGATGGAGCCGGTATCTGCACCAAGAGGCACTTGAAGTGGGGTGCGAGATTCTCGATACCGGAAAGGTTCCACTGGCAGACAGCGTTCGACAGATTGCCACTTACCTGGGCAAAACTTGCTCACCCGGAAAGTTTTGAGGCGACGCGAGGATAGACCATGGACGCTACGCTACCTCCCAGCTTCGAGAGCCGACGCGACCAGATCTTTCCCACGCTAAGCGCGCCAGACATTGCCCGGCTGCAGCGATTCGGAACGCTGCGTTCTGTACCTGCCGGCTCGCCGCTGGTCACTGCTGGCAGCACCGTACCCGGGCTACAAGTCATCCTGACGGGTCAAGCGCTGGTGACGCCTCGTCACGAAGAAACCGACGGCGCGACCATCCCGTACGGGCCCGGGTCGATGGTCGGGGAACTCAGCAGCCTATCGGGCGCGGCGGCGCTGGTCGACGTCATCGCGAGCAGCGAGGTCACGGCGCTGCTCATTCCAGCGCAGCGTCTGCGCGATCTCATGGTCGAGGAAGTCGAACTTGGCGAGCGCATTATGCGCTCGCTGATCCTGCGGCGCGCGTGGCTGCTGCAGGTGGCCGTGGGGGGGCCCATCATCGTCGGCCGGCAGAGCAACCGCGACGTGTTGCGGCTTGAGACCTATCTGAACCGCAACGGTTACCCGCACCGAAGACTGGATCCCGAACAGGATCACTGCGCGCTGACGCTGATCGAGCGTTTTGCGGTCCATCCGGATGAATTGCCGATCGTGCTGTGTCCCAACGGTGATCTGTTGCGCAATCCGGCAGAAGGGCAGCTGGCCCGCTGTCTGGGTCTGCTGCGAGCGATCAGTGCCGACCAGGTATTCGACGTCGCCATCGTCGGTGCCGGACCTGCGGGCCTCGGGGCTGCCGTCTACGCTGCCTCCGAGGGCCTCAAAGCCATCGTGGTCGACTGTCGTTCCTTCGGCGGACAGGCCGGGGCCTCGGCGCGCATCGAAAACTACCTCGGTTTTCCGACCGGCATTCGCGGGCTCGCGCTGATGGCGCGGGCGCATACGCAGGCACAGAAGTTTGGTGCTGAAATGGTCATTCCGGCGCAGGTCCTGAGCTTGCGCCAGCAGGAGGGGAGCGAGGGAATGCGCTTCGAGCTGAAGCTGGCGGACCAGACGAGCATCACCGCGCGCAGCGTGGTGATCGCGAGTGGTGCTGAATATCGTCGCCTGCCGCTGCAGAATGCATCTGAATTCGAAGGCATCAGCCTGCACTACTGGGCCTCGCCGCTTGAAGCGCGCCTCTGCTCGGCACAGGAGGTGGTGCTGGTCGGAGGCGGCAACTCGGCTGGCCAGGCTGCCGTCTATCTGTCCGCCCACGCGGCCAAAGTCTCGATGATCGTGCGTGGCGCCGCCCTGAGGCAAACCATGTCAGAATATCTCTGTGAGCGCATCGCCGCGCAATCCAATATCGACGTGCTGCTCGATTCCGAAGTCGTGCAACTGCAGGGCGCGGATGGTCAGCTGCAAGCGGTCACCTGGCTGCACCGGCCCACCCAAGTCACGACAAGCCGGGAAATTCACCATCTGTTCCTGCTCATCGGTGCCGATCCGAATACCTCCTGGCTGTCTGAGTGTGACGTGAATGTCGACGCCAAGGGCTTCGTACGGGCTGACGCTTTCGCACTGAACGATCGGTTACCCTTCGAGACCAGTCTTCGGGGTGTGTTCGCGATCGGTGATATCCGCGCGGATTCCGTCAAGCGCGTCGCCGCCGCGGTGGGCGAGGGCGCCCAGGTGGTGGCGGCCCTGCATCGATATCTGGCACCGGTACCCCGACACGCGCCCCTGGTATAAAGCTTTGAAGGCAGGGGGGAGGATCGGATGAAAACAGCGCTCATTGCGGCCGCGTACGGCTGTGTAGTGTTCGCCACGGCGAGCAGCGCGCAGGTTCCCGCCAACATCGCCCAGAAGGTCCGCGCCGCGGGCCAGGTCATTGACCCCACGATCGGCCAGCTTTACGCGCCAATGTTCCCCAAGAAGGCCTGGGCCGGCGTCAGCATCCAGCGGGACATCGCCTATGGCTCCGACCCCCTGCAGAGGCTCGACGTGTTCACGCCGGACGGGGCAAAGGGCAAGAAGCTGCCGGTGCTGCTGTTCGTGCACGGCGGCGGGTTCACACGTGGTGATAAGCACGGCGCTTTCTATCCTGACAACATCACCCTGTGGGCGGCCAAAAACGGCATGGTGGGGGTCAATATCGACTACCGGCTCGCGCCGAAGGACCCCTGGCCGGCCGGCGTCAAGGACCTGGCCTCGGCGATCGCCTGGACCAAGGCCAATATCCGGCGTTACGGCGGCGATCCCGACCGCATTGTTCTGTTCGGCCATTCGGCGGGCGCCAACCATGTTGCCGACTACGCCGCCCATCCCGAGGTGCGCGGCGCGGAGGCGTCCTCGGTCAAGGGCGTGATCATGCTCTCGCCGGCCTATTCCACCGCCCCGAGCGCCCGCTCGAATCCGTACTATGGCCAGGACGCCGATCTCGGCTCGGCGTCGGGGCAGATCACGCGCCTGACAGCCAGTCCGTATCCGTTGTTCTATGGCTATGCCCAGTTCGATCCGAAACCGATGAGAGCCACGGCCGCCACGCTGATCGAGGGCCTGTGCCGGACCAAGAGTCGCTGCCCCAAGTCTATCGAACTGAAGGACTCCAACCACATGTCCGAGGGCATGGCGGTTGGCACGCCTGATCAGCAGCTGACCGGGCCGTTGCTGCAGTGGATCGCGGCGCTTCCGGCGAAAGGTTAGGCAGTCTACGCTGCTGCCGGGAGGACCCCCCACGCCCGGACGATCGACGGTCCCATGCTGAGAATTCATGGTTGCGTGGCGTTGGTGACGGGCAGCAACCGCGGCCTGGGTCGTGCCTTCTGTGAAGGCTTGATTCAACGCGGCGCAAAAAAGGTGTACGCCGCCGCACGGGATCCTGCCAGGATTTCCACCGCAGGCGTTATACCTTGCAAACTAGATGTGACCTTGCTCGCCGACGTTGCGTCATTGGTTGGTAGTTGCCAGGACGTAACACTGCTGATCAATAACGCCGGCCTCTTGCGGGATTCGCCGATGCTGGGCACGAACAGTCAAGCAGCGGCACGCGAAGAGATGGACACAAATTATTTCGGCCCTCTTGGATTGATCCAGGAATTCAAGCCAGTGCTGGCGAGAAACGGTGGCGGCGCAATAGTGAACGTGCTGTCGGTCGCGAGCTGGTTCACAAACCCCTTCATGGCGACGTATTGCGCGTCGAAGGCCGCAGAGGAAGTCCTGACAGACGCCACTCGGATGCAACTGCGCTCTCAAAGCACCCATGTATTGGGTGTGTACGCCGGTTACATCGATACGGATATGGCTGCGGCAGTTAACCGTCCGAAAACGAGCCCGCGGGAAGTGGTGGACCGCACTCTTGCAGGAGTAGAGAGCGGGGCCGATCGGGTCTTTGCGGATGATCGCGCCGAGTTTATCGACCGTCGCGTTCGGACTGATCCAGAGAGCTTTTACGCTGACCTGCAACGGCTTTGGGACGAGAGAGGTGACGGAGGCTAAGCTAAGCCCAGGGGGGCGCGGCATCACCGCATCAATTCGCATGGCCAGTCGCAATTCGTCAACGATCCGGGCGGGACGGCCGATCGTGGAGAGACAGCGACACGAACCGACCAGCAGTGAGCTGGCACGATAGCGAGCCGACAGGGCACAACCGCGGTGGCAATTTCTCCAAGGCCTGACACCGCGTGGTGACCAAGCACACGCGCGCCTGGCTTGGGCGATCGACCCTCAAAGTGCCAGCCGGCAATGGCAGCAACTTTAGTTGCGCGGGATGCAATATCCGCGTCCTTGACGTTGACGCTTTGAACTCCAACCTTCTGTCACTCACGCCATCACGTAGTTCAACGGCAGCTGGTCCCCCATCAGGGAAAACGATCATAGGCGTCATAACGATCCTACCGTTCTCCCGCCAAATGCACTCAACCAAAAGCAGACCGTCAGTGGAACCACGTGCCGGAGTGAGCTTTTGCCACGTAGCCGGTACGTTCCAGCTTCGTGACGCGTCTCGGGTGGTAGGCAACGAAACCACACACCGGATCCGCTCCACCTTGCCGGGACTTGAGAAGGAGCGGTCAAAGTCGACGCCATCAGCAACGACGAAATCCCGCGTCGTAGAATGTCCGTCGGCGGCCAGGAGGTCTACGCCGTTGAGCAGCCACCTCATATGGATCGCAATGGGAGTACCGGATTGTCCGCGCTTCCCCAGCGGTTGGGCTCCCCAGACGGCACAGCCACCCAAGGCGGTAAGCACCATCGCCATTGAGATACCCAGGCAGCGGCGCAAGAAGCCGGGCAGGGGACGACTGAGCATGCCGATCCGTTCCTTCAACGGGTGGCTCGATTGCCATCGACATCCGATCGGAAGGCGCCAAGGAGACTCGCAGATGAGTTGCGTCTTGAGTAACGCAGTGGCGTACTGTCGGCGCGATGTATTGGCGGCGGCCAATACCAGAGCATCACTGGCGAGGTCTTGATCGAAGCGAAGCCACCCGACGGCTACGTACATCAGGGGGTTGAACCAGAACATGCATAGCCACCCCGCGGCGATGGCATTCACCAGTGCATCGCCTCGCTGCAGATGAGCGCGCTCATGGGCCAGGATCAATGAGCCTTCTTCGGGCGTATAGCGCGCCTCGAAATCCGCCGGCAAGACGATACGGGGACGCCATAAACCCACGAGCATGGGTTCTACGCCGACCTCGCTGCGATAGGTACCGTCCGCTCGCGAATACAACCTGCCCAATGAGCGAACAAAGCTTCGCTGACGGCCAACCGCCATGGCGGCCATGGCCAACACGCCGGCCAGCCAACCGAGGAGCAGCACGATTGGATAGCCGACTGATGCCTCCGCTCCGGAAAAAACCAGGGCAGCACTCGTAACGACGTGACTGATGGGATGGGACACGGCGGAGACAACCATCGTCCCAGGCTGCGAGGGCGCCGGTAAAAGCACCGCTAGCGTACTGCCCGGAACTAAAAGCCACACCCAGTACGCCGCGCGCGCACCCATGGCACGTCTCAGAGGCTTTCGCACCAGACCGACAATCAAAATGACTACGCTTGCAGCGAGCGTCATTCCGACCAGGCAGAGCACCAGATAGCTAATCATTGTCGAGTTCCTCGATCAGACGCTTTAGATCTGCGAGGTCTCGCTTGCTCAGCTTCCTTTGCTTACTAAAATGGGCGACAAGAGGTGCGACGCGGCCACCGAATAATCTGTCGAGCAACCCTTCGCTTTCGCTGGACAGCCACTGTTCCCGCGTGAGTACGGGTGCATAAATAAAGCGCCGTCCCTCTTTCGTGGCGCGTACAGCGCCCTTGCGTAGCAAACGGCTGAGCAAGGTCTTGATCGTGGACTCTTGCCATCGGCGCTCTGGTGCGATGGCTGCGACGACCGCCTCGGTCGCCATCGCGCCGCCGTGCCACAAGACCGCCATCACCACTGATTCCGCTTCGCTGACGGACACGGGAGCTTTCATGGAACTCAGCCTCTCACTTGCTACGATGACACGTGTAGTCGTAGGCTTAGACTACACCTGTAGACGGAGATGTCAATCCGTTCCGGTCGCGCTCCTTTCAGAAAACCCCTGGTAACAGAGGCCAACGGACTTTGGCGCAATAGTCCGTATACCCCGGCAGGTTGGTTGCAAGGAATTTTCCTGAGTCATTGACCCAAATCCATAATAGTGCTATTAACTAAGATATGCGCAAGCGCGAATATCTTGCTCAACTGGAACTGATGGTGCTGCTTGCCGTCGTGCGTCTGGGTACGGAAGCCTATGGCGTGCGGATATCCAAATGTATTGAGGAAGCAAGTGAGAGAGAAGTATTTCTACCCAGCGTCTACGTCGCACTCGAGCGGCTTGAACGCAAGGGCCTGATTACCTCTCGGCTGGGAGAGCCGACTCCGCAGCGTGGCGGGCGGGCTCGCACCTACTTTAGGCCGACCGCAGCGGGTCTAAAGGAAGGACGCGCCGCTTGCAATACCCTCGATCGCTTGTCAGCTGGACCGACGGGCTTGAAGGGCAGCCTCGCATGAGCACTGGGGAGCAACAGCGTTTGGCGACTTGGGTGTTGACGCGTTGCACCCCGGAGTACAAGCGCGACTCCTTGATCGGCGATCTCCTGGAGCAATGCGAGGCGCGTGGTGAGTGGTGGTACTGGCAGCAGGTGCTACGCTCGATTCGCCCATGGGCCCATTGCGTGCTGTTGACTGCCATTGAGTCCCAAGAGTCAACGGCGGATTTTATCGGCGACCTGATCTTGTCGATCGCATTTGCCATAGTCGGTTGCTATCAGTTGTGCCTATGCGCATCGATAGCTTTCAGCTCGACGCTGTTCGTCAGGTCGGACCTCGGCCTCCTCGTTGGAGGCGTCTTGATGGGTTGCGCCTTGATGGGTGTTGTAACGGTCGCCCACGAAATTCGAATGAGGACAGCTCGGCCGCACTGAATCCGCCTGCCCTGAGACCGTAAGGACCGGCCTTCAACCGCGTGAGGCACAAGCGTGAAATATCTTCCGCTCATCTGGTCCGGTATCTGCCGCAAGCCTCTGCGCGCGACCCTCATCCTGCTTCAGGTAGCGGTGGCGTTTGCCCTGTTCGGAGTGCTTCAGGGCATGAAGTCGGGTCTGGATCAGGCGGTCACCAACGTCCGCGCGGATCTACTGGTTGTCAATCGAGCCCTTTCCAGTGCGTCACCCCTGCCAATCGCCTATGCCGATCGACTCCGACTGATTCCCGGCGTGAAGGTGGTAACTTTCACTGACGCGCTCGGCGGCTTCTATCAGAAGCCTACGCAGCGCGTGACCGTGGTCGCGCTCGGGAAGAGCGGCGCGTGGCTAACCATCGCGCCGGAGATCGTGACGGTACTGCCTAAGGATCTTGAGGCGCTGCAGAAGACCCGGACGGGCGCTCTGGTCACGGCAGATATTGCCAAGAAATACGGCTGGCACATCGGGGACAGGATTCCCATCCAGTCGAGTACGTTACAGAGCAACGGCTCGGGAACCTGGTTCTTTGACATCGTGGGTGCGATTACCCAGCGTTCGCAGTCAGAGGCCAGTAACATCTTTGCCAACTATACCTATCTGGATGAAGCACGTGCGCTGAATAAAGGTACGGTAAACAACTTCTTCGTCGTCGTCTCCGATCCGAAGCAGGCCGCGGTGATGAGTGACAAGATCGACCGAACCTTCGCCAATTCATCCATCGAGACGGACACGGCACCGCTGCGGGAGCGAGCACAGCAGGCAGTACGGCAAATCGGTGATCTGAACTTCGCCATCCGCTCGATCGTTGGCGCCGCGCTCGTAGCCTTGCTGTTTTCCACAGCCACGATGATGTTGCAAACAGTACGCGAGCGATCTCCGGAGCTGGCGGTACTCAAGACCCTGGGTTTTGCAGATCGGGCGATCTTCCTCATGGTGTTGGCCGAGTTGGTGGGCGTGTGCCTGGGTGGTGCACTCATGGGACTCGCATTGGCCAGGGGGATCTTTCCATATGCCGCAAAGTTCATACCTGGTCTTTCCATGCCAATGGTCGTCATTGGCCTCGGATTGATCGCGGCGGTGTTGATCGCGTTGATCGGTGCAGCGGTACCGGCCGCAAGGGCCGCGAAGTTGCAGGTGGTTGACGCCCTTGCCGGTCGCTGAAGCCTGTCATGAGCCTCACAAAGCAGTTCGGCGCGCTGCTACGCATGAATCTGGCAGCTATTCGGCAACGCCTCGGCCTGGTGTGCACCATCGTCGTCGGTGTGACCTGCGCCGTAGGGGTGCTCGTATCCATGCCCGCAATGGGGGCGGGAGCCCGGCGGGAGGCTATGGGCAACGTGCGTCCCGATCACGTAATTCTGATGAGCCTCGATGCCCAGCTGCCGTTTCAAAGTAGCATTCCGAAGGATCAACTCGCGCTGATTCGCGCTCTGGCCGGGATCCGACGCAATGCCAAAGGCGAGCCGATCGCTGTGGGCGAAGCGCTGGTATTCCTGGCGGGCTCCAGCGCCGACCGACAACAAGAAATCGACTTTCCGATATACGGAGTGACCCCGGGTCTGAGGGATTATTCGCCCGAGCTGCACCTGACGGCCGGGAGGATGTTCAGGCCGGGACTGCGGGAGCTGATCGCGAGCAACCAGTGCGTGCGTCAGTTCACGGGCTTCGCGGTTGGCGACACGAGGCGATTGGTTGGCGGGATGTGGCTCGTGGTCGGAAATTTCGATCTCGGTCGCACCGAGGGTGTCTGTGGCGTTTTCGCCGACGGCGACACAGTGATGTCCAGTCTGCGCCGGACCAGTTACAACCAGGTGAATGTGATGCTGCAGTCTCCGGCAAGCTTTGGAGACTTGACCCATGCGCTCGAGGCAAACCCATCCCTGCGTATCCAGGCCAAGCATGAATCGCAGGTGGTCGAAGAGCAGACTAAGCAAGTCAACGGCATTCTGAACTTTATCAGCTACTTTGTAGGTAGCATCATGGCGGTGGCCGCGACCATTGGAGCGGCCAACTCCTTGTATGCAATCATCGATGGCCGTCGTCGCGAGTTAGCCACCTTGCGGGCGATCGGGTTTAGCGGTGCACCGATCATCGCATCGGTGCTATCGGAATCGATCCTCCTGGCGGCCCCCGGTGCGTTGATCGGTGCGCTCCTTGCCTGGCAGTTCTTCAATGGGCTGGCGGCGAGCCCTTTTGGAACGACTTTTCACCTTGTGGTGACATCGTCCCTAATTTATGTGGGCATCGGCTGGGCCATTGGCATCGGCGTGCTCAGCGGGCTGCTGCCGGCCCTCAGAGCTGCACGTGTGCCCGTGACAGTGGCGCTGCGCGCGACATAGGCAACGTATCGATGAATGTCTGCACGTCCTTCAGCACCTCCGCTTCGTTCGAAATGAAAACGTAGTGGACGGCATTGGGCAGACGAATGATCTGTGCTGACGGGTTATAACGCGTTAATGCAGCAATCTGCGCCTCAACCGAAGCCTTATCCCTGCCTGTTGCTTCGGCTTTGCTTGTGCCCGTGGGCACCGGGATACCTGCGTGCGGGTCGGCGTAGATGGCGAGAATCGGCGCGTTCACTTGGGTGAACTTGTCCATACCTGCCAAAATGGCGGTATTGATCGGGTTGGCGGCCAATTGCGCGGGCTTGCCCCCTCCAGCTTGTACCTCGCCTTCCTGGGCTTGCAGATCATTCCTGACTTGAACCAGCTCGCTGGCCGACTCGTTGAACAATTCGACGCGCGTCGGGATGTCGTCCGCAGAAACGATCTGTGTGAGCTTACGCTGCAGCTGATCGACATCCACCTCGAGATCGACGTCCGGAGGGATGGATGGAACAGCTGCATCTTTCGGCTTATCGTAGAAGGCGTAACCATAGCCCGCATCGAGGTAGACCAACCCTGCGATCTTCTGCGGATCGCGCGAGCCCACATAGCTGAGTTCTTCGCCTGCTAATGAATGCCCGATGAGTATCGGCCGCTCGATCTTGAGTGCATCCATCACGGCCAGTACGTCCTGGCCGAGTCGGTCGACCGAGTAGCCCGAGGACGGAGCGCTGGAGTCGCCGAATCCTCGGCGAGTGATGCCGTAAACGCGATACCGGGCGGTAAGCGTCGGTGCGAACTTGTCGAACACGTGGGCCGTGTTCCCCAAGCCGGCCAATAGGATCACTGGCCGTCCATGCCCACCCCAATCGAGCACTTCAAGGTCTATCCCTGGCTCGACGGTGACGAACCGCACCGTATAGCCACTGTCATACAAGGGCCACGCTGTCGCTTGCGTGGCTCGATGCAGGTTGAGTGGCGCCGTTTGGCCCCGGGCCACTTCGGTCCATGTTCCACCGATGGAGGACCCGTCGGCGCTGACGGTCCCCTCATAGACCGCACCTGCCTCATCAACTTCAAACTTCAGTCTCGACCCAGTGAGCGACAGCGCGGTGACAGGGAAGTGATCCGGCGTCTGGTCGATGCTGTACATCGAGGCCTTCCAGGATCCCGATGTCCGCGAGATCTGTAAGGCGATTCTCAGATTGGGCGCGGGGGCCTGCAGCGTGCCTTGCCAGGTGCCGGTAATGTTCGGCGTCGCCCCGGAGGGCAATGTCGCCGCGTTTACCCCCAAGGCAATCGATGCCGAAATCAGTACGGCGATGACGCGCATCATGCTGTCCTCTGGACGCGCCTTCCCAGAACCGGGTGTGCTCCATCGTGCGCCCGATAGGGTGGGTCGGCAAGCTCGCAGCGGGGGAGGGTTGCCGCCCCTTCGCCAACGATTAGTTCTTTTGCGACCTTCGGACCAGCTGGCGCATCTTAAGTGGTATGAGCAGGCTCGCCGACATCTACGTAGCGCCGGAGCTCATCGACGGTGCGCGTGGCGGAGATGAGGTGGCGCAAGCTCGCCTCTATAGCGAGCTTGCGCCCGCAACCTTCGCTCTGATCCGCCGCATCGTGGGAGCGCGGGCGGTGGCCGAAGATCTCTTCCAGGAGACTTTAATGACCGTATTCGAGCGGCTCGACGCATTTCGCGGCGAGGCCCCGCTGGGAGCCTGGGTGCGGCAGATTGCGGTTTCGCGCTGCCTTATGTACCTGCGCTCCCCGTGGCAGCGTGCGCGCCTTGACCTGGGTGCCCGGCTGGATGAGGAACTCGTGGCGCGTTCCGAGCCGGGGAGATTGCCCAGCGATGGTTTGGATATGGAACGGGCCCTCGCGAGCCTTTCGCCGACGGCGCGGGCCGTCGTCTGGCTCTTCGAGGTGGAGGGTTACTCGCACCAGGAGATTGCGCGCGCCTTTGGTCGCACGACCAGCTTCTCCAAATCACAGCTTGCGCGCGCCCATCGGCGCTTGCGCGAGTGGTTCGAGCCGAGCGAGGAGCGTCAGCCATGCGCCCCCCTGTAGGTGGATCGGCGGGCGACGAGCGGGATCCGGGTCGCGAAGCCATCGCGCAGAAGCTGCGGGACCTGCCGACCGAGATGCCGCCACCGTTCGATTGGATCGAACTGCGCCGGCGCATGCCCACGAAGAGCACCGGAAGCCCTGTGCGCGCGAGATTCGTAAGGGCGCTCGCGCAGACGGGGACACATCGCGCACGCGCTGGGATCATGGCTGGGGCAGTGATCGTCATGGCGGTGCTGATCGGGATACAGATCGAGGGGCACGTTCGTGAACTCGCGGCCGGGCATCCTGATGCGCAGCGCGCGCAGCCGCTGCACCCGCACGCGCCGCCGTCGGCAGCGCCCGGCTCGGACGCCGATGCGCTGCTGGCAAGCGCGGCCGGCGCCGAACGGTGGCTGGCGGACCGACCCGACGACGATGCTGTGGTGCGAGTGAGTACCCATCTGGCTGTTGCCACCCTCGAGGACCGAATTGCGTCGATGGATGATCAGCTCAACCTGGAACGACTGCAGCATGCGCATCCCGCGCGCTTACGTGCGCTGCAGCTGCAGCGCGCGCAACTGGTCGATTCACTGGCGCAGGTCCGGTATGCGGAGATGCTGGTCCAGGAGACACCATGAAAAATATGACGATGCGAGCACCTGCGAAGCGATCCGGCCAGGTGGCGTTCGGGGCAGCGTCTCATCTTGCGGCGCTTGCCAGCATCATGCTGATGCTGACGCCCGCCTTCGGTGCCGAGCAGGCCTCGCCGAGCCAAAGCTCGCAGAGTCCACCGGCGCCCCCCGCGCAAGCCTCGTCCTTACAGCCGCAGCGCGCCGCTCTGGAGGCGCAACTCGCGCGCGCCCGGGCGCAGCTGGAGCAGGCCGCACGGCAGATGGCGCAGCTTTCCGTCCAGCTCGGCGCGGAGCGCGCTAATCGCGTCTCGGTCGGGCAGCGCCTGCAACGGGGCGTCATCGGCCTGCAGCTCGATCCGGCGAGCGGCCACGACGGCGCACGGGTGCTTGAAGTAAGCCCCGGTGGACCAGCGGCGGACGGGGGCGTCCGTGCGGGTGACCTTATCGTGACCGTCAATGGAACGACCATTGCGGGCGACGACACCGCTGAACAGGTGGTCGGGCGTTTGCGTCGCGTCCCCCCCAACACACCAGTGAGGCTACAGCTGCGGCGGGGCGACAAGACCCTGTCGATCGAATTGACCACTCAGCGGGCGTTCCTGTTCGCCTTCGCATCGCTGCCTGCGAACGGCGCTGTGCCGCCGGTTCCGCCGGAGCCAGCGATGCCGGCGATGCCGGCGGTACCGCCGGTGCCGCCAATCCCGCCGCTGCCGCCGGTGCCAGCGCCCGTCCTCGTGGTTCCGCCCCTTCCGAATCTGCCTTACCTGCAGGCCCTCACCGCAGAGACCGCGGGCATGGAGCTAGCGACGCTCACGCCAACGCTGGGTAGATACTTCGGCACAGACGAGGGAGTGCTCGTGATCCGAGCGCCCCGCGACGATGCGTTCCAGCTGCAGGACGGTGATGTGATCGTCGCCATCGACGGCCGCAAGCCTTTGGACGGCGGACACGCCACGCGCATCCTGGCCTCCTACCAACCCGGGGAGCGGATCACGCTGAAGATCCTGCGGCAGAAGCGGCCAGTGAGCCTCACCATCAAGCTTCCAGGTGACCTGTCGCAGTCGGTTCCGCGCTGACGCGCCCACCGCGCTGCGGTTGATCGTCCCTCGCGGTTGCGACGCGCCCCTTGACACGGCTTATCCCCAGAATCGGTGGATAAGTCTGTGGACAATGCGGTAGCGCTAGCAAACTAAGCTTGCATTCAATCGCTTGGACACCGTGGTCACAAAACGATCACAATCGCGCTTGACAGATGAATCCACCTGGCCCTCGAGGCGCCCCGTAATCGCTGCTGGATTCGTTGCAAGGCCGGGTTATGAGCAATATCCAAATCTTTGGCCGCAGCAGCTCACTCTTTACTCGCATGCCCCTCATCTTTGCCGAAGAGCTGTCCGTCCCCTACCAGCTCGTGCCCATATACGACATGACTGCGCTGGAAGCAGAGGCCTACGCAGGCAACCCGGCACTGAAGCTCCCGATACTTCGTACCAATGGGATTGCCATCTTTGGCGCACAGAACATTTGCCGCGCGCTCGCAGACAGAACTCCCTCGACAAAACGCATTGTGTGGCCAGAGACCTTACGCGACGATCTGTCCCGCAACGCACAGGAGTTGGTCTGGCACTGCATGGCAACGCAGGTTCAGATCGTCTTTGGCACGATGGTCAACAAGCTGCCGGGCGATAACCTGTACTTCGTGAAGGCTCGAGAAAGTTTCGCGGGCTCGCTGCGCTGGCTCGATGCGAATCTGTCCAATGCCCTAAAGTCGCTGCCGCTACGTGATATGAGTCTCTTTGAGGTTTCTCTCCATTGCCTCATCGAACACCTTACATTCCGCGGCACCTTATCGGTCGAACCATATCCATCGCTCGTCGGGTTTTCCAAGAATTTCGCGACGCGCCCCTCGGCGCAGCGCACCGCCTTCCGCTTCGACGTACCCGCATAACAGTCAGACACGAGTTATTGACCATCGGCCATAATATCGCTAATCTGGAAGATATGTGCGGGGCGCGCAACGCTGCGGTAATCACGGGCTGTTTTCTGTCCTGGGCCCTTTGTCCGAGCTGGGCGTCGTCTCAGCCGACGTCGCCCACGCCAGCGGGGATCATCCTGGCTGCGCCGATTCAAGTGACAGCGGGTGCCGTGCAGGGCATGGTCGAACACGGACTTACGATCTACCGCGGCATCCCGTTTGCTGCACCGCCGGTCGGCGATCTGCGTTGGCGCGCCCCGCAGCCGGTCGATCCTTGGCAGGGTGTTCTGAGGGCCACCGTTTTCAGTCCGGCCTGCATGCAAAAGGGCCCGACGCTGCCGGGCATGATGGAGCGATACAGCGAAGACTGTCTCTATCTGAATGTCTGGACGCCTGCGAAATCCGCGACCGACAAACTCGCCGTGATGGTCTACATATACGGTGGCGGGGGCGTGAGTGGGTCAGGCTCGGTGCGGCTTGTCTGGGGCGATCAGTTGGCAAACAGGGGAGTCATCGTCGTCACGTTCAATTACCGTGTGGGCGCCTTTGGCGCGCTGGCGCATCCGGAGCTGACAAAGGAGGCAGGCACATCGGGTAACTATGGGCTCCTCGACATCATCGCCGCGCTTCGATGGGTTCGGGCGAACATCGCCGCATTCGGCGGGAATCCCGGCAACGTGACGCTGTTCGGACAGTCGGCAGGTGCCTACTGGGAATCCATGTTGATGGTCGAGCCGGAGGCTCGGGGCCTTTTTCGACGCGTCATCGCCTCGAGCGGCGGGGAGTTCGGGACGGCAGCCGCAAAGGATGCTTTCCCGACGCTGGCGCAGGCGGAGCAAAGCGGCATCGCCTATGCGGCAAGATTCGGTGTGTCCTCCGTCGCGGAGATGCGAAAGGTCCCGGCCACACAGATCGTTGCGATGGATACAGAGATGATTCAGGGCGGGCACACAAGCGCCATTAAGCACAACATCGATGGCCGGCTGATTCCGAAGGAGGTGCGAGCCCTGTACGAGGACGGAAAACAAGCCCACGTTGACCTGCTGGTCGGCTCCAACTCGGATGAGGGCGTCAATACCTTGGGGCCGCTATTGTCCGCGCACGCCTATGCCGCCGACATTCTGGTCCGCCATGGAGCCTTTGCAGGTCGGTTCCTGGCCCTGTACCCGGGGCGCTCGGACCCGGAAGCGGCGCGATCGCAGCTGCGCGCCCAAACAGACGATGTCGCATGGCGGGAGCTCAGCTGGGCGCGCTTTCAGGCCAGGGTCGGTGTCAAACACGTCTACCTGTATCGCTTCTCGACCATTCCACCGTTCCAGCCATTCGCGAGGCTCCATGCCGCCGGGCACGGGGCGGAACTTCCCTACGTCTTTGGATTTCCGCCCATTACATTGCTTGCGAAGTACGAACCGGCAGATAAGGCCGCCATGCATACTCGGATAGAAAACCAGATTCAGTCCTATTGGACGAATTTTGCCAAGACTGGTGATCCAAACGGCCCGAACTTGCCGCCTTGGCCCTCGTTCTCCATCAGCAATCAGAGACTGTTGGAGATGGGCGATACCTTTGTCGTTGCAGCGGTTCCGGATGCTCTGGCAATGCAGCTGCTGGATGAACTGCACGCTGAGGCGCACTGACCACGGAACGTTGCTCTGATGATTTGGCCCACCTGACAGAAGGCAGAGGCCTGGAAGGCGTATTCCCACACGGCGTTAGGACAGATCATAAGCCCGAAGGGCCAACGGCGCCGCTGTTGCCCGCGACCGGAGAGACCATAGTGCTGTCATTTGCTTAAGGCGGAGCAGTCAATGGCTATGACTATAGAACGCGAGACCATCCTCAAAGATCTTGGCCTCGCCGAGAGGCAAATCGGCACAGGCGAACACCAGCTCAGAATACAGCGGCAATTAATCGCTGAACTTCGCCGCGCAGGCCAAAATGCCACCGAGGCTGAGGCTTTATTGGAGAGCAGCGAGCAGACGCAGAAACTGCATTTCGCTGATCGGTCGCGGCTACTCCGCGAACTATCCGCGAGCAACGGTCAACGGTAGCTGTTGCGCTGCTCGGCTCTCGTCCCAGTGACCGGGCAAAATCCGCCTGTCGCTTCGCTGCGTCCCGGCGGATGTCATCCACTCGGCCTGCAGCGGTAGGTTCCGGGCGCCAACGTTGTAGCGGCGGAGCTACACGGAGGCTCTCAGAACCCCTGCCGCACGCCGGTCTTTCTTTACCAGCGACCGCCGCCGCCGCCGCCGCGCTGACCACCGCCACCGCCGCGGGGCTTGTCTTGGGCTTCGTTGACGCGCAACTGACGGCCACCCAGCTCATGACCATTCAGTGCCTGAATCGCGCGTGACGCATCCGCCTGGCTCATTTCCACGAAGCCAAATCCCCGCGGGCGACCGGTTTCCCGATCAGTGGGCAGCGAGACAGACTCCACCGTGCCGTGCTGCGCAAACAAGGTTCGAAGTTCCGCATCGGTGGCGGAGAACGGTAGGTTACCAACATATATCTTGGCCATTATTCAATCCTGTTCAGTGATAGAGATAAAAAAGTAAACAAACGAAAGCATCAGCCCTGTCCAGGGCAACAAAAATTGGCTACTCGGATTTGGCGTCGTCCGTGAGAACTACAGCCGCGGAAGCCGTATCCGCAGCGCCCTCGCTCGCGACCGTTGGGGCGTCACTCACTCGTAACTGTCGGCGCTGCCGCTTCTCCGCCTGACGCGCTTTACGCGATTCCTCCTTCTGCTTTTTCATGTGGCGGAAGTTCTGTCTGACCACGAGAGCTCCTTGCGCGTCCTCGCGCATATCGGCTTGCGACCTGCGCCAGGAACGTTAGCACAGCGTAAGATCATCGGCCGTCAGTGTGTCAAGCTTACGCCCAGGCACCGGAGCTAACACCGGTCCGAGCGTGTCCTGGCTTGGACTGATGTCAGCCGATAGTCCAGGCTGACTGCACAGGTTGCACGGCCGGGCGGGCGATCGCCGCGACTCCCATTGCAGGTGAGGCGCCCTCGGGATGCAAGCGTTCCGCTCTTGGAGAGAGCGGTAACAGCCTCTGCGAGATCGAAGTCACCGTCGCAGTCGGCGCACGGGCAAGCGAAGCGAAAAAACGCGGCAGCTGCGGGATATAGCGTGTGCACCTGAGGGGAAAGCGGCAGGCTACGGTTGTCGTCGAAAGCCAATTCAATACGGAGTTGCTCGATCTGCGGAAATGCCTGTCTCATCACCATAGAGCGCGCACGCTCATATAGCATCTGCTCGCGCCTCGGCACCGCGCCCTTGGGGCTTTTGGCTGCCATGAGCCTCATTTGGTCGGCGCTGCGCGTTCGAGTTGCTCCGAAAGAACCTCTGCAACGGTGAGCCCGGTGTTCGCTGCGATCACACGGATGAGCCGGTGCGCCGGATCAGGCGGGAGGTCCAGCTGGTGCAGGCGTTCCCAGGCCTTTATGCGAACGGAGGGGCTATTGAGCGGCGAGGATTGCTCGTCGATTTGCTGCTGTCTGCGCGCAGCCGCCTCGGCTTCAAGCATTTCCGCCCGTCGGCGGTAATCGGTATCGGTCTCGCCCGCAATCGGTAGCAGGTTAAGCTGGCGACGTGTATCAGATTGCATCTCACCCCCTTGGCAGAGACCTTTGGATCGGCCGGACCACTCTCTGCACGGTAAGCGCAGCGGTAGAAGTGAGACAGCGGACAGGACCACCAATGGTAGCACATCGGGGGGATATCGGCTGGACTGAAAGTGGCAGCTTCAGAGGAGGTTTCGGAGTGTGCCCTCGAGATCTAAGACTTTGACGGGGGCGCGGCCGGACCCTCTTGTGTTTTCTGCGCATCAGCGAGCCGTTTAGCCGGGATGCCGTCCGGTGGATGCGCTGCCCCCGGGACAGTCATTCCGGGGATTTCGGTCGAACCCTAACGCTCACGGCCGGCTGTTGGTGCCACCGCGCCGATATCGGCGCGCGCCACCCATCCAGAAAGGCCCCCGACGGTTCGAATCAAAATGAAGGTCCCGTATGCTCCCGCCATGCGCACGCTCTGCGCTTCCCGTAATACAAACAGCGTGTCAGCCATTGAGGCCGGGGCCGCGTGTGCGTCTGCCCGATCGACGAGGACGACGGCCTCCTGCATGCGAGGCCACAACAGCAGCGCATGGCAGGCCGCCAGAGAAATCTGTACGACACCGAGCGCGATAGCGGTGCGCCCCAGCCATCGGGATTGCGTCGTGATCCTCAGGACCACCAGTCCCATCCCGACTGACACAATCCCGACAGCTCCGAGCCATGCTGCCAGGGTGGGGCTTATGGTCTCGACGAGGTGCGCATACCAGCTCTGCGGGGCGATCGAGACATGAGCGCGGGCGCGAGCGTAGGCGAGATTGGCATTGATGTCTGCGTCGCCGGGCGCCAGCAGTGCGGCGCGTTCGTAGCTGAGTACCGCCAGACCCAACCGGCCCGCCCGAGCGTAAGAATTGGCCAAATTGTAGAGTCCATCCGCCGAATACACAGCCCGCGATGCCGTCGATGGCTGTGCTACCGTCTGGCCGGCAGACAGCGCCAGAGCCGCGATCAGCAGCAGCCTCTTATACGCCGGCACTTATCGGCTCCCAACGGCGAGCTGGCCGCGAATGATGCTGAGCCAGTATTGAAGGTCCGTGCCAGGGGATGCCCCACCCGCATACCTCGTCTCGTCCTCGGCGGCGAACAATCGCTCGATGTTCTCGCCGGCCAAGCCCAGTCGCGCCCTCAACTCCGCGCCGGTGATCTCCTCGGCGCTCATCTGCCAGCGCGCAGCGAACGTCTGCAGGAGTGTCTTCCTGGCTAATTCGAAGAATGGGAGGCTGTCGCCAGCCTGCGCCGCCAGCTTCAGTCTCGCGAGTGCACGCGCGGTCGCTTTCGAGCTCGTCCGTGCGGGATTGGGGCGTGCACCGATCCACGCCGCAGACAGAAGTAACGTGAGCGCAGTGCAGAGCGCCAGGAAGGGCCCATGGAAATACAGTGGCCGCAACTCACCGTGGGTGGCCACAGGCCGCCGATGATCCGGGCGCAATCCCGGCAATACCGTCGCCGCGGAAGCGGCGGCCACCGCGACTTGCGAGGCGGCCCGGATAGGTGCCCTGGCGCGCAGGGAGGCAACGACACTCACCCTGATGGGGCGTGTCTGCGTATGCTCGTAGCGTCGCTTGCCGGGATTGAAATAGCTGAAGTCGATTCCAGGTATCCACTGTTCACCGGGCTCTGTCGCAATGAGCGATTGCTCGATCACTTCCTCGCCCCTGTTCCCAACCGCATCGCGCGGCGTGAAAACGGATTTCGCCGGGTAGGTTTTCCAATGTTCGAGGTGATCGAACATTGTTGGAGCAACGCGGGCGAAATTACCCGTGCCTCTCACATGCAGGCGCAGCGTCAAGGGCTCGCCTTGCTTCACGCTGACGGCAGAGATGTCGCTCGATATCTGGAAGTCGCCGACGGCACCGCTGAACGCTCGCGGCCGTCCATCCACAGGCAGGGCCAGCACATGCACCCTGAGTGGCGCGCTCTCGATCACAATGTCCCTGGCAGCTGTCCGGGACGTACCGGTCTTTACGGAAAGAGGCATTCCCGCGGACAAGGAGAATTCACCCGGCTTTACGGCCGCCAGCGCGGTATGCCAGGACAGCACATCGAAGAACCTGCCTTGAATATACGTTTTGCGAGTGTCCGCTCGCTTGTCCAATTTATTGAGTGTGAAGTCGCCGCCCTTAAGTAGCGGCAGGCCCTTCAACGTCGCGGGCAGTCCTTGGCGTATGCCGACTTCGATCTCGACCGGCACGGCTTCACCGATATAGACGGTGCGTGCAGGGATCCCCAGCCAGAAGTATGCGGTACCTCCGGCTTGCAGGTACGCGCCATCCGGTAGCCCGTCGTAGGGCAGCCCCCCCCAGGATCCTGCCATGCCTGGCCGAGCACCCAAAAGCAGTGCCAGGCTCAAGACAGTGACGCTCATCCAACGTACGCAGAGCATTGCATCACCAGTTCTTGTTCGCCGTATCTGGCGTCAGTTTCGAGCCACGCCGATCCGGGAGGTTGGTCAGCGAGCGATGCTCCTCCGGCTTGTCGGAATCCAACAGCTCCTGGGCTTCTTCCAGACTCATCTGTGACGACGGGCGTTGGCCATCGCGCCGCTCGCTCGGTGTTAGTTGTTGCGGTCGCGGATCGCCTTGCGGCTGCGATTGGCCGGGCGGCGGCGGTTGGCGTTGCGATGCCGAGGAGGCATTTCCCTGGCCCTGTCCCCCGTCCGCGCGTTGACCCTTGCCCGTGCCGCCGTTGTTGAGCTCAAGGCGCTTGAGCGCAACGATTTTCCGACTGACCAGATCGCGATTGTATTTGCTGTCGGCGTCATCAGCGCGTATCTGCAGTGCCGTATCGTACGCCCTGACCGCGTCGCCCCACTTTTGCATGGCCTGCAGCGGAGCGGATTTTTCCTGCTGCTGACCCGCGCGATACAGCGCATCGCCGAGGTTATAGTAAGCATCCTGCTGTTCGGCCACGCGCCGTGCGTCGCTCGCGGGCGCGGATTTGATCGACTGCTGGAACGATTGTGCAGCTTGCAGGAACTTGCCGGCCCGATAGGCACTGGCTCCTGCGTTGTAGTCCGCGGTCGGCGCTGCGGGATCGCTGCGTAGTCGTAATTCGATACTCTGATCCGCGCTCTCGGACCGAGTTGGGGTGGACAGGGTCATTGTCGCGAAGCAAATCGCCGATGCGGCAATGGTGAGTGCGACGGCGGGTGTGGACCTGCGGCTCGAGCGACGCGTGTCTACCAGCAGACCTGCCAGTAATAGCATCAGGGCCGCCGCCAGTGGCCATTGATAGCGCTCGTTATAGACTTTGCGCTGCCGGTAGATCAGGTCGTGCTTCGTGACTGAGCCGAATACCTGGCTCAAAAACGCCTCGAATTCCTCGCCCTGATCCCCCACGTGCACATAGGCGGCCGACGTGGCGGCAGCGATGGCCTTCAGGCCGGTCTCATCGAGACGCGACTTCACCAGGTCACCGCTCTCATCCCTGACGAAGCCTCCGCCCTGATCGATCGGTATCGGGATCGAATCGCCCTCGGTGGTACCGATACCAACCGTGTAGATCTTCAGGCTATCTTGCGTCTTCGCGAGCTTCGCGGCGGCCAGCGCATCGCCCTCGAGATTCTCGCCGTCCGTGACCAGTATCAGGAACCTGTCGTCGACAGGAGAGCGGCTAAAGGCCTTCTGTGCCACTTCGATGGCACTCGGGATATTGGTGCCGCCTTTGGGGATCGTGTCCGTGTCGACGGACTCCAATGCTTTCCGGAGGGTGTCATGGTCGAACGTGGGTGGACAAACTAGAAAGGCGCTGCCGGCGAATGCCACGACGCCGACGGCATCTCCATCCAGCTGCTGGGCCATATCTTCGATCGCGAGCTTTGCCCGCGTGAGCCGGTTGGGCTTCACGTCCGGTGTCAGCATGCTGCGCGACGTGTCGATCGCGAAGATGACCTCGTTGCCGCGCCGGGTGGTCTGCTCCAGATGAAACCCGAGCAGTGGGCCGGCGAGCGCGGCGCACAGACACACAATGGAGCCTAAAAACAAGGCGCGCTGCAGGTAACGGCTCGACCAGGATATGGAGGCCGTGAGCCTGCCTCGCAGGTGCCGTGCGACAAAGTGCGCCAGCGCCGAGCGTTGGCGCGCGTCGTGACGGTACCAGATGCCGAAAAGCACCAGGCAGGCCGCGAGGCCGACAAACAGCCAATGAGAAGCGGTGAATCTCACGGCAGTCTGCGATATCTCGTGTGTCTCAAGACAAGCCACAGAGCCAGCAGTGCCAGCGCGGGGCCCAACGCCCACGGGTAGAGGTCCTCGGATTGCCCGATTCTCTGCACCGTCTGCGGCGATTTCTCGTACTGGTTGATCTGCTCGTAGATGTCTTGCAGCGAATGGCTATCGGTTGCCCGATAGAACCGACCGCCGGTTTCCTTGGCGATGGCCTGCAGCGGCGTGTCATCGACGTCCACGAACGTCGTGACCAGCCGGGTTCTGCCGGCCTGATCGCGCAGCGGAATCCGCGCCTGGCCGCGCACGCCGACGCCAACGGTGTAGACCTTCACGCCGAACGCCCGGGCCGCTTCTGCGGCTGCAAGGGGGGGTACCAAGCCGGTGTTGTTGACGCCATCCGTCAGCAGAATGACCACCTTGGATTTTGTGGTCCGGGTTCGTAGATGATTCACCGCTGCCGCGATGGCCGATCCAATCGCTGTGCCGTCGTCGTTCGTGCCGGTGTCGACTCGTTCGAGGTTCTGTTGCAGCCAGTCATGGTCCAGGGTCAGTGGACTGACCATGTACGGCACCCCGGCGAAGGCAACCAGCCCGATGCGGTCGTTGGGGCGCTCGTCGATGAATTTGGCGACCACCGATTTGACGATCGCGATGCGGCTGACCGGGTTGTTATCGACTCTGAAGTCGAGTGCCTGCATGGAACCGGAGATGTCCACGGCAAGAACGATGTCGATTCCCCCGGCGGTCACTTCCACGTGACTGCGAGTTAGTTGTGGTCTGGCCAACCCGACAATCATGCAGGCCGCCGCGATGATCGGCAGCAGCCCCATGATCCAACCGAACCGGCTGCGGGTGTGGGCGGCGACCTCCCGCGCCAGGCTGATGTCCGAATACTCGACGGCAGCTACCGCGCCGCTCCGACCGCGCCACAGCAGCACGAGTGGCAGCAGGGCAAAGGCCCAGAACCATCCTGGTTGCAGAAACCGAATCACGCGACGGGTAGCTCGGCGGTTTCCAATACGAAACCACGGGCGCTTTGCAACAGCGATTCCATGTCGTCGACCGCGAGAGAATTACCGGTGAACTTGACGAAATCGCACTGCTGTAAAAACTGCGCAAGCGATGCGCGGTGACGTACCAGTGCGGCATTCGAGTTCTGCAGCAGGGCCTGCAGAAACTCCTCGGTCGTCTGACGGGTGGCCACGACCTCGAATCGTCTCTCGATGTAGTCCCGTATCGCCTCGGACGCGCAGATGCCGAACGCCTGGGCCGTATGCGGGCTCATCAAAGCCCGGGCGCTCTCCAAGCGCCGCAGGGTGCTTTCCGATGGGGAAGGCGACCGCGCGGCGCGAAGCGACCAGTACCAGATGCCGCAGGCGAGGCAGAGCAACGCGATAACTGCGGCCGTAAGAGCCTCAGGCGACGTCCATGAGTCTGGCAGCGTCCTGGGTCCGCGAATACCGCGGATGTCCTCCGCCGCGGCGGCCAGCCCGCTGGCCGTCAGCAGCAGGGTGAAAGCGCTGGCAGCCCGGATACGGCAGCCGCGGGTGCTCCCATTCATGCCCGTGGGCGGCCGCGCAGTTTGAAGAAACTCTGTAGCGCGGGGATGTAGCGCGCATTCGACAGCAACTGCACGCTGTCCACGCCCTCGGCCCGTAGATCACCACGCAGACGTTTGGAGCGCTCGGACGAAAGCTTCTTGAAGAGCTGTCGAATCGACGCACGTGCCGTGTCAAGCTCGACGATCTCACCGGTTTCTGCATCCTCCAGCGCGACGATGCCCACGTTGGGAAGCTCCTGCTCGTGCGGATCCTGGATTTGAACTGCGACCAGGTCATGGCGACGGTTGGTCTGGCGCGCAGTGCGCCGCAGCGCCATGCGGGTGGCCCCAGGATCGCCCCGCATCGCGAAATCCGACAGCAGAAATACCACCGCGCGTCTGCGCAGCACGCGATTGACAACCTCGAGGGCGTTGACAGTATCGGTACCGATACCCTGCGGTTCGTGGAACAGGATATCGTGCACGACCCGTAGCACGTGCCTGCGGCCCTTCCTGGGCGGCAGATAGGATTCGATTCGGTCCGAGTACAGGATCAGACCGACCTTATCGCTATTGCGGATCGCGGAAAAAGCCAGCACGCTGGCGACTTCTGCCGCGAGATCCCGCTTTGCCAGCGTATCGGATCCGAAGTTGCCGGACGCGCTGATATCAACCACCAGAAACAGGGTGAGCTCGCGCTCCTCCGAATACTTTTTGACGAAAGTACGGCCAGCCCGGGCCGTGACGTTCCAATCGATGGTCCTGATCTCATCACCGGGGCTGTATTCACGCACCTCGTCGAAGTCCATGCCCCGGCCTTTGAATACCGAGTGATAGGCACCCGCCAGGCTGTCGTCGACCATACGGCGAGTGCGGATCTCCAGCTCACGCAGCTTGCTGAGCCTCGCCAGGGTCGACGACTTCTTCACCGCTGCCATTGAGGCCGCTCCCGCTTCAGGGGACGGGCAAGCTGTTCAGGATCTTCTCGACGACATGTTTGGAAGTGATGTTTTCGGCCTCGGCCGCGTACGTGATGGCCACTCGATGTCGCAGTACATCCAGTGCCACTGACTTGACGTCCTGGGGGGTCACGTAGTGCCGCGCCTGGAGAAATGCCATGGCGCGTGCCGCCAAGGTGAGTGCGATGGTCGCGCGGGGTGACGCGCCGGTTTGAACGTAACCTTCCAGTTCGAGCGACGCGGCGATGGGCGGTCGCGTTGCGGACACGATATCGACGATGTAATCGCGCACCTTGTCATCAATGTACAGAGTATCGACTACGTGTCGTGCGCCGAGGATCTGCGCCGCGCTCACCACGGGTCGCGGATTGGTCGGCGGCTCGGAGGTCGCCATGGCATCGAGAATCGCCCGTTCCTCAGTCCGTGTCGGATAATCGACAATGACCTTCATCATGAAGCGATCGATCTGCGCCTCGGGAAGAGGATAAGTGCCCTCCTGGTCGAGCGGGTTCTGAGTTGCCAGCACCATGAATGGCGCGGGCAATGGATGACTCTCCTCGCCGATGGTGACCTGTCGCTCCTGCATGGCTTCGAGCAATGCACTTTGTACCTTGGCTGGCGCGCGATTGATCTCGTCCGCCAGAATCAAGTTGCTGAATATCGGCCCGTGCTTGGTGCGAAACTCCCCGTCCTGGGGGCTGTAGATCATCGTTCCGATGATGTCCGCCGGCAGCATGTCGGGCGTGAACTGCAGCCGCTTGAAGCGTACGGCGATGCACTGGGCCAGGGACTTCAGGGCCAGGGTCTTCGCCAGCCCGGGAACGCCCTCCAGCAGCACGTGCCCGTTCGTCAGCAGCGCGATCAGCAATCGCTCCAGCAGATGCTTCTGCCCGATGATGACCCTGGCCATCTCGTGCCGCAGCGGGCTTATCCAGGCCGAGTTTTCTGCAACCAGCTCGCGCGACGCGCGGCTATCGGGTTGCTCCATGGTCACGACGTGGTCGCGCCGCAAAAGGGCAGCATTTTCAGTCATTTAAGGCAGGACCTTCTGGATGAAGCGGGTGCTGGCAGCTCAGCGGCGTGCCCCGCACGGCGGGGGATGCCACTGCTCTCACTGAATTCCAAAGTATAGCCACAGCGCCGAAACTGAAGTGTCAAGAAGTTCCAGCCCCCACCCGATCTATACGCGCGAGGTGGCTGAGCTTCTCAGCCCTCTGCCTCAGCGCTCAGGCCGGCGGCTCATCAGAACCAACTGTAGTTGAAGCTCACGCTCACGCGTTGCCCCCGTGCGGCGTTCGCCGGCACCTCGTGACGCAGCCAGCTCTCGAACAGCACCACCTGTCCGGTGCGCGCCTCGAAAACGACCCACCGCCGGTTGGCCTCCCGGCAGCCTGCGCGCTGCGGCGGCGCCGCCATCATGCGCGGAAGGCGCGGATCCTCGAATTTGAGCCCCGCGGCGCCCGTGGGGACCTGAACATAATAAGTACCGCTGATGCTCGAGAGAGGATGCAGGTGCAGGCCATGAACGACGCCCCGCGGCATGATGTTGGCCCAGCAGTCGGTCATCGAGAGTTGGCGTCCGTCGAGGTCGAACTCGAGCGCACGG
Source organism: Steroidobacteraceae bacterium (assembly GCA_036266795.1). Taxonomy (GTDB): domain Bacteria; phylum Pseudomonadota; class Gammaproteobacteria; order Steroidobacterales; family Steroidobacteraceae; genus FEN-1191. Next base: position 108,332 of record DATAXJ010000009.1, on the reverse strand, counting down.
CAGTAAGCGCGCAGGTGGGGTGCCAGGCGGCGCTCGAGCGCGGCGAAGGTTGGAGACAGGCGGTGCAATCGGCTCGCCGATCCGTACGAGGTGAAACCGCCCGGATAGTTGCGCGCCGACCAACGCCGTCCAGCCGCGTCGTCGACACGCAACTGCTTGATCTCGCGCAGCAGTTGCGCATTGAGAGCCTGCGCGCCGCGAGCCGGCAGCAGTGAGCAGTAGACCTGGGTCGCGAACAGCGATCTGGTGGACATGTGGCTATTATGCCGGTGGTGGGCGAAGACGTGGCTTGGCTGGGCAAAGACCTGAGGCAACGGGCGGCATTGGCGCCGTGTCCGCATCGGCCGCCGTGTACTGGCTGCCCCCGCTACGGCGATCCAGGTATCGCAGGCACAGCGGCAGCGGCGCTCGCAGAGCTCGCGCGAGCGCATGGCTTGGCGGAGGTGTCGCTGGTAAGCGGCCCCGTCGCGGCCTTCCGTTCGCGCGCGCGACTGGCAATTCGCGGCCGGATCGGCACGCCGAAGATCGGCCTGTTCGAGGAGGGTACGCACCGCGTGGTGCACGTGCCACAGTGCCGTGTACATCATCCGCTGATCAACCGCGTCGCAGAGACGGTCAGAGGTGCACTCATCGATGCGCGGGTGCCGCCGTACTCGGATGCCGCGCATCTGGGCGTCGCGCGCTATCTGCAGGTGGCGATCGAGCGTCGCTCACAGAGCGCGCAGGTGGTGCTGATCGCGAATAGCGTCACGTCGGAGCCGCTCGCGCAGGCTCTCGGATGGATACGTGAGCGGCTCGGGAACGACTTGCACAGCCTTTGGTTCAACAGCCAGTGTGCGCGCGGCAATGCCATCCTGGGGCCGGCCTTCGAGCGCATTGTCGGCGCGGACAGCGTGGTCGAGGTTTTCGGCGGCGCGGACGTGCATTATCCTCCGGGCGCGTTCGGGCAGAGCAATCTCGCCACTGCCGGGCAAATCATCGACGAGCTTCGCCGTCAGGTGCCCGGCGGTGCGCGCGTGGCAGAGTTCTATGCAGGCGTCGGTGCCATCGGCCTGTCACTGCTCGAGCAGCTGCAGGAACTGCGGCTCAACGAAGTCAGTACACAATCCCTGCAGGGTCTGCAGATGGGTCTCGCCGGGCTCGATGCGCGCACGCGAACCAGAGTCAGCGTATGGCCCGGGGCGGCACACTCGGCCATCGATGCCGCCGCGGGAGCCGACGTGGTCATCGTAGATCCGCCGCGCAAAGGGCTCGATGAACCGCTCGCGCATCATCTTGCGGCACAGCCGCCGCAGCGGTTGCTATACGTGAGCTGCGATCTGGGCTCGCTGCTGCGCGATGCGGCTCGCCTGCTTGCGGCCGGGCGTCTTCGCCTTGCAGCGCTGACGGTCTTCGATCTGATGCCCTATACGGATCACGTCGAGACGCTCGCGCGCTTTGAGAGATCGTGATGATCAGCAGTGGCCAGGCGCGACGTTCGTCTCGTAGCGGTGGACGCCGCCTGGGGGCCCGTCAGTAGGTTTCGCCCACGTACCTCGCCTGACTGGAGCGACCTTGCTCCCACGTGCTCCAGCCCGAATTCATGCCGTACTCGACGTGGTTCATGATGGCCATGATCTGGTGGATCTGGCCGTGCTCGATCTGGAAGGCCTCCGCGAGCTCCCAGGTCCAGGGTTGCTGCGGACCCGCGCTGACCGTGCGGCCGTCGGGCGTCTGGAACGTGCGGGTATCTCCGGCCGAATGATCGAAGAAGATGAAGCTGAATACGAGTCCTCGATCGGGATCGACCGCGACGTACCTGCGGTCGCGAATGCGAGTTACGAAGTGCAGCAGGCCGGACTTGAACTGCTCCATGCAGCTCCACTGGGAGGAGTACATGCTGGCCGCTTTGGGGTCGGGTCGCGTCTGGCCCGGCGGGGTCGGCACGTTCGTCGTGAAAGCGCCGTTCTCGATGCGGTTGCAATCCTTGGCGAAGGGATAGACCCCCTTGCCGTCATTCTGCTGCATGCCGGAAAAATACTGGTTCGCAATGCGCACGAGATCGGTGCGTGCCATCCGCTCGCGCGGCGGAATCGTGGAGCTCCAAGCGTAACCGAGTTTCTCGAAGCCCAGCGCCGACGTGTCGCTGCGCTGTACGAGCGTCTCGATCTGCGCGATGCGGTGGTTGCGGACCAAGAGGTGCAGCGCCAGCATGGCCGGGACGCGGGCCTCACGGATGGAGCCGAAGAATGCGACGCGGCCAGCCGCCGTGTCGGCGACGATGACACGATACGTGCCCTTGCCGGTCATCGTTCGCCACAGTCCGTCTCCCAGCTCGAGCTGCTGGCCATTCTCAGTGAATCTCACGTCCTGGGTGACCGGCAGGTGTCCGGGGTCGTGCGCGACGAGCGCGTCCAGATACTCATCGACGAATCCCTCGAGGCAAGCCCGGTCACAGGCCGCCGCCGATGTGGCGCCCGCCCGTTGTGGCGCAATTCCGATCACACCGAGTGCGAGCGCGGTGAGCACCGTTGCCACGGCTGGGACGAGGTGGATTCGCATCGCGATACTCCTCAATGCTGTGCCTTTTCACCCTTGCGGCCAAGAGCGCAGTAGCATGCTTGCCCGGACGGGTCCCCGGCAACTTCAGCCGTATTTGTGCGCCCACCACAGCCCAGTCGCGGGGCCGAGCGCCCGCGGCTATGATTGCTAGCCTTGCCCTGCCTCCAGGCGGTCTGACGTGATCTTGCGTTGGCTGGTTGCCACCCTGCATCTGCTGGTGCTGCCACTTGGCCTGGGGGCCATCTGGACCCGCGCGCGCGCGCTGTCGGCCGTCACCGGGGGTGGAAGTTTGGGCCGCGTCTTCCTGGCGGACACTCTCTGGGGCGTCGCGGCCCTGCTCTGGATCTCGAGCGGCCTGTGGCGAGCCTTCGGCGGGTTGGAGAAAGGCACCGCCTATTACCTCCACGATAAGCCGTTCCACGTGAAGATGGGATTGCTCGCCGTCATCCTGCTGCTAGAGATTTGGCCCATGATCACGCTTATCCGCTGGCGCATCCAGGCGAGGCGCGGCACGGCGGTCGACACCCGTGGCGCCGCTCTGCTGACACGCGTGAGCTATGCCCAGGCCGGGCTCGTTATTCTCATGGTGCTCGCTGCAACAGCGGTTGCGAGGGGCTACTTTTATTAGCCGCAACGAGGTCCGCCGGCGTTGTCCCGGCCAGCCAATTTCAGTGACGGGTCCAGCCGATCTCGCGCGCCGTCAACGGGCCAACGCGCTCATCCTCGAGGCTGTCGGGTAGGCGCGCTTCGGTGGCGCTGACTGGCAGCCTTGCAGCCATGATCTCTGCGAGCTGCTGCGGATAGCGCGGCTCGAGCTGCGGATCGACGAAGCCATCCGGATACCTCGGCAGACCGGTGTCCAGATCGTATTTATCCGTGGCCCCGAAGGTATGCAGCAGCTCGTGCGCCATCACGATGCGGTTCTGCGCCTCCTGCGAGCGGGTGGCAAACACATGGACTACAGCAGTCAGTCCGCGCTGCAGCCCCGCCGAGTGGGGGAGGCTCGAGGCCAGCGCGGGATCATGGTAGACCAGGAACAGAGCAATCTGCGGGCGCGGAGAAACCGCGGCGAGCGCGCGGTAGCGGTAATATCGTAGCCTCAGGCTCCAAACGATACGCGTGAGGATGTTCGCGGCCGGATCGAGCGTCGGGGGCGCCGATGGCAGCGTGGGGAAGAGCTGCAGCGCAATCGGCTCATCGACGGGCACTCCGTAGCGATGGGCCTCACGCTGCAGGAATTCGCTGACTTGATCGATTCTGCTTTGATCGAGTTGTGCGAGGTAGGCTGCGGTCACAGGGCTCGCATCGGCACTCACAGGAAATGCCCCGACGAAGACTGGATGCTGCCAGCGAGTCGTGCTGAATCGATCGAACCAGGCTTGGGCGGCCACAACCAGCAGCACCAGCAGCAGAACGCTAATACGGAAGGTTCGCCACACACATCACTTCGCTGGCTGAATCCATCGGAAACTACCAACGCCGATCCTATCCCTGGCGCCCCCAGCCTGATGTGCGATAGATCTAGTGTGCCGCAGATCTTCGTGGCCGTTACGCCGCCGACCTTCCCGGCGCTGCCAACCGAGTCACAGTAAAGCCTGCGGGCGACGCCTCTGCCCGGTCCGTTGCGATTGCGCGTGATCCGCCGTATCAGCCGCGGCTCAGGTGCAGCCTGCTGAAGTTACCAGCGCCCGCAATATCCAGGGAGGCCGTACGACGCAACGCGGCTTTTCTTCTTTGATAAAACCACAAAAGAAGCGCCAGGATTGTACCGCCAGGCAGGATGAGCTCGATGGCGGCGTAGGGCGCGAGTTGCTTCAGAACTGCCAACAGGGCCTTCACCCGCGGCGCCAAGCCTTTGAAGTCGTGAGCGCCAGCGACTAACTTGAGGATTGAATAACACATCGCGCCTCTCTAACGTTTCCGGTGGACATCGAACCTACGGTCTAAAAACTACGCCGTGTCCAATTAACAAATGCTGAATTGAATCGACGTAGCCCTGTCGCAAGCGTGCGACGATCTGATAGCACAAAGCGACGGCGCCGCTTCATGCGCCGGACGGGTCCTACGGGAGGAAGTGCTCGAGCGGGGACTTGGCGAAGTGCGCGGCCTTGATCCAGGCTACGCGGTGCAGTACTTCAAGCACCACTGACAGGCCCTGCTCAGTTGGCGATGTCCGAATTGGTCACCGTGATCGGCGTGCTTGGCTCGTTGGAGATCTGTGGGTAGGTGGGATACCAGGAGCCGCCGGTATTGGCGGTGATGCTCGAATCGGTGATCGCGATGCTGCCGGTGAGGTCATCCGAGACGAAGAAGATTGCCGAGCCGTAGGCATTCACGCTGTTCTGGCTCAGTTGGGAGCCGTCGACGGTCAGCACCATCGTATCGCCGTCGTTGTAGATGGCCCCGCCGCTGCCGCCGCCGGGTGTGCCACTGGCCGCGGGGTTGCCGCCGTTGCCGATAGCCTGGTTGTAGCTCAGCAGGCTGTTAATCAATGTCCAGGAGACAGTGATGCTGCCGAGTGCGCCGCCGTTGGAGCAGGTATTGCCCAGGCTTGCCTGTCCGCCAAACGTGGAGTGCACCACATAAAAGGGCTCTCCCTGATATTGCATCGTGGAGTAGATGGCGCCACCAGCGGTATCGGGCCCAGTGCTGGCGCACTGGTTGCCGAAGAAACGCGAATTGACGACCTTCATGCGACCCCCTTCGGCGTAGATCGCGCCTCCCTCAGGGATGGCTTCATTGCTGGCGTTGCCGTCGATGAACGTCAGATTCTGCACCGTGACCTGGGGCCACTCCTGGTTATCGCAATGCGGAGTGGTCCAGACCAGGTTCGGATCGCAGGTATTCATGTACAGAATGCGCCGCTGACCCATGCCGCTCAGGGTCACGAGACCTCCACCGTCGATGACCGTGGTCGGGGCAGCGTTGTTGAAGATCTGCGCCGTGGCCGTCATTTGAATGGTGACGGGCGCCGGACCACAGTTGAAAGTGATGACGCCTCCGGTTGCCACGGCGGCCACGACGGCGTCGCCGGTGCAGCTTGTCGCAGTGCCGTCACCGATCACATGGTCGGGGTTGGAGGTGTCCTCAAGTCCGGCGCCGCTCGGGAGTACATCGTTGCCGTTGGATCCTGCTGCGGGCAGGTTGTCGGCAAAAGCTGCAAAGCCGCCCGAGGTGCTGGCGGTGGTGGCGGTGCTGTCACCCGTGCCCGAGCCGGTGGTTCCCGTACCGGCAGTTCCGCTGCCGTTCGTGCCGGTGGCGCTAGAGTTGGTACTGCCGCTGCCGCTGCCGGTGCTGCTGCTGACCGGGGCATTTGCGGCGTTCGTGCCACTGGTGTCACTGCTCCCGCCGCCGCAGCCCGACAGGGCAACGGTCCCCAGCAGACAGAGGATCGCCGTCCGTTTCATATCGTCGCCTTCGGGGCATTTCCCAGCGCGTCTTGGTTGTTCGGACAGCCATTTGACTGTCGTCGCGTCGCAATAGGGAAGATGTCGCCCGCGGGCGACGCGCTTGCCTCGCTGGAAGCGGGACAATTTGCGGTCGTCAATTCTCCGCGAAACTAGCGCGTCCTCACCGGTGCCAGGGCTCGCAGACGCGGGGCCTGCAGGCGCTGCGACTTGCGCGCTTTATCTTTTCCAGAGTTGTTTGCTGGCCAGGCGTGCTCCTTCCGCCAGCACTTTGAGTTTGGCCCAGGCGATCTGCGGATGGACGCGAAATCCCATGCCGCAATCCGTTCCAGCGATCACGTTTTCGCGTCCCACCAGATTCGCATAACGGACGATACGGTCTGCCACCACTTCCGGGTGCTCGACCACGTTGGTATGGTGGGTGACCACACCCGGAATCAGAATCTTGCCGTCCGGTAGTTTGGTCTCCTGCCACTGCTTCCATTCGTGCTCATGCCTGGGATTGGCGGCTTCCAACGAATACGCGCCGGCAGTGATCCTGAGCATCAGGTCGACCACGTGCTGCAGCGGCAGATCATGCGTGTGCGGGCCATGCCAGCTGCCCCAGCAGATGTGATAGCGGATGCGATCTTCCGGAAGGCCGCGCAGGGCCTCGTTCAAAGCATCCACGCGCACCGTGGCGAATTTGCGGTATTCCTCGATGCTGGGGTTCGGAATGATCATGTCGTAGGTGTCGGGCAACGCCGGATCATCCAGCTGCAGGACGAACCCGGCATCGATGACCGCCTGGTACTCGTGCTTCATCGCAAGCGCGAGGGCATAAATGTACTCTTCGTCGGACTTGTAGTATTCGTTCAGAAAGAAGTGTTCCAACCAGCCCGGCGCCAGCACGCACATGAAGCATTCTTCAGGCTTCACGCCCGCATCGGTCAGGGAGGCACGAAACAGCTCAAGGTCCTGGCGTACTTCTTCCTGCCCGATATAGCGGATCGGGCCCGAGCAAACGGTGCGCTCCTGAATGGCGCCGGCGAATTGGATCTGTTTGTAGAATTCGGCGAATTCGAGCCGCTCACCCGTGTCCGCCGCCATGAATACCGGTTCGCCGGGCTTGAGCTTTCTGCTGGTGATCCCGCTCAAGCGGCGGCCATAGTAACCGGCACCGCCAAAGCCCACTTTGCCGAGCTCGCCATCGCTGACGATGTCGACGCCCGCATCCGCCTGCTTGCGCAGAACATCGACGATGCCGCGGCGGATTTTCGGCCGTAACGTTTCCATGTCGAGGCTCTTGCCGGTCATCAGACCCATCATCACGTCGTGATATTCGGCCGGGCCGTCCAGCCGACCCGCATGCGTGGTGAGAATGCGATCCGTACTGCGCTTCATAGGCTGTTGCCGCGACGCCGCGGCCTCCTGTTTTTAGGAGCCGAATATATCACTTGGCTTTTCCGATCGGGACGCAGTGCGCCGTTGGTGTTCGGCACCGTTCTGAGATATGTTGCGACGCGCGCTCTGGGCCCAGCGTTCGCGCTGCGTGGCTCATTGTCGGCCAATAAGAAGGGGAGGGGATACGCATGGATCGCCCTATTTCGCGACGCCGCTTGCTGGCTGACGCGGTTCAGTTGTCGCTCGCCAGTGCGTTCGTTTCGAGCGCAGCGGAGACGGCTGATGCCGCTGAGACTGGCTCCGTCGCCCGGTCCGCGCGAAAGCGCGGCAACGGTTTTCATCTGGAGGAGGCGTCGATTCGCGATATCCAGCAGGCGATCATGGCCCGACAGATCACCGGCGTAAACCTCGTCAAGCTGTATCTGAAGCGTATCCAGGCTTACAACGGCGTGTGTGTCCGCCAGCCGATGGGAATTCTCGGACCGATCACGACGATACCGCATGCCGGACAGATCAACGCGCTCGCGACCCTGAATCTACGGCCGAGCTCACGCAAGGCTTGGGGTTTCGATGATCGCAAGGCGCGCAGCATGACCGACTCGATGGATGACGATCCGAGAATGCCGGACGCGCTGGAGATCGCGGCTGCGCAGGACGCGCAGTTGCAGCGCACGGGCCGGCTCGTCGGCCCGCTGCACGGAGTCGTGATGGCCATCAAAGACCAGTACGACACGTTTGACATGCGTACGACGTCCGGCGCGGATGCGTTCTATGCCAACGACCGCCCTCCGGAGGATGCCACCTTCGTGAAACGGCTGCGAGACGCGGGCGCCATCATGCTGGCCAAAGCCAATCTGGCCGAATATGCGACCGATGGTGCGCGCAGTGCCTTTGGCGGGACGTTCTGCAATCCGTATGACACGGAGCGCGAGCCGGGGATGTCCAGCGCTGGATCGGCGACGGCGGTGGCGGCCAATCTGGTGACGTGCGCGATCGGTGAGGAAACGGTCGTGTCGATCCGATGGCCGTCATCCGTGAACAGCCTGGTGGGCATTGCGCCCACCGAAGAGCTGATCAGTCGCAAGGGAATGATGGGCAGTGGTCTGAGCATGCGGGTGGGTCCCATCTGTCGCAGCGTGCAGGACGCGGCGGCGATATTGGATGTGATCGCCGGCTACGATCCAAAGGATGAGCAGACCGCCTTCAGCGTCGGACGCAAGCCGGCACAGCCCTACGCGAGCTTCGCCAGCGCGAGCCGGCTGGAAGGCGTGCGGATCGGGGTAGTTCGTGAGTACATGTCCAGAAAGCTCTTTTCGAAGGCCGACGATGAGAGTATCGGCATCGTCGAGCGCGCCATCGACGAGCTTCGCGGGCTCGGCGCTACCATCGTCGATCCGGGCCCCGAAGGCGCCTTGTTCCAGGGCTGCATCTCCCGCCTGGGGCCGGAGCTTCTGAACAGCCTGTTTATCCATCGCTACCCGGATCTGTTCCCGGCGGGCGCGCCCGACGACCCTGCATCGGATCAAACGGCCACGCTTGTCGATTTGTACTTTGATCCCAGCCGTGTGCCAGCGGATTTTTCACTGCGCAGCCTCAGGACGCCGGCCGTACCGGGCGAAAGCAAGTACCTGATGAACCGGTACCTGCGCGAACGCGGCGACGCCAATATCAAGACCATGGCCGACTTGATCGCAAGGGCCAGGTTTTATTCCGACCCGAACTTCCCGGATCGCAAGCGCATCCTCGAGAGTGCCGAACACGACACGACGTTGGACAGCTCGGCCCGGCTTCACAGTCGTTTCGCGCTTCAAAATATATTCCTGCAGTGCATGCAGGAACAGCAACTCGACGCGCTGGTCTCTCCGATGTCGACGGTACCGCCTCGCAAACTGACCGCGCCACGCGAACCAACGGCGAATGGGCGCTCCCCGGTGGGTTGGCCATTGTTTGGGCAGCAGGGTTTCCCGGCCATCACGGTGCCGGCCGGTTTTACGACGCAAGTCTGGGATCGCGAGCGCGGCACCGACGGAGGGACGCACCTAGTGGGCCCGGTCCCGGTCGCGCTGCCCGTGGGCGTCGACTTCATTGCACGGCCGTTCGATGAAGCCGTGCTCATCCGTATCGCTTCGGCATTCGAAGCGGCAACCCGGCATCGCCACCCACCACCGGAATTCGGGCCCTTGTCGGATGAACCGTAACTCCTCTCAATGGTTGAGGAATTGCGCCCTCATTTGACTTAATCCGGAAAATAATTGCTGTCGCCCTAACCCCAAAGGTCCGCGCGGCACGCTTCAAGGCATATGACCTTGTCTGGGAGCGTCCATGAAAGCCTCGATTGCAGCCTGTTTGGGGGCCCTCGCCTGTTCCGCGCGTCCGAGCACTTATCGCAGTAGCCGACTGTCGACCTTGTAGGCAGGCGGTACTGTGAACAACGAGGCGGGCAGGGCAGACGCGTGAATATCCGTCAGGTCGGTCTGGCTGACTGCTCGGCCTTTCTCAAACACGCGGATGCGGATAGGGATGCCTTTCAAGCTACTGAAGGCGGGCCACGGATCGGTGAAACCGAACCCGACGCCGAGTGCCGCCAGCGATCCGCCGTAGTAACGACACAGGTGTCCCAACGCCTCGAAAAGCTCTTGACCATCGGGGACCTGATCGATGTGCGCGACACAGACCTCCAGGTGCTTCGTGCCGTTCTCGCTTTCCTCCCAGATCCGGCAAGTGTCGCGGCCGAGCGTTTCCGAACGATCCGTCGCATGGAACTGCAGCGTCGCGGGTTTCAGGAGCCGCTCCGTCATGCCCTTCATCTGCTCGACCAGACGCTGAGCAATCAGGCGTTGCGCAGTGGGAGCCGTGTTCGGGACACTGTTCACCTTCTGCTCTGCCAACTGTGCCGATTTCTGCAGGCGCTCTCGGACGCTGTCCAGCGTTGCTTGCTTCAAGACGTGAACCGTGTGCGCCCCGTGATCGATGGAATAGATGTTGCCACTTTTGAATAGTATGACGCGCGATGCCTGAGGCCCGCCGACGCGTACCGCATCATGCTGCGCGAAATACGCTGTGGCCATCGCCTTCGTGGCGACTGGTGCCGTCAGATCGCGTTGCGTGACGGTGTAGCTGACATCGGCCTGTGCGGCCCCGCACGCCAGCAACAGCGTCAGGCCCGGACATATGCATCGCAGATTTTTGCCGCCCATGCCCTTGCTCCCATGCATCTCATCCTGGCGCCTGGCGCGCGGCTCGGCCGCTCTCGCCGCATTAAGGGAATCTTACCGCGCCCCTTACTGTGACGAGTTTCACAGTCTCGGCGCTCGGTCTACCTATCCTATAGGTCGTGTCAGTCAATTCCTGTCGCCCCCGGCCAGGATGTCGTTTAGGGTTATGTCGAAGCCCAGATCGAAGGGGAACGACTCATGAAGCTGGATGATATCGATCCTTTGCTGTCCCGAGCCCGCGATCACCTCGCCATGGCAATCCGCCTGCGCGATACCGCTGCCAGGCTGCAGACGGCGCCCGGCAAGCAACGGTTGGGACAGTTGGCATCCCTCTATGAACAGCTGTCTCTGCACTTCCTCGAAGAGAGTCGTGCCGCGTCGGCCAATCGCCGTAGTGGCCCGCTTGGCGACGACACCATAGAATTCGACATGGTCGAGCAGGAAAGTCTGCAGCATTAGGCGCGAGGTCACCGCCAGACGCGACTGCGCTGGCCCAGGAGGAACAGGGACGTTCGCAGCATCGGAGTGAATCGCTGAGCACCACCGGGCGGCACGCGCTTGCGGCGGATGCCCGCTACGGCCGTGTGGCGATGGCCTTCCATTGGGTGATAGTGGTCCTGGTCGTCGTCGTCGGAGTGCTTGGCCTTCTGCACGACGCATGGTCGGATGCAACGTATCAGTTCTGGATCGACGTTCCCGCGTCGCTGGTCTTACCCGGTCCATCTGCTGTTGTACGCGTTCATGCTCGTCATTCCGCCCTTTGGGATCGTGACCTCATCTCGGGGGAACGATGGTGACCAAAATGAGGAGTATGGACATGCCTCAGAGCGACTCCAAAGCAACCGAGCCCGCGTCACCGGCTACACTGGCCGATGAGCAAATTGTGACCGAACGGAAACTTCCGCGACGGTCGTTCTTCATCGCCGCCGGGGCACTCGTCGCGTGCGGGAACAATTCCGGTCAAGGGCGATCCGACCCACACCAGAACAGAGCCGACCCTCAGGCAGCCCGCCGGCCCGACCCCGATCAGAAAAAGTCCGCTGCGGACCCCCAGAAGCCTTGAGTCGGCGAGCCTGGTTGGCGTTCGCTGCCCTGAGTGTGATTTGGGGTGTGCCCTATTTTTTTATCCGCATCGCCGTGCGGGACGTGCCTCCCTTGGTCGTCGCCTGGGGGCGGATCACGCTCGCCGCGCTGATCCTGTTGCCCATCGCCTGGCGGCAGGGCGCACTCGCGGCCGTGCGTCCGCACCTGGGTGCCGTCTGTGCCTTCGCCTTGATGGAATTCGTCGTGCCGTTTTCGGCGATCTGCATCGGTGAGCGTTGGATTGGGTCAGCGATTGCAGGAATCCTCGTCGCTGGCGTGCCGCTGACGATTGCACTGATATCGCGCTTCGCTGGCGTGCATGACCCGCTCGGCCCGCGCAGGCTATTCGGACTCGTGATCGGCTTTCTTGGCGTGGCCGGGCTGGTGGGTCTGGGCCCCGTATCGGGCGTTCATGGCTGGATTGGCGCCGCCTGCATGTTGCTCGCGACCTGCGGGTATGCGGCGGGTCCGCTGATCATCCAACGCCATCTTGCGCACCTGCGGCCGATCGGCCCGGTGACGGCGAGTCTCGTGATCGCGAGCCTCGTGCTGCTGGTGCCTGCCATGCTGACGTATCCTTCCCAGGTCCCGCCGAATGTAGATCTCGGCTCGATCATCATTCTCGGTGTGCTTTGCACCGCCATCGCCATGTTGCTGATGTTTTCCCTGGTGTCCGAGGCGGGCGCCGCCCGCGCCTCGGTCATCACGTATATCAATCCGATCGTAGCGACTCTGCTGGGGGCGGGACTGCTGCACGAGCGCATCGGCGCCGTGGGACTGATTGCCCTCGTCGTCATTCTGGCCGGATCGTGGTTGGCGACACGAGGTGCCACGCCCGAGGCACTGTCCCCGCAGAAGCCGGTGTGACTCAACCCAATCGATCCGTCGCTTGCGTTGGCGTGGCGCAGCATGCCGTCAGGAAGTTCACTCGTCAGCTGAGGAGTCGCCTGCAAGTTCCCGGCGTGTGGGATATCACAGGCAATTGAGCTCCTGTCGCGAAGCGGAGTCAGTTGCGTGAGGCATTTGACTTTGCACTAGCATCACTGCGACTTACAAAAAGTCGCTGTGCATGATCGGGGAGGGGAAGATGCCGCGCATTCTGGCAGTCGCAGCCATGCGTCGCGTCACGCGGCTCGAAATCGCACGTGGTGACGTCAAGCCGTTCTCGCAGATGTGCCAATGAACGCTGCCTTGCGCCCGCCGTTGCCGAGCGTTGCGATGAGACGCTCAGAGCGCAGCGATGTGTTGGTCATCTGCAGCGATGATTCGCTGTTGATTGAGCTGGGACCGCTGCTCGGGGATGCTTATCGCGTCCACGCCATCGACACACCCGATCGAATTGGTGCACAGGTTGATGCTGCCCGCTGGATCGGCATTGTGGATGTCGACTCATTGGCGGGCGCGCACGGTGTGCTGTCACGGCTGGAGGCGCAACATCCTCGTTGTCCACTGATCGTAATCACCGCCCGACCCGAGGGGTGGGTTGGCAGCATTGCTTGCGGGGCGGTGATTGCGGCTATCAGCCGCAATCAGATCGCCGCGGGGCGGCTGGGCGAGGTGTTGGTGGCGGCCGAGGATCGATTGAGCTCGCCAGCGCTCGATAACCTGCCCACCGGCGACCGCAGTGTCATACCCGGTATACGCGACCGCTTCGAGCCGGGGTTGCGGCGACGCAGGTCCCTTTGGGTGAGCGCGGCCGTGCTATTACTCGTGCTCGGGGTCGACGGGGCCTGGGTATACCATCACTACGCTCCCGCGTTACGCGGTCGCAGCACGGCAGTTGCTCCCAGCACTGCACTGCCTTCCCGGCGCCAGCCTTCAGCAGCGCCCGGTGCGATCGCCGCAGGCGCGGCGCCGAAAGTGAAGCTTGCGAGTCCCTCGGCGCCCCAACCGGGACACGTTCTGGAACTGCTGTCAGCGGCTCGCATTGCGTTCCGCGACCAGCGATTGCTGCCCCCGCTGCTCAACGGCGCCTTGAATGGGGACAGTGCCCTGGAGTTGTATGGCCAGGTCCTGCGTCAGGATCCGCAGGACGATGAAGCTCTCGAAGGAGTGAAGCGCCTGCTGGTTGTCGGTGGCAATAGGATCACGACGGAGCTCGCCAGTGGGCAGCTTGAGGACGCCGCCCGCCTGCTGGACGTCTTCAAGTCGGCCGGTATCTCGTCCGCCGATCTGCAGCAATGGGCAAGCGCGATCAGCGCGGCACAACCGAAGTGGCTCGCGCAGCGCGCCACGCAGAATATCGCAGCCGGCGAATTCAAGACAGCCGACGAGTTGATCGCTGAAGCCGCAGGCAGCGGCGCCGATGCGGCTACGCTCAAGGGTTTGCGCAACCAGGAGGCCGCGAAAAAACTCGACCTGCAGCTCAGCGCGATGGCCGACCAGGTCCACGCCGCGGTTGAGGTCGGCGCACTGCTACAGCCGGCGATGGACAATGCACGTACGCGCCTGGCGGTCATGCGCTCGATCGCTCGCAATGACCCACTCACACTGCAGGCCCAGCAGGCGGTACAGGAAGCGCTCGTTCAGGAGGGCGAGCAGGCCATCCGCGCAGCACATTTCGACATCGCGGAACGCGATCTGAACGCGGCCGCGGAGCTGGGCCGCTCCACGCTGATCACCCTGGCCAGAGGACATCTGCAGGCCGCGAGGGATGCAGCCGCGCGTACCGTCAGGGTGGCTGCGGTCATCGGGCCGCAGGCAGCCAGAACTGCATCGCGTGTACCGTCGCTCATCGGCAGTGCCGCCACGACACATCCCTCGCCGCCGCAAGCGTTCATCGCTGCTCAACCGACGGGCCCGTTGCCCGGAAATTATCCCTCTGGGGCAAAGGGGCAGGATGGCTCGGTGGTCGTGGAGTTCACGCTGTCGGCGAATGGGAAAGCGAGCAACGTGACCGTGGTGCAATCCGATCGGCCCGGCGTATTCGATCGCGAGGCAATCAGCGCCGTGCGACACGGCCGCTACAGCACCAGCGATCTGGTGAACCACCAACCGGCGCGCGCGCGAATCAAACTGCGTTTCACTCCCGGCTGAGGGCTCGGAACCGATGGCATCAACGATGCAGACATTGCGGCAGATAGGCAGCTATTCCCGGGCGAGATCTAGCCAGTGGGCGCAGGTTCTCGCGACGCTACTGTTTGCCGCTGCGGTGGCGCTGCTATTGGTCTTTGGTGTGCGCGATGCCGCGCGGCTGCGGACGGCCTCTTCTGCCTTGCAGCTGGCAACCCAGTTATCGGAACGGCCCGCGTTGCTCACGGCCCAATTGACCTTGATCCAGCGAGGTTTGGAATCCACCACGTACATCGGTCGCTCGCTACGTGCTCTGACAGTGCTGCGCCAGAGCACCTCGAGCTCGTTGGCCGCACTGCGCGCGGCGCTGTCGCAAACCGGGCTGCTCGCCCAGCCTGCGGTCAGCGATACGCTCCAGAGCAACGGCCTGCGCTGGCAAAGCCTGAATCGCGGTTTCGCGGCCCTGGACGATCAGCGCGGCGGTTCACTTTACAGCGACGCATTCTCAAGTTCGGAACTGTCGGCGTCGGGTCGAGCAATGAAGAGCGCGGTAGATGGCATGCTGGCCGACACGCAGAGCCTGCAACAGATGAGCGTGGACATGAGCTCTCTTGCGGCTGTGCTGCAAGCCTCGGTGGACCAGAGCGGCTTGCGGCTGCGGGCGTTGCTCGTCGGTGGTAGCACGCTCGCGAGTCTGATGCTGCTGCTCGCGCTGTATTACGCCTGGCGATCGCGGCGGGCTCATCGAGTCGCAGCTCAGACCGAGCAGCAGATGGCAAATATCCTCAGCACCGTGCGCGAAGGGCTGTTTCTCGTGGACCGGCAGATGCGCCTGAGTCCCACCTGTTCGCGCTCGCTCGGTGAGTTGCTGCGCCTGCCGGTTCCCGCCGGCTTGCCGATGGAAAAGCTGCTTGAGCCGCTCATGGATGCCAAGACCGTCAGCGCGACCCTCAAGTACATGGCCTTGCTCTGGAAGGACAAGGTAAACGAGGAACTCATCGAATCGGTCAACCCGATCAGCGAGCTCGAGGTCGAGTTTGTCAGACCCCGGGTTGGCGCCGAGAAGCGTCATCTCGCGTTCTCCTTCCGACGCGTGCGTTCCGTCGAGGCGAGTGGGGATTATATTCTCGGCGTCGTCGCCGATATCACCGACCGCGTGCTGCTTGCTCGCGAACTCGAGCACGCCCGAGCCGAGGGCGATACGGCGCTGCAGTCGCAGCTGCAGCGCGTCGACCCGGAGGCACTACAGGCCTTTCTGTGGTCAACCGACGTCGCGCTGCGCAAGAGCAATGCGGTGCTGACGGCCCCCGGGATTGAGCAGGAAGATCTGAAGAGAAAACTGAACGCGGTATTTCGCGAGCTGCACAGCGTGAAGGGCGAGGCCACGGCTCTGGCGCTCGGCAGCTTCGTACAGCGCATTCACGCGGTCGAAGATGCACTGGCGACGCTGCGCCAGCGCAGCACACTGTCGGGCAACGCTTTCCTGCCGGTTGTCGTGCGACTCGATGAACTTGTCGTCCATTTGAATCAGACCCGTGCGACGCAGGAGGCCAGCGGATCCCCGCTACCCGCGGACACAGCGGTTGAGGGGGGCGGCGACGGTAAGGCCGGAGATCCTCGGCTCGCCGTGCTGGCCGATCGGCCGCGCACGCTTGCAGCGGCGATTCCCTTGAGCAGCGGGCGTGGCCGTCAGTTCGCCGAGATGCTGCGCGGCTTGGCGCTGGAAGAGGCCCGGGCTCTCGGACGCTCGGTGCGGCTGTTGACGAGGGGTCTGGCGCAGATACCGCCGCAGTATGCGCCGGTCGTCAAAGAGGTCTGCATCCAGATGATCCGTAACGCCATCGCCCATGGGATCGAACGGCCCGGCCGGCGCGCGCAGCTCGGTAAGCCGGAGGAGGGCAGCCTGCAGATCAGCTTTGCGCCCGACGATACCGGCGGATATGAGCTCACCGTCGAGGATGACGGTCATGGACTCGACTACGAGGAGATCGTGGATCGCGCGTTGCGGCTCGACCTGTTGAGCCCACAGCAAGCCCTGATCCTCGATTGGGACAACATCTATCGGCTGATCTTCGAGCCGGGATTCTCGACGGCCGATGAGATCTCCGAGCACGCCGGCCGTGGCGTCGGACTCGATGTGGTCAACGCGCGGGTGCGCGAGGCCGGAGGCAGGATCGAAGTGGCTACCGCGGCAGGCGAGTACACGCGCTTCTGCGTGCGCCTGCCGCAACCGCACAGCGGCTCGAGCGCGTCGGTCGCATGAGCCAGGGGATGGCACACCGGCTGATGGTCGTCGACGACTCCAATATCATTCGTCGGCGCATCGAGCGCGTGCAGGACCTGCCGGGTGTCGAATTTGTTGGCGCGGCGCGTAACGGTCGTGAGGCGCTCGAGATGCACGCGCAGCTGCGACCGACCATCGTGACCATGGATCTGACCATGCCGGAAATGGACGGCGGCGAGTGCGTCGAGCGGCTCATGCAGCGCGATCCGGAAATCCTGATCCTGGTGATCTCCGCGCTCGCCGATAAGCTCACCGCGATCGATGCCATCGAGAAGGGCGCGCGCGGCTTTCTCTACAAGCCCTTCACCGACCGCCAACTCAACCATGCATTGCGCAGGTTGATCGAATGATTGCGTTCACGAGGCTCGCCAGTGGCCACCAAGACTGAGACGGAAGTCCGCGTATTCGTCGACGGAGTGCTCAACTACTTCGATACCAGCATGCAACAGACGGCCGAGTGCGGCACCCCCTACCTCGCGCTGACCCAGAGCCCGGAGATCTCCGACTACACGGGCATGATCCGCATCAGCGGCAAACGCGACGGCCTGGTGTTCTTCACGGCGCCCAAGAGCATGCTGTGTGTCATGCTCATGCGCATGCACGAGACCGACATGAGTCATCACAATCTCTGCGATCTGGTCGGCGAGATCGCCAATACACTCTCCGGCAACGCGCGCCGGGATTTCGGACCTCGCTTCAACATATCGGTGCCGGCGGTGGTTCACGGTCGTAGAAGCACCGTCGAATATCCCGCCGACACATGCCCGATCGTGATCCCAATCGCGTGGCGCACCTATCACGCGCGCCTGGTGGTATGCCTGAACTGACGCGAGGTGAGTCATTGGCGATGGAATTGCTGAACGTGCGGCAGCGCGTCGTCGCGGTATCGCTGCTCAGGAGGCGCCCCCCGTTGATACCAGGGACGCATGGCATTCTGGGTGACGAGGCGTACAGGCTCTGGTACGAGCTGGTTTGTGACGAAATCCAGCGCCTCGCGATCATGGATCAAAGGCAAATTCAGGCCTTTTGTGACAGAGCGGGGGTACCCGCCGATATGGCCACACCATCCCGCGTGGTACGGCCCAGCGCGGCGTAACCTTAGGCTGGCGGCGCAACGCTGCCGCCGAGGGATGCCCGGAGCACGCGACCACTCTATTGGGGCATATCGCCCACCGGCACGGGCCCGTCCACGGCTGCCAGCGCCGCGTGACGCGTGAAGAAAATCTTCTCCTGGCCGACGATGGCGGTGACGCCATGCCGATCCATGTCAGCGCGCAGCGACGCGCTGACGCGCGCAAAGGCAATCCCCACCTTGTGCCGCGCGAGGTCGTGGATCAGCGATAGCACGACACGGGCCGCCGTATAGTCCAGATTGGTGATGGCGTCGGCTTCGATGACCAGCCAACGTACGCTACTGGGCGCGCCATCCACCAGGGCGTGCGCCTCCGCGGCGAAGCGCGGAGCGTTCGCATAGAAAAGATCGGCCCCGAAGCGATAGAGAATGAGGCCAGGCGCTGTCTGGTGGCCCGGCGTCGCCGGTACGGTCAGCCAGCCCTGCGCGGCGTCGAACTGCAGCACGGCGGTGTGTGGGCGGTAGCTTTGCCGCACATGGCGTAGCAGTGACAGCCCGATCGCCAGGAGCACGCCCTGTTCCACGCCGATCAACGCCACAGCCGCCGCCGTTGCCACGGCCAGCTTGAATTCGCCTGGGCTCTCGATCCGCATCGCGCGCAGCGTCGCCACATCGATCATGCCGATCGCGATGGTGAACACGATTGCGCCCAACACGCAGCGCGGCAAGTACTGCAAGGGTCCCGTGAGCAACAACAGCACGAGGATGACGCAGGCGGCGAAGACGATCTGCGAGAGTTGGCTGCGCGCGCCAGCGCGTTCGGCCATTGCGCTCTGCGTCGGGCTGCCATTGACGACGAATGCGCCGCTGATGGCGGCTGCGCCATTCGCGACAGCCAGACCCAGAAGGTCGGCGTCCTCGTCGGTGGCCTCCTCATACCGCATCGCCATGGCACGCGCCGTGGCAGCACTCTGGGCAATGATGACGACGAAACAGGAGGCGGCGACCGGCAGTAGCTTCAGCGCCTCGTTCCAGCTCGACAGGGAAAGTCCAAACGACGGCAGGCCCCCCACGACGATACCCAGCATGGCCACTCCCCGTCCGGCCAGGTGAAGAGCTCGGGAGGCCCCTATCGCGACCACCACGAGCACGAGGCTGACCGGGATTTTGGGCGCGACACGCCGACCGCTGAGAATGGCGGCTACCCCAAGCGCCGAAATGATTAGCGTAAGGGCATTGGAGCGCGACAGGCCGCCTGCGATCTGCCACAGCTGCAGGACGGTGCTTCGCGCCCTGACCGCCACGCCCAGCATGTCCCCCAGCATCGCAATGGCGACCTGAATGCCGACTCCGCTCAGAAATCCCACCAGCACAGTGCGGGACAGGAAGTCGGCGAGAAATCCGAGTCTGAACACTCTCGCGAGCAGCAGCATAACGCCTGTCAGCAAGGCAGTAGTCGCCGCGAGCGACATGTAATGCGTACTGCCGGGCTCGGCCATCTGGCTGAGTGCGCCCGCGAGGATCGCCGCCGTGCCGGAATCGGCGGCGACGACGAGGTGCCGAGAGGATCCCAGCATCGCGAAACCGATCGGAGCCAGGAGAGCCGTGTAGAGGCCAGCGACCAACGGCATTCCGGCGATGCGCGCGTAGCCCAGGAGCTGCGGGATGTTCATGGACGCGAGCGTGATGCCCGCCAGCGCATCGCCCACCACCTCGCGTCGGCCCCCGCGAGGCCGGGCTGCTGCGAACAGCTTCGGCGGGGCCAGCTTCATGCTTTAAGTATGACCGCAGTTATCCGGGTGCGTGCTGTGCAAAATTGCCGGCGCGATCTGGGCGAGCGCTTTCGGCGCAATGCCGAGCTCAGGCAAGCCGGGCAGAGCGTTACTTACTACGTTGTCCATCTTGAGCAGATCGACCTGGCCCGTGGTGAGGGGGGGATTCGGCAGCCACTCGGATACGCGCGCCACCAGCCCCGCCAGGGCGAACGGCACCGGTACCAGCACGCGCCGGCTGCCGAGCAAGCGCAGAGTGAGCGTGTAGAGCTCGCGTAGGGTGTATACCGTAGGACCGCCGAGCTCATAGGTGCAGCCAGTGGTTTCAGGGTTGGCCAGGATACGCGCGATTGCCTCTGCGACGTCCATGACGAAAACGGGTTGCAGGTGTGTGCGGCCGGCGCCGATCAGCGGGAGCGCCGGTAACACCCGCGCCAGGCCGGCGATCGTGCTGATCAGTGCATCGCCGGGCCCGAACATTGCGCTCGGGCGCACGATGGTCGTTCCCGGGAACGCGTGTGTGACGAGTTGCTCGCCTCGGCCACGGGCGCGAATGTAGGCCGAACTGGACCCGGCATCGGCACCGATGCCCGAAACGAGCACGTGGCGCACAACGCCGGCCACCGCCGCCTCGCGCGCCACGGCTTCAGCGCCACGTTGGTGCACGCCTTCGAACGTCACGCCGCGTGCCTCGACGTAGGCAGAGACTGCATTGACGACGGCATCTGCACCGGCGACGGCACGTGCAATTTCACCACGATCGCGCACGTCCGCGCGATACACCGTGACCCGCTCCAGGCCGCTTGCACGTAGCGCGCCGCGCGCCCGCTCGGCATCACGGACCGCCACGCGCACGGTGTCGCCTGCTGCGATCAGCCGTTGCGCGAGGCGTCGACCGAGATAACCGCTCCCGCCGAATAGCGCGATCGTGCTCATCGCCTCCTTAGGGGCTGCGACGCCGGCTCAAGCGCCTCCGATCCAGGCTCAGTCGATTCGGCGATAGAGTCGATCGTCATACGGGGCGCCGAGACCTCGAGCAATCTGCGCGCGAAAGCGATGCGTGTCGGCCCCGGCAGCGTAGCGATCGCGAGCGGCGCGCGTGTCCCAGACAAATAGCAGCGTGGAATGGTTGGCGTGCCCGTCCAGCCGCCAGGCCTCTGCGCGCAGATTCCCCGAGGCGCTCCGGGCGGCGGAGACATAGCGTCTGATTGCGTCATCGACCTCGGATAGATTCACGTCCGCGCCACCGATATCCACATGCGTCACTTCGTAAACGATGTCGCGCGCCACGCCCAGATCAGCCCACGGGAGGCGCTGGCTACCGGTGACACCGGATAACTCGCGGTGCGGCAAAACTTGCACCGGAGCCACTTGCAGTGCCTCCAAGGCGCCGATCTCGGTCATGGCGCTTGCTCGCCGTGCGAGTTGATTCGGCATCTCGCAGGTCCATTCGAGCCGCACCCAGCGTTCGGGGCGATCGAGCTCCTGCAGGATCTGGACGTTGAAGGTACCGCTGAGGCCGCACGAGCCTTGAATGATGCCGCGCTCGCGCTGCGCCAGTCGATGCAATAACGTGGCGGCGTTTGCCACGCTCGAGCTGCGCACTTCCTGGTAGGTGACTCGCAGCTGCGTCGCGTCAGCCGGAGCAGCCGAGGCGCTGCCGATGTACGGTGTGGCGCCCGCCAGCAGGATTCCTGCAAGGCGTAGCGTTGCAATGCGCCTGAATGGTGCCAGGTGTGCCTCAGTCCCTTCGGAGCGCGCGCCCTAGAAAAAAGCCCATGGCACCCGCGACCAGCAAGGACTGCGCTGGATGTTTTCGGACGAGTGTCAGAACGTCTTGCATCATTTGTGGAACAGTCTTCGAAACAAGATAGGTGGCGGATGCTTCGAGCTTGTCCGCAGCGCCCTGTGCGACGCTCGCAGCACCACGCGGAAAGCTCTCGCCCCGAGCTCGCAACGTATCCGCTGCGCCCAGTAGCTTGTCCGCGATCGGCTCGCGCGCACTGTCAATGGTCTCTTTGGTCTTATCGGCGACCGCCGCAAACTGCGCTTTGAGCTTGCCAGCCGGTCTCGCAACGACGTCTGAGACCAAAGGATTGTAAGGCCCGGTCCCCGCTGTGTCCTCGGTCATGTCCCTGACTCCTGCATGCCTGAGGATAAGAATATTAAAGACCCACGGGACCCAGAGGAGTCGGAGCAACGCAGCATCCGACGTAGGCGCTGCCCACCGGGGCTTCTGTGGGTGGCTCCAGCCAATAATAAGTATTTGAAATCAACGGCAATTCCCTCTGGCCATCCACCAGCTTGGTCGCCGAGGCAGCCCGAAGCGACCCAAAGCAACCCGATCAGCCGCTCTCCTCGCCGGCAGCCTGGCGGGCCGCTCGGCTCGCGCTCAGTGCTTGGCGAATCTCGCCATCAGGTTTGCGTACCAACCAGATTTGCCTCTCAGATTCTCTGGCGAGAGCAATGCTGGTGCCTCACTGCTCCCGCATGCACTGCCGGAGCTGGGTGAGGCGGAGGCCTCAGGGCCTTCGGACGTATGGACCTGATCTTCCGCCTCTTCAACCGCGTCGCTAAAGCTAGTCTCGGACGCAGTGGCATGGGCAGAGGGATTAAGCAGTTGGCCGTCGCTGATTCGCGGCTGCCATGGACGATGAAACTTCGATCGCAACATGACATCCTCCTGTAGCGCCAGTTGCCGTGCATCAAAAGGGCGCTACCGTCCGCCTGATTTTACTCTCGACTGCCCGAGCGGGAACATAGCCAAAGCTCCTGTTTTGACAGAGCGCGGCCGAGCGGCCGGCGCAGTACGCGGTTCCACCACATCAGAATGCCTGTGACGAACAGCGCGAAGGGTACCAGGCCCAGAATGGCCAGGCAGGCTTGCACATAGGGACCGAAAGAGCGGGCGAAGTGCAGCTGCACGAGCCAGTCCATCGCACGCACCGATGAGCGAGTTGCGCTCGTGGGCGCTCCTTGCACCCAGAACAGCTTAAGCAGCGATGAAATTGCCTCGGGAAATGCCAGGTAGATCCCGGTGAGTGACCACATGAGAACCAGCAAAAATGCCCAGAAGCCGAGCACGTTGTGCAGATCCCATGTCAGGCGCCGCCATCCGACGTTTCGGCGCAGGCTTAGGCTCCGGCGCCAGCGGGCGCTGCCCGGCCACCAAATCACCGCGCCGGTCGCGCATAGCAGCGTCAGCAGCACGGCCCCTGCACCATTGAGCGCCAGGCCGGTGCTGCCGGAGAGCAGGTTTTCATGCAGGCGCGCAGTCCAACTGATCGGCGCCGGTTCTTGCCCCATGGGGTCGCCGAGATCCTGCCCGGTGTAGGGATCGAACAGCCGTTCGATTCGCCCAGGCCCGACGGGGCGCCCACCAAAGAGAAACCAAATCTCGGCCGCACGGTCCGGTGCGCTCGACCGGTGTATCTGTATCGCGCTGAAACGAATGCCGGCATAGTCAGCGCGTGCCGCGGCCAGTAACTGCGTATCGCTCAGGCGGTGTTCATGCGGCTTGACGACAACGGTGCGGGTGGCGAACAACCGGTCGAGCTCGCGTCGATACACGAGAACGCTGCCCGATAGACTCACGAGCAGCACGTACACGCCCACGCCAATGCCCACCCAGCGATGCACCTGGAACAGCGCTCGGCGCAGCGTCACCGACTGCGGATACACCAGGAAGTGCCGCCGGGAGCGTTGATCGGACATGACGGTGTGCTTGCGCCTGCGTCGCTTAACGCGCACGTTCGGCCGATTCAGTCTCCCCAAAGTTGCTCACTGGCCAGTGATGCGCCTCGAGATAGTGCTTTCAGTTTCGCCCAAGCGATCTGAGGGTGGCAGCGAAGCCCTAAGCCACAATCGGTCGATGCAATCACCCGCTCGCGGCCAACAATATGGGCGAAGCGCAGAATGCGCTCCGCAACCAGCTCCGGATGCTCGATCAGCGCCGTCGCATGACTGACGACGCCTGGGGCAAGAATCTTGTCGCTGGGAAGCTTCACGGATTTCCACAGCACGTATTCGTGTTCGTGACGCACGTTCGCCGCCTCGAACAGATAGGTCCGTGCGTTGACGGAAAGCATGATATCGACGACGTCGCGCAGCGGCATATCGTGAGCATGTGGGCCGTGCCAGCTGCCCCAACACAGGTGATAGCGCACCTGCTCTGGACGAATGCCTCGCAGGGCGTAATTGAGCGCCTCTATTCGCATGCGGCAGTAGCGCTGGTACGCCGCCAGGCCCATTCTGACGCCGATCCTATCCCAAAGGGCCGCCAGCCAGGCATCGTCCACCTGAAGCTGAAAGCCAGCGTCCGCGATCGCCTGATATTCAGTGCGCATCGCCTCTGCAATCGCGAAAACGAACTCTTCTTCGGACTTGTAATAGTGATTTTCGCGACCGGGTTCCAGGCTCGCCGGTGCAGTGGAAGTCAGGAACGCGCTGTCGGCAGCTCGATCGCCGAGGGCATCTCGAAGACAATCGATTTCGCGCTTCAGGGCGGCAGTTCCACAGTAGCTGACGGGCCCGGTGCAGTCCCAATCGACGGATTGACGCGTCAGTCGATGGACACCCGCGCCTGCGCTGGCAGTCTGTTCGAAGAGCGTCCCGGCCCTCAGGGCCGCATCGTAGAAGTCACCGAATTCAGCATAGTCTTCGCTTTGCCTGAATAGCCTTGCGGCGCTGGCCGTTGAACTGGGTGTGAATCCCGTGAGCCGTTCATTGACGAAGGAGACCCACATGCCGCCCTTGGTAATCTCACCTTCGTTGCAGATATCGACACCACAGTCACGCTGCAGCGTGACGAGTTCTCGCACCGCCTGACGTAAACGTGTCTCATCCACCCGCTCCAGGCCGCCTAGCTCTGCTGGCGCAGGAAGGGCACCGACGTGTGTGCAGAGAATACGATCGGGATTGCTCATCTGTAGCGGCACGCTTCAGCGACTCTGAGGCTGTGGAAATGAGAGCACCTCGGCGGTGTAGCTCTCGATGACTTCGCTGATGGGACGCCCATCAGGCAAGACCAGTAAGGCCCGGTGCCTCAGCACCTCGGCTGCGGCTTTCGGCCAAGGAGACCGCGCGTTCCAAAGGAGCGCAGCGCCCAGCCGGTGACGTGAGAAATGCAGCGGCTGTACGACCCGGCCGAAGGAGATATCCGTGGTCTGCAGCAGGTGATTCATATGCGGCGTCAAACGGTCAGGAACATACCAGTTATCTGCCACCGACAGCACATGGTTGCCGCAGCGCAAGCGAACGCGACGATAACGCACCGGCTCGCCCGCCGTGACTTGCAGTTCCTGACGTTGTCGCGCGGTAGGCGGTTTCTGGATCTGCGGCAGCTGGTCGGCAACGACCTGCGGCGGGGACGCCATCCGATGGGCCGAGCACCAGCGGTCGAGCGTGAGAGTGGCACTGTCGTGGCTGAGCAGATCCGCATTGAGCGTTTGTAGCAGTGCCAGCGCTTCGAGACGCGCCTTGACGGTGTCGTGCCAGCCGGCCACGTTCTGCCCGGTATTAACCGCAGGTGCAGCGCGCTGCTGCGCCCGACATACGAGCGCCGACAGCACACCCAGCCCGGCCGCGACGCTCAACAGTAGCGACCTCGCCGCTGAACGCCGCGTTCCCGTCATGCGCCACACTCTGGAGCAGCGCCGTCGATGCTCGGAGGAGCGATGCGAGAGCCGTCCGGCGGCGTCGCCTTGGCAGTCAGCGCAGCCATCGCCGTGCTCATGAGCACCTTCTTATGATGCCGGTTCGCCCAGCGATCCAGGTAAAGATAAACCACCGGGGTGGTAAACAACGTCATCGCCTGGCTGAGAATGAGCCCACCGACCATCGTGACGCCCATCGGTTGACGCAGCTCCGAGCCGGTGCCGTGTCCCATTGCCAACGGCAGGGCGCCGAACAGCGCCGCCATCGTGGTCATCATGATTGGGCGGAAGCGCAGCAGGCAGGCGCGTCGGATGGATGATTGTGGGTCCAGACCCTCCTCGCGCTCCGCGGTAAGGGCAAAGTCCACCATCATGATGCCATTCTTCTTGACCAGGCCAATCAACAGCAGAATACCCACGATGCCAATTACGGACAGGTCGAAGTGAAATAGCATCAGGAAAAGCAGCCCGCCCACACCGGCCGATGGCAGTGTCGAAAGAATCGTGAGCGGATGAACATAGCTCTCGTACAGCATGCCCAGAATGACATAGACCACCAACAGCGCCGCCAGAATCAGGAACGGCTCAGTCTTCAGCGAGTCCTGGAATGCCTGCGCGTTGCCCTGAAAGGTAGCGGTTATGGTGGCCGGAATGCTCATGGCCTTCTCGGCCCGTTGGACGGCCGTGACTGCAGTGCCCAGCGCCACGCCGGGGGCGAGGTTGAACGAAATGGTCACCGCTGGAAACTGCCCTTGGTGGCTGATCGACAGCGTGGTCACGTGCGTCATGTCGTAATGCACGAAGGTCGAGAGCGGAACCATGGAACCCGTCAGTGGCGATTTAAGGAAGAGTTTTTGTAATGCGCTTACGTTTCCCTGCAAGGATGGCGTGATCTCCAGGATCACGAAGTAGCTGTTCAGCTGCGTGTAGTACTGCGCTACGGTTGCCTGTCCTAAGGCGTCCTCCAATGTGGCGTCGATCTGCTGCGGCTGAATACCGAAGCGCGCAGCCGCGTCGCGATCGTAGTCCAGCTTCAGCATGGTGGCGTTGCTCTGCTGATCGGTGGTCACGTCGACCAGCTGCGGCAGTGTCTGGAGCTTCGCCAGCACCTTGGGTGCCCAGGCATTGAGCTCATTGAGATCGATGTCCTGTAGCGTGTATTGGTACTGTGCCTTCGACTGTCGGCCACCCACGGTGACGTCCTGGCGTGACTGCAGAGATATGGTGGCGCCAGGCACGCGGTTGATCTGCCGTCGCATGCGCGCGATGATCTGATCGGCGTTGGCACCATCTTTGCGCTCGTCGCGCGGCAACAGCCCGCCCAACACGTTACCGCTGTTGATCTGCCCCCCGCCGAGGTATGCCACGTAACCGCCCATATCCGGCTCGTGCTCGAAGATATCCGTGATCAGGTGCATCCGCCGCCTCATCTCGGGGTAAGCGATGTTCTGCGGCGCATCCGTGCCACCCTGGATCAGGCTGGTGTCCTCCTGCGGAAAAAACCCCTTCGGAATCAGAACGTACAACACGATCGTCAACGCCATGGTCACGAAGAAAACATACAGCGTCGGGCGCTGGTGACGCAGCACGAAGTCCAGCCCACGCTCGTACGTGCCGATGAGCCAATCCAAGAAACGCTCCATGGTGCGATAAAAGACGCCATGCGTGACATTCTTCTCGTTGCGGATGAACTGCGCAGCCATGGTCGGCGAGAGCGTCAAGGCAACGAATGCGGAAACGGCGATGGTCATCGCAACGACAATCGCAAATTCGCGGAACAGACGGCCGATGATGCCGCCCATCAGCAGCAGTGGAATGAGCACGGCGATCAGGGACAGACTCATGGACAGGATGGTAAAGCCGATTTCGCCAGCCCCCTTCAGCGTGGCCTGCAGCGGCGACAGCCCCTCTTCGATGTGTCGGTAGATGTTCTCGAGCATCACGATGGCGTCGTCGACCACGAACCCGACTGCGATCGTCAGCGCCATCAGCGACAGGTTGTCCAGGCTGAAGCCCAGCGCGTACATCAGCGCGCAGGTGCCCAGCAGCGATAGCGGCACCGTTACTCCGGGAATGATGGTCGCCCAGAGATTGCGCAGGAACAGAAAAATGACCATCACGACCAGGCAGACGGTGATCAGCAAGGTGCGTTCGACATCATGCAGGGACGCCCGGATCGTGACGGTTTTCGGGGCGACCTGGTCGACTTGAATCGACTTGGGCACCGACGTCATCGCTTTGGGGAGCATTTGCTGGATGTGGTCGATGACGTCGACCACATTCGCGCCGGGCTGCTTGAAGACGATGAGCGTGACGCCGGGTTTGCTGTGCTGCCAGCCCTTGACCCACTGCCATCCGCCCATTTGAACATTCTGCGGCCCAAGCACCGCGACGCCGACGTCCCGGATGCGCACCGGAGCGCCGTTGCGATAGGCGATGATGACGTCGTTCCAGGGCGCGGCACTGGTCAGCTGGTCGTTCGCATAAATCGTAAACATCTGCTGAGTGCCGTTGAGCGAGCCCTTGGGCGCGTCGGCGGTTGCGGTGCTGATCGTGGTGGCGATGTCGGGAAGCTGGATGCCAAGCGCGGCGATCTTGGCCGGGTCGATCTGGATGCGCACGGCGGGCTTCTGCTGGCCTCCGACGTTCACCTGCGCCACGCCCGGTATCTGTGATACCTGTTGCGCCAGAATGTTCTCCGCGTAGTCGTCCACGGTCGTGATCGGCAGCACGTCTGAGTGCACTGCCAGATCGATGATGGGTGCGTCGGCTGGATTGGCTTTGCGATAGGTCGGCGGCTGGGGAAGGTTTTTAGGCAGTTGCCCGGCAGCCGCGGCGATCGCCTGTTGCACATCGCCTGCGGCGGCATCAATGTTGCGGTCCAGATCGAACTGCAATGAAATGGAGGTGCCGCCCAGCGAGCTCGTCGATGTCATCTGAGCGAGCCCTGGGATCTCGGCAAACTGATGCTCCAGCGGCTGAGCTACCGAAGAAGCCATGGTCTGCGGATCGGCCCCGGGCAGATTTGCGTTGACGTTGATGGTCGGAAAATCGACCTGGGGCAGTGGCGCCACCGGCAGCAGTGGGAAGGCAACGAGGCCCACCGCCAGCACGGCCCCCATCAGCAGCGAAGTTGCTATCGGTCTGCGAATGAACGGTTCGGAGATGCTCACGGAGGCGCCCACCTCAATCAGACCGCGCCAGACGGTGTTGTTTAGCCTGGGATTATACCCGGCGCGCCTTTTGACCGATGACGGATGCATCGGCGGAGGCGTCTCGTATAATTCTCAGCCCTGCTGCGGTACCCTTCGAGGTGTCTGATGTCCGATGATCAGCAAGCTGAGATTGAGCGCCTACGGGCCGAAAACGAGCGTCTCAAAAGGACTGGGCACACCAAGCTTGCCATGAAGGTCAGCGAGAAGGGCGCCCTGTCCGTATATGGGATGGGCCGATTCCCCGTGACCCTGTATAAGGAACAGTGGCTGAGGCTGCTCGCTATGGCGGAGGACATCAAGGCCTTCATCGAGGCCAATAATGGCAGCCTCAAGTCCAAAGAATGAGCGAAAGCGGTAGCGATATCCATTGTGCCTATAAGAGCGGACGGATTACGCTATCGGCCGCAGTAGCGGGGGGAGAAGAACGATGCGTGTCGCACAATGCATGCTTGCTCTTGCGGTGAGCGCGATCCTCGGCACAGCGAGCAGCTCCGCTCAGACACCCGCGCAGCGTCCCAGGCTTGCCCTGCCCACCAAGCTGTTTGCCTCTTCGCCGGATGTCGCTGCCCTGATCAACAAAGCGAAACACGATCACAAGCCTGGTCGGGCCTTAGTGATAGAGCCACTGCTGAGCCTGGCCCCCTATAGAGCCAATCTCGAATACCGCACGGCGGTTGGTCCCGCCGCCGTACACGTACATGAAGACGAGTTCTTTTATGTCATCGATGGAAGTGCAACACTTGTCACGGGTGGAAAGCTCGTGAACCCGGTTCAAACAAATGCCGAGAACATCAGTGGCGATTCAATCGTAGGTGGCAGGGCTGTGCCGGTCGCGAAGGGCGACTTTGTCGTGGTTCCGGAAAATACTCCGCACTGGTTCAGCAGCATAAATGGCCATGTCATTGACATGTCCCTACATGTGCCCGGGGCGAAGGTGCCCTGACGTACCGTATCTGCAGGCCGACACGATAGGGTCGTGGGTGGCCAAAGGAGGATCTGTGCCGCATCGAATCGTAAGCATCTGCAAGCTGATTCCGCTGTGTCTCGTCACGGCGCTCGCATGCGCGCAGGCGCCGGAGCAGGCTGCGCGGCCGGCAGGCGCGCGAGCCGACAGGGGCGCACGGCGGGCCCCTCCTCTGCGCCCGGGACTGTTATTCCGCGAGGAGTGGCAGCAGTCGGCCAAGGGAGGCGAACATCCGGCCACCAGCGAGTCGAACGGCAACGCGGACCTGGATTTCGAGAGGTACGTTCCGGCCGGGCAGTTGTTGCTCGAGGGCAGCGCTGGCAATGAGAACAATCCCACCCATGTGTGGACGGGCTTGTGCACCTCCCCGTGCGGCGTGGCCTTGCGTGACAAGGGCCATTTTGCCGACCTGAGCGGCCTGGCACGCATCCGCGTGAACGCCAAGATGTCAGGGTTCCATCACTTACGCCCGATCGTGAAGCTCGCGGATGGCACGTGGTGGGTTGGCGACCAGGCTATCGGTACGACCCGCGATTGGCTCGTGAGCGAGGTGTCGTATTCAGATGTGCGCTGGCTCAAGTTCGATATCAAGCGCATGGTGACGGTCGGGAATCTGCAGGATACGATTGATCTGACCAAGGTGGACGAGATCGGCTTTGCCGACCTCAAGCCCAGCAGTGGCCATGGTCCGGGCGGTTGGGCCGATATTGCGCAGATCGAGGTCTACGGGCGCCCCGTGACCAGGACGGGGCAAAACTGAGGGATATCAATAGCCAAACCTCCGGCTCGGCCTCGATCCGAGAGCCGGAGGTTCGGTCACACCTGCTATAGCTGGCGTCGCCGCCCGAACAGCAGCGACACTATGAACAGCACCAGGAATACGACGAATAGGATCTTGGCAATTCCCGCCGCGGCTCCAGCAATACCAAAGAAGCCGAGCGCGCCGGCAATCAGCGCGATGACCAGAAATACAACCGCGTAGTAGAGCATACGAATCTCCGCTTCGATGTGGATGACCCAACGCGAGTCTGGGCAGTGTCAGTCCTTGCTGCGAAAGGCGCGTGCCACCAGGAATCCGACCACTCCTGCGATGAGTAATGCTTGCGCGGGGTGCTTCTTGATCACGCCCACCAGGTCCTGTGCCATCCGCCGCGCATCGCGCGATTTAACGTAGTTAGCCGACGCTTCAAGTCTGTCGGCCGCAGTTCCCGCCGCGTCGGAGATACGGTCCGCGTGTTCACGCACCTTGCCTGCGGTGTCGTGCAGCTTGTCGGCAATGGGCTTGCGAACGCCATCAACCTTGCTCCTTGCTCGGCTGGCGGCCTCTCCAAGCTGTTCCTTCATCTCACCGACGCCACTCAGCGCCGCCCCGGCAGCACGCCCGACATTTGAGGCCGTGCCATTACTGAATTCGGACATAGCGGGCTCCCTCCCCTTGGGGAATGCAGTCGTTGGGCCATTGGACGCAATACTGCTTACAAAACGGGTGGCGCTGCATCAGGAAAAAGCGGGACAGTTAGTCAGCGGCGGCGTAATACGGCGCAGGAAACCTCCGAGGAGGGGCGCCTGTCGCGGGCTCTATTTAACGATACAGGTGAAACTTCCGGCCGAGTTCTCAGTACCCGGCGCCCCGGTGAATCTGGGGTACAGCGGATATTCGCACAGCGGCCGGGTCCGATGCGCATCAGGGTTGCCGTCGGTGGCTACCAGATCAGCGGGAGCCTTGCCGTTCTCCACCCATTGCTCGAGTGCCGGTAGAGCGTCGAACTTGGCGTTAAAGGCGCCAAAGCCGTGACTGAAGCCGGGGATGAGATAGAAGCGCAGGAAGCCGTGGAGCCGCTGCTGGCCGAAATCGGTCAACTGCCGCTTGTAATAGGCGATCGAGTTATAGGGCGTGATGAGTTCGTCGGCGGTGCCGTGCGTAATGATGACTTTCCCGCCCTTGGCCCGGAACCGCTCCAGGCTCTGGTCGGTCACGTCCATGATTGACGCGACCCTGGCAATTCGGGCTTGGTACCGCTTCGGATCGAACCGCAGCGTGTCGAATTTCGGATCGCGGGTGATGATGTACTTGATCGTCGCATCGCCCGCGCTATAGAGCAGGGGCTCCTTTCCGGACAGCGGATTGGAGGGCTGCGTGACGCTTCCAAAGTTCGACGGACCGGCGAACCTCGACCCTTCGAGGAGTGCCCATTTTGGGAATGTGTCCATCCCCGCGACGCTGAATCCGGGGTTGTAATCCGACGTGATCGCGGCGATTGCCTTCAGTTGGGCGTCCGACAGGCAGTTTTGGCCCGCCGCTGCGCCTCGGCACCGCAGGGTCTTCACCTGGAATGCCGCGTCACAGGCGGCGACGTTGCTGATGATCCCATCCTTGACACCATCGAGCCCGTCGCATGTCGCCATGACGGCATCCGTGAGTAGCTTGACGTGCGCTGCGTCCATCCAGCCGGCCCCACCGTCCGCATATAGTGCGCGCCCGACGTTCCACGAGCCCAGGTGCAGCATCGTGACGTCGTACGCGGGGAAGTTGGCAACGACGCCGTCGTAGTCATCGGGATAGCGCGCGGCGGCGTCGAGCGCTTCGTGCCCCCCCTGTGACCCCCCGATGAAATAGAATCGCTGCGGCGCACGGCCATAAGCCCTGTGGATGATGGCCATGGCGACGTCGTGCGTCTTTTTCACCGACTCCTTTCCATAGTTGAGCAGCGCTTCATCGTCGAGGCCGAACCTGCCGTCGAAGCCACGGCCGCCTTGATGGCCGCCATTGCTCCCCAGGGTGACGTACCCGCGCTCCAGTGGTGTGTCCTCGCCACGGGGCTGGAGCGTATAGGGCCCCAGCGCATCCACGAGCGCGCCGTCATAGCCACCGCCGCCCATCTGCAGCGCCCGGCCATTCCACGTGATCGGCAGATTGACCTCGAATTCGAACACCGCCATCGAAGCCGTGGCGTTCCGGATGAATCCCGTTACCTTGCAGTAATCGCCGGCGACGTTGCCTGGCCTGGATCCCGTGACGGTCACCGCGCTTTCGACAATCGCGCCGCCGGTTGGCAAACCGATCGCAGCGGCTGGAATCATGAAGCCCTCGAGCGATGTGCAGTCAGCGGCGAGCCGCGTCGTCGCAGCGTTCGCCCGCGCAGTCACCAAGCCTGCTGCGATGAGCGCGCAGATACGGAGTGCATCTGTCATTAGAGAGATCCCCACACCTTCAAGGCCGTCTGCACCACGAGCTCGAGTTTGGCTCGCTGCTGCGCTTCAGTAATCTTGTTTCCTTCCATGGTGCTGGCGAATCCGCACTGCGGACTGAGCGCCAGTTGCTCGAGCGATGCAAACTGCGTCGCCTCTTCGATGCGGCGCTGGAGCGCGTCAACGGTCTCGAAATTGCCGGACTTGGTGGTGACGAGCCCCAGAATGGCGATCTTATTGCGCGGCAGAAAACGCAGCGGCTCAAAGCCGCCACTGCGCGCGTCATCAAACTCCAGAAAATAGCCGTCTACATCCATTTCAGCGAACAGCGCTTCCGCCACGCGCTCATAGCCCCCTGAAGCGGCCCAGGTGCTTTGGAAGTTGCCACGACACAAATGAATCGTCAGCGCCATGCCCGCAGGCTTTTGGGCGGCCAGACGGTTGATGAAGTCTGCGTAGCGATGCGGTAGCTCGTCGGGGTCATCGCCGCGGCTACGCACGGCCGCGCGCATCTTGTCATCGCATAGGTAGGCGAGATTGGTGTCATCCAGCTGCACATAGCGGCAGCCGACCGCAGCGAGCGAGTGCAGCTCCGCCGCATAGGCCGCCGCGACGTCCTCGTAGAAGGCGGGGTCAAGATCCGGATACGCGTCGCGGCTGACGCCAGCGCGTCCGCCGCGAAAGTGCAGCATGGTCGGTGAGGGGATGGAGACCTTGCCGATATGTCCGGGGGTCAGACAGGAGGCCAGAAACTCGAAATCGGCGCGCTGGATATCGGCGACGTGGCGCACACGCTCGATCACGCGGATGACCGGTGGCGTGAGCTGTTCAGTGCCGTCTGCCTGACGGATGACGCTGGCCGGACCGGCCTTCACACCGGCCAGCTGCTCGAGGAAATCGATGTGAAAGAAGGCCCGGCGCAGCTCTCCATCGGTAATGGCCTTGAGACCCACTTCTTCCTGCAGCTTGACGGCCTGAGCAATCGCGCGGTCCTCCACCGCGCGCAGCTGCTCGCGGTCGATGCGCCCAAGCGTGAATTGCTCGCGAGCCGCATGCAGGAAGTCGGGGCGCAAGAGACTGCCGACCTGATCGGCGCGGAAGGGAGGCCCGCTACGGACCTGCGGGGGGGCTGTGGAGGTCATTTGAGTGCCGGCGAAACGCCACGATGAGGACGGGAGGGAAGTGTAACCCTTGAGGCGGCGCAATGCGTTTTTGGGCCTTTCGTGCCCCGCGCTTACGGTTCGTAGCTGAGGCCGGGAATTCCGGCCGGGAATCGATCCGGCGCGATTCCGCGTCTCGCCAGCGATTCGAGCAGCAATTCGGGTGGTTCATCCCGCCGCTCATCAGTCAGCTGGAAGACTCCCCAGTGGATACCCACTCCACGGCTGGCTTCGAGATCCTCCAGGATCTGGACGGCCTCGTGGGGATCGGTGTGCTGCGCCTGCATGAACCAGCGCGGTGCGTAGGCGCCAATGGGGATGAGGGCCAGATCGGGCCTTCCGATCCGGCGGCGTACCTCGCGGAAGATGTGCCCGTCTCCGTAACCGGTATCGCCCGCGAAATGAGCGCAACCGCCCGCAGTGCAGAGCATGAACCCGCACCACAGCGCCATGCGTCGGTCTCGCCCGGAGCGGGCCGACCAATGATAGGCAGGCACGATCGTTACCGTTCCGCCTTTGCCGATGTCGACGCTATCCCACCAGTCCCGAGCGAGCACCCGCACGCCGGGAATTGCTCGCCGCAGGATCGTGTCATTTCCGAGTGTCGTGACCATGAGCGGAGCGTGCGCCTGGTGGAGGCGGCGCAGAGTCGCCACATCCATATGGTCGTAGTGATTGTGAGAGATCAGCACGGCGTCGATTCGCGGTAGCGCGTCGAAGACAATGCCAGGCATCGCAACACGCCGCGGACCGACGAAGGGCAGGGGACTCGCCCGTTTAGACCATATGGGATCCGTCAGTACGTTCAGGCCGCCGGCTTGAATCAGCAGGCTAGCGTGGCCGATCACCGTGGCGCGCAGTCCGCTAACGGTGGCGTCGGGTTTGGTCTGCTGTACCGGAACGGAGCGCTGCCATACAGCTGCTTTCTCCTTGAACTTCCAACGTAGCAGGTCGCGAAGATCGCGATCAGTTGTCTCATGCCCGGGGTTGAAAAAGCGTTGGCCGTCGAAATGGTCATTGGGTGGGCCTGAGAAATAAGGGTTGACCATTCGGCTCACCGCGCTGCCCCCGTATATGATCAGCCTCCGTGGGCCGTCCCTGCATTGTGCGGCACGACATCGAGACGCGGAAGCGAATTTAGGGGGGTCAAGCGATGACCAGATTGCTCAGCGACGAAGAGATATCCACATTGACGCCTGCTGGAGCTTGATACGCCGTTGCCGACACAGGTGGTGTCGAGTGATGAGTTCTACCCGGAGCCGCAGAATTCCCGCCAGCGAGAGGTCGAGGCTCGTCTGCTGAACATGGCAGATGCGCTGGGAGGTCGGCAGAATCTCAATCGACGCGGTTTCTTTCGCAGCGCCGATGGATATGCATACTCATTTCCTGCGCGATGACACGCGACTGACGCAGTTCGTCGCGATGCGCCAGGCGCTCTGATCTCTTCCGCGCCCTCGGATATCGCCCGAGACTGGTTTCTGACCAACGAACAGATGGCACAGGCGCGGGGTCGTCTGAATCAGATGGCAGGTAGCCGGCGACTGCTGTCGCACATGATCTTCACGCCCGGGCAACCCGGCTGGCTCGAGCAGATGGATGCAGGTTTTGCCCTGAAGAAGCGAAACTATTGTTAATCGAGGGCCGCTATCGCCTGTGTCGGGCTGCCGGGCGCGAGCGAAAGGAGAACTGGATCACACTTTGTCCGCAAATCAAATGCCAGTACGGAGTATCGCTCTATACTCAAACCCAGTAGGCCGTAATACTGGAGTCCATACCAGTGAGCGATGTCGTCAAAGACCACTTCACGACGGGTGACTTGGTGCACTACGCAAAGCTCTCGAGCCACATGGTCAATTATCTGTGCCGGTATGGGGTCCTCGAGCCGACGCTCTCTTCCGAGCGACGCCGCGGTCTGGTGCGTAAGTTCTCCTATGCCGATCTGCTGCTGGGCCGTGCCGTGTCGACGCTCCTCGCTGCCGGGGTGTCCGTCATCGCGCTGCGCCGTGCGCTGAGCACGTTGCGTTGCAAACTCAAGGCGGTGCCGCTTGCGGCATTCCAGAGCCGCGCAATTGCCATCGTGGGTAGTGGCGTCTACGTTTCAGAACCGGGCCAGCCGCTCGTGGATCTGGGGGCCAATGGGCAGCTCGCGTTCCATTTCGTGCTTGACGCTGGCCAGCTACCCCAACCCAGTGGACGGCGATCGGCACCAGCTCCGGTGTCCATGGTATCGAGTGGGACCTAAGGGCGGCAACCAGATGAACATTTTGTCATCCGCCGATCTCGATTGGTTTCAGGGTGAGCAGTTTCGTCACGACGCGCTCGCGCATGCCGATATTGCATCGCTGCCGATGCGGCGTCAGCTCGTCAATTTCATCCTGCATCTGTCGAAGTACCAGGGCAGGCTGATCAAGGCGCTGCGATCGGAGGACGAGGAGAGCATTCAGAGGCTGATAACCGACTCCTTCATTATTCTTCTCGCCACTGCAAACGCGCTCGGGAAATCCCCAAGAATCGTGGGGGCAGGCCGACCGACCTCCCTTTCGCACCTGCGGACTTCCGAGGCGCTCATGTTCGCGTACGTCGAGGTAGTCGGTGAGATGTCCAAGGCGTGCGAGGCATTCGACGACAACGAAAACTATCCCTCTCACAGCATGCTCGACACATGTCTCGGCACGCTGCTTAGAATTGTGATTGCACTGGCGAATGTCAGCAACGTTCCGCTGCTCGAAAGCGTGCCTCACCGCTGGAGTCGAGTGGAGCGTCGGGCATTGGCCAATCGAAAGGCCGCGCCGATCGCTGACGTCGCGTGATCTGGCGTCGGCCCTCGGCCGAGTGCCCTCAGTACCCTACCGTGAAGCGCTTGCCAACGAAGCGAGGATGCTCGGCCTCATCGACTGCGGCCACCGCCAGATCGGCAATGTTGATCGCGCTTTTCCCTTTCGCGTCCCGCACGAATTCGATGGTAGAAGCGCGGTATTTGCCGGTGCGATGCGGCTGGGGCGGCGAATGCAGCTTCCATCCTTGGATGTCCTCCGGCGGTGTGAGTACGGTCCAGCGGATATCGCTCGCCCGGTAGGTCTGCAACGCGAGCAGATGTCCGACGATCACCGCATACATGGGGTTGTCGGGGGACAAGTGCATATGCGCCAGCATTGCTTCGCGAGTCTCATACATCGTCGGTGCGCCACCGATCTGGATGACGTGCGGGCTGTCAGCTACTCCGGTGTACGCCTGGACAGCCACCTTGGCCGCGCGCGCCGATACCGAGTTTTCGGGCGAATTATCCTTGGCATCGCCCAGCACGGAAATGATGACTGCGTCGGCGCCCTGCGTAATGCGCTTGAAGCTGGCGACATCCGTGACGTCCCCCGCCACGGCATGGTAGTGAGGATTGCGAAGAGTGGCCTTGCTGGGATCGCGAGCCACGCCAATGACGGTATCTCCGCGGTTCAGCGCCTCCTGCGCGATGAGTCCGCCGATCGCCCCCGTGGCGCCGTAGACCACGATCCGATCCCCCTTCGCGGCAGCGGTCCCAATCCCCACTACGACCAGCAACAGCGCGAGACAACTGCGCCCCAGTAGCTGAGTCATGCTGCGCATCGTATTCCCCCCGTCCCCTCTGGGTGGCCCACCCCCTGAAGCGAGCCTATTGTAGCTCTGGAGGCGCAAGGCCAGTGAGGTGGGTCCCGGGTTCTCTGGCACCGAACCATGTCTCCAGCGCATTGCTGAGTCCAACTCCGCGACGGTCACCGGTCCAGGCTATGTAGCCGTCTGGCCGAATCAAAACCGCGGCGGGAGCTGCAACGGGTCCCACTGCTGGGATGTGCCACTGACCGTCGAAGGTGGCGTCGATCAGCCGTACTCGATCCGCCCAGGGCGAGAGGTTAAAGGCGCCGGGCTGCTGAAAGTTGAGCAGTACCGGGCGCGCGGCGTGCAGTAGTGTAAAGACGCGCACGGCGCCGCTGCCGCTCATCACTTCCAGATCGGGCATCCGGTGACCGAGCAGCGGATCTCCCTCACCGGAATCGTAACGGACCGCAAGCCCGGCCATCTCGACAGCCATATGCTTGCGAGCGTCGTTCATGCGCAGCAGCTCCGCGATGACGTTGCCTACGGCCTTGAGGCGGACCTCCGGGCGACGCAGCGTGGCTTGCGCCATGGTGATCTGTAAGACCCGCGCGGCAACCGGGTGTCGCTCAGCCTGGTAAGTGTCCAGCAGCTCTGCAGAGGATATGCGCTTGAGTACTTGTGCCAGCTTCCAACCGAGATTCACGGCATCCTCTATCCCGAGATCGAGTCCCCGTCCTCCCATGGGTGGATGCATGTGAGCGGCATCGCCGGCCAGGAGGATCCGCCCCTGGCGATAGACGGCAGCCTGGCGCGTCGCGTCCGTGAATCTGGAAATCCACGTGGGATCGTGAATGCCAAAGTCGCTTCCGTAGATGGCAATGAGCGCTTCCCGAATGTCCTCGAGCGTGGGCTGATTGTCCAATTGCAGCTGCTTTTCTACCAACACGAGCCTGACCAAGCCATTTTCGGCCTCGCCGATGGCATGGATGCCCGTTTCATTTTCGCGAAAGCCCCAGGGAGGCTGCTGGCTGGCGGCGACTTCTGCGATCAACCAGCTGGTGGTCGGTGGTGATCCGCGGAAGTCGATGCCGGCAGATCGGCGCACAAGACTCCTCGCCCCGTCACAGCCCACGACATATTGGGCCTTGAAGTGCCTGCCATTGCTCAATTCGCCAGCGGCGCCCGCATCGCTTTGCGACACCGCCACGAGTTCGCATCCCCGATAGATCGGGACACCCAATTCATCGATCCACTCCGCCAGAATGCGCTCGGTATGTCGCTGCCACAGTCCAAGGGTGTAGTTGTGGCGCGTCGCCAAGTCGCTGATGTCCAGTGGCACGTGAAACATCACGGCGGAATGCCGCTTCCCTTGCGAGAGGAAGCGTTCAACGATGCCGCGCTGATCGAAAACCTCCAGGGTGCGTGCATGCAGTCCCATCGCGCGCGATCCCACGACGCCTTGGTCGCATCGCCGCTCTACCAACGCCGCATCGACCCCCGCCAAGGCCAATTCGGCTGCCAACATCAGTCCCGTGGGACCTGCTCCACTGATGAGCACCGCGTGCTCCATCATGGTTTGCATGGATGCGCCCTCTCTAGCCAGTTGCTGCAGGGGCGGCGATGCTGCATCAACAGCCGTGGGTTCCCGCAAGTCCCCCGCTTGGGTATAGTCTGTAGTGGGGCGGGGGCCCGCGAAACTTTGCCGGCTCAGTTGGGCTGGCATTGGCGGAGACCGTGCGGATGTGATGCCTGCTACCACCGAGTCCGCGGCAAACCAGGTGATCGTGCGGCCTATGAGGGACGCTGATCTGGCGGCGGCCGACGAGATCGTGCGCACGGCATTCGGCACGTTTCTCGGCCTCCCCGAGCCGCGTGCCTTCATGGGTGACGCCGCGTTTGTTAAGCCGCGCTGGCGCTCCAACCCCACCGCGGCTTTTGCTGCGGAGGCGCGCGATACACTGGTAGGCTCGAACTTCGCGGCGCGCTGGGGGAGCTTCGGGTTCTTCGGCCCGCTCTCAGTGCGTCCCGAACTGTGGGATCGGGGGATCGGCAAGCGCTTGCTCGAGCCAGTCATGGAGCGCTTCGATTCCTGGCAGGTCACGCACGCTGGTCTGTTCACTTTCGCGCACAGCCAGAAGCACATCGCCCTCTACCAACGCTTCGGATTCTGGCCGCGCTTCCTCACGGCAGTCATGGCCAAGCCGGTACTGTCCGCGCAAGGGCGGATACCCGACTGGTCGGCCTTTTCGCGCACAGCCAGTGAGCAGCGGCCGGCGCTGCTGGCCGCCTGCCGGGAGGTCAGCGGCGCGCTCTACGACGGCTTGGATCTTTCCGACGAGATCGAGGCGGTTGCGACTCTGAATCTCGGCGAAACGGCCTTGCTCTGGGTGGACGGGCGGCTTGCGGGCTTCGCCGTCTGCCACTTCGGTGCGGGTACCGAAGGCGGTAGCGGGAATTGCTATGTGAAGTTCGCTGCGGTACGAGCCGGTGGTGCGGCTGCGGCGAATTTTGCGGCGCTGCTGAATGTCTGCGAAGCGCTGGCGCGCGACCGCGGCCTGAACTCCCTCACCGCCGGCACCAATCTCGCCCGGGCAGAGGCTTATAGCCTGATGCGCACGCACGGCTTTCGCACGGCCCTCCAGGGCGTCGCCATGCAACGGCCGAATGAGGATGGCTTCAATCGATCGGGCGTATTCATCATCGATGACTGGCGCTAGCAGGCGCAAGGCTGCTTGCGACGCAGTCCGAGCTGGCGACAGCACTCATAAGCCTCTGTGCGCTCAAGGAAATCGCCGTCTCGTTACGAGGTTGACAAAGCCTGTAAGGATATACAGGATTGCCGGGTCATCACTCCATGACAGAGGACCGATATGCTGCTGCTTACCCTGCTGTTGGCGGCTCTCCTTATCAGCGGTGCGGCGCTTCTGCTGCAGCACCTGGGGCGCCTGGCCTTGCAGCGCCGGCTGGACGAGCTGTTGAGTGCCACTCAGCAGAGCGCGCAGTCGCTCTCGTCGGTACACGAGGTTCGCGACCTGCTGCTTCGCGCCGCGGGTGACACCGCAGAGCTTCAGGGGCGCCTGGCCGCGATGACACAAGCGCAGCATCACCTCGGCGGCCAGCTCTCGGAGCTGCACACGAATCACGCCCTCGTCCTCAAGAGTGCCATCGATTCCGGGTTGCGCGCGCTCAACGAATCGCTCGGCCAGACGCGCTCGGAGCTGGCGCTCACGCTGAAGAGCGGCACCGAGGCGGTTGGCATGAAACTGGAGGAATTGCGCACGGTCATCGACGGCAAGCTTGGGCAGATCCATGCCAGTGCGGCCGGCAGTGCACAATTACTCAACGAT
This sequence comes from Steroidobacteraceae bacterium, assembly GCA_036266795.1. Classification (GTDB taxonomy): domain Bacteria; phylum Pseudomonadota; class Gammaproteobacteria; order Steroidobacterales; family Steroidobacteraceae; genus FEN-1191. The sequence goes on along the minus strand of DATAXJ010000009.1, from coordinate 67,464 downwards.
ACCGCGCGCGGCACGATCGCGACCGTGACCGAGCGCCTGGGCGAGATGCGTACGACGCTCGATGCCGTCCTGAAGAGCGAGCTCGGCACGCTGCGCGCCGAGAACGCCTCGAAGCTCGAGACCATTCGGCAGACGGTCGACGAGAAACTGCATGCGACGCTCGAGCAGCGGCTGGGCGAGTCCTTTCGCCTCGTCAGCGAGCGGCTCGAGTCGGTGCACCGCGGGCTCGGTGAGATGCAGTCCCTCGCCAGTGGCGTCGGTGACTTGCGTCGGGTACTCACCAATATCAAGACGCGTGGGACGTGGGGAGAGGTGCAGCTGGAGGCACTGCTCGATCAGGTGCTCACAGCCGAGCAGTACGCCCGAAACGTCTGCACCCGGCCTGACAGCGCCGTGCGCGTCGATTTTGCCATCCGGTTGCCGGGCCGCTCGGAGGAGGGGACCGTCTGGCTGCCGATGGATGCGAAATTCCCCATGGAGGACTACCAGCGGCTACTGGAAGCGCAGGAACGCGCCGACGTCGGTGCCGTCGAGGACGCGGGCAAGGCCCTCGAGCTGCGTATCAAGGCGGAGGCGCACTCGTTGCGCGAGAAATACGTTGCGCCGCCCCACACCACCGAGTTTGCCATTTTGTACTTGCCCATCGAAGGGCTATACGCCGAAGTGCTGCGCCGTCCCGGTCTGGTCGAATGGGTACAGCGCGAGTGCAGGGTGGTCCTGGCGGGGCCCACGACGCTGCTGGCGCTGCTGAACAGCCTGCAGATGGGATTTCGTACGCTGGCCATCGAAAAGCGCTCGGCCGAGGTCTGGTCGGTGCTCGGCGCGGTCAAGACGGAGTTCCTCAAGTTCGGCGAGGCCCTGGCACATACGAAGAAGAAGCTCGACGAGGCCAGCAATAGCATCGAGTCCGCCGAACGACGCAACCGCGTCCTGACACGTAAACTCAAGGGTGTGGATGCGCTGCCGGCAGCTGACTCAGCACCGCTGCTGCCCGAACCCACCACGCTGGAAGTGGCAGTACAGGAGTGAACATCGGTGAATCGCGCTGCCGCTTGCCTGCAGATCTGGCTGCTAGCCCTGGTGGTGTGCGCAGTCCTCACCGCGCTGTCGTTTAAGTATGTTGATCTACGGGTCGCGCATCATTTCTGGAACATTGGACGGGTACTCCAGCCGTTGAACTCGGGCTTTGGGGCCGCCGTTGTATTGTCTTGCGAGTGTGCCCTGACCGTAGGACTCGTGCTCACTCGCCTGGTGCGCGGACACCTCTCGCGCCTGGCGGCAACCTTGGTGATTGCCTGCCTCGCCTCCATCTGCACCTACGCCGTCAACGATCTGGTATTGAAGCCATGGTTTGGCGTACCGGTGCCGGCGGCCGTCATCGCAGGGGCCGCACACCACTTCGATTTTCTCTCGGCGCCCGGTAATTACAGCTTTCCCTCAGGACATATGGTGCTCGCCGCTTCATTTGCGGGGGTCTGCATGAGCCTCTATCGAGCGGCGCTCTGGCCACTGGCCGCATTGCTGATAGTGGCCGCAGTGCTGCTGGTGGTAGGCGATTGGCATTTCGTCAGTGATGTGATCGCCGGTGGTTTTGTCGGCCTGTCTGCCGGACTTCTGGCCGGCGGGGCTTGGCGCCTTCACTCCGAACAAGCGTCCTAGTTTGCCGCACGGCTGCGTACGTAGACCCCGCTACCACTGGGAGGAGCAGTTCTCGTGAGATTCCACTTGGCCCTCCTGTTCGCCTGTGTCGCGCTGGCCTCCACCGGCTGTGGGGGTAATCCAGAGGTGACGCTCGCACAATTGTCGCAGGCCCAGCAGGACTATGCCGGCCAGCGGGTGCTCACCCGCGGTACCGTGCTTCATGAGCGGGACCCGGACGGCAGCGCCTACTACGTGCTGTCCGATTCGCGTGGCTTTCTGGTGGGTCTCGATCCTGCGCAGAAGGCGAGCCCATTCGAAGGCCGGCTCGTGCAGGTCGGCGGCCTGTTCGAGATCAAGCCGGGGTTCGGACGCGTCATTCACATCGTGGCCATTTCACTCGTCATCGACGCTCGCGCCTGATTCAGAAGTGCTTTTCGGGTATGGCTCACCCGCGGAGCAAGGCATCGATGTCGCGGCGCTCGTCCTCCGTCAAGCCGAACTCGAACACTGTCAGGTCCTCGCGCATGTGTCGGGGTGACCTGGTCCCCGTGAGCGGCACGACGCCGGACTCGATGAGATATCGGAACAGGATCTGTGGCGGCTCGCGCCTGTGCCTCAGGGCGGCCGACTTGATCGCGGGGTCTTGCAAGATTTGCGGATTCGCGCTGAGTGTCCAAAAGCTTTGGTACACGATTCCTTCGTCCGCACAATAGGCGCGCAATTTCACATCGTATCCGGTGTCGGCGTAAAAGCGGTTCTGCAGCACCGCAGGCCGTATGCGCGCGGCACGACACAGCTCCCGCAGCTGGTGGAGTTGGTAGCAATTGCTAATACCGAGCTGCCGCACGCTGCCACTCTCGACCAGCGACTCCATGGCGCGCCACGCCTGCAGTGTGTGCTCGCTGTTCGCGAATGGAGAGTGCAGGATTAGGCCGTCCAGATAATCGGTGCGCAGATTGCGCAGCGACGCGCCGAACGACTGGACCACCTGCTCGGAAATCGGCGCGCTCGGATCGTACGGGATGCGTGCCGGGTCCTGCCCGGAGACAGCAGTAAATTTGGTCTGAACGTACACATCAGCGCGCCGCAGGTTTTGCCCCAGGGCCGCAGCGATACCGGCGCCCACGCCGACCTCATCGTAGTGCCGAGGCTGGCAGGCGGTATCGACCCCCCGGAATCCCTCCTGGAGGGCGAGCGCAACGAGCTGCTCTGTTTCGTTCTTCTTCCAGGCGGTTCCGTAGAGCATCCTCGGCATGCGTACGCCAGAGGCGCAAGTCAGGGCGGTTTCGATCAGAGTGTTCCCGTGCCTGGTCGGGCCGGCGATCTAGTGCTCACCGACATGAGACTCTTGCGCCTCGCGAATCGTCGCCGCCGCATCGACGGGAAGAATATAGCCCTTCCTGACATTGTCTTCGCTCACCCTGCGCACCTGGGCGACATAGGCGGCATGGCTGGGATAGTGGGCATCGAGCTGTGCAATGGTCATGTCGGTCGAATAGCCCCAGCGGACACAGGCGCCTGCTCCGATCGCTTCGCGCGAGGGCCCGTTGTCCGTGTGGGCGGGTTGGCTGATACCCACATTGAACTGGGTGGGCACGGCGAGCGCCGCAAGCCGGATTCCACCCTCTGCGAGGCCGTCCTTGTCGCGAGCAATCACCGACGGGTGCGGTCGCTGCATGATCTGCGTCATGGTGAGGCGCGGAGCCGTCGGTGGGGGTGGGCCCCCGGCGCCCCAGACAGCCAGCTTGTCCAGCGCCGACGCCACAACATCGTGGGTGGGCACGCGCGTACCGATCGACGGCACCGCGCACAGCGGCGACAGGTTCGCTTCCAAGGAAACGCCGTTGTCGCGCAGCTCTACGGCCTCGCGGCTGGCGCGCAGATGCTGATCGACGTGCGAAGTGCCGGCCACTTCCCAGGTGCGGAATTTGGGAGTATCGGGTTGGCGCACCGCAGCTTCGCTTCCGATTACATCGTACTCGGTATCAAGCTTGAAGACTGGCGAGAGAAGATCGTTGCGAATGCTCTGGCCCAGCGCGGACAGCAGCAGGAAACCGTTGTAGACCTGCGCCAGGGGATGGACGGAATTGACATAGGTCGTGAGCCGCGCCGCCGATTGGGACTCGCCGACCGCGAGATAGAGTTTCGGCTTCAGGCCATGCAGCATGTCCACGTCGCCGGGATGCCGTAGCGCCTGCGCGGCCTGCGAGAAGATGTCGAAGGACATGGCATCGCGGTCGGGGCCGCGGTTGAACCCAGTGCTGGCGACGATCTCACCCACGTCCAGCGCGCCATAGCGTTGCGGGCTCCACTTTTTCAGGGCAGCGACGCCGATGGTCTGGGTGGAGACGCCGACCCAGACATACCCGGCCCGCATGATGTGCTCCCAACCGAAGAACCAAAAATTCTCCGCGTCGAACAGGTTGGTGACATTGTCCCACTCCACCAGCACCGTGCCGTTGAAGCGTTTGGGATCGGCGGGGCGGCGCACCACGACGCGCGTGAAATAGGGCAGGCCACTGTCCTTCAGCGTGCCGGTTTGGCCGGCTGGGGTGTTGTAGGTGCTCGCAGTTCCCTTGATGAAAAATTCCTCTTCCAAATAGCCATGGGATGCGAGCTCGTGGTTCGAGGCAAAAAAAATGTAATTGTGCGATGGGGCGCCTGGAATATCCGGCGACGCAATAGGGCCGCTCACTTGCGGAACAGGCACCGAAGAAGCGAGCGCCTGAATGGAGGAAAAGCCAAGCGCGGCACTCAACAGAAATGCAAGAAATCTACCCGACATGACCCCCACCTTTATTTATGCCGGCTCTATTCGCAAGCGCGCAAGCGGCACACCATAGTACATCGTGCCGCAGGTCGGTCGATCCCTTTTACTTCAGATTCTGATCAAACCAATGAAACCCTGCCCACAGTCCGCCACCACTGCCTAATGCTCCGAGCAACATGCCTGTCGCGGGGCCAACCTTTGCGCCTAACCACCAGCCGACGGAGCCTATTACCGAGGCGCCCAGCCATCCCAGTATTGTTCGCATGGACGGCAGCCTAACTGAAGGCCGCCCTTCGCATCGTCATCGAGGGCGCAATACTGAGAATCCACGCACATCACTGCTGCGACCGGGCTGACAGCCACACACGATGCCTTTCTTGCAATACTTCGACGCGTGGTTCGCGTTTGCTGGTGACGCGCCGGACTTGCATTGGATCGCCCCCCTATGTAGACTTACGACTATGGGTAAGGAAGTGCAGCCCGTGCGCATGTCTCTTCAGACCCTTCGGGTGCTGGAAGCCTTCCTGGAAAATCCGACTGACGAGCTCGCCGGCGCGGATGTGCAGAAGCGCGGCGGTCTTGCCTCAGGCACGCTATACCCCATCCTGCTTCGACTCGAATCCGCCGGCTGGTTCGTCAGCCGGTGGGAGACTGCAGACCCTTCGAGCATCGGCCGCCCGCGCCGACGGCTATATCGACTCACTGCAACTGGGCTCAGACGCGCGAGCGAGATCTTCGCAACCTTCGGTCGAGGAGTTCTAGCATGAACCCGCGTGATAAGGCACAAGGTGGTGCCCCCCGTGAGCTGGCACAGTCCGAGGGGTTGAGTCGCTGGTTGGTACGGCACGCCGCGCGTAGCTCTCCGGCGGCTCTGGCAAACCGACTCGAGGAAGAATGGCTGGCGGACCTGGCCGCTCAACGTGGCGCGCTGTCGCGCCTGCATTTCGCGCTCGGATGCTGCTGGGCTATGCGAGTGATCGCCCGGGACTATGTGGCGTCAGCCGCGCGGGCCAGCGAACCTGCGACAGAGCATGGCGCGATCATCCTTGGACAATACGGCCCACCCTCTTACGTGCGTCGTACGACGATCTTATTTCTCATCGTCTGCCTGCATGTAATCGTGATCTATGGTTTCACGACCGGACTTGCCCAAAAGGTGATCCAGGCGATGCCGGGGCCGATGAAGACCACGATCATAGATCAACCCCGAGCGCACGCGCTGCCACCGCCGAAGATCACAGCGTCTTTGACCACGCCGAATCGAATCCTTGCGTTGGTGTCGCCGGCCTTTGAGTTCCCGCCGGACGCCATCGAAGGGCCAGTCATTCCGTCGGCTCCCCCGCAGCAGCAGCCGACCCCGATTCCAGCCGGACATTCCAAAGCGATCGTTCGCATCCTGGGAGGGCCGGGTCAGGGGTTTCCGAATACCGACGATTATTATCCGCTTACAGCGAGACGGCTGGGGGAGACGGGGGTGGCCACGGTGCGGGTATGCGTCGATGACAGAGGTCGACTTTCATCTGCTCCGGCAATCGCGCGATCCTCGGGCAGCGCGAGGCTCGACACGGCTGCGCTGCGACTGGCAAGCGCAGGTTCTGGACACTACCGGAGTACGACAGAGGACGGTAAGCCCGTGGCGTATTGTTATCCCTATCGCATCCGCTTCCAACTCAAAGAATAGCCGGCGGAAAGTGACGTGACTGCCTATTACCTGCTCAAAACCGAACCGTCGGAATTTTCATTTGCAGATCTGTCACGAGAGCAGCAGACCGTCTGGGATGGGGTAGCGAACCCCGTGGCGCTGAAGCACCTGCGCGGCATGCATCCGGGAGACAGACTGCTGATTTACGAGACCGGAAACGTGAAGAGTGTAGTCGGAACGGCAAGTGTGATTTCGGTGCGGGAATCGGACCCAAAGGAGCCGCAGGTCAGAATCAAGGCTGCGAAGCTCTTGCCAAAATCGATTCCGCTGGCGCAAATAAAAGCAAACAAACTGTTTTCCGACTCACCGTTGGTGCGTCAGGGAAGGTTGAGCGTCGTACCGCTCAGCCAGGAGCAGTACTGCCATATCACTGGCGAATAGGGCGCGGTCGGTTAAGAGGCTGGTACCCCGGGTGCGACTGGCGTTAGCATGTCACGCTCCAAAGGGGGTTATCCAAATGAAGACAGAGTTTGCGCGCATTGTTCGTATGGGCGCGACGGCGACGTTGCTCGCCATCACGGGTCTTATGGCGCAGCCGTTGATGGCTCAGCGAGGAGGACCGCGCACGCCTCCACTGTTGTTGTCGAGTTCTGCCTGGGAAGACGGCGGCGTAATACCGGACAAGTACACCCAAGCGGCGGGCCCTGCGGCCGTGTCGCCTCAGCTGCAGTGGTCCCAGGTCCCGCCCGGCACCCGCAGCTTCGTGCTGCTCCTGCACGATCCCGAGCCAGTGCTCAACAAGAGTCCCAAGATGGACATCACTCATTGGCTGATCTGGAACATACCCGGTACATCCCGGGGACTGCAGGAGGGAGTCCCGGCGGGGAAGCTCCCGGATGGCAGCCTGCAGGTCAGCCTGCGCGCGAATGGCTACATGGGCCCCGGGGCGCCTGCCGGCCCATATCACCACTACACCTTCGAGCTCTATGCGCTCGACACGACACTGGACGTGCCGCAGGGCTCACCGAAGGATGCCGCCGCGACACGCACGGCCGTGTTTAGTGCGATGGAAGGGCACGTGCTCGGCAAAGCAGAGCTCGTGGCCCGATTCCATCGGTAGCACGCGCGGCGCAGGGCGAGGTTGGCCGGCCGGGACGAAGGTCTCGGCCGACCAGCTGCGCCCGCTCCAGTATCAGCGGCGCCCGCGTGGCGCCGAATGCCAACGCCTCGGCGCGCCGCTGACTGCAGGGCGTGAATGGCGGTGCGCCGGCGCTGGGGGTCTGCGCGTCGGCTGCGGGGTCGCGGGCCGCTCAGGCACTGCGTTCGCGGCCTTTGCGGCCAGGGCAAGCGCCGGCAGCGGAGTCACGGGCAAGGTGCGCTTCAACAGCCGTTCAATGCCCTTCAGTTGCGGTGCCTCATCGGGTGCCACGAGCGATACCGCGCAGCCCGTCGCGCCAGCGCGCGCGGTGCGTCCAATGCGATGAATGTAGTCCTCGGGCACACTGGGTAGCTCGTAGTTGACTACTTGGGGCAGTTCGCGGATATCCAGGCCGCGGGCCGCAACCTCCGTGGCAACCAGCGCCGTGACACGACAGGATTTGAAGTCCTCCAGCGCACGCACACGCGCCGATTGACTCTTGTTGCCGTGGATTGCAGCCGCCCGGATACCATCGGCCGTCAGCTGTTGTGTGAGCCGATTGGCGCCGTGCTTGGTGCGCGTGAACACCAGCACCTGATGCCATTGACGCGAATCGATGAGATGGCTCAGCAGGTGGCGCTTTTGATCCTTCGGTACATGGTAGACGTGCTGGTCGACGCGCTCCGCCGCGGCATTTCTCGGAGCAACCTCCACGGCAACTGGATTGACCAGCAGGGAATTCGCCAGCTCGCGGATCGACTCGTCGTAGGTTGCCGAGAACAGCAGGTTTTGCCGGCGGGCCGGCAGCAGCTTCAATACCCGGCGGATGTCGCGGATGAAGCCCATGTCCAGCATGCGGTCGGCCTCATCGAGCACCAGATGGCGTACGGCATCGAGGCGAATGGCACGCTGCTGCGCCAGGTCCAGCAGTCGGCCCGGGGTCGCCACCACGAAGTCGCAGCCCGCGGCCAGCGCAGAGATCTGCGGATTGATGCCCACGCCGCCGAAGATGACGGACACGCGCACCGGCGAATATGCGCCATAGACTCGGGCGCTTTCGGCGACTTGGGCTGCCAGCTCCCGGGTCGGTGTGAGGACGAGTACGCGCGGCACGTTGCTCACTGGCGCAGCCTTGAGCAGCTGCATGAGGGGCAACACAAACGCCGCGGTTTTTCCGGTGCCGGTCTGTGCCGCGGCGAGCACGTCGCGTCCGGACAGTACCGCAGGAATTGCTTGTGATTGGATGGGGGTGGGCTGTACGTAGCCCTTGTCGGCCAACGCACGCAACAGCTCGGGGGTTAACCCGAGATTTTCAAATGACATTAAATAGAGCTCTCTTAGGGGCTCGCACAGCGGCACTTTGGCCGCCACGGTCAGAAGCGAGGGGGTTACTGATGATGTATGAGCCGTGGAGGCGCTGACCGCGCGACCCTGAACCGGCGCGGCGCACTGTAGCGTGGTCGCACCCCTTGTCAAGCTCGCCGGGGTCATTCAGGGAACGGATGGGCAGAAACAGGCTCTTATTGAATCATTAGTGAAACACCGATGGCCTAACGCGTCCGCACCGTGGCGTTTCCCGCGTTGGTCAGGCCAGGTCTGCGGTCAACAGCCCCTCTTCGGGCAGGTCGCGGACAGCAAACCGCTGCTGCAGGAACACTGATTTGATCGTTTGGGCTGGCGCCCCAGCACCGACCTCATTCCAGGGAGCTTGTTCGCAGGTGCGATGACGCAGCCCCATGTCGGACAATTCGCAGGATGCTGCGTCGCGGCGGTAGAAACCGTGTCGATTCGGGGTGCCCTCGTTCGTCGTATGGTCGATTCACCCCACTGGAGAGGCTCCATGAAATACCTCTGTTTCATTCGTCACGCCGAGAAGTATCGCGATTCCGGGCCGCCCGCCGAGCTCATGCAGGCCATGGGGCAGTTCGTCCAGAAGTCGATGCAGGATGGCACGCTGGTGGATACCGGTGGCCTGCTGCCGAGCAAGGAGGGCGTTCGCATTCGCCTCGCGGGCGGCAAGATCACCGTAACGGACGGGCCCTTCATCGACAGCAAGGAGGTCATCGGCGGCTGGGCAATTCTCAATGTGGACTCGAGGGCTCAGGCCCTGAGGATCGGCACAGAATTCATGGATCTGCACCGCAAGCACTGGCCGGCGTTCGAGGGCGAATCCGAGGTACGACCGATGTTCGAGCCCGGAACGGGTCCCTAGCGCAACGACAGTCAACAGGAGATCGAGCAATGAGAGTCATGGTATTTGTACCCGCGGACCGCAACTCCGAAGCCGGTGTCATGCCGACGCAGGAGCTGCTCTCGAAAATGATGAAATTCAACGAGGAGCTGGTGAAGGCCGGTGTCATGCTCGACGGCCAGGGCCTCACACCGACCTCAAGGGCGAAGCGCGTGAAATTTTCCGGCGCTCAGCGCACGGTCGTCGACGGCCCCTTCGCGGAGTCCAAGGAGCTCGTCGCGGGCTACTGGATCTGGCAGGTCAAGACCCTCGAGGAGGCTGTCGAATGGCTCAAGCGCGCCCCCTTCGATGGCGGCGTCGAAGTAACCATTCGACCGATATTCGAGGCGGAGGATTTTGGCAAGGAACTCACCCCGGAGCTGCGCGGGAAGGAAGCGCAGCTGCGAGGCGAGATCGATCGACAGAAGAGATCCTGAGCTGGAGGGCGTCATCGTGAGCCCCGGCGCGACGCATGAGGCAGTGGCAGCGGTCTGGCGGATCGAATCCGCCAGACTGATTGGCGCTCTGCTGCGCCTCGTGCGCAGCGTCGAGCTCGCCGAGGACCTGGCACAGGAAGCCTTGATCGCTGCCCTGGAGCGCTGGCCGGCGACCGGCATCCCGGAAAACCCGGGCGCGTGGCTCATGACGACCGCTCGGAATCGCGCGCTCGACCAGCTGCGGCAGCGAAAAATGCAGCAGCGCAAGCACGAGCAGATCGGGCAAGACCCCGCGATCTCACCGGCCGAAGAGCCGCCACCCGAGGAAGGCATCGCGCAGCACGTCGGCGATGACCTGCTGCGGCTCATCTTCATTGCCTGTCACCCGGTCCTGTCGAGGGACGCCCGCGCCGCACTGACATTGAAGATGCTTGGCGGACTCACCACCGAGGAGATTGCCCGTGCGTTTCTCGTCCCGGAGGCTACGATGGCTCAGCGCATCGTGCGAGCCAAGCGCACGCTCGGTGAGGCGCGCGTGCCATTTGAATTGCCCCGGAGCGATGAGCTGCAGAATCGGCTCTCCTCCGTACTCGAAGTAATCTATCTCATCTTCAACGAGGGCTATGCAGCCACGCGCGGTGAGGCCTGGACGCGTCCTGAGGTGTGTCAGGAAGCCTTGCGGCTTGGGCGCATTTTGGCGGAACTCATAGGCAGTGAGGCAGAGGTTCATGGCCTGCTCGCCCTCATGGAGCTCAACACATCGCGCCTGCCAGCGCGTGTCGATACGCAGGGACAGCCGGTCTTGTTGCTCGACCAGGACCGCACCCGCTGGGACCAGTTGCTCCTGCATCGTGGACTGACGGCACTGGAGCGTGCCGAGATGCTCAAGCAGCCGCTCGGTCCCTATACCCTGCAGGCCGCCATCGCAGCTTGCCATGCACGCGCGACTGTCGCCGCGCAGACAGACTGGCATCGCATCGTCGCTCTATACGACGCACTCGCCGAGCTGACGCTCTCACCTATCGTGGAGCTGAACCGCGCCGTAGCCATCTCGATGGCGTTCGGGCCCGGGGCGGGTCTGGAGCTGCTCGCCGAACTCGAGGATGACCCGGCCCTGAAGTCCTATCACCTGCTGCCAAGCGTCCGCGGCGACATGCTGTTCAAGCTGGGGCGCTACGCCGAGGCAACCAGCGAGTTCGAGCGTGCAGCCGCCATGACCCAGAATGCGCGCGAACGCACGTTGCTGCTGAGGCGGGCGGACGAGAGCCGAAACTGTCAGTCGAGCGCGAAGCGTCACATCTCGATCGTTCGCTAGCGCTCGCGACTGCCTATGCTGCGCGTCGGTCTCATCTCTGATACGCACGGCCTGCTGAGGCCGGCGGCTGGCGCATTTTTGCGCGGGTGCCACCATATCATCCATGCCGGCGACATCGGCAGTGAGCGCATACTGCACGAGCTGTCGACAATCGCGCCGGTCACGGCAATACGCGGTAACAATGATCAGGATGCGTGGGCAGTCGCCTTGCCGGAGGCCACTCTGGTCCAGCTGGGAGCGATGTCTGTCTATGTGATCCACGATTTGACGCAGCTGAACATCGATCCGACGGCCGCTGGTGTTCGAGTGGTAGTGTCGGGTCACTCGCATCGGCCACTCATTCAGGAGCGCGATGGGGTGGTTTATGTAAATCCCGGCAGCGCCGGTCCGCGGCGTTTCAGGCTGCCCATTAGCGTCGCTGAGCTTGAGATTTGCGGCACTTCGCTGACACCGCGCATCACGGAGCTCTCTGCCGAGACCGTCGAGCGGCCACGGACCTCAGGAAGCAGCTGACCACCGCAGCAAGCTTTTCGGGTTGATCATAGGGAAGTCCGTGGCCAGCGTCGGCAATCTGTTCGATCTGAACACGCGGGTTAAGACTTTGCAGCTCCCGTGCCGTTTCGATCGACACAACGGGCCTGTCCCCGATGACGAGCAGGATCGGGGCGCGCAATGCGCCCACCAATTGTCGATAATCCGGGTTGAGCGGTATCAAAACATCGAAGGCATTCAGCCGTGTTTGCGATCTCGCCTCGGCCAGCAGCTCGACCATCTCGAGCGAACGACGTGGGTGCCGGATACGCAGGTCAGCGATCTGCGCATCGCGACTTTGGCTCAGGAGCCGGCGATGTTGTTCAACTGCGTCGCTATCGTAGACTTCGCGCTGACGTTCCGGGCTCAGGAACGTCGGGTCAGCCACGATGAGTCCGCCGACGGCATCACCGAGTTGGCCGGCCACCACTGTCGCGGTCATACCTCCCATCGAATGCCCCAGCAGGACTGGGCTTTGCAGGCCGAGCGCTCGGATCAGGCCCACCACGTCACGACAGTGGTCCTCGTATCGATATCCACTCGGCGGCGTGCTCGACCTGCCGTGGCCGCGAGCATCTGGCATCACTAGGTCGAATTCGCTTTCGAACACGCGGGCCAGGGGACGCCAGCAGGCGCCATTTCCAGTCAATCCATGCAGCAGAATCAGGGGTGGCCCGGCACCGCCGGTTCTGACGTAGTGTAGGGTGGCCTCAGCCGTCTCACAGATGCCCGTCATCCAGTTTGTCATTGAAACGCTTCCTGCCTGCAATGAGCGACGAAATGGGTAACTGGATCGCACTCATCCGGCATGGCGCACCCGCCATCGACCCAGGCGTATCTCCCGAGCAATGGGGTCTTTCCATCGAAGGGCGCAGCGAAGTGGCGGCGCTTGGGGCGCATCTGCAGCAGCTCAACCCGTCGGTTGTCCTTTGCAGCCCCGAACTCAAAGCGAGACAAACGGCGCAATTGATCTATCCGCGGCAGGCGATCCAGATCGACGAACGACTGCGTGAGCAGGGTCTGGGACAAACACCGTTGCTCTCCACGGGGGCTTTCCGCGCCGCCGTTCTTCCCCACCGCATCATGAGCAAGTCTTAACTGCGGCCACGCAACTGGCGAAGCAATCGCCGGCCATGCTTGTCCGGCCGATCCTGCGGTCGGGGTGCGTTTGCGGCCGCGATGCGTCTGCGCGCCAGATACTCCTCGCGACGCATGCGGCTCGCGGGCAGCTCCTCGTAGCATCCCGCCGCCTCACTCGCCGGTCCGCGGCGCAGCGGCACGGCTGCAATCGTGCATTCGAACAGGACCGCGCCGCGGCTGAAGCTCACGATGTCGCCGGGCTTCACGGCGTGCGATGGTTTGATGCGGCCGCTATTCAGATGGACCCGGCCACCATTGACCGCTTCGGCCGCGGCTGAGCGCGACTTGAACAAGCGAACGGCGAACAACCAGCGGTCGATCCGCGTGGCTCCCGGGCTGGCATCTGCAAATGTGTTCACGGCGAGCGCACTGACGGGCGGGGCACGAGCGGTCTGCTCAGCGCAGGACGTCGAGCGCGCGGCGGGCGGCCAGCTCCGTCTCGTCTAGCCGTTTGGAGGATACGGTCACCGCAGTCTTGAGCTCCTGCGCGAACAACGACACGGCATACTCTTCGATCAGCCAGCGCAATTCCACCAGTACCGCAGGCCGCTGCGTGTCCAGTGAATCGGCCAGAGCGCTCAGCGCCTCGTAGCGCTCCCAGCGCACAGGTAACTCCGCCTGTGCCCGCGCGCCCGCTCCGCGAGCCCCAGGCAGCTTGGCAATGCGGCGCTCGAGGGCCTGCAGATAGCGTGGCAGTGAGTCGAGCCACGGATCCGGTGTCGTGCACACGAAGCCTGGGGGGATCAGGCGCGCTTGCGCGCGACGCAGATCGTTGATCAGGTCCGCATTCAGGGCCGGGGAGAGTGCCTCCAGTGCACGCGTGACTTGCAGATTCTGCGCAAGTATTCCGCGTACCTGCTGCGCGAGTGAACGGACAGCATCGGCCAGTCCGCGTTGGCCGCGCTCACGCGCAGACTCGAACTGCGCTCGCGTGCGCGGCGTGGCAAGCTCGGCGGGCAGACTGATACGCAGCAGCGCTCGCTCGACGATGTCGATGGGCCATTGATTCGTGGCCCCGATCGTATGATGCAACAGGACGAGATCGCGCTCGCCGGCGACTTCGCGCGTCAGCAGCCGCATGGTGGGCGCCAGTGCGAGGCTCAGCAGCCGCAACACTCCCTGGCGCGTGATCGCGGCAGCGCACTGCGCATCGGCCTGCAGGAACAGCGCAGCACTGTCGCCGCGATCGGCCAGCGTGGGAAACAGCTCCAGGCGAACTCCCTGCTGTTCCACGGTCACCCGCTCGGGTAGTTCGTCGAAGTCCCAGGTGCGCAGTCCCTCGCGTTCGCAGCGCACCGCGGGGGAGCGGCCCGCGCGTCGCAAATCGCCGGCTTCACGGCTGGTGGCGATCACGTGGCCCTCGAGGTCCAGCAAAACGAGATTGAGTCGCAACCAGAGCGGCAGCGCGATGCTCGCCAGGACATCTGCCGATATCTGCAGGTTGGTCTCCGCACGTAGCGCGTCGCTCAACGCTTCGTAGAAGGCAGTTGCGCGCTTGGGACTCAGCCGGCGCAGCAATCGCTCTGCGACGGCAGGCACCGGCACGAGCTCGCGGCGTTGCACCTTCGGCAGGCCGCGCAGAATCGCAATGATCTTATCCAAGCGCCATCCCTCGATGCTCCAGTCCAGATCGCCGCGGTCAAGCGTTCGTGCCAGCATCATGGGGACTCGCAGCGTGGCGCCGTCGGCCGGGCTGCCGGGATTGAATTCATAACTCACGGGCAGCAGGCTTTCTCCCACAGCCCAGTGCGTCGGAAAACACGCGCGGTCGAGCACCGGCGCATCGGGAAGCCGCAGATCCGCCTCCTGCATATAGAGCAATCGAGAGTTGGCCCTTTCGGCCCGCCAACGCCAACCCTCGAAGCGGTCGAGCGAATTCACTTCGGGAGGAATTCGCGCCAGATAGAACTGGGCCTGGGTGATCTCATCGACCAAAATCGCGTGCCGACGCAGCGCCGCCTCCTCGGCAGCCAGCTGCGCCTTGAGGGCTGCATTGTGAGTCAGAAAGGGCGCATTGAGTCGCGAGTTGCCACTGACCAACGCCTCATGCACGAAGATCTGACGCGCCTCGGCTGGTGCAACCCGTCCGTAGTCCACGCGCCGGTCCGCCGCCAGCACCAGCCCATACAGCATCACCCGCTCGCGGGCGTAGACCGTGCCTCGACGCGGGTTCCAGTGGGGTTCCAAAAACTCGCGTTTGAGCAGGTGCCGCGCCGCCCACTCTATCCACTGCGGTTCGACCATCGCAACGCCGCGCGCGTAGACGCGGGCGCTCTCCACGATTTGCGCGCACACGATCCAGCGCGGCGCGCGCGAGCGGACGGCAGTCCCCGGGGCGATCAGATACCGCAGGTCGCGCGCGCCGCGGTATTCGCCGCGCACCGCGCCGCCCTCGATCTTCTGGCCGATGTTGCTCAGCAGGCCACAGAGGAGCGCGCGATGCAGAGTGGCGTAGTCCGCGGGCTGTTCGCTTGCGCGCCATCCCAATTCGCCCGCGACGTCCTGCAGCTGACCGACCAGCTCTTCCCATTCGCGCAGGCGTACGGCAGAAAGAAATTGTCCAGCACACCAGCGCCGCAGCGCCGAGCGCGACAATCTCTGGCGCTGAGTCTGATAGGCCGCCCACAGGTTCAGCAGCGTGATGAAGTCCGAGCGCGCATCGGACCAGGCCGCGTGGCGTTGGTCTGCCGTGCCGGCCCGCTCGGCAGGGCGCTCGCGTGGATCCTGCAGCGACATCACGGCAGCCAACGGCAGCATCTCCCGCAGCACCCCCAGGTGCTGCGCGGCGATCAGCATGCGGGCGACGCGCGGGTCGATCGGAAGTCGTGACATCAGCTGTCCAATCTGTGTGACCCGCCGCTGCTCGTCCACGGCCTGCAGTTCGGCCAACAATCGATAGCCGTCGCTGACCAGGCGCGTCTCGGGGGGATCGATGAAGGGAAACTCGGTGCAGTCTCCCAGGCCGAGCGCGGCCATCTGCAGAATGACTCTGGCAAGGTTGGTGCGCTGGACCTCTGGCGTCGTTTGGGCGGGGCGCGCGTTGTAGTCCTCCTCCGTGTACAGCCGGATGCACAGACCGGGGCCCACTCGTCCGCACCGCCCGCGCCGTTGATTGGCGCTTGCCTGAGAGATCGGCTCGACCAGCAGACGCTGTAGCTTGGCGCGCGGTGAATAGCGCGAGATGCGTGCCACTCCCGAATCGATCACGGAATGGATGCCGGGGACGGTCAGCGAGGTTTCCGCCACGTTGGTCGCCAGCACCACGCGCTGTCGATGCTCGCGCTCGAATACGCGTCGCTGTTGCTCCCAGGAGAGACGCGAGAAGAGCGGCAGCACCTCGAGACGTTCGCCGTATTGCCCACTCAGCACCTCGGCGCAGTCACGAATCTCGCGCTCTCCCGGAAGAAACACCAGAATGTCTTCTCGCGCCACGTCGGAGGGCTCGGTCAGAATCTCTGTCACGGCCGCGATCACGCCGGCGTTGAGGCCGGGATCGAAAGCGTCCTCCCCATCGTCGACGGGCGGCCGATAGCGGGTCTCGATCGGCCAGGTGCGTCCGGTGACGGTCACTACCGGTGCGGCGCCGAAATACTCCGAGAAGTGCGCTGCATCGATGGTCGCGGAGGTGATCAGCAGTTTCAGATCCGGCCGTCGCGGCAGCAGATCCCGCAGGTATCCCAGCAGAAAATCGATATTGAGCGAACGCTCGTGCGCCTCGTCGATGATGAGCGTGTCGTAGCGCGACAGGTCGGGGTCGGCGCGGATCTCCGCGAGCAAAATGCCGTCGGTCATGACCTTAATGAGGGTGCTGCGCCGCGTACGATCCGTGAAGCGCACCTGAAAGCCAACCAGCCCGCCCAGCTCCAAGCCGAGCTCGTCGGCAAGGCGCTGTGCGACGCTGCGCGCGGCGATGCGACGGGGCTGGGTGTGTCCGATCATCCCGCGCGCGCCGCGCCCCAGTTCGAGCAGTAGCTTGGGCAGCTGGGTACTTTTGCCCGAGCCGGTATCACCGCAGACGATTACCACCGGGTTGGCCTTCACCGCGGCCTGGATGGCCGCGCGCTCGCGAACCACGGGCAGATCGGGAGGATAGCGCAGCGTCAGCACGTGTCCGCGGATAACGGTCGCCGCCGGGGGCGGATCAGCCGGCGCGGGAACCGGCGTAGCTGCGGGCGTGGTGGGCGCGGCAACTTCGTTCATAAGAGCAATGGTAGCGGGAGGAACGCGCTGCGATGTAGCCCTCGACCGACAGTTAAGGCCGCTTGCGGCTGCCAAGCTGCACGCTGTGGATCCGCCAGGCAGATCTGGCAGGCAAGGGAGGGAGTCTCATGTCCGGTGCACCCGCAAACGGGGCCCGTTGGCTTTTCGGTGCGGCGCTCGCCGCGCAGCTGTCTCTAAGTGCCTGCGGCGGCGGCAGTAGCAATAGCACCAGCAGCACCGGTGGCACCGGTCCGGCAGCCAATGGCTATTCCCTCAACGCCGCAATCAGCGGACTCAACGCCTCCGGATTGGTGCTGTCCGTCAATGGTAACTCCGTCAGTGTGGGCAGCGGTACGACGACACAGATGCTCGCCAATTCCCTGGCTTCCGGTACGCCGTACGCCGTGACGGTCGCCACCCAACCCGCCGGGGAGACCTGCTCGGTCAGTGCCAGCTCCGGCACCATCGCCTCCGCCAACGGCAGCGTCGTCGTGACGTGCTCCGCCCGGGCCTTTAGCCTGGGCGGCACGATCACCGGACTGAGCACCACCGGCCTGGTGCTCGCCAACGGCGGGAACACTCTGACCATCAGCTCCGGCGCAAAGAGCTTCAATTTTCCCACGCCTGTCGCTTATGGAAGTCCTTACGACGTCACGGTGCAGACACAGCCCGTGGGGCTCACCTGCACCCCCAGCGGCAATGTCGGTACGATACCGGCGGCCAATGTCACCAGCGTCGCGCTGGCCTGCGCACCCAACACGTATACGGTGGGCGGTAGCATCACCGGCCTGAACGCTCCGGGCCTCGTGTTGCAGGACAACGGTACGGATGCGACATCGTTCGGCGCTGACGCCACCACCTTTACGATGCATACGCCGGTGACCTACGGCGGCAGCTACGAAGTCGCCGTGCAAGTGCAGCCCACCGGGCGGCTGTGTACGGTGAGCGACGGATCCGGCACCGTGGGTGCAGGCAACGTCACCAATATCAGCATCGCGTGCGTGCCGAACATGGCGATCCTGTATTCATTCGCCGGTGCTCCGGGGAGCGGCGCGAATTCCTATGCCGGCCTGATCCAAGGCAGCAATGGCCTTCTGTATGGTACGACCGAGGAGGGCGGCTCCAGCAACGTTGGCGTGATCTTTAACTACAATCCAGGCACAGGCGCGGCTGGCCTGCTGCACTCCTTCGTTGGCGGCAATTCCGACGGTGCCAATCCCTACGCCGGCCTCATCGCGGACGGCGCGGGCAATCTGTACGGTACCACTCCGACGGGGGGTTCCTATCTGTGCGCCATTCCGCAGCTGTGCGCTTCCAACTTCGGCACGGTCTTTAAGATCAACCCCACCACGGGCGCCGAGACTCTGCTGTATTCATTCAGGGGCAGCGGCTATTCCGATGGCGAGTACCCCTATGGCGGTCTGCTCCTCGGCAGTGACGGCTACTTCTTCGGCACGACGCAAAAGGGCGGGACCGGCGGCTACGGCACGGTTTATCGATTAAGCCCCAGCCTCGGCACCGAGACGGTGCTGCACGCCTTTGCCGGTGGCAGCGCCGACGGGGCATATCCCTACGCCGGATTGATTCAGGCCAGCGACGGTAACCTCTACGGGACCACGCAGCAGGGCGGTGCCAGCGGTAGCGGCACGGTGTTCAAGATCAACCCCACTACTGGAGCGGCGAGCATTGCCTACTCCTTCGCCGGCGGCAGCGATGGGGCCGGCCCCTATGACGGGCTGATCCAGGCGACGGATGGCAACCTGTACGGCACCACGGGCGCGGGCGGAGCAGCGGGTGCCGGCACGGTATTCAAGATAGTTCCCAGCACGGGTGCAGAGAGCATCGTGTATGCCTTTGCCGGTGGCAGCAGCGACGGTGCAAATCCCTATGCCGGCCTGATTCAGGCGACGGACGGCAGTCTGTATGGGACCACCGTGAGTGGCGGCAGCGGCGGTGCCGGCACGGTATTCAAGATCACTCCTGGCACCGGCGCTGAGAGCATCGTATATGCCTTCTCCGGCGGCAGCAGCGATGGCGCCAATCCCTATGGTGGACTGATCCAGGCGACGGACGGCAAACTATATGGAACGACGTTGAAAGGCGGCGCCAACGACGCCGGCATCGTGTTCAGTATCAGCTTGCCGTGACCGCGAGGCGGAATCGATGACCCACTCTGAGCTACTTTGGCCGGAACTGAGCTATCCGAAGTGGCGCGACACGGCCGCTACGCTGCAGCTGTGGACCCAGATCGTCGGAAAGGTCCGACTCTCGCTGACGCCGTGGATCAATCATAGCTGGCAGGTGCCGTTCTACGTCACCGCCCGTGGCCTCGGCACTGCCGCGATTCCCGTTGACCAGGAGGTCATCGAGTTCGAATTTGATTTCATCGCCGACAGGCTCGTGGTGCGCTCGAGCCGCGGCGACGAACACGTGCTTGCGCTCCAGCCGCAGTCGGTGGCCGCGTTCCACGAGCGTGTGATGGGGCTTCTGGACGAGATGGGTATCGCTGTCGCGATCAGCGAAAGGCCGAACGAGGTCCTGGATCCGATCCCATTTCCGCAGGACCGGCGTCACGACTCCTACGACAGTGTGGCGGCACACGCTTTTTGGCGTGTACTGCTGCAGGCCGACCGGTTGTTCAAATACTTCCGCAGCAGCTATATCGGCAAGGTGAGTCCCGTGCATTTTTTCTGGGGCAGCTTTGACCTCGCAGTCACGCGCTTTTCCGGGCGCCCGGCGCCACTTCACCCGGGCGGCGTGCCGGGGCTGCCCGACGCGGTGACGCGGGAAGCCTATTCACACGAGGTCAGCAGCGCCGGATTCTGGCCCGGCAACGATGCGTTTCCGCGCGCCGTGTTCTACTCCTACGCCTATCCGGAGCCGCCGGGCTTTCGAAACCGAGCGCTCACGGGGGGCGCCTACTTCGATGCAGGCCTCGGAGAGTACATCCTGCCGTACGACGCGGTTAGCGCCGCAGAGGATCCGGACGGCCTGTTGCTGGATTTTCTCGCCAGCACCTATATCGCGGCTGCGGACTCCGGCGGGTGGAATCGCGCACAACTCGAGTGTCCTGCCGGAGTTCCACGCCGCGTGCGTCCGCTGGCCTGAGGTCAGCCGCGAGGGGGGCAGATGAATAAACAACTATTTGCCGCGTTTTACGTGGCTGCGATGGTGGCGGCCATAGTGGCGGTCGACTTCGCGTTCTTCAGAAATCGATTCTGGGAACGGCTGATCGTGAACGTCGGCATCGTGCTGGTGTTCATCGCCTTTTACCTGAGATTTCTCAGCGCCTGGCGTAGCGGTTAGTCGTCCAGACCGAGCCCCTTCAGAATCCTGGGGACATGCTTGGCCACGCGCGCGGCGCGGGTCGTGGATTGTTTCGCACTGGCGAAATGCAGCAAATACCCTTTCTGTCTGCCGGGGGTCAGCGCCCGGAACGCTTCAGCCAAGCGGGAATCCTCATCCAAACGCTGCAGAAATTCCGCCGGCACCTCGAATTGTGCGACGTCCTTCATCGGTATGCGCGCGCCGGATTTCTCGACTGCGATCGCGTTTTTGATGTATGCCCCGATGGTCGCCTTCCGCTGCTTGATCTGTGCCAGCGATTCAAACCGTAGTTGCCTTCCGGCCTGCACATTCTTGGTTTGCTGGATCAGCAGGCCCTTCGGGTCTTTGAGCAAGGCACCCTTGAAGAACAGCAGCGCGCAGTACTCCTTGAAGCCGTGGATCAGCACCACATTGTCGCCGTCCAGGTCGTAGCAGGCCTGGCCCCACTTCAACGCTTCATGCAGGCCGGTGCCGAGGCAGAGCTGGCGCAGCGCGGCGTATTCGGCGCTCCAGCGCTTTTCCTTGCTGTGAACCTTGCTGACGAGGGGATCCTCTTTGCTGGCGCTCATGGGGGCGCCTCACTGCTTTCTTCGCTGGGCGTCAACACCACTGCCAGCTTGGCGGCAGCGACGGCCCGCACGGCGCAGGGCTGCAGCTCAACTGCCCGGCAGGCCGAGATGCTCGCGGACAGGTAGCGTCCCGATGGTGAGGTCACGATGACGACCGTGCTGACCATGAGTCCCGCTGCTGTCTGGAAGCGCAACAGATTGCCCGGGATGTGCAGCTGCAAATTGCAGGCATCGGTGGGCGATGCGAGGCTCAGGGCGCCGGACGCGCTGATCGTCTCGCGCAGTCGATCTGCAAATGCCGTAATGAGATGGTCGCTGCCCGACTGGGCATCCAGACAAACCTTCGGCAACGTCTGCGGCGCGCTCGTCGCGACGGACCCCGGCGTTGTCTGTCCCGGTGAAGGTGCGGCCTGCTCCTTTGGCGGCCCACCCGATTGCGCCGCCAGGCATGCGCCGGGAGGCGCGATGAGGCCTGCCAGCAGCAGCAGTCCTCTACATTTCCTCATCGTCAGGGGCTTCATACCGATGGTGCTCCTCGCGTCAGCGCAGGCGCTGCAGGCTCTCGACCGCGGGCACGAAATAGTAGGAGCCGCTCAGCGGCTGCGTATAACGGGTCAGTGCATCACGGGCGCCCGTCACCAGGCCTGCCATGCTCTCGAGCATGCGGGACAGGCGCTTTTGCTCCGCGCTGAATCCGACAAACATGGTGCCATGCTCGCGCATGCTTCCGTAGGGCATATTGCGCCGGAAGATGTGCCCGAACTCATCCTGATCGGTGCGGGCCACGTGCGAATCCGACGGCTTATCGTCCAGTTCGGTGCTGTCGAGCTTGGTGCGACCCATGATGCGCTCCTGCCGATCAACCGGCAGCGCCTCCCATTCGGCGACGCGGTGTTTCCACTTCTGCAGTAACAAGACCGAGCCGGCCGCGCCAGGCATCCCGTCGGGTAGCAGGCAGTCGGCCGGCGCATCCAGCAAGGTCGGATTTTCCGAGCCATCGATGAAGCCAGTGAGATCGCGGTCATGGCGGTAAGACCAGCTGATGGTTTCCTCGACCAGCGAGGCTTGGCCGGCGAGGTCACGCACCACCGAGCGCGCCATATCAAAGATCACGTCGTAAGCGCTGCCGGAAAGCCATACGAGTGCGTCGCGCTGGGTGGCGGGCATCACGAAGTCTTCAACGCCGGCAATCGGGCGGTTGAACCCCTCGACACCGGCGGGACTGTCCTCTGGCGCCACATCGCGCCAGAGCTCCGGACGAACGCCGATGACGAAGTTCACGCCTCCCGTGGTGGTGCGCGGTTCGTGAATGGAAGCGACGGTGGAAATGAAGTCGCGGCGCCGCTTTGCATCGAGAAGATCGAACTCCAGGTAGGTGTGCGAGGAAGTTCCGAGCGCAAAGATGCCAGCTTGGGGCGTATGCATGCGGCGATTATATCAGCCACTCGCGCCTCCCTCGGTGCGGTATCAGCGGGCGAGCAGCCGGTACGTGAGTGTGATCCACACCATGGCGCAAACCAGCAGCGCCAGCATGACCGCGGCGCTGCCGTAGTCCTTGGCGCGCTTGGAGAGACCATGGTGCTCGAATGAAATTCGATCGATCGCGGCTTCAATGCTGGAATTGAGCAGCTCGATGATCAGCACCATGACGACCGATCCGATCAGCATCAGCCGCTCCATGGCGCCAAAGGGTAGTAGCAGCGCCAGCGGAATCAGACAGGCGGCCAGCGTCAGTTCCTGGCGGAAGGCGCTCTCTTCGCGGACGGCGAACACCAGCCCGCTCCAGGAATTCTTGCTCGCCTGCCAGGCGCGGGCCAGGCCGCGGTTGCCTTTGTGTGGGTTGCTCTCGCTGGAATACTCGGTGTTGGTTTTGGTCATCAAACCCCGCTCGCATTGGCCAACGGGCCTGGGAGCTTCGCACCTTGGGTGCGGGGGTGCAAATGGGCGAGGAACTGCTCTGTCGCAGCCCGCCAGGAGAACTTCTGCGCGTGCGCTGCTGCGTCCTCGCGGCGCAGCTTCAGGGCCTCCAGACAGGCGGTGCGCAGATCCTCGTGCATCACGCCCGCGATCTTGGAATCACCGATGACATCCAGCGGTCCCGTGACCGGATACGCGGCGACGGGCACGCCGCAGGCCATGGCTTCCAGCAGTACCAGCCCGAACGTGTCGGTCCTGCTCGGAAACACAAATACGTCGGCGGAGGCGTACACCTCGGCGAGCTCCCGCCGGTCGAGTACCCCGAGGTAGTGCACATCAGGAAAGCGCGCCTGGATGCCCTTCAAGGCCGGCCCCACACCGGCAACCCATTTCGAGCCCGGCAGGTCCAGTTTGAGGAAGGCTTCGATGTTTTTTTCGACCGCTACCCGCCCGACGTACAGAAAGATCGGCGGCTTGCCCGTCAGCCGCTCGCTGTGTTGCGGCTTGAAGGTGTCGAGATCGACGCCGCGCGACCACATCGCGACATTCTTGAAGCCATAGGCCTCCAGATCTCGCTTGACCACAGGGGTTGGGGCCATCACGGCCGCGGCGGGTCCATGGAACCAGCGAAGGAAGGCATACGAGCAGCTCAGTGGCAGGCCGGTGCGCGCGCGGACGTATTCCGGAAAGCGTGTGTGATAAGCGGTGGTGAACGGCAGTGCGCGCTTCAGGGCAAAGCGCCGCGCAGCCAGACCAAGCGGGCCCTCCGTAGCGATATGCAACGCGTCGGGGTCGAAGTCCGCCAGACGGCGCATCGCCCTGCTACCGGGGAACAGCGACAGGCGGATATCGGGATAGGTTGGGCACGGCACCGTGGAGAATTCCAACGGTGTGAGGAAATCGACCGTGTGACCCATCGGCTGAAGCTCGCGCGCCGTGGCTTCCAGGGTCCGCACGACGCCGTTGACCTGTGGTTTCCAGGCATCGGTGGTGATCATGATTTTCATCCGTCCTCTCCACTGTGGCGGTCTGTGCGCAATGAGCCCGGTGCGCAACCGAATTTATGCGCACTTCGGGGTATTAAGCGGGCAGCGAGGTTGCGGCAGGCAATTCGTCCACCATGCGGCCTAGATTCATGGGCTCGGACAAACGGCCCTGCCAATGGATCAGTTGCAACTTGCCGTCAAAATCCTCGGCGAGCGCGGTCAGGCTCTCCACCCAGTCGCCGTCGTTGCAGTAGAGGATGCCATTGATCTCACGAATCTCTGCTTTGTGGATATGCCCGCACACCACGCCGTCGCAGCCGCGCCGGCGCGCCTCTTCAGTCATCACGTGCTCGAAGTCGGAGATGAAGTTGACCGCGTTCTTGACCTTGTGCTTCAGGTACTGCGACATGGACCAGTAAGGCAGTCCGAAGCGCTGACGGATCGCGTTGAGCCAGCGATTGAGCTTCAGGAGCAGCGTATATATCGAATCGCCGAGATACGCGAGCCAGCGTGCGTGCTGCATGACGCCGTCGAACAGGTCGCCATGCACGACCCACAGGCGCTTTCCGTCCGCGGTCGAGTGTATTACGTCCTCGATGATGGCGATCTCGCCCAGGTGCAGCCCGATGAACTGGCGCACCAGTTCGTCGTGATTGCCGGGAACATAGACCACCTTGGTGCCCTTGCGGGCGCTGCGCAGAATCTTCTGAACGACATCGTTATGCGTCTGCGGCCAATACCAGCTTTTCTTCAGCTGCCAGCCGTCCAGGATGTCGCCGACGAGGTAGAGCGTATTGGCCCGATGGGTGCGCAGGAAGTCGAGAAGATAGTAGGCCTGACACCCGGGAGTGCCCAGGTGAATATCCGAGATCCAGATCGTACGGAAATGATAATGGTCGTCTGCGGCCGGCACCGCGTGATAGCTCGCTTGCTTTGTAACGGCGGCAGTAAACCATTGTTCTATGACGGCTTGATTGCAAGCTGAACACGGGGTGCGCCTACAGGCGCTTGCGCCAGGGCGGCGTTGCGGGTCCTGAGGGGAGGGGGCAGTGTGTCGACGATGACGTGCATGAAGGCTTGCCCCACGCGCATCTCGATCCTCATCGCCCTGCTATTGCTCGGCGGCTGCAATGGGGGCTCCGGGTCGGCTGCGGGCGGGTCCTCCGAGGGCGGGACTCCTGCACCCACGCGCGGCATGCTGCTGGGAACTCCGACGCTGGAACAGTATCTGCCCGCGGGCACCCTCCTGACACTGGCGCAGGCCGTGACCGGTCAGCCGTTGCTCAGTCTTGCGGGTCCGCCGGTCTGTGACGTTGCGGTGTATCACGCCGAATACGAGACCATCGGCGGCGCCAATGAGAGCACCACGGCCTCCACCGCTCTGATGGCGCCTGCCGGGAGCGGTGCTGGCTGTACCGGACCCCGCCCGATCGTGCTGTACGCGCACGGCACCACCACCGAGCGGCAATTCGACATCGCCAATCTCGCCGATCCACAGAACGCTGAAGGCCTGCTGCTGGCAACCTTCTTCGCCGCACACGGGGATATTGTCGTCGCCCCGAACTACGCCGGCTACGACACGTCCACATTGCCCTACCATCCCTTCCTGGTCGCGGATCAGCAGTCCGCAGACATGATCGATGCGCTGACCGCCGCACGTTCAGCCCTGCCCGTCATGAGTGCGCCGAGCACCTCCGACGGCGGCAAGCTGTTTGTAACCGGCTATTCCCAGGGTGGCTACGTGGCACTTGCTACCGAGCGGGCGATGCAGGCGGTCGGGGAGACCATCACGGCGACCTCCGGCATGTCTGGGCCGTATGCACTGGCAGCCTTCGTCGATGCGGAGTTCTACGGTCAGGTCAGCATGGGCGCACCCGTAGTCGGTACGCTGCTGATCTCCGCCTATCAACACTCGTACGGGGATATCTATGCCAGTGCCACCGATGTGTTCTCCAGTCCCTATGCGAGCGACATCGGGACGCTATTGCCGAGCAATCAAACGCGCAGTCAGTTGTATGCGCAGGGGCTATTGCCGGAATACGCTTTCTTCAGCGCGACAGCACCCGACCCGACCTATGCCGACATCACGCCACCTGCCACGCCGACGGATCTGGCTGGCGTGTTCGCCCAGGGTTTCGGCAGCGGCAACCTGATCACCAACGCCTTTCGCCTCTCTTACCTGCTGGATGCCCAGGTGAACCCGGATGGCGGCTTCCCGACCCTCAGCTCCGACGTGCCTGCTGCAAGTCCCGCTCTGCCACTGCGCGCAGCGCTGGCGCGCAATGACCTGCGCAGCTGGGTGCCCGAGGCGCCGACGTTGCTTTGCGGAGGCGACCAGGACCCCGAGGTCTACTTCTTCAATACCTCACTGATGCAGCAGTACTGGCAGCAACATGGCTCAGCGGCGACACCGGTGAGCGTGCTGGACCTGGAGGCACCGGTCGGCAGCGGGGATCCCTATGCGACGCTGAAGCAGGGATTCGAGGCCGAAAAGGCTGCGACGGCCGCTGCCGCGATTGCGCAGGGTGCCACCGATGGGGGTGCGAGCGCCGTGGCGGACGCATATCACTCCACATTGCTGCCGGCCTTCTGTCTGGCCGCGACGGTGAGTCTATTTGCCGCACACTGACGCCGAAGCGTGTTGCGGTCAGCGCGCGCCGTCCAGTCTTCGGATGCGCTCGAGCGCTGGCGGATGCGAATAGTAGAACGCGACATACCAGGGGTCGGGCGTCAGGGTATTGGCGTTGTCCCGGTAGAGTTTGGCGAGCGCCGTGGCGAGATCGGCGGCGCTCGCATGCGCCGCCGCGAAGCGATCGGCGCTGAACTCATGAAGCCGTGACCAGAGCGCGCTGAGTGGACTGATGAAAAACAGCAGTACCGGTCCGACCAGCACGAGCAGCAGCAGCGCGGCATGGGCCGAAGCCAACGGCACACCCAGCGTGCGATAGAACTCGGGTCTGGCGGCGAGCCAGTCGAAAGCCGCCAGACTCACCAGCGCCACCATGCCTGAGACGAGCAGGCGCTGGCGAATGTGCCCGAGGCGAAAGTGGCCCAGTTCATGGGCCAGCACGGCCTCGATCTCGGCACCCTGCAGCTGCTGCAACAGGGTATCGAAGAACACGATCCGCTTGTGGCGGCCCAGGCCCGTGAAGTAGGCGTTGCCGTGGCTGGATCGGCGCGAGCCGTCGATGACGAACACCCCCGAGGAGCTGAAGCCGCAGCGAGCCAGCAGCGCCTCGAGGCGCGCGCGCAGCGAATCATCTGCAAGCGGTGAGAACCGATTGAACAGCGGGGCGATAAATGCCGGCCAGGCCCAACTGATCAGCAGCGACACTGCAAGCCACACGCCCCAGAACCAGACCCACCACCATCGCCCGGCGTGCTGCATCACGAACAGCACCAGCAGCACCAGCGGGCCTCCGAGCAGCACCGCCAGCAACAGGCTTTTGCCTAGATCGGCCAGGAACAGCACCGGGGTAGTGCGGTTGAACCCGAAATGGGCTTCGAGCCGGAACGTGCGCCACAGCGCCAGCGGCAGATTCAGTGCGGCGAGGGCGAACGCCACCGTCGCAATAACCGCCAGTCCCAACCAGGGCTGCTCCCAGCCGGTTCGACGCCACAGTGCATCGATCACTGCGATGCCACCGCCGACGGTCAACACCAGTGTCAGTAGCGCGGCAAGCAGCGTTTCGAGGCGCTGCAGGCGCACGCGGGCGATCGTATAGTCGGCAGCCTTGCGGTGCTGCCCGAGCGACATGCTGCCGGTGAACGCCGGCGGCACGCTATTGCGATGGGCCTGAACCGTGTGCACCTGGCGATGCGCCAACCATAGTTCGATGCCGACGCTGGCTGCGATGGCGGCGATGAACGCAATACCCCCAGAGCTCAACATGTTTCGTCAGAGCGAGTTGGGAGTTCGTTCGAGGTGCTCGAACACACCCCTCATCTCATTGATCTGGGCAAGGTACAGGCGGACGTCCTGATCCCCGCAGCGCTGACCCCCGATCAATCTGAAGTCGCGGTTTGCATAGGCGTCGCCTGCGGCCACGCCGCACAGGTGTATCACCGTGGCCAATTTTTGCCGCTGCTGGAGTGTCGCGCTGTCCATGCGGTGCCGTGCGAGGGTTATTGCGACACTCCGGTCGAGGTAGGCTGAGCTGAGCTCGACTGCGTCGCCAGGTATCACCCTGGCGTAGAAGCTATTAAGGGCACAGGATCCCCATCGCTTGCCGGGGTCGCTCTGCGCGACGGTGTGATTCCGAATGCAATAGTGCCGCGCTTCTGCAAACGTTCCATCGGTCATCTGGTACATCCCGACGGCACTGGAAGCCGGACGGTATACATCAAAGGGCTGTGTCGTCCACGACCACCGCCAGTAGGTGCGTACGATCGGGTTTCCGGAGCTCTCCACCTGCGCAATCGCCGCAAGCAGGTCTGGCGTCATGACTCCCGTGGAGTACCGTCTAAACAGCGGGCCATATCGCCGCCAGGTTTCGGGCGGCGTCTTGTAGAGCGTGCCACTGACGGGAAAGAGCAGTTCTGCCGGTTTGCAGATGACTTGATAGACCCAATTGGTGGCCAGCGCGAGCATCACCAGGACCGTCAGGCCGAGGCCGATCTTCATGGCCGGCGATAAGCGCCAACGAGCGCGTTGTCCGCGTCGTGTCGCGCGAATGGCCGGCCACAGGCGAGAGGGGCGAATCCCTTGCCTGGGCCTCCTGGCGGATTTCCGCCGTACCTTGCGGGCGGCGCTGGCGTGCGGCATCAGCGCTTATCCTCTGCAGGCATCCAAACGGACTCCTCCGGTATACTGCTGTGGTCGGAGCGCGACGATAAATTAAACAACCAACGGGACGAGGCGTCTCCTATGACATCCATCGTGCTCATAATCGTAGTCCTGCTCATCATCATAGTGCTGAGCTCTCTGGCTCGCACTGTACCGCAGGCGACGGTCGCCGTCGTCACGGTGTTCGGCAAGTATCGGCGGGTGATGCGCGAGGGACTCAACTTCAAGATGCCCTGGGAAGCCGTTTCGCACCGGCTATCGTTGCAGAACCGGGCTTTGCAGCTGGAATTCCAGGCGATTACCCAGGACCAGGCCAACGTCAAGTTCGCCACCATGGTGCTGTACGCCGTCGCAGGTTCAGATGAGGAAGCCATCAAAAAGGCTGTCTTCAGCTTCGCCACCGCGCAGGAATTTCAACTCGCGTTGCAGCGGACGATTGACGGATCGATCCGGCAGTTCGTCGCGACTCAGAAACAGGCAGATATCCTCGGTATGCGCGCCGAGATCGTGGAGCACACCAAGAAGAATCTCGACGAGGTGGTGCTGGCTTGGGGCTACGTCGTACGCGACATCCAGATCACCGATATGACCTTTGACCGGGAGATCATCGACTCCATGGCCCGGGTCGTCTCGTCCAAGAATTTGCTGGCGGCGGCGTCGAACGAAGGCGCCGCGCTGCTGGTGAAGCGCACCAAGGACGCAGAAGCCGAGGCAGCCTACAAGACCATCGGGGCCGAAGCCGATAAGAAGGCCTCTGCTCTGCGCGGCGAAGGATTGGCCTTATTCCGCAAGAACATTGCTGTTGGGATGAAGGAGGCGGCCGACAGCCTGAAGGCCGCCGGCGTCGACAACCGCTTCCTATTGTTTCTCGAATATACGGATGCGTTGAAGTATGTCTCCGAGCATTCTCAGGGTAAGGTGATCTTCATGGACAGCGGTGCGGGCGCGCCGTCCAGGGTGGTCCAAGGCCTGCTGGGAATGCTCACCGATGCCCCGAGCGCTCCGGTAGGCGGCGATGCGGCTGGCGGAACATCCGGCGCGGCTGCATAAGCGCCATTTCATCTGGGAGACACTATGCGACTGTCTGAGTTCCATGCTCTGATCCAGGCGGCGGGCGATGTGGAGTCCTACGCCCTATGGCTCGCTGCGCCAGACAAGGACGGCATCGACGTCGACCTTGCGGCCGTTGGCCGCGTCGATGTGCAGTTTGAAGCAGCTGAGGTGCGCCTCTATCCCGCTTCGACGAAGACGGATACAGACTCGATCGAGCCGGAGCCCGCGTTCGGAATCATGCTGTCTCAGCTGCCCGGGCAGGTCAGTCTCGACGAGGACTTTCGCATGCTGGTGGAGATCCCACTGCTGCGCGACGATGTGGCCACCGATTCACCGAGCTTTGCGGAACTCCAAGCGGTCCACATCGCGACCGATTCCCGCGAGGTCTGGTTGCTCGCGCGGCCAGCCTCGGAATTCGCTGACGGGTTGCTACCTGACTGATCAGCATGGCCGGCGATTAATTACCCGGCGCTGGATTGGACGGCGGGTCAGGATTCAAGCCCGCCTGAATCAGGCGAGCCCGGAGTACGTCCTGCTCGCGTCGGTACTGACCAAAGAGCGGGACATACTGCCAGGGCGCAGCCGACCGCTCTGCGTCCAGCCTGCCCTCAAGTTCCAATTGGTATTCACCGGTACGCCTGGATCTGTACGCTGCCTGCCACTCCGGTGAGCCTTCTGGCCACACCCGCATGGCGATGGAATCGCCGAGCATCGCGGTTATATAGGTGTCCCCCTGCTCAAGGGCTTTGGCGATGCCTCTGCAAGTCACAAGCCTGCCTTCGATCTTCAAGTGCTCCCCCTTGCACCCATCGGCTACGTCGCGAAAGGCCGGGATGGGCTCAGCGGCGAGGAATCCGATGACAGTCACCTGGGCCTCGCCCGCCGACATGGCCTTGGTCTCGTAGACAGCGCGGCTCAGCATCGCAACTAGCGGATTCCAGTAAATATCGACTCGCCGTGAGGCGGCCAGTGCCCTAAGCGCCTGGTTTGCCGCCTCACGATCATGGCGAGAATCAGCCCGCGCCAGGGCACCGAACCAGCCGACCCCATTCTTGGGATCCAATGCGCGGAGCTTCAGCTCGACGGATTGCGCATCGCAGCCGCTCGTCTGCTCGCACGATAACGTCTCGAGCCATACAAGGTCCGGCCGCGCGGGGTCGGTCGCAGCCGCGCGCCTGATGAGCGCCAGCGATCCGTCGCCATGATGTGATCTACTCAGCAGGCCAGCGGTGGCAAGTGAATTCGCATCGGACCGATGGGAGAGGGCGACAAGCGCCCTTTGGACCGGAGAACTGCCTGCCGCGACTGGCGCCGTATCGGTTGTTGCGCACCCGACCAGGGCCACGCCCAACAACAGTGAAACTACGACTGCAGTGCGCATAATGGATAGCAGCTCTTCGGTGGCTCGCGTCACGCGCACGTATAGGGGCGGTGCCACGTCGGCGAGTTCCCGCCCAGCGTATGGGATGAAGCCCATCCCGGCGATTGTCGCGGGGAGAAAATGCGACGCAATCTACATTGAGATGCAGAGCGGCCTCCGTCGGTACTAGAATCGGCTCGCCATAGCTGAAGAAATAATGCCTCGGGATCATCCGAGGCGCTTCATCCGGGGGAAGCACCATGCGCAGCATCATCACGGCAGGTCTGGGGTTGACGGCAATCGTCGCGACGGTTGTGGCACAGGCCAGCGTCCTGCACCAATCCACTCGCGTTGGGCAGGTGGCCGTCGACTACGAAGTGGTGCTGCCCGATCACTACGATGCGCAGCGCAGCTACCCGACGATCCTCGCCTTCGGCGGTGGCCCGCAGACCATCGACGTCGTGGGACGCATGGTCGAGCACACGTTTCGTGATCAGGCCGAGAAGCGGGGCTACATTGTGGTGATGCCGGCGGCGCCCGACGGGCAATTGTTCTTCGAGGGCGGCGAGCGGATTTTCCCGGCTTTCCTGCATCAGATCCTATCCAGCTACAAGGTGGAGGGTAGCAAGCTGATGGCGGCCGGCGCATCCAACGGCGGCATCAGCGCCTTCTATATTGCCTCTCTGTATCCTCAGTACTTCCGCTCGATCACCGCCTTTCCAGGCTATCTGCCCGATCCGACTGCAGCGCGCCTGGATGCCATCTCCGCCATGTGTCTCCACATGTTCGTGGGGGAGAACGATGAGCTGGGGTTCGGCACGCCCATGCAGCAGGAAGAGCAGCTGTTTCATCAGCGTGGCTTCGCCTTGACGTACAGCGTCGAGAAGGGGCAGCCCCACCGCATCGCGACCTTGAGCGGCGCCGGCGCTGCACGCCTGTTTGACCTCTTCGACCACGATCGGCACGGGTGCACGCGATCCTGACTATGAGCACGATGCGCATTTCGACCAATCCAGCCGAATTCGACCTCACGACGATCCATCGATATCTGGCCGAGGAGTCCTATTGGGCGAGGGGCCTGGCGAAACCGCTGCTCGAGCGGGCGATGGCGAACTCGATGTGTTTCGGCGGCTTTGTCGGCGATGCGCAGGTGGCGTTTGGGCGGGTGGTCACCGATCGCGCGACCTTCGCCCATCTCAAGGATGTGTTTGTCCTGCAGTCCTTTCGGGGTCGGGGCTACGGCGTGGCGCTCGTGGAAGCCATCCTATCGCATCCGGATCTGCAGGCCGTCGCCATGACGCTGGCAACTACCGACGCTCACGAGCTCTATCGGCGGTTCGGATTCGAAGCGCACACTCACCCAGAGTGGCAGATGATTCGTGCCGGGACTTTCCTCGCCTCGTAGCGCGGGCTCGCACACGCCGTCGGTGAGTCTAGCGTGTCACCCGCGCAGGCGGATCCACGCGGATCATCCCCATCATGCCGTTATCGGCATGCTCCATGAGATGGCAGTGATAGACAAAGGTGCCGATCGTGTTCGGGTCGCGAAAATCCATGCGCAGCCGCACGCTCGGGTACGTGAGCGTGCGGCCGTTGTAGTAGGGCACGTTGACGGTATCGCGCAGGAAGGGCTCGTTGACCGCCAGTCCCATCCAGTCCACCAGCTGGAAGTGCAGCTGATGAATATGAAAGGCGTGCAGCTCGTTGGAGCGATTCTCGATGATCCAATCCTCCACCGTTCCCTGCGTAGCGATGATGTCGGGGCCATTCCTGGGATCGAAGGGCCTGGGAGTCTGGCCATCTATGGTGATGTAAAAGACCGTCGCGCTGTTCGGGTCCTTCGGATTGAGAAGTTTCTCGGAGAAGTAGAGATGGCGCACCCGCACTGGCTGTACGTTGCCTAGCCAAGGCAGCTGCGAGTGCGGTAACGGCGGCGCCTCGCGCGGCAATCTGGCCGTGGGCTCGGGCGCCTTGTCCGAGGCGATCACCGTTGCCAACGCCCGATTGGGGTCGTTCTCCCCGCCCTGCCCCGTGTCGACGGTGCGTGTGACCAGCAAACCGGGGACGCCCTCCGGCGGGCCGGTGACGATGAATTCCATGCGCGCCCCGGGTGGCAAGCCGATATGGTTGACCCACTCGACCGCCGGCGCCGGACTGCCGCCATACTGCAGTGGCACTCCATCGATCGCGACGATACCGAGCTGCTGCGGCACGAAGCGCTTGCCATACAGCAATGCCAGATTCAGGTACGTCACGGTGCTGGAGTTCACCACACGCCACAACTGTTTCTCACCCGGCCGGATGTGCAGCGTCGCTCGCGGATAGTCGGGGTAGGGCACAGGCACGAAATTGATCGACAGGTCCTTGGCCGGCGTGCCAAAGCCTGTGCCGTTATTGGCCGCATCGCCATCCCGATCGATCAACATCTTCGGGACCACGGGCTCTGATTTGGAGGGCGGCGCGTTCGGGTGCAGCAGATCCAGGTCACGGATCACGAACACGCGCTCGGGCAGGGCCGCCAGCATCGGCACTGCCCGTTCGATCCCCTCGATGATCAGCGCGCCGGAGGCCCCGCCGAGCACTGCCGGACCGTCATAGCCGTGGATGTGCGGGTGGTACCAGTAGAGTCCTGGGGGCTCGTTCAGCGGGATACGGAAGCGATACTCGAACGGCGGCTCCCCCGGCAGGATCGAGGTCATCAGCACATCGTCCTCGTGACAGCGTGCTGGGACGGTCAGGCCGTGAAAATGCAGATTGGCCGCGACCGGCGACATCAGCGCGCCGCTGCAGGGATCGCGTGGCGCATGGGCCCCCGTCAGCTGCAGCGAGGCCATCACCGGCTGCCGCTCTGGCAGCGCCGGCGAGGTCGGCGCCGCTGGAGTCTGCGCCATCGGCATCGTCGGCGCCGCGGTGCCGCGAGGCGGGATATTCACCAGGTCATCCTTCAGTCGCAGGATCAGCAGGTCCCCCGGATGCAGGCGCAGGGTTGGAGATTCGGTACCATCGTCCATCAGGTAGCAGTAACGCACTGAACCATCGGCTTCCCGGAAATTGTGGATCGTGAGGTTCAGGCGCAGCACGCCGTGACTCGCGCGCAGATCGCGTGGCTCGACGACCTCGCTGCCCGGGGCGGGACGCACGCACGGGTCTCGCGCGGGTGCCGCCGCTGCGCGCGGTGCCTGCGCCGCCGGCAACGGTGCCGCTTCGGCCGCCGGACATTCCGCCGCGGCGATCAGCGCGACAATCTGCGCCTCGCGCAGACGCCAGCGCAGTGACCAGACTGTCAGCAGACCGATCGCTAGTGCGGCCACGCCGAGCGCCAGTCCCAAAGCGTGTACGCAGCGCAGCCCTCGGCGCGCCTTGAGGCCGTGCGGCACTCGATCGGTGGGCGGTTCAGGCATGTGCGCGTCAGTCGGCTCGCGGATCATGGTGAATCGCACACCCTAGAGCAGGGGTCTTACGATCGCGTGACGGCAGGGCCGCTGGTCGCCCGGAGCCTCCAGGCGCGCAAAAAGAGAGGGCCGCCCCGTGACGGCCCTCCGGATACGACTTCCGCGGCGCAGTTAGAAGAAGCCGTGCGAGGAGGGGAAGTCGAAGAAGTCGAACAGATCGTCCAGAGCCGGACTGTTCGCCGGCGCATAAGACCCCGGCCGCTGTATCGGGTTCGGGAAGTTATCCCGACTGCGTTGCGTCACCGCTGAGAGGCTCCAATTGCGCTCGATGAACTTCAGGATGGAAACGTGATCCGCGTACTGGTGGGAGATATACCCGCCGGCATGCAACGGCAGGTACTGCGGATTGGCCACCACGATCAGCGGAATGCGCGTGCCGTCGCCGAAAAAGTCCAGCGGTTGCACGTAGCCGGAATCGTAGTAGCCACCACCCTCATCCTCCGTGATCAGGATGACGGTGTCCTTTGTATACGTCGGCGAGGCCTCGACCTGATCAACGATCTTCTTGACGAAGCCTTCGAACAGATCCAGCTTCGAGGAGGCAGGATGACCGTCCACGTAGCCGCTGGGCTTCACGAACGACACCGCGGGCAGCGTGCCATTGGTGATATCGGCATACAGGTTTACCGTGTCCTGGATGTGCGCCGCCACCTGTGCCGGGTTCGACATGATCGAGCTGTCATACTGGAACGGGTTGCAGATGTTGCAGTACTCGTCGGAGTTGGGGCCATTGGCGCCCCAGTTCAGCTGATAGGGATCATTGATGTAGTTGTTCCACTGATCGCCGTAGTACTTCCAGCTCACATTGGCGTCGTTCATGTCGTCGCCGATGCTGCGCGTCGAGGACGGCGGCACGGTGAAGGGCGTGTTGGACGGACTGTGATCGGTAGAGGCATCGTGGCCGTTGCCAAACCAGCCTGGGTTGTAGTTGTTCAGCAGGTAGTAGTGGCCGGCCTCGCAGCGCGGATCGATGCGCAGGGAGCGCAGGTACTGCAGGATGGGCTTTACGCCGGGCTGTGTCGGGTCCGAGCACTCGCTGTAGGAGCCGCCGCCGTAGATGATCGGCAGGCCGTTGGGCTGGGTCGTAGCCCAATCGCTCTTCGGATATCCGGCGTTGTAGTCCACGCCGTAGCCGTCCTGCGTGTACCAGTTGTTGGTGCCCGAGGCCGGGTTCGGATTCTCGATCTCATCGATCGTACCGGTCCCGCTGTAGCCCGCCGGATCGGTGGTCACAGGGACATTGTGCGGCGGGGCTTCGGCGTGACCGTTGCCGTCGCTGAACCAGATCATGTCGCCATGCCCCAGCATGATGTGATTCACACCGGTGCCGCCGTTGACGGACTGGTGGAAGTTGTCGCTCATGGCGTAGGTGTCCGCCAGGCTCTTGAAGTAGGGCACGTCGCCCTGCTGCATGTTGTAGAAGCCGAGCGCACTCGAGCCCTCGCCCGTTGTCGTCGGGACCGAGTCGTACAGCGCATACTTGTTGGCGGTCCACTGCGACTCGGTCGGCGGGTTGGTGGGCCCATAGCCGGTGGGGTACTCGAAATTGGTGCTGACGGACGACCCGTAGTACGACTGGGCGTACTGCTGTTGCGTCAAGCCGTTGGTACCCGCGCCCACGGTCGTCTCCACCCAGGAGAACAGGTTGCCGTTGCAGCCAGAGGGATTGTCCAGCGAGGCGCTCTCGACGCTGCAGTTGAGTTGCTGCCACATCTGATAGAAGCGGTGCACCGGGCTGGCGCTGTAATCGGTGTAGCCAAGACTGTAGCCGGGCGTGGCGGAGCGGGTGCCATTGGTCAGCTGGAACGGACCGGCCGGCAAACTGTAGAAGTCGGAGATGCGCAGGTCCGGCGTGTAGGCGTACTGACCCGTACCGCCCGAGGCCAGCGACTGGTAGTAAGTCAGCCCGTTGGCATCGGTCGCATTCGCCGGCAACCCAGTCTCGGTCACGGCCGCGCAGGCCGCGGGCGTCAGGTAGTTCGTGGTGCTGTTGCCGTTGACCGTCGTGGTGCCGCAGGCAATCGTCGTGTACTTCGAGGAGCTCGGCGTGAAATATCCGTTCGCTCCAGAGGGGCCGCCGGCTTCAGGCAGCGGCAGGACGTTGTTCGGGAACGTCTGCTTGGGGGGACTCAGTAGGAAGGCATCCTGCGGCCCCTGATCCGAGGCTGCGAGCTGCTCGGCCTTGGTAAAGTTCGGTCCCGGAATGGCGTTCTTTGCGCCATCCAGTTGGATGATGCCCTCGCTCAGCAGGTTGCGCACCGTTTGGCCGCGCTGCGGCACGTAAGTGGCGAAGACGTGATCGAAGCTACGGTTCTCACCAATGATCACAATGACATGCTTGATCGGCGTAACCGTCTCGCCGCTCCTGTCGCGGCTGGCATCCCAGAGGCCTCCAAATAACGGTGAGGTACCTGCCGCCAGTACCGGACCCACTGACATCTGCAACACAGCAACAGATGTCGCCGCCGTGCGTAACCCGCGCAGGGTATGCGACACAAATGTTTTGACGTTCATGTGACCTCCCATGGTGTCTAAATGCAGTGCAAAAACTTGCTGGCCGAAAATAGCGGCGCTGCATGTCAGGCAGATGATTGCTACGTGAATACTGCGTCGAAGCCGGTACGTTGCGACTAATGCGATCTGGCGCCATGCTCAGCGCCTCGATCTCCGCGGACGCGCATAGCGACCTGATCGGAGTGCGCACTGCCCAAGGGGTCGCTCACTGTCGCGTCGGGTGCGGCCGAGAAGGGCGCAACAGCAATCGCGCTGGCACGCGGTGGGTTACTCAACTTCGATGTCATGGGGGGTATACGGAAGCGGTCGAACGCACGCGTAGGCATCGAATTATCGGTGGCTCGACTGGCGGTATGTCGCGAAGGCGCGCCCCGTGTCGCGTTCGTTTCCCCGAAGTGCCACAGGTCCTTCTGCCAGGCGGAGACGACGAACGTCAGACAAAACGTCGCTACTCCCAGACTCCAGAAAAGTACCGGTGCCTTCACTGAGCACTCCGACGCAAGTCCGTCAGTAACCTATCGAACCATCGTGACGGTTTGATGAGAGGGGAGGCGCGCGTCGGCCGGTTCGAAGCTGCGCAAGCTCTGACGAGGAGGGGGCAGCTTGGGCGGCCGCAGGTGGGCCAGGAGGCGCCATTCCGTGATGTGCTCGTACTTCCGCAAAGATGCCGCTCGATGCCGGTAGGGAGCCTAGGCACACTGGACTCCTAATGATTCGCTTCACATTCGGTAGTCCGGATAGCCTCAGGCAACGTCGCGAGGACGCGCAACACGCCTGCCAGTCGCTGGGCGATACGATCGTCACACTAAAGTTCGATGGATCCAATCCAGCAAGCGTGGCAGCGGCTATCCGGCAGATGGAAGCGGCCGTCGACAGCAAGTTCGCGGCCTATCGAGGTAACGATTTGGTGGCAGACGTAGCAAGAACCATGAAGGAGAGCTATCGCAAGGTAATTCTCGAACGCGCAAGCGACGGCGCCGCTTCGAATACCCTGATACTCCGTGGCGGTGCTGCTTTGAAGTCTCATGCAAGCACCAATATAGGGTCCGCGGCGTGTGATGGCAGTGACGACGACGAGACACTGACGTCTGCATCGAATTGGAACACCTCAGCCGTCGCAGCGTTTGGCGTCGGGGCCCTGGGTATTGCATTCCAGTGGAATTACTGGCACCGGGCGCCAGTGCTGCCCTCGATGTTGGTTCTCTACTTCATGGCGTTCGGTGCTTTTCAGATAGGGCTGGTCTCTGAGGCGTTGGCGCAAGGATACATAAGGGAATCCGGTGGGTGGACTGCCCAGCTACTGCCAATCAGACCGACCGGTGGAATATTTCGGCGCGACGAAGCACCCGCGCTATTTTGGTACGAGCTGCTCGTCCGCGTTGTCCTTGGTCTGGGCTCCATTCTGGTTCCCGTATGGGTGCCCTTTTACCGGCATTTCCTACACTAGGGCAAAGGCTGACCGCTGCCACGTGGGACGAGATGGTCAAGACCATGACCGGACATGTGATGAAATGGGGACGAGAGATGCGACCTAACTGGGATGCCAAACCGGAGGCTGCTGCACCCGGGTAACCTACGGCAGCTCGCCCATGACGCGCTGCGTGGCGCGCTCGGCGATCTCGACCGCCTCGTCGACTTCGGCGCGGCTCATGACCAGCGGCGGCGCGAATCCCAGGATGTCTCCCTGCGGCATCGGCCGCACGATCAGCCCCATATCGCGCGCCGCCTGCGCGATGCGCGCTCCGACCTTCAGCGCCGCATCGAAGCGCTTCTTGGTGGCTGGCTCGGCCACGAACTCGACGGCTGCCAGCATGCCGACGCCTCGCACCTCGCCGACGATGGGCAATTCCGCAAATCGCTCGCGCAGTCGCTGCAGCAGGTAAGCGCCGGTATCGCGCGCCTTCAGCGGCAGATTCTCGCGCTCCACGATATCGAGCGCGGCATTGGCCGCGGCCACGCCGAGCGGATGACCGGTGTACGTGTAACCATGAGAGAAGGCCCCGACGCGATCGGCGGCGTCTTCCATGACCTGAAACACACGCTGGCTGACGATCGAGCCGGACAGGGGTGCATAGGCCGAGGTCAGCCCCTTGGCGATCGTGATGAGGTCGGGCTCGATCCCATATAGATGAGAGCCGAACAGCGCGCCGGTGCGCCCGAACCCGCAGATGACCTCGTCGGCGATCAGCAGTACGTCGTGCCGGCGTAGTACCGGCTGAATCGCTGCCCAGTAGCCCTCGGGCGGGGGGATGATCCCTCCGGTCCCGAGCACCGGCTCCGCGATGAACGCCCCGATCGTCTCAGGGCCCTCGCGCTCGATCATCTCTTCCAGTTCCCGGGCGCGCCGCTGCGAGAACTGCAGCTCGCTCTCGCCCGCCTCGGCGCCCCAGTAATGATGCGGCACGCCGGTGTGCAGGATGCCGCCGACCGGCAGATTCATATGCGCCTGATAGAACTGCATGCCGGTCATCGAACCGGATACGACCGTGCAGCCGTGGTAGCCGCGCTCGCGCGAGATGATTTTTTTCTTCTGCGGCTTGCCCCGCAGGTTGTTGTAGTACCAGACGAGCTTGGCGTTGGTCTCGTTGGCATCCGAGCCCGACAGGCCAAAAAACACCCGGCTCATGCGGCCGGGCGCCATCTTCACGACGCGCTCGGCCAGGCGCGCCTGCTCCTCGGTCGTGTGCCCGGCGTAGCTGTGGTAGTACGCGAGCTTGTAGGCCTGCCGCGCGATCGCCTCGGCGACCTCGGTGCGGCCATAGCCGATGTTCACGCAGTACAGGCCGGCGAAGGCATCCAGAAACTCGCGGCCGTCCGCGTCGCGAATGCGACAGCCCTTGCCGCTTTCGACGATGGTCGGTCCGGCACGACCGTTGGCGAAATCCTTCAGCTGCGTGAAGGGGTGCAGCACATAGTGCCGATCGGCCGCGGCGAGTTCCGCGATGTCCTCGATGGACCTGTCATCGCTCATGACGTTCCTCTCCTGCAGGCGCGCGCGCCTGATGAGCAGCTTCGTCCCGGCGATGCAGCAGCGCTATCGGCGTCGACGGCTATTGGACGATTGGCTCGCCGTGATCACCGCCAGGTCGATGGCATCGCCCATGGCCTTGTAGCCTGCATCGTTGGGATGCAGGTGATCACGGTCATTGTAGCCGGGCGCAAACGTCAGCGGATTGTCGGGCGCGGCCACCACCGGCGCGAAATCGATGACGCCGTCGAAAGCGCCGCCGCTGCGGATCCAGCTGTTGAGCGCCTCGCGCGCCGACTCGCCCGCGGGTGAGGCATAGGCGGCGCCCTGGTAAGGCGTCAACGTCGCGCCGATGACGCGGATGCCGTGCTCGTGTGCGCGGCTGATGATCTGCAGATCCGCCGCCTCCAGCGCCTGTACCGTGACCGGATCGGAGCCGCCCGCCGGTGAGAAGCTCAGGCCGATATCGTTGATGCCCTCCATCAGAATCACGGCGCGCACGCCCGGGACGCTCAGTACATCGCGATCCAGGCGCGCCAGCGCGCTTGGACCCGCACCATAGCGCAGCAGTCGATTCCCACTGATGCCGGCATTGGCGACCGCCCAGTTCTGCGGCGCGAGCCGCTCGGCCAGCCGATCCGGCCAGCTGCGAAACGCATTTGCAGTGGAAGTGGCGCCCTCGGTGATGGAATCACCCAGCGCCACGACGACGCTCGTCGGGCGGCGCGTCTGCACCTCCAGCAGCGTCAGCAGGCTCGGCACGCGTCTGAGCTGTACCTGCGGCAGCGATGCCGCGCCGCTGAAGTCACCCGGCTGCCCCGCGACATACTCGAACAGGCTGCGCTGTGCGCGCAGTGCCAGGGTGCGCGGCAGATAGACCGACAGGTACAGCTTTTCGAGCGGTTGGGTGGCAAGCTCGATCGGATCGCTGAGCACCGGCGCGCCCGGCGGCAGAATTACGCCCGCATGTCCGTCGAATTGCACGACGTGGTCACTGCCCGGGACGATCGAGCCGTCCGCCGCCGCTTCGGCCACATGCACCGCGCCGAACACCAGCGGCTCGGTGCCGGCCTCATTCGAAAAGCGCAGCCGCAGGCGCTCGCCGCCGACGGAGGTCCTGATCACCTCGCGCAGCGTGACGTTGGTCAGATCCGCGTTGGAGGTGCTCAGCGGCACGTTGCCCGGGTTGTCGATACGCGGAGCCGGGAAGGCGACTGCCCGCGCAGGGGCCGCGGCCGCACCGGGTGCGTCCAGCGGTGTTACCGGAGGTGGTGCGAATCGTGCCGCCGCAGGCGGGGTTTCCCCCGGGGGTAACGGCATCGCAACGTATTCCCACGTGGCCACCCACTCCGGCGCTGCGTCCCTCTGCGCAGCCGATACCGAGCCGAGCGCAGCCACCCCGGCCAGCAGGGTGGCAATGATCGTCATAGTCCTCATGATCTCCCCCCAGGGTCCTGCGGTCTGTGCGCGCTTGGAACATCCGCATCATAGCATCGACAACTCTCTACAATAGCCGCGCCATCAAGGGAAGGACATGAGCGATTTGCTGCGGGCACTGCTCGACGACATCTTGGCGCTGCGCCGGGGCCACGATGGCCGTCCCGTCGTCATCGGCATTTGCGGTGCGCAGGGCTCGGGTAAGACGACGCTCGGTGCGTCCCTGCAGGCGGCACTCACGCACGAGCACGACGCGACGGTCGCGGTGCTGTCGATCGACGATCTCTACCTGCCCGCGTCCGAGCGCCAGCGCCTCGCGCTCGAGGTGCATCCACTGCTGCGCACCCGTGGCGTTCCCGGCACGCACGAGGTGGCGCTCGGCATCGCGCTCATCGATCGGCTCACGCGCTGCGATCGCGATGCGCGCACGCCACTGCCGCGCTTCGACA
Source organism: Steroidobacteraceae bacterium (assembly GCA_036266795.1). Classification (GTDB taxonomy): domain Bacteria; phylum Pseudomonadota; class Gammaproteobacteria; order Steroidobacterales; family Steroidobacteraceae; genus FEN-1191. The sequence continues at coordinate 25,602 of DATAXJ010000009.1, read as the reverse complement.
AGCTCTCTGACGATCGTCTGCCCCCAAGCGCGTGGCCGCAATTCCACGGCCGCGCCGATATCGTGCTGCTCGAGGGCTGGTGCGTCGGCGCGCGTGCGCAGCCGCAAGGCGAGCTCATCGTCCCGGTCAACGCGCTCGAGCGCGACGAGGACGCCGACGGCCGATGGCGCCGCTACGTCAACGCCCAGCTCGCCGACCCCTATCAGGCGCTGTTCGGTCTGCTCGACCGCCTCGTGCTGCTCGCCGCACCGGACTTCGAAGTTGTGTTTCGCTGGCGTCGTCAGCAGGAGCACACGCTCGCCGCTGAGCTCGCATCCTCGGCTGGGTCGGCAGATTCCGCCACGTCTGCCCGTGTCATGAGCGACGCGCAGCTGGCGCGTTTCATCATGCACTACGAGCGTCTGACGCGCTTTATCCTCACCGAGATGCCCCCGCGCGCCGATCTCGTCGTGGCGCTCGACGCCGAGCGTTGCGTGCGCGACATTTCACGCAGCAGCTGACGGCTTGAGCGGCTGGCCCTCTGGGCCCGCGCTCAGCCCTGCCGCGTCAGCACTACGACGGGAATCTCCCGGTCAGTCTTTTTCTGGTAGTCCTCGTAGGGACCATAGATCTCGACCATCGCTTTCCACAGCCGGGCGCGCTCCGCGCCGCTTGCCGTGTGGGCACGCGCCCGGAACTTATCGCCCTTCACCTGCAGCTGCACTTCGGGCTGCGCGTCGAGATTCAAGTACCACGCGGGATGATTCGGGGCGCCGGCCTTGGAGGCGATTACGACATAGTCGGCGCCCGCGCGCCCGAAGATCAGTGGCAGCGTGAGCGAACGACCGGACTTGCGGCCCGTCGTGGTCAGCAGCAGCGTCGGCACCTGCCCCTTGCCGCCGCCGATGGTCGAATCCCACCAATAGCCGTCTTCGCCGTTCGTGGAGAGGTAGCGATTGACATGGTCCTGAATCCAGGACGGTAGCTCCTTCGGAAGCGTGGTGTCTGCCATGGTCAACTCCAGGGGATGCAAGCGACGCCGGAGGCGGGCTGCATACACTACGCCCGGCTCGTGCCGCGTGGTAGCTCGTCCGCGATGCGGAGTACCTCGTGTGCCAGCCGCAGCCGATCCTCGGGTGTGACCATCAGTGTCGCCGTGCGATCAAAGCGCATGGGCTGCGCATCCGCGGACTGCCTGCCCTCGGGCAGCGAATCCGACTCATCGAGCAGGAACGTATCGACGAGCCCCGTATAGCGTTGCGCGACGCCCAGGCCGTTGACCGGCAGTCCCAGCTCCGCCAGCATCTTCGCGGCCGGCCCCTTCACCGCGCGGCCGCCGATGATCGGTGTCACCGCCACGATCGGCGCCGCCGAGCGCTGCAGCGCCTCGCGCATTCCCGGCACCGCCAGAATGGGCTCGATGCTCACGAACGGATTCGACGGACAGATGACGACGGCGCGCAGCGTCGCATCGGTGAGCGCCGCCAGGACTTGTGGGTGCGGGTGAGCTCGCTCGGCCCCCTCGAAGTGAAACTCCCGCACCATCGGCCGGCACTGGTGCTGCACGAAGTATTGCTGGAAATCGAGCCAACCGTCATCCGTGCGTACGCGCGTGTGCACTGGATCATCGCTCATCGGCAGCACGCGCACGTCGATGCCCAATCGCTCACATAAATGCGCCGTGACCTCGCTCAGCGTCGCGCCGGCAGCGAGGCGCCAGGTGCGCTCCACGTGCACCGCCAGATCGGCATCGCCCAGCTGAAACCAATCCTCTGCGCCGAGTGAGCGCAGCGCCGCCATGAACGTCCAGGTCTCCTCGCGCCGGCCCCAGCCGCGCACCGGATCCGACAGGCCCGCGAGCGCGTACATCACCGAGTCCAGGTCCGGCGCGACGTACAGTCCGAGGTGACGGAAATCGTCCCCGGTATTCACTACGACGCACAATTCCCCAGGCGCGAGCGCCGTGGCCAGTCCGTGCGCGAGCTTCGCGCCGCCCACGCCGCCGCACAGCGCCAGGACGCGGCGTGGAGCGGCGGCGCGTGACGCGCCGCCGCTCACCGGAACAGATCCTCGCCCGCCGGCCGGATCAGCGCACTGGCCGGGCGGTGCCGCTCGCTGCCCGAAGCCGTTCGTGTCGCCACGCCCTGCAGCGCCCCGAGTCCGCGCACCAGCACGACCGGTCGTCCCTCATCGGCCTGCCCCATGACCAGGGAAGCGGCTGCGGCGAGCTCATCGGCATGGCCGACTACCGTCACACGCAGCGCGCGGCCGAACAGATCCTGCTGCCCGCGCAGATCCAGCAGTGACGCAAGCCCGGCACAACCGATCGCGACGCCCACCGTGCCGAGCCGCCAGGGCCGACCGAAGCTGTCGCTGATGATGACTGCCGGCGCTGCGGCCAAGCCCGCGAGCTCGCCAAGCCGCGCCGCCAGCCGCGCCGCGCTGGCATCCGGATCCTCCGGCAGCAGCAGCGCCTGTTCCCCCGCCGCAGCGTCGGCGTCGGCGACGTTCGACTGATCGATGCCCGCGTTCGCCATGACGAGCCCGCGTCGATCCTCGACGATGAGCACGTCCTTCGCCGCACGCACCACGCGCCGCGCCTCGCGCAGCACCAGTTCCACGAGCCGCGCGTCCTTCTGCACCACCTGTGCGAGCTGCAGCGCTCGCGCGCCCGGGCTGACGGAGCAGAGCGCGACCCGCCGTCCTTCGGCCTTCGAGACGATTTTCTGTGCGTACACCAACACGTCGTCGCTGTGCAGGTCGAGGCCCGCGCGCGACAGTGCGGCCATCGTCAGCGCTGCCAGATCATCGTCTACCTGCACCACTGGGAAGTCCGGCAATGCGATCAGGCGCAGCTGCGGCGGTGCCGCTGCGCGCTGCGCGTTCTGTGGGCTGTGCAGCGCGCGCGAGTCTGGCGCTGGATCGGTGCTCATCCGCTCAAGCTTTGTCGAAGGCTGCACGCAAGCGCGGCAGCACCTGCTCGGCGTACAGCGTCAGAAAGCGCACCTGATCGGGGCCTGGCGCATGGAATACCAGATGGCGGAACCCCAGTTCCACGTAGGGGCGGATGCGCTCGACGTGCTCGTCCGCATCGCTGGAGACGATCCAGCGGCTCGCCGTACGCTCCGCGGGCAGACGATCCGCGAGCCGCTCCATCTCGATCGGATCCTGCGTCGTAACCTTCTCATCGCCAGACAGCGCCAGCGCCGCCCAGTGACGCGTATCGCGCATGGCGCGTTCGTGATCGGTATCGAACGACACCTTCATCTCGATCATTGTGTCCACGTCGCTCGCGCCGCGCGCTGCGGTGGCCGCGCCTGCCGCGAGATTCGGCAGTAGCGTGTCGCGATACAACTCCATGCCCTTGCCACTCGTGCAGATGAACCCCTGTGCGCTCTGTCCAGCATATTTCGCCATCACCGGGCCCGCGCCAGCGACGTAGATCGGCACCGGGATTGCAGGCCGGTCATAAACCGTTGCCTTCTCGGTGCGGTAGTACTGACCGCGCCAGCTGACGCGCTCGCCGCCCCATAGCTCGCGGATCAGTGCCAGTGCTTCCTTCAAGCGCGCCGTGCGCTCGGCAGGCGCCGGCCAGCTCATGCCGACCGCCGGAGTCTCGTTCAGCGACTCGCCGGTGCCCACGCCGAGAATGATCCGCCCCGGATACAGCACCCCAAGCGTCGCAAATGCCTGCGCGATCACCGATGGCTGATAGCGAAACGTCGGCGTCAGCACGCTCGTGCCCATCAGGATGCGCGCGGTGCGCGCGCCGAGCGCCCCCAGCCAGGCGATCGAATGAGGCGCATGCCCGCCGGTATGTCGCCAGGGCTGAAAGTGATCACTGATGAACACCGAGTCGAACCCGGCCTGTTCGGCAAGCGTCGCAAACTGCAGTAGTTCGTTCGGGCCGAACTGCTCCGCGGAAGCCTTGTAGCCGAGTCGCAGCACGCTACGCCGTCGCCGTCAGCGACGTCGCCAGCGAAACCGGCGCACTGCCCGGCTGCCCATACAGTGTCGTGCGCTGGCGCGCAGGTCGGCCGAGCGCCGCAGCCAGCCCTTGCAGCTGCGCTGCATCCATCAGCTGACCGTGCACGCCGCCGGCCGCGCGCGTGATCGACTCGTTCATGAGCGTGCCGCCCAGATCGTTCGCCCCCGCCCTCAGACACACCGCCGCGCCGCGCGCGCCCATCTTGACCCACGAAGTCTGGATGTGCGCAATCAGCGGATGCAGCGCGAGGCGTGCAACGGCGTGCATCAGCACCGCTTCGCGGAACGTCGGGCCCGAGCGCGTCGCGCCGCGTCGCCACAGCGGCGCCTCCATGTGCACGAAGCCCAGTGGCACGAACTCCGTGAAGCCCCCGGTGCGCGCCTGCAAGGCACGCACGCGCAGCAGATGGCGTGCCCAGTGGGCGGCGGATTCCACATGGCCGAACATGATCGTGGCGGTCGAGCGCAGTCCTACTGCATGGGCGGTGCCGACGATCTGCAGCCACTGGTCGGTCGTCAGCTTGTCGGGACAGATGATGGCGCGGATCTCGTCATCGAGAATCTCAGCCGCCGTGCCCGGCAGCGTCGAGAGGCCCGCGTCGCGCAGCTGTTCCAAATAACGCGCCAGGGAAAGTCCGAGCGTGGTCGCGCCGTGCTGGATCTCGAGCGCAGAGAACGCGTGTACGTGCATCCACGGCACGGCCTCGCGCACGGCGCGCACGATCGAAAGGTAGGTCTGGCCGGTGTAGCTCGGATGGATGCCACCCTGCAGACACACCTCCGTCGCCCCGGCGTCAGCCGCCTCGCTGGTGCGCCGCGCGATCTCTTCGAGGTCCAGATTGTAGGCGGGTCCGCGCAGATCTCTGCTGCCGCGCCCCTTGGAGAACGCACAGAACCCGCAGTGATAGAGGCAGATGTTGGTGTAGTTGATGTTCCGGTTCACCACATACGTGACAGTCTCGCCGGCCGCCTCACGCCGCAGGTCATCAGCCGCCTCGATTACCGCCTCGAGCTCCGCGCCTTCCGCTGCGAACAGCCGCACGATGTCGCCCTCCGCGAGCGTCGCCCCGGCCCGGGCCGCAGCGAGGATGGATGCGATTCGTGCGCCCACTGCGCCCACGGCGTGCCGCTGCCCCCAGCGCTCGGCCTGCGTTGGCAGCTCGCTGCCCGCGCCCGCGAACCAGCGGTCCGGTCGCGCAAAGCCGCGGCTGTCGCACAACCGGCGCACGCGCGATGTGATGTCAGCATGCGTCCAGCGCTGCGCCTGCGCCGCGTAGCGCGGCACGAGTGCCAGGCGCTCGACGAGCTCGCGACCTGCCGCACGGCTGGCACGCGAGAGCTCCTGCAGCTGCGGCCAGGGAGCCTCGGGATTGACGTGATCGGGCGTCACCGGCGAGACGCCTCCCCAGTCGTTGATGCCGGCGCGCACCAGACTTGCCAGCCCCTCCGGCTGCAGGTTCGGCGGGGCCTGAATCGACATCGTCGGCCCGAAGAGCAGCCGTGCGGCGGCGATGCTCCAGAGCTCCTCGGCGAGCGGCGCCTCGGGCGCGCGCGCCATTTTCGTGCCGGGCTTGGGCTTGAAGTTCTGGATGATGATTTCCTGCACATGCCCGTGCGCGTCGTGCAGCTCGCGCAGTGCCAGCAACGACTCCAATCGCTCGGCGCGCGTCTCGCCGATGCCGATCAGCAGCCCACTGGTCACGGGGATTGCCAGCTCGCCGGCCGCGCGCAGCGTCGCCAGGCGCAGCGCGGGTCGCTTGTCAGGCGAGCCGAAGTGTGGACCGCCACGCTCGCAGAGTCGCTCCGCGGCGCTCTCGAGCATCAGCCCCATCGAGGCGCTCACGGGTCTGAGTTGCTGCAGCTCCTCGCGGCTCATGACGCCCGGATTCAGATGCGGCAGCAGGCCGCTCTGCTCGAGCACCAGCCGCGCCATGCGCTGCAGGTATTCCAGCGTGCTCGCCGCGCCGAGCTCTGCCAGCGCGGTACGCGCCGCGGCGTAGCGCGCCTCGGGCTTGTCCCCGAGCGTGAATAATGCCTCTTTGCAGTCGAGCGCCGCGCCCGCACGCGCAATGGCCAGCACTTCGTCCGCCGACAGATAGGCACTCGCGATCCGCCGCGGTGCCTTGGCGAAGGTGCAGTAGTGACACACATCCCTGCAAAGCTGCGTGAGCGGGATGAACACCTTGCGCGAATAGCTGATCGGTGTCCCGAAGCCCTCGAGCGTGAGCGCCTCGGCGATCGGCATGAGCGCCTCGGGCGATGCCTCGGGCAGCAGCGCGAGCGCTTCACCCGCCTCGATGCGCCGCCCACTGCGTGTCGCGTTTAGCAGTGTGCTCAGAGTCTTGCCGGTGTCTGCCATGCAGCCTCCTCGTGGAGATTCTCTCTGTACCGACCGGCGAGCGCCTGCAGATCGACCGGCTCATCGACGTCGAGGGCCAGTCCCGGCAGCTCGACCACGGCTGGCGTGAAACCGCGCGCGCAGGCCTCCTCGAGATGCAGCCGCAGGCTGTCGGCGCCAAAGCGGAACGTAAAAGGCGTGCGCGCTGTCATGAACAGGGCATTGGTGCCGCGATGCGCGTGATCCGGAGCGATTGCAAAGCCCCGCGCGCGACCCGCCTGCACGAACGCGTCGATCTCCTGCCCCGTCAGATGTGGCAGGTCGGCCGGCAGGATGAGCGCCTCGGCGTGGCCGAGGGCCTGCAGCTGCGCGTGCGCGTAGCTCAGCGCTGCATTCAGTGATTGTCCGCTGTCGGCCAAGACCCGCATGCCGGACGGCACCCCCTCCCGCTCGGGACTGATGACCAGCACGTCCTGCACACAGCGTGCCTCGCTGACCGCATCGAGCACAGTTGCAAGCATCGCCCGCACCAGCGCCAGGCGGGCAGGGGTGCTGAGCGCATGGGCGAGGCGGGATTTGCACTGCGCGCGTGACTTGATCGCCACCAGCGCACACAGGGTACCCGTAGGCCCAGAGGCGCGGCCGGCGTTGGGGGCTGCGCGCGCAGTCATGCACGTCCCGGCGCCAGCAGTTCGAGCAGTTGCTCGTCGGGCATCCCGCCCGTGCCGAGCGCCTGCACGCAGACGTGATCGGCGCCGGCCTGCCAGTGCGCGTCCAAGCGCGCGCGAATGGCGCGTTCGTCGCCCCACGCGATGGTGGCATCGATGAGCCGGTCAGAGCCGTCGCCGGCGAGATCCGTATCCGTGAAGCCCAGACGCTTCCAGTTGTTGGCGTAGTTGGGAAGACGCAGATAGAAGGACAGGAACTGTCGCGCGCGGGCACGCGCCTCGCGTGCATCGCTCTCGAGAATGAGCGCCTGCTCGACACACAGCAGTTTGTTCCTGCCGAGAATGTCGCGCGCCTGTGCCGTGTGCTCGGGCGGCACATTGTAGGGATGTGCCCCATCGGCCAGCTCGCCCGCCAGCGCCAGCATTTTCGGTCCCAGCGCCGCGATCACCGTGCGCGGCGTGGAGTCTGGAGCCACGGCGCGGTACGGCGCGGCCTGCAGGGCCGTCAGATAAGCGCGCATCGTCTCAACGGGCTTGCCGTAGACGTGGCGACGCACGTCCTGCACGAGCGGAATGTGTGAGACCCCGAGCCCCAACAGGAAGCGCCCGCCGGACTGTTCGTTGAGGCCCTTCTGCGCCGCCGCGGCCGAGACCGGGTCGCGTGCATAGATATTGGCGATGCCGCTGGCGACTGTCAGTCGGTTGGTGCCGGCCAGCAGCCACGCTGCCGCCGAGAACACCTCACGTCCGAGCCCCTCCGGCGCCCAGAAGGTACCGTAGCCCCAGCGTTCCACGCGCTGTGCGAACGCCTGTGCCTGCGTCGCCGAGAAGCTGTCGATATTGGACCAGACACCGAGCTTTCCCACGAGGTCCGCACCCTCGCGCGCCTCACCGGTGGTCGACTGCGCGCCGTAGGACCTCGCCATGAGCTCGCCCCTCAGCCTGCCGATAGTGTCGAGAGATCCTCGGCGAGTTGCGTCGGGGTCTCGCTATCCGGCACGAGCAGCCGCGCCCGCCCGTTGACGTCGAACACGAACACCGCGTTGCTGTGATAGACGTCGTAGTTGCCCTGTTTATCCGGCGGATCGCGCCGATAGGCGACGCGATAGCGCTTGGTCAGCGCCGTGAGCTCGGCATCCGTCCCGCTCGCACCCACGACCTGGGGTGCGAAATAATGCGCGTAGCGCGCAAGCGCCGACGGGGTATCGCGCTGCGGATCGACGGACACGAACAGCACGCGCACCTGATCGGCCGCCGGCCCGAGCATGCCCAGGGCGGCCGACACTCGCGCCAGTGTAGTGGGGCACTCATCGGGGCAGTTGGTGTAGCCGAAGTAGAGAATGGTCGTCTTGCCGCGCACGAACTGCGCGGTGATTGGCTGCCCGCCCGGGCCGGTCAGATTGAAGGATAGCTCAGGCATGAACCCGCTGATGTCCGCAGCATGATAGGCACCCGTCCTGGCGTGCGAGCCGCTGCAACCAGCGACCCCGGCCGCCGCGCAGGCGAGCAGCAGCATCGCCAGCAGTCTTACAGGTGCCTTCGTTGTCACGGTTCCCCCGCAAGCGCCGGCAGCTGCATCGCTGCCGCCAATGTGACTGCCGGCAAGGCGACCGTCGCTCGGGTGGCCGGCACCATGCTTCTCGGATTGCGTACACGCTCGTCGTAGTGCATCCAGCGGCGCAGCACGATGAGCGCCGCGAAGCTGCACATCATGCTCGCCGGAATCCACACGATGAGGCCACCGAGCTGCTGATCGGTCACTGCGTCGACCGGCCACAGCCGGCCACAGACGGCATAGACCGTGTAGACGATTCCCTGGTGCAGCGACAGATAGGCGCCGATGATGGTCTCGGGCACCATGGTCAGCAGCGCGAGGAAGATGCGCGGACCCAGGTGCATCGCTGCGCCTTCGGCCTTGGCACGCGGATCCAGGATCAGGGACCAGAACAGCAGCCCGTCGACGGCCACGCTCCAGTTCATGCACTTGTATTCGCGCAGGCTCAACATGGCGCGAAAGTGCACGCTCGGCCACAACCACAGATAGATCAGCCCGACGAACAGCGTGAAAGCAATCAGTGGTTGCGTCACGATCGCGTACAGCGCCCGCACCGGTGCCCACTGCCATACGCGTTGCAGCTGCGCATGCCAGCTTGCGGGCAGTCCGGCCCCGAGCATTGGCCACGGAAACGTCAGCGCCACCAGCAGCGAGGCAAAGTCGTGCAGCAGAAAGTGCTGCATGCGATGCATCCAGAACATGTGCTGCGCGTAATAGTCGTAGCGCGTCTGCAACGGAATGTAGATCAGCACCATGCCGATGTAGAACACAGCCTGTCGCCAGCGAGCCGGCGTTGCTGCATCGCGCCGCCTGGTGAGATACACGCCGCGTGCGTACAGCAGCACGAATCCCAGGCAGCAGGTCAGCACCGTGACTGAAAAGTCCCAGGGCAAGAGCCAGCGCAGCAGCGTCATTGGCAGAGGTGATGTCCGGGATGGGTCGCGGAGGGGGACCGCGGGACGCTAAGGATAGGCCCAGTGCGCCCAGGGCGCCAGTTCGCCACTCAGCTCGCCGGCGGCTGCGGCGCCGCGCTTTCCGCCCGCATCGCGGGAAGCGGCGTGTCGGGCAGTGGAATGAAATCGCTTTCCTGCGGCACCGGCGCAAATCGCCCGGCCCTCCAGTCCTCGGCGGCGCGCTGCACGCGCTCGCGCGAGCTCGAGACGAAGTTCCACCACACGGTGCGATGCCCGTCGAGCGCAGCGCCGCCGAGCAGCAGCACGCGTGCGCCCGCCGCACCTGCCGTCAGGCGCACCGCGCCGCCCGCGCGCAGCACGACCAAGGGACCTGCACCGAACGTGCGTCCCTCGACCTGCAGCTCGCCGTTACTGACAAAAAATCCGCGCTCGGCATGCTCGGCCTCCAGCTCGAGCACCGCGCCCGGCGCGAGCTGCGCATCGGCATAGAACATCGCGGAGAGTACCGGCACCGGCGAGCGCGCCCCTGCCAGCGTGCCGGCGATGAGCTGCAGGCGAACCCCGTCATGCTGCAGCACCGGCAGCGCAGCGCTGTCGTGGTGAGAGAACGCCGGGGGCATCTGCTCTTCCGCGCGAGGCAGCGCGACCCACAGCTGCAATCCCGCCAGGCTCGAGCGAGCGCTGCGCAGTGCCGGCGGAGTGCGCTCGGAGTGCACGATGCCGCGGCCGGCGATCATCCAGTTGACCTCACCGGGACGAATGACCTGCGCATTGCCGAGACTGTCCCGGTGCAGCACCTCTCCGTCGAACAGATACGTTACCGTCGCCAGCCCGATGTGCGGATGCGCTCGCACGTCCAGGCCGCGTCCGGGGGCAAAGCTCACCGGTCCCATGGCGTCGAAGAACACGAATGGTCCGAGCGTGCGCCGCTGCGGCGCCGGCAGTGCGCGATGTACGACGAAGCCCTCGCCCAGATCGTGTGGCGGGGGACTGATGACCTGTTCTACCTGCATGCCGCTATCCTAGTCGCGCGCCGCGGTCCGCGTCCTGTCAAACAACTGACACAAGGCTGCAACGCAATCTTCAACTCCCCCCGTCTACAGTGCCGCGACCGTTTGGCGCCGCCGGTCTCGATCATGGCGCGCCCCATGCGGATTCGCTTTTAACCACCTTGGGGAGCCAACCATGACGATGTTGCGTAAGTGGCCGGCCTTCGTAGGCCTTGCAGCCATGACGGCGAACCTCGCCGCTCCGGTCTATGCCTTTGATTTCAGGGGACCGCAACCGCCGCAGACGACCACGCCGATCAAGCACCTGGTGGTCATCTATCAGGAGAATATCTCCTTCGATCACTACTTCGCCACCTATCCGCACGCCACCAACCCGATGGGTGAGCCGAAGTTCTATGCGGCGCCGTTCACGCCGTGGGTCGACAATCTCGAACAGGACAAGCTGCTGACGAACAACCCGAATCTGAATACCGCCAACGGGGCGGGTGCGGCCAACCCGTTCCGGCTCGATCGCACCCAGGCTGCCACCGCCGATCAGAATCATAGCTACACCCCCGAGCAGCAGGCGTTCGACGACGGCAAGATGGATCTGTTCCCGAAGTACACCGGCACCGCCACCACCGGTGGCGCGGGCGCCTTCGGCACCACCGGTCAGGTCATGGGCTACTACGATGGCAATACCGTGACCGCGCTGTGGAATTATGTCCAGCACTTTGCCATGAGCGATAACGCCTATGGCGCCGCTTTCGGCCCATCCACGCCCGGTGCGCTCGAGGTCGTGTCGGGGCAGACCAACGGCTACGAGGCGGTGGCGGGCAGCAAGACCGCGGCCTTCGTCGACGATGGGCAGGGTGGCTACACGGACATCGGCGATGAGGATCCGGCCTTCGATGCCTGCTCGAGCTCCACGCAGATGCGCATGCTCGGCAACAATATCGGTGATCTGCTCAATGCCAAGGGGATCTCCTGGGGCTCTTTCATGGGGGGCTTCAACCTGGAGCTGACCAATGCCAATGGCACCACGAGCTGTGCACGCAGCAGCACCTCGACCATCACCGGTACCACCGCAGACTATGTGCCGCACCACGCCTGGTTCCAGTACTACACCTCCACCGCCAATCCCACCCATGCCCGTCCCGCCTCGCCGGCGGCGATCGGCCACACCTACGATGCCAATGGCGCGCTCGACCCGGCCAATCACGAGTACGACGTCAACGACTTCTATACGGCGGTCGAGCAGGGCAATTTCCCGGCAGTGGCGTACATCAAGGCGCCCGCCTATCAGGACGGCCACGCCGGCTACTCCGATCCGCTCGATGAGCAGGCCTTCGTCGTACAGCTGGTGAATTTCCTCGAACAGCGCCCGGATTGGCGCGAGACCGCGGTCATTATCAATTATGACGACTCGGACGGCTGGTACGATCATCAGTACTTCAGCCCAACGAGCGCTTCCTACTCGAGCGCCGATCAGCTCAACGGCAACGAGGTGTGCGGCACGGGGACCGCGCCCTCCGGCCTGCTCGGCCTACCGATCAATGGCCGCTGCGGCCCGGGGCCGCGCCTGCCGTTCATCTTGATCTCCCCGTATGCCAAGCCCAACTATGTCTCGCACCAGTACATCACACAGGCCTCGGTGGTGCGCTTCATCGAGGACAACTGGCTGCAGGGTAAGCGGCTCGGCGGCGGCTCTTTCGATGCGAGCGCCGGCAGCCTGCTGGATCTGTTCGACTTTCGCACGCCGTTCCTGAACCCACCGTTGTTCCTTGACGCACAGACGGGCGAACCGATCGATCATCCCTTTCCGTTCGTGCTGAGCGCTCGCGTGCCGTGAGATTTGCTCGCTCTGGTGCGGGCGTCTTGGCGAGCTTGATGTTCGTCGGGACGCCCGCGCTGCCGGCGACGGCCGGCCCCGCCCCCGCCCCCGCCGCTGCCTCCGCGGCCGCCGCGACTCCCGCGGCTGCCGTGCCCACGGCGCTCAATCCTCATCCGTACTCGCTGCGCCTGCCAGCCGCGCAGCCGTTGTCGGTGATGGCGCAGCTCGGCGAGCGGCTGTTTCACGATCGGCATTTGTCCGGCTCGGGGCGATTTTCGTGTGCGAGCTGTCACGACCCTGCGCGCGCCTACGGGCCGCCGGGTGCAGCCGCGGTGGTGTTGGGAGGGGCTGCGGGGCGCGCCAGCGGTTATCGCGCCGTGCCCTCGCTACGCTACCTGTACCGTCAACCTGCTTTCACGATCGGTCCGGACACCACGGCCGACAACGACAGCGCCCCCGCGCTCGCGCAGCAGGCGCAGCGCTCGCTCGGTGCGCCGCGTGCGCTCAAAAGCGCGCTCGATACACAGGCCGCCGCGGCCAACCTCGTACCCCAGGGCGGCCTGTTCTGGGATGGGCGCGCCAACACTCTGCAACAGCAGGCCGATGGCCCGCTGTTCAATCCCATCGAGATGGGCGCCAGCCCACAAGCGGTGCTGCAGCGGCTGCAGAGCGTGTACGGCGATGATTTGCGGGCGTTGTTCGGCCCGACGCTGTTCCGCTCGCCGCGCCTCGCGCTCGATGAGGCGATGTTCGCGATCGCCCGCTACCAGATCGAGAGTCCCGACTTTCACCCCTTCACGAGCAAGTTCGACGCCTGGCTCGCGGGGCGCGCGCGCTTCACGCCCGCGGAGCTGCGCGGCTACCAGGCTTTCAATGATCCGGCGCGCGGCAACTGCGCGGCCTGCCACCTCGACCAGCCCACGAGCGACGGGCTGCCGCCGTTGTTCACCGACTATCAGTACGAGGCGCTCGGCGTACCTCGCAATGCCGCCATACCGGCCAATCACGACGCGAAATTCTTCGATCTGGGTCTGTGCGGCCCGTTTCGCACCGATATGGTCAGCGAGCGTCGCTACTGCGGTATGTTCCTGACGCCAACCCTGCGTAACGTCGCGACGCGCCGCGTGTTCTTCCACAACGGGGTGTTCCATTCGCTGCGCACCGTACTCGACTGGTACGTGAATCGTGATCTGCAACCCGAGCGGTTTTATGCGCATGACACTGCCGGCCGCGTGATCCTCTACGACGATCTGCCGCCCGCCGATCGCGCCAATGTCGATACCACCGACGCGCCGTTCGATCGTCACCGCGGCGATCCCCCTGCGCTTTCCGCGGCCGAGATCGACGACATGATTGCCTTCCTTGGCACGCTGACAGACGGCTACACGGCTTCCCCGCGCCGCTCCCGCTAGTCCACCTGTCCCCGCGGCGTCGCTTTCCGGCGCCAGAGGCGCTCTCGGCGCGCGTGGGCGTTGAGTCGGCGCGAGTTACCGGTACACTGCGCATCTTTCCGCTCGCTTCGAAGCCATCTGCGGCTCCAGAGCCGACAGGGGCGTGAGGATTTTTTTTGGAAATGAATGTGGGGCCCACTCGCGGCGGTCAGCCCGACGCATCCAAAGCGCGCGGGCTCGTGGGTGCCCCCACGACCGAAGCTGAGTCGAGCGTGGTCGACATCCGCTATGGCCAGGTCGGACTGGTGCACGTGCGCGTGCGCACCACCGATCCTGGCAAGCTGCTCGATGATCTGACCGGACGCGTCGCGGCCGCCCCGCATTTTTTTCGCCGCACGGCCGTGTGCCTGGAGCTCTCCTCCCTCGAGACGCCGGCGACCGTTCCCGAAGTGCAGAGCGTGGTCGATGCTTTGCGACGCGCCGGCATGCTCGCCGTGGGTCTGGCAGGCGAGCCTGACGCGGTCGGTGGCCTGTCCATGGCGCTGAATCTGCCGATCCTGTCGAGCTATCGCACGCCCACTCGTCCCGTGCCGGTCGTGCAACCGGTTGAAGCGCCAACGCCAACGCCAGCACCCGCATCCGCCTCGTCGCCCGAGGGGCACGTGCCTGCTCAGATCCATCAGCAGCCGGTGCGCTCCGGACAGCGCGTCTACGGACGCAACCGCGACCTCATCGTCACGTCCGCGGTAGGCGCGGGGGCCGAAGTCATGGCCGACGGCTGCCTGCACGTTTACGGCTCGCTGCGCGGGCGGGCCATGGCCGGGGCGCACGGGGAGACCTCCGCACGCATCTTCTGCCAGGAGTTCTACGCCGAGCTGATCTCGATTGCCGGCATCTTCCGCGTCTTCGAGACCATTCCGTCCGAGCTGGCCGGCAAACCCGTCCAGGCCTGGCTCAACGGCGAGGATCTGCGTCTTGCCCGCATCGGCTGAGCTGACAGCGGCGAGCGGCGAGGCTGCCCAGGGCCCGCACAGCTCACAGCACAAGGAGACCCGAGCATTGGCCGAGACCATCGTGGTTACTTCCGGAAAGGGGGGCGTGGGCAAGACGACCACATCGGCGAGTATCGCCGTCGGGCTCGCCCAGCGCGGCAAGCGCGTGGCCGTCATCGACTTCGACATCGGCCTGCGCAACTTGGACCTCATCATGGGATGCGAGCGGCGGGTCGTGTACGACTTCGTGAACGTCATCCAGGGCGACTGCCACCTCAAGCAGGCGCTCATCAAGGACAAACGCATCGAGACGCTGTTTGTGCTCGCTGCCTCGCAGACCCGCGACAAGGACGCCCTGACTTCCGACGGCGTCAAGCGCGTCCTCGGCGAACTCGCCGCCGAAGGGTTCGACTACATCATTTGCGACTCGCCGGCTGGCATCGAGAAGGGCGCGCATTTGGCGATGTACTTCGCCGATCGAGCCGTCGTGGTGGTCAATCCCGAAGTCTCCTCGGTGCGCGATTCGGATCGCATCCTGGGATTGCTCGCCAGCCGCACGCAGCGCGCCGAGCAGGGCAATGGCGGGGTCAAGGAGCATCTGCTGCTGACGCGCTACAGTCCGCGCCGTGTCGCCAGCGGCGAGATGATGAGCATCGACGACGTCAAGGACATCCTCGGGCTCGACGTGGTGGGCGTGGTGCCCGAATCACCCGATGTGCTGCAGGCCTCCAATGCCGGCGTGCCGGTGATTCTCAATGACAACAGCGATGCGGCTCGTGCCTACGAAGATGCAGTGGCGCGGCTGCTGGGCGAGGACGTCCCGTTCCGCTTCATCGAGGAGCCAAAGAAGGGCTTCCTGGCCCGATTGTTTGGGCGTTGACATGGGACTGCTCGATCTCTTTCGCAAACCCCCGCGTACCGCCAACGTCGCCAAAGAGCGCCTGCGCATCATCGTCGCCCAGGAGCGCAGTGCACGCGGCAGCGGCACCCCCGACTACCTGCCGCTGCTGCGGCGGGAGCTGCTCGACGTCATCATCAAATACGTCAACGTCGATCCGGCCGCCGTGCAGGTGAATTTCGGCCGGGAAAGCGGTCACGAGGTGCTCGAGTTCTCCGTGGCACTGCCCGAAGCACGCCGCGCTCAAGCGCGACGCGTCTGAGAACTCTCGACCGCGACCCGCAGCCCCTCACAGAACCGCCGCGCCCCACCCATCGACGGGTGTCGGAGTGGTGTCGCGGTCCGTCCCAGCTGCTCCAGTGCCAGCTGCGCATGGCGCCCGACGGCGAACAGCTCCGCCTGTGGAAAAGCCGCGAGCAGCGCCGCGAGCGCCGTGAGCCCCTCGGTCTGCTCGGTGCGCGTCGGTGTGCGATTGGACTGTAGTCGCCCCGGTTCGTGCGGATGCCACGGGAAGGCATTCCACAGCACCGTCGTGTCGGCGATCCCCAGCGTATGCAGTGTGCCCCATACCGTAGTCGCGGAGGGCTCGCTCCAGGGAATGTGGCGCAGCGACAGCCGCGTTCCCTGCGCCCGCACGCGCGGTACCTCGCCCGCGAGAATCACCCGCTCGCTGGTAAACGGAATGCCGCTGACGTGACATCCCTGATACCCCGACGCCTCGCCAATCAGAATGCGCCGCGCGGCGACATCCAGATGTGCCCGCAGCCGCTGGAGCCGCGCCGCCGGCTCATTGAGCGTGCCGTCGTTGGCCTCGTCGCGTCGCGTCCAGGGATTGAACACATGCTGGCCGCACTCAGCGAGCAGCAGCCGATAAAAGCGAGCGAGCACGGCGTTGGTCATGGGCGGATTGTACGAAAGCGCGTTGTTGGGGCGGGCCGCTATCGATATGCTCCTCGCCCATGACGCAGACGACTTCGACCTCTGCGATACAGTCGCCTGTTCAGATCGACACCGGCTCCTCGCCAAGCGCCGCCGTCATCTGGCTGCACGGCCTCGGCGCCGACGGTCACGACTTCGAGCCGATCGTGCCCGATCTCGTGGCACGCGGCGAGCGCGCACTGCGTTTCATCTTTCCGCACGCACCGGTTCGCCCGGTCACGCTCAACGGTGGCCTGCCGATGCGTGCCTGGTACGACCTGCTCGGCTTGCATCGCGGAGCTGAGCAGGACGAGGTCGGACTGCGCACCTCCGAGACGCGCGTGCAGGGGCTGATCCGAGCCCAGCAGTCGCAGGGTATCGGCGCCAGCCGCATCGTTCTGGCCGGTTTCTCCCAGGGTGGCGCAATGGCGCTGTACAGCGCTTTGCGCTATCCGGAGCGCCTCGCCGGCATCGTTGGCCTGTCCTGCTACCTGCCGATGGCCGAAACGCTCTCCTCCGAGCGCCATTTGGCCAACGAGGCCACGCCCATCCTCCTTGCCCATGGCGAGTACGACTCGATCGTCGACCCGGCCCATGGCGAGGCGACACGCACGGCGCTCGAGGCGGCTGGCTATCGGGTCGAATGGCACAGTTATGCAATGGCTCACGCCGTCTGCCGCGAAGAGGTGGCCGCGATCGCGGCCTTTTTGCGGCAAGTGCTACCCTAGTCCTGCCCTGATCCCGCCCTGGTTCTGCCCGGCTGAGGTTCACTGACCGGCCAATGCGCACTTGTCCTACAGCCCGCCCCGGTCGCGATATCGGCTACTAGCGTCTCAACAGCGGCTCCAATACCGCCGAGGTCATCCTCCATGAACAGACAGCCCGGCAACCCCGAAACTGCCCTGGTCGGCGCCGTCTCGGTCACCGTCACCACGCTCAGCACTTCCGCGCGTCGGCACAACACCGTGAATCCCTACATCGTGGTGAACAACGTGCCGGCGCTGTTGGAGTTTCTTACCGCGACCTTTGATGGCGTGCTCAGCGAGCAGATCCGCCAGCCGGACGGACAGATTGCGCACACCGAGGTCCGCATCGGCGATTCGGTGCTGATGGTCGGGGCCCCGCAGGTCGACGCACCGATGCCCATGCATGCCGAGACGCGCCCCGGGACCTTCTATGTCTACGTGGCGGATGTCGACGCGACCTACCGGCGCGCCATGACGCACGGTGCGAGCTCCTATCAACTGCCCTCCAATCGCTACTATGGCGATCGGGTCGCCGCCGTGGTGGACAGCACCGGCAACGTCTGGTGGATCGCGACCAAGCTGGTCGACTTCAACGACGAGCAGCTGCAGAAGCGCGCCGATCAGGCGTGGGGCGAGGGCAACCGCGACTGACGCGTCTTCAGCCCGCGGTCTGCAGCGCCGCGCTGACGATCTGCTGCGCCTCTTGCAGGATGCGTTGCAGGTGTGCCGCATCCTGAAAGGTCTCGGCATAGATCTTGTAGATGTCTTCCGTGCCCGAGGGGCGCGCGGCGAACCAGCCGTTCGCCGCCTCCACCTTCAGTCCGCCGATCGGCGCATCGTTGCCGGGCGCCCGCGTCAGCACCCGCTCGATCTTCTCCCCCGCCAGTTCGCTCGACTGTACCTGCTGCGGCGAGAGGCGCGCGAGCACGCGCTTCTGTTCGGGGGTTGCGGGCGCATCCACGCGATCGGAGAGCGGATTGCCGAGTGCCGCGGTCAGCGACTCGTAGTGCGCCTGCGGGTCATGGCCGAGACGTGCCGTCATCTCCGCGGCCAGCAGCGAGGGAATGAAGCCGTCCTTATCAGTGACCCAGACGCTGCCATCGCGGCGCAGGAACGCCGCGCCGGCACTCTCCTCGCCGACGAAACCGAGCGAGCCGTCCAGCAGTCCCGCGACGAACCACTTGAAGCCGACGGGCACCTCGTAGAGCCGTCGTGCCAGCCGTGCCGTCACCCGATCGATCATGCGGCTGCTGACGAGCGTCTTGCCCACCGCCGCGTTCTTGCCCCACTCCGGCCGGTGGGAAAACAGATAGTCGATGCATACGGCGAGATAGTGATTGGGCGCGAGCAGTCCGCCGTGGCGCGTGACGATGCCGTGACGATCGTGATCGGTATCGCAGCCGAAGGCCACGTCGAAGCGACCCGCGAGTCCGAGCAGCCGCTGCATCGCATACACGGAGGAGGGGTCCATGCGGATCTGCCCGTCCCAGTCGAGCGTCATGAAGCGGAAGGTCGGATCGATGACCTCGTTGACGACCGTCAGATTGATGCCGTAGCGCTCGGCGATGCGGCCCCAGTAGTGTGTGCCGGCGCCGCCGAGCGGGTCGACGCCCATGCGCACGCCGGCCGCGCGGATCGGCGCGAAATCGATCACCGCTTCGAGGTCATCCACGTAGCTGGACACATAGTCGTGCCGGTGGGTGCTCGAGGCATGCAGCGCGCGCGTATACGGCAGGCGTCGCACATCGGCGAGGCCGGCCTGAATGTAGCCGTTGGCACGATCCTCGACCCACTTCGTGACCTCGGTATCCGCCGGGCCGCCGTTGGTCGGGTTGTACTTGAAGCCGCCGTTGTCGGGCGGATTGTGCGAGGGGGTCACCACGATGCCGTCGGCGAGACCGCTCTCGCGTCGCCGGTTGTAGGTCAGGATGGCGTGCGAGATCACCGGGGTGGGCGTGTACTCATCCCCCTCGGCGAGCATCACCTGCACCTCGTTGGCCGCGAGCACCTCCAGGGCGCTGGTGCAGGCTGGCACCGACAGCGCATGCGTATCGGCGCCGAGAAACAGCGGCCCGCCAATGCCCTGGCGCGCGCGGTAGTCGCAGATTGCCTGCGTGATCGCGAGCACGTGCCACTCATTGAAGGTGCCCTTGAATGCGTTGCCGCGATGGCCCGAGGTGCCGAAGGCTACGCGCTGCGCGCTCACCGCGCCGTCGGGCACGATCGTATAGTAGGACGTGATGAGCTTCGGGATGTCCACGAGCATCGCCTCGGGCGCGCTCTTGCCAGCCAGTGGATGCACGCGCGGTGCGTTTGGGGTCTGGTTCATGCATCACCTGTGTGGGCCCGCGCGGACGGTATACGTCGCGGTGGCGAAGCCGAAAAATCGTACTGCAAGAGCTCCCCGATGTGCTCCACCGTCAGGTCGGCGGCGGCCGGATAGCGCGCGAGCAGCTGTGGATCGAGCGCGTAATGCCCCTGGCGGGGAAACACCGTCGTGAGCCGTGGCGCCAGCGCGGCTTTCACGGCCGCGAGAATGCGCAGTTTGTCGTCGATGAGCACATAGCGTGCTGCCGGGTAGCGACGCTGCACATCGGCGAGCATGCGCTCCTTGTGGATGTAGATGAGCACGCGCCCCTGTACCGCGTCCCACAGTCCGGAACGCTGCACCTTGCGGGGTTGGAACACGACATCGCCGTCCGACAGGATCACCGTGGGTCCCCACTGCTGCAAATGCCCCATGAGCTGCAGCGCCCCCGGATAGAGCCGCTCGGCGAAGGGATAATCGATCAGGAAGGAGGACATGCCCAGAAAGCGCGGATCGTTCATGGTCGGATCCTGCTCCGCCGAGACACGAAAGCGCTGCAGGGCACCGAGATAGTCCGCATAGCCGAGCTCGCTGCGCAGCTGCTCGAAGATAGCCCAGTAGCGATCGCGGCTCTGCGTGCCGAAGTCGGCGGCGAGCTGTTCGCGCAGATCCGACTGTACGGCATCGTTGTCGAGCAGGGTGTTGTCGACATCGATCAGAAACGTCACCGCTGCCGCGGTCATGGCGCACTCCCGGGGTCGTCAGGGGCCATCATAGCCGCGCGCGCGGCTGCCAGCTCATCGGGTCAGCGGGCTCCTACCCATGCGCGGCGCGCAGACCTCACGGATCCATCAGCGCGACGCTTTTGATCTGCGCGTAGAGCGCCATCCCCGGCGAGAGCGCGAGCTGCTCGGCCGAGCGGCGTGTGATGCGCGCGAGCAGCAGTTGCTCGCCGATGCGCAGCCGCACCAGCGTCTGCGCGGGATCCGCCTCGGCCGTCAGATCGAGCAGCGTCGCGGGCAGCACATTGGTGATGCTGGTGCCCTCGGGCCGCTGCAGCGCGAGGCTCACGTCGCGCGCATCGATGCGCACGCGCACGGCTCGGCCCGGTGCCGAGGCCAGCTGTGAGACTGCCAGCAGGCCCGCGCTCACGCGCACGTGGCTCAGGTGGTAGTGCGGCTCGTGGCTGTCGATGACGCCGCTGAGCACCGTGCCGCGATGCTCACCGACGCCGAGCGGCAGATCGGCGCGCGTCAGCAGCTCGGCCAAAGGTCCGACCTCACGCACCCGTCCTTCCTGCAGCAGCGCCAGATGATCGGCCAGCCGCATGACCTCGCCGATGGAGTGACTCACGTAGATGACGGGAATGGCCAGCGTCTCGTGCAGGTGCGTCAGGTGCGGCAGGATCTCGGCCTTGCTCTGCTCATCCAGGCTCGAGAGCGGCTCATCCATCAGCAGCAGGCGTGGATTGGCGAGCAGTGCGCGCGCAATGGCCACCCGCTGCCGTTCTCCCCCCGACAGCTCATGCGCGCGCTGTGACAGCAGCGCCGTCAGGCCCAGCAGCTCCACGGCTTCCTCGAGCTGCATGCCCCCCGAAGCCGCGGGCTGTCGGTGCAGTCCGTATTCCAGATTGCCGCGCACGTCGCGATGTGGGAACAGGCTCGCTTCCTGGAAGACATAGCCCACGCCGCGCTCATGCGTGGGCACGAAGTGCCGAGCGTCCTGCCAGGGCACGCCGTCGAAGCAGACGCGCGCCGGCAGGCGCTCGAGACCGGCGATGCAACGCAGTAGCGTCGTCTTGCCGCTGCCCGAGCGGCCGAACAGCGCGGTGACGCCGCGCGTGGGCAGCACGCACTCGACCTGCAAGGCGAACGCCCCGCGCGTCAGCGAGACGCTCAGCTCCAGCGCCATGGCTGCGCTCCCCGATCGCGCCGGCCCGCATACACCGCCAGCAGCAGCACCAGGGCGATGATCACGAGCGTTGCGGACAGGTGGTTGGCGCTGGAGTAGTCGAGCGACTCTGTATGGTTGAAGATCGCGATCGAGGCGGTTTGTGTGCGCCCCGGGATATTGCCGCCGATCATCAGCACCACACCGAACTCCCCGAGCGTGTGTGCGAAGGCCAGCACGGCCGCGGTCAGGAAACCTCGCGAGGCCAATGGCAGCGCCACGGAGACAAAGCGGTCCAGCGGCGAGGCGCGCAGCGTCGCGGCGACCTCCAGCACACGGCTGCCAACGCCCGCGAAGGCGTCGCGCAGCGGCTGCACGACGAAGGGCAGCGAGTACAGCATCGAGCCGATCACCAGTCCTGAGAAACTGAAGGCCGGGGAGGGCAGACCCACCGCTGCGAGCATGCGGCCCAGCGGGCCTTCCGGACCCATGAAAACGAGCAGGTAGAAGCCCAGCACCGTGGGTGGCAACACCAGCGGCAGGCCCACCAGCGCATTGACCGGCACGCGCCAACGCGAGTGTGCCGTGGCGAGCCACCAGGCCAGCGGCGTGCACACCAGGATCAGCAGTGCCGTGGTCAGCGCGGCCAGCCGCAGCGAGATCGTCAGCGCCAGCAGGTCCTCAGCGCTCATGCGCTCACGGCAGCCGCGCGCATGCTGCGCTCACTGCCCGGGGCGGTAGCCCGCCGCCAGCAGAATCCGCGACGCCTCTGGAGAGCTGCGTAGCCAGTGCTCGAAGTTCTTCGCGGCGGACAGCTCTTTCGTGCGCTTGAGGATCACCGCATCCTGCGCGATCGGGGTGTACAGGTTTTGCGGCGGCGCCCACGATGAGCCACTGATGTGCCCCTGTGCATCGACCACCTGCGCCAGTGCCACGAACGCCAGCGTCGCGTTGCCCGAGGCCGCAAACTGCCACGTCTGCGTGATGCTCTCGCCCACGACGATTTTGTGCTGCTGGTTGAGGCGCTCCCACACTCCGAGCGCCGTCAGCACCTGTTGTGCAGCGGCTCCGTAGGGCGCGCTGGCCGGAGCGGCGATGGCCAGGCGCTGGAACTGCCCATTCTGCAACACCGAGGAGTTGTCACTGATGACGCCGGCGTGCGGGCTCCACAGTACCAGCGAGCCGACCGCATAGGTGAACTCGCTGCCGGGCACCGCGAGGCCTTGGGACTCGAGCTGCCGCGGTCGATCGATATCGGCCGAGAAGAACAGATCGAACGGCGCGCCCTGACGGATCTGCGCGAGCAGCTGGCCGCTGGAGCCGGCGCTGATCGACAGCGTATTTTCCGACGCCAGCGCATACGGCTCGGCGAGCCGGTGCAGCGTGCCGAGAAAATTCGCTGCCACCGCCACGTGCAGCACCGCGGCGCGCGCCGGCGTCGTGGCCAGCGCCAGCGTCGCCAGCAGCGCGCCGGCCAGCACAGTAGCGCGCGCGCTGCGCGCCGCGCCCCAACCACGTGTTCGCCACGCTGACCGGCCCAATCCGAGCGCTGTGTCGATCATGGATCCACCCCTCAATCGTTGACCGCCAGAATGACATGCGATGCCTTGACCAGTGCGCAGCAGGTGGCGCCCACGGCGAGCTGCAGCTCCTTGACGGCCTCGTTGGTGACGATGGCAGTGAGCCGGCGGCTGCCGGGCAGTTCCAGGATCACCTCGCTGTTGACGGCGCCCCCCAGGATCTGGGCGATTGGCCCACACAGGCGGTTGCGCGCGCTGATGCGCAGCGTCGGGTCAGGACTCAGCAGCACCAGGCTGGACTTGATGAGCGCCGTGGCTTCGCGCCCGCGTTTGAGCCGCAGGTCCTCGACTGCATCGTTGGTGATGTTCGCAAAAATCGTCAGGCCATCGCCGATCTCGAGCAGCACGTCGGCGTTGACGGCGCCCTTGTGGACCGACTGCACGATACCGCGGTATTGGTTGCGGGCGCTGGTTTTCACGGTGATGCTCCTGAGCAGCTCATCGAGGCTGTCGATGTCATGCATCTGCGCCTGCATCTGGCCGAGCAGGCGCTGGTAACCGGACTCGAGCAGGCGATACAGGCGCACCACCTGCCGCCCGTGCTCGGTCAGGTGGCTGCCGCCACCGTGCTGACCGCCGGGCGCGCGGATCAGCAGCGGCTGCTCGGCGAGGTTGTTCATCGCGTCCACGGCATCCCATGCGGCCTTGTAGCTGAGGTTGACGTCCTTGGCGGCCTGCGTGATGGACCCCAGTCGCTCGATGGCCTCCAGCAGACGGATGCGGTTACCGCCCAAATACTTGTGGCCACGGCGCGAGAGCTCGAGGTTACCGGCGAGT
This sequence comes from Steroidobacteraceae bacterium, assembly GCA_036266795.1. Lineage (GTDB taxonomy): Bacteria > Pseudomonadota > Gammaproteobacteria > Steroidobacterales > Steroidobacteraceae > FEN-1191. Next base: position 1,838 of record DATAXJ010000009.1, on the reverse strand, counting down.
TCCAGGGTGTCGGGCTTGCTGCGGGATGCGGGGCTCTTTCTAGCGCTCATGTCGGCCAGGGATGACACGATATGTATGCGAGGATATGGCGCAGCTGGGCTGCGCGCCACCACCGGGCCACCGACCGGCCTGTCCGGCGTGCGCCCCGGCGCCTACGTCGCGCAGCTGCCGTTGCGATAAAATGCGCACTGCGGGGTGCGGCTGCGCCGTGTTCCGCTGTCCCGACCCGCTGCAACCACAAATCCCCCAACCCGCTGGAGGTCGACATGAGCTTCACTCTGCCCCCGCTTCCGTACTCCACCAACGCCCTCGCCGGGCGCGGCATGTGTCAGGAGACACTGGAGCTGCACCATGGCAAGCATCATCAGGCCTATGTCACCGCGCTCAACGGCCTGGTGGAGAAGAACCCCTCGCTGCAGGGCAAGTCGCTCGAAGAGCTTATCAAGCTCTCGCGCAACAACCCCGAGCTCACCCCGGTGTTCAACAATGCCGGCCAGCACTGGAATCACAGCGCGTTCTGGCAGTCCCTCTCGCCGCAGGGGGGCGCCATCCCCGGCTCGCTCGAGAAGCGTCTGGTGGCCGACTTCGGCACCGTCGACAAATTCAAGGCCGACTTCAAGACCGCTGCGACCACGCAGTTCGGCTCGGGCTGGGCCTGGCTCATCGTTGCCAAGGACGGCAAGCTCAAGATCACCAAGACTGCCAACGCCGATTCACCGGTCGCGAGCGGCGATGGCAAGGTGCTGCTGGTGCTGGATGTCTGGGAGCATGCCTACTACGTCGATTTCCGCAATCGCCGCCCCGACTTCGTGGACAACTTCCTCGCGAAGGTGGCCAACTACGAGGACGCCGCGCAGAAACTGCAGAGCGCCTGAGCCACTCAGGCGACCAGCGGCGGCGGCAACGGCGCGGGCGGCAGGCCCGGCACCTCGGGCGGTGGAACCGGTGCTGGCCAGGGAGGGTCGGGTGGACGCGGCTCTGGCGGCGGGGTCGGATCGTAAGGCGGAGCCGGCTTGGGGTCTGCCTCGGGGCCGGGCGGGGGCTGCGGATGCGGCATGCGGTCATTCTGCGCGCGCCGAGAACGTCGCGAAGCGGGGACGTTACGCGGACCGCTGTAGGAACGCGCCGCTCCCGAGGCGAGGTGCTGCGTGAGCGTCGGGCTGGAGCAGGCGCTACCCACGCTCGAGGACATCCGCGCAGCGCGCTCGCGCATCGCAGGGCATGTGCGCCACACCCCATTGCTCGAGAGCGAGACGCTGGGTCGCGAGTTCGGCGCGCGCCTCTACTTTAAGTGCGAGAACCTGCAGGAGAGCGGTGCCTTCAAGGTGCGCGGCGCCACCAATGCCGTGTTTTCCCTGTCGCCCGAGGAGCTCGCAGCCGGCGTGGTGACGCACTCCTCGGGGAACCATGGCGCGGCCGTGGCGCGCGCGGCGCAGCTGCGCGGGGTGCCGGCGGTCGTGGTCATGCCGCACAATTCCTCTGCGGCCAAGCTTGAGCTGGTGCGCCGCTACGGTGCGACGCTGCAGCTCTGCGAGCCCTCGCTCGCCGCCCGCGAGGCGGCCGTCGCCGATATCGTCGCACGCAGCGGGGCGGCGTTCGTGCATCCCTACGACGACGTGCGCGTCATTGCCGGGCAAGGCACGGTGGCGCTCGAGCTGCTCGAGGATCTGCCGCAGCTCGACTGCGTGCTCTGTCCGGTCGGCGGCGGCGGTCTGGCCAGCGGTATTGCCTTGGTCATCAAGGCGCTCGCGCCCGCGGCTCGCGTGATCGCCGTGGAGCCTGCCGCCGCGGATGATGCCTATCGCGGCTTTCACGCGGTGAGCCCACCGACGCTGCCG